>CAZALE010000001.1:0-86347 GCA_964486055.1 uncultured Blastocatellaceae bacterium
ACAAAAACCCGGCATTTTCGAGGAGGGAAGAGACTAGCTTTAGCATCTAGAAAACTAGCTCTTTTTCTAGGAGAAGCTCTGCTTTTCTGAGCTCATATCTTCCACGTCCAAAGTTGCCCTCTGGTGCAAGAACGAGGGCTAAAAAATAGTGCTCACCTACGAGGCGAAAAATGAAAATACCATTCTCGGTTGATATGGTCATTTCACCGAGCTTGCCTAAGCCAATTTCGCTATTGGCACGTGCCAGATTTTTAATCGATGACGAAAATTCGGCAACGGCAACATCGAGGTTTAAGTTCTTACCTTCAGTTTTCCAGATTTCCTCTACTGGAATTCCATCCATACCCATTATTACAGCGCCTAGGCATCCTTCAGTTTTTGATAATGCATTTTGCAGAACCTCTCTAAACATATCCTTTTCACCTCAAATTAAGGTTGTTTTTGCGGTGTAGTAGGTTGTGTCGGTTGAGTAGTTGTCATAGGTAGAACCGGTAAAGTTATGGGTTGAGTAGTAGGTGTTATCGGTTTTGCCGGAGGTGCAGAATTAGATTCCGGATTTCCGAGAGGCACTGGCTGGAGTATTGTTGTTGTACGAGTGCCGTCACTTACCTTAGATGGCAGCTGATTACCCTTCATGTCCGAACGAACAATCCTAGGAGTAATGAAGAATAAAATTTCATTACTTTGTCTGGACACTGCTTTGCGTTTAAATAAATTGCCTACGATTGGTATCTTCGAAAGGCCAGGGGTTCTGAATAAGTCCTCACCCTCTGCATCCAGGAGAGCTCCGCCGACAATTGTCGTACCACCGTCTGGAACCACGACTCTGGTCTTCATTCTCTGTGTATTGATTCCCGGTGTACCACCAACAGCGATCGTGGTACTAACAGAATTGTTTTCGGTGACTATATCAAGAATTACAGTGCCGACATCAGTGATTTGTGGAGTCACTTCCAAGCGTAATGGCACTGATACATATTGAGTAGTGAAAACTACGCCACCTGCATTTGCACCGGTCTGGGCGGTGACAACTGGAATTTGTGTTCCACTCTCAATTTCAGCTTTTTGATTATTGAGCGTGGTTACTCTTGGAGTAGCTATAGTTTTCGCTTGGCCTTTTCGTTCTCCCATTGTCAATAGAGCACTTATTTGAGCCGTACCGAATACCCCTGTAGTCAGACCGATGACTGTGTTGGGAATGCTAGATGAAAGGGTCCCATCTGGTGGTATTCCCAGACCAGTTGGAATACCATTTGGGTTTAATCTAGCATTTTGGACTTGCTGCCCAGTACCAGCGCCGCCAGTACCACCGGTACCGCCACCAGTACCGCCAGTTCCTCCACCGGTACCACCGCCCGTGCCACCAGTGCCGCCGGTACCGCCAGTACCTGTACCAGTGCCAAGAGGACCGGGAACTGTTGAGAGAGAGCCTGCACTTCCCCTGCTACCTAGCACAACAGCTGCTAATTGTACTCCCAAATCTCGGCTAAAGTTACGAGTGGCAACAACGATTCTAGCTTCGATTTCAACCTGTGGTTCGGGTTGATCTAATAAAGCTACTAGTTGCCTTATCGCGTCAATGTTTTCTTTAACATCGGTGACGATGAGCGTGTTGCTTCTTGAGTCAACCTCGACAGATCCTCGTTTTGAAAGACGTTTCTTGATGATTCCCAGTATTCCTTGATCTTCACCTCCAGCACCACCGCCACCTATTACTCCACCTTTAAAACTAGTCTGCGAGGCGCATGCCCCCGCGCATGCGTAATTTAGGCGAATAAATTCGGTGTATAAAGGTGAAGCATCGAGTTGAGCCTCTCTTATTTTCGCTTCAACGGCTGCTTCATCGGCTAAAGTCTTTCGCTCTGCTATCCTGATTATCGGTCCATTAACCTGCGCTCCCAAATCTTGGGATTGCAATATAGAATCAAGCGCGATGTTCCATGGTACGTCTGTTACATTGACCGTGACCGGAACGCTCTTTACCGATTTGTCGATTATAAAGTTGACACCGTATTGTTCGCTTATGTAATTCAGGATATCTCGTATGTCGGCGTTAACAACATTGAGGCTTATTGGTTCTCCTCGAAATCCAGGTTCTCCGTATTTTTTACCCTCTTGTTGTGGACCAACCTTTTGAGCCAAAACAATTGTTGTTAACAAGCAGAAAATGATAAGCACATTAAGAATTTGTTTTTTAGTTTGATGAGAAATCATAATTCTCCTCCCTCACATTTATTTTTTAGAACTCTATGGCTTCTTTTTAGTTTGTCTTTTCTCAGACGATTTTTTCTCATCTGAGCTGGTTAAACTTTCAGTTTTAGTTTTATTCATCTCCTCAAGGGGAGAAACAATTTTTTCAGGTAGACTTTTAGTTTCATTCTCTGAAGAGCCTGGTGTAACTGTTATTTCCCCAGGGTTTTTCTCAGTTTTTGCAGTTGTTTCGACGGGGGCCGTGCCGCTCAATTCTTGCTCAACTGTATATTGCCTGAGTGGCTTAGTTTCCTCTGAAGCAACCAGCTTCCCATTGTTTAATTTCGTGATTTTTCTAAATATTAATTTGTTTTCTTCGACTGCTACTAATTGCCCATCGAAAAATTTATCGCCTGGGTATATTGTATAAGATAGTTTAAGAGGCTTTGCCTCTACCATCGCAGCGTAGCCACGTGGGGTTTTAAATATACCCGTAACTGCTATTTCATCGAGTGTTAAAACAGTAGTTACCTTTGGTATGGGACGATTAGTTTGAACTGCTATTTGTCTGAGGCGTTTATAGTATTCTATTCTTTCCTGAATTGATGGTGGTGCTACCGGGGTTGGACCTGACGGATTGGTTTTAGTTCCTCCTGGGGATGTAGAGGAAGATTTTGACTTAGCCCAACCTGGTTTCGCGAATGGATCTCTATTTTGAGATTGGGCGATAAATGCGCTGCAGAATATTGTTGCTATCAGAATTAAGATTTTGGTTTTCATAAATCCTCTCTTGAAAACTAAATTTTTCTTAACGCATAGGTTGTCCCGGTGGTGGCACATTTGATGATGGGGGCACCGGGGCGCTACCTGGCTTTGCTGGAGCGTTACTAGGTGTATTTAAATTTTCTGGGGCAGCATAATAGGCAGTTAGTAGAAATTGAGCATGTAAAGTGCGATCTGCCGTCTGCTCCTGTAATTGTCTCAAGCTAAAGTCAGTGATTGATACAATGCGAGGTAGCTTTGCCATTCTATCGAAGAATACCCTTAGATTATTGAAGTTACTATCTACCTCGACCTCTACCGGCTTTGCCATCAAACCTTCTTGCTGGACATCTTCGCGCGGACTAAAGCGCATTACTATTAAGCGGCTTTCGCGTGCAGTATCTTGTAAGCCCTGAAGAACGTTGGTGATCTCACGCTCTTCTGGGAGCAATACCTTTAATTCTTCGTACTCAGCCTGTTTAGTTGCGTATAGGGCGCGAAATTCATTGATTCGCTCTGTTGCTTGTTGAGCAGCCTGATTTTTGGCCTTAAGCTGCTCAATTTGCTCGTTTAAGCTTGCTATTTCAGCACGGGTCTCTGAAGTAAAGAAGTAGTAAACCAGAAACCAAACTATAGCCCCTGCTGTTACAAGGATTAATAGTTGCCAATACCATTCGAGATTTTTGAGTCTTTCTAGCATATAACCTCTCAATTCTTAGCTATTTGTGGATTTGTAGGGGTTTGTGGTCCAGTACCAGTTGCCTGTTGAGTAGGTTGATTACTGGGTTTTTTAGCTGGATTATAAGTTGTTCTTATCGTGAATTCTACTATATCAATCTTGGGCGCACTGTTAGAGGCTGCTGCCGTTTGAACTGCTTGGTTTTCTTTTCTCTGTGTTTCAATGTTTAGGTTAGTGAAGAGTCCTGACGAAAACTCGAGGCTACGACCGAATTGAGTGACCATGTTTTCATTTGGCGAATAGCCTTTTATGGTTACTTGATCACCTTTCTGTTCGATGCTTTCTAGATAAAGTTGTGGCAGCATCTCAAATCTTTCTCTTATAGCTTCTAAAACCGCGCTTGGGCCAGATTGGCTAGCTCTTAATTTCTTAATAGCTTCCACTCTGGCATCTATGTTGCGTATCTTTTCTTCGAGCTCTTTTTGCTCTTTTATCATTGCCTCGAGTTCCGCTGCTCGTTTTCTTTGTATTTCTAGTTGCTTTTCTGCTTCAGCCTTTGCCATTTGAGTAGAGATTACATCCCAACCGATGAGTAAGATAGTAAGAGCAGCGACCACTATGGACATGACTACCAGACGAGAAATAGGGCTACCTATTGTCTCTTCTGCCTTTTTTTCTAGTGGGCTTTTTCTCTCTGTTACTGACTCTAGAAGGTTTATTTTTATCATATTTTAAACTCCTCTTAATGCTAGCCCGACAGCTAATGCCATTTCGGGCATGATCTCACTGAGATAATCTGGATCAAACTTTCTAGTATCCACTTTAATCTCGCGAAAGGGGTCTAAAACTTCTACGGGCATCTCTAGTTTTGAGGAGAGGTATTGTGGAAGTCTGGATAATTTTGATCCTCCCCCTGAGATAAGTATCTTCCTTACTTGAGTGTTGTATCCTTCTTCAGAGGCGCGGAAAAAATCGAAGGTTCTTTGTATTTCAAGTGCTAAGTATTCCATCGGTGTTTCCAGTAGGCTGAGGATTGTTTGTTCATCTACTCCTTGCGTTGCTTCCGTTATGCCTCTTTTTATTGCCTCAGCTTGTTGAAATCCTATTCCTAGCCCTCTCTGTATCGCATCTGTAAATTGGTTACCGCCCATTGTTATATCTCTTGTGAAAAGAGACGTAGTTCCTCTCACAATATTAACGTTAGTGGTAGAGGCGCCTATGTTCATCAATGCCACTACGTCAGAATCTGACGGTTGATAGTTAATCTCGTAGCAGTTTTGAAGTGCGAAAGTGTCTACGTCGATTATGGCGAGCTGCTTACCGGCGAATTGAATTGCTTGTTTGAGTATTTCTATTCTTTCTTTTTTACAGGCTGCTATCAAAACCTTTGTGTGCTCTGGGGTTTCCTCGGTAATGTGATAATCAAAGTTAACCTCGGACGATCTAAACCCGAGACTTTCCTCTGCATGCCAGACTATTGACTCTTCTAGTTCTTCGTGGCTCATTGGAGGCAGAACAATCGTTTTTACGATAACAGAGTATCCACTAACTCCAGTTATCACTTGATTGGATTGAATTTGATTTGCTTGAAAAATGTTTTGGATCGTTTCTGCGACGGTGTTGAGCTCCATTATTTGCCCTTCAACTATTGCTGTATCAGGTAAGTTTTCATATCCCAAGCCTACTAGCTTCAGATTATTTAATTTTCCTTCTAGTTCTACGAGTTTTATGGAGCTTGAGCCTATATCTAATCCGGTGACACTTTTTTTCCTTGCTAACAACATCCTTTTAACTCTCCTTTTTCAAAAGAACGAAATGGGCGTCTCTAGTTCTTCTCTGGGGATGGGGTGCCGCCTTGAACGTTGCAGCAAGTTTCCAGAAAGGGGTTCTTGAGCGGGACACTATAATCGAACCGAGACACCCATTTCGCTTTTTTTCTGACGAGCTAAGCATTGACGATTTTCTTGCTGGCAATCTCAGAAGTTTCAAGGCGACAAGTAATTGCAATCGTTTTTATGACGATTGCAAAAATAAACTACAACATTTGTTAAAGGTTTGTCAACAAATATTTTTGTTGTTCAATAAAATTTTTTCATTTTGACAAATTAAATCAATCAAAATGACGTACTTAGCGGTGTTTTCTAAATGGAGAGAACTATTTTCCTGACCATCTGAGAAGTTTCGATAGGTTTTTCGAAGGGGAAGAGGTGTGAGCCCTGGATCTTAAGGAAATTTTGCAGCATAGGATGACGTTTTGTATAAAATATCGGTGAGAGCAGGCTTTCTATGGACTTAGTTCCTGCGATGAATGAGAATTTTACAGTGATTTTATGATAGATTTCAGGGATGTTATGGGGTAAGGTTTTATAGATTTGCGCTTCAATTAAAGGATCAAAAGAAAGCTTATAGCCTTTTTCATTGGGCACTAGGCAATTTTCAACAAAGTCTCTCAGTGTTCTCTCATCAAAATCACAAAATTTGTCTTTTTTTCTGAAATATTCAAACGCTTCTTCTTTGGTTTTCCAGAAGTTTTTCCGGAAGGGCGTCGATTTTGCTGGAGGAAGTTTTTTAATAAGGCCAGTTCTCTTTGAGATTTTGATTAGCTTACTGATGATTGGGGAGATCAGAGGCGAGTCTAATAGCACAATGTGTTCATATAACTCTGGGTTTTCAACGGATACCATTACGTGCAAAATGCCACCCAGTGAATGACCTACACCTATTATAGGTTTGTTGTACCTACGTTTTATCTCGATCTTCAACTCTTCTTTTAAAAACGTCCAATTATCAGTTACTGGGAAGTCTGGATTATGGGCATGTTTCTCGAGGAATCCAACTTGAAAATCCTTGGATAGTTCTGTCAGAAAAAGTTTATATGCTGAGGCTGGAAAGCCGTTTGCATGGGCAAAGTGAATTATTTTTTTATTCATTTCCTATTGGGTTCATTTTTTGCCAATATCCTACATCAACCCACCTACCAAGTTTGTAACCTATTTCATAAAAGTGTGCCACTTTTCGAAATCCGAGTTTTTCATGAAATCTCACTGCAGTTTCATTGGGTAAGGATATGGCTGCTATTAGTGTATGAAAATCAGTTTGTGCAAGCAATTCGAAAAGCCTCAGATACAGATCAGTTCCTATTCCTTTATGGACTTGATGTGCTTTCACATAAATAGCCACTGAAGCAGTATAATCGAAGGCTCTATCAAGTTTGAACCTCTTAGCATATGCGTATGCTAGTACCTCCGCTTGATCCTCTGCGACTAGAAAGGGATTTCCCTCAGATACTATTTCTTGGATTCGACGAAACATCTCTTCGGGAGAAATTGGTTCAGTTTCAAAAGTCTGTGGGCTGTTCTCGATGTAATAATTGTATATCTCAGTTATTTGGTTTACATCTTTTAAGAGGTCTACGGCGCGAATCAACATTGAGTCACCTCCTGCAGACTTTTCTTACAATTTACTCAAAAGCAGAAAGGCTTTCAAGAAATACTGTCACGGAATTGACTCGATGCGGAGTCTTAAAATTGTAAGTGATTCTCAAATTTCCTTGCTTTATGGATAATAACTCTTTGGAGATGATGAATCTGGGAGGACAATAGAATTTTACTCAGAAGAGGCTAGCTACTTTCTTTAACTCTCAGAGGATTTTGATCATCATCTCAGCGAGTTTTTGTGAATGATAATGTCTTTAGTAGCTGAAGTTTTACTGGGGGCTATGATAAATTCGGATTAATACATAAAATGTGACTTATGACGATACAATTAGAATGGATGCAAGGATGCGCGACGGCTCTGATCACACCCTTTCATAGAGATGGTTCGATCGATGAAGAGTGTTTCAAATCTTTGGTAGAGAGGCAGGTTAAGAATGGCGTAAAGCTTTTAGTGCCGTGTGGCACTACAGGCGAATCAGCGACAATGTCAGAAAAGGAGCGCCTGCATGTTATAAAAATGTGCATAGAGGTTGCTCATCAGCATAAAGCTAAAGTGATTGCAGGAACAGGTAGTAATAATACTGCAGCAACCATAGATTTCACGAGAAAGGTTCGTGAATTAGGTGCAGATGCAGCCTTAGTTGTTGCACCCTACTACAATAAACCATCGCAAGAGGGTTTATACGCCCATTTCGCAGAAATAGCTAAGTCTGTCAGGGATTTTCCATTGATGCTTTACAATGTGCCCGGCAGAACCTCCTGTAATATCTCAGCTGAAACAACCCTTAGACTGGCCCATGATTTTGAAAATATAGTAGCTACAAAGGAAGCGTCGGGAAACTTTTCGCAGATAATGCAAATATGTACTAAAAGGCCTAAAGGTTTCAAGGTGTTTTCTGGCGACGATGCGATCACTCTCCCATTGATTAGTATTGGAGCAGATGGTCTAGTTTCAGTTGTCTCCAATGAGTTTCCCAAGGAAACCTCCGCAATGGTTGAAAAAGCACTGGCTGGCGCCTGGACGTCTGCAAGAAAACTACATTATAAGTTACTTCCGTTGATGGAAGCGAACTTCATTGAATCAAGTCCAGCTCCATGTAAATTTATCATGAGCCAGATGGGGCTCTGTGAGGAGAACTTAAGATTGCCTTTGGTGCCGGTTACCGAAGCCTCGAAGATTAGGCTTAAGGAAATTCTAGCCAATTTGAAATTCTAGAGTTATCGAGGATTCAATATCCCTAAGTTACGCTTTAGAGGGATTCTATTGCTAAACTTTAAGTCATGAGGATTATAGTAATTGGTAGTGGATTTGGCGGACTTTCTGCTGCAATTCGTTTGCAGGCTCATGGGCACCAGGTGATTATATTAGAGAAACGGGATAAACCCGGTGGACGAGCCTACGTTTATGAGAAAGATGGTTTCAAATTCGACGCTGGACCTACCATTATAACTGCCCCGTGGTTGATTGATGAACTCTTTCAGTTAGCCGGTAGAAAAACTCAAGATTATGTGAAGCTAGTAAAACTCGATCCATTCTATAACATACGCTTCGAGGACGGAAATGTTTTTCACTACAACGACGACAAGCAGACTCTTCTTTCACAAATAGCAAAATTTGATCCGTCTGCTGTACAGGCATATCAGAGATTTTCGAGAAGTTTGTCTGAGATATATCGAGTAGGATTCGAATTGATCGATAAGCCCTTTTGCAGTTGGTATGACATGCTTCGGGTCATACCAAAAATGGTAAAGCTGCGTTCGGATCGCTCAGTTTATAGGTTTGCTTCAAGATATTTTAACGATGAACGATTACGAATCTGTTTTAGTTTTCATCCACTTTTAATTGGCGGTAATCCGTTTACTTCGACCTCAATTTATTCGATGATTCATCAGCTCGAGCAAGAGTTTGGGGTTTGGTTCGCAATGGGCGGAACTGGCGCTTTAGTTCAGGCTTTATGCAGATTGTTTCAGGAGATGGGAGGGGAACTTCATCTAAGTTCTGAAGTAGCTCAAATAATCGTGGATTCACAGAAAAGAGTGAAGGGAGTTGAGTTGAAGAATGGAGAGTTATTAGACGCTGATGTGGTAATCTCAAATGCCGATGTGGCATGGACTTATTTGCATCTTATAAAGCCAGAATTTCGTAGAAAATACACTGACAAGCGTATCGAGCGCATGTCCTATTCGATGTCTTTATTCGTCTATTACTTTGGTACTGATAAAAAATACGAAAACATGGCTCATCATGAGATTCTAATGGGACCTAGATATAAAGGGCTTCTAGACGATATTTTTAAATACAAACGTTTGGCAGATGACTTCTCGCTTTATTTACACAGACCAACGGCAACTGATGCGTCCTTAGCTCCTGATGGCTGCGATTGTTGGTATGTGCTATCGCCGGTGCCTCATCTTGGTTCCAATACGGATTGGAAAGTCATGGGACCAATTTATCGCGATAAAATAGTTAAGTATCTCGAAGAGCGATACCTACCAAACTTGTCTAAACACATAGTAACGGATCACTACATTGATCCACTTCACTTTCGTGATACTTTAAACAGTTATCTTGGTAGCGCCTTTTCGGTTGAACCAATATTAACTCAATCGGCTTATTTTCGGCCACATAACAAGAGTGAGGATATAGAAAATCTGTATTTTGTAGGTGCTGGAACTCATCCGGGAGCTGGTTTGCCGGGTGTAATGTCGTCTGGAAAGATTGTTGCAAATATGATCAATGGCAATTCATAGCAGATTGCAGCTCAGTATTTTGATCGTAAAACCTCAGTGCTCCGAATTCTCAACTTCAGCTCTTGATGAGTGCTTTTATGTCGTGGGTTTTATGAGACGTATAAGAGTAAAAGTTCAGAAAAACAGCTGAAATATGTGGCGTTTGGTAAAAATATCATTCTTGACGCTAATTGGTGCGGTATTTTTGTGGTTACTTTACGAATATCTAACGTTTCCAGACATAAAAAAATTACGTACTGAGAATCCGACAAGCACAGCTCTGATAGAGGATCGTTTAGCTAAAGCTCGTGCTGAGGGGCGCGAGCCGAAAAAATACATGATATGGATGCCAATAGATCAAATTTCTCCGAATTTGCAGCGGGCAGTCATTGCTGGTGAGGATGCGCGATTCGTTGAGCACAATGGCTTTGATTGGGAAGCAATTCAGAAAGCTTGGGAGGAAGCCGTAAGAGAAGGCGAGAAAGAGGCGAAAGAAGAGGGAGATTATGATCCAAATGATTGGATTCCGCCTTTACCTTCATTTAAAAGAGGTGCTTCTACCATAACGCAGCAGCTCGCAAAAAATCTGTATCTTTCTGAGGAAAGATCTTTAGTAAGAAAGCTAAGAGAGGCTGTGATAACTTACTTCCTAGAGCGTGAACTCTCCAAAAAGAGAATTTTAGAGATTTACCTTAACGTGATCGAGTGGGGAGATGGCATCTATGGAGCTGAGGCAGCATCCAGAACATATTTCAAGAAATCGGCTTCTGATCTAACTCCGGCAGAGGCTGCTTATCTTTCTGCTATGATTCCATCTCCATTGAATGTCTTCAATCCTAAAAAGCACCCAAAGCGTGTAGCACGCAGGCAGAGAATAATCTTGCGGTACATGAATTACGTTAAAATACCGTAATCACCGACTAAAGATTTTCTCGAAAAGAAACTGTAGCAAATAGATACTGCCTACTATCGAAGCCGACAACATGAGTAACAATCCGAGGATTACTCCAAAAACGAATAGATAATCACCGATGGGAGGTTTATCGGGTTTTGTGGCTCTTTTTTTGAGAAGATTAAGGTTTCTCTGATTCGTTTTCCAAAAAAAATCAAACAGATCTCCAAAGAAAGGAATTACCCCTACGAGATAATCTATTGCAATATTCATTGCCATTCTGAGAATCGTGATTTTAGGTACGCCATAGCGAACGCCGGCTATGAGTATGTAAATCGAAGCAAGCATTGTGAGGGTATCGCCAACGTTTGGTATCAATCCTATTATTGCATCAAGTCCAAATCTCCATTTTGTCCCGGGGATTCTAAATAAGTTGTCTAGATAATGCGATATTCTTTCCAAACTTTCCTCTATTTCGACTTCTGAGACCTGCCTGGCTTTTAATGACTCCATTTCCTTATTCCATTCTTTTTATCTGAAGTTTTGCCTTTTGATGCCCTTGGTTGTAGTTTCGATTATTTCTATTTTTAAGATTCTATCCCCGCGCACGATTGAATCGACTACCTTCATATCTTGCTCATCTACATAGCCGAAGACCGTATAGCCGCCATCTAGATGTGGTTGAGGTGAATGAGTAATAAACCATTGTGATCCTCCAGTGTCTTTGCCTGAGAGTGCCATCCCTACTGCCCCGCGGTCGTATTCCAACATATTTATTTCACATCTAATCTGCCATCCTGGCCCTCCGTTACTGTCTCCCCGCGGATCTCCATCTTGAATGACAAAGTTCGGAACTACTCGATGAACCTCAAGTCCATTGAAAAAACCCATAGATGCTAGCTTAATGAAATTATCAACCGTCAATGGCGCATTTTCAGGAGTTAGCTTAATTGTAAACTTTCCTTTCTCCGTAGTTACTATGGCTTTTGGCTCTCGAGTAATTCTCGAGATAGCGCGCAAGTAATCATTTTTCGTATTTATTACCTGTCCAAGCTTTGTCTTATTGCGCGAATCATAAAGCCTAACTGTGCCAACGAGCTTAGCAAACGCAGATACATCACTCTTAAAGTTACCAGAGATTTCATTAATCAGATTAAAAATCAATTTTCTCACCAAGTAGTTAGGCGATGAAAACGCCTTCGTTGAAATCTGAAGAAATGCTCTTTTATCGAGCTTAGCGAGCGCATTGAGTACAGCAATTTGTGCATCGTCGTAGTCAGCGTCAATCTGCATCGACTTAAGAAAAGCTTCAATTAAGGCTTTTGATGTAGTTTCGTTAGGTGGAAACTGTGCTAATAGCTCAGCTGCGGTAGCTCTTACAAAAACGTCGTTAGAGTCGAGGAAGATGCGCAGCATATTTTCCACATCCTCAGTTTTAAAAGCTGCGAATGCAGATAACACAGCGGGTTGGGCTTTTACAGGCGCTTTATTCAAAAGTGTCCTTAACATTGATATAGCTTCGGTTTTAGGCTTAGAGTCTTGTAGTTCAGCGAGTTTTTCTAGTCCTTTTGCGATGGCATTGATAGACCTCCAATTCTGCTCATTCTTCAAGTCTTTCTTTATAATTTCCAGATACTCGTTTGGAGCGACTGTCGCGTATGCAGATTCTATCTCTGGCTCAAGATTTCGGTTAAGGCTTCTAAAGCTTCTTAAAAATTCTAAAGTTTTCTCATCGTAAGATTGAGCGAAGTTAGCTCCCAATGCAGTCGTTATCTCCAACAACTCATTCTTTTCTACTGGGTTTCTGAATGGTGATTTTCTGAAGTTTTTAAGCAACTCGCTTGCATATATTAAAAGCTCCTTGGCAGCCTCTTTATCTTTTATGCTGGCGATGGCTCTGATTGCGGAGACTCGCACCCTCGGATCATCGTCGCTTACAGCGGCTTCAGATAAGATAGATATTGAATCCTTATCTTGAGCATTGCCGAGGGCACGTGCGGAGTTTGCCCGAGCTATCGGATCTGGATCAGTCAACAACATCACGCGTAGGGACTCGTTATAATTTTTAGACTTAAGTCTTGCTATTGCATTAGCTGCATCAGCCCTGATGCGAGGATCTAGATGTGTTAGAAACAAAGCTACGACGGAATCTGCATCGTCAGATTGTGAACGAAAAGCTGCCGTGATTCCTTTCAAAATCAGCGTGCGGTTTTGAGCTTTTTTTCTAGCCTCGTTTTCTAATGCATCGAGTATAGATTCTCTTAATGCCCGCACAGCATCGGATGTTGTTTTTGTGTGAGCTGCGGCGATTTTTCCTGCTGCCTCGATGGCTAAGGCTCTAAGACGTTGCGGTTGATTTTCATCCAGCAAGATTTTCCGAATCGCCTCTGCGGCTTTTGCAGATTCAATTTCACCGATCGCAAAGATGGCATTAGCTCTAACCTCTTCTGATTGATCTGCTTCAGCCAGTTGGATGAGAATCGATAGAGCAGTTTCATTTCCTATTCTGCCTGCTGCCAGAGCAGCACGGCTACGAATTTCTGGCTTCAAGGATCGCATAAATTTTTCAAGCTTCGCATCAAAGCGACGCTCGTCTTCACACCTGAGTATTTCAAGCATTACGTTCACAGGGATTCTGACTTGCGCAAAGCCAGTTAGTGTGCAAATCATAAACAGGAAAATCAATACTTCTCTCATAGTGCGATTGAGTTGGGCAATTTGAATGTAATTTTACAACATGCAAGCATAAAAACATTAGGGGGCAGAATTAACATATGGCTGACAGATATGATGTTGCAATTGTTGGTGGTGGTCATAATGGTCTGATTTGTGCTTGTTATTTGGCAAAGGCAGGCTTGAAGGTAGCGGTTTTCGAGCGCAGGTACATAGTTGGAGGCGCCGTCTGCACGCAAGATGACATAATCGAGGGTTATAAGATAGACGTAGGTTCTTCCGCTCATATAATGATTCACTTGACCCCGATAGTCAAAGATTTAGGGCTTGAACATTTTGGTCTTGAGTACATCGATTGTGATCCTTTTGCCTTTGCTCCGATGTCAGATGGCAAGGGTGCAATTTATTTTTGGAAGGATTTAGATAAAACATGTGAATCAATAGCGACAGTATCGCCAGAGGATGCGGAGCGATATAGAGCTTTTGTGTCAGAATGGGAAGCTCTTAATCAAGGCGTTTTCAAAGCTTTTTTGAAACCTCCGACTCCTCTTAATCTTTTGAGGCATATGATTTTCGGTAGCAAATCAGATAATCCAGTTGAGATGTTACGGAAAATCATGACGAGTTATGGATCTCTTGTGCGAGAGACATTTGTTCATGAGGGTGTTCGAGCTGCTTTATGTTGGCTTGCAGCGCAAAGTGGGCCGCCACCCTCAGCCATGGCGTCGGGAAACTTTTTAGGCTGGCATTCGATGATTCACAAGTCTGGAGTAAAAAGACCTAAAGGTGGGAGCGGGGCCTTAACTCAAGCGCTTGCTAAATGCCTGGAACACCATGGAGGGAAGGTCTATCTGAACTCTGAAGTTAAGAAGATTGATATATCGAATTCCACTGTGAAAGGCGTACGTCTGAAGGATGGAGATTTCATTGAATCAAGGTTTGTTGTCTCCAATGCTCATGTGCACACGACATTTCTAGATCTGATTGGTGAGGAAAATCTACCTACTAAGTTTGTGGAGCGGATAAAGAAAACTAGGATAGGCAATGGATTTGGGATGATTGTCAGATGCGCAGTATCATCTTTGCCAAATTACATTTCGGCGCCAAGTTCAGGCTTACCGTCTGCATGCCATCGTGGTTTGCAATTACTCTGCCCATCTATTGACTATCTAGAAAAGGCCTACACAGACTATCTACAAGGTATACCATCAAAAAAACCTTGCGCTTTAGTAATGACATTTTCTGCTGTGGATCCGACATTGGCTCCGGTTGGTAAACACACGCTTTTTATTTGGGGGCAATACTACCCATATGAACTGTCTAGTGGAATGAAATGGGAACAAATTGAACATCGGGAGGCAGAAAAATTAATAGACGTAGTTAATCAGTATGCGCCGAATACCAGTGATTCTATAATTGACTACTTTATTCAGTCGCCTGTGGATTTAGAGCGCAGACTCGGATTGCTTAGAGGAAATGTCATGCACTTAGAGATGGACTTCGATCAGATGTTCATATTCAGACCACTTCCTGAGATCTCGTCATATCGTACCCCGATCAATGGTCTCTATTTAACTGGTGCTTCAACGCATCCGGGAGGCGGCGTATTCGGAGCTTCTGGATTTAACACGGCTAAGGTTCTACTCAATGATCTCAAGGGATTTCGGAGATTAATGCCGGTTTTCCAACAAAGAACATGAGAATTTGAGCTATTGCGTTGTCAGGATTTATGATTGTTTTGATATGAATGAGCAGCTTACTTTTGAAAATCTACCGGTAGCATGGAAGCCAACCGATGAGATGATCGAAAAGACCCAGCTGATGCGCTTTATGAGACAGATTGGCGTTAAAGACTGGGATGAGCTTTATTCTTTTTCAATTTCTGATGTAGAGAAGTTTACCGAGGAGGTTTTGCGATTTCTTGACATCAAATTCGACCCACCATATGAGAAACTTCTGGACATTTCCAATGGAATTGAATGGGCAAAATGGTGTGTTGGTGGCGGGCTAAACATTGTGCAGATGTGCGTTGATAGATGGGCTGAAGGTGAGACTTCCTCAAATCTGGCTGTCATTTGGGAGGGTGAAGAAGAGACTATCAAACAGGTTACCTATGCAGAGCTCAAAAGAATGGTGGAATCATGCGCGGCTGGTCTACGAAAGAATGGTATCCGAAAGGGAGACGCTGTCGGCATCCATCTGCCAATGATGATCGAGACTGTAGTTGCATTGCTCGCGGTCAATCGTATCGGTGCCATTGCCGTTCCAGTCTTCTCAGGTTATGGAGTTGAGGCTATTGCCTCCAGGCTGTCTGCAGTTGGAGCTAAAGCGCTATTTACATGTGATGCTTTTCCGAGACGAGGAAAAAATTTTGAGGCTTTTAGAGTAGCCGAACAGTCTATACAGAGATGCCCTACAGTTGAGAAAGTTTTTTTAGTGCGTCGAACAGGCGTCAAGATAGAATCGAGTTTAGAACTTACAGAGTATGAAGAACTCATAAAGACTGATGATGCAGTTTTATCAACTCTTGAACCTACTAACGCAGAGGATCCGCTAATCATATTGTACACATCTGGAACAACGGGGCGCCCGAAAGGTATAGCTCATACTCACTGTGGGTTTCCGATAAAAGCAGCTCAAGACATGGCTTTTGGTACAGATGTAGGCGTTGGAACACGTATCTGTTGGGTAACAGATATTGGTTGGATGATGGGCCCTTGGTTGATTTATGGAGCATTAATTCTGGGTGGAACAGTGACTATCTATGACGGAGCACCAGATTTTCCAGCTGCGGATAGGATTTGGTCCTTTGTATCTAGAAACAAAGTTGAGATACTTGGTATTTCTCCCACCTTGGTGCGTTCTTTAGCTACAAAGGGCGACGATTTACCTAAAAGGCATGATTTATCATCTTTGCGTGCATTTGCTTCGACAGGAGAACCATGGAATCCTGCTCCTTGGTTGTGGCTTTTTGAGAAGGTTGGCGATTCCCGACTACCAATAATAAATTATTCAGGTGGTACTGAGATATCAGGTGGAATCTTAATGGGTAATTTTCTGCTACCGATAAAGCCTTGTTCGTTTCCAGCTCCTTGTCCCGGAATCGATGCAGTTATTTTGGATGAAGATGGTAAGCCTGTGGAGAGAGGGGAGGTTGGAGAGTTATGTATCAGAAAACCTTGGATAGGAATGGCGAGAGGTTTTTGGCAGGAGCCAGAAAGATATGTACAGACTTACTGGTCACGCTTTGAGAAGATATGGGTTCATGGCGATTGGGCCATGCAGGACGCTGATGGTCATTGGTATATTCTCGGTAGAAGCGATGACACATTGAAGGTAGCGGGAAAGCGGGTCGGGCCAGCTGAGGTAGAGAGTTTGTTGGTATCTCATCCTGTTGTTATAGAATCAGCGGTGATAGGTGTTCCTGATGAAATTAAAGGAACTAAAATGATAGCTTTTTGTGTGCTCAAGGAAAAAGGCGATGAAAATTTAGCTGATGAGTTAAGAGAGATTGTTGCCAGAGAGATGGGGAAACCACTTGTTCCTTCAGAGATATATTTCGTATCTATGCTTCCGAAAACTAGAAATGCAAAAATAATGCGCCGTGTTGTAAGAGCAGCTTACATGGGAGAAGATCCAGGTGATCTTTCTGCCCTTGAAAATCCTCAAGCCGTAGATGAGATAAGAAAGCTGGTGAAAAATAATAATTAGAAAGATTGCTGAGATAGATGTAATGGCTAAAGCTAGTGAGATAAAAGATCTAGATTGCGGAGCTAGCGCATCGGAGGGGCTGCTAAAAGTACTTCTGACCAGAGGAGATGAAGTAGTCAAATTCGGTGCACTGGCGTTAGAAAATGGTGAGGATGTAGAGGTAATTCATGACCTGCGAGTTTCCATTAGAAGATTGAGGAGCGCTCTGCGGGATTTTTCTGAATTCATGGACAAGAAGACTTTGAAGCCGATTAGACGCAAGCTAAAGTTATTGGCTGGTATGCTAGGCGCGGTCCGTGATAGAGATGTGGTTTGTGATGCCTTAGAGAAACTAAAGCACAAAGCTGAGGAAGAAATCTTGATACGGGGAATTAACAAATTAATAATGGAACAAAAGGAAGTTCGAGCTCAGGCATTCGATTTCTTTGCGCAAAACCTTAAACCACAGATTAGAGAGTTTCAGTCTGTATTTCCTGAGATTATAATAGCTTCTACCGGTAGGATTGGTTTTTCTTTCGGGCATTTGGGTAAGATCGTCATCATAAAGAACCTTGAAGCTTTTTTAAGATCAAGCACCAGTTTATATGACCCATTTGATATCGAGTCATTGCACGAGTTACGGATAGCTGGCAAAAGACTTCGATATTCGATTGAGACCTTTTCTATATGCAGCCAACAAGAAGTAGCCGAAAACTTCGCATCAAAAATAGCTGAGATGCAAAGCGCTCTCGGTGAGCTACATGATGCAGATGTCTGGATACAAGGACTAAAAAATAGATTGGTGGATGAGAGAATAGACAAAAAATTAGGGCTATGGCTAGTGTCTGAATTTGTGAAAAAAAGGACTCAAAGTTACAGACAGGGGATAAGGCTTTGGTCAGATTGGATTGAGAGTAATTTCTTGGAAAACCTCAGGGACTATGCTGAAGCTTTTGGTAGGTACGAATAACACAGGGAAGTTACTGGAGATCAAGGATAAGATGAGTCAGCTGCACATTGAACTTCTGAGTTTAGTGGATTTTCCATACGTGATCCAACCAGATGAAGTTGGTAACACCTTTGCTGAAAATGCTGCCTTAAAGGCGAAATCCTATGCTCTACAGACAGGGTGCTGGACATTGGCTGACGACTCAGGATTAGAGGTAAAAGCTTTAGATGGAAGGCCAGGTGTATTATCCGCAAGGTATGCTGGCCATAATGCCTCGGACAAAGAAAACCTAGAAAAACTTCTTCGAGAATTGGATGGGAAGAAAGATCGAGCGGCTCGCTTTGTGTGTGTCATGGCAGTTTCAGACCAGGATGGGCGTATAAGGTTTCTTGCTGAAGGCACGTGTAATGGTATAATATCCACTGAGCCAAGAGGAGACAACGGATTCGGGTATGACCCTGTTTTTATCCCTGAGATGTTTGACAAAACATTTGCCGAGCTTACTCTCGATCAAAAACAAAAAATAAGCCATCGTGCAAAGGCATTGGAAAAAATTATTTCATTTTTTCGTGATTTTACCGATGATTTAACTTGACCTTTGCCGCTTCTATTTGTAAAATCCGCTACTTGTGATGTTTCTTATTTGAAACATCAAAGGTCGGGGCGTAGCACAGCCTGGTAGTGCGCTCGGTTTGGGACCGAGAGGTCGGATGTTCGAATCATCTCGCCCCGACCAATCCAAAAGCTGCTGTTTCTCAATGTTCTGTAGAGAAACAGTAATTTGTAATCCAAAAAAATCTAAACGGAGGAGAACATGGCTAAGAAAGCTCTAACACAGACAGAAATCGTTAACGAATTAGCAAAGAAGTGCGGATTGAAGAAGGCTCAGGTCAAGGACTTCTTCAACGCTCTGGCGGAATTAGCTAAGAGTGAAGTGAAGAAGGCTGGAGAATTTACTCTGCCCGGCTTTGGTAAATTCGTAAAAGCAACCCGCAAAGCTCGTGAAGGACGCAATCCTTCCACGGGTGCACCAATTAAAATTCCTGCCAAAACGGTTGTAAAATTCCGAGTCGGCAAGGCACTCAGAGAAGCTGTTGGTGGCAAGTAAACTTAAATGAAAGAAGGCAACCTGCAAGGTTTGCCTTCTTTTCTTGCTTTAAATATGCCAAATCCTCAAAGGCAGAAGCTGTCTACGGGGTTCTTTCTTTCATTAAGCTATTTATACCATCGAAAGCTTTTAAATTATGCATAAGTTAGTCTTAGTTCGGCACGGCGAGAGCGAGTGGAATAGGGAAAATCGTTTCACTGGGTGGAAAGACGTTGGGCTTTCTGAAAAAGGTTGTGCGGAGGCAATCGAAGCTGGAAAGTTATTGAAGAGTGAAGGCTTTTTTTTCGATAAAGCCTATACCTCCGTGTTAAAGCGGGCCATTAAGACACTTTGGCTGATTTTAGAAGAGATGGATTTAATGTGGATCCCACAAGTTAAATCCTGGCGTTTAAATGAAAGACATTACGGAGCTCTGCAAGGATTGAATAAAGCTGAAATGGCAGCGAAATATGGTGAAGAGCAAGTATTAATTTGGCGCAGAAGTTATGACACACGGCCTCCGGGGTTAGCAGACGATGATGAGAGACTTATAGAGTTGAAGAATGATCCGAGGTATGCGGAGATCCCTGCTGAAAGCTTTCCTAAGACTGAATGTCTTAAGGATACGGTCGACCGCGTTGTTCCATATTGGGAAAATGAGATAGCTCCAAAAATTAAATCAGGAGAGAGAATTATAATAGTCGCTCATGGAAACTCCCTAAGAGCCTTGGTCAAATACTTAGACAAGGTGACAGATGTTGATATTGTCAAGTTAAACATTCCAACCGGTATACCATTAGTTTATGAACTGAATGATGATTTACAGCCAATTAAAAACTATTATTTAGGCGATCCGGAAGCAATAAGAGCAGCACAAGAGGCGGTAGCTAATCAAGGTAGAGTCAAGCAGTAGAAATGCTTCCACAGCCAACGCAGCAAGAAATCCAAGCTCTCTCTATAATTGAACGCATAGGTTTTCGTCTTTCCAGTAAGATGAATTCAGGGAGATGGAAAGACGTAATGACGTTTTTGCAGAGATACATTGGTTCGACATGGATAAAACTCTGCACTTACAATTTGATCAATGTTTTTGATTTGGAGAATTTCGAAAAAACTGACCCAAATCGGCCTATCCTGATCGTTGCAAATCATCGCTCATATTTCGATATGTACGTTGTTTCCGCAATGCTTTTCAGGATGACAAAGCGAAAATTTTACTTGTATTTTCCCGTACGAGCGCGTTTTTTCTATGACTCTGTTGCTGGCTGGTTCGTTAATTTCATAATGGGATGGTTTTCCATGTACCCACCATTTTTTCGGGAGGCCAGAGAAGTCAAAAAGCGGGAATTTGACAAATTTTCATTAAGATTTTTAATCGAGGTCTGTTCTGAAGATAAGCCGAATATAGTCGGATTTCATCCAGAAGGTAAGAGAAATCTAGGGCCAGATCCGTATACTTTTCTACCAGCGCAGCCGGGTATCGGTAGGATAATTATGCAATCTAAACCTCAAGTTGTGCCTGTCTTTGTTGTAGGACTTGGCAATAATTTAGCTAAGCAAGTTCTTGGGAATTGGATGGGCGGGGAAAAGATCAGAATCTGGTTTGGAGAGCCATTAGATTTATCAGAATTCTATAAAAGGCCAGATAGATTAAGAACACATAAAGAAATAGCAGATTTTCTCATGTCGAAGATTGCTGAGTTAGCTAATAAGGATAGGGAACTTTTTAGTAAGTAGCTGGCTACATTGACTTGACAGTAATTTTCAATTGGTATAAAAGACTATGTGCAATTGTAAAGGAGGGAAAAAATATGAAGTGGTTATTGAATATTGCTTTAACCGTGTTTGTTGCGATGACCTTTGTATCCGCGCAACAAAGTCAGTCAGGTGAAACTCAGACAAATCAAGCACAAAGCACGCAGAAAACTGAAAAGAAAAGATCTCCGGCTTTTCGTGCGACGAAAGATCAGATAATTCAGGCTCAAAAGAAGCTTCAGGTTGCTGAAACCGGTAAATTGGACGAGGCAACGCGTGCCGCCATAAAGAAGTATCAATCAGAGAATGGTTTAAGAGCCACAGGCACTCTGAATCGTGCAACTTTAGAGAAAATGGGGATTCCACTTACAGATAAGCAGAAGCAAATACCGATAAATCCGAATCAATATGCTTCTGCAAAGGGAGACTCTGAAAAGCGTCCTAGAGGCCCTGTCTTCCGCGCAACAAAGGAGCAAGTAGAAAAAGCTCAAGAGATACTAACTAACGCGGGTTACTTTAAAGGCGCTAAGACGGGTAAATTAGATAAAGATACGCGCGAGGCTTTAAGGAAGTATCAAGAAGCGAATGGCCTTAAGAAGACTGGAACGTTAAATCCTGATACGCTGCAAAAAATGGGAATAGAGCTCACTGAAAAACAAAAGGAGATGTTGAATAAAAAGAAAGCCTCTCAGTAATAGCAGAGAATCGAATACTGCTTTCGTTTTAGAATTATGATTGTTGAGCGGGAGTAACATTAGACTTCTGATAGATCTTCACCAAAAATACAAGCTCTGCATGCAGAGCTTGTATTTTTTTACAGGTCTGAGACGGATGTTTTTAAGTCCTTTGTTCGGAGTCATAGCTGATGAAGCTACTTAATTGGCTAATGACTGATCTTAACGCGTATGAATGGCTAATTTACGCTTGCAGATGGTTAGTGTTACGTTTACGGGTAAATGCTAAAGCTACCGTTATAGGGCTATCGCATTTTTTAGTTTATTAGAGGCGCTCGGTATAAATTCTTTGTTTATTTAAATAACAGAGATTTTTGTAGTTTTGCTACTCGAATAAACTTTGTGCATATTTAACAGGGTCAAAAACTATCAAATCATCTATTTTTTCGCCAATACCAACGTAGCGAATGGGTAGAGAAAGCTCTTTAGCTATGCTTATTGCAATTCCTCCTTTTGCTGTGCCATCTAATTTTGTCAGCACTATTCCCGTTACGTTTGCCGTTTTCATAAACTGTCTAGCTTGTTCTAATCCATTTTGTCCGGTTACGGCGTCAATTACTAGTAAAGTTTCGTGTGGTGCACCCTCTACTTCACGTGAGGCTACTTTTTTCATCTTTTCAAGTTCTGCCATGAGGTTTGATTTATTGTGAAGCCTCCCAGCTGTATCAACTATTAAAACATCGATTCCGCGTGCCTTGGCTGCTTTTAAAGCATCGAAAAGCACAGCAGCTGGATCGGTACCCTGTCGTTGTTGGATTATGCTTACACCGGCTCTATCTGCCCATATTTTCAGTTGGTCATTTGCAGCTGCGCGAAAAGTATCTGCTGCGCATATCAAAACTTGATTTCCTTCGCTTTTAATTCTATAGGCAAGCTTGCCGATAGTCGTGGTTTTTCCAACACCGTTAACTCCTACGACCATCAAGACATATGGCTTTATCCTTTGATCAAATCTTCTCTCATCATTAATTCCAGCTTTATCGGCTTCTTTGAGTATGCGAATTATTTCATCTCGAATTGCATTTTTTAAAGTGTTTATATCGCCTATTTGACCGCGAGATACCTTCTGTTTGATGGAATCCAGGATTTCCATGGTTGTGGAGACACCTATATCGCTTGCAATGAGTATCTCCTCCAATTCGTCCAGCAGACTATCATCAATTTTTCTACCTGCCCTGAATACTGAATTGAGTTTTTCCGTGAGTGAACTGCGCGTTTTCTCAATGGCATTTGCAAATCGGAAGCTGAATTCCTTTTCTATTCTTTCTTCCTCAGCTTTGAGCTCTTCTATACTTTTGTCTAAACCTAAAATTGAAGTCGACAGAGGTTCTTTTCTTCTCCAAAAAACCATAAGCTTCTTAAAAGAAGATTATAATTGACGCCTCGCAACGATGCTAGCAGCACATCGTATTTAGTTATTTATCATGAGTCTAAGCATATTCGGCAAAATCCTTTTTACTGTTCTTAAATTTGCCTCGAGCACGTTGCCGAACACGACAAAAGTAAGCACGCCACGTGAATTTTTGTTTGGATTCGTTAGAAGAGTACCGAATGAATATCAATTTTTTAGATGAAAGATTTAGCTGGACTGCGTAAGAGCGACTAATAAGCTAATCAGCCGCTGAAGATTTTGTGTTCAAGAGCATTGGCTAAGATTTGGGCATTTTGGTTTTACATAAAACTTTTAACTAGTTTGTTCCTGTTGAATTTTATTAGGATGGCCTGCACTCACGGGACGGATCTTGCCATCTGCGCATGCTCGGATCAATGCCTCTACTACCTTCCCATCGTATCTGATGCCCACATAGCTTTTAATAATGTTTAAGGCTTCTTCGGTTTTCATGGCTTTTTGATATGGTCTATCTGTTGTCATCGCGTCGAAAGTATCAGCGACGGAGATTATCTTGGCTTGCAGAGGGATTTCATCACCTTTTAAGCCTTGAGGGTAACCCTGACCATTTACCATTTCGTGATGCATGTACATTCCAGGTAAGAAATCTTTCATTGCCGGAATTTGAGACATTATTTTATAGCCCTTCTGAGGATGGGTTTTCATTATTTCGAATTCTTCATCAGTCAGGGCGGCGGGTTTTTTGAGTATTTTATCGTCGATTGCTATCTTGCCAACATCATGTAGCAATGCACTGATGCGAAGTTTTTCTAACTCTTCATCATCAAGCCCTAAGTATTTGCCGATGACTACGGAAAAGCGTGCAACTCTTTCAGAATGACCTCGTGTGTATTTATCTTTTCCATCGATAGCGGCGGCCAGTGCTTTTACTGTGCCGACGAATAGTTCTCGATTCTCCCTAGCAGCTTTTGCTAATCGCTCGATATGATCCTGCAGTTTCTCACTCATTAAATTAAATGTTTCACCAAGTGTCTGCAGCTCCTTGAATGTATCAAGTTTTATTCGCGCAGAGAGATTACCTTCTGCTATCTGTGAAGCTGCCATTTCGAGAGTGAAAATTGGGTTAGTTAACACGCGTGCAAAGATCGCTCCAACTATCAATGCGAGCGCCGCAAAAACTAAGCTTATCATCCATGCTTGAAATCTCATTTGTTTTACTGAGGAGAGCGCCATTTGTTCATCTTGCATCGATATGACTCCGAAATAGACTTCATCTCCAAAATTTGCTGTCGAATACGCGCCTATCATTTCATGAGTTTTATTTCCGTACTCCGCAGTAAATGGTAATAGAGCCGATTGAACCTGTCTACTCGATGATTGCCATTCTTGTACTATCTTGAGATTGTTCAACAGTCTTTGTTTCTTTACCAGCTCCTCATCAGGATGATATATGGCTTTGCCCTGCTCATCTACAACGAAAAGAATAGGTAAATTCGAGTTCCACAGTTCTTCTTCGCTCATTTTCTTCATCTCAGACATTACGACACTGAATTCCCTCAACGAAAACACCCCTATAACCGCCGCTTTTATCTCTGCTTGCTTCATAATAGGGACGGCTATTACAATTACTATCTCACCGCTACTGCGTAGATACTGAGGTTGGCTTATTGTAAAGCTTCTTCTACCAAGAGCTGCCAATTGCGACATGGATAATCTGTCGAGTTCATTTTCATCGAGTACTTCAGATTTATATAAGGATAATGGACTACCACTGATTGGCCGAATTGAAATAGCTACTAAGAAAGGATTTTCTGCGAGCAGAGTCTTTAGTCTATTTTGGAGCAAAGTGGACGATAAATCTATCTCATTCGATAACTCAAATCCTTTAGCTATACCTGAAATAATATCGAAATCCCTTTGTCCCAGCATTTCAATTTGTCGAGCTTTATCCTGAACCAGTTGGGTTTGGTATCTGCTCTCGGAAGCCCTTAACTCTTTTGCACTTTTGTCGGAGAGAAACCAACTGGTCAAGATCAGAGGGAAAAGCCCGACTAGAAGAAGCATCGCTGAGATTACGTAGATTAGGCTGATTTTATTTTTAGAAAATGACATTTGCGACTCCCGGAAAAGGTCCGTCTCTTCGATTGTAAAACATTGTTTTTGAAGGCGTCAATGATTAATTAATTGTAAGAATAACTCTGATAGCAACAATAGATGAGCTGTCAGCAGAAGAGGTTAATACCATAAACTAATTTTTCTGGCTCTGCGACGCTTATAAGTCACTAACACATAAGCCTGGAAAATCAAGGATCGCAGTGGACAATGGTTAAATTTTTGGAAAAAACTTGCCTTTATGATAAGAATTCGCTTGACATTTATCTAGATAGGTTTATACAATGAATCCACTCAGTTTCTTCTGGCTTTAAGCATTTTAATTGAAGCCAAAAGATAGGATAGTCATAAATCTTACTTTGAAGAGGAGGGAATCCGATGAAAAAAAATACAAAATCACTATTATTTGCTTTATCGATGATATGCATAGCTGCTTTGAGTTTGTGGTATGTTGCGAGTATCAATAAGACACAAGCTCAGGCGGATCAAAGCGAGACAAAAGAAGTAATAGCAACGCCAGCAGCAACTTTTGTTGGCTCAGGGACAGGACCAATACCAGATAACTCTACTGCTGGTTGTGGTAATTATAGTACGGCTACTCCATTAAATGTTACCTTTAATGTAACGGGATTAAGTGGGGCAGTCAGTAATGTTGCCGTACAATTTAATGCTTCTCATTCCTATGTAGGTGATATAAGAGCTATTCTGATAGCTCCTGGAGGTAGCCCATCGCACATTCTTTTCAGCCAAACGGGGGCAACATCTGCAACGGGCTGTGGGGATGCATCAATACTCGATTCCTCAAATACATACAGATTTGAAGATAGTGGGACTTCTACTAACTGGTGGACGGTAGTTTTTAACACGCCTTCTACTGGTATTATTCCTGGTGGCACGTATCGGGCAACCCAACCTGCTCCACAATCTGCGTCTAGCTTTTCACCGACTACGAGCATAAATTCTGCGTTCAACTCTGTGACTAACCCAAATGGAACATGGACACTGCGCTTTTTAGATGGTGCAGCTGGTGATGCAGGTAGTGTTACGGGTGCTACTCTGGATATACAGACTGCAGCAGTAGCTTCTAAGCCATGTTTCGATTTTTACGGAACAGGTAGAACCTCTTTTGGGATTGTGAACGTCGAGGGTAGCGTTATTGTTTGGCGAACGAGGAGCAATGGAGGAACAGGCTCAGAGGATATAGGATATGGGGTCAGCACCTCAGATAGGGTAACCCCTGGTTACTATGATGGCGATAATAAGGCTGACATAGCTGTATGGAGAAACGGAACTTACTTCGTGAGACGATCTACTGCAGGTAATCCACTAAATATCTCTCCACAACCATGGGGATTAAACACAGACTCTCCTGGGTTAGAAGCTGATTATGATGGCGATGGTAGAGATGATTTTACTGTTGTAAGAGATAACGGTACGAACTATGTTTGGTACATACTTCGTAGTTCGACCAATACATTTTCTCAAATGACATTCGGTGCTAGTGCTACAGACGTTCCAATTGCAGGGGCTGATTACAATGGTGATGGAAAGGCTGATCTGGTGGTTTTAAGAGGCACTGGAACTACAACTTTTGGACCTACGAGCTATTATGTTGGTGATGCTACAACTGGGAGCCTGATTTTAGTTCAGCAATGGGGGACTTACGACACAGACTTTTATGTAGTAGGAGATTTCCTCGGAGATGCCAGAGCAGATTTTGCTGTATGGAGAGGATTTGGTACGGGCACTGATGGTAATTGGTATATCAAAGAAAATGGCGGCCCAGGTGTGGTCATAGCTAAATTTGGTATACCCGGATCATCCAGCGTTAGAGACCAAGCGCTTTGTGGAGACTTTAATGGTGACGGTAAATCCGACATAGCTGTATATCGTCGATCCAATAAAACTTTCTATTGGGCGACGAATCCTAATAATCCATCAGCATTTCAAGCCTTTACCATGACATTCCCGACCGGAACAGGAACAATCAGTAATGAACTTGCCATACCGGCTCTCAGAGCCTTCTAATTCTCTGAAGATGCTATTTAGCCATTAAGTTCAAAAGCCGCTGTGAGATCAGCGGCTTTTGATCTATTTTTAAAATGATTATAAATTTGAGGATGGGTCATCAAGCCGTTTTTTGGTCAAAAGTTGATTAAAGCTTTCAGCAACAAATCTTTTTAAGTCGTAAGGCGGCGATATATACCAGGTATTTTCTCGGGGAGACTTAGAATATCGTCAATTATTGTGTAGCCAACATCACCATAAAGTTCTTTTAATTCAGACTCTGACTCTCTATCTATTGTAATGCAGAATGGCCTGATGCCTTTTATTTTAGCCTCCGTGAGTGCTTCACGAACGTCCTCTCGGGCATAACGCGCGTCACCATAATCATGATCGTATGGTCTTCCATCTGTTAGAACTATGAGCAGCTTTGTTCGGGCTTCTTGGCGTAACAGTTTTGCACAGGCATGACGTATAGCAGCACCAAGACGCGTGTTGTTTTGAAAAGTTATGCCTCCTATTCTCCTTTCTATTTCCTCGGAATACTTTTCATCAAAATCCTTAACCATGTAGAATTTGACATTGCGTCTACCCTCTGACGTGAAACCAAATATTGAGTATGGATCTCCGACAGCCTCCAGAGCTTCACTGATTAAAACCAATCCTTCCTTTTCTATTTCGATTATTCTGCGACCTGGATAAGTATAGGGTTGCATTGGATTTCTAGTTATTGTCCTGGCGGTTGATGAAGATTGATCCAGGAGAATCGAGACTGCTACATCTCTTTTTTTTCTCAATCTTTTCGTGTAGATTCTCTCTGACTGCTGCCCATCGGCTTTTCTATCAACTACATAATCAACCAGTGCATTCAAGTCATAATCCTCTCCATCGATTTCTTTATTGATTTTCGCCAGGTTTTCCGGTTTCATTAATTGGAATTGTTGCCGGATGGATGAAATCAATCCACGGTAGCGTGAGCGGGTGATTTCTACGAAAGTTTTATCGCCTTGCTTGATTTTCTTTTCTATAACGCGGCTCCATCCGACTCTATAATCATTCAAATCTCTGTCCCACTCATCGTAGAAAAATACAGAGTCGCCTTCTTCCAATGGCTGTTCGGGGATTTCGTTATTGATCCAGTTTTCCATACCCCGCAAATCCTGAGTGTCATCGAATGTGTCATCCCAACTATTCCAAGCTGTAAAAAGCTCTCTCAGATCATTCACTTTTCTCTTTTGTTTTTTCCCATCTTCCTCAGGTAGACCTTGCTGATTTGCATTTTCTGAGAGCGTTTGTTCCTGCTCACCTTCTTGATTATTTTCCTCCTCGTTTTTTCTCTGTTCGGGATTTATGTTTTGAAATAGCGAATATACTCTGCTTGTTGCTATTAGCGTGTCGGCTACACCCGCATTTTGATTGCTCAGGTAATAATCGATGACCGTCTCGATTTCCGAAACCACTTGACCATAAAATCGTTTTGCCTCTTCATTGGCACCGCCGCAGAGAGTTATCTGAAATAACAGCTCGAACGGCACGAGATCTGAAGGTAATTCAAAAACCGATGGACGAGTCTTTCTTAAGACCTCCTGCATTAAGTCGAGATCTCTGACTAACCCACGATAAGTTCTACGTAGACGACGGTCGATTCTGGCGTTTTCCAATGTTCCAAAGATTCTCTTTGCCAATCTAGGATTAGGAAATACCTGTAAAACAGCTCGATAATCGGAATTCTCCGGTAAGTTCTTTTTGCGTTTCTTTATCTCTTCTTGCAGCTCTGTATCGGTGAGGGAACGTTCGCTCTTACTTAACTCCTCTATGTAGCCTGCGAGTGAGAAGGCGTCGAGTTGATCCGGAGTAGCTGAGTAATACTCGCTCAGCGTTGCGTAAGCAGCATTAAGTCCGGGCGTGTCCTTTTCGTATGTGCCAAATTCAATCTGACCAGCGCCATGGGCTGCTAAAACTTTATAAAGTCGAAAGTTCAATTCTTCGTCAGAGAATTCTGAGACTATGGACGGTAAATAAATAGTTTTACCGTCGTTTATTCTTGCTTCTTGAGGCATTGCCGAAATAGCCTCAATCTCGATTTCTTTTCCAGTCAATCCCTCTATGTAGTTGCGTAATACGTTTCTGACAGATTCTAACGAGAGTCCTTCGCTTTTTTCATGCAATAGTAAATTGCTCTTACGAGTTTCGAGTGCAAAGAATGAACGTCTTGCTTTAGAATTAGTCCCTGTTTGCTTAAGGCCTGCAGCAACCCAGTCTTCGAATTGTGTCAGTGAGACTCTGGTTAGGGCTTTAGGAGCTGAGCGAAAGGCAGCAAGCGCACTTTCCGGGTCAACCTCTGCTATGTCGTTTATGACGGCTAACACACGCAAAACCGTTTCAGATTGTTTCTTTTGATTTTGAAATATTTGATCGAAGAAATCAGGTGATGAACGTAGAAATGCTATTAAAATGGCATTTCCATATTTTGCTTGTTCTTTCAGCAACTCACACCATTGATCGAAGATTTCCGCTTGGTAATTTACGACCTTACTTCCGGCGGATAAGAAGTGTAATGTTACATTGCCTCCATGTTCGAGAAATACCAAAGCTTTCTCTGTTAATTTTACGATAGCCTCAGCAGATAAATTCTCCAGATATTCAGGAAGAGATTGCCATAAATCTGCCGTCATACCGCCAGTGCGCACCGCAAAATTGCTGCCTAGAGAGATTATGGATTTGGACACTTCGGTTCTTTTCCCAGAAAATGACTCAAGGAGTTTTGCCAATCTGGGCGTGGCTTTAATCAAATCCGAGCTGTGCTTTGCGCTTCTTTGTGCTACTTCATTAGCTATCTGCAAGACTTTAATCAAAAACTCAGAGTCGTTTATTTCCTTAGATAGCTGCGGTATTTGTTGAAACGTCTCTAGCGCTATGTTACTGGACAAAACCTGCTGGCGAATGCATATTTGAAAAGCTAATGTTTTCGCTTCGCTGGGAACATGAGCAAAATCATCGAGTTTTTGAGAGAAAAATTTAGCGCCTGCTTCGGGATTAGATATAGCAAGACGTTTTCCAATCTCTGCCCATAATTTCATCTGATCGGGTGAAAAAACTTCTGATGCCGTGATTACGGATTCGATAAACTCTCGACTTACACGTAAAGAGATCCCGGCTAAGGAAGATCCTATTTCTAGGGCTACTCTTTTGTGCTCCGGGCTCAGTTTCCCAATCCTCTTTGCCAAATCGGCAAGCGAACTCTGCTTTCTATCCTCCATAACTTGATTTTATCATCTTGCTGCTATTTGAGGCTAAAATCGTGTTTTACCAAATTTATCTATTGACCCTCGAGAATCAGAGACGTTAGAAAGTTATTTTGAACTATTTTGTTGTTTACTAGATCACCGTGTTCTTCGCAGAAGAAATTAACAACGTTCGGAGAAAATCGTTGAGAAGTTACTTTAGTTAGAATGTTTGCTGAAATGAGGGATTCTCTGGTAACGCGCCCATCACCGGGTGAGAATATGAGCCGTTCTACTTCACTTTGCTTTATTTTTCTTCCGTCTGAGGTTCGATAACTGGTCGGCTTATACAGTGTAATCCAAGAGTCTTTTTTGGGATCTCGTCTGAGAATGACTCCATCGATCGTTTTTGTGCAATCGCTGCCAAAAACAAAAAAGGTCAAACCCGTTGGTGGCTTACTCTCGGCATCAAGCGCCTCATGAAAAAGCTTGGCTCTATTCAGGACTCGTTCAAAGTATTCAGAAGCCTCCTCAGAGAACTCGACTTTCTCTCCTTTTTTCTTCGCTTTGGAGTACAAAGCTCCCCATCCGAAGGTTTTCCAAACTATCGGATCATATAAGTCAATCTCCAATGGCCTTAAATTCTCATCATAAAATTTCGCATTCTCTGGGCTAGGCATTAATTGGAATGCAGATGGAAAAGTAAATAATACGTCGGATGAAAGATTCGAGAATCTGATCCTTCCAGTTATGGTTTTAGTAGAATAACCTTCCAAAAGGCCAATAAATGCCGCCATTGAACCTTTGTTAGGAGTGCCGAAAGTAAATATTTTGTTGAAATGTTTAGCGCCGGCCCAATCTGGTTTCGGCTCAGAGGCTGGTAAATCTTTATCTCCATACATCACCGCATATCTGATTATTAGGCCGCCCATCGAATGAGCTAAGACATTAAATTTTAAATCTGACTTACCGAGCTTTCTCTTCAATTCTTCTACTTTTCTAATCAGTAGGCGGGCATTTTCTACGTTATCTCTTCTCCAGTCGTATTTGAAAATATAGTAAGTATCATAGGCTGATTCCGTTGTCGGATTTTCCCAACTCCCTTCTTTGTAGCCTCCGTATTTTTGCATTGCTTTAATTAGAGCTTCATAGATCTCTACCTCAGGGAGAAAACGGTAAACTTTTGTCCTTTGGATAATTGTAGTTGGAACCAGTGAATCACGATTTTCCGATAGGTTCGGTGTAGTTGGTAAAGCTAATGTGTCATTTTGGGATGAAGATCGGCTAAACCAAACTTTTTCGTTCGTTTTGGAGTTAACTAGCTCAGTTCCTAGGACGCCTGGGATAATTATTACCGGCAATTTTCCTCGTTTCTCTCCTGCTTTTGCGAAAATTATGTCCAATGGCGGATTTTTTTTAATAAGCGGGCAGGCGCATTGGAAAAGTAGCAGCACTACGATTAAAAATTTGTATTTGGATAGGTGCATAGAGGTTGCTTCTCTTAATTACCTTTCCTTTAGCTAAGCTCCTTGCGTCGATTAATCAAACTCGCTACAAATCCAGCTCCAAAACCGTTATTAATATTAACAACTACAACATTCGATGCGCAAGAATTGAGCATTCCCAACAATGCAGCTAAGCCGTTGAAGCTAGCACCGTAACCTATGGACGTTGGCACAGCAATTACAGGGACTGCCACTAACCCGCCGACAACTGAGGGTAATGCTCCTTCCATTCCGGCTACAACTATGATAACGTTAGATTTTCTTAACGTTTCGCGCTCAGAAATGATTCTATGAATGCCAGCGACGCCGGCATCCCAGATGCGTTTTACTCTATTGCCCATAGTTTCAGCTGTCAGGGCAGCTTCCTCTGCTATTGGAATATCACTAGTTCCGGCAGTCACTACCGCAATCTCACCGATGCCTTTTTCCGTTCTGTCACGAAAAAGCCGTATTAAACGAGCTTCCGCATGCCATTCAACATCAGGTATAGTTTTGCGTATTTCCATAAATACATCTTCTGATGTTCGGGTTACCAAAATGTTAGGTGAGCGGGAGGCGAGTCGCTCGAATATTTTAATTATTTGCGTTGGCGTTTTTCCCTCTCCGAAGATGACTTCAGGGAATCCTTGCCTTAGCGGCCTAGCATGATCAACTCTTGCAAATCCTAAATCTTCATAAAACAAATTTTTTATACTACTTGCCGCTTCGGATGATGAAAGAGTGCCTTCCTTGTATTTCAGCAGTATCCGTTCTATCTCCTTTTCACTCATAAATCACATTTTCGATTGATAAGATTACAATATCAACTTTAGCAGATAAGCCTGATATTCCTCCACGTAATCAACATTTAGCTAATGCAAGTAGAGACGAAACGAAGCGTAGTTTGGTTGTAGATTTACTGGTCAGAATTTAAACGGTATTTACCTGCTTCGAATTGCTACATTCGCTTGCTTACCACAAAGCAGGCTGGTTAACGATATTCATCTAGGTAGCTTAAGAGATGCAAAAAGTGTAGAGTTGAAATTGTTATGAAGTTGACGGTTGCTGTAACGGGGGCTTCAGGAACCATATACGCACATCGCACTCTTAAGCTACTTGTAGAGAGCGGAGCAGTGTCTAGGATAAATCTGATATTTTCTGGAACGGCCATTCTAGTAGCGCAGGTTGAAATGGGTATAAATCTTCGCGATGCAACTACTGAGCTTGTAAATGAATGGCTCGGTGTTTCGAGGGATTCTAAAGTAATTCGGTTATGGAGACTTGATAATTTAGCAGCAAAGCCTTCCTCCGGATCATATAAACAGGAAGGCATGATAATAGTTCCATGCTCTATGGGGACGCTGGGCGCAATAGCCTCTGGTGCTGGGACAAATTTGATTCATCGCGCGGCTGATGTAACGCTTAAAGAGGGTCGGAAGTTAGTCTTAGTCCCTAGGGAAACACCCTATAGCACCATCCATCTTGAGAACATGCTTAAACTTGCGCGAGCCGGTGCGAGAATTTTGCCCGCAAGTCCCGGTTTTTATCATCGCCCAAGTACCATAGATGAGTTGGTTGAACATTTGTGTTATAGAATACTCGATCAATTCGATATTCCTCATTCTCGTAAAACGGAATGGGGAGGTGCAAGCGAATGAGAAACATCAATGCACTAACTAAATGCACACAATTTCGTTTCAAATATGGCTTTGGCTATAAACATTCTCAGGCTTTTCCCTGCTTTGATAAAGAGCGACTAAGAATGAATCTCTGCGAAGTCTTGAGTACAGTGATGATATTTTTCGATTAGTGTGAGTTTAATCAACAGGTGTTTTCGAGAGCTCATGAAAGACTTTTATTCAAATCGCTGCTCAGAATGTCAGAATATCTGTCGAATAATGTCTGATAGGGAAAGCATTAGATGACTCCTTCGAAGTGACTTTGCTTTCTAAGTTTTAAGAACGCACGAATTTTTGATTTTGAAGACTTAATTTGACACTCTTTCGATTTCTCATGTTTTGACCGATACACCCTAACAAATTAATAGCTTGAAAAATGATTCGAGGCGTATTTTTGATGGTTTTCATGAAAACGGTAAAATAAAAGTTTTACACGATACAGTAATTTTTCACGGTAGGATTCAAAGGAGAATTTACAACATGGATACAAAGACTGATTTAAGACGAATTACATTAGCGCATTCCCCAGATTCTGATGATGCATTTATGTTTTATGGCTTGGCTACTAATAAGCTAGACACTGGTGATATAAAATTTGAGCATATTCTCAAGGATATCCAGACATTGAATGAGGAGGCGATGAAAGGAACTTATGATATAACGGCTATTAGTTTTCACGCTTATGCCTACGTTGCAGATAAATATATTCTTCTCCCACACGGGGCAAGCATTGGTAGAAGATATGGTCCAATATTGGTTTCATTAGAGCCTAAGAAAAAGGAAGATATCGGTAAGCTTAAAATAGCGGTTCCAGGTGAGCTTACCAGCGCTTTCTTGGCGTTGAGAATTTACAATCAAGAATTTGATTACATCGTTGTTTCATTTGATAAGATAATAGACGCCGTGAAAAGAGGTGAAGCGGATGCTGGTTTATTGATTCACGAGGGACAGCTTTACTATGCTGATCTGGGTTTAGATAAGATTTTAGACTTGGGTGAATGGTGGTATGAAAAAACAGGGCTTCCATTGCCCATGGGAGGAAATGCGATAAAACGCAGCCTTGGCACTGATTTGATTCAAAAAGTGTCCGAATATCTTAAGCGTAGTATTCAGTACGCACTAGAGAACAGAGAGGATGCACTCGCATATGCGATGCAATTTGCTAGAGATATGTCACCTGAACTGGCGGATCGATTCATCTCCATGTGGGTCAACGAGTTAACCCTTGATTATGGTGAGGAAGGTCGGGAAAGCGTGCGCAGATTACTTCAAGAAGGTTATGAGAAGGGTGTCATAAAGCATAAAGTAGATGTAGAATTTGCATAGTGTCATCTGAATACAATTTATGTAGAGAGGTGATTTAACGCTTACGAATGCGCAAGCTATGCGTTCAATTCAGATTTTAATTTGCTATTTAAATGCTGTGTCTGAACACACGTTGCTTAATTAACTAAGTTTTAGTCTAGCCAATTTTTACTTTATTCGAATTGCCTCAGATCAGGACTTTATGACTGATGCGTCAAGTCTTTTTATCTGATCAAAGAGAATCTGTAATCCTTCAAGTGTCAGATTTTCATTGTGTGCATCGAAGATGTTGAGTTCTTCGCTTATTAATCTTGCCCAGCCGCCAGTTGCTATAACCTTTGGATTTTCTTTCAATTCAGACTTAATATTCACTAGAATCTTTTCAATCGAACCAACATAGCCGAAGAATATACCGGCTTGAATGCACTCAATCGTTGTATTCCCAAGTAGCTTGGGAGGTTTTTTGATTTCTACTTTTGGTAATTTAGAGGCTTTTATTGAGAGAGCATCTGATAGAGTGTTAATGCCGGGAATGATTATACCACCAAGAAATTCGTTTTGCGAGTTCACAACATCTATAGTTGTGGCAGTTCCAAAGTCACATATGATGCAAGGTGTGCCATAAATCCTGCTAGCAGCTACGGCATTTACCAACCTATCAGCTCCGAGGCTTTCAGGCGGATTATAATTGATCGATATATCTAAAACAATTTTATGATCAATGAAAATTGGTTCTTTTCCAAAAAAATTCGTGAAAAGCGCTCGAAATGTTGGATCAACCTCTGGCACGACTGAGCATATGATTACATCGGAGAATACAAGGTTTTCTTGTGTTAAGGTTTCATGTAATTCTTCTGGTGTTTTTCCCTTTAAGGTCGGAATAATCGAACGATTCTTAATCTTGCCATCTTGAAAAGTAGCCAGTTTAGTAGCTGTATTACCTATATCAACTGCTAAAAGCATATAAGATTAGCCGTGTAGAGGCAGGCCATCATAAACTATGCGCCATCCATTTTGCTGGCTAGTTTTCAAACTTTTTATGAACCATTCTTCTGCTTTCTCTGGATCATCGTAGACTTGCATAGCAGGTTTTGGTTCTCTAGGATCGTAACGACAAATAATGCCGCCAATTGCAGCAGTTTTTAAACTAAGAAGCCCTATCATGTTTTTCTTCGTTAGTATCGTAGTCCTGATCAAAACTCCACCGGATTTTTCCATTTTTTGAGTTGTTTCAGCCCAATTAGTTCCTTCGTCTTTCATATCGATCCCTAGCATCTTCTAATTTACATTCCGTTAATTAAAAATTCAAACCCATGCGTGATTAAAAATCCTTATAGTCCCTGACTCAAATTTTCACAGCGCTTAGATTTCATATTTAAGTTGGATTTGTTACAGCGTGCAGCTAATTTTCCCGTAATTCCTGCACGTCGCCGGTAGAGATCACTCTTATATGCCCCGAATCAAGCCTTAAAATCAATGCCCCATTTTCCTCAATTCCCTCAGTGACTCCATATAAAATTTCTTCTTCTAGTTTTACTCTGACTCTTTTCCCAAATGCGTAGGAGGAACGTTTAATCCATTCGGATCGTATTTTTTCGTCACCATTTTGCCCTTTTAGAAGTTCATAAAGTGAATCGATCTGCTCAAGAAGCCTTTTTACTAGTAAATCCTTATTCGGTCTCATATCTGTCTCAGCTTCTATGGAAGTGGCTATTTCAGAGATCTCTTGCGATATTATTGAGCGGAGCAGGTTTATCCCAATGCCCACTATTACTGCATTTCCATAATCAGTTTCAATAGCTTCGCTAAGAATACCGCAGATTTTTCTCTGCTTAACATGAATATCGTTTACCCACTTTATGTCGCACTCCAACGAGTAGAGAGTTTCAAGTGTGTCATGCACTGCAACAGCTGACATGAGCGTAATTAATGGGAAGAACTCAGTTTTAATCGACGGGCGTAGCAGCAGGCTCAAGTAAAGTCCTGCATCTGGTGGAGATGACCATGATCGACCATATCGACCTCGCCCTTTGGTCTGAGATCTAGCTATGACGCACAAACCCTCAGGAGCTCCTGATCTGGCTTGTCTTATAACCTCGTCGTTGGTTGATTCAAGTGTTTCAAAGTGTAAGATCGTAAACCGCATCAACTTAGAACTTTCTCGAATGCCTGATTTATCGAAAGACGATGAAATAGGAGATTTTCCTCTAACTCTTGTCTAGAACCTAGCTTTAATCGCTCGATGATTAATTCCATAGCTTGCGGATTAGATGTAGGTAATACATTAGTTGGGCCGACAATCATGCGAAGAGCATGATCTAAGCGATTCAGAAAGTCGTAGCCTTCATAGAAGGCTTTGTAACTCTCAAAGTCTATTGAGCCCATTTTGTAGAGACGTTTAAGGATACCAAGCGTAGACCGATCTTCATCTTCATCGAAAATCGCATCACGCAGCTGGATAAATCTGGTAGCAAAATAGACATCTAGCTTGCCTCCTGCACTAAATTTTAAATTGAAAGCCTTTGACTTTCCGCTTTTTTGTTGCTCTAAGAGTCTTCGTATTTTGTTCGTCTCCTCTTTTAGAATTTTGAAATCGACGGATTTGGCCCGCTCATGAATAATTTCTCTAGCTTTCTGCTCTAAGGATTTGGTCTCGGATCTTATGGAGCGAAGCTTTATGTAAGCAAGCCATTCCCATATTGCTGACTTTTCTCGTAGATACTCAAGAAAAGCGTTACTTGATATGTATAGCGCACCGTCTTTTCCGTAGGGCCTAAGTCTTAAATCGATTCTGTATAGGTTTCCTTCGCGTGTGAAACCGGAGATGACGCGAAGAAACGTTTCACATATCTTTTGATGGTGATCTTGGGATTGTTTATCTACTATGAAGATTATGTCTAAGTCAGAGCCATAATCCATTCCCTTTCCACCTAGCTTACCGAGTCCAAAAACATTAAGGGTAGGGCTTTCCTTTAAATTTTGACTAGCTAGTTTCAGGGCGACACGAATGCTAGCATCAGCCAGTTCAGTTTGCAAGAGTTTAGATTGGGATAAATGTAGTTTGCCAAAAGTATCGAAAGCCGCAATCTCAAGATACAAAAAGGCCCACATCCTTCGAAGATTAGATAATTTCTCTGCGAATGAGCCCGCTGATCTTAGTGAATTCTCCAGAAACTCTGAATAATCTCTTTTCTGAAAAGATTGATTTTCAGTTGGGATTGATTCTATCAGTTCTCTGGAAATTAGCATTTCAGATAGATAAGGTGATAGGGCGCAGAAGCGTCTTAGTGATTCTATCAAATCTTCGTTTGAGTAGCTTAGTTTTTCGAGTGCGGAGCTGACATGGGCTGGTAGCTCGAATTTGCGCACAAGTTCGAGTCGGCTGTTATCAGAATAAGAGATATTGCTGGGTGACGGCTTATAATTTTGAGCAAATACCCTATCGAAAATATCTGACACGCTTTGAGTGTGATGCTTTAGTTGAGTTTCAAATTCGTCGAGGGATCTAAGATTCATGCGTTTAGCTAACTTTTCTCTTTTTGCGATGAGTGATGGAATTGTATGAGTTTGAAGTCCTTGCTCCATTTGCAAACGGTGTTCGAGGCGTCGTAAGAAAGAATAAGCATCGGATAAGCATCGCAGCTCATCTGCAGAAATAAGATTTCTATCAGCTAATCTAGACAATGCTATCAGGGTATGCGGCACTCTCAGCCATAAATCTCTCCCTCCGTAGGCTATTTGTAATGCTTGTACTATGAATTCTATGTCCCTGATCCCTCCCTTACTAAGTTTTACATTAAATTCTTTAGTGTTATCATACTCGAGATTTATCTTTTCCTTTGACATGCGCACATTCTCGAGAGCCTTTTTAATAGATATGCCCTTCGGAAAGATTAAGTCAGCTATCTCGGTGTAAAAATTTCTGAAAAGCTCCGAATTGCCTGCACAGGCTCTCGCCCGAATAAGAGCCTGGCGCTCCCACGGCTGAGATGAGAATTTGTAGTAATTTACGGCCTCTGAAAGCGAGATAGCAATGGCCCCGACCTTTCCGTACGGTCTTAATCTCAAGTCAATTCTATAGGCTCCACTTTTGGCAATGCCACCTCCGACTATCTTGGTCACGAGTTCGGCAAGTTTTACGAAATATTCTTTATTCGTAACTACCCCCTTGGTTCCGGTTCCAGATGTTTTTCCGTCAGCCGAGTAGACGAACATCAAATCAATGTCAGAGGCATAATTGAGCTCTTTTGAGCCTAGTTTACCGAGCGCTATTACACAAAATTCCGCCCTTTTGTTCTTGCCTTTCAAATCAGTCTCAAGCGGGATACCATAACGATTGTCCATTTCTTGACATGCAAATCTCAAAGCATATTCAAAGATTGCATCTGCCAGGTCAGAAATCTCTTCAGTAACTTCAGCGATAGTCTTCAGTTCTCTTATATCGTTAAGGTAGATTCTGAGAAACTCTCGTTCCTTAAACTTACGTAGCAATTCGCCTATAGGAATATCCAGATTCATCATTGAAAAGCGTGCCAATGATTCCAGAAGTTCCTCTTTATTGCGGATTTTCTGTTCTCTTTTTTGTTTCGAAAGCCACGAGATGTACTGTGGATTTTGCAGTATGACGCTTCCTAAGAAGGGAGAATATGAAGCCAAAGTTACAACATCGGCAAACAGGATTTTATCCTTCGACAGGCGTTGGAGATTAGTTTTCTCTGATATTAAATCAACGAAGCGTTCTGCCTCATCTGGGTCTGGTAGATTTTTTTTCACTCTTTCAGGTAATTGAATCATTGACGAAAACGCTTAGGATTTATCCCGTATTTTTTGATCTTATAATTAAAAATCCTCTCTGTAGTTTGCAAAAGCGCTGCAGCTTTGGAGCAATTTCCAGCGGTTGTTTTCAGTGCATCTTGTATCAAATCTTTTTCCAGGGCTGCAACAGCAGATTGTAGAGAAACTTGAGTTACGGTCCCAGAAGTCTCTGCCATCTGCAGCGTAGGAGGTAGATGATGTGCATGAATTACTTGTCCATCACAAGCAACGACCGCTCGCTCAATCGCATTTTCTAACTCACGGACATTACCAGGATAGTGGTACGCGGTTAACATATCGATAGCTGGTGTTGAGATGCGTTTAATGTGCTTTCCATAAATTTTTTCGTACTTTTCGAGAAAATGCTCTGCCAGTAAAAGGATATCAGATTTTCTCTCCCTAAGCGGCGGAAGAAAAATAGTAAAAACATTCAAGCGATAGTATAGGTCCTCACGAAATCTTCCATCTATTATTTCCTTTTCCAAATCTTTGTTAGTCGCGGCAATTAGGCGAACATTTACCTTTATTGTCTCAGTTCCTCCTAAGCGCTCAAATTCTCTCTCTTGTAAGACCCTCAACAATTTAACTTGTGTTTGTAATGGCAAATCGCCAACTTCATCTAAGAAAAGCGTACCACCATCAGCCAACTCGAATCTGCCTTTCTTTTGTTTGTAAGCTCCTGTGAATGCACCTTTTTCATAACCGAATAATTCAGCCTCGATCAGAGTTTCCGGCAAAGCCGCACAATTTATTTTGATCAATGGCTTCTTAGCTCTAAGGCTATTGAAATGAATTGCGTTAGCGATCATCTCCTTGCCAGTACCGCTCTCACCTCTCAGCAGCACAGTCACATTCGTTTTTGCCACCTGAGCTACTTGAGCATAGACCTGCCTCATGGCGTTTGAGTTTCCGATCAGATTCTGAAAATCATATTTTTCCCTCAACTCTTGCTGCAAATAAGAGGTTTCCTCGTAAAGTTTTTCTTTCTCTCTAGTAATTTCCCACTGGGATTTAATGGCTTGAGAAATTACAGAAGCAATGGCTTGAAGAAAATCTGAAAACTCTTGCTTGCTGCCAAAGTCAGTAACCTCAACAGATAAAATTCCTACAACTTGGTTATTCAGAATCGATGGGACTGCGAAAAATGATGGTTTTGAATCACGGATTGCGTAATCGAAAAAATCTTCAGCTGGCACCCTCTCGAAAAACATCACGTGTGGCTTTTCTAATAGCCCAGACAAGAAACCCTTGTTAAGCCGACTCTCTAAACGTCTGTATTCATTAAAAGTCAAACCCTCGGTTGCATAGAGCGACAAAATTTCAGATTTTTGCTCTAACAAAGCAATGAAACTTCGCTCAAATCCTAATGCCTGATGCATTTCTGATAAAGCACGACTCAGCGAGTTCCTAAGCCCATTCGTCTCGGCTATCAACTGACTAAATTTGCAGATGCATTGAAAAAGGTTTCGCTTCATCTTACTGGAATTATTCCTTCACTGGTTCATTTTCTACAAAAATGTAGAATTTTATATCGTTACAATACAAAATTGTATAATACGAGAACTTGTTTAAGTTTTCAAAGCCCTCTGTGATTGATATGAGTACAATGGAAAGGCTACGCTAAGTACAAAATTGTAGGATTTTGATCTGAGGATACGAATGTAAATATTGATGTTTTACTGAGTTTATCGAGCACAGGTAGAATGGCATTTTTTTTGCTAAATGAAATGGAGGTTTCGGCAGGTTTGGCAAAAGCGCAGACAGAAAAAGGAGATGATAGGCTGCCGAAACCAATTTTACTTAGCTGCAAGCCATCTTATCCATTCCTAATTAAAATCAAAATTTCATTGATATAATCTGATGTTATCGGGCTAGATAGACAGTTTACTGTTTTAAATAATGTATTTTCGGATTCAATAATTTCTCCTAGTTTTTAAATAAACTGCGACTGCTCGGGCTTATTAATTGTATTTTTCGGACTTTTATTCTTCGGATAAAATCACAATTGATGAAGGAAATATTTCGTTTTCAGGTTGAGGATGCTTTTCATAGGAAAAGACTGGATGAGTTCATTTTTTCGAAATTTCCTCTGGTAAGTAGGATTTACCTACGTAGGCAGATTCGGGATGGTAAATGTGAGGTTAATGGTAATGTAGAGAATCGAGGGTATGTGCTTCGTAAGAATGATTTTGTTGAAATAGAGATAGAAATCGACGACACGAAGAATTTTCAGCCTGAGCCTGTAGATTTCAGGATATTTTATGAAGAGGAGGATTTCTTAGTAATCGATAAGCCCGCAGGCATGATAGTTCATCCGACGAAAGAAGTACGCAGTGGAACTTTGTTAAATGGATTGGCTTATTATTTCGAGTCCAAAGGATGCGGGTTATTAAGAGCTGGATTGGTTCATCGTCTCGATAAAGAAACATCGGGATTAATGGTGATTGCTAAAAATCCTGAAGCTTTGAGAATTTTGGCTGGCGAATTTCAGCGCAAGCGTGTAGAGAAAAGATACTTCGCATTGGTTGAGGGCAATATAGATGCTGATGAAGGCACGATCGAAGCTCCGATCGGGAAATTTAAAGATGTACATTTTTGGGGAGTTAAATCGGATGGTAAGCCATCGAAGACTAATTTTTGGGTTAGACAGAGGTTCGATGAGCTGACGCTACTTGAATTGGAGCCTGTGACCGGCCGAACAAACCAATTAAGAGTACACCTTTCTCACATTGGCCATCCGATAGTAGGGGATGAAAAATATGGTGGTAGGAAATTCTCTAGACTCTGCTTGCATTCTTCTAAATTAGCTTTTTTTCATCCTCGAACTAAGGAAAGAATGCTGTTTGAGACGCAAGTGCCCGAAGATTTTAATCTAGGGTCTTTCTCTAAGCAGGAACTCGAATTTTCAAAGCTTTCGGAATAATTTCAAACTCAGCTGGCAAGAAGCCTATCAACTCACCATCGGCTTCCAATCGGATCTTTTGGCCATTATGAAATGGCTTTGCCTCTATGAACCTGGCTGAAGTAGTCTGAACTTCAGGTAAATCCAGATGAGTCCCGCGATAGAGTGTATAAGAATTCAATAACACTCTCAAAGCACTGATGTTTCCTATGTTTACAATATCGAAAGCGCCATCATCTAACTTTGCATTGGGTGCTATTTTCATTCCTCCACCAAAAAATCTTGCGTTGCATATACAGAAATTAAGGCTCGATAGCGCACTCTCACGATATCTGTCTAACTTGATTTTTGAATACACATAGTCGAGAGCTATGATTTCTTGTAATGTAGAGAGAGCAAAATTGACTTGACCTCTCATTTCAGAGATTGGCAGCCAGTTAAAATTCATGCTTTTAACACGCTTGATGACAGAGGCAGATAAACCGTATGAGGCTACATTCAGAAAATATCGAGTTTCTTTTTTGCCAGAATCGGTTGTGAATAGAATTCTACCAACGTCTATAAGCTTTGTACTGCTTTCTCTTAATTGTTTGGCTGCCTGTCTAATCTCCGTTGAGATGTTTAGAGAGCGTCTAAAATCTCCTCCAGTTCCGGATGGTAATATTCCAAGTTCTACATCTTGCTCAGAAAGCAGAATCCCGTTGGCAACCTCGTTTATGGTGCCGTCACCACCACAGGCTATTATGAGTCGTTTGCCACGCTTACATGCCTCCAGTGCGAGCTGAATTCCATCTCCTGGTTTTTTGGTAAAGGCTACACGGAAAGCTCCGAAGTGCGCCCTTAAATCGGACGCTATCTCTGCCCAGCGCTCTCTTGTAGATCCTGCGGCAGCCTGTGGATTTACGATGACCAGTGGTAGCTCTGACATTTAATTTTTAATGAAAGTTTAACAGAATAGTATGCGAAAGTGTAGTCTTTCAGATGATTATCAATCGGGCTAATATTGAGTTTTGAAATCGATTGTCTTGAGAATCCAACCCTTCGGATCGATTTTTAAATCAGATGATGAGTTTTCGATTAGAGCTTTTCCGTTGTGCATCTCGATTCGCATGAGCTTCCCATTTAGCTCAATCTCAACTGGCATTGGGAATTCGAGATTATCAGGTGTTTCCCAGCTGAGTTCTGTTTTGCCATCCATTTTTCTAACTACTAGTTTAGGTAAGGCGGGCTGTCTTAGATAAGTACGAAAAAACCAGTCAAGTTTCGTGTTGGATTCTTGTTCAGCGATTGTGATGAAATCGTCGGTGGTAGCGAACCTTACCTGGTTGCCATTTTTTAGTTTTTCCATGGCTGAGGTCGGGTAAGCCATTTTTCTGAGTGCTCTGAAAAATGCTGCATCTCCTATGAGGTATCTGAGGGTATGCAATATGTAAGCTCCTTTATTATAAATGTCGCCATCACTCTTCGTATAATCAGGCGCTGCCATGTAGACTTGATACGAAAAGCTAGGCGCTATGGGGGCTACAGGCTGTTTATTTCTGATTTGTTTCATGCGTGACAGCATGTGTTTAAAATAAGCTTCACGGCCTGCTATCTCTTCGATGTAGAGTGTATCCATAAAGGACTGAAAACCTTCATGAAGCCAAAAGTCTTTCCAATCTGCATTCGTGACCAGATTACCCCACCATTCGTGACCCAACTCATGAAGCAAAAGCCAATCGAAGCCATATTCACTGTTCTTAAAATCATTGCCATATGCAATTATGGTTGAGTGTTCCATGCCCAAATATGGCGTTTCGACTATACCCAACTTCTCGCTACGAAAAGGATAGGGTCCTAGATATTTTTCATAGAAGGTCAGGAATTTTTTAGCCTGTAAAACCAAGTCTTTAGCCTTTTCGTAATGCTCCGGCAAGGCGTAGAAGATTATTGGGAAGTGGCTTCCATCGATGCTTTTATATTCATCTTCTATGATTTTGTATGGTGCTATGTTCAGGGTGATGTTATAGTTGTTTACGGGATTAGACATGTACCAGTGAAAGGTTAATTTGTTATCACTGGTTTCCTCAATTTTCTTTAGCTTACCAATAGAAGCAACGTATAAACCTTTTGGAACGGTTACATGTAACGCTACCGATTCTGGCTTATCGGATGGATGATCTTTTACTGGCAGCCATAGATCTGCACCATCTGCTTGACATGCTACTGCGATCCAATCAGAGCCATCCGCTGTTTTATTCCATACAAACCCACCAACCCAGGGCGGACGAGGGGCCACTCGTGGTTCACCTGAGTATGAAATTTTGATTGTCACAGTATCATTGGGCTGCTTGGTCATCGGCAGCTTGATCCATAACTTGCCAGCGCTACGCTCAAAATTAAGTTGCCGATTTCCTTCTTTTATCTCATCAATGATGAAATTATCCTTTAAGTCCACTACGAACCAATCGATAGGTTGGACTATCTTTGCCGTAATTAATGAAGAAGTGATGATTTTTCTCTCCCTGGGAATAACTTCAATTGTTATGTCATAAGACTTTACATCGTAGGCAGCTTGTTCATAAATCAAAGGTCCACCAGATTCATCGGGGCGGAGTCCCAAGTCTCTCTGAGCCAAACAAAAAGTAAATTGAACAAATACTGCTATTACAGCTGCTATAACTCTCATACTCAAACCTGCAGAAACAAAAAATGGGAAAACCAAGCATTATCAGTTTGTTTGATTTTCCCATTGTTTGCAAGAATTACTTTTTCAATAACTTTGGATCTTCATTGATCGTCAGCTATGAAGTCTAAGTTACTTATATTATCCTGCAGGATTACGACGTGGGTTGATTGACTGAACCTATGACGTTTTGAAGACACAGAAATGATATAGGTTTCACCAACTGGGATATCTTCAAATGAGTAGTAACCAAAAGTGCTGGTTCTTCTGACTATGGGTGTAGTTAAGCTGCCACCTGTAAGCGTGACAAAGGCATTGGATATACCACGACCTGCGGAGTCTATGACCCTTCCCATTATACTCGCAGGAGCTGCTGAGGTCGTCGTAAATGACATTTGGAAATCATCTATCGCCATTCCTTTATCATTTCCGCTGCTATTAGCATCAGACCATCGAAGGCAAAAATCCGCACCTGGAGGCACGCTGAGCGTGATTGAGGAAGAAAGATTTACTCTGTTTGCTGCAGCATTACCATCGAGTGAAACATCAGGGGTGCCTGACTGTGGTGGAGTAAAATCTAAGGCTGGAACATTTGTCCAAGGGCTGGTTGCAGTTACAGTGTTGACTCCTACTTGGTATTCAAAAACGAGTTTGTCGTCATTTGCTGCAGTCCGTCGCCATTGCTCTCCAGTGTAACTGACATTTATGCTGGTTATCGTGAAGCCAGCGTTGTTCGTAAAGCAAACACCATATATTATGGTTTGAGTCGAGTTGCTTGCTAAGGAACCTAATGCTCTCTCATTAGATCCACTGCTCCCAAAACTGTAGAGTGCCCCAGTATTACTGGAACCATCAGAGGCATTATACGAGCTTCTATTCGACTGCCAGCCGGCTCCAGGGCTTGCTGGTGGATTAGCTCCATTTGTCCATGTGTTACTCGTTCCAGTGTTAGCTAATCCGTCGAAATTTTGAGTATACGGCGATGTTGTTAATGAAAATGTTGTTTGGGCTGACGTGAAAGCGTAGCCGAAAGTGATCAGCATCAGTAAGAATAACAACCTGTTTAACATAAAATCTCCTCCTGTGATTGTTTTGTATGAGACTATTATTGGACAGCTCGATAAAGTAGTAAAGACGCCAGAGGGTTATTTAAGTTAAATTTAATGCTTCAGGTTGATATTTCAATTATTGTGTAGATACTGAATGCGGCTGTGGAGAATGCGACGATCCAGCCACCGATTTCTAGCCATAAGGGATGCTTGTAGTGCTCGGAGTTCAAATTTTTTCTGGCTGCTAGGAGGACGATGGCCAGAGCAAGAGGTAATATAAAACCATTTATAGCTCCCACTATCACCAGCACCCTGGCTGGCTGGCCTACGGCGATGAAAATAATTGTGGAGATTATTATGAATGTGATTATCGCTACTCTCTCTTTCAGTTGAGTTAAGAACGATTTGAGAAATGAGACCGAGGTGTATGAGGCTCCAACGACAGAGGTTATTGCGGCGCAGAACATCACAACCCCAAATATCTTGTGCCCAATCTCTCCAGTGGCAATTTGGAAAACTGAGGCAGCCGGGTTTTTTTCATCTAATTTTCCTCCGAGGGAAACTATTACTCCTAAAGATGCTAGGAAAAGCATGAATCTTATCAATGCTGTTATTAAGATTCCGCTGACTGCGCTTTGATTAACCTCTGATAATCTTTCTTCACCGATAACGCCAGCGTCTAGCAGCCTGTGTGCTCCGGCAAAGGATATATAACCACCGACTGTTCCGCCAACTAGAGCAATCACAGCCAGCGCAGAAACCTTCTCCGGCAAAAAGGTTCTCAACATCGCTTCAGCTATTGGTGGCTTTGCAGACCAAACGACGTAGAAGATTAACAAGATCATTATCATGCCGAGAGCGCGTGAAAACCAATCCAGCGATCTACCGATCTCCTTTGATAAAAAAACGCATATACCAATTGTTGCTGATATCAAAGCTGAGAGATTTAAGTCAAGACCAGTCAAAACGTGTAATCCGAGCGCTGCTCCTGCGATGTTGCCAACATTAAAAGCCAACCCACCCATAGCCACTAGAAATGAAAGAAGGTGCCCGCTTAAAGGGATAGTTTCGTTCGCGATGTCCTGTGCTCTCTTGCCTTTAACGGTTACGATCCTCCATATGTTCAACTGAGCGAATATATCCAGGATCACTGAGAGAAGGATTACAAAACCGAAACTTGCTAAGAGATCTTGCGTGAATTTACTGGTATTGTTTAAAAAGCCAGGTCCGACTGCCGAAGTTGCCATCAAAAAGGCTGCGCCAGAGAAGAAAGCTTTTTTCATTTAGTCTCTCCAGAATCGCATCTGTACAAATTCTAAATTGGTCTAATCTCTATTCCTTGCCTCTTGAGCTCCTGATTTATAGCTTTTGCAAATTCGAGAGCATTTGGTGAATCACCATGGATACAGATTGTGTCTACTTCTATCTGCAGTTTTTCTCCTTCGACTGTTGTTACGGTTTGTTCTCTTATCATGTGCAATACCTGTGCGATGGCCGTTTTTACATCCTGTATCAATGCATTCGGATGTGAACGTGGGGTTAAGCTTCCATCGATTCGATATGTTCTGTCAGCAAATGCTTCCGATGCTGTTTTTAAACCTGCTTTTTGTGCTTCCTCGATAATACAACTACCCGACAGGCCAACTAAGACGAGATTTTTATCTATACATTTCACTGCTGCCGCTATAGCTGAGGCGATCGATGGACTCTTAGCAGCCTGGTTGTACAAAGCCCCATGAGGTTTTACGTGATGCAGTTTTGCCCCGAAAGCTTCACAAATCCCCTTAACTGCTGATACCTGATACAACACGATATCGAATATCTCATCATCAGCCATTCTGATTTCTCGTCTGCCAAAACCTTGTAGATCAGGAAATGATGGATGTGCGCCGATAGCAACACCTTTTTTTATCGCCATCTGCACAGTTTCCCTTATAACTGAAGGGTCGCCCGCATGAAAACCGCAGGCTATATTCACAGAAGATACCCAATCCATCAGGGCTTCGTCATTGCCAAGTCTCCATGCGCCAAAGCTTTCCCCCATATCGCAGTTCAAATCAATGTATGATCTCATTTTTGAATTTCACCGCCCATTTGAGAAGATTGAGATTTTTATCCTGTATTAAAAATAATCTCTCGGCCTCTTCCTCAGATATCATTCTAAAATAAATCTTATCTCCTGGTTTGAGCTGCGCCACTATCGGCAGATCGATTTTTGCTATGTGAGCTATTCTTGGGTAACCCCCAGTAGTTTGGTGATCCGCCATCAATATGACCATCTGTCCATTTGGCAAGAGTTGGATAGTTCCAAAATCAACTGCACTAGATACCATTTCAACTTCATCTAGTAAGAAAAGAGGATCCCCTTCGAGCCTGAATCCCATCCTATCTGAGGTAGCAGAGATTTTAAAGCTATTTTTAAGAAAAGTCTCTACACTGATTGCGGTAAGTTTATCGAACTCAGCGCCTGGAATCACCCGAACTGTGGGGAAATGGCTATAACGGGGAATTAAGCTAAATCCGACTTTACAATCATTTTTTGAGTTTTGTGATGTTTTCTGCTTGAAACATATTCTCTCACCTTTCTGCAAGTTATGTCCGAAACCAATTTTTAGATTCGCGCTGGCAGATCCTAGCCATTTTTCTGTTTGAAAACCACCTGCTACTGCTAAGTAAACTCTTGCCCCGAGGAGTGGCTCTGTGAAACTCAGGATATCACCTTCTTTAGCAAATGCAGGCCTAAAAGTCTCTACTTTCCTATCATTGAGTTGTGCAGAAAAATCTGCTCCACAAATGGCGAAATTAGTCATCTTCTCGAATTTTAGGATTGGTGCTGGAAAGTGTATTTCCAGAACTGGTTCAGTTTCATCATTGCCCAGAATGATGTTTGCTAGTCGGCAAGCCATCCAATCCATTGCCCCCGATGGATTGATGCCGAAACGCCGAAAGCCAGTTCGTCCTAAGTCTTGGATTGTTGTTAGAATACCCGATTTGAGAAAATACAAGCTCATAATTTGCAGAATTTTACTATGTCGCCTGGTTGAAGTAATGTTGGAGACTCTAGATCGTAAGGGTTGAAAAGCTCTATATTTGTTTTACCAATAATTTGCCAACCTCCCGGCGAGTCTACTGGATAAATACCCGTTTGTCTACCAGCTATGCCCACACTTCCTTTTTCCACTCGAGTGCGCGGCTGTGCTTTACGTGGTGCTACTATTCTATCATCTAATAATCCCATGTAAGCGAAACCAGGTAGAAATCCTAGCATGAAAACTCGATAGGATCTTGAAAGAAAGATATCTATTAACTCCTGACATGTTAAATTGCTGAGAGAAGCCACAAATTCTAAATCCGGAGCATTCTCAAAGCTTATGGGAATCTCAACGGAACGCCCAGATGAATTTCTTTCTTGTTTAAGATTTGCAAGTGCTTTTTCTATTAGATTTTTGACGGCTTCGAATGCAGTTTTACAATTAGGGAAGTTATCTCGCACTTGTTTTATATCATAAAAAAGCGTTAATGAGCTGTATGCCGGGCAAAGCTCTTGGAGTCCTGGAAATGGATTTTCCTCAAAAAACTTAGTAAGTCCGAGAACTTTATCGTTCAACTCCTCAGAGATGATGTTTCCAAATTCTATTGTTATGGCATTTTCGCCTAATGAAAATATCCTCATGTCATTTTGCCTTTATTAAAATTCATCCGAAACAAAATGAAAAGACCTTAAGACTCTTGCTTAGCATATCTTTATTAACCCATAGCAAAACAAATATAGCACGCTTCATTCTGGCGTTCGAGATTACAGATTTAAGGTTCACGTTAAATGAGAAATAGCTTTAAAAGCAAAACATTCTTAATAAAAAGTTAATCTCCTTCTAACGATTTAGTAACAAACCTTAATTAGCCTAGTTTCTTAAAAATCTGAAAGGAGATCAATATGAAAAAATCGATCTTTACAGTATTGATAATACTATTGCTGCAAGCGATAAGTTTTTCTCAAGGTCAACAGGGAAAGATTCTTGGGACAGTGACTGATACCAACGGAGCCATTGTTCCAGGTGCCACCGTGACCATACGCAATGAGAAAACAGGAGAGGTAAAAACAGTAACAACCAGTGCTGAAGGTGATTTTCAGGTGGTGTCACTTAGACCATCGACCTATACGGTCTCGGTAAGTGCTGATAATTTTGAAATAACAACGAAAAACGGTTTGGAGCTATTGGCGGGACAAGATCTAAACTTGAGTTTGATTTTAAAACCAAAAGGAGTCACGGCGCAGGTTGATATCATCTCAGGTGAGGAGAGTGCCTTAAATACTTCATCTGCAAGCATGAGCGTTAACGTAACGCCAAGGGAAGTCAATAGCCTGCCGTTGAATGGTCGTCAACTCTCTCAATTATATCTTCAAGCGCCGGGAGCGCAGAATTCCGGCTCTGGTACGTTTGGTGATATCAGATTTAACGGCAGAGCCGTAGAGCAAAATATAATTCGATACGACGGGATAGAGGGTACAGCGATAATTGATGCTTCGCCAGGCAATTTGAATGGAGAGATAGCGTCACCATTCCGTTTGCAAGTCTCCCTGGAAAACGTGCAAGAGTTTAGAGTTGAATCTAGTAGTTATCCTGCTGAATTCGGAACGGGAACTGGCGGACAAATCTCGGTCATCACAAAGTCGGGTGGAAATCAATTTAAGGGTTCTCTCTTCGAATATTTTCGAAATGATGCTTTAGATGCTGCAAATTTCTTCGACAATATAATAGGTCAGAAGTCGCCACTAAGACTCAATCAATTCGGTGGCTCATTCAGTGGACCAATAATCAAAAATAAACTATTTTTCTTTGGCAGTTATGAGGCTTACAGATTGCGAGCTGGTATTAACTCGATAGAGGCAGTACCGGGAGATGCTGCGAGAATATGCTCTGCGCCTGGGGTAACGTGCAATCCGACTACAGTTGCGTTGTTACCAGCCTTCCGTGACCCAAAGGCCGTCATAATCTCTAGAGGTTCAGGTGCAAACTTATTCGATGTAGCCCAATTGCAGGATTCTGCTAGGGTAGATGAAGACTCATTTGCATTTAGACTCGATTACACACCGACTCAGAAAGATGCACTATTTTTGAGATTTTTCCGTGACGAAGGACGCAATCGCCAGCCAGAAGGCGTTACTGGACGTAGATTGAATTTCACAGCAGTTCCCCAAAACGCTGTTTTGGGTTGGCAAAAGAGTCTGACGGCAAACGTTATCAACGAATTTAAGCTAGGTTTTAATTGGGCGTTTACTCGAACTAACGGTGAAGCCCCGACATTCAACGGTATCGATCTATCTCGTATAACGTTGAACATTACCGGTAATACCGCAAACTTCCAGTTACCAGGTCAAGGAACATCAGCCGGAACTGCAACGCCAGGTGGTTTGATTCGTGCTAATAGCGCAACAAATGGGCGTGGACAACCCTACACTGCTTACTCAATCTCTTTCATGGACAATGTAACGTGGATCAAGGCGAATCATACATTTAAATTTGGTTTTGAGTTTCGTCCGATACGTTTGTACACGGATCGTCTTGGCGGAACCACTTATGTTTTCAATACTCTTCCTGATTTTCTGGCTAATCGAACGGCTTCAATTCAGTATGTTGGTGATTTGAGTGATCCAAGCCCATTTACTGGAGTCTCTGGTGTGCGTCTTGCAATGCAAGAATATTACATCGGTTATGTGCAGGATGAATGGAAGATCACACCTGAATTGACGCTTAATTACGGTTTGCGATATGAATATTACACTCCATTGAGAGAGCGTAAAAATGGTCAGGTTCTGTTCGATATCACAAATGGAACTTTAAGACCAAGTAATGAGAAGGCATTTAATTCTAAGAAAAATAGTTTCGGCCCTAGAGTAGGCATAGCATGGGCTCCAAAAGACAAGCTCGGGCTCGGCCTAGGAAGAGGACGAAGCGTATTTCGTGCTGGTTTTGGGATATATTACGGACCGGGTCAGCTGGAAGATCTGATTCAGCCGATAGAGAGCGATAGAATATCTTCCACGGTATCGGGTGGTTCATTTGATCCGAATATCAATGCGTTTATAGCTTCTGTCCGAAATAACTTCATAAACAATCCGAATAACAGGAATTATCAGCCCAGAGCTTATGCTCCTGAGTACTCGATTCCAGAAAAGATATACACATTTACCGTATCATATCAGCAAGAGTTGCCCTACGGTATAACCGCGACAGTTGCTTATATCGGCAGTCGAGGGCGTAACCTTTTCCTAAGGGGTTTATCTAATGTTCTGCGAGATGGTAATGCAGTCATATTAAATGGGCAGCCTCTACCATCAAATGCTGGGGTTATCAACAGGACCGATTCCAGCGGTAATGTAATCGGTGTTACTACTGTCAGACAATTCGACATTTTGAATAACCCTTCAGCTTGTAATTTATCTCCAACGACGACGAATCCTCTATGTCGTCCTTATGCAGAAATAGATTTCAAGACAAGTGGTGGAACTGATCGTTACGATGCTTTCCAACTTACCCTGACACGTCGGATCAGTAGAGGTCTGACGATGAATGCTCAGTACGTATTAGGAAAGAGCTTCGGTAATACTTCTGGGTCTAATGAAGCTAGAACGGCATCTCAGCCCGTAGGCGGCACTCCAAGACCAAGCGGAGATCAAAATAACTACGAGGCTGATCGTAGTTACAATAATTTCGACATAAGGCACAATTTCAATTTAAGTGCCGTTTATGACTTGCCAATTGGTAAAGGTAAGGCATTCGATATCGGAAAACTTGGCAATGCTTTACTGGGTGATTGGGAATTAGGAGTTGTATTCAATGCTAGAAGTGGCATTCCGATTGATGTCACCGTAATAAGACCTGATGTTGTGATTCAATGCGTTCGAGATGGCGGTTGTGCTGTTCCAACGAATGCAAGTGGAGCAACAACTCTATTTCCGAAAGGTTTTACAGCAAACCTGCCGTCATTAGGCGCTAACTTTCCAGCTCTGCCTCCAGGCTTCATAGCAGTCATAAACTCACCAGGTGGTGGTTCATCTAGACAGACTCGTCGTCCGAATCTAGTGCCTGGTGTGAGCCCATATCTGAAAAATGATAGGAATTACCTAAATCCGGCTGCATTCTCGCTGCCAGCCCCTGGTACTTTTGGAAATCTTCCGAGAAATGCTCTGAGAGGGCCAAATTTCTATCAGGTAGATTTAGTTTTAGGCAAAAGATTTAGAATATCCGAAAGGATAGGGGTTCAATTCCGCACCGAGGTATTCAATCTATTCAATAGAGCTAACTTCGCTAATCCTTCATCAACCCTCAACAATCCGCTACCAAACTTCACCTACACGCCTTCTAGTGGAAGCAGCAGTGCATTCTATACGATAGGTGGTGGGTTACAGCCTGGAGAAGCATTTACTCCGGTTCGAGCTGGATCCACTTTTGGACTTTTAAGGCAGACAGTCGAAAGAACGGTTGGCTTTGGCACTAATCGTCAGATACAGTTTGCTTTGAGATTAGATTTCTGATTTCGATAATCCAATTCGTCTTGAGGGGAGATAGAAACTCTATCCCCCTCGAACTTTTTGTGTAAAACGCCTGGTAATGCATTTTATTAGCAGTAACCTCTTCGCACATTAATCTTTTGTTAAGACTTAAAGCTAGTAAATAGGGGTTAATTGATATTAAGGGAGCGAGTTCAAAAAGATACTACGGAGGCCACCTTTAGCAGGGCGAACATAGATCTCTGCATTCATTGATATCGTAGAATTGTACCTCCAAATCCAACTGCGAATCCGACGTCTCCCTGAAAAATTATTCTTTCCAATTTATGGGGTATCATGCCTTTCACCTCAAACCACGAATTACCACCGTCGTTTGTTTGTAAAATTAATCCATCATCTCCTACAACGAAGCCTTCCATTGAGTTTTTGAAAAAAACATCATTCAGGTTTTTGTTTGTACCTGAGTTTTGTTGGTACCAGGTCTTACCTCCATTAAATGTTGTGTATATCTTGCCTTCGTTGCCAACTAACCAGCCCCTTTGTTTGTTGATAAAAAAGATGGCGTTTAGCCTGTTCTTCGAGGGCTCAATGAGCGAAGGATAGTCCCAGGTATTAGTTGATTGATTAAAAAGCAATAGGCTTCCATTTCCGCCGGTAATAAAAATCGACTCGTTGACGGCGAATCCAGATGTAAGTCTATAAGGTATTGGAACATTAACTCTCTTTTGTTCGTTGTTGGATAGGAAATACAGAGCGCCCGCTTCTCCGACGACAAATATCCCGCTCTTTGTGGCAAAAAATCTTGTGAAACGTCTTCTTTCGTTCATCAACTCAATTTTTTGCCATGTAGTGCCACCATCGGACGTTTTTAAAAAATAAGAGTTGAGTTCTCCGGGTAGGGTAATCGATGATTTTTCGCATAGCAACCATCCAGTTTTTTCATCTGAAAAATACACATCCAAAATATTATCAGTAGTAAATTTAGGGCGTTGACGCCAGGTTTTTCCACCATCTTTTGTCTCGAGTAGCGTCCCGTGACTGCCGACTATGAATCCATGGTTACTATTTAGAAAATATGCAGCGCGAAGCCATGCAAGCGAACTTATATCAATTTTTTGCCAATCGGCATTTACATCATATGAGGTGAGTAACAAAACTAATATTAACAAAATAATGTGCATAGGAATCGTAGAAGGTTAAAAGACGCCTCCAAATAGAAAACGCACGATACTTGCTGTCTCCAAAATTTTTAATATTTTTCCGGCGCTCAATTTATTTCCTGAGTCTGGAACGAAAACTTGATCACCGGGGACTAGATATATCATCTCGGCTTTTCCGCGTTCAATTTCTTGTAAATTGACAGTTATTGGCCTTAAACCAGTCTGAGTTTGTCTGTAAATGATCACGCGTTTTTTATCTCCATCTTTTGCTATGCCTCCAGCCTCTGTAATGGCTTCGTAAACGCTTACACGACGAGTCATGAGTCTTACGCCCGGCGTAGCAACCTTTCCGACAACACTATATCTAGCAGATCCAACTTTCTCCAAAGTAACCGTTACTTTTGGATCTATTATGTACTCCTCTAATTTCCTTGTTATCTCTTCAGCTACCTCCTCTATCGTCTTACCGCCCACGAAAATACCCTCTCGAATCAATGGATACGAGATTCGAGCAGTTGGAGGTATCGTTTTGTTGTATATGCAGTAATTAGGGCATTGGCCAAATACTTCGATGCTTATGACATCCTCAGGACCTAAACGGTAGTTTTTGAGATAATTGTTGTAGTAGGTCAAGACTACGGCTTCTTCTTCAGCCTGCGTCTCCTCTCTTTGAGGAAGTTCATTGTTTTTTGTAGTTGTCTGTTGAGCGAGACTAGTTCCAATCACAGAAAAGAACGATATGAACAATATTAAGACTCTCATCATAGCTCATTTATTTTAAACTTCAATACGACAAAAAATTCCAGCTTTAAGTGTTTTCAGATATTTTTTATCTAGCGCCTCTACCGAAAATAACAGTTTTTATGGTTTCGAACACAATGATTAGATCCAAGGCTAGGCTTTGATTTTTTATGTAATACAGATCGTATTGAAGTTTTTGTTTGGCATCTTCGACTGATGCGCCGTATGGATACTTTATTTGTGCCCATCCTGTGAGACCGGGCTGAGTGAGATGACGATGTTCGTAAAATGGAATTTGTTTTGCTAATTGAGTAACGAATTGTGGACGTTCTGGTCGTGGCCCGACAAAGCTCATCTCACCCTTCAGAATGTTCCAAAACTGTGGTATTTCATCTATGCGCACCTTTCGGATAATTCTGCCCACTCTTGTGATTCTAGCATCATTAGGTTGAGCCCAGACGGGTTCACCATTGCTTTCAGCATTAACATGCATCGAGCGGAACTTGATCAATTTGAAAATCCGCCCGTTCTTTCCTACTCGCTCTTGTTTGTAAAAAATCTCTCCCTCTGATTCGAGTTTTATTAGCAGAGCAGTGATCAGCGCTATTGGTAGAGACACTATCAATCCTATGAGTGCCAATGTTCTATGCACCAAATCACGAATTATCTGGTCAAGGCGAGATTGTTTACCGCGTCCGTTGAAAATGAGCCACGATGGGCGCAGCATGTCCAAATTCACTTGCCCTGTTATTCTTTCATAAAACGAGGTACACTCTTCGATCAAAACATCGCCAGCTAGGCTTAATTTCAACAAAGTCTCAGTGGGGAAGTTGCCCCTTCGCTCTAGAACTGCTATTACCAAGCGGTCGATCTTTTCTCGTTGCACTATTGAGTTCAGTTCTTCCGTCGATCCTAGGATCGGAATTGCAAGATGATCCAAGTTTTTCTCATTCTTGTTTTCCTTTATCAGACCGACGAGACGATATCCAGCATCTGGACGATTCAAAATGGCTTTCGCTGTATCGATAGCGGCTTTATTCGTCCCAACTATTGCCACTCGTTCACCGATGTCTGGATGACCTATTACAGAGTGAATCAGCAAGCGCCAAGTTAAGACTAAGCTGAGGGTTATGAGTGCAGAATACAGGGAGGTGCCGCGTCCAATCATCATCTCTGGCAAGAAGTAGAAGATGATGGCCAGGAGTATCCACGCTATGCCAATTGCTTGGATTAGCCGGAGGAAAAGCTCCAAGCGATTTTTGATTACTGTGTACTCATAAAGATCATACAGATACATTACGAGTGTGCAGATCAGAGCTACCAAGCCAGCCTTGAGCCATCCGAACTTTTCCTCAAGTTGGTAATAAGCTCCCTGAAAATCCAAGCGTAAAATCAGGGCGAGAATTACACTCAGATAGGCTATGGCGGCATCAGAGAGCATCAAAGCGATGGTGCGTGGGTTTAAGTGATTATCACCCATAGAGTTTTCGTAAACTCTTTAGGAATCAGCTACTTCAGCATATTTCTGGTATGAGCTATAGTAAGACTCGTTCTGCAGTAAATCTTCCGAGTCGTTCAAAACTACTCCTAACATTTTTTCTCGCGGTAGTCCTTCCAGAATTCGTGTCATCGTAGAGTATTTAGTATGGCCAGAGCGGACCACCAGTATAGCTGCGTCGGATTGATTGATAGAGACCTTAGCATCAGAGAAGATAGCAAGTGGTGGTGCATCGATCAGTATATAATCAAACATTTTTTTCAGGTGCTGTAATAAATCTCGGAATTTAGGACCTGAAAGAAGTTCAGATGAATCTGATTTTACCGCTCCACCAGCTATCAGATGCAAACCAGATGGCTCTAGTCTACAAATACTCTCTCGCAGTTTTATTTCACCGGAGAGTACATGAGCCAATCCTTTATCTGGCTCTATGCCAAGATAGCTTGCTAAACTTGGATTGCGTAGATCCGCATCTATCAATAAAGTCGATATACCATCGGTTTGTGCGAGTAACCATGCTAGGTTCAGAGCTGTGATAGATTTTCCTTCATTTGGATTTATGCTTGTGATTGTGATGACTTTCAAATGACGCTTCTGGCTTTCATGCAAAATATGTGTGCGGAGATTCCTGTATTCTTCACAATAACCTGAGTTTGGTGCTTTTATGGATATCAGTCTCTGATGTACAATCTCAGGATCGATCTCTACCCCAGGAAATACGAGAGTTTCTGCTTGCGTAAATGTGATTGGACTATCATTGCTAGCAATCTCAGATTCGGATGATGTAGGCGCACCTATTTTTATGTCACCGAGCGGAAAAGTAGTAGGTGCGTAAGACTCCGGCTCGTATTTTCTCTCAAATGGCACAATCCGCTCGTTCTCTTGTTTTCGTCTCTGAAGGGCTTTTAAGATTTTCATGGTTTTTTATATTTTAGCGATATCTTTTATAACTTTGTCGAAAAAGACGATCTTAGTATCCGGTTTTAGTATCTTCAATTTCTAAAATGCGGTCATCATCGAAGAAATTTAATCTTTCATGATCATTTTCTTTGATAATAGTTTTTCTTTCCATTGCCTTCTCTTGATTTTGCCAGAATTCTTGTTCAGCTTCATCAGTCAAGATTTTGACTTTTTGCTTGGGAGTTTCGGTGCTTATGCTGTGGTTTTGTATGACATGATTTTGTGGTAGTAAATCCAGATTAGCTGCTACTTCTTCTATTATCGATCTACCAATTACACTTTCTCCATTTGCATAGCCAGCCAGCATGGCGTTGTCGCAAATGTTATTAATCAACCTTGGAATTCCGCCAGAGCATTGAAAGATAAAGTCAATGGCGCTGGGTGTAAATATGTTTGGATTTTTGCTTCCAGCTATGACAAGTCTCTCGGTTACATAGCGTTGGACTTCATCGGCGTTAGGTAGAGGATGCATTTGGCATCTTAGGGCTACTCGCTGTTTTAATTGTCGTAGGTTTGGTTGGTTAAGGCGGTTCTTTAACTCTGTCTGTCCGGTTAGGATAATCTGCAGGTGTTTAGCATCATCAGATTCAAAATTCATCAGAAGTCTAATCTCCTCGAGCACTTCATCTGATAACTCGTGCGATTCATCTATTATCAGTACGGTTCTCAGTCCTCTGCGATGCCTCTCCTCTAAAAATTTCGCTAGTATTGACATCAAATCAGATTTATTCGACCAGTATTGAATATTCAAAGACTTTGTTAGCTGGTGATAGAATTCTTCGATGGACAGGTGAGGATTGAAGATGTATGTAGCTAATACGGACGAATCCAAACGTCTTAAGATCCAACGCAGCGCTGTGGTTTTGCCTGTTCCAACTTCGCCAGTTAGCACTATCAATCCCTTAGCATTCTCAAGGCCGTAGTAAAGGGTGGCTAGGACTTCGTTATAAGATGGTGTAAAAACTATAAAGCGCGGATCAGGCGTTAGACTGAACGGCATTTCATCGAGACCATAAAATTCCTTGTACATTTTTCACCTCTTTCTTAAGAAATGAATCTTTCAAAGATTCTGGAAGCTTGCAAAACGTAAATTAAAATTGGGATACTCGTCAGAGAAATCAGAACCCCAACGAAAATCTTAACCCATTGCAGGCGTTTTTTCCACAAAATTTCATCTTCTGTTAGAAGTGATGGAATTGAAGCTAGAACAGGTAATCCAGTATAGTGCTTAGCATCTTCAATATTTTCTATTCTGAGGAAGTGTGGAATCTCTACTAGTGTTATTAAAAGTAATCCTAAGAGCATACCGCCGACGAATCCCCCCAGGAGTGCCATATAGCGTTTCGAGGCATTTACAGGAGTTTTTGGAAGATTTGCTGGATCAATGACTTCGATTTTCTCACCCTGCGAACTCGATTCACGTTCTACTTGCAGATTTGCTTCATTACGTTTTTTCAGTAGTTCGTCATAAGTAGCTTTTGCAGCTTGATATTGATTATTCAACGTTTCGAGCGCTACTTTTACGCTTGGTATCGTATTAATTTTTGCTTCGAGTATCTCTATTTGCTTCGCATTTCTAAGCAACTCCTCATCTTTCATCCTTAGTTGTTCCTCAATCTGTTTGATTTGTCCTTCTATTTTTTGTTTCTCTATCTCTAGATTTTTCTTCTGCAGCTCCGCTTTTTTACTGCTGGTTTTTGTAGCTTCCTCTATGCGTTTTTCGTTAGTTTTCCTCAAGCTCTCTATCTCTTCATTGATTTTCTCGATTTGATTCTTTGTTTCAATCACTTCAGGATGTTTGTCTTTCAATGTTAATTTTAGATTTTCCAATTTTGCTGTTAGTTCTGCTCGTCGTTGAATTAGCTGGGCATATGCAGGAGTATCTTCGATCTTGGTGGCTTGTTCACGGGCTATTCTGACTTCTTCTTGGCTGAAATCGTCGATCAATCTCATTTGACTGTTGAGCGCTCTTAAGCCATCATTCAATCTTCCTCTTTCCATGATTAGGGTTTCTTTTTCTTTCGATATCGTTTCTTCCCTTTTTCTTAAACCGTCGAGTTGAGCTATTAGACCTTGCGACGATTCTGGGAGTGTCTCGACGTTTTGATTCATAATTTCCAAACGCTGTTTCTCGATGTCGTCTAATTCTTTTTTCGCTTCAGCAAGCCTTTGTTCGATGAATTCGCGCGTAATTTCGGCGCTCTGAGTTGAGGTTATTATTTGTGTGTTTATGAATTTACTTGCTAACTCAGCAGTAACGTTACGTGCAGCTTCTGGAGAGCGATCTCTGTAGGAGATACGTAAAGCTGGGATCTTTTCATTATCTGTTTTTTCGATTTCAATTTTTATGTTACTGCGCATTTTTTCGACTATTAGTGCCATATCAGTTCCAGCTTGTCGTTCCTCTTCGAACAGACTATGTTTAATTATCATCGGCTCAAGCGATGATCGGGATAGAACTTCTTGGCTTATTGCTTGCACTCTCTGTGACATGTCTTCGTTTGAAAGCGATTGGACAACTTTTTCCGAGATTTTCGGTGGTTTTAGGACGAGCAGCGTCGTTGATTCGTAAAGATTCGGAAGTTTGAGTACGACGTATGCTATCGCGACGCCGATAGAGATCGTAGGTAGTATCAAAAACCATTTGCGTCGCTTGATTATCTGTAATATCTCTGCAAAACTGCGATGTCTAAATTCCATCTGCATGGGGGATTACCGCTCCGTCTTTAAAATTTTTCGCATGAAGGTAGCGATTGAAATCAAAAATATTCCGGTCAGTATTAAGTGTAATGACTCCCTTTGAGAAAAATCTACAATGAATACGATGAATTTAAGTGCCAAAAGCGTAAACATGAGAATCATTGATGTGATAGCAATTATTGTCATAGGATTTATGATCATAGACTTCTGAGTAAATTCTTGGCTTGGTATAAATCTTCTGGTTTGAGAAATCTTTCCATTTTGATAGTCAGCTCTAATTCTTTTTTCGCTTGAGTTTTATTGCCTGCTTGAATCAGTGCATGAGCCAATCTGAGCCTATAAATCGGATTTGGATTGTCGGTTGAACTTTTGGATTTCGTTTCATCGAGTAATATGGCTCTCCTGAAGCTCTCGATTGCCTGCGAATACAGACCCTTTTTCAGGTATACAATGCCTAGAGTATCGAAAAATGCTGCTTCATTACGGATTTTCTCGATAGCGTTTTGAGCCAATGATAATGCCTCGTCAAGATTACCTTGTGTCTGGGTAGCTATCAGCCAAGCTAGATTATTTGCGGCGATTGGATTATCTGGATCTATCTCGAGAGCTTTTCTATAGTTTTTTTCTGCCTCTTGCCAGTTTTTCCTGAGTTCCTCAAGTATGCCGGCTAATACATAAAGACCAGGTGATGGACGCCTCTGTAAGACCTCTTGGTATTTCGTTAAGGCCTCATCAATTCTACCTTGGGTCGTAAGTAGCTCAGCATAGGCAATATAGGCAGGTAGATAATTTTGATTGATTTTGATAGCTTTTTCGAGTTCCTCTGAGGCTTCAGAGATTCTACCTTCAGCCTGGAAAAGCTGAGACTTTAGAACATGAAAAGCAGGCAAGAGTTTTATTTCAGTATTTTCATCAATGGCTTTTTGCAGTTTTTCATGTGCCTGGGTGAATTTCTTGTTGAATTTTAGGGTGTTTATTAAACCTGATAAAGCATCTAGATTCATCTTGTCTAATTCAAGAGCTTTTTCATAAAGCTTTATAGCTTCGGGAAAATTCTTCTTAAGGAACTGCAATTTCGCTAAATTAGTCATGTCAGATGCTAGCGTCGGTTTAAGGCTTGCAGCTTCGAGCAGCTTTTTTTCTGCCTCTTGAAATTTTCTTTGTTCCAAGAATATGAGCCCTTGAGCTGACAACGCTTTTTTTCTCAAATCCCGGATCTCTTGTGTCTGATCAGTTGATGATTTTGATATCTCTAGTAATTGTGTTAATTCTTGTAGAGCCCTTTCATTATTTCCTCGTAGTGTTTCGATTTGTGCTCTCAAGAGTTTTGAGTAGGAATAATCAGGGTAATATTTTTGTAGATCTCCCAAATATAATTCGGCTTTTTCGCTTTGGCCTAAGCCTAGATAAGCTTGGATCATGTAAAAAATACCAGCTTTTGAAGAAGGCTGGATTTTCAGAGCTAAATCCAAGTCTTTAATGGCTTGTAGCGGATCATTTTCTTGTAGAAATGTTCTGGCTCTTAAGATCAGTGCTCTGGAGTCTTTTTCATCATAGGCAAGCAGATTTTCGGCTTCTTTTCTAGCCTTCTCTAGCTCACCTCGCAAGAGATAAATCTCTGCAAGATGGTATCGAGCTACGGTGTATTCAGGTTCTTGCTGAAGTATCTTCTCGAATATGTTTATGGCATCGTTTTCTCTACCTATCTTGAGATAAAATCTGGCTAGGTCGGTGAGATTTTCTGCTGTGCTACCAAGATTTTGAATGAGCTTTGCGTAGATTTGCTCAGCCTTGTTAAGCTCTCCGTTAGATAAATAAAAATTAGCTGTGGCCTCGTATGCCTGGTAGAATTGTGGATTAATATCTATGGATTTTTCAAACATCTTTTCTGCTTCGCCGATTCGGCCGACTGTATTTAAAAACACTCCATATTCCAGATGCGCGTTTACGGCTTTTTCATTTATATTCAAAGCGCGTTTTAATATATCTTCAGCCTCCTTGTAGCGTTGTCTTTGTGTGAGAAATCTTGCGAGTGCAAAGTAGCTTTCTTGTCTTTGCGGCTCTAGCTGAATGGCGTAGTTAAAGACTTTCAGGATCTCGTCTTCCGATGCTCCAGTTTTGATCAACAGGTTAGCTTTTAGTATGTAAGCGTCTACGTAATTTGGATCAATCGAGAGTATTTCATTCATGATTTTTTCTGTTTCAGAAAGCTGAGGAGGTGAGACTGAAAGATAGAGAGCAGCCAGCCGAGTTTTCATCTCTAGATTTTCTGGCCTAATTCTTAAAGCTTTTTCGAGTGATGCAATGGCTTCACTGAATTGGCCTAGCGCTTGATATGCTTTTGCCAATCCGTCATATGCATCTACCGATGATGGATCGATGTCTATAGCAGTGCGAAATGCCATGACTGCACGTTCATATTCTCGTTTTTGTAGAAATTCGTCACCGAGCTGGACGTATTTCTGTGCGTTGTTAATGCAACTCAAATAAATGAGTGAGGACATTATTATGAGCACTAACCTGATTTTCATCTTGCAAACCTTTCAACGGTTATTAACATTTGGCAATATGGTAAAACGATCAATTTGAACGCATTTTCAGAAAACTACTTTCGATGAGATTGAACCTCTGGCAGGATGTTTAGGATTTTAATTTTGGACTGAATTCGATCTGGAACATTTGCTTTGAAGCTGAGCAAGGATTGTGAATGATTTAATCTGGGACGAAACTAGGTAATGTCTCGATTACTTGTGTAGAGAAGTCAATAAGCGCTCGAAGGTTTTCCACATCTTCGTTCTCAGAGGAAGGTATAGTTATACGAATCATTGCACCGTCTGATCGACGCTTGAGTACTTTATCTAAAATCATGTAGATTTTAGCCTGAAATTCACTTGATAGAATGCGACCGCGACCTTGATACCAGTAAATCATAAGCTCACGGCTTTCAGTATTTTGAATTACATAAAAATTCACTGGGGCTTCGCGATTGGAAGCAGTGTTTATAGTTATCAGCGAAGGGTTTTTCAGTTCCCAACCAGTGCCGGGAAGGCAGTTTTGTGGTGAATGGTAGGTGACCCCTGTGCGTTGCGAGTTGTAGTATCCAATGTAAAGATTGACCACTTTACCATCTGGCGAAGCATAATCACGAACTAGGTAGTCGCTAGCCTGTAAAATTTTTTCAATTTCAGGGCTAAAGTAGATATCGCTTCCGATTTGTTTCCAATTTCCTAGGATCCGTGGGAATTCCTGAAGTTGTCGGCGCTGAGGTGTAACGTCAGAGCGGGCATCGATAAATTTCGCTATCAAAGCTCCTAGAGTTAGGAAAATCAGTAAAAGGTTGATACTTTTGTGATACGATGCTGTTCTTGCCTGCATTTCAGTGCTGTTTCCCGGCAGATCAATTTGTTTCTCACTGATAGGGTTATTTTTGAAAAGTCCTTTCAGAAGATAATTGAACCCAATTAATATGATCAGTGCTAGTAGGTAGACAGCAAGTCCAGATATCTGATGATAGGAAGTTTGTAGTGCTTGTCTTCCATATGAGTAGGTCAAAACACCTGTGAGCATTACTCGTATTGAATTTGTAAAAACGGCTGTTGGGATAGCCAGAAGGATCAGTAGGCTCATTCTCCATAAGTCACGATTTCTCAATTCTATTTTTATTGGCTGATCCTTAGTAAAATAAGCGAGAATGATCGCCAAGGTAGCTAAACTCATTAAACTTCTGATACCACTGCAGGCTTCTACTACCTCCAACTGCACTATCTGTATGGCTCCTTGAGGCAAAATCTCTATGACATTACCTTTTACAATAGATGGGACACCAAAGAACCTTATTCCCCAAACAGCTACCTGCGAGGCGATGATTTGCAGAGGAAAAGCTATTTTGTTGAAGATTATTTGTGGTATGGGTATCGAGAAAATTAAAAGAGTTAGCGGAACAGTTAGCAAATTAAGAAGCCGAAAGCCGAATGAATAAACTATAATGCCAGAGAGCATGAAAACGAACGAGATTCGTTGAATAAAGAGTTCTGCTCCTAATGTTCCAATTAGTAGTAAGAAAAATGCGGTTGTTATTAGGAGCAAGCCAGCAATAGGAGTTGGATAACCAAGTTGTTGCTTTAGCAAATTTCTGTCGAGATACAGGATGAAAATTATCAAGGGTGCGATTATTAATCCATGCGAATAGTTTTCATCTTGCAGCCAATTGAGAAATAGTCTCTGTAAAACCTCTGCGTAGATTATCAGTAACAAAAAGGCTATAAGTAGTGGTCGCCAGTGGCTTGATATTCTATATGATTTCATTTATTACGATGTAATATGAAATTTGCGAAGGCTTGCAGAAGGGAAGTGTCAGCGTCGATATCCTCGAGGATTTTAATTGTGTTCAAATAGGTTTCCTCGGCAAGCCTTCTTGTCTTTTCAATTCCATAAAATGATGGATAGGTGGCTTTTTCCGCTATTAAATCTTTACCTGCTGTTTTCCCGAGTGTTTCAGTGCTCTGAGTCACGTCTAGTAAATCATCAGTAATCTGAAATAGCAAGCCAAGTGAAGAAGCATATCGAGTTAACTTTTCGAGTAAATCGGATTCTACTTCTGCTATTATTGCTCCAGCTCGTACTGAAAAGCATATCATCGCGCCTGTCTTGTTTTTGTGAATTTCCTCTAATTCAGAGAATGAAATCCTCTTTTTTTCAGCCTCTAAATCCAATTGTTGGCCTCTGGCCATTTTGGTTGCGGCCTCTGCTAATTCTGCGATTACTGCTACCTTGATCTCGTCTCGTAGGTTTTTATCTTTTGCAATAGCTGAGAAGGCTAATACCTGGAGGCAATCACCGGCTAAGATAGCGGTTGCTTCATCGAATTTAACGTGGCACGTAGCTCTGCCACGTCTCAAGCTGTCATTATCCATTGCGGGTAAGTCGTCATGGATTAATGAGTACGTATGAATCATCTCGACTGCTGCAGCAGTATTGAGCATCTTCTGTTCGTCTGCTCCAAACATCTTGCCTGTGGCTATCAATAAGGCTGGTCTCAATCGCTTACCACCAGCAAAGACACTCCAACGAATAGCCGAATGCAGTTTTTTAGGTTCAACGTCATCACCCGGGATTAACTCTTCAAGCTTTTCATCGACTAGCTTGACCGTTTTTACCCAAAATTCCCCTAGCTCGCTCATTCATCTTGAGATTATGAGTCATTTTTATTTTTAATCGCAAGTAATCACAATGAGATAATGCGATAAGCTTTTGCAGCCGGAAGCTATTGCTGAGAAATAATAGACCTTATCGGGTTAGTTGAAATCTCTGCAATACACCGGTTACCAGCAGAAAAATATCTGATTTGCAGGCTTCACTAATTTCGGTCAAGCAATATTAAATATTTACTGAGAGATGTTACGTGTCGACTTATAGATTCAGCATCTATAAGCAGTACTTTGCCAAGAGGATTTTAATCGAGTAGATTTCTTAATGTGGATTATGGCTGTGAGTAGTGATGAGTTTCGTAATGCCTTATCTAGGTTTGCAAGTGGGGTTACGGTAGTGACAACTAAGGATAAGCACGGCAATTTTTTTGGTATAACCGTCAGTGCCTTCTGCTCAGTTTCATTGAATCCCCCACTTGTTTTAATTTGCATCGATAAGAGAACTGGAAGCCACAGCGCATTTAGCGAGGCTGGAGCTTTTGTAGTTAATTTCTTACGCGAGGATCAACAGGAAATCTCACAGCACTTTGCATCGGCTTCACCTGACAAATTTGCCGGTATAAGTTATCGTTTAGGCATGCATGGTTTGCCGATTTTATCGAATGCTTTAGCCGTTTTGGAGTGCCGGCTTCTTTATTCTTATGAGGGTGGTGACCATACGATATTTGTCGGAGAGGTTGAAAGCACAAAGGTTAGTGAGGGAAATCCGCTCATTTATTTTCAGGGTAAATATCGGCAAATTGCCGGTTGAGTTTACGTATTTTTTGCATTACTTCGTTCAAGTCTACTTGCGAAATATCGTCTATCTCTGAGCAAATTTCCATCAAGAGTTTATCTTGAGCATTTCCCATTTGCTTCGCTACTAGATAGGGTAAGTCTTCACGAAAGGTTACCATTGAATATTTTGAAAAATAATCTGGAAATAGTTGCTCAAGTTTGGTTTCCAGTTCTCTTTTTCGCTGAAATACTGGGTCAGCTACCGCATCCCTCATTTCATAAAAATTTTCCTCGGCCATATCTGCGATAGCATCGGTGTTTGGCTTACGCATTTTTCCAAATATTTGAAATACTTTTTGCCAGTCGTATCCATGTTCTTCAATTAAGAGATTTAATATTCTACAATCTTCAAATGCACAGTTCATCCCTTGGCCATAGAAGGGCACAATTGCGTGAGCTGCGTCGCCAAGAAGCAAGGCTTTTCCTGCGACATTCCATGGAAAACATCGAATTGTTCCTAAGCTGCCCGTAGGATTGCTGAAAAAATCTTCAATTAGCGTTGGCATCAACGGAAGCGCATCTGGGAAATATTGTGCGAAGAATTTGATCAAAGAATCTGCGCCCTTTAGTTGCTCGAAGCTATTCTCTTGACCTTCATGGGCTAGAAAAAGAGTACAAGTAAAACTGCCGTCCGGATTGGGAAGTGCGATCATCATGAAGGAACGTCTAGCCCATATATGCAGTGCGTTTTTCTCCATTAAAAACTCACCATTTTTGCCAGGAGGAATGTGCAATTCTTTGTAACCGTGCTCTAACCAAGATTGAGAAAAGTTAAATCGAGGGATACAACCATGAAGCATCGAATTTCTGACTGCTGAGCCAGCACCGTCAGTTGCTATGAGCGTATCACCCTTGACTTTTATTTCGTAACCTCTTGCAATATCTTCAATTAATGCTTCACCAGTCTCGCAATCAAAAACTTTACAGCGATGATTGAAGAAGATTTTGACATTAGGGAATTCCTCAGCTCTATTCATTAGCGCACAGTTCAATCCTGCACGAGAAACTGAATTTATGTATTCACCTTGTCTACCTGAATATGCCAGAAATTTTGTTTTTCCGTCCAGAGTATGAACCATTCGTCCATACATTGGGATTGCCTCTTGCAGCATATATTCATCGAGTCCGACCTCTCGAAGCGCCGCTATTCCACGATCAGAAAGCGCTAGATTTATTGAACGACCAGCAGGAATCTTTACCTTGCGCATATCTGGGCGAGCTTCATAAACCTCAACCTCAATCCCACGTTTTGCTAAATAGATGGCAAGTAGAGAACCTGCAAGTCCAGCACCAATCAATACAACTTTAGCCATTGCTTAAGACTACACGCTTTAAGATTTGGGAGAATTCTAATACCTCACTAAAAGTATTATAGAGCGGTACCGGTGCAACTCTAATCACATCTGGTTCACGCCAATCCACTGTTACTCCATTGGTGATTAGATCTTCTAAAATCCTTCGATTTTTTGAGCTTACACGAAGAGAAAGTTGGCAGCCTCTTTCGTCTGGATTGCTTGGAGTGATTATTTCAAGTCTTTCGCCAATGAGTTGATTGAGCAAGAATTCAAGATAACCAGTAAGCATTATGGATTTTTGACGTAATGCTTTCATGCTAGCTTGATGGAAAATCTCTAAACTTGCACGTAATGCCGCCATTTGAAATATTGGTGGATTTGAAAGCTGCCAACCCTCAGCACCGGCGATAGGTTCGAACTCTGGAGGCATTAAAAATCGGGTGGCCTTATTATGTCCCCACCAACCTGCGAAGCGGGGAAGTTCAAATTCTCTTGCGTGTCTCTCATGCACAAAAGCAGCTCCGACAGCCCCTGGGCCGGCGTTCAGATACTTGTAACAACACCAAACGGCAAAATCCACACCCCATTCATGCAGTTTCAATTCGAGATTTCCAGCTGCATGAGCCAAATCAAATGCTACTACTGCTCCGATTTCATGCCCTATTTTTGTTATTTCTCTCAAATTGAAGGCTTGGCCTGTGTAATAGTTAACTCCCCCTAGCAAAATGAGGGCTACCGATTCAGCGTTTTCTAGTAAGGTTTTTTCGATGTCCTCTGTCCTGAGGCAAAATTCGCCCTCTCTTGGTGAAAGTTCAATCAATGCATCTGCGACATTTAAGCCATGAAATTTTATCTGTGATTTGACGGCATATTGATCAGATGGAAACGCTCCCTTCTCGATGACTATTTTGTATCTTTTGCTTGTGGGACGATAGAAAGAGACCATCAACAAGTGTAGGTTAACTGTGAGAGAATTCATAACTACTACCTCGAGTGGAATAGCTCCGACCACTTCCGCCATTTGTTCAGTAAGATACTCATGGTAAGGCATCCATGGTGTTCGTGCCTTAAAATGGCCTTCAACTCCCAACTCAGCCCAATCCTTGAGTTCCTGCTCTATGTAATCTCTGACCGTTTTAGGTTGAAGTCCAAGTGAATTGCCACAAAAATATATCGCTTCTTTGCCATTAGGCGCTTTAGGAATATAGAATTTATTACGAAAATTTTTTAGAGGGTCCTGTTCGTCTAATTGCCGGGCAAATTTTACTGATGCTTCGAAATTCATGATATATGAGACAAACCTCTTTAAATGTGAATCAAGGTATATCGCGATTTAGTTTCATTGACTCGATAAAGCCGCGTTTAATAATACTTCTTTTTTACGCTTTTAACTTGCCATTTTTACTTTTGGGCATCGTGCTTTTTATAACTAGAAAGCTTCGTGGTCAAAAGTAGCTTTCAACATGAATCCTGATTTTCCTTTGGGTGTGGATACGCATCGAGGTCTTCCTCGCCTCTGGGGACAAGGCATTTGAAATCTTTCTCGATGATTATCTTTAAGGATCGGTTATCGCCATAGATTCCTATCTCATCAGGATTCCGAAGCCACTTTTGAGCTGCTTCTCTTGGAATATGAATTCTGATCGATGCCCCATCAAATTCAGCTGTCGGCTCTGAAACTTTATCGTTTATCAACAAGCAATAAGACAAAACTGAACCGTTAGGAAAGCATGTTTTCTCTTCGTAGATTCCATCGGAACTAAGTTTTTCAGTTTCTCTCTGATTTAATCTAAGTCTTATCGAGTTTCCGCGTATTCGTAATTTCATAGCGTGCTGGAAAAGAAGTTATATGAAATCAGCTGAATTTCACCAATAACTGCATGATACTATAGGCTCGTGCGCAATTCCAGAACATTTTGCGGTAAGTTTTCTGAGAAGAGGATTGGTTTCATTTTTTAGTTGATTTTTTTATTTTTTCGATCAGTTCCTTTGAATGATTACGAGCTATCAAAGGAATGCGTTCATCGTTGGAGAGCTCTTCTAAAAACTCCAGCATTTGCTCAGGATCTGAAATTTCATTCCTTTTCAGATAAGAGTCTAGCTTACGCATTAGATCTGGTGCTTCTAATGGTTGGTTTTCTCGTGCCAATCGCATTTCAAACATCCAGAGTTGTTGATTGTAAATTTTACGATATTCGTCGGCCAATGACCTAGCATTTTTGTTTTCGGTCCAATTAAAACTTACGGTTCTTTGCTTATCTGAGGTTTTTAGTCCTATGGTGGCAGTCCCTAGATGCTTGTAATCATGGATTTTCGATTGATAATCTTCGCTTGAATCGAGAAATGAAAGTGCCTGGAACAAAGACTTAAGTTTTTCAATCGTTTTTGGGGAAAGTTGAATTGATTCGCTAATTTCTTCGTCTAAATCATTTTTCCAAACAGTGATTTTACCATGCCCATTTTCATCGTGTTCAATACGCACTCTCCTCGTATTAAACTGCGGACTATCGAATTGGTAGAAGTAATGCTCTCTGACGTTTTCGATTTTAGAGGTTTGAGGCTGAGTAGAATTTTTCGATGGTTCTTCAGGTACCGAATCCCGTGAATTTTTCTTCTGAGGTCGGCTCTCCTCTTTGTTTTCTGTTTCGATTGTGGTGTTTGTTTTTGTACTTTCTACTCTGCTGCTTTGCGGTTTTTCAAGTGGTTTTCTGCTTACTCTTTTGCTTTTTTTCTGTGCTTGTAAAGGTGTCAGCAAAGCAAGAGTGATTATTAGAAGAAGACAATAAAGCAACAGCAGTTTTGTAGCCTTTGTATTCATATCGAATTTAAGTAAGCTTTACTGAGACGACTTTTGAAACACCTTTTTCCTGCATTGTTACGCCGTAAAGTCTCTCAGCAGTTTCCATGGTCTTTTTGTTATGAGTGATGACGATGAATTGAGTTTTCGATGCCATTTGTTTTAGTTTTTCCGTAAATCTCTTTATGTTGGCATCGTCTAGAGGGGCATCAACTTCATCGAGAATACAAAATGGAGCAGGTCTATATTCAAAGATTGCAAGAGTTAAGGCAAGAGCTGCCATTGCCTTCTCACCTCCGGATAGCAAAAGTATGTTTTGTAGTCGTTTTCCGGGAGGTTGAGCAATTATTTCTATTCCAGCCTCGAGAACATCATCAGACTCTATTAATCTCATCTCGCCCTTTCCACCTCCGAAAAGTTCTGCAAAGATCCTGCCAAAGTTTTCGTTTATTATTTGAAATGCCTTTAAAAATCTATCTCTCGATCTATTTCTAATTTCTGAGAGAGCTTCTTGGGCGTCTTGAATACTCTCGAGGATATCACGCCTCTGATCATTGAGAAACTGCAGTCTTTTTGATGCTTCTTCCAATTCCTCGAGAGCCAACATATTTACTGCCCCCAAGGTATCAAGGCGCTTTTTTATTTCTTCAGCTTGCTCATAAGCCTTCGCAATTTCAAAATCAGTAGGTATTTCGGCCTTTTCAAGTAAATTTTCCAGTGGTGTAGATAATTCATTCAAACAATTCTCATTGAGATTTCGCAGGTTAGCTACAGCCTCGGCACGTTTTATTTCCTCTGAGGATCGCATGCTTTGTGCATGTAATATTTGTTTATTGAGTTCATCTCGCTCGCTATTTAAATTAATATTAGAGTGGCTGAGCTCTTCCAAATGTTTAGTACTCTCGGAGATCTCCTCGCTTAATCTCTGAATATTTATTAATTCCTGTTCAAACGATTCTTGCAAGGTAATTAAGTTGGTTGAAAGCTCATCAATGCTTCTTTGATTCTCCTTGCGCTCGAGATCCAAATGATTCAAGCGTTTTTTGATTTCATTTGTTTCATTTTCGATCCTTTTTAATGAGGATGCAATTAAACGCTTTCTTTCATCGGCAATCTGCGCTTGAGTTCTTTTCTGATTTACCTCTGAAGCCTTGTTTTCTAGGCTTTTTCTCATCTCTGATATTTCAGAAGACTGTTTTGCTAGCTTTTGTGTGGATGCTTCAAATATCTTCCCTGCGTTCTGAGCGCTTATCTCTATCTCGGCCAGTTTTTTTCTATTATTAGCAATCTCAGCCTCTATTTGTTTTAGCTCCTCTGCGACGATTTTCTTGTGTCTTTCTGCTCGATCTTGTTCTTTCTTCAAGGATGCTACTCTTACCTCTATGGATAGTACATCTTTTTCAATGGTGTTGAGCTGATTGTTGAACTGTTCAATTTCAGATTGTTGGAGCGCAAGAGATTGTTGTATTTGTTGCAATAATTGCTCTTGAGATATTGCCTCCACGTTTAATTTAGAAATCTCAGTTTTTAACTCTCTTAATCTTCTCTTAAATACTAACGGTGAAGAATTTGTCTCAGATTCTACCGTTCCTCCGATGAAAAATCTCCCACCTATCGCTACATTTCCTTTCTTATCAACTAGAAATTCGCCGTTTAGATGAGTTGGCTCGATACTTTCGACTAATTTTGCAGCGATTTCTCTTGAGAAAATCTCTTTTAAAATTGATTTCAGTGGTTCGCAAACTCCTATGATATCGCCTATTTGCGATGATTTTTGATTTCCATTATGCTTTGCTTCCTCCTCCGGTACTACTAGAATGCCTATTCGACCGAGCTTATTTTTGTTAAGGTAATCAATTAATTTCATCGCTTCATCTACTGATGGAACCAACACGGTTTGCAGATGCTGGCCAAAGACGCTTTCAACAGCTCTTTCAGCGTCAGGAGTTACGTTAAACTTATCAACTAAGATGCCTGTCAATCTTAAGCCAAGTTTATCTTTGTTAGCAAAAATGTGTTGGACGACCGGCTCGTAAATAGCTTTCTTCGATTCCAATTCTTGGAGATTTTTGAGCAGATGCTGGCTTTGAAATAATTTTTGCTGCAGTTCTTTTAGTTGTTTTTCCGCGGTAATCAACTCTTTTCGTTTCTCATCAGCTTGCCTTAATATTTCATCTCTTTTTGCCACTAAGGAGAATTGATCGATCCTGAGCTTATTTAATCTTGACGTTAGTGATTCAATTTCACAGACATATTCGCGGAAATTTTGCTCGGCTCGCTCACCTTCTCTTAGCAGTCCTTCGGATCTTTCGATAAGCTTTTCGATGGAGTTTTTATGCTGTTGTATCAACTCGTTAAGACGCTCTAGTGCGAGCGAGTGTCTTTTTTTCTCGGCTTCTAAATTTGCCAGATCTTGTTCGAAACTTCTCAGTTTTTTTAATTCACTTTCATAGATTTTTTCTGCCGCATCAAGAAGTTGTCTGTAAGAATCTGCTTCTTTACTCTGATTTTCGTATTCAGACTTTAGCGATTCGATTTCTTCTTCGAGAAGTTTCAACCTTCTCCCGGTCTCTGCTCTTTCTATTTCTATTGCCGCTACTCTAGCCTTCGATCTAGCTATTAATTCTTTCGTATGGCTTAGTTCATTCTCGAGTTGGTTTTTGCGAATCAGGCTTTCGGTTTGTTTTTCCTGTAGTTGTTTTAATAAACCCTGAATTTGCGCGATTCGCTTTTGGAGTTCATTCCATACCTTTTCTTTTTCGGTAGAGCGTTTGCGAAGTTGATCTTCCAGGGATTTTATCTCGTTGATTTTATCGTCGCTTTTTTTAATTTCTTCAATTAATCTGATACCCTCGCTCGCAAATATTTTTTTTAAAATTTCACGGAGTGATTCTTTGAGTTTTTTGTATTTTTGGGTTTTTGAGGCCTGCCGGCGCAAGGCGGCCACCTGTTTTTCGATTTCTTGGGTGATATCGTTAATCCTTGTTAAGTTGTGTTTGGCTGTATCGAGCCGAGCTTCGGCGATTTTTTGACGAATCCTAAATTTGGAAATGCCGGCTGCTTCCTCTATCAGCGCTCTTCTATCTGTCGGTTTTGTAGATAGGATTTGTCCTATATATCCTTGTTCGATTATTGCGTATCTTGCGCCACTCAATCCCGTTCCAGCCAGCAAGTCTCTTATGTCTCTTAGGCGACAAGATCTGCCATTCAGCAGGTACTCGCTCTCACCAGAACGAAAGATTCTTCTAGCAATTGATATTTGCTCGCCTATTGCGAAGTTTAAATTTATTGATTGCCTTTTCCATCTTTTCTTAGTTTTTTCGTCAACTTGATCCTCTATTCTCTGAGCACTTTCTAATTCTTCTATCTCTGTCAGTGCTTCTAGTTCTTCTAGAGATTCATCAATTTTTTCTGTCTCGTTGGAGAGATTTTCTGTGCAGGTAAGATGTAGAATTACCTCTGCAAGTGAGGATGCTGGACGACTTGTTGTTCCCTGAAATATAAGATCCTGCATTTCACTGCCGCGCAGGGTTTTAGCACGTTGCTCACCCAAAACCCAACATATCGCTTCGGAGATGTTGGACTTTCCACATCCATTAGGTCCTACGATGGCGGTAACTCCATCGCCGAAATGCAATTCAGTATGATCGGCGAATGATTTAAAACCTTGTATCTCTAAACGGTTAAGCTTAAACATTCTGAGACTCGATTCAGAATTTTAGCACAATGGGATTACGATATTTGTAATCCCTCGGGAATTCGCTTTTCAGCTTTGTTTCAAAGCAGCATTAGGATAGGATTTTCGAGCATTTGCTTAAAAGTTTGCAAGAATTTAGCTCCGGTTGCGCCGTCTATGACGCGATGGTCACAGCTCATCGTAACGCTCATTATGCTGTGTATCTCGATGTTACCGTTACGAACTACAGGAGTTTCAGTAGCAGCCCCGACAGCTAAAATGGCTGCCTCCGGTGGGTTAATCAAGGCAGTAAATTGCTTAATACCGAACATTCCTAGATTCGAAATTGAAAAGGTGGCTCCGGTGTATTCCTCCGGTTGTAATTTCTTTTCTCGTGCTCTAGCAGCCAATTGCTTTATCTCGCGGCTTATTTCAGTAATTCCTTTTCTATTCGCTTTTCTTATTACAGGGGTTATCAGGCCATCTTCGATTGCTACAGCGACTCCAATATCAGCATCTTCGTAGAAGCGTATCTTATCATCTCGGTAAGAGGAATTAACAAATGGATGTTTCATTAATGCCATCGCTGCGGCCTTGACTATTATGTCATTTAAGGAAACTTTATCTTCATCGTTAAGTTTTTCATTGATTTGTTTTCGTAAGTTGATTGCATTGTCCATTTCTATTTCAACCGTGAGGTAGAAAGTTGGTATTGGCCCAATGGATTGAGTTAGACGGGTGGCGATGGTTTTGCGCATTGGTGTTATGCTCTCTTCTCTGTAGGCACTTGCTGAGGGCGCTTCTAACATTTGAGTGATTAAAGGCTGAGGTTTCGGCAGTTCTTTTTCTTCAATTCTTTCGGCTTTTAGCAGCATTTGCTCGATATCTCGTTTAATGATTCTACCGCCGGGGCCAGATCCTCTTACGTTTCGAAGGTCAATTCCGTGTTCAGCAGCCATCCTTGCAGCTATGGGTGATACGAACAGTCTCCCATCGCCTTTTTCCTCATCATCAAACTTAACTTTGTCCGTTTGCTGGACAAGAGAAGTCTCTAACTTAGAAGGCTGCGTTGCGATTTCGGCTTTCAACCTTTCAGTTTTTGTCTCGAGAGCTGGTTCTGCGATTTCGGTTTTGGATGTATCGGCTGATTGGCTTGCTGAGGAGGATTCAATTTCGGCAAGCATCTGAGATATGTCTTCGTCCTTTTTGCCGATTATTGCGATTACTTGCCCAAGTTTTGCATTTGCACCCGCAGGAACCAGGATTTTTAATAAAACCCCAGATTCAAGCGAAGTCATTTCCATCGTTGCTTTGTCAGTATCTACTTCAGCGATAGTTTCATTTGCTTGAACTTCATCACCTTCTTTTTTAAGCCATCTTGAAATTTGGCCTTCCTCCATCGTTGGAGAGAGCTTAGGCATTAGGATTTTACTAGCCATATTTCTTCAAAATTCTCCATGAATTTAACTTTATACATCGAATCTTTTATCTTAAATAGCGAAAAGTTGCCCTAAGAAGAATGAGAGTTACTAAAGGTAACAAACTTCCTTCACAGCCTCAATAATTTTCGGCACATCGGGTAGAGCTGCAGCTTCTAGATTACGCGCATAAGGCATCGGAGCTTCAGCGGCTGAGATTCGTTTTATCGGTGCATCTAGATAATCGAAGGCTTTTTCGATTACTTGAGTGGTCACCTCAGCTGCAACACCGCAAAATTGATGAGACTCCTCTACTATGACTAATCGATTGGTTTTTTTGACGGATTTCACGATGGTCTCTATGTCAAGGGGTTTTATGGTACGTGGATCTACTACTTCACATGAAACACCATATTCCTTCTCGATTTTTTCTGCTGCTTGCAGAGCGAGCGGAACTGTAAGAGATCGTGCAACTATTGTACAATCAGTCCCCTGACGTTTTATATCTGCTACCCCCAGTGGAATCGTGAAATCTGTGTCGTCTGGCACTTCACCTTTCATCCCATACATTCTTTCCTGTTCAAGGAAAATAACTGGATTGTCATCGCGAATAGCCGACTTTAGAAGCCCTTTAGCATCTGCTGGAGTTGATGGCATCACAACTTTCAAGCCGGGAAAGTTCGCATACATGGCCTCTAGGGCTTGAGAGTGCTGTGATGAAACTTGATAAGCCGAGCCATTGGGGCCACGGAATACTATTGGAATTTTAAATTGTCCGCCTGACATGTAAAGCATTTTAGCTGCATGGTTTATGATTTGATCGGCGGCGAGAATCGAAAAATTCCAAGTCATGAATTCGATTACAGGGCGAAGGCCAGCCATGGCTGCTCCGACGCCAATGCCGGCAAAGCCAAGCTCGCTGATCGGGGTGTCGATGACTCGCTTATCTCCAAATTCGCGCCACAAGCCACGAGTCACTTTGTACGCACCTTCATACTGGGCTACCTCTTCGCCCATTATGAAAACATTTTCATCTCTAAGCATCTCCTCACGAAGCGCCTGATTAAGCGCATCACGCATCGTCATTTCAGCCATATCTCAAATCAATACATCCTTTAGAAGTTCACTTTCATCGGGGAATGGGCTTTTCTCGGCGAATTCCACCGCTTCTTCGACTTTTTTCCTAGCCTGTTGTTCTATTTCCTCGAATTCTAGATCATCGAAAACTTTTGCTTCCTTTAGGCTGTCTTTAAAGAGTAGAATTGGATCGCGCTGCTGATATTTTTTTATCTCCTCGACGGTTCTATATTTGCCTGGATCTGACATGGAATGTCCCATATAACGATAGCAACGGACCTCAAGAAGACTCGGAAGGCCCTCTTTTCTGGCTCTTTCGATGGCTTTCAAGGTTGCTTGACGAACGGCCATTACATCCATTCCGTCTACGAATTCACCGTACATGCCGTAACTATCAGCCTTGCGGGCTATGTTGGCCAGTGACATTGCTCTTTTTTGAGATGTGCCCATTCCATATTGATTATTCTCACAGATATAGATTATCGGCAGTTTCCATAGCTGAGCCATGTTCAGACATTCATGAAAAATACCTTGATTGACTGCGGCCTCTCCAAAAAAGCACAGTGTTACGCCACCATCGCCGCGATATTTCTGAGCAAAAGCCATGCCGGTTCCTACTCCGATTTGCCCTCCGACGATTCCATGCCCTCCAAAGAAATTGTGCTCCTTGGAGAAGAGGTGCATCGAACCACCTTTACCCTTAACACATCCAGTTGCCTTACCATATAACTCCGCCATTACTGCTTCCGGAGTTATCCCTGCCACCATTGCCTGCACATGATCTCTGTATGCAACTATTACATAGTCTCGCTTTTTATCAATTGCGGTAATGGCGCCAACAGCAACTGCCTCTTGACCAATGTAAAGATGACAGAAACCACCTATCTTACCGAGACGATAAACCTCTGCGCACTTTTCTTCAAACAATCTGCCTAACACCATTTGATAAAACATCTCACGCAGTAGGCTCTTGTCTGTTTTCTTTATCAAAGCTAACTGTGATTTTTTACGCTTTAAATACTCTGCTTGGGCTTCGTCTGGATCAAAAATATCGTTTAGATTTGAGCCTTTTTTCAGGGAATCTTTACCATTTATTGATGAAGCCGTTGTTTTGGTCTTACGATTAATGGCTGTTTTCGGCAAGTTTATATCCCTCCACCAAGTTTAATAAACAAAGCTGAAAATTCCTTATCAGCGATAAATAAAAATTATAAGTGATGATGGTACATTCTGCAAAAATATCACTCTAGAGAGGTTAGCAAATTTGCTCGTTAAGGTTTAGGATTTTAATTAGATATGCGCGGACTAAAAGTAGTTCTATCAGTAGTTTTCATATTGTTTGTGGCATTTTTTACAGTTTTTAGTCAGAGTCCGGTGGTATGGACAATTGAAGGTAATGATTTAAAGTTAAAGGCTAATCAGAGGGCTGAGGTAAAACTAAAAGCGAAAATAGAAAAAGGATGGTACGTATATGCACTGAATCAGCCTGAGGGTAATGGTCCTGTTCCGCTACGCATTTCATTACCGGAAGATTCATTGTTTCGCTTGGATGGTGAGATAGAGGCTCCAAAACCTCTATCGAAGATCGATCAGAACTTTAACATTGAAAGCAAGTTTTTTATAGAAGAGGCAACTTTCAGAGTGCCTTTAAAGGCGATTGGGGATGTTGATTTAAGCTCTCTAAGAATCAATGTAAGATATCAGGCGTGTAATGATACAGTTTGTCTACCACCTAAGACGATCGTAATTTCTTTTGACGGTACTGTTACGAGTCCTAATGCGAATAAGGCGTTAGACTTTAACTCTAAAGATTTACAGACGTTGAGCTCAGGCACATCCAGCGAAGGATTTACAGATGCCAAGCGCGAAGTCTCTCAAATGCCTTTGGGCAGTTTTTTATGGCTTGCTATAACTCTCGGCGCATTATCTTTATTGACTCCTTGCGTATTTCCAATGATTCCGATTACGGTTTCGTATTTCACGAATCAAGCAAATAAGAGCAAAACAAAAGCCTTGAAACTAGCTTTTATTTACTCAATTGGCATAATCTCGACTTTCACATTGCTTGGCATGCTGATAGCTATTTTCATAGGAGCGGCTGGTGTTAATCTATTCGCCGCGAATCCGTGGGTCAATTTATTCATAGCAGCTATTTTCTTGTTATTTGCGTTTAATTTGTTTGGAGCTTACGAGATAAATATTCCAACGAATGTTTTGACAAGGCTCGATAAGTTGGCTCGAAGCAAGGAGGGCGAAGGAAGCGTTATAGTAGGCACTCTTCTGATGGGTTTAACCTTTACATTGACAAGTTTTACGTGCACCTCACCATTTGTCGGAACTATTTTAGTTGCGGCTTCACAGGGAAGCTGGCAAATACCTTTGATTGGAATGTTGGCATTTTCGGTAGTCTTTGCGATTCCATTTTTCATATTAGCCTTGATACCGCAAACGCTTGCCTCTCTACCTAAAGCTGGCGGATGGATGAATGCTGTTAAGGTCTCTATGGGATTTTTAGAAGTGGCCGCCGCCTTAAAATTTATTTCAAATGCTGATGTAGTTTGGCGATGGGGAATATTTGATCGAACGGTGGTATTAGCCTTTTGGGTAGCCATAGGACTAATCATGACGCTATATTTTCTCGGTAGGTTTCAGCTCTTTCACGATTCTAAGACTGAAAAAATCGGAGCCGTGCGTTTGACGGCAGCCATAGTGGCTTTAGCCATTAGCTTATACCTTTTAACGGGTCTTTTTGGTGCTCCATTAGGTGAACTCGAGTCATTTTTGCCACCTGACATTAGTTCCAAAACCTCATCAGCAACGCTGAAATCTTCGGAGAGGCTTGAGTGGATTGAAAATGATTTGGAAAAGGCAAAACAGAGGGCTCGGGCAGAGGGTAAGAAAATATTTATAGATTTTACTGGCTATACTTGCACCAATTGCAGATGGATGGAAGCAAATATGTTTACTAGGCCTGAGATTGAGTCTGAATTGAGGAAATTCGTTCTCGTGAAATTATTCACCGATGGACAAGGCGAGATCTATCAAAAGCAGCAGAGGTTTCAGGAGGAGAAATTTAAAACTGTCGCATTGCCCTTTTACGCAATCATAGAATCGGATGAAAGTGTAATAAACACCTTCTCAGGTCTGACTCGTGATCCGAAAGAGTTTATGAATTTTCTGACTCAAGGTTTATCATCCAAATCGAAACGTTAACCGAAGCTTGAGCCTGATCTATTATTTTTCGTTGGAACTTTTCCATCTAAACGATTCAGAGATTCACAGCTCTACTCCTGGGCATAGCTTTCCGCCGATGCTCGTGTAAAACAGTTTTACCTCTGTAAAACTATCAGTTTCCAGGCAGTATGAGATGCAGCGATCGAATGGCTTGGAATAAATGTGCAAGCTGACAGCTCGCGACTCGTATTCCGGGAGATTAAGGATTTGATGAATCGGTTCCTCGAGCTCGACTTTAGCTGTTGATGCATTTGTTAATTCAAAACGCTCGGTTTTTGCTAGCCTACAATATCCTGATCTCTCGTCTATTTCAATTATCCGGAAGTTTTGTCCGCAGAGCTTACCAAATGGAACTGTCATCCAGCATTTTTGATTTGCATGATTATGTATTTTCGAAATTTGCCCTATTTCCCAGCACAGAGCCATCAATTCGAAGCGCTCATCTTTATAGATCAAGTTACGTGTATAAAACTTTTTACTCCAGAAAAAGTACGGTTCGATTGAGTCGACGCTGACCGGATTTTTAGAAAGAAACTCGTAGACATTGTTTAAGGTGAATTCGTCATCGGGAATAGCTCTCAAGCCATCTATTAGTCCTTTGATGTCTATCATCGTCTCAACCCAAAGCGCGAGAGGTAAAATCCGTTTGAAACTATAGCAAATCTCAGGGATTTGAGCAATGTTTTTCTTAGAATGAATTTTAATTATTTTTGGTGTTGTTAAATTACTCAGCGTTGAAATTAAAAACAACGAAACCTTCTACTTTTACTGGAACTCCACCTTGAGTAAACGGCTTAAATTGCCATTCCTTTATTGCTTCAAGTGCAGCACTTTGTAAGATCGGGTGTCCAAAGGATTGTTTTATCGATGCTACTTTTCCGTTTTCATCAACTACTAGTTCTATCTTAACTATGCCAGAAAGTTTTTGAGCCTTTGCTGCGGGCGGATATCTTGGGGTTACTTTCTTTATGGCGTATTCGACTAAAGAACCGAGGCGAAGTATTCGTTCATTCTGAAAGTTAGTTATGAAACGTCCATTAGCGGAATTTGAATTCGTGGATCGTGTAATCTCATCTTCGTCTAGATCATACTGACTTGACGAATTCGAAAAACCAGGCTTAGATGAGCCGGGCTTCACTATATTTGCTGCGATGGAGTTAGGTTTTGCTGAAGAATTTGTCGAGGCAGTACTATCCTGAGGATTAGGATCCTCAACTGAGTCGATCTTCTTCTTAGCATTCTTAACTCCATCACGCATGTCTTCTGCTAACTCTTTCCAATAAGTTGCGTCATATTCATCTTTCGCTATGGATGAACGGGTTAAACAAGCTTCTTGAAGTAGTGCGAGAAAACTTTCATCATTTAGCGATGAAGCCTGACGAATTATGCCCTCCAACATGTCTCGCATCTTATCAAAGTCCTTTAGTGATTCGTCAGGAAGACTATTATCATTAGCTGCTACACCGAGGATTTTATAACGATCAATTTGCAGTCTAAGAGTTTTCACCACTTGAGCTGCAGTTACAAGATAATTTTGGACACCTATGGAGGTGTTAGATGATTGGAAGGATTCATCTAGGATTTTCTGAGCTTTTCTGTAATCGCGTTGCTCCAGATAACAACTGATCAATATGGAATTACTAAAGCTTTCGAGCGTTTCGTCTTTGCTATCGCGCCGCATCTTATCGAGCTCATAGGATGCAGCATTGCAATTCCCCATGGCTACGTATGCCTTCACACGCTTAAGACGAGCGACGTTGTTGACTTCAGATTGGCTCGATCCACTCTCCGTGAAAAATAGAAAAAATACAAAAACAATTACAAATATCGCCTTTTTTTGGCGGAACATCGAATCCCTCCTTTTAAGATTATTTTTGTGAGCTCAAGCTCTTGATTATTTTTTGCTTATAAAGATTAGCCTCTCTTTTTATAACATTTTCGTTTAGGGTTAGCAAACGGCCGTTCATCATTATAATTTTTCCATCGATGATTACTGTTTCTACGTCGCTCGCTTTTGTTGCATAAACCAGATGCGAATAAACACTATACATGGGGGTTTGATGCAGAGAATCAAAATTCAAGATCACGATATCGGCTTTCTTACCTTTCTCTAATGAGCCTATTTGATTCTCCATGTGAAGAGCCCTGGCTCCACCGATGGTAGCCATCTCGAAGACTTGCTCTGCAGAGGCAGCTTTAGGATCTTTATTAATTACTTTGTGAATTTTTGCGGCTGTATCCATTTCTTCCCACAAATTAAGATCATTGTTCGAAGCTGCGCCATCAGTTCCAAGCCCGATCCGCAAGTTTTCCTTTAACATCAATGGAATCGGAGCAATGCCAGCTGCAAGCTTCATGTTTGATTGTGGGTTGTGTGCTATTCCTACGTCGTACCGTTTTAGAATCCTTATTTCCTCTGGCGAGACCTGTATGACGTGGGCTGCGATAGTCTTTTTATTGAAAAATCCAATTTTTGCAACATATTCTACAGGTCTAAGTCCTTCATGATTTTTCTTGACGAATTCAGTTTCAGTTTCGGCCTCTGCCAAATGTATTACTAGTGGAACATCAAATTTATCAGAAAGCTGCCGAGCTAGAATTAAATGTTCTTTAGAGACTGTGTAAGGCGCGTGAGGTGCTACAGCTGGTGTGATTAAATTGTGTCCCTTCCACTTTTTAATAAAGTTTTCTGTATACTTTATAGCTTGCTCAAAATTTTTGTTATCTGGTGCTGGAAAATCAATCAACGTCTCACCTAAAACAGCTCGAACACCAGCCTTTGCTGTTTCATCTGCGATGACATCCTCAAAATAATACATATCACAGTAAGTAGTAACGCCGCCCTTTACTAATTCCGCAAGCCCTAATCTCGTACCGATACGGACAAAATTTTCATTCACATTTTTGGCTTCGGCGGGGAATATGTACTTAGTTAGCCATTCTTGTAGATCCATGTCGTCGGCTATTCCTCGAAATAAAACCATGGGTATGTGAGTATGAGTATTTATTAAACCTGGAATTATAACCTTCTTATTGGCCTGAATGATTTTTCGCCCATTGTACTCACGCATTATCAGGTTTGCTTGACCTATGTCAACAATCTCATCGTTTCTTATGGCAATACCTCCGTTTTCAATTATTTTCTTTTGCTGATCCATGGTTACTATCGTGCCGCCGATTATCAACAAATCTGCAGGCTTCTTCCTTTGTGCCATTACGAAGTCTACTGACAGGAAAAGATTTATCAACAAACTCAAAATCACCATTTTGTTCATCGTTAGATGCCCCTCCTGTTTTATTCTAAAAAGCTGCTTCCAAAAGGCTTTGGTAGCAATTCTTCCATCTTTAAAGTTTCTTGTTTATAGTCTAAATTTGCGAGCAATATGTCGATATTTCCACAAAACTCCCATATGATTTGGCGGCATGCTCCGCAAGGTGGAGTCAGTGCATCTGTATCAGCCACAATCGCTAAGGCTACGAAATCATGGCTACCCTCTGAGATTGCTTTCCAGATTGCGACTCGCTCCGCACAAACAGTTAAACCATAACTCGCTGATTCTATATTGCATCCTGTAAAAATTTTACCACTTTGCGTAAGTATCGCCGCCCCCACTTTGAATCTTGAAAACGGGGCAAACGCGAATGCTCTAGCCTCTTTTGCTATTTCGATAAGTCGTTCTGTCATTGATTCCCATCGTGAAAAATCTTGAAGTCTTTGCAGTATGAGAATATCATTTAAAGGTGTTTATTGTCATTTTGAAAGGATAAAGAAATAATGAAGAGCATTTTCTCTAAAGTAATAGCATTTGTGGTGTTGATGTTGATCTTATTTAATGCAGGTGGGATTTTAGCACAAAATCCCAACAAGAACTCTGGCAGAAAATCTAGAGACAAAACAAAAAGAGAAAGCGTAAGGGCCGAAGCGATAGGTGCGATGACAGGAGAGCCATGGACCGGAGAAGAGGGAGTGCGCCGCACAACTGAAGAGATAATGCGTGAGCAGGCTATTGAGAGCACTAAACCAACTAGAGGATTTAGGATCATAAGGGAAAGAGAAGTTGACAGGAAGAAGTTGATTCAAAATTCAGAATCTCCTGCCATTGAAAGATATCCGATTGATCCTTTGACAGAGCCTGTCAGGACAGAATCTTTTTTTGCGCCTCAGATAGTTGGTTTAGAATTTGCCGCCGGCACTTTAGCAGATACATTGTCTTTTCCTCCAGATACAATGGGAGACATAGGTCCAAGTCAATATATCATGGCCGTTAATGGTAGAATACGCTCTTTTAATAAGCAAACGGGGGCTGCAGATGGAATATTAAACGCTGATATGGACGTATTTTTCTCGTCTGTAAGGGCTAGCTCGCCGACTACTGATCCAAGAATCCGTTATGATAGATTAACTCAACGCTGGTTTGTGATAATAATAAACACGACAAATGTCGACAATAGAATTCTGATCGCAGTCAGTAACTCAGCTGTTATAACCGCATCCACCGTATGGACGTACTTTTTTTTCCAACACAATACAGTCACCGCTACTAGACCATCAGGTTGTTTTGCTGACTATCCAACCTTAGGGGTCGATGCCAATGCGCTTTATATCGGAGTAAATCAGTTTTGTCCTACCAACTATGCCGGCAGCGATGTCTTCGTAGTTAGAAAAAGTTCTATACTTGGTTCGGGTCCTATCGTCGTAACTGCCTTTCGTAACGTGGCGACAGCTTCTTCTGCCGGTCCTTATACGCCTCAGGGTGTGGATAATTTTACTCCGGGTGCCACGGAGGGTTATTTCATCGGTGTAGATACACTGACTTTCGGCACACTATACTTAAGAAAAATATCTGATCCTGCAGGAACGCCAAGCATCTCTGCTAATATTCAAATTACAGTTCCCACAACCTCCTTGCCGATAAACGTGCCTAACTTAGGTGGTAGTGTGAATTTAGATGGCCTCGACGACAGACTTTTCATGGCAGTTTTAAGAAATGGAAGGATCTGGACAGTTCATAACATACAAGTTAATGCAAGTGGAATCGCTTCAAACTCAGGTGGTAGAAACGGCTCTAGGTGGTACGAAATAGGGAATTTGGATACTACCCCGACATTGATTCAATCAGGTACATGGTTTGATTCATCTACGTCTAATCCGAAAAGTTTTTGGATTCCTGCGATAGCAGTTACAGGACAGGGACACGTCGCTCTTGCAGGAAGTTCTGCCGGCTCAAATGATCGTATAAATGCAGCAACAGTTGGACGATTAGCCACCGATCCTCTAGGAACTCTGCAATCAACCTTGATCATGACAAATGTAACAACTTCATATAATCCTTCGGGAGATACAGGAAACCCACGTCGTTGGGGTGATTATTCATTTGCTTCAGTCGATCCAGACGATGATATGACTATTTGGACAATTCAACAAATAGCCAATCCCTCGATCAATAACTCTTATCAATTACGCGTTTTTAAATTACTGGCTCCCCCGCCAGCAACGCCAGCTTCTGCATCACCCTCAGTTATTTCGGCTGGCCAAAGCTCGATCAACGTAACGATTAATGGAACATCCGTTAATGGTTCAGGTTTTTTTGATCCAGGTCCTGGATTCGCTAAGCGTCTCCAGGCTAGCATTAATGGTGGAGTGACGATCAATAGCGTCACTTATGTGAATCCAACTCAGGTGATATTGAATATTTCAACCGTAGGTGCTGCGGCTGGCGCCAGAAATATCACAATAACCAATCCAGATGGCCAATCCGCAACTGGTAGTAATTTAATAAATATCATAAGCACGACGATCAGAACTCCATATGATTTTGATGGTGATGGTAAAAGTGATATATCCATATTTCGCCCTTCAGAAGGAGTATGGTACTTAGATCAATCAAGTCAGGGATTTTCTACTGTTCAATTTGGTAGCGCTGCAGACATCGTAGCTTCTGGAGATTTTGATGGTGATGGAAAGGCCGATGTTGCGGTGTTTCGACCGTCGCAAGGCACATGGTATCGCCTGAATTCGAGCAATGGTCAGTTTGTTGCCGTGCAATTTGGGCAGAATGGTGATATTCCGACTATAGGAGATTTTGATGGTGATGGAAAGGCCGATGTTGCGGTATTTCGACCGTC
>CAZALE010000001.1:86447-237911 GCA_964486055.1 uncultured Blastocatellaceae bacterium
CTATAGGAGATTTTGATGGTGATGGAAAGGCCGATGTTGCGGTATTTCGACCGTCGCAAGGCACATGGTATCGCCTGAATTCGAGCAATGGTCAGTTTGTTGCCGTGCAATTTGGGCAGAATGGTGATATTCCGACTATAGGAGATTTTGATGGTGATGGAAAGGCCGATGTTGCGGTATTTCGACCGTCACAGGGAACTTGGTATAGACTCAATAGTTCTAATGGTAGCTTCTTTGCAAAACAATTTGGTACCAGCACGGATAAGCCAGTTCCTGCAGCTTACATTCCACCGATAAATTAATCGCTGGAGTTGCCGTTGTCGGTGATTTAATTGTCATTTAAATAGGTTCTTATCAATGGGTGTTTTTATGGGAGTCAGCCATGAGCGATCTCATTACTCAGCGGACTTCATTTAGTTAACCTATAAAGTGCGAGTCGTGAAACTGTGTGTAATTGCAAGTGTAAATTCTGCTGTTTTTACAGCTTGTAACGCGGCTAGAATCCAAATATACTACTACTTCGAATTCAAGCTTGATAAAACCTTTTTGGAGAAGATTAGTGAAAGTAAAAGTAAATAAGGGCGTTTTGAATGGTGCTGGGTTTCGATTTGCTATTGTGGTTTCGTCTTGGAATGATGCCATAACGTCTAGATTGTTGGATGGAGCTTTAGAGGCACTTGAGAAAACCGGCGTTCAGGAATCGAATGTAGAGATTTTTCGTGTCCCAGGCTCCTATGAAATACCTCTAATTGCGTTGAAAGCTGCGAAAACAGGCAAATTCGATGCTTTAATTTGTTTAGGTACGATAATTCGTGGCGAGACACCGCACTTTGAATATGTAGCTTCAGAAGTCGCAAAGGGCATAAGTCAGATTGCAATTCAGATGGAGTTACCGGTTATCTTTGGAATCGTGACAGCCGATAATATCGAACAAGCCATGAATCGAGCTGGTATTAAGCTTGGTAACAAAGGATATGAAGCTGCCATGACTGCGGTCGAAATGGCTAATTTATGTAAGTTGATTCAAGAAAACTCAAAAAACAGCTAGCCAAGGAGCTAAGATGAAATTAAGTTACTCCTAGGTGAGTAATCATGGATCTCAAAAAAGAATTTCTTACCGAGTCCATTTGTCAATTAAAGCAGGAACAATCTCGAGTTAGGGCATTGTCAGCATTGTCTGATGAGCTACGGAACAGGCTTTTTCGGCTTTTTCACACCATAAAAGGTGGCGCACAGGTCTTCGGATTAGAAATACCAGCCAAGCTGGCTCATCAACTAGAAAATCTGATATCCAAAGAGTCAATAGAAATTAGTGAACTCACAGAGGAGATAGAAAATTTGATAAGAGCTTTAAACGGCGAAAATATAGAATTGAAGGATTTAGATGAGGAAGTTCGACTTTCAGATCTGTCATTTTTGCCAGATGAAATCATAAGCCGACTAACTAAGCAAGAGTTAGATCGAATAAATGAATACAGAACCAGAAAAAAAGTTATTGCGATTGTCAGAAAAAAATTTGATTCAGAGAATTTGTTAGAAGAACTCAGAGAATTCTGTGGCAATGTTTCCTCATACGGTGAGTTAATCGCCACTTTACCATTCGGTCCATCAGACTTTTATTTCATTGTTGCTTTTTCTGGAGAAACAGAGGCATCGGATCTAGGAGTTGAGATAATATCAAACGTAGCACCAGAGTCAAATGCTCAGTTGGTTGTAAGACAGATCCTGAGACATGCTGAAGATTTAGCTAGACGTTTGGACAAGAAAATAAACTTTGAATCGAAGATTCAAGTTGATGATATCCCGGATCACTTAACTAAACTTATCTTTGATATCTTGCTTCATTTGGTTCGTAATGCTGTTGATCATGGCATAGATGAAAGAGGAAAGATATGTATTTCGATAGAAAAACTAAAAGATGGAATCTTATTGAAAGTAAGTGATGATGGCAGAGGAATAGACCTAGAAAAACTAAGGACGGAGGCGATTAAGAAAGGGCTACTATCTGAAGGTGGAGATGCGATTGAAAATTTGGTGGATTTTATATTTTTTCCGGGTATCTCGACTGTTAATGAATTGTCAGAAGTTTCAGGCCGTGGCGTTGGGCTAGATTCAGTAAAGCGTATGATTGAAGATGTTGGTGGGACCATAAAGGTAATGACCGGGAGCTCAGGAACGACCTTTGAGATTTTCATCAGAAACAACTCATCGTTAAATGACCTGAATCAAAAAAATCAAGTAAAATGATTAATGATTTAAAGATTGAAGTTCGCGAGGTTAACGAAGAAATGATAAGAAACAAGCTTCTTTTTATACTGATATCCCTGCTTTCGATGATTTTTCACACACAAGGGCAAACCAATTCTTCGCAAGCGAGGGCTTATCTGATTGGACCTGGTGACATAATAGAGGGAAAAGTTCTTGGAGAAGGAGACTATGATTTTAAGGTAACTGTTGATGATGATGGTAACATAGAGGTGCCTTTTTCAGATAAACCCGTACAGGCGATGTGCAAGACTGAGAGACAATTAAGAGCTGAGATTACTCAACTGATAGCTCGTTATGTTCGTGATCCTCAGGTGAGTTTGCGAGTTGTTGAACGGAAAAGCCGTCCGCCTGTCACGATTTATGGCGAAGTTCGTCAGCAACAACAGGTTATCCTTACGAGACAGACGAGGCTCCTAGAGATTTTATCCTTTGCTGGTGGAGTTACTGAAAAAGCGGGGGGCATAATACAAGTTTTCCGTCCTCAACCACCTTTATGTGCAGATCCTAAAGAATTTGAGGAATGGAAGGCTCAAGCGACTGATGAGCAAGGTGTCCCATCCAGACTTTATAGTCTCTCGAGCGTAAAGCAAGGAAAAGAGGAATCAAACCCAGTAATATACCCTGGAGACATAATCATCGTTCAAAAGGCATCCCCAGTTTATGTGATAGGAGAGGTGATGGCATTGCGTGAAATCCCCATAACTGAAAATGGATTGACTTTGACGGAAGCAATAGCGCAAGCTGGTGGATTTAGTCGTGAAGCGAAGACTAAGGAAATCCGTATACGTCGTTTAAAACAAAACTCGAAAGATAGAGAAATAATTGTAGTTAACTATGATGAGATTAGAAATGGAAAGCAAAAGGACATAGCATTGCAACCTGAAGACATAGTCGAAGTTGGAAGAGCAAAAAGAGGCGTTGGAGGAACTATATTGGATATACTTACAGGTGGTGCAAGGTCTTTTACTCAGGTATTACCGCAAAGGGTTTTATACTAGAGTTTCCGTAAGAGGTCCTATGTAATGTTGGTTGGGATTGAGTGATCTAGAGGCGATGTTTTTTAATAATGTTGGCCTTGGGAGCATTTAGACAAATCATTGCAGCAATTTTTGATTTAGTGTTTTTCTTTCATCCCATACTGTCACGAACGCCCCTCTTAAAAACTCGTTGAGTTTTTATCGTCACCCGGTGAGCACTTTTCCGGTCAGCGAGACCTCACTGATTACTTTCTAAAAATCTGTTGAGAGGCGATCATTTACTATCAGGTTTCGCGATATTTTATTGGTTAGAGGTCTCCTTCTCTATTAGTTCAATTTTGTTTGATAATGGGAAGATCAAGATAAGCAATATCGAAAGCAGTAATGAGATGCTACAAGAGATGCCTCCCTCTATTCCGTAATCTCCACCTGTAATTAATTCGTCTCCTTTGCTTATAGGCTGAAATACCGAATAATTAGAAAACTCCGTTATTCCGCTTACGTTAATGCCGAATAGTGTGGATTGAAACCAGTTCCATGACGCATGCATTGCTATTGAGAGCCAGAGTTTTTTAGTCTTAAGGTACGCAACGGCGAGCCATATTCCAGCAATAAAAGTATTGACCCAGGAGAGATGACTTGAATTTGGATTGAGGTTGTGGGAAGAGGCAAATAAGAATGAGGTAATTAGTGTTCCAGCTAAGCATAAATTGGATCTAACGAGAGTTTGCAACATATAACCCCGGAATAGCGACTCTTCCGAGGCTGCCGCAATCAAAAATACGATCAGGTTGATACCTGCAGATTGTACAAGGCTAGCATTTAGATTCTCGTTCAACGTAAATCGCATGTTTCCAAAAATAATCGATGTAAGAACCGCAAAAGATAGCGAAATACCACCGAGTAAAATCCCTAAGGAAATCTCTTTCAAACATTCAACATCAAAATATAAACCAAGCGCTCTGAAACTCTGATTCTCTAGTATTTTTCCTAAAAACCACCCAAGAGCAAGTGCTAATCCAAGAAAAAATAGACTTTGCATTAAGATCAAGATGGGTTTGTTGCGATTGGAGCTATTGATTATGTTAATTAGAAAAGTTTGAATCGGAATGGCTAAGAACCAGAATAAAGAGAAGAATAGGAGAAATCTCCAGATGCTGCGAAGTTTTCCATCTGTATTGAAAAATATATGACTCATGATTTGATTCTGTGCTAAACTGCATTTGTGGAGCAAGAGAGTGCAAGTAGAAGACGTATAAAGCTCTGGATTTTTGGTCTAATATCGTTCTCTCTTTTTGTTCTATTGATACTACTTCAGTCCTCGAATTTATGGAAAGCATTAGTTATCGAGACTGCTACTGATACTCTACTTCTTTACGCACTTTCATCGCTGAACTTTATAGCATTCATAATATTCGCGTTTATCTTTATTCGTAATCTTCTGAAACTTGCTCGAGAGAGAAAAGAATTACAGCTAGGTTCGCAGATAAAGTCTCGGTTGCTTTTGTATTTCTTCGCCGTGAGTCTGATGCCAATTATTGCGATGGCTTGCTTTTCTTATTTATTCATGAATCGTGCAATTGAAAGATGGTTTACTAACATTCCGGAGAACGTTGTCCGTAGCGCTCAACAAATGCAGCAGGAAGCCAATCAGGTAAGGTTTTCTCATTTCATGCAAATGGCACGTTTCCTGGCTTTCATGCTAGAAAATCAGAAAATAGACGATCGGAAATTGTCTGAGGTAACCTCTGAGGCTGGCTTAGAGAGGGTAATTATTTTGTCGCAAGATGGCCAAGTCATAGCTCAAAGCTCATCTTCAGTCCTTAATGAGTATGATAATCTGCCTGCTGAAGGGGAGATAGCAACTTTAAAGGACGGTAGGCTAGTTACGTTGTTTAAACTTTCCGATGGAAGAAAGTTGATAGTTTTTTCAGGGAGTTATCCTAGCTCTCAATCAAGCAAGATGGCAGAAAAAGCGCTCGAGGAATTCGATAGATTAAAGTCAAGGCAAGTTATCGTAAGACAAATAGGCTTGTCTACACTCGGGCTCTTGACGCTGCTTTTGATTTTCGCCTCAGGATGGATTGCCTTTCATCTATCACGTGGTTTGACCGTACCAATAAAAGCTTTGGCCGAGGGAGCAAATCAGATAGCGAAGGGAAATCTATCTCATAGGGTTAGTGCATTTGCCGAGGATGAGTTGGCACTACTTGTATCATCGTTTAATCAAATGGCTGAGCGTTTACAGTTAAGCTCTACTGAGCTTCGAAAGGGCAAAGAGTACATTGAGACAGTGTTAGAATCACTTTCAACCGGAGTGATTTCTTTAGATGCAGAAAACCGTCTAACTACCATAAATTGGGCTGCTAAGAAGATGCTGAGGCTTGATGATTCCAAAATCATGGGTAGCAAGTTACCAGAGATCTTATCGGTTGAAAACCTCATGACTTTTGAGAATATCCTGAAACGGGCCAGAAAACTCGGAAAAGCATCGGAGCAGACGATTCTTTTTCGCCAGAGTGATGATCAGAATCAAATTAGCAGCATTTTGCCAGTTGCTCTTACCGCTACGATGCTTCCAGAAAATAGTGGTGTTGTTATCGTGATCGAGGATTTGACGGAATTGATCTCTGCTCAAAGGGCTGCAGCATGGTCTGAGGTAGCAAGAAGAATGGCGCACGAGATAAAAAATCCTCTAACGCCAATTCAGCTTTCAGCGGAGAGAATAGCGAGAAAGTTTGAGACCTTGGTTGCTGAAGAGAATGATGAAAAATTAACATCCCTGAAAAAAGTAATCACGGATGGAACGGATATTATTTTATCTGAAGTTAAAAGTTTAAAGTCGATGGTTGATGAATTTTCCAAATTTGCGCGTTTACCTAATCCGAAGCTTGAGATATCTAACCTGAATGATGTTGTCAGGCGCACCCTTCTGCTTTACGAGGACAGATCCGCTGAGATCAGCATAAAATTGGAGCTTTTAGATCATTTACCTGGTTGCATGCTCGATGTCGAGCAGATGAAACAAGTTTTGGTTAATTTAATAGATAATGCCATCGAAGCCTTCGAGCCCGATCAAAAGAATAAGGAAATTATAATCAGGACGAATTTTGATCAGAAGGAAGCAAAAATTATTTTGGAGGTTTCTGATAATGCCGTTGGTATAAATCCTGAACACTTTCCAAAACTTTTCCAACCGTATTTTTCGACTAAAAATGGTGGGACTGGATTAGGATTAGCCATAGTGCAAAGAATAATTACCGAACACTCCGGAAAAATATCTGTGGCGAAAAATTATCCTCGCGGCACTAGATTTCGTATAGAGCTAACACCGGCATAAGATGAAGCGAATACGTTTGTCTATTACTTTTCATATCTGCACGATTGCAATACCATTAAGATTTCAATTTAGTTTTCCATCTTGGCTCAAGCGAGCAATGTTGTTTCTCGGCTGTCCTAATACTTGTGTAAAGCGTCCTCCCAGGATTATTTTTCCATCCGCCTGCAAAGCTAAGGTTGAAATCCTAGTGAAAGATCCTCCATCGACATTGACGTCTGGAAAGCTAGAATCCAGAGTGCCATCTGGATTAAGTCTTGTAATGTAACGTCTTGGTTGTCCATTTACCAGAGTAAAGAATCCACCTATGAGGAGTTTGCCATCTGGCTGAATTAGCAAAGTTCTGACTGTGGCATTTGGACTGGCAATAAACGTAGGATCTGTAGTTCCATTTGCCTTTAACTGTGCCAGATAACTTTTATTTTGTTCTCCAATGGAACTAAAATTTCCTCCTACTATAATCTTGCCAGTAGACTGCACAGCTATGCTGAGCACGTCGCCATCTGCATTAGGATTAAAATCCACGTCCAAGCTGCCATCTGGTTTTAAGCGTGCTAACCTGCTTCTCTTCTGTTCAGCTACTTTATTAAATGCCCCGCCTATGAATATAGTGCTGTCAGAGTGAACAGTGATTGCATAAACGGTTCCATCAGTGTTAGAAGTAAAGCTTTTATCGAGGCTTCCGTCCTCATTCAATCTGGCAATGTAAGTTCTCGTTTGTCCATTAACTTCAGTGAACGCACCTCCCAAAAGTATCTTTCCGTCTGGTTGTATAGCTAATGCATGTATTGTCCCATTAGTATCGGTATTGAATCCTATATCTAAAGTGCCATCTATGTTTAAGCGTGCTATTCTATTTTTCCTTTGTCCTGCTACGGTGGTGAATTGCCCCGCAATTATAATCTTTCCATCAGGTTGGATTGCAATCGCAAGGACGGCGGGTGAAATCATCCCACCGATACTCAAATTCGGGAAACTAGAATCTAGACTTCCATCTTCATTCAATCTGGCTAAACCACCTCTGGGCTGTCCTGCTATTTGCGCGAAGCTACCACCAGCGATTATCCTTCCATCTGTCTGGGTAGCCAAAGCGTATACTGAATTGCTGGCATTTGGATTGAATCCGCCGGCGAGGGATTGAGAATGACCTTCAACTAACAATGAAGCGATTACCAACATGATAAACGCAGCTTTGTAAAATCTACTCTTTATTTTTAATCTGATTTTTCCATCTAAATATTGCATTTTATAAACTGGCCTCCTGATAGCTAACTTGATCATATTCGTCATCGCCCTGTTTTTCTCAGACATAAAATATATTTCATCTATGCAACATGGTCTTTCATCTAAGCAATGAATTGAGCTTCTAAGCGATCGCACGGGAATTAACCCTATGTATAATCATAAATAGAAATCACGCAGTGATGGCCACTCTGGTTACTGTTAACCAAAACAAGATCTTCACGAAAAATATTTTATTTGTTATTTAAGGGAGCTAAGCTTAGCTTTAATGAGGATTCTAGAGGTCTGTAAGCTCGGTTGTCAATGAAACTTGCATCCGAAGAATGTAAACTTTTTCTCAACATTGTCTAAATAATTTTAAAATTGCTGAAGGATCAATGTCTTATAGTGCCTGAAGAATCTACGAAAAGATCTGTTTTTTATCACTAAATAAAAATCTATTTTTGATCGAATGATCGGCGAAAGGCTCATCTCATCGATCAGCTAAGATATGGTTTCCATATGATTCAATGTGGTCGGTTTGGGAGAAATGAAGGAGTGACTTAGGTAATTTTCACTCTCGGGATCTCATTTGTGTTGCCTGAGATAGAGGCAAGACTCAAATAAGGTTATTTATTCGTTTGACACATAGGTTTCAAAGGCTATAATAAAATCTTTTGTTACTTACATATGAAATGATAGTCGACCTGACCCAAATTGAAAATGAGGTTTTCTTTGAGGTAAGCATTGAGCCGTCGGATGTGCAATGGGATGAAGATGACGTCGACTTGACACGACCTTTGACGGTTCGATGTAGGATTGAGAAAGGAGATGGTCAGGTAAAGGTTGAAGGCAACATAAAAACGATTCTAAAGGCTCATTGTTCGCGGTGTTTTGAGCAGAAAGATCTAGATACAGACATAAATTTCATAGCTATTTTTGTAAATAGAGAGAAATTTCCAACTGATGAAGAGTTGGAGTTGCACAAAGAGGATTTAGATGTTTCACTATTTGAAGGGGAAGAGCTCAACCTTGCTGAAGTTGCGAGAGAACAAATTTTAATAAGCCTTCCCACGCGAATTCTTTGCAGCTCTGATTGTAAAGGACTTTGTGGTATTTGTTGGACTAATCTAAATAATGCGTCCTGCAAATGCCACGAGAAGCAAATAGATTTAAGATTTGCGAAGTTAAAAGAATTAAACGAGAGAAGAAATTAAGGAGTAGATAAACAATGCCAAATCCGAAGCGTAAACATTCGAAATCGAGAGTAAGGACTAAACGTGCGCATGACGCTTTGAAAGTGCCACAATTCTACATTGATAAGGACACAGGTGAGCCAGTCAGACCACATCGCATCAACTTAAAGACTGGAACTTATAAAGGTCGAAAAATTCTTGAAGTCAAGTCAGAAAGTTAGCAATGCATAACAATAACCTGAATGCTGGAATCTTAGGGATGGGACATTCTTATCCGAGCGGTATTTTGACGAATGCCGACTTGGAAAAGATAGTTGACACATCCGACGAGTGGATAACGACTCGTACCGGGATAAAACAAAGACATAAGGCTGCAAGCGATGAATACACGTCTCAATTCGCAGTGAAAGCTGGCAAACAAGCCCTGGAGCGTGCAGGTATCGATCCAAATGATATCGATGTCATAGTTTGTGCTACTACAACGCCGGATCAAATTCTGCCCTCTACAGGCTGTATAATCCAGCGTGAGTTAGGATGCGAAAATGCAGCCGGAATGGATTTATTCGCAGCTTGCTCAGGATTTATATACGGATTGACCATGGTAGAGTCAATGATAAGAACTGGGCAAATACGTTATGCATTGGTTATTGGTGCGGAAGTTTTAACGAAATACGTTGATTATACCGATAGATCAACATGTGTTCTGTTCGGAGACGGCGCAGGCGCTGCAGTTTTAGGTCCTGTTTCAAAGGAGAAAGGAATACTTGCGGCAAAAATTCGCTCAGATGGGCGCTACGAAGAGCAATTGTATGCACCTGGAGGTGGCACGCGTTACGGTACATCACATGAGACGATAGAGAAGAGAATGCATTACTTCAAGATGAAAGGTAACGAGCTATTTAAAGTAGCTGTTCGTTCTATGGCTGATATCTCGGCGGAGGTGATACAAAAAGCAGGCCTTACAATCGACGATATAGACTTAGTTATCCCTCATCAAGCTAATCAGAGAATCACAGATGCTGTAGCGCAGCGATTGGGTGTGCCACAAGAAAAAGTTTATTCGAATATTGCGTATCATGGTAATACCTCGTCTGCATCGATACCAATAGCTATCGATGAATGTATACAGTCCGGAAAAATTCATGAGGGAAGTACGGTGCTCTTAACTGCTTTTGGTGGGGGTGTTACATGGGGCGCCACTATAGTAAAGTTTTAGATACCTGAAAGAGAGCTACGATGTCGAAGGTCGCCTTTGTTTTTCCTGGACAGGGAAGTCAATTCGTCGGAATGGGGAAAGATTTCTATCATGATTTCCCTATCGCACGTAGGATTTTTGAGCAGGCCGATGAGGCATTAGGTTTTTCGATAAGTAAAATCTGCTTTGAAGGCCCAGCAGAGGCTCTGACCTTAACAGAAAACACTCAACCTGCTATCTTGACCACGTCCGTAGCCATATATGAGGTGATCAAAGCTGAAGGATTGTTAATGCCAGATTTCGTCGCTGGGCATAGTTTAGGAGAGTACACGGCATTGGTTGTAGCCGAGGCTATAAGCTTTTCGGATGCCGTTAAAGTAGTTCGTAAGAGAGGCAGATACATGCAAGAGGCAGTTCCATTAGGCGTAGGAGCTATGGCTGCAATTCTAGGTCTTGACATATCTACGGTGCGAGAGGTATGTGAAGAAGTAGAGCAGAACGGAAAAGTGTGCGCACCTGCTAATATAAATTCTCAATCACAGATAGTGATAGCAGGAGATACCGAAGCAGTCGACAAAGCCATCGATTTACTGAAGCAAAGAGGTGCTAAAAGAGCGATAAAGCTGAATGTATCTGCTCCATTTCACTGTAAATTGATGTTACCAGCTCAGGAAAAACTTTCTGTTGATTTAAAGGAAGTTGATTTTAATGACTTAAAATTTCCGCTAGTAGAAAATGTTTCTGCTGAATTTAATCAGAATGGCGAGAGAGCCCGCGAAGCCTTAATTGAACAGGTTTCATCGCCGGTTCGCTGGGCAGAATCAGTTAATAAGTTGATACAAAAGGGTGTTACAACGTTTGTCGAAATAGGTCCTGGCAAAGTATTATCAGGTTTGATAAAGCAAATTAACAGAGATGTTCGTTGTTTGAACATCGAAAAAACTGAAAATCTACAAGAACTAAGGAGAAGTTTATAAACTATGGCAGAGAACATTACTGAAATTCAAGAAAAAATAAAACAGATAATAGTTGATGAGCTTGGAGTTGACGAAGAACAAGTGACCGAGAATGCCCGCTTCATCGAAGACTTAGGAGCAGACTCGCTTGATATCGTAGAGCTCGTAATGCGTTTTGAAGAGGAATTTGGTATTGAAATACCAGATGAAGACGCAGAAAAAATACAGTCTGTCCGCGATGCTTTTGCATATGTCGAACAGCGTAAGAAAAGTTAAGCAACGTAATGTGTGGTGAAAATCAATTTTTACCGCACATTACATGAATGGCTTCATAACTACTTAAAGTTAGCGGTGTAGATGTATGAGACGACGTGTAGTTGTTACGGGATTGGGGTTGGTAACCCCTTGCGGCAATGATGTGCCTTCTACGTGGCAAGCACTAATGGAAGGTAGAAGTGGCGCTGATTACATAAGAAAGTTCGATGCTGAAGGTTTCGATGTAAAAATCGCTTGTGAGGTTAAAAACTTCAATCCCGAAGACTTTCTTGACAGAAAAGAAGCTCGTCGAATGGGGGCTTTTACGCATTTTGCCATCGCTGCGGCTGATCAAGCCATGAAAGATAGTGGATTGAAAATAACGGATGCTAATGCCGACATGGTCGGGACTTACATAAGTTCCGGCATTGGAGATTTCTGGGCTATAGAGCGAGAGCATGAAAAATTGTTGACCCAAGGACCTAAAAAGGTCTCTCCATTTTTCATTGTCTCTGCTATCGTAAACCTAGCCGCTGGAAACGTTTCAATTCGTTATGGGGCTAAAGGTCCGAATTCTGCTACTGCGACTGCTTGCTCAGCAGGCGCTCACGCTATCGGAGATAGCTTCAGAATAATCGAGCGCGGTGATGCAGATGCCATGATTTGTGGTGGAACCGAAAGCGCCATCACTCCTATGTCTATAGCTGGGTTCGACTCGATGCGAGCCCTCTCACGCCGTAACGACGACCCGACGAAAGCCTCAAGGCCGTTCGATGCGCAGCGTGATGGCTTTGTCATAGGAGAAGGCGCTGGGATAATGATTCTAGAAGAAATGGAGCATGCAAAGGCTCGTGGGGCGAAAATCTATGCGGAAATTGTAGGTTATGGAATGACTGGTGATGCTTATCATGTAACTCAGCCTGATGAAACTGCATCAGGTGCAGTGAGGGTAATGCAGCGAGCCATAAAAGATGCTGGAATATCCCCAGAGCAAATCGGTTACATAAACGCACATGGAACTTCGACGCCCTACAACGATAAATTCGAAACGTTAGCAATAAAGAAAGTCTTCGGTGATCATGCATATAAACTTGCTGTCAGCTCCACAAAGTCCATGATAGGCCATGCCCTAGGTGCTGCAGGTGGCATCGAGGCTGTTATTACTGTATTGGCATTGAAACACCAAATGCTGCCACCAACAATAAACTATGAAAATCCAGATCCTGAGTGTGATTTGGATTATGTTCCTAATAAAGCTAGACCAGCCCAAATTGAATATGCCTTAACCAATAGTTTCGGCTTTGGTGGCACTAACGCTTGTTTGATCTTCAAACGTTACGAAGAATAATCCCACGCTACTTCGTAGTATATAGTGCGAATCATTTATAAAAATGAATGAATGACCATTCAGTGGCGGTTTGAAAAATGCTTCAGATGTTCTAGAATGTTGGGTAAGAGTTATGAAAATAGTGGTTTTAATGAAGCAAGTTGCGAATAAAGATGCGGTTTTACGCATCAGAAGTGATGAAAAATGGATAGAAGAGGCTGATATTGCTTTTCAGACAAATGAGTCAGATGGATATGCCTTAGAGGAAGCGCTGCGATTGAAAGAAGCTAAAGGTACTGGCGAAGTGATAGTTTGTTCCCTAGGAGGGCAGTCTGTAAAGACCACCATAAAAGATGCACTCGCTCGCGGAGCCAATCGAGGAATTCATGTAGTAGTAGAAGAAGCTTACAAGCTTTCGCCATATCAAATTGCAAAGATGTTAGCTGAGGCTATAAAGGACGAAAAGCCAGACTTGATTTTTGCAGGATTGCAATCGGACGATGCGGGATATGGGCAGACGGGAGTTATTCTGGCAGAATTATTAAACATACCGCATGCGACTATTGTAATAGAAGTTGATAGATCCAGTGCTGATGGTCATTTGAGAGTTAAGAGGGAGCTTGAAAGTGGTTGGTATCAATGGTTTAATTACCGTTTACCCGCATTATTCACGATACAATCTGGCATCTCTCAAATCCGTTATGCAGGACTAAAAGGCATAATGGAAGCTAAGAAAAAGGAAATCAGAGAAGTCAAACTGGAGATTCCTGAGTTTAAATCAGCTCAAAAAATTCAGAGGATTTATCTTCCGTTGAAAACGAAGCAAACACAGATTTTAGGCAATGGTGACGCCAAGCGCGGAGCCATCGAATTAGTAGAGAAACTAAGGAATGAAGTGCGTGTCATATGATACTGACATTTATCGAACATAAGAATGGAATTTTAAACAAAGCTTCATTAGAGGCTATAACGGCCGCACAGACATTGGCCAAGGACTTGGGATTTAAAGTCGCAGCTGTGATTCCCTGCGATGACGATAGAGGTTTAGCTACTGAAATTGCTCAATATGATTTAGAGAAAGTCATAGTAGCTAAGAACCCTAAACTTAATGTTTATACTCCCGATGGTTATGCTGATGCATGGAGTGAGATAATAAAGCGCGAGAATCCGCAATATGTAATAATGACTCACACCTATCAGGTTCGAGATTTCGCACCAAAGGTAGCGGCTAGATTTGAGCGCGAGGTATTGGCCGATGTTATTCGTTATCGAAAGCAAAGCGATGGATTTATATTTACGCGCAGAATATTTCTAGGCAAACTGGATGCTGACGTAGTTTTTCAGGGAGAGGCTCCATATTTTTTAACCTTTCAATCGGGAGCCTTCCGCCCAGACAAAGCTAATAGAGGCGCGGCTCGCATAGAGACTGTGGATGTAAATGTCGGGGAGATTAGAATGACTCCTGAGGAACCATTCCAAGAGGCAAAAGCTGCAGTGGATTTGACTAAGTCTGAGATAATAGTTGCAGTAGGAAGAGGAATAAAATCTCAAGAGAATATAGCTTTAGCTCAGCAATTAGCCGATGTGTTGGGTGCTGATTTAGCTGCTTCGCGTCCAATCTGTGATGCGGAATGGCTTCCGATAGATAGACAGATTGGTTCCAGTGGTCAGACCGTTGCGCCAAAGCTATATATCGCTTTGGGAATTAGTGGAGCTATTCAGCACGTGGTAGGAATGAAAAACTCTCAAACCATAGTTGCCATAAATAAAGATCCGGAAGCGCCAATATTCGACATTGCTGATTATGGCATCGTCGGTGATTTGTTTGAGGCAGTACCAGTCATGATTGAAGAGATAAAAAAGCTAAAAGGCTAACATACACCTGCTAGAGAATAATCGAAAATCAGCCGAATTTCGTCACTCTATAATACGACTCTTTAGTGCTTCGACGCTACGTATCGATGCCCCGCGTGAGCTTGCCATCAGCTTAAACGCGTTTTCAGCTATTTCATCCCGCATTAGTTGATCATTTAGAAGTCTCGCAAACACCTCTGCTAAAGCTGCTGGTATTGAGTCTTTTTCTAACTTTGGCAGCTGGATAAGTGCATTGTTTTTCAAAAACTCGTTAACTATATCTTGAAAATTCATTGTGTAAAAGCCTGTGACGATTGGCTTTTTAGCGATAGCGGCTTCTAGGATATTCTGGCCGCCATGTGGGATTAAGCTTCCACCCACGAAAACAATTTTGGCAAGTGGCATGACAGCACGCAGTTCTCCTATACTGTCTAGCAATATCAGCGTAGAGTTTCTATCTGCTGGAGATTCTAAGCTGCTTCTTCTAACAAACCAGAAACCACTTAACTTCATTTGTTCCGCAACTGAATCGAAACGTTCGGGATGGCGAGGAGCGATCATCAAGCGAGGTAATTTACTAAGACCAGAATTCTGAAGCAACCTAAGAGCCTCTATGAGCCATGATTCTTCGGGATCATGGGTGCTAGCAGCAAGAATTAGATTGTTTTGTTCATCAATACCAAATCTATCAGCGAAGTAGCGGCTTAAATTATGCTCAGTTTCATTTAATGATTGGTCAAATTTTAAATTCCCTGTAGTTATTAAATTTTGCTCTTTCACGCCGAGAAGACGGAAGCGTTTTGCATCTGTTTCGCTTTGTGCCATGATTAGGTCTATTTTTCGTAAGATTTTCTTCATCGTACGTTTTATCAATCTATACCCTCTCACTGATTTTTCCGATAAGCGGGCATTTACGACAAATATCTTTACCCCGTTTTTACTGGCTTCGTTTATCAAGTTGAACCATAGCTCAGTTTCCATCAATAAGATAGCCTCTGGTTTGATTCTTTGTAAGGTGCGTCGTACTGAAAATGGAAAGTCCAATGGGAAGTAGAAGAACATATCGGCTTGATTTTCGAAAAGCTCTCTAGCAAGTTTTTGACCAGTTAAGGTTGTAGTTGAGATTACTAATCTATGATTTGGTAGTTCTTGTATTAATTGGTTTACAAGCGGGCGTGCGGCTTGAGTTTCTCCTACTGAGACGCAATGCAGCCAAACTGTTTTTTTATTTGATTTTTTTGGGGTAGGGATGTGACCTAGCCTTTCGCGCAGTGTGCTCCTATATTCCTTTTGTAGGATAAGCCTTGGGAGTAGAGCCAGGAAACCTATATAGAGTAAAAAGTTATAAAGAAGGAGCATTGTATGAGAAAATTGGGAAAAGCAACAAGTGTGCCTTTCCCGATTTTTATTTGACGCGTTCTATGTAGCGGCTTTCATTCGGATTGACTCGAATACGTTCACCTTCTGTGATAAATGGAGGCACTTGAATTGTCACTCCATTCTCGAGAACTGCAGGTTTATTCGAGTTAGAAACCGTAGCGCCTTTTAAAACAGGTTCTGTGGAAACGACTGTTAGTTCAATCGAGGGCGGAAGTTTAATGCCTATGGGCATGTTGTTGTAGAATTCGATCTCCAATTCGAGATTTGGCATGAGCCATTGGGCCGCTTCACCTAAATCCTCTTCGTTCATTGCGATCTGCTCGTAGGTTTCAGAATCCATAAAATAGTGTAAAGTGCCGTCTGAATATAAATATTGAACCTTTCGTTGCTCTAAAACCACTTTTTCTATTGGATCGTTTGAGCGGAAGCGATGCTCGAATGAGGTTCCTGTCAGTAAATTTCTAAGTCGTGTTTGAACCATGGCGCGCAAGTTTCCCGGAGTGTGATGATGAAAATCCATTACCTTGCAGGGAACTCCATCAAAGAGAATCACCATTCCTTTGCGAATATCATTTGCCAGCATATATATCTCCTATTATTTTGCTTTGTGAAAACTACAGTTTAGCCTGTTTTCATGTAATTTGTCTAGTTTGGTTTTTCGCTGAATCTGTGTTTTATGATTGTAGAGTATGAGTTTTAATTATCCTCCGAAGTTCATAATTGAGTCTTTGAGAGTTTTTGCATTCGTAACAAGTAAGTTACTGTGGCGAATAGAATTTCATGGCCTTGAGAATATACCTCAAAATTCACAGAGAGCATTTATAATAGTTTCAAATCATCAGACTTATCTCGATCCATTTTGGATTTGTATTCCCATAAAACGAAAGTTTCGCTTCATGGCTTGGGATAAGGCATTTGATTGGTTTTTAGTGGGACGTTTAATTAAGTACCTTGGTGCATTTCCAGTAAATATAGAGCGAGCAGCTAAACAGGCTTTTAAGTATGCCCTTGAGGCGATTCGTGACTCAGCAGTTTTGGTGATATTCCCTGAAGGCAGTAGAGAATTGTCAGATGGAAAGTTACTGCCGTTTAAGCCTGGCGCTGCCAGAATAGCAATAAAAACCAAGACTCCTATTTTACCTGTCACGATTCAAGGAGCTAACAAAGTCTGGGCTAGAGACATGAAACTACCCAGATTATGGGGTAAAATTAGGGTTTTTTATCATCCGATAGTAGACGTAGAAGGGCTTTCAGAGGATGATGTTAATACGCTAACCAGCAGGCTTGAGCAGATAATCGGGAGTAAACTTTGATGAGAGTGCTACAGCTCATAGGTAGTTTTAATCGCGGCGGTAGTGAAACGCAGGCTGTCCAGCTTGCAAAGTCACTGAAAAGCCTACAAGACTGCAAGGTTTTTGTGGCTGCTTTAAATCGAGAGGGAAGTCTTTTATCTGAAATGCAGGAGTTTTCAGATATTCCTGAGTTCAGGCTCAGTTCCTTTTATGACCTTAACTTTATCCGTCAACTAAGACGATTTGTTGGGTTTCTGAAAGATAACCGAATAGACATAGTACACACACACGATTTTTATACAAATTTTTTCGGAATGATAGGTGCTAAAATTGCGGGAGTAACCGTAAAAATTGCATCCAAGCGTGAAACTGGGGGCATGAGGTCAGTTGGACAGGAAAGATTAGAGCGCTTAGCCTTTACCTTAGCTGATTCAGTCTTGGTGAACTCAGAAGCAGTAAAGAATTATCTATTGGCAAGCAAAGTTCCGGTTGAGAAAATAACGGTCGTATATAATGGCGTTGATATTTCCAAATTTTCAAATCATGAGGATAAATCAATTGAAATAATGAAACATTTGAATTTGCCATCTGAGGATAACATAAGATTTATTGTGATTACGGCTAATTTTCGCCATAAAGTTAAAAATCAAATTATGCTATTGAGAGCTGCGAAAAGGCTATTAGAAGATTTTCCGACTTTGCATTTTATATTTTTGGGAGAGGGCGAATTGCTGCAAGAAGCTATGAGGATTGCCGCAGAGCTAGGGGTATCAAAAAATACGCATTTTTTGGGTAGATGCTCAAACGTGCCTGAAATACTTGCGATAGCTGATATTTGTGTTCTGACTTCTTTACATGAGGGTTTTCCGAATGCAGTGTTAGAATACATGGCAGCGGGTAAACCTGTTGTTGCCACTAATGTGGGTGGAGTAGCTGAGGCTGTGGTTGAGGGGATGACAGGTTTTTTAGTTGACCCGAACGACGATCAAACTTTTGTAAGTAGGATTGAATACTTACTGAGGAATCCACAAAAGGCAAGGGAGATGGGAAGATTGGGCAGGTCAATCATTTCCGATAGATTCTCAATTCAAGCTCAGATCGAGAGAGTAATTCAGCTTTATCGGCATTTACTGGATAAAAAGAGCTTTTGAATAGATTTAGTTTGAAATGGAAAGGAAAATAAAGATTCTGGTTGTTGCTCCGTCGATGCGTAATTTTGGCGGACAATCACTTCAAGCAGAAAATCTAATACGCGCTTTCATAAATCACGATGGCTTTCAGCTCGAGCTTCTGGAGAACGATCCCGAAAGCATTTTTAGCGATATTAAGTATTTGCGGACCATAGTGAAATCCATTAAATTCATCGCTTCGCTGATTAAAAAAGTCGCTAGCGCTGATGTAGTGCACGTATTTTCCTCAGGAATGAGCGGTTATGTAATTGCAAGCCTTCCTCCGTTATTGATCGCAAAGCTTTTTAACAAACCTGTTTTACTCCATTATCACAGTGGCGAATTGGAGGAGCATCTTCGAAAATGGAAATTAACAGCATTACCGACAATGAAGCTCTTTGATGAAATAGTTGTCCCATCTGAATATTTAGCGCAGATTCTCACAAAATATGGCTTGAGGGCTAAAATGATTCCTAACTTCATACACGAAGAGCGTTTTAGGTTCCGATTTAGAAATCCATTAAGACCCGTCTTTCTCTCTAATCGAAACTTTCATGAGCATTACAACGTGGCTGATGTTTTAAAAGCCTTTAGGATAATATCAGACGAATTTCCAGATGCTAAGATTTATGTCGCTGGCTATGGACCGCAGGAAAATGATTTGAAAGCTTTAGCTGCTAACTTGAAACTGACTTCTGTTGAATTTGTAGGCAAATGCACTAACGAGCAAATGGCTGAGTACTACGATAAGGCGGATATTTTTTTAAATACTTCGCTAGTGGATAATATGCCACTTTCTCTTATAGAAGCCTTTTTCTGTGGATTGCCTGTTATTTCATACGCTACTGGTGGAATAAATTGTCTAATAAAAGACGGAGAGAATGGATTGTTGGTTGAGGTGGGAAATTACAAAGAGATAGCTGAGAGAGCTATATGGCTTCTCAGAAATCAAGCTATGGCGGATAAAATAATTGGCGAGGCGAAAAAGAAGGCTATGAATTATACGGCTTCCATGGTTAGGTCTAAATGGATAGAGGTTTATCAGAGTTTAATAGCACATCCGACAGCTTGATCTAGTGAAGAAAAACCATTTTGTTTTAGTAATTTCAGCAATCCGCTATTGATTTTGTAAGCGATCCCCGGTCCTTCATAAATAAATCCAGTATAGACCTGCAGTAGAGATGCTCCAGCACAGATTTTTTCAAAAGCATCTTCAGCGGAAAAGATTCCGCCTACTCCTATGATCGGTATTTTCCCTTTAGACAGTTGATAAACTTTAGCTATTACATCAGTTGAGAGTTTTGCTAATGGTTTTCCGCTTAGACCTCCGTTCCCGATTTTACGTATAATCTCAGAGTTTGTCACAAGGTTTGTCCTTTGAATAGTCGTATTTGTTGCAATTAATCCATCTATGGAGACACTCAAACAGCTGTTTACGATGGCCTCTATCTCATCATCGAGTAAGTCAGGAGCTATTTTAGCCAATAACGGAACTTTATTTTTATTTTCTGCTTTGAGTGCTTTCAGTAAAGCTGTTAATCTATCGGCTTTTTGTAAGGCTCTGAGATTCGGTGTGTTTGGGCTTGAGACATTTATTGTGACGTAATCAGCAAAACTGTTAATCTCTTTAAAGGTCATGACATAGTTTTCGATGGCCTTATCTTCGTCAATATCTCTATTTTTACCGATATTGATTCCTAAGACACAAGGTAACTTACCGAGCATTTTTAATCTACTGGCTATTTTCTCGACGCCTTCGTTATTAAAACCTAGCCGGTTTATCAGCGCTTTATCTGCAGGGAGCCTAAAAAGTCTTGGTTTCTCATTACCTTGCTGAGGTTTGTAGGTTACGGTTCCGATTTCTATAAATCCAAATCCTAGAGCTAAGAGTTGTGGTATCACCTTGCCATTTTTATCAAATCCCGCTGCCACACCTACGGGATTTTTAAATTTAAGACCAAATCTCTCGATACTACCAAAACCGTGTTCACTAAAATCGATTGTTAATCTTTTGCCAATCATTTTTCTGATTGGATCAGAGGCTAACATCAACCTAAGCGATGCAACTCCAGCTTCATGTGCCATTTCGGGTGGTAGGGCGAATAGAATCGGTCGCAGGATACCTCTGTAAAGCCACATACTGAAAGAGCGATAATAATGCATTGAAGGAGGAAAATAAACTTAACAAAATTTTTTTGCGACTTGTCAATAGAGTCGGCTGTCTGTTACGATTTGCCATTGAGGATATGACAGACGAACATGGCTTGATTGAAAAAGCGAGAATAATGGATGCAGCTCGAATAAATCGTGCTTTATCTAGGTTAGCATCTGAGATAGTTGAGGAAAATCAGGGAGTGCATGGTCTATATCTCGTAGGCATAAGACGCAGAGGTTGGCCGTTAGCTCAGAGGATAGCGAAAAAGATAGAAGAGATAGAAGGCGTGGCGCCGTTTTTAGGAAGTTTGGACATAACGCTATACAGAGATGATCTTTCTATAGTAGGTGCGAGTCCAATAGTTAATCGCACTGAGTTGGATGTTGATATAGAAGATAAAAATATCGTTTTAGTTGACGATGTTCTTTACACGGGTAGAACCATCAGGGCGGCATTGGATCAATTAATGGATTTTGGTCGGCCTAAAAAGGTAAGATTGGCTGTGCTGATAGATAGAGGGCGAGAGCATCGAGAGCTACCTATCCAGGCAGATTTTATAGGTAAAGTTGTACCAACAAAACGTAGTGAAATAATAAAAGTGATGCTGAAAGAATTCGATGATGAGGAAGGCGTAGGAATATTTGTTCGCGCCGGTGAAGAAGCCTGAAACTAAGGCATGGAAAAATCATTCAAACGTAAAGATTTACTCGGAATCAGGGACCTATCAGCAGAAGAGATAAATACAATCCTGCAAACGGCAGAGATTTTCCGGGAAGTATCGCGCAGAGATGTAAAAAAAGTTCCAACCTTACGCGGAAAAACCGTCATTAATCTATTTTTTGAGCCATCAACTAGAACGAGGACTAGTTTTGAACTGGCTGCAAAGCGTCTTTCCGCAGATGCTGTCAATATCTCTACGTCTACATCTAGCCTTGCGAAAGGTGAGACGATTCTAGACATGGCAAAGAATTTGGATGCCATGGCTCCACATGTTATTGTCGTTAGACATAATTCAGCTGGAGTACCTCATAGATTAGCTAAGGCTAGCAGAGCATCGATCGTAAATGCAGGTGATGGGTCGAATGAGCATCCAACTCAAGCTTTACTCGATGCAATGACAATTCGAGAACACAAGAGAAGAATAGAAGGGTTGAAGGTCGCAATTTTGGGAGACATCTTGCATAGTCGAGTTGCTAGATCTAACGTTCATTTGTTAACTAAACTTGGAGCAGAAGTTCATGTCGCAGGACCGAGTCCTCTAGTTCCACCAGATTTCTCTAAGCTTGTGGATAATGGTCTCTACATATGTAAAAACATTGAGTCTGCGATAAAGGATGCTGATGTGGTAATGGTTCTTAGAATTCAGAAAGAGCGTATGAATCAGGCTTTTTTTCCGACAATGCGGGAATATGCGATTCATTATGGATTAACAAAAGAGCGTTTGAGACTTGCAAAGGATGATGCGATAGTGTTGCATCCGGGTCCAATGAATCGAGGTGTAGAAATCGCTTCTGATGTTGCCGATGGCTCTAGTTCTCTAATTTTAAATCAGGTTGAGTATGGTTTAGCGGTTAGAATGGCTGTTTTGTATCTCTTAACAGGCGGGGAAGATTAATTTCACATAAGGGGGTTGATAAATGGATACAAAGATTTGGGTTAACATGTTCTCTCTAGGAGTGCCTGTCTTGGAGAAAATAATGCGTCCAATAATCGTTTACTTTTTCTTGATTGCAGGGCTTAGGTTTTTCGGGAAGCGTGAGATAGCTCAATTGAATACATTCGATTTTGTGGTCTTATTGATGCTTTCTAATACCGTTCAGAATGCCATAATTGGTGAGGATAATTCAGTAATAGGTGGTTTAATCGGAGTGACGGCTTTATTTGCGGTTAATTATCTCGTCGTTCGCTTCGTTTATAAGCATAGAAAGCTTGAAAAGCTTGTTGAAGGAGAGCCGAAAGTTTTGATTAAAGATGGGCACGTTATAATGGAGCGACTAAAGGACGAGCTAATAACAATCGATCAGCTTCGTACCTCTCTAAATGAGCAGGGGTTTAAATCTTTCGATGAGATAGAAAAGGCATTGCTTGAACCTAATGGAGCAATAACCTTTATACCCAAAAAAGAATTTTCCGAGAAGAGGTATAGAGAAGAAGTTTTAGCAAGATTGGACCAAATCATAAAGGAATTAGCTGTCCTACAGGCATCCTTGAGTAAACCTTAGTTTTTGGAGAGAAGAAATGTCGAGGCTTCTGATTGTTGGGGGACATCTGATTGATCCAGCTGAAGGACAAAATAGCGGAAAAAATCTTTTGATTGAAGATGGTAGAGTCACAGCATGGTTGAAGCAAGATGAGCCATTACCGACTGATGCAGAAATAATAGACGCTACAGGCATGATTGTAGCTCCAGGTTTCATAGACATGCACGTACATTTAAGGGAGCCAGGTCAAGAGCATAAAGAAACGATAGCTACTGGCGCTGAAGCAGCAGTCGTTGGGGGATTCACTAGTATCTGTTGCATGCCGAATACAAACCCAATAAATGATAACGCTGCTATAACTCGATTCATAATCGAGCAGGGCGAAAGGGCTGGTTTTGCTAATGTCTTTCCCATCGGCGCCATAACGAAAAGTTCAGAGGGTAAGGAACTAGCGGAAATGGGGGAGATGCGCAAGGCCGGTATAGTGGCTGTTTCAGATGATGGGCGTCCTGTGCCGAATGCAGGTATCATGCGCAGAGCCATGGAATATGCCAAAGACTTTGACTTAACGGTGGTTGACCATTGTGAGGATAAATCTTTGTCGGCAGGTGGAGTCATGCACGAGGGAAAATGGTCTCTAATATTAGGATTGAAAGGAATTCCTGCCATAGCTGAAGATCTCGATGCTTTTCGAGACGTGCTTTTAGCCGAAATCACAGGGGCAAAAGTGCACATCGCGCATATATCAACAAAAGGAGCTATTGAAGCGGTCAGAATGGCTAAGAGTAAAGGTTTAAAGGTTACTTGTGAGGTAACTCCTCATCACTTTACTCTAACTGACGAAGCGGTAGAAGGATATGATACTAACGTAAAGATGTCACCGCCCCTTAGAAGTCAGGAGCATTTAGAGGCATTAATAGAAGCCATAGCCGATGGAACTATCGATGCTATCGCAACGGATCATGCACCACATCATCCAGATGAGAAAAATCTCGAGTTCGATCATGCGCCATTTGGGATCATTGGATTAGAGACAGCTGTTGGGCTAGCCTTTGAGAGACTAGTTCATAAGGGAATTATAGATCTTGTGAGGTTAGTTGAGATGTTTTCGACCAATCCAGCTACGATTTTCGGTTTGCAGGGAAGAGGAACATTGCGCCCTGGCTCCTTCGCCGATATTACAATACTGGATCCTTACATGAAATGGACCTATAAAGTTGCAGAAACGAAGTCAAAATCAAGAAATTCTCCATTTGATGGTTGGATGTTTCAGGGCGGAGTTGTAAAGACGATTGTTGGTGGTAGAATAGTTTATCAGCGTTCCTAGAGAAAATATCCAAAAGAAAATATGCTTAAGAATATTGTCGCCTTTTTAGTTTCACTCCTGATGCTTTTTTCAGCTGGATTACAGAGGGTTACTCTTCAGGGGCTTGATTATGACTTGGCAATAATAAATGCAAGGATAGTTGATGGTACAGGTAATCCTTGGTTCAGGGGTTCCATAGGAATCAAGAATGGTCGGATTATCAGGATAGGGAAAATTGATCCTGCCAGAGCTAAGCAGATAATCGATGCAAAAGATCAAATAGTTGCCCCAGGCTTCATAGATGTTCACACACACGTCGAGGACATTTTTAGTCATCCGGAAGCAGAGAATTTTATACGGATGGGAGTCACCTCACTGATAACTGGTAATTGTGGTAGCTCAGCAACGAATATCGGAAAGTTTTTATCCAGATATGAGAAAACCCCACTCACGGTCAATGTTGGGACTTTAATTGGCCATGGTTCTGTGCGCGCTGAAGTCATGGGCCTTGAAGATAGAGAGCCAACCTCAGAGGAACAAGCAAAGATGGAAGCATTGGTGGAAAGGGCAATGAAGGATGGAGCATTTGGCCTTTCCACCGGTTTGATCTATGTTCCTGGAACATATGCAAAAACAGAAGAAGTAGTGGCGTTGGCGAAAATTGCAGCTAAATATGGTGGTATATACGCATCTCACATAAGAGATGAGGGAACAAAAGTAGTCGAGTCCATAAATGAAGCTATTGACATAGGTGATAAAGCAAAGATACCAGTTGAAATTTCACACTTTAAGATATCCAGTAAGAGATTATGGGGTAAGAGTGATTTGACTCTAGGGTTAGTCAATGCTGCCAGAGAAAGAGGCTTGCAGGTGAGCGTCGATCAGTATGTTTATCCTGCTTCTTCGACCTCCCTGGATGCAAGAATGCCAAATTGGGTTATTGCTGGTGGTAGAGAAGCGGCAATAAAAAGACTGAAAGATCCTCAGATAAGAGACAGAGTAATAAAAGAAATGAAGGACGATTTGAAGAAGAAAGGCTTTAAGGATTACAGCTTTGCGTTTGTCGCCAATTACTCGCCAAATACATCATATAACGGGAAGAATATCGTAGAGATAACCAAGTTAGCGCGCGGAAAAAATGATTTACGATCACAGATAGAGCAGATTTTAGAGATGTATGAAAAAGGCGGAGCCTCGATGGTCTACCGTGTGATGAGTGAAGAGGATGTGCAGAGAATCATAAAAGCTCCTTTTACGATGTTCGCCTCAGATAGTGGAGTGAGAACCTTCGGTCGTGGTGTTCCTCATCCACGTGGTTATGGCAATAACGCTCGTGTCCTAGGTGAATATGTGAGAAATCTAAAGTTGATCTCTTTAGAGGATGCGATTCGTAAAATGACTTCCTTACCAGCAAAGGTATTTCAAATTCGAGATAGGGGGCTACTACTAGAAGGATTTTTTGCTGATATCGTCATATTCGATGAGAAAAAGATAATTGATAAAGCAACATTTGAAAATCCCCATCAATACCCCGAAGGAATTAGCTACGTCATTGTTAATGGACAAATTGTGTTAGATGAGAAAGGATTGACGGGTAATAAACCCGGCATGCCGTTATACGGTCCTGGCTATACTAATGCAAAGGAATAAGGAGAGATTTCATGTTCAAAAAATTATCCGCAATATTTACTCTATTGGTTGCGTTTGTAATCACATCGGAAGCGCAACAGAGTGACTTAGCTAAATACATTCGCGAAAATTACACAAAACGCGAAGTTTATATCCCCATGAGGGATGGAGTAAGGCTTTTTACAGCTATCTATGAACCGAAGGATAAATCGCAGAGATATCCGATTTTGTTAAATCGTACGCCATACTCTGTTGCACCATACGGAGAGGACAAATTCAAGGAGTCCCTCGGTCCAAATGAGTTGTTTGCTCGAGAGGGATACATTTTTGTTTATCAAGACGTAAGAGGACGTTGGATGTCCGAGGGTAAGTATGAAAATGTTCGTCCACATATAGAAAATCCAGCACCTGGGCAGATAGATGAATCCACAGACACATACGACACAATAGACTGGCTAATAAAAAACGTAGACAACAATAATGGTAGAGTTGGTATTTACGGAATATCGTATCCTGGGTTTTATACATCTGCTGGTTCGATAAACTCTCATCCGGCTCTGAAAGCCTGTTCGCCACAAGCCCCCGTGTCTGATTGGTTCCACGGTGATGACATGCATCACAACGGAGCTTTATTTCTTGCTCAAAACTACGCCTTCTTCATATTTTTCGGTCAGCCACGTTCTAATCCTACCTCCTCAGCAGACTACTTAACCCGTTGGAAGGGTTTTTTGCCATCGGATGGCTATAACTACTTCCTAAATCTTGGTGGACTGAAAGAAGTTGCAGATTCATACGAGAAGGGATTAGGAATGCGCATCGAGTTTTGGGATGAGATGATGAAACATCCTAATTATGATGATTTTTGGAAAGATAGAAATATTCTTCCAAAGTTAAAAAACATTCGTTGTGCCACCATGACGGTTGGTGGATGGTATGATAACGAGGATTTGTTTGGCGCTTTGCGCACTTATCAACACATTGAGAAGCAAAATCCAGGGATTTTCAATGTTCTTGTGGTTGGTCCGTGGTTTCATGGTGGCTGGGCGAGATCAGATGGAGATTGGCTCGGTACAGCTTATTTCGAACAGAAGACAGCCAAGTGGTATAGAGAAAACATTGAATTACCGTTCTTCAACTACTTTTTGAAGGACAAAGGAAATATTTCTGAGCTAAAAGAGGTATTATTGTTTGACACAGGAGCGCATCGCTGGATGGGATTTGATGGTTATGATCCATCTAACACAAAGCCCGTTCGGCTATATCTGACCGAAAATGGTGGCTTGTCATTCGAAGAGCCTAAGAAAGCCGGCTTTGAGGAATATATTTCTGATCCAATGAATCCAGTGCCATATACTCAGAAAATTACCTTTAATTACCCACGAGATTTTATGACCGAGGATCAGCGGTTTGCTGCTACGCGGCCGGATGTTCTAGTCTTTCAATCCGAGCCTTTAAAGGAAGATGTGACAATAGTCGGTGACATAAAGCCAGACCTTTTTGTTTCCTCTAGCGGGACGGATTCTGATTTCATCGTGAAGCTGATAGATGTATTCCCAGATGATTATCGTTTTCCTGAGGGAGTAAAACCACCAGAGACCTCCGCATGGAGTGTATTTCAACCGGGAGGATATCAAATGTTATTACGTGGGGAACCAATGCCAGCTAGGTTTCGTAATAGTTTCGAAAAGCCTGAACCGCTCAAGCCGAATATGCCAGCGAGATTGTCCTTTGTAATGCCGGGAGTGTTTCATACTTTCAAAAAAGGGCATCGCATAATGATTCAAATTCAGAGCACATGGTTTCCATTGGTTGCGAGGAATCCTCAGAAATTCTTACCGAATTACAAGTTGGCAACAGCAGCTGACTTTCAGAAAGTCACCAATAGAGTTTATTATGGAGGAAAAACGGCTTCCTCGGTGGTAATACCTGTTTTAGTTGCAGGTACTAATAAGTAGAGATAAGTAACTCTTGACATTACAAACAATTTTTGTTCATAATGCCAAAGGTGACAAAGTTTGTTAAAAGGTTACTTCACTCAAATCGGTTGCCTTGCAAAAATGTGCCAGCCGTTTTCTTAGTCTTGCTACATGGAGGAAATGTAAAGTGAAAAGCGAAGAATTAGAAAGAAGTCTTAGAAGCGAGTTTGAAAGTTATCTTCGAGATACTCTAGCCGAGGTTCGTCAGGAAATAACGAAACTTGAAGAGAGTGTATTTGCTGAAATAGAGCGTCAAAGAAATCAGCTAGAAGAGTTTTTCAAGTTGACGAAAAGCAAAATTCCTGAGCAAAAAGAACTTGATGCAGTAATTCGTGATTCCATTTTGGAGCATTTACGGTTAGCTAGAGATGAAGGAGCGCAGATAGCAGCCATGGCTCAGGCGGAAGCTGAAGAGCTCGAGCGTCAGCGTCGAAAAGCAGAGCCTACATTTGCTGATCTGAGTCAAGCCATTAAAGAAATTAGCAGCAAAACTACCCAAGCCGAGATATTGAGCGCCTTGATCTCTAGTGCTGAGAAATTTTCGGCTTGCGGTGGGCTTTTTGTGGTAAAGAGTGAGCGCCTTATAGGTTGGCATGCTTTCGGTGAGGATAAGCAGAAGAGAGAAGAATTGGTGAGAAGTTTGATTTTACCGGTTAACTCACAGAATTTGCTATCTGAGGCACTTAATTCCCTGACGAGCATACAAGTTGAGAATGGTAACTACGCTGGAGATATCACTCCGCTTCAAAAAGCGGGATTTGGCACCTCTCATAAAATGATTGCCATTCCTTTGATAGTAAGAGGTAGAGGAGTTGCTGTCTTATACGCTGAAGAATCCTCAGATAAACGTCTTTTCTCGGAAGCTTTAGAGTCGTTAGTTTCTGTTACTAGCATGACTGTTGAAATCCTTGCCGCTATGAAGTCAGCAGCTAAGAGGGCTCAAGAAGAACAAGCAAAAGAAAGACAACCAGTGCCTCCATCCCCATCTGTGATCGCTCAACAGCCTGTAGCGCCTCAGTTTAAGGTGGAAGCCCCACCAACGGTCTCTTATCAAGTAGAGACGACTTCATATGAGGCAAAGTCCCCAGTTACGGAGTATCAAGTCGAAGAGCCCGGGCAAGATAAAGATGTTAAATCTACGTACACCCCGGAGGCGAAGATTGAGCCGTCAATTAAGGAAGTATCAGTTGAAACTAGGATAGAAGTAGAGCCATCTTTAAGAACTCCAGAGCCAGATTTTCGAGGAGAACTTACTCAGCGTATTGATGTAACTCAGGAAACAGTAACTCAATATGATTCTTCAACGCAGCCAGAGACAGTTTATACAGTTGAACCGATGGCTGTTGAAGAGTATGAGGCTGAAATCAAAGTAGAACCTGTAGTGTCGCATCCTGAGCGGCTTAATGAAGTAAAGCTAGAGGGAAGCTATGAAACTCCGACCATCGCTGAGCAACCCAAGGTGCAGGATGCTGTAAGACTCGAAGAGAGCAAAGGATTTTCCGGGGAATTGAAGACACCATTAGTAGAAGGGGAAAGGCCATTTAGCCCGCCAATTTCTCAATTCGAGACTGCTAAGCCTAAATCCCTAGCAGATAGGCACATTGAACTTCCGGTTGATGTAACTACTGAAGAAGAACGACGGTATCACAATGAAGCCCGTAGATTCGCTCGATTACTGGTATCAGAAATTAAACTTTATAATCAGCAGAAAGTAGAGGAAGGGCGCAGAGCCGGAGATCTTTATGATCGATTGAAAGAAGCGATTGATAGGTCCAGAGAAATGTACGATAAGAGGGTAAAACCCTCTGTGGCAGCAAAATTCGACTATTTTCATTACGAGCTTGTGCATTCACTCGCAGAGGGTGATGCCTCAAAGTTAGGTGAGAATTACCCTGGACCAAAAGTATAAAAGCTTTTAAGAGCTTTGTATTTCGAGAATTACTGTTTAGCTTTGGTAGTGGGAAGAGATTTCATCACGAGTGATCTTTAATGTAAAGACGAGTAATATAAAAAGAGTGTGTCTCTGACCAGAGCAGTTGGGGTAGATTCTCAGTTTCATTTTTGAGCTGATGAAGATGTGTCTGGGCTTCGTATTGTGATTAGTATGGTAAATTAGCTGCACGAATAACATCTGCGAAGATCCCTGCAGCGGTAACCTCAGCCCCGGCTCCGGCTCCTTTTATGACTAAGGGTTGAAGTGAGTATCTTTTCGTATAAAACAAAATTGCATTATCTTTACCTGATAAAAGTGCGAACTCATGTTTTTTATCGATTTGTTTAATGCCCACCGAAACGTTTCTCTCATTCATGCAAGCGACGTATCTTAAAGTTTTACCTTGGCGGTTAGCTTCATTAAATAAAGAACGGAAGTATTCCTCGTGTTCATACATTTGTTCATAAAAATTCTCTACGCTGCCCGTAAAGCAAGAGTCGGGCAAGAACGCTCTATTTTCAATATCCTCTAATTCGAGTTTGTAACCAGCTTCCCGGGCTAATATTAGTATTTTTCGGGCTACGTCCATGCCGGATAAATCTATCCTGGGGTCAGGTTCTGTATAGCCAAGCTCTTGGGCTTGTTTTACTACTGAAGCGAAAGGCTTGCTTGTATCGTAGTTATTAAAAACAAACTGAAGTGTGCCTGAGAGAATAGCCTCTATTTTGAATATTTCGTCACCGCTTCGTAAAAGGTCATTTAAAGTGCTTATTACTGGAAGGCCAGCTCCTACATTTGTTTCAAAGAGAAAATGCGCATTGTACTCTTTAGCTAAATCCCGCAGGTATCTGTATTTTTCGTATCTAGACGAAGCCGCAGCTTTATTACAAGCCACTATAGAGATAGATTTTTGCAGAAGTTGTGGATAGATTTCTATAATTGAAGTATCTGCCGTTATATCAACGAAAATCGAATTTCTTAAGTTTCTCTCTATTATTTCATTGGCAAAGCGTTGTGGATTCGAATCGAGCTCTGAGTTCTCTAATCTCAGGCGAAAGCTCTTGGCATCTATCCCATCGTCATCGAATAAGATTTTCTTACTGTTAGCAATGCCTATTATTCTGACATTAAGTCCCAGATGTTTTGATAAATATGCTTTTTGCTGATCGATTTGTTCTATGAATTTGCCACCGACGTTTCCGATCCCGGCGATGAACAAATTGATTTGTTTCTTACACTTAGAGAAAAATTCCTCGTGCAATGCATTTATGGCTTTTTTGACATCTTTTGAACTGACTACAGCCGATATATTTCTTTCGGATGAGCCCTGAGCGATGGCATGAATATTTACCCCTTGCCATCCTAAAGCCGAGAACATTTTACCTGAAATACCCGGATGCAAACGCATTCTGTCGCCAACGAGTGCGAGGATTGAAAATCCTTTCTCTACTCTTAATGGCTCTATCTTTCCGCTCGAAATCTCATCAGCGAATTCTTTATCAACTACTTGTTTGGCTAGCTTAGCAAATCGCTCCTCGATGGCTGCACATATGGAATGTTCGGAAGAGCCTTGGGTTATAAGGATAACGTTGATTTTGGCTTCGGCGAGAGCTGAGAAAAATCGTTTGGAGAATCCTGGTATACCTACCATCCCACTACCTTCTAAGTTTAGGACAGCTATTTTATCGATGCTGGAAATACCAGTAACAATGTCTTTTTTCTCGACTTCAGCTTCTATCAAAGTGCCGTAGTCTTCAGGTGCAAACGTATTCTTTACCCAAACGGGTATATTTTTTGACATAACAGGCTGTAATGTTGGTGGGTAAATAACCTTTGCACCGAAATGAGAGAGCTCCATCGCCTCACGGTAGCTTATATGAGGTATCTGACGAGCATTTTTGACAATACGAGGATCTGCGGTCATCATGCCGCTTACATCTGTCCATATTTCAAGGACCTCTGCGTTCAGAGCAGATGCGATTATCGCTGCAGTATAATCAGAACCTCCTCTACCAAGCGTCGTAGTGGTTCCCTCCATATCTGCTGCAATAAACCCGGGAACGATGTAGATACTAGCTTCGTTTTCCTTAAAAAAGCTTTGGATTAGTTGATTAGTATGATTAAACTCCACTGTAGCAGCACCGAAAGCTGAATCCGTCCGAATTAGCTCTCTAGCATCTTTCCATATCGAATTGGCTTCAATGGTCTTTATTTTCTCGTAGAAAATACGTGAAGATAGAAGCTCGCCCAAACTCAAAATTCTATCCAAAGTTCTCGGTGTTAGCTCTCTTAGTAAGTAGATTCCTTCGCATAGATTCTTAAGTTCTGTCATCAAGGAATCAATGTAAGAAATGACATTAGAGGCATCGCTCAGTAGCTTTTTAGCTTCATTTTCATGCCTATGGCGCAGATCGAGGATTTTTTGCCTGAAGATTTCATTACCTTCCTCAGCCTTTTTCGATATCTCGATGAGATTATCAGTTACACCTTGCATTGCCGAGAGTACGACAACACAAATATCTTTTGATGCTTTCGCCCTGACTATTTCGATTACTTTTAGAATTCTCTCTGCATTTGCTACAGAGGAGCCACCAAACTTTAAAACCTTCATAATTAAAAAACAATTAACCTGGAAGCAGAATAAGCCTCCAAGCTTGATCACCTAAGCTGGCGAGTTTATCTAGGACAATTTTGCAAGCACCTTCGATATTCGACTTTGCAGGTCTTTTTGTGCTTATTTTTATGATTGTGTCTTTTACATGACTTAAACTCTTCATGGCACAGACGCTGGCACATTTTTTTTGGTTTAATGGAATTATTTGCAAAAGCAAACGAATTGAAAATAAACATGCATGCTAGCATCAGAGAAAACAACTTCGTTTTCATACTCTCATCTCCCTTTCAACATGCGGATTTTGAAATATCTGAATCAAAAAAATACAATCTTGCCTCAGCAAAATCAAGAATCGCGGCTCATAATTAGGTCTTTTAGCTTTTTATAATCGTTTTCTACCTCGATGTAATGTTTTTCTCTGGAGAGTAAAGATCTTATCTGTGGAGGAATTTCGATGGACGCTTCCCCTAAGATGTTTTTGACTGACTCAAATTTGATAGGATGAGCGGTCTCTAAAAATATCCCCTTCGAGCTGGGATTTTGTTGTAGATAGCACTCTAAGGCTTTCAGACCGACGGCACCGTGTGGATCGAGTAGATAACCATGATTGTGATAAGTTTGTTTCATTGTAAGAATCGTATCCTCATCTGAAATGCTAAAAGCTATCATTTTTGCTCTCAATTTCTCGATATTATTCCCGAAAAGCTGAAGAATCCGGACAAAATTTGATGGTGATGCGACATCCATCGCCGTTGACAATGTTTTGATCGCTGGCTTTGAAGTCATCTTGCCGGTTCTCAAGAATTCAGGAATGACATCATTTGCATTGCATGCAGCAATCAATCTCTCGCATGGTAGTCCGGACAGATGAGCTATGGCGAGTGCACAAATATTACCAAAATTGCCACTTGGGACTGATATTACTGGCGGCCGATTCTCAGCCCATTGTCGATAGGCAAATGCATAGTAAAATTGCTGAGGCAGAAGCCGCGCAATATTTATAGAATTTGCTGAGGTTAGATAGAACTTTTTTCTTATTCCCTCATCTGCTAATGCTTGCTTAACTAAGCGCTGGCAGTCATCAAAATCACCATTTACTCTTACTGCATTTATATTGCCACCTAGCGATGTGATTTGTAACTCCTGAATATCAGAGATTCTGGATTTTGGATAGAGAATAAAAACCTCGACATTTTCGACATTCCAAAACCCAGAGGCAACAGCACCGCCTGTATCTCCAGACGTAGCAACTATGACTGATATTTTCTTGCTGATTTTTTGTGCGAAAAAGCGAAGGCAACGACTCATAAAGCGCGCCCCTACATCTTTAAATGCCAGAGTGTCACCATGAAAAAGCTCCAGAACATAAATTGAATCGTTTAGCTTAACTAGGGGAAAATCGAAGTTTACAGTTTCAGAGCAAATTTGATAGAGAGTTGACGGATCTATATCATTGCCAACATATGGCTTGATTATTTCAAAAGCTATTTCTTCTTTGCTTTTCTCGCTCAATTTTTCCCAAAAGGTTGCGTCATGATGGGGTATTTTCTCTGGAAAATACAATCCTCCATCCTCAGGCTGGCCTCGAAGAACTGCATCCTTGAATCCTACATGTTCTGTTTTCCGATTTGTGCTAAAGTATCTCATTGTGAAAATAGTGAAAGTTCATGCGCCTGCAACGGTGGCAAATGTTGTTTGTGGTTTCGATTGCCTCGGGTTCGCAATAAATGTGCCTTTTGATGAGATAACCGCAAGGCTTACAGATGAAAAAGAACTCAGGATTAAGCATCTGGATAATTTTAACTTACCTACAGATCCCAATAAAAATGTGGCAGGTAAGGCAGCATTAGCTCTTTTGGATGCCATTGGTTATTCGGCTGGGATCGAACTCGAGATAAAGAAGGGAATTAAGCCGGGAAGTGGTATTGGCTCTAGTGCTGCGAGCGCTGTAGGCGCTGTAGTAGCAATAAATGAGCTTTTAGGCGCTGGATTTCACGAGAAAGAGTTGTTGGAGTTCGCATTAGAAGGAGAGTTTCTTGCTTCTGAATCTCATCATGCTGATAACTTAGCTCCCTGTTTGCTTGGCGGTTTTGTATTGGTACGGTCGCATAAACCTCTCGATCTTATAAAACTTAATTATCCCGAATTGTTCGTCACCATACTCCATCCACAGCTAGAGATCAAAACTAGCGAAGCGCGTAAGGTATTACCTAAAAATGTATCCTTACAATCGGCTATTTCTGCATGGGCGAACCTTGGAGCTTTAGTTGCAGCCTTAGAGAAATCAGATTATGAGTTGCTAGCTAGAAGTTTACATGACGATATCATAGAACCTGCGAGGAAGGATTTTATACCAAAGTTCGACGAATTAAAATGCGCAAGTTTAAAAGTAGGAGCGATCGGTGGCGGCATTTCCGGGTCTGGTCCGAGCGTTTTTATGCTTAGTAATTCCGAGGCTATTGCTAAAAAGGTTGAAAGTGAAATGATCCAAATTTTCAGCAGCACGAATGTTTTATTCAAGACTTACGTTTCATCGATAAACCCGACAGGCGTTCGCATTATGATAAGAGAAATATGATTCAATTTCTCGGATACCTAATGGATGGAAATGAACTTACGTTTTAATGAAAGCAGTCGTATCGAAATATTCTAGAGTATGGATAAAAAAAGCGAGCATGAAATCGTTTAGACATTAATTCTTCAGAAAGATCTGCAATATTTTGCGATCCCAGAGATCATTTAAGGTTCAATCTTAATTTTAGTTACTGTAAACAAAATTATGGTGATAAAATAAGCCTTGCAGGGAGCGCGGGATGGTTATGAAGAGAGAAGAATTCAGTGAAGAGAAGGAAATATTCGAAAATCACATAAGGAAGAAGGGATTAAAGAGGACTGCGCAGCGAGATCTGATTTTGGAGATTTTTCTTCGAACAGAAGATCATCTCTCAAGTGAAGATTTGTATTGGCTTGTGCAAAAGGAGGATCCCACAATTGGATATACGACCGTTTACCGAACACTTAAGCTCTTGACTGAAGCTGGGTTGGCAAGGGAAGTTCGCTTCGGAGATGGCAAAACGTATTATGAACATCATTACAAACACCAGCACCATGATCATATGATTTGCACTGAGTGTGGTAAGGTAATTGAGTTTTTCTCGCCTGAAATAGAGGCACTGCAGGATGAAATGGCTGCTAAGTATGGATTTAAACCGACTTATCATAATTTAAGGATTCTAGGGTTATGTGCTGAGTGTCAAGAGAAAGCAGCCGAAGTCAGTACGAACTCAGGTGCACAGCCCCGAATCCGTGTCATTGGAAAAAACGTAGTGAGATGAATCAAAAGATGGATGATGTAGAAATCAAAGTCGAGCCAGATAATCTTCAAGGAATAGTTGCGGTTGGTAGCTATTTGATAGATGCGGCTAGAAGGATAGGTGCTCATATTCCTTCAGAATGCGCAAGAAGAGGAGCATGTAATTCCTGCCGCGTTTTGGTTACCAGAGGATCAGAGATTTTGTCCAAACCTACAGAAGCAGAAATCTCAATTCTAACGGCTGAAAAAATAAAAAGTGGCGAGCGTCTGTCATGCCAAGTAAAAATAGTTGCTCCAGGAGAAATCGTTATTATGCGAGAAAATCAGCAGAAGCAGTCGGTTTCAGATGAAAACACTTTCGATAAGTTTCGCAGAGAGTTTTATGACATGCCGCTAGAGAAAAAAATTGCTTCATTGGTTGAATTAGAAGCGATAACTCTGGGCGAAACAATTGCTTTTGTCTTGAATTCACCCTTCAAACTTTTTGATCTTTTGATTGATGCGATGGCAGAATTTGGTATGAAGCTTGAAAGAAGCGCAAATCAACAGAGAAAACCTCCTGAGCATCGAGAAAATAAATCTGACGAAAGTGATGGCCCTAGCGAGGAAAAGCCGAAAGATGCTTAACTCTGAGACAATTCAAAAATTAGAGAAGAAGAAAATCGATAATCTTAAGGAAAAGGCACAATATGGATTAACTCTAGGCGTGGTCAGTGCGATGTTATATGTGATGGGCTTTCCGTTATTCATCATAATTTTCTTTGGCATCTTCGCATTTTTACTGTGGAAAGTTTTTTCACTACCAGCCTCACGTGAAGTCCATGAAGTTTTTGAATTTTACTTACAGGCTAATGAAATACTTCGTGATGACGAACGCCGATGGTTTGGATTCGAAATTCAAGAGGCTATATCAAAAGGGGAACAGATACTGAAGATATTTCCCGGTATGGCTCCACCATTGCTTTATTTCGCCATCGGAGCTCTCTATTACAAACTTGGTGATCATCGATTAGCAGAGGATTATCTATCAAGGATTGTTGAAAAATCAGAATTCAATGAGCTTGCATACATGACGCCGTCAGAAGAAATGCGGAAGTATGCTCAGATCTTAAGGAAAATAGAAACTGATCCATCCGAAGCGCCTTTAACTTCAGCTGCAGTTAGAGCATTAGAAAGAGCACGTAGAAACAAGGCAAAATTTTTACTCGAAGAATCAAGAAAAGTGTTACAAAAGCTTGATTCATCCATACAACAGAACGACGTTTCAAACATTCAATCTAGCATAGATCAACACGACCTAGCTCCACGAGCGCAACGGAAAACAGATGCGTGGATTTTTTCTTCTCAAGATCACAAAAAATCCCAGGATTACTCTACGGACCTCAACCAGCCAAGAAAAAGCATCTCTGAAGTTCTGCATGACATATACGATGAAAAATAAATCCGCTTTTCTCATATAAGGTGCTTACATGTAAAATTTTTTCGTGGAGTTTTTAAAGAAGGCTCTGTACGAACTGCAAGAGCTAACGCTACTAACTAGTAGTGCATTTTATCGCCTACGCAATAAGCCGCGCTATTTTAATGAGATGATCAAGCAGATGGACCTCATAGGCGTGAAATCAGCGCCGATAATCTTACTTACAGGTTTTTTTACGGGTGCAGTTTTGGTTTTGCAGAGTTTTCAGATTCTTGCGTATTATGGAGCGCAGAGCCAAGTCGGAAGAATGGTAACTTTCTCTTTACTGCGTGAATTAGGTCCAGTTCTGTCAGGATTAATGGTGGCTGGAAGGATTGGCTCAGCCATAACAGCAGAGCTTGGTTCGATGGTAGTCTCACAGCAAGTCGATGCAATGAGGGCTTTAGGAACTGATCCCGTGAAAAAATTAGTAGCTCCACGAATAATAGCTTTGATCTTGATGTTACCTCTACTTACTGTCGTAGCCAATTTAGCTGGAATAATTGGCGGTGGTATCACCTCGAAGTATATATTCAATTTGGATGTGACTTTGTTTATATCCTCGGTGCGGGACGGAGTCACTACGAAAAATTTAATTGTCAGCTTGGTCAAACCCTTCTTTTTTGGTTTAATAATCGGTTCTGTTTCATGTTATAAGGGATTGAGTACCACGGGGGGAACTGTCGGAGTTGGACTTTCTACCACACGATCGGTGGTCCTCTCATCCATAGTGATAATAATTACTGATTTCTTCTTGACGAGGGCTCTACAAAATATTCTAGGAATAGATTTTTGAATTAAAATGACGTCTAGTCCGCCTGCCGAAAATAAACAAAAAAAGTACGTACCTGCCATTGAATTTCGCGATGTGCATTTATCATTTGACGAGAAGAAGATACTGGACGGAATAAGTTTTACTGTTCGCAAGGGTGAGACAAAGATAATTTTGGGCAGATCTGGGGGAGGGAAATCGACAATAATACGGTTAATTTTGGGGTTGGTAAAACCAGATTCTGGCAGAATTTTTATTGAGGGCGAAGACATAACAGATTATGACGAGCCCGAAATGATGCGAGTTAGACAAAAAATCGGCATGGTTTTCCAGGAAGGAGCACTTTTTGATTCTTTATCAGTTTATGACAACGTTGCTTACAGGCTTCATGAACAAGGTTTACCGGAGGAGATAGTAGAACAAGAAGTAAGAAAAATGCTCAGATTCGTTGATCTGGAAGACGCGATAGATAAAATGCCGAACGAGCTTTCAGGTGGCATGCGCCGAAGAGTCGGAATAGCTAGAGCACTCGTTGGAAATCCAAAAATTGTTTTATTTGACGAGCCGACGGCAGGGCTAGATCCACCAACTGCGCGAACGATTTGCGAATTAGTAATAAAACTGCGTGATTTGGAGAATGTCTCATCAATTTTCGTAACTCATGAAATGCAAAACATTGAGTACTTAAGTTCCGAATATGCAGTCATAAATGACAAGGGTGAGGTAGCATTTGAGAAAGAGGGTGAAAAATTATGTCTGATCAATACGCAAATAATGATTTTGCGAGAAGGTAAGATAATTTTTAGCGGGACTGATGAGGAATTGAGGAAGGTGGAACAAACTGATGCATACATTCGAAGATTTCTCCGTGGTAGATAAACTTGAGGGCTGCTTGAGATAATTCAATAATGAACGATCCAAAAGATCAGCCTTACCTGCCGATGAAGTTATGTTGCAGATCTTGCTACCTTATGGGATTTTGGTTTCTGGATGAGGCACGAAGCATTTTCTACATCTAGCCTCGTATTTATCTGAGGCACCGACTTCGATTCGTTCAGTTGAACCTGAAATCCTCTGCGAGTAGTTCGCAGTTGCCCCACACCGAACGCATATAGCATGGGTTTTAGTTATAAACTCGGCTATGGCGAGAAGCTGCGGCATTGGCTCGAATGGTCTACCCATGTAATCTTGATCTAGTCCAGCTATTATTACTCGTTTCCCACTATTAGCTAATTTATTCGCCGCTTCAACCAATTCCATATCGAAAAACTGCCCTTCATCAATTCCGACTACTTGCGTGTCAGGCTCTATTAATGCCATCATCTCAGCCGTTGTCATTACGGGTTTAGAAATATGTGACATGCCGGAATGCGAGATAATCTCTGAGACTGAATATCTGTCATCTATTTTCGGTTTAAAGACTTGTACCTTTTGCCTGGCAATTTGAGCACGCTTCAATCTTCTTATCAATTCTTCACTTTTTCCTGAGAACATTGACCCAACTATTACTTCTATCCAGCCAACTCTACCGTTTCCCTTAGTCAAAAATCGTTCTCTTTCATCACCGTAAGCAAATTCTTCTATCATATTGAAGAAAATTATCACACAGATGTGAAAAAATCACATAACGACTAGCATCGGCTTAGATTTGAGAGGGACTGAAATTGTAGTCGTAAGATTCTTGTCTTTGTTGTTATTTTGTTTTCGAGTCATGATTGTAGTAATAGGGCTTTTCAGATTCTTTGTGCCTAGAGCACATTCACTGCATAAATCGGTAATCCATTAAGTTAAATTTATACATTTCCATTGGATTCTGTGTTATCTTTAAAAGAGGTGAAGCTTATAGCTTATTTCATCACGTATTTTTGGAGTTTTGCTGGTGCTCAAATTTGAAAACACGAGGAGCTTTCGTAAGTTCACTAAAAGGGTGAGACGCCTCTGAATCAGAAAACGTGAGTTCTTTGCTTCCATGTAAGTAATATGAGCGATAACGGTAAATTTTTTGAACCCTGCAGAATTTCTGAGATTCACAAGCAGATGAACCCCGGTATATTTCGAGAAGTAGTTGATAAAAATTTAATAGGAGTAGTGATCACGGATGCCCTAGCAGATGATAACCCTATTATCTATTGCAACCCGGCCTTTACTAAGATAACAGGCTATCCTTCTCATGAGGTTTTAGGACGTAATTGTCGGTTTCTGCAAGGCGAGAAGACAGATCCTGATTCTGTCGCGCTTATAAGAAAAGCTGTACAGCAAGGCGAGCCTATTCAAATAGAGCTGTTAAATTATCGTAAGGATGGTAAACCATTTTTTAATCATTTGTATATATCTCCGATTTATAACGCTGAAGGTAGTTTGACTCATTTCGTAGGAATGCAATTAGACATCACGGACAAAATAGAAAATCTAGCGAGAGTAGAGCGTATAAAGCAAGAGTGGGTTGTTACAGTTGATGCAATTAATGATTTGATTTTTTTAACGGATGCTGATGGGGCAATATTGCGTTGCAATATTGCAGCTTCAAAGTTCTTTGATGCGGATTTTCCAAAGCTTATCGGGAGTAAGATATCGGAGCTTTTTTCCTCCGCTGTCTGTAGGCAAGTAACCAGAGAAAACTTATTTCATATTCCGCAGGCAGAATTCAGCTTAACAGATAGACATGGGCTTTATGAAATTACCAACTACCCAGTTTTTCGTCAAGAAACCAATGGTAGATGGGTACATATAGTCAGAGACATTACACATCAGAGACGACTCGAGTCAATAGCTGAGGCTAACAACATAACAGAAAATATCGGGTATATCTTTCAGTCCTTTCGTCATGAGCTTGGTAATCCAGTCAATTCTATAAAAGTTGCTCTCAATGTCTTACGAAGGAATTTTGATCAATGGTCCTCAGAACAAATTATTGAGTATATTGATCGTTCACTCTCCGAAATTGAACGCATTGAGTATTTACTGCGATTACTCAAAAATTTCAATCTTTATGAAGATCTTCATTTGCAACCGACCAATCTCTATGAGTTAGTTAAAAGATTTATTGCCCTTGTGGAGAAAGACATTATCAGCAGAGGAGTTGGAATATTTTTCACTTTTGAGAATGGCTGTCAAGACTTGAAGGTAATGCTAGACCCTGCCGCACTTTATCAAGCACTTATCAACATAATAACAAATTCCTTAGATGCGCTTGAAAATTCTGAGGTAATGCCACTCATAAAAATTCACATGCGTTGTAATGGACCGAGCATCGAGATCGTAATAAGCGATAATGGTTGTGGAATGGATGAGCAGCAGATGAAAAATCTCTTTAAACCCTTCTACACATCTAAACTAAATGGGACTGGTTTAGGCTTAGTTATCAGCAAAAAAATAATTACAAAGATGAACGGCACAATCTCTATTTTTAGCAAGAAAAATCGAGGCACCGATGTTGTTATTTCATTTGAATGTAGTCCCTGAAACTTTTAAGAATACTCTTCAAAATCATCTATCGAGTTATGATGCATAATTGCAAAGTTCTTTTAATTGATGATGATGAGCTTTTTTGTCTGGCTATAAAAGAGGGTTTATCTGAGTTTAGTATCACGGTTGCTAACACGATAGAACAGGGGATAGAGGAATTAAAAAGCACGTCATTTGATATTTTGTTACTAGATAGTAAATTGCCGGATGGCCATGGTGTAGAATCCCTGCAACTTTTCAAGGAGATGGATGAGCAGATAAAAATAATCCTTATCACTGCTTATCCGGATCTTAAACTTGCAATTCAAGCTATCAAAGACGGTGCTTACGATTATTTATTGAAACCCATCGACTTAGAGGAGTTACGCGTCAAAATCAAAAATGCTTATCATGTAAAAGGGTTAGAGAAGCTTGAGCAACTTCGAATTCATGAGCATGTTAGGGAGGAAGAACTTTTCGTTGGATCATCTCATGTTAGTCGAAACTTGAGAGGCTTGGCGGCAAAAGCTGCGGCTTCTAGCTGCCCTGTTTTGATTACGGGCGAAACAGGAACAGGTAAAAATTTGATCGCAACTTTGATTCATAAGCAAAGCACACGAGGTAAAAAAGCTTTTATTCAAATTAATTGTGCAGCACTTCCTGAGAATTTGATAGAAGCAGAGCTTTTTGGTTTTGAGCGGGGGACTTTTACAGGGGCACATCAGACCAGATATGGACTTTTCGAGCTAGCTGATCAAGGAACATTGTTTTTAGATGAGATCACGGAGATGCCTTTGAATTTACAGAGTAAACTTCTGAGTGCTATTGAAAGCAATGAAATAAGGCGTTTAGGCAGTAACAAGATTCGTCACGTTGATGTGCGAATCATTGCTGCAACGAACATTGATCCAGAGACAGCCGTGCTACAAAACAAATTGCGTCGAGACCTTTATTATCGACTCAATGTTTTGCGCATTCATGTTCCACCATTGCGTTCTCATCCTGAGGATATCCCTGAGCTTTGTCAACATTTTTTGCGCAAGCTTGCACCGGAGAGAAAAGTTTTTATACCAGAAAAGGAGCAGAAGATATTGCAAACTTATCATTTTCCAGGAAACGTTCGTGAGCTTCGCAACCTAATCGAGCGCAGTCTTATCTTGCAAACTAAAGGAGAAGAGTTGTTACCTTCGAAGTTTATTCTGACAAATGATATTTCGCTTACTAGCACGAATGAAACGAAAATCCTTTCGTCGGCCGAGATTAAACCGCTTGTTGATATCGAAAAACAGTATATCGAATTCGCTCTTCGGAAGATGAACTATAACATCACTAAGACCAGCAAAGCTCTCGGAATTTCTCTTTCTACTCTAAAGAGAAAGATTAAATTATACGGCCTGATCCAAACTTAGAGATTGATAGCCTAAAATTATCTACCTAGCTCAAAATGAATAGTTCAATATGAGCTTAAAATGTAAGAGCGTCCTTCAAACCTAACTAAAATCCGCCTTAAAGAGATTCTTTATTTTGGTACCTTAATTGCTTCATGTTAAACATGGGCAAAGCCCAACAAAACTAAACGAAAAATTATGATGTGGAGGATAATATGGCAAACAATATCAAAGAGTGCTTAGAGGAACTTATGGGAGTCGACGGAGCCCTTGGAACAGCCCTGGTTGACTTTAAAAGCGGTATGACCTTAGGTACAAATGGTGGTGGCGTAAATCTTGAAATGGCTGCCGCAGGGAACACCGAGGTAGTCAGGGCAAAGATGAAAACCATGCAGGCTTTAGGGTTACAAGATAGAATCGAAGATATTCTGATTACACTTGGAAAGCATTATCACCTGATCCGGTTTTCGGAGAAATTTCCTAACATTTTCTTCTATTTTGTGTTAGATAAATCACGGGCAAATCTCGCGCTTGCTCGCATTAAACTCTCGCAGGTAGAGGAAAAGCTGCAAATTTGATGTACGAAACGTACTTTTTACATTTTCACCGAGTAACTTTTAAAAGCGAGACCTAACTAGAGTTAGGTCTCTTTTTGAAAGTTTTATTTTTTCTCCATTACTATCATGAAATAGCATTTTTATGAAAAAGATTTTGATCGTTGATGATGAAAAGCTGTTTTTGAAAAGTCTTTCTGAAGGCCTCGAGGCATACAAAGAAGAATTTCAAGTGATAACGGCTCACAATGGTAAGCAAGCTGTAAGAGTATTAGAGAGCGAGACAGTTGATTTACTAGTTACCGATTTGCGTATGCCTGAGATGGACGGGTTCGCCTTAGTCGCTTATGTGGCTGAAAATCTACCTGATCTGCCAATTATTGTTATAACAGCTTTCGGAACACCAGAGATTGAAAATCGACTTAAAAATTTTACAATAGGCTTTATCGATAAACCCATTAATTTCCAAAATTTTGTTCAGCAAATCCGTGCGATACTTACGGAAACAGCTTTTGGCAAACTTCATGGAATATCACTTTTCAGTTTCTTGCAGCTTATTGAAATAGAAAAAAAATCTTGCACGGTAATTGTTGAATCAGGAGATAAGGTCGGTAAATTGTATTTTTTCTCTGGTAAATTTGTTGGTGCAGAAACGGCAAATCTGAAAGATTTACCAGCTGCTTATGAAATTTTGTTTTGGGAAGATACTAAGATAAAAATTGGTAAACCGCCGAGTAAATCGCTTCAGAACGTTTCAATGCAAATTACAGATCTTTTGTTACAGGCTGCGGATCTCCGAGATAAATCTCGAAGTAAGGAAGGGGGATTCCCGGACAAAGTTGTTTTTGATGCGGCGGAAGAATCAGAATCATCCGTTGAACATGATTCATCCCTGGCCACTGATACCAGAAAACTCACGGAATTCATAGAAAAAACTTTGCAAGAGTTTGCAGGTTTAGAATTCATTTTAGGCGTGGCGATCTTTGATTTAAAAACAGGGAAAGTATTTGGTTATAAAGGAGATGAAGACGAGAGAATAAAAAAACTTACCCACATTGTGGTAGAAGTTTCCAGTATGGAAATGAAAATTTTAGAGAAGATTCTTCCGAACGAGGCAATCGAAGAAATCATAATCAATCTAGATGCACAGCATTTTCTAATTCAAACTTTAAGCTTCAATCGTCAAATCGCTATTCTGTTGATCCTAGCCCAGGAGCACAACTTGCCTTTAGCCCGGCTCGGTTTGCAAAAAGTCATCCACAAGCCTCTCTCAGCATAGCTTTTCAATTTTCCCTGAAAATAAGAGAACACAAAGCAATAGCTCACAGAAGGCAATAAACTCAGTTCCTGAAACTAATATCCCGAATAAGAAACTACAAGAAAAACTAATAAAATCTAGATTTTCGGCTGAAGGCCAAAACAATTGACTTAAATCCAAGTAGACAAAACTGTGACACTTTCTGGGCTATGCTTAGAGAACTCGAAAGGCTAGGACTTCAGAATGTGCGGATCGTCAACTAGTTATTCTTCAATGGAGGCAATACAGAGAACAGCATTCCTAAAATCGCCTGGACGGAGTCATGTTCACTGATCTATCTTATTTTCTTTTTCGGAGACTATCCACTCGATGATAATTTCAGCGATTTCCTTAGAGGTAAGATGTGGTAGAACGGGCAAGTGCAAATCAGCCAGACAATAGACTTTTTCTCTTTCAATGAATAAACTCATCGCTATTGTTTTATCTCTAGCCAATGGTCTTTGTTTCGCGGATGATTTTATGTTTATCCAGCAGCTCTCAAAATTAGTTGCAAGCCAAATTGTAACGCAGTCATGATTTTTTATGAGGCTTCGATTTTCCTCTTTCAGCCATGTACCACCACCCAAGGCTATTACTTGAGCATCTGTCTCTAAGGCTTTCTTTAAATATTTTGTTTCGATATCACGGAAAAATTGTTCTCCATGAAGAGTTATGATATCTGCAGTGCTCATGTTTTCATTAATTTCAATGAATTCATCGAGATCCAATTTCTCGCATTTGAGTATTCGTGAGATATGCTTTGCGACCAGTGATTTTCCGGCTCCCATGAATCCTAGAAGAACTATTCGCTTCATCTCAGGCATCCTTCTATCTTTCAGCTATACGTTGTAAATTTTCAAAAAAGCCAGGGAAGGATATAGAGACACATTCAGAGTTATCAATTATTGTTTCACCTTCAGCCAATAGACCAGCTATTGCAAATGCCATTGCTATTCTGTGATCATTTGCGGAATTAATCTGAGCACCGCACAGATTGGATTTTTTAACGCTGAAGCCATCGGGATATTCTACAACATTTGCATTCATCAGTCTTAGATTCTCCACCACCATTTTGATTCTGTCGGATTCTTTTACCCTGAGTTCTGAGGCGTCGCGGATTTCTAATCCTTCTGGTAACTGCGTACCCAAGATCGCCAAAATTGGAATCTCGTCGATCAGATTGGCGATTATTTCTGCGCGTAATGGTGGAGGTGAATGATAGTTTCTCGAATTAGAAACTAAGTGTAAATCTGCCACAGGCTCGCCACATTCTTCTCGTATGTTATTTATCTTTATATTAGCGCCTATTTGCTCTAACAGTTTGATTATTGCGTTTCTAGTTGGATTTATGCCGACATTTGGCAAATATAATTCTGATCCCTCTAAACATGCCGCAGCTACTAGAAAGAATGCTGCAGCAGATATATCGCAGGGCACACTGAAATTCCTTGCCTGCAGTTCGGAGCTTCCTGAGATGACAACATGGCCACGTTCTTTGTTTATTTTAGCTCCGAAGAACTCTAGCATTCTTTCAGTGTGGTCACGTGTCTCTATGGGCTTACCTGCTTCAGAGACGACCTCAAAAACCTCTGTTGAGCCATCACAGAATAGACCGGCGAGCAAGACACAAGATTTTACTTGAGCCGAAGCAACTTTCATTTTATAAGAGATAGCTTTCAGAGGATTCTTACCGTAAATCTTCAAAGGAAGATGGTTATTCTCTGCTTGTATTTTAGCTCCCATCATCTGAAGTGGTTCGATGATCCGGCTCATTGGTCTTCTGGAGAGACTTTCATCTCCGATCAGAGTAGATTCGAAGTCATGACCCGCTAAAATTCCGGCAAGCAATCTTGCTGTAGTTCCTGAATTTCCACAATCTAGCGGAGTAAGCGCTCGCTTTAATGCATTTTTCCCCCTGCCTCCTATCAGCACTGTAGAATCTTCTTTAACAACAGAGACTCCTAATTTTTCCAAACAATTTAAGGTTGACTGACAATCTAAACTTGTCGAGAAATTGCTTATTTTGGAAGTTCCCTGGGCAATGGCTGCCATTAGTGCTGCCCGATGAGAAATTGATTTATCGCCTGGTAATCTGAGCGTGCCTTTAACGGCGCTGGCCTTTGTTATTTTCATTATCTGAGTTTTTGTTTTCATTTGCGGTTTAAGTTCTCATCGTATAGATCTTTGTATATTCGGTAGTTATTCATTACCTTCAGGACGTAATTTTTAGTCTCTGCGAATCCAATCTCAGCGATGAAAACACCGGCATCTCTTGGATTACTGCGATTCAGCCATCGCATGGCGTTGTCCTCCCCGCCGTTATAGCTTGCGGCTACCGCTTCGTAAAAATCAGCAAATTCTTTGAAAAGTTTTGCGATGTAGATTGTTGCTATCTTGATATTAATCTCTGGCTTGTATAGATCTTCTGGTTGAAGATTAGGATAGCCAGCGTTATCTTTATATTTCAGCGCAGTTTCGTAGTTTATTTGTAGCAAGCCACGCGCGCCAACCGGTGAGCGTGCAGATGGCTTAAATTGGCTTTCCTGTTTCATTATTGCCAGAATGAAACGAGGATCCACCTTTTGTAGCTTCGCATTGCGTGTTACCTCTATACGGTAAGGCGTAGGAAATTCCGAAATACTATTCGAGGATTTTTTGATTTTACTTAGCTTGGTATTACCTCTTATGTTGAGCTTCTTTTGGGCTAATTCGCTGAAATAACTGGGCGAGTTCAGAATCGAGCTATAAATCTGCATTGCTTCTGATTTCCTGCCGGATTTATCAAGGGCCAATGCTTTTAGATATAAAACTTCCTCAGGACTGGTCATTGAATCTTTAAATCTGTTAAGCGTTAGGAGCTTATTGGCAACTTTTATCGCTTCCTCCCAATTTTCTCTGTATATTTGCATTCGTAAATCTGCATGCAGTGCATTGATCTCTGTTGGAAGACCTGAAAAGCGTTTTGTCGTTTGCTCGATCCAATATTTTGCCTCTTCGTATCTTTTTGCTTCTCTAAGTGCGTCGATCAAATTAAGATGAGATGACTCAATGCGCTCGCCGAAGGGAAACATTCTGATGTATTGCTCATAAACTTGAGCAGCTTCGTTATGTCGGCTTAATCTTACTAAAGATGCACCCTTAAAGGCCAGTCCTTCTCTTCCTTCCTTCGTGTAAGCATAGTCACGTACTAGCTTATCAAAATAAAATATGGCTTTTTCATAATCTTTTTCCCACATGTAGGAACGTGCGATGCCAAAAAGAGTCTTGGGCATCACGGTCTCATCCTGAGGGTAATTATCCAGTATTTTCTGCCAATGCTTTCTAGCTTCACTGAAAAGTCGATTTGAGGAGTATATTTCAGCTCTATATAGATGTTCAGAGGCCGGTAGAGTGGGCAGCTGTCCATTTATCGATTGATTTCTATCCAGCTGTCGTACAGTTATCAGTGCCTGTTCATTAGGTGTTTGTGATAGCGAAAATATTGCTGCTAACAATAATATCGGAATAACCCTCAGCATATTTATCGTTCCCTGCCCTTAGAATAACCGAAACTTTGAGATTAAAAAAGTTACTTTGGTTCGATATAAATGAGGCTTTTCGTAAATCTTTGTACAGCATGCTAAAATTTACCCTAACCCATTTAGGAGAAAAAAGGATGCGTTTGGCTATAAACGGTGCGACTACGATGAAAGCTGATTTGAAGACTGATATCGAGGCCGCAAGTCAAGCAGGTTTCGAGTTCATAGAGATATGGGCTCAAAAACTCAGGAAATTCCTTGTGGAACATTCAACTGCTGATTTGGTGGAGCTTTTGACTAAGAATAATTTAAGGCCTTACTCCATAAATTCCATAGAACACATAACTTTTCGGACTCAGGAAGATTACGAGAAAATAAAAGCTGAAACTCATGAGTTGTCTGAGATAGCTGAGGAGATTAATTGTCCTTACATTGTTGTGGTTCCTGGTAAGAAGCCTGAAGGTGTTACTACGGCAGAGATCATAGATGAGTCCGTGAAGGTACTTAATGAACTTGCTGATATAGCCGAATCTCACGGGGTTTCGCTAGCTTTTGAATTTTTAGGACAGCCGGATTGTTCTGTACAAACTCTAGGCTTGTGCAACAAAATAATAGAAAGGGTTGGGCGCAAGTCGGTGGGTAATGTACTTGATACTTTTCATTTTTACGCTGGGGACTCTAAATTCGAAGATATAGACTCTTTATCCGCAGACAAGCTTTTCATATTTCACATAAACGATGCCGAGGATTTACCGAAGGATGAATTAACAGATGCTCATAGATTATACCCCGGTCAGGGAATATTGCCGATCAAGGAGATCAAGGCTAGGCTTGACAAGATTGGCTATGACAAAGTAGCCTCCATAGAGATTTTTAGGCCCGAATATTGGGAACAAGATCCATTTGAAGTTGCAAAAATCGCTAAACTATCGGCTCAGAAGGCTTTAGGATTAAAATGAAAAATCTTCATCAGATGGAATCCAAGAACAGTCGGCTAAGAAGACTTACTGAAGAATTTAAACTGTTGGAAGCCTGCCTCAAACTTGGAGGTGGTGAAGAAAAGATAGCAAAGATACATGCACAAGGTAAAATTACCGCTCGTGAGAGGGTGGAACTGCTATTTGATAAAAATAGCTACTATCAGGAGATAGGTTTGCTTGTTGCATATGATCAGTACAACGGTCAGGCGCCAGCTGCAGCGGTCATTACTGCTATTGGCAAAATACATGGGCGCGAATGCATCGTTGTCGCAAATGATGCGACAATAAAAGCTGGCGCGTGGTATCCAGAAACCATAAAAAAAATATTGCGTGCCCAAGAGATTGCCATGCGCAATCGCATTCCCATAATTTACCTTGTCGATTCTGCCGGAGTAAATCTTCCGTATCAAGGTGGCGTATTTCCCGGACAGTACGGAGCGGCTCGGATTTTTTACTATAATTCGTTGATGAGAAGATATTTAAAAGTCCCTCAGATAGCAGCAGTTATGGGAATGTGCGTTGCAGGAGGGGCTTATTTACCAGCCTTATCAGATGTAATTCTTATGGTAGAAGGCACCTCATTCATGGGTTTAGGCGGTGCTAATTTGGTCAAGGGAGCGACTGGTCAAACCGTTGACAACGAAACCTTAGGTGGAGCCTTTACGCATAACGCAATATCGGGTGTAGCACACTACAGAGTGAAAACTGATGAGGAATGCATTGAAAAGATTCGTCAGATAGTCTCAGAACTACCTGAAAAAATACGATCGAGGGTGTCAGTGATTGACCCGCGTGAGCCAAAAAACGACCCTGAAAAGTTGTATGAAATATTACCAGAGGATCACAGAGCAGCCTATGACATGCGAGAAGTTTTGAACTGCATACTTGATGGTGGTGAGCTCAACGAATTTCAGGCTGATTACGCAAAGGAGATGATTTGTGGAACAGCGAGAATCGGGGGCATTTTAGTTGGTGTTATAGCTAATGCACGTGGCATGTTTCAGCAAACTGCTGGTAAACCACCTCATTTTGGTGGAATAATCTACACAGAATCGGCCGAGAAGACAGCTTATTTCATTGAGACATGTAATCGTCATGGTACTCCACTATTCTTCGTTCAGGATGTGTCCGGCTTTATGGTTGGGGTTGAAGCGGAGCACTCTGGTATAATCCGTGCGGGAGCTCGCTTTGTTGAGGCTATGGCAACAGCAACTGTGCCAAAGATAGTGCTGACTGTTAATCATGCTTCAGGCGCTGGTTACTACGCTATGGCGGGACAAGGCTTTGATCCAGATTTCATTTTTTCCTTCCCAACTGGACGCATGGGAGTCATGGAGGGAGACTCAGCCGTTCAGGCAATCTTCGGAACGCAACTAGAAAAACTCCGGAAGGAAGGGAAAGAGCCTGATGAGAAGCTAAGAGTAGAGATGGAAAAAGTGCGCGAGACATACGAAAAAGAATTAGACGCAAAACATGCAGCAGCCAGAGGAATGGTCGATGCGATCGTAACACCAGACAACTGCAGACAGGCTCTGATCCTGGCTTTACAGACCTGCTTGAATACTGATAAACCTCATATAGGTGCGTTCGTTCTACCCTGCGATTTATAAGTCAGCTCTCGTGCTTATAGCTCAATGACTAGCAATTCGTTTGCTAACATCAATACTAATGATTGAGTTACAGGAAACCCCAAATGTTTTAATAGTGCGATTTAATCAACCTGAGATGAGAAATCCTCTGAGCATTGAGGTTGTTAGCAGACTGCATGAAATTTTGGATCGCACGCCTCAAGATAAGAAAATAATCTTTACCGGCACAGCTGAGATCTTCGCGTCAGGGGCGAATCTAAAAGAACTAGCCAAGCTTAAACCAGACGAGGCTTTTAGTTTTGCTCGCTTTGGGCAAAGTTTAATGATGAAGATTGCGCAACGTTCGTCATTTGCAGCAATAAATGGCTTTTGTTTTGGTGGCGGATTAGATCTTGCTCTTAGCTGCAGGAGAAGAATTGCAGGCTTTGGAGCTAAGTTTTCTCATCCCGGGGCTTCGTTAGGGATAATAACTGGTTGGGGTGGAACGCAACTTTTACCGCGGCTCATAGGTCAAAAAAGAGCACTTGAAATGTTTTTAACAGCAAAGCAAATCGATGCTAGAGAGGCATTGAGAATTGGGCTTGTAGATGAAGTCGTAGAGTTCCCGCTCGATTACATCTTAGAGAAAATCACTACATGAGGGTAGCTAGGAAACTATAACAAAGATTTGTCTTAAGCATCATGTGTTCTCGTAAAGATGAAAGCAGTTATTCGATGGATAGTTACGATTGTTAGGTTTGAGTTAATCTGATTTTTATCTGATGAAAATACCGAAGAGGAAAAAGAGCCAGAAAAGAATCATTAAAAAGACAGGCAATACCATAAGAATTAAACAACCGACGTTTGCCCATGATTCTTGATCCCAAGTATAAGGCTCAGGGCAATGGGGGCATTCTCCTTCTATTGCCATATAGGGTTTTTTACATTTTGGGCAGACCTTTATTTGCACTCATTAACTAGAATAGCTCTAAATCATGACTTTTTCAGTTTGTATCATCCATTTCCATGCTGACTCGATGATTTCCTCCAGACTCGTGAACTTAGGCTTCCACCCAAGCTCATGCTGAATTTTTTCTGAACTTGCAATCAGAACCGCTGGCTCTCCCTTACGTCGTTCTTGGAAATTGATTGGAATATTTTTTCCAGTCACTTTGCGCGCTGCTTTTATTACCTCCAGAACCGAATATCCGGCACCACAACCTAAGTTGAAGATTTTACTTTCATCATTGAGCGACTCCAGCGCTTTCAGATGTGCATCGGCTATATCTAGAACATGTACGTAGTCACGAATGCATGTGCCATCACGAGTTGGATAGTCATTGCCAAAAACTTGCACCGCTTGCCTTTTTCCCATCGCTACCTCTAAGACGATTGGGATCAGATGAGTTTCTGGGTTATGCTTTTCACCGCGGTTTTTACTTGCACCTGCTGCATTGAAATACCTAAGACTGATGAAACGAAGTCCAAGGGTTTTATCTAAAGAATGCAGAGCTCGCTCAAAAGCTAGTTTTGTCTCCCCGTAAGGATTTATCGGGTTTGTTGGATGATTTTCAGTTATGGGAAGTTCCATCGGCTCGCCATAAACGGCAGCCGTGGAAGAAAAAACAATCTTTTTGATGCCGGTTTCTAACATTGTCTCTAACAGTGCCAAGCCACCGATCAGATTATTGTTGTAGTACTTAAAAGGGTCTTTGAAAGACTCTGAGACCACGGAAAAAGCTGCAAAATGCATGACTGCTTCTATCTCGTAATCTAAAAGTGCATTTTTAAGTGCATTGCGATTCGAAATATCAGCCTCAACTAAAATGGCGTTCTCAGGTAGACTCTCTCTGTTTCCGGTCGAAAGATTGTCGTATATTATAACTTTATGATCGCTCTCAATTAGACGCTCTGCTACGATACTTCCTATATAGCCTGCACCGCCTGTGACTAAGATATTCATAAATTCATACTATTTCTGCAGTTCTGGACATATTGTTAGCATTAGCATTTTCGATATTTTCTACCGGTTAAATCTTCGTTCATCAATGAAAATAGCCGAATCTAATAGAGCACACATCTTACCTTGGCTCCGTTAAGTTTTTTAATGGGAATTTCCCTTTGCTCACACTCGACGCGTCGAAATTGACAACGTGGTGCAAAATGACATCCCGAAGGGAGATTTGCAAGGCTTGGAACTGTACCTTCAATTGTTTGCAAACGCTCTTCTGTTGGAAATGAAAGCTTTGGCACTGAGCGTAGTAATCCCTGGGTATAAGGGTGTCGTGGAGTTTCAAAAATCTCTACAACTGCGGCTTCCTCCACTATTTTTCCTGTATACATGACGCAAACCCTGTCTGCTACTTCAGCGACTACTCCGAGATCGTGAGTGATCAACAAAACTGCCAATCGTTTTTTTTGTCTGAGTTCATTTAATAATTCGAGTATCTGAGCCTGTATTGTAACATCCAGCGCCGTTGTAGGCTCGTCTGCAATTAGTAAATCGGGTTCACAAGCTAGGGCGATCGCTATCATCACTCTTTGTCTCATGCCTCCTGAGAGCTGATGTGGGTAATCTTTTGCTCTTTTAGCTGGATCTGGTATTGCAACCTCTCTCATCGCTTCGATTGCTGCCTCCCATGCTTCTCTTTTATTCATCTTTCGGTGAAGTCTTAGAACTTCTGCGATTTGTTCACCGACGGTATATACGGGATTTAATGACGTCATCGGGTCTTGAAATATCATTGCAATTGAATTGCCCCTGATCTCACGCATCCTGTCTTCAGTTACTTTTGTTAGATCTTCACCCTTAAAAAATACCTCTCCGCTTACTATTTTTCCTGGAGGAGGGACAAGACGAATTATAGAAAGTGCTGTTATTGACTTTCCGCATCCAGACTCGCCAACCAAGCTGAGCAATTCACCCTCTCGAATATCAAAACTTACATCATCGACGGCTTTTAGTACACCAGAGGATGTGAAAAAGTAAGTGCGTAAATTCTTAACTTCTAGAAGTTGACTCATTGTGGATATGCAACTTTTGTTTTCCGTTTCACTTCAAAAATGTTATCATTGTTTGGCGAGAATTTTGAAAAATCGAGAGTCTGATTGAAAAAGGAGATTGTAACCCTGTGTCAGTTAAAACCTTCTTAGCTTTTTTCATAAGCGTTTTTATTACAACGTCTGTTTTAAGCCAGTCAGCTAAGGTTTCTTCAGCAAATAACCCAGCTGCAGAATCAGTCAAGAAAAGTGGGATCACGATCGAGAAAATAGAGGCAGACATAGCTGAAGCGCTAACAATAATTCAAGATTCGCACGTAAATGGTAAAAATTTAGATTATAACGAGCTTTTCAAGGTGGCAATTGATTCAATGCTGCATACTCTCGACCCTCACTCAAATTATCTTGACGCCAAGGAATTCGAGCAATTCAGGACTGACCAACAATCTCAGTACTTTGGTATAGGTGCTACCATAGGAGATCTGCGGGACAGTAATGGAAATGTAATAGCCACTTTCATCAAATCAACTTTTGATGGTTCCCCTGCGCATCGTGCGGGTCTTCGCTACGGCGATAAAATTCTGGAGGTAAATGGTGTCTCCATGCTGGGAAAGCCATTTCCAGAGGTTAGATCTTATCTTAGAGGGCCTCGTGGAACAATTGCGAAGATAGTAATAGAAAGATATGGAACAGGAAAACGCGAAACCGTCGAGATCATAAGAGATGCAGTGCCTCAGCCATCGATTCCAGAGGCTTATATGATTCGTCCGGGCGTTGGATATATAGCAATGACGATAGGATTCAATCAAACCACCTACAATGAGTTTCGCAAGGCAATGGCCGATTTGAAAAAACAAGGGATGCAATATTTGATACTGGACTTGAGAAATAATGGTGGTGGTTTAGTAAACCAAGCTTACAGGGTTGCCTCAGCATTTTTGGAGCGTGGACAAGTTGTATTCATGCAGAAAGGGCGGACTGAGAATTCATTCGGTAGTTTTCCTTCTGATAATACTGATCCAGATAGAACGCCGATGGTCGTGCTAGTCAATCGAAATACAGCCTCGGCATCGGAAATATTAGCTGGAGCGCTACAAGATCATGACAGGGCCTTAATCGTAGGAGAGGATACTTTTGGTAAAGGTCTCGTGCAAAATCCTTTCATCCTCGAATACGGTTCGATGCTACTTTTGACCATAGCAAAATACCAAACTCCTTCAGGAAGATTAATTCAACGAGACTATTCGGATGGCAGCTTGTATGATTATTACACAAACGGCGGGAGCCTACGCGATGAAAAGCAAACACGACCTAAGGGAGAAGAAAGCAAAACGGATCTCGGAAGAAAAGTTTATAGTGGTGGCGGAATTCAACCAGACGTTCTTATAAAGCCCGATACTGTGCCGATCGAACGAGCTAGACAACAATCCAAGCTTCTGGATCCCATATTTGCATTTGCTATGGAGCTCGTCTATGGAAAAGTGCCTGGATTTGAGTCATACAGAGTCGATCGCCCAATAATCTTCGACTATATTCTCAAACCAACTGATTTTCCAATCACTGAATCGCTGTTGCAACAATTCAAGAAATTTGCCGCCGATAAATATGGGATTTCACCAACTTTGGTTGATCAAGAGAAAGAATTTATTAGTAGGAATCTGAGAAGCGAGTTGGTAACCGCTGCTTATGGAATGACTACTTCATTTCAAGTTGCCAATGAATATGATAACCAATTAAAACAAGCAATAGAGACACTACCTCAAGCTAAACAATTGCTAGCTGCTTCTCTTGAGAAAAAAGATGCTGGAATGAATCGTTGATCAGTCACAGAACCTTAAGTAATAGCCAACGAAATGATCGTAGCCATTTATTTGAGCTGAGTCACATCTCATCGTCTTAAAATTGCCGTTGACTCAAAAATTCTTTTGTTTACTTATAATGTTAGTAACATATTTTGTTGAGCAGTGACTTTTGTTACGGAAAAGTTTGATATTTACATAGGTAATTTCATTCTGCGAGTATTTTGAATTTTTTTATTGGTTTACGATTTAGGCCAAATTGCTCAATGGAATGCTTAGAGATATATTCAATAGCTTCTTCGATTGAGTCGGTAATCAGCAAGAGTTTCAGATCTTCCTTGCTGATACTTTGTGCTTTAGCCATGCCCTCTAGAAGCTCGGATAGATGTCTCCAGTATTCTTTACCAAAAACTACGATTGGGAAGTTTGAAATCTTTTTAGTTTGAATTAGAGTGAGGGCTTCAAAGAGTTCATCCAGTGTGCCGAAGCCTCCTGGCATCACAACGAACGCGTATGAATACTTTACGAGTGCGACTTTCCGAACGAAAAAATATTTGACTGTTATGCAGTGGTCTAGATATAAATTAGTGGATTGTTCGAATGGAAGCAGTATATTGCAGCCAACTGAGATGCCTCCAGCTTCCTTTGCACCTCGATTCGCAGCCTCCATGAGACCTGGGCCACCACCAGTCATAACTGTAAAGCCCATCTCTGCTAATTTAAAACCTATTTTTCTAGTTAGCTCGTAGTATTTATGGCCTTCGCAGAATCTGGCCGAACCAAAGACAGTAACACAAGGACCGACGAAATGAAGAACGCGAAATACTCTGAGAAATTCCCAGCTTATTCTGACTATGCTCAGAAGCTCTTTTATTCTGGATCTAGGTCCTGCCAGAAAAAGTCTTTCTTTTTCTCGTGCGGGTTGATTTTGTTTTTCTGTTTTTCCCACAAGAATAATAATAAAATGTCATTGGCTTAATTAGGAAAACATATGCAGAAATTAAGAATTGTAATTGCTGATGATGAGAGACCAGCTAGACTTTTTTTAAGGAATATACTGGCTGAGTTTCAGGATGTGGAGATAGTCGCAGAGGCTGAAAATGGAGCAGAAGCGCTAGAAATGATAAAGCAGACGAAGCCAGATCTAGCACTTTTAGATCTTCAGATGCCTGAATTAACGGGATTAGATATAGTTAAGGCACTCAAGAAGAATCAGCTTCCTCTGGTGGCTTTTGTGACGGCTTATGATGAATATGCGGTTCAGGCATTTGAAATAAATGCGGTTGACTATTTATTAAAACCCGTAGACAAGCAACGTCTTAGAGAAACTATACAGAGAGCTTACGAGAGACTTGAAAGAGCTGACCTTCGTGAGCTCGAGATGAAACGATTAAATTCGGCTATTCAGACCTATGAAATAACCAGTAGCCCGGAGTATATCGAGAGAATACCTGTTAAAAGAAAAGAAGAGATTTTTCTGGTTCCAGTTCGCGAAGTTATCTCAATTACTGCAGATGGAGAACTATTACACATTACAACATTGAGTGACAGACGTTATACGATAAATTATCGTTTAAAGGATTTAGAAGTTAAACTTAGACCTGACAAGTTTATTCGGATATCGCGTAGCGCACTGGTAAATCTGGAGATGATAGCAAAAATAAGCCCGATGCCTGGAGGCACTTACGTTGTGACTTTAAGAAACGGTCAGCAATTACCAGTAAGTCGCCTACAATCTAAAGTGCTACGTGAGAGATTTTTGAAGATGTAATGAGTGTAGAAATTATCAGAATTTCGAAGAATGAAAATCTATCAGAGAGACTATCATCGGCCCCTGAGAGTGCACGCGTTGTAGTTGTGGTGATTGAGGGAAAACCGATCGTGACATCATTGAAATCTCCAGATAAACCACTAATAGGAGTTCTAAAATGTGACGTTAGTCTAGAACTTATAAACTTCTTTCATCTATGCTTTGCTGATAAAAGCGTAAAGTTAGAGGGGATTGAAGCTCAGGATCTGGCTAAATCAGGATTAATCAACGATGTGTTAGATGCAGCGAGTTTAGAGAGCTATGTTATCAGCATAGCGGAGAAAATTGCCTCCCTTGCTCCGCTAGCAATCAGCGGCTTTTTGGAGGCCGTTAATGTAGGCATGAAGATGCAATTAGAGGAGTCTCTCGTCTTTGAAGCACAATTGTTTTCGAAAATTTTAGCTACCAGAGACGCAGCAGAAGGAATCAATGCATTTTTAGAAAAACGCCGACCACACTTCCGAGCAAGCTAGCTTGAATGGTATTCCTAAGAGCGATCGAAGGACTTAAAATCGCTAAACATTATACTTTCTAATCATATCTCAAACTTTTTGCATTGAGCTCTCCGGCTGTAGAGGTTCGAATGATTTCGTAACCAGCTGGTCAGATATCTGGCTCATTCTCGAGCTCCAAATACTGACGCCTTACTCTTGCAAATTTGATCTTGCGAACATAATATCAAAGTTTTACTCAACGTAATTTTCGGTTCTCATTTAACTTGATAAAACAGTTACTCAAACAAGTGTTACTTTTATGTTCCTTGACTAGGCCAGCACCAATCCTTTTTAATTCCTGTTTTTACGGCAAAAGATGTACCCCTCTAAAAAAATAAAATTCCTACTTGACTGCAGCCGGGGTTTTTTGACAGACTGGTAAGTGAACACTTACTTACAATGATGGAAAGAATCGATAAAACTACTAGGATGTCTGGAGATGAAAGGCGTATTCAGCTCATAAAAGTTGCCATTAGTTTATTCTCCAGAAAAGGTTTCAACGGTACTACTACAAAGGAGATAGCTGAATCAGCTGGAGTTTCAGAGGCTACATTGTTTAAGCATTTTGCCAACAAGCATGAGCTATACAACGCGATATTGGATTACAAATCTTGTGAAGCCGGGATAGAACAGATTTTTACTCTTTTTGAGGAAGCTGCTCAGAGAGATCTGGCCGAAAAGGATGTTTTTTATCAAATGATGCTTCAGATACTTAACTATCACGAGAAAGACGAGGAATTCTTAAGACTGCTTTTGCATTCAGCCTTAGATGGTCATGAGTTCGCGCAGTTATTTGTCCGCCGCAAGATAGCGCCGTTATATGAGTCTATGAGCCATTACATAAATGGTAGGCAGAAGAAAGGGATTTTGAGAGGTGATTTACCAGCACGGTTGATAGTTCGTGCCTTTATTGGGATGTTGATTCATCATTCCATGAACAAGCTCTTATGGGATAAGGAGCAACGATTAGTTAAAGCCTCGAATGAGGAAGTAGCTAATGTTTTTTCGGAAATCTTACTATCAGGTATTAAAAACGGAGATAAGAAGCGATGAGAGAACTTCTTGCACTTATTGCGATAGCTTTTTTTATTCTACTATCATCATGCAGCAACCCAAGTGCTAAAGGTGAAAACACTAGACAAGAGATGCCTAAGGTTTTAGTCTCTACTGCTAGGGCAATTTCTAGAGATGTGCCTGATTACTTTGAGGCCACAGGTAACCTAGTTAGTGACTTGCAGACCGAAGTGGCTCCTGCGATAGGCGGTAAAGTGGTTGAAGTAAATTTTGACGTAGGAAGCTATGTAGAGAAGGGATCAGTGTTGTTGAGGCTAGATGATCGCGATGCCAGAATCCGGCTAGATCAAACGCTGGCACAGGTTGAACAACAAAAAAAGTCTGTTCAGCAAGCTGAGGCAAATGTCGAGCTAGCTATTTCAAATATGCTTCAGACTAAAGCTCGTCTGGGTTTAAGAGAAAATGATGAAGTATACGGCATAGATGACTTTCCCCAAGTAAAATCCGTGAAAGCTCAGCTAGATCTGGCCGACAAAGAACTCAAGCGAGCTGAAAGACTGCTAGAATCTGGTGATATCTCGCGTTCGATCTATGATCAGCGTAAGTCTCAGCGTGACGCGTTAGCAGCACAGTTGGCAGATGCTAGAGCAAATGCGATGGTAGCAATGCAGGCGATTCAGACCGCAAAAGCACAAGTGAAGACTGCGGAAGCTAGTTTGGCCCAGGCTAGGGCAGCTGTCACAACACTTGAAAAGCAAGTTGAACAAGCAAAAAAAGCTCTTTCGGATACTGTGGTCCTAGCTCCAATAAGTGGATATGTAGCTGAAAGAAATGCTGATCCTGGAGAATTTGTATCTACGAATAATAAAATTGCTACCATAGTTAGAACCGCGATCTTAAGAATAAAAATCGATGTTCCAGAGAAAGATATAAGTCTAGTACGGATTGGGCAGAATGTATCCGTACAAACTGGTGCTTATCCAGACCGAACTTTCAGTGGTAGAATTGTTAGAATCTCGCCAAGCGTAAATCAGAACTCCAGACTGCTTGTTGCCGAAGCAGAGATAGATAATCCAAATGGCTTATTGAAGCCAGGTCAATTTGCTAGTGTGAGGATTCAAAAAGAAAAGCCTCGTAAGGCGATTATGATACCAGTCTCAGCAGTAAGAACTACTGGTAGTATCAATAAAATCTTCGTCATCAAGGATGGAAAAGCTGAGGAGAGAATCGTAAAACTCGGAATCTTGGATGAAAACATGATCGAGATCCAGCAAGGATTACAAGAGGGTGAATCGGTAGCAATCAGCGGTGTAGAGCAGCTATTTGATGGTGTTCTTGTGGAGGAGAAGTAGAGCTATGCAATGGTTAGCTGAGATATGTGTTAAGCGACCAGTTTTTGCCACGATGTTGATTTTATCATTGGTCACCGTCGGTGGTTTCTCATTCCTATCTCTTGGCGTCGACTTGTTCCCAAAAATCGACTTTCCGACCATAACTGTCACGGTCTTAAATCCTGGTGCATCACCTGAGGAAATAGAAACTGAGATTACAGATAAAATCGAAGAGGCGGTGAACACGATCAGTGGAATTGATGAATTACGTTCTTTCTCGGCTGAAGGGATTTCTCAAGTTTATGTCCAATTCGTATTGGAGAAAAATGTAGACGTTGCGGCGCAAGAGGTTGAGAATAGAGTTCAGACAGTTATCCCGAAGTTACCCGTGACTGCAAAGCAGCCGACTGTGCAAAAACTAGACACTGACGCGGCGCCAGTGCTAAGGATAGTCGTTTCGGCTCCTGCATCGTTAAGAGAAGTTACTCAAGTAGCTGAGGACTTGGTAAAGGAGAGAATCGAGTCAATAAGTGGTGTAGGGCAAGTTACCATCGTTGGTGGAAAGAGGCGACAGATAAATGTTTGGGTCGATCCTGAAAAGATGAGGGCATATAACATCACGCCGGGAGAAGTAGTCACAGCCTTACAAATTCAAAATGCTGAGTTTCCTAGTGGCAGGCTGGATGAAGGTTTGATCGAGAGAAACGTACGGACCGCTGGTAAAATCAGAAATCCAGAGGAGTTTGCTGATGTAGTAATAACGAATAGAGGAGGCTATCCGGTAAAAATAAAAGACATAGGTTCGGTAGAGGACGGGACTGAGGAAGTTCGGACAGAGTCTAGATTAAATGGTCAACCGGCAGTCACACTCATAGTTTCAAAGCAGTCGGGGCAGAACACGGTTGAGGTGGCTAGAGCAGTCAAGCAAAGACTTGAAGAGATAAAATCAACGCTCCCACCCAACTATAATCTTCAAGTCATAGCTGATAACTCCATCTATATCGAAAACTCTCTGCACGCCATCGAAGAACACTTGATTGTTGGTAGCATTCTGGCGGTAATCGTCGTTTTCTTGTTTCTATGGAATTTCCGTTCTACTTTCATAGCTGCTCTGGCAATTCCCACATCTATAATCTCCACGTTTGCATTGATGTATGCAATGGGATACACACTCAATTCCATAACAATGTTGGCTTTGACATTGATGGTGGGAATTGTGATTGATGATGCCATAGTTGTTTTGGAGAACATATATCGTTTCATCGAAGAGAAAGGGATGGATCCGTTTCAGGCTGCAATTGAAGGTACTAGAGAAATAGGATTAGCAGTATTGGCGACTACATTCAGCTTAATGGCAGTTTTTGTACCTATAGGTTTTATGCAGGGAATAGTCGGGCGATTTATGTCATCGTTCGGATTAACTGCATCTTTTGCCGTTGCTGTATCTTTGATTGTTTCATTCACCCTCACGCCTATGTTAGCTGCAAGATTACTTAGAAAACCTGAAACACAGGATACGAATGATGAAGCAGTGACTTCGAAGCAACGCGGCTTCTATCGTTATTTAGACTCTGGTTATACATGGTTACTGAGATTTTCAATGGCGCATCGTTGGTTGATTGTCGCCATCAGTTTATTAGTTTTTCTAAGCATTGTTCCACTTTTCATGTACGTAGGTAAAAACTTTTTGCCAGTTGACGATCAATCTCAATTTGAGGTTTCGGTTAGAGCCCCGGAGGGTTACTCGCTTTCTGCTACTTCAGCATTAATGGAAAATATAGCGACGGAGATACGAAAATTGGATGGCGTAACGGATACTTTAGTGACGGTCGGGGGCGGACAACAGCAGGTTGTTAATTCTGGCTCTATCTACGTCAAGCTCAAGCCGATAAATCAAAGAAGCAAATCTCAAGAGCAATTAATGATGGAAGCTCGACAGTTGCTGAGCAAATATAAAAACTTGAGGACATCCGTTCAGCAGGTTGCAGCGTTTTCTGGCGGAGGTTTCCGAAATGCAAACATTCAGTTTTTGATCGCGGGGCCTGATCTGAAGAAATTGGAAGAATACTCGAATAAGCTTTTGGAAAAATTGAAATCGATTCCGGATGCAGTCGATGTTGATTCAACGCTGATAAGCGGAAAACCAGAGACTAGATTAGAAGTTGATAGGGAGGTAGCTGCTGACTTAGGTGTAAGAGTCGGAGATATTTCACAGGCCTTGAATATTTTAGTAGCAAGTCTAGAGGCTACGACTTTCAATGAAGGTAATAATCAATACGAGGTCAGAGTACGTGCCTTAGAAAATTATCGCTCGAATGTAGAAGGATTGAAGAAGTTAATCGTGCCGTCCAGTAAACTTGGATGGGTTACGTTGGATAGAGTAGTTAAAATTTCACAATCGACAGGGCCAAGCTCAATCGAGAGATTGAATCGCCAACGTCAAGTTACTCTTTTGGCGAACACTCGCCCTGGAGGTTCTGCTACAAGTATCCAAGCGGAATTAAACAAGGCTGTTCAAGAATTGAAGTTACCGCCAGAATACAAGTATGGCTATGTAGGTCAGTCCAAGGAGCTTGGAAAGGCATTCTATTATTTTGCTCTCGCATTCGCCCTTTCAGTAATCTTTATGTACATAGTGCTTGCGGCTCAGTTTGAGTCTTTCATCCATCCAGTAACGATTCTGCTAACGTTGCCTTTGGCAATTCCGTTCGGAATTTTAAGCCTTTTGATTGCTGGCCAAACTGTCAATATATTTTCCGGACTTGGAATTTTGCTTTTGTTCGGGATAGTAAAGAAGAATGCAATACTTCAGATTGATCATATAAATGGCTTGAGAGAGAAGGGCATGAGTCGATATGATGCAATCATTCAAGCCAATAGAGATAGGCTTCGTCCTATCTTGATGACTACTTTGTCTCTGGTCGCAGGAATGATTCCTCTCGTTATCTCGAGAGGAGCAGGCGCTGGGACTAATCGTTCTGTTGCCGTTTTGGTTGTAGGTGGTCAGTCCTTATGCTTGCTACTTACATTGTTGGCAGTACCGGTTTTCTATTCAATTTTCGACGATATAAGCGAGTTAAGGTTGTTCCAAAGAATCGGTCAGCTCTCGGAGACATTTTTTGATTTCGTAAAGCGGAAATTGACTGCAGCTACCAGCTCATTAATCGGAAAAATTTTCTCTTAAGGATGTAAATTATGAGAAAAAAACTTTTGCTTGTACATTTAACGGTCATCACTTTTGCATCTTTATTAGCAGCTCAAGATAAATCTCAGAGAGATGTTGAGCGCAAGATTGAAGATTCCGTAAATGTTCCTCAGATAGCAACAGGGTTTGAATCTAAGAAACGCACCCTTCCTGATTTGGAGCGCATAGGAGTTGACATGGCGAAACAGCGTCCTTTGACACTGCGCGAGGCTATCACTCTTGCATTGGACAATAGCAAAGACATAGAGGTCTCTCGACAAAATGTAAAGGGCGCCGAGTATGATTTACAAGCTGCGCGTGGCTTCTTTGAGCCTCGTTTTAATGGGCAGAGCTACTTTGAAAAGTCAAAAACCCCGAACGTCAGCATTTTCAGTACAAACCAATCGACGACAAATAAATCTCTCGTCAGCTCGATCGGATTACAAAGTTTTCTACCGAAATTCGGATCTGTTTTAAACCTAAACGTAAATAATCAAAGAGTTGAAACCAATAATCCCATAGCCATATTAAGCCCTCAGGAAAATACGAATCTGAGCTTTAGTTTTTCCCAGCCGATTCTACGAGGTAGAAGCATAGATCAAGCCAGGCGCACCATAGAGATAGCTAAGAAAAATTTAAGTTTGACGGATGCCCAGTTTCGGCAAAAGGCTATCGAAGTCATTACGAATGTCCAGAGAGCTTATTGGGATTTAGCTTTTGCATTACGAAATTTGCAGGTGCAAATCGATACGGTAAAAGATGCTAGACAGCAACTAGAGCACAATCGTAGGTTGATGGAAGAAGGGCAACTGGCGCCGATCGATGTGGTTGCGGCAGAAACTCAAGTGGCTAACTTCGAGCAAAACATATACGATGCGTTGAATTTAGTTCAAGTCACTGAGAATAATCTCAAAATATTAATCGCTAAAAACAAGGACGACGACATTTGGAGTGAATCGATAGTTCCTGTTGATCCAGTAGAACTTCAAGCTCCAAGAATTACCCTCAGCGATGCATTGCAGGTTGCTCTTGAGAATCGCCCAGAGCTTGAATTGAACAATCTTCAAAGAGAGATAAACGCGATTGATCAAGGATTTTACAAAGATCAAACGAAACCTCAGATAGATTTAACGGCTAGTTACACATCTGCAGGTATCGGTGGTAGTCAAAATCCTGGCTTCAGATCGCCTTTTCCTCTACCATGTCAGACTGCTCCCAGCTCGCCTGCTTGTCAGCAACAACTTTCCTTGATCAATGCCCTCACTGGTAGTTCCTTAAGCGACGTATTTGCAAACCGTTATCCTACTTTTAGGATTGCTGTTACCGTAAGCTTGCCTTTGTTTGGTAATCAAACTCAGAAAGCGCAACTCGGGAAGTCGTTAGTAGAAGCTGAAAAGATAAAGCTTCAGCGAGAACAAATAGAACAGTTAATTCAGATTGATGTTCGAAATGCGCTTCAAGTTTTACGGACTGCTGAGGCCAGACTAAGATCCGCATCGATCGCTAGAGAGAACTCCCAAAAGCAGTATGAATCCGAGCAGAGAAAGCTTGATGCCGGGCAATCAGATATTTATCGAGTTTTAGAGCGACAAACAGCCTTAGCAATAGCTCGTAGCAATGAATTAAAGGCTCAAATTGATTTAAACAAGGCTATAGCTGAATTTCAAAGAGCTGTAGGTAATGCTCTTCAAGTAAATAACGTGCAGACAACAAATTTGCGTCTGAAAAGCAATGAGATAAGTAAAAGATGAGTGTGTAAATGATTTGAATCGATTGTATCGTTCGAAAGCTCCTCTGTTTCATACTCATCGCGTTATTTTTATGGTTGCGTTATGTTTTCCGCATCTAAAATTGAATGTACCTTCTTCTTCAGTTGGAACCTGAGCAGTGACTGCTTCGCCAGTCGGAACGTCTTTTAAACGTATACCTAGTTTATCAAAAACTATCTCATCACCACATGTTTCATTACCTAACCTGACAAAAGCCAGGGTTAACGGTTTGCCCCTTTTATATTCAATTTGATTCGGTCGGAAACCATTATCAGTTATTAAAACCTTGAATGCGTCATCTGGGATTTTTACCTCTGAGAATGATTTGTCCTCAATGGTAGATTGAACGTTGACCACAAATGGCACAGTGAAGAGCTTTCCGTTGTGCATAAACTCTGCCCATATTTTGTAGATACCTTCTTTCGGAAAAGTCAATTCAGTTAAGAAAGTAGCTCTCTCTGAAATAGGGAGTAGACTCTCGTCCTCTTGCTCATGAATGCTGCTTTCCTGGTGATCATGGCTATGCTTTACATAGCTTCTACCTGCTTCATGCGCTATTGAATGCAAGAACTCATTCAATCCCTCGTTTATAGCAACAAAATGAGCTTTTTCACCTAAGTATTCGTCAAACTCCTGAATCGGCTTCTTACTAGCTGCTTCTACTACTCTATACCTCAAAACAATTGGTTCTCCGGCAACCAATTTTCCTTCGTTGCGTAAGCTTACTATCAAGCCATCTAACTCCTTTTGCAAGCTGTCATCAGGCTTTAGTTTTGAAGATTCTTGCTCGGACCCAGAGATTTTTAAGTCAAACATCTTCATAAATGGATTAAATTTGTTGGATTTGACCTCAGCATAAATTTTATAATCACCTCCCCTGGGAAATATCAGATCGTTTATCAGGAAAGTCCCGTCCTCTCTTTGTGGAGGTTGTAGATGATAAAAATCGTTTAAGTCTCTGGATACAATAATAACATTTAGCTTTCCTAGTCCTGAGAAATTTTTGATAGCCTCATTTTTCTCATCTTTGAGCAAAAAAGTAAGTTTGGCAGGGGCGTTGGGCTGAATATTCTGTGGCTCAGTTTGCATTTCAATATCAGAGATGCGAATCTGAGGGGATTTGGAGCTATTACCTTTTTCTAAACCAGCTTGACAGCCTTGTGCAATTAAGCTTATTAAGCTCAATAAAAAAACTGCCAGGATTTTCTCAGAAGTGGGTAATTGGTTCATTTTTCTCCTCATGTTTACCAGGTGATGACTGAAGATCTTCAGATGTTTAAATATTCTCTTGAATGTTTAATAGTTTTGCAAGTCATTGAGATATGCTTCGAAGTTGCGTTTCATCTCTTTTATAGAATCGCCACCAAACTTTTCACGCATTGAATTAGCTAAGACGACGGCCAGCATTGCCTCTCCTATGACTCCGGCTGCTGGCACGGCTGTTATGTCAGATCTTTCAAAGGCAGATGGCTGCTCTTGTTTGGTGTCAATATCAACCGAACGCAGTGATTTTCTGAGGGTAGAAATAGGTTTCATGTAAGCTCTAACTCGTATTTCCTCCCCGTTAGTTATACCACCCTCTAAACCACCAGCCCGATTGGTCATTCGTTTAAATCTTCCATTTTCGTAGGTAATCTCATCGTGTGCTTCAGAGCCAAATCTACTTGCGTTTTCTATACCTTCGCCTATTTCGACAGCTTTGACGGCATGAATTGACATGAAAGCCTGAGCAATTTGTCCATCTAGTTTTTCTCGCCATGAGACGTGGGAACCTAAGCCGACAGGAGCATTCCTAGCTACAACCTCGAAAACTCCGCCCAACGTATCCCCTTCTTTTTTTGCTTTATCGATCAGTTCTATCATGCGAGTTTCAATTTGCGGATCAGCACATCTTAATGGCGAGTTGTCGTCTATCTGACAGATTGCTTCCCATGATTTTTGTAAGGGCTTGTCCGGAACAGAGCCAATTTTTACTACATGAGAGCGGATTTGGATATTAAATTCTTCAAGAAGTTGACGAGCCAGAGCTCCAGCAGCAACTCTTGCAGCAGTCTCTCTTGCAGAAGCTCTCTCGAGAATATCTCTAAGATCCTTCGTTTGAAATTTTAATCCACCGGCTAAGTCAGCATGTCCAGGCCGAGGGCGTTTCACGCTTCTTGTGCGTTTAGGGATCTCTAAAGGTTTCTCAATGCTCATTATGTCTGACCAATGAACAAAATCTTTATTTTCGATCAGGATAGCTACTGGTGAACCTAAAGTTTTGCCATGCCGAATTCCGGACAAAATTTCAGCCTTATCGCTTTCTATCTTCATCCGTCCGCCACGTCCATAACCTTGTTGCCTGCGCCATAGTTGTTGGTTTATCTTATCAACGGAGATTTCAAGCCCTGATGGCAGACCTTCGACTATCACCACCAAAGCCTTACCATGGGATTCACCCGCAGTTGTGAATGAAAACTTCATACAGTTTCGGCCCTCGAAGATAAGCGTGGATGGAAGACGGCAATTGAAACACTCAGTAAGATGAGCGTGCCGCCGATAATAGCTTGTAATTTTATTTGTTCGCCAAAGAAACTGCCTATGAAAACTGCTATTACTGGCGTGACTAGCGAGATCATCGTGGCTTTTGATACTTCGATTTTACTAAGTAGCCAGTAATAAAGCCAGAAGGCGATTACCGATCCCATTATAGCCAGGTATAGCACACAAATTATAGCTTTCGATGTCCATTGAAGATCCATTGGGTTTTCCTCCGTTATCAATGCCAATAACCAGAGCGGAATATGCCCGAGTGTCATCTGCCAGAAGGTTAAAATCTCTGCATCAATTTCTAACATTTTAGCTTTTACGATGACGCTTGCTAAGGCTGCCCCAAATGCCCCAATGACTACTGCCAAACTAGCCAAAAATGCCAACGTCCCATTCAATCCTAATTGCTCCGCAAAAATTATAACAGATCCGAGAATCCCGAAAGATACCGCCAATATTTTGGCTTTTGTTATTATTTCACCTACAAAAATCCGCGCAAGCATTAGTCCAAAAACTGCAATCGTAGCTTGTAACACAGCAGCTAGACCAGAAGTTATATATTTCTCAGCCCAGAAAAGCAAGCCATAATTGAAGGAGAATTGTAAAACGCCAGTAAGTGCTATTACAGGGAATAATTTCGAATTAAACTTAAGTAGTGATTTTCTTTGCACTGTTAGCAATATCAGCAGGATCAGGCTTGCAAGAGTGAATCTTGAAGCTGCGAAGAGCGCAGGGGGTAGATCGTCTAGTCCTAATTTTATGAATATCCATGTAGTACCCCAGATTACGCATAGAAGAATCCATATAGCTGCAATTTTCATAAAAGAAAATCCTAACAATCATAGTAGTTGATCGGCAAACATAATCTACTCACTTGACGAGGCATGCCTGATTGATCAGAGAAACATCGATCTCGATTCGATTGATGTCGATAGATTCATTTCCATTGACGTTGAAAGATTTATTGTCTAAGGAGCAGTGAGTTAAGCAAATCGATAAATTAAAGTGAGTAAATTATTTTCTCAAAGGCTTTTCGGAGATTTTCAGTCTGATAGTTTTCAAAAAAATGATCTGCAATTTTTCTGATAGGCATAATTCCTAGACCTGCGGATGTTAAAAATACCTCATCAGCTCTTAGCAGTTCATCGATTGTTGCAAATGCTGTGTATACGTCAAAACTTTGTGATCTGCAGAGTTCTATTACAAATGTTCTTGTTGTTCCCTCGAGACATCCAGTTTCCAGCGATGGAGTATAGACATTTTCGCCGTCGATCCAGAAAATATTTGCCATGCAAGCCGACACGACTTGTGAGTTCTCATTCAATCTTAATGCTTCATCAAAACCCTTGGTTTTTGCCATCTCTAGCTCTAAAAGATTTTCAAGATAATTACAAGATTTAATACCTCGCAACGATGATTTGGAATTTACGGGATGAGGTGAGATGGTCAATCTCATCTCATTTGCTTGACTGCGATTTGCTGAGGTTGTAATCAATAAGCAGGGCTGACGCAGGTTAGCAGCCGACCATATGCTGGGAGCCTCCTCTTCAAAAATTGTAATTCTAGCCTTGCCATTAATGAGTCCATTTTTTGTTATTAGATCGAGCAGAGCGGATTTAATTGATTCCTCATCAAAAGGTATTTTGATTTTGAGTCTCTCAGCGTTTTGCTGTAGACGCTGTAAATGAAGATCCCATAGAAAAGGTTTTTGATTGAATATGGCTATAGTTGTGAAGATCCCATAGCCATAGAAAACAGCAGAGGACAAGGCTGATACAGTTGCGATCTCGGATGAAATTATCTCTAGATTCTTGCACAAGTATTTCATGTTAAAGAATGGCTCTTTGCAGTTCGGAGCTTTCTACGGGAATCGCAGGAAATTCTAATCGAAAAGTGGTTCCTTCACCAATTTGACTTGTGACCTCAATCTTACCTGAATGCTCTTGAATGATGCCATAAGCAACGGCCAGCCCCAGGCCGGTCCCACTACCCACCTGACGCTCGGCAGCTTCTCTAGAAGCTGATTTGGTGGTGAAAAAGGGATCATATATTTTGCTGAGATTTCTTTCTTCAATTCCCACGCCGGTATCTGAGACTTCCACGTATACTTTCCCCTCATCAGCGTAAGTTTTTAGCGTTAGTGTCCCTCCCGAAGGCATTGCATCGATCGCATTTAAAATTAAGTTAGTGAAGACTTGTTGTAACTTGCCTGCACTTGCTCTTACCTGGGGGAGTTCATCTGCATATCCCTTAACAAGGATTACTCGAGACTTCCTTATTTGTGGCTCCAATAGTTGTAATGTGTCCTCGAGAATACGATTTATGTTTACGTTGCTAAATTCGGTTTTTCCATTACTTGCACGTGAGAAATTAAGCAGATTGCTCACTATATTTGCCGCACGTTCAACCTGTTTTTGCATCTTCTCTAAGATCTTGTGCTTCGGGTCAGATGAGGGGATCATTTGCAAAAGCATTTGCGTGTAGCTCGAGATTCCAGTCAATGGAGTGTTAACCTCATGAGCAACGCCAGCGGCTAAGAGACCTATGCTCGAGAGTTTTTCACTTTGTTGGAGCTGTTCCTCTAGCTTTATGCGTACTGTTACATCCTCAAAGACTATTATGTTTCCTTGTCGTCTGCCTGAGATCGAACGAAGCGGTGCGATGCTTACGTTTAAAATTAAATTTCTGCCGTCTTGGGACCTTGCGTGAAGTTTGTATGCGCGGAGAGTTCGCTTCAAGTGCCATTTAGATTCACCTAGTAACGTTGAGATACCAGAAAAGAGACTTTCATCAAGAAGGTTCTCAACTCTCTTTCCTATAATTTCATTTCGAGAAAGAGAGAAAATTTCCTCAAAAGCCGAGTTGCAATGAGTTGCTACGCCATTTTCATCTACCGTTAGGATGCCGACATTAACCGACTCTACGATTGACTCATTAAAGTCCTTAAGTAAGGCTAGCTCTTGTGCTCTTTCTTCTTGTTGTTGATATAAGAGACTGTTTTCTATTGCAACGGCGATGTAACCTGAGATGGTGCGGATGATTTCCAGATCCTCTGAGGATAGGAGAGCTCCATCTTTTGTTCTTCCCAGTCCTATTACTGCGATCATCTTGTCGCGGATGACACACGGCACGTAGTAGTGTAGCTCTTGTTTAGGAGATAACTCAGTATCTTGCTCTAATTCGTCCGCCCTTACGATACCTTTCCTCGCGGATTTTACGCGAATCATCTGTCGGAAGTCTGTAGGAATAGTAAACTCAGGGCTTAAATTAACAGACTTGGCTAAACGATATCCAGCAGCATTGCTTTCGTCCTCAATAAAAACGGCTACTTTTTCCACCTCTAAGACTTGTTGCAATCTTTCAATCAGAGCATCGAGTAAAGAATTTAACTTTCTAGTTGCAGAGATGGTTTTTCCGAAATCCAATAAGCCATGTCTCAAATCATAACGTTCACCATAGAAAAAACGATCCGTTCTTTCCTGAAGGAAGTTTTTCAGAGGCTCGCTTAGCATGACTATGACGGCCATTGCAATGACCGCAACAAATACACGTAGGACAATCTCTGCGCTTGATAAATTCTCTCCCAATGTGAGGAAAATTAAGCCTAAGGCTACTGCTCCTATCATCATTGCTATTGCTAACGTTGTAAGCACATATACAAAAGCCCTTCTAAAGACAATGTCCACGTCCATCAGACGATATCGGATAACTGAATGGCCAAAGCTCAATGGAATGAAGGATAGAGGCAGAATCATGACTGCCGATGTGATCGAATCTTCAGGGACATCGTAGAATGACTTGGTTATTTGCACGATCAAAATAGGGAGAACAGCACACAACGTCCCACAAATTATCCACTTTAGCCTCTGACGAACGAGAGGTTGACGATTTCTCAGAAATCTCCACAGAAGAACTATAGAGCCGAGTACAATCCCGATTACGAAGTGGATTATCAATGACTGGTTGAGAAGTCCGAATAGATTGTATTCGTTTATGAAGTCTATCAATAGCTCTTTAGCAGAATCATTGATAGGCAGAGCGAGGGACAAAGAAAGGGCAATATTAACTAGCGTTATCAAAATAGCTGGGAGATAAATGAGTTTCCAGGATTTGGATCTAAATACCTCAATGTGAATTGGATATCTGAGACAGAAATGTAGAAATAATGCTGGGAATACGGCGAATGCTAGATCATCAATAATGCTGATACCTAAATCTAAATCTTCCCCAAGGCCAAGTGGAGAGTATACATGAAAGATAAAGGCTGCCAAGCAAAGTGTCGAGAAATGCAGTATGAACGGGGCATGCGGTCCCTGCTTGAAAAACACGAAAGTCCCAATTCCGAGCCAAGAGATTCCAACGAGAACAAGAAAGAATAAGGATGGCTTCCAGCGAGGTAGGGAGGTTAAATTTTTCAAATCAGCAGCGTAAATTCTGTCTGAGAATGAATAAGAAGTTCTCTCGAGCAAGTAAGATAGATTCCCTCCGATGCCAGCAGCTTCTAAGTAAACTTGCACATCGGAGGCTTGAGTTACTTCTTCGAAATTTTGTCCATCCAGACTGATTGCTATTAATTTATCACCAACGAAAACTCCAGCTCTGGCTCCTGCATAACCGGGTAAAACTTTCTCTGCGTATATTCCATCTGGTTTTTGAACCCATATGATTCCATCTGTAGGAGGTAATTCATGGGTGGCTCTCTGAAAGAAATTTAAAAACGCTCCGACAGAAAATAAAAGGACTCCGAGAAGCCATATGAGTCCTTGATTTGTGAAGAGCTTGTTTTTCATCTTTGTCGGAGTCCCATTAATTATTTCAGAGCTGATCAATGAGCTCTACATTTAGATTTTACATGCAAAATCTGTTCCATCAACTTAAAATCATGTCTATCCCGATAAGTGTTTCATAAACAACGATTTCTGATGGATCACGAGCATTTTGATGGAAAGAGTTTTATCCAAATTTTTGGTAGTTTCCAATATTTTGGAAATATTTAGAATTTAACGGCGATGCCACCACGAAAGGATCTTCCATTGAAGGCTGTGATTAACTTTTCTTGGTTATTATTTTGTTGTTGGTCTAGGATATTTCTGAAGTCTATGATTGCTTCTGCTCGCATGGGAAGTCCAAAGGTAGGTAAAGCCTGTGTAAAAACTATGCTTAGATTTGGATCGTAGATAGTAAATTTACCTTGAAATGGATCGATTGCAAATAGTTTGGCCTTGGGCGAAAGCTTTAAAACAGCCTGTAATCTGGCTCCATTTTTAAGACGGGCATTCAATTGTCCGATAAAAGCTTGATAGAAATCCTTTTCATCCGTTGAGGAGGAAGTGCTATATACTTCACCTAAAGCGTAGCTTGCCGATAAACTTACAGAGGGGTTAAGACGTCTAGAGTAGCTGATTCTTAGGCCTTTATTTCTTTGGAAGAATCGATTTTCCAAGGGATTGATCGTCAAGCTTTGTCCATTTGTAGAGTCAAACAAAAAGGTTAATTCCAGATTGGCTTTCTTATTTTCAAAGGCTCTCTCCAGCGTGGTTTCAAAGCGATTGCTTTTTTTCAGGAATAGATTGTTGGAGTTGATAACTGCTACTGGATGAGTGGTTGTGGCGCGGAAAATTCTATTGATGTCTCTTGGTTTTATCAAGTTGATTACTGGTTCAGATGCATTTATTGCAGAAAAGGAGGATCGAAGTTGCAAATCTGGAGACACATCAAGCTGTACTCCTAAATGTGGCATGAGAACTGAAGAGTTTTTGACTGAGTTGAAGCCAGAGTAATCAAGACCTAAGATTATCACCAAATCAGGACGAGGTTTCCATTCATCTATCAGCTGTACAGTGCGTTCATCTAATCCCGTAGAGGTATCTACAATCTTTTCTGGTTGGAATCTTTTGAAAGAGGAGGATAGTTGAAGCCTGTGTTGCGAATTGAGTGTGTGATTTATTGCTACTCTAAAGCGCTTTGTAAATCCATCAGTATCTTGGCCTATTAATATGAGTTTTGTTCTCTCCCCTATTGACTGGACTCTTGCGAATTGGAAGTATCTCGATTCAGCTTGATTATAAAATTCCAGGACTGTTAGGTTTGTTTGAGTTTCGTCTGGGATATCTGACAACAATTCCTGGATGCTTGATGTCTCTATAGAGGCTGGGTATTTGCTATCGGTTACTCCAGCATCTGATCTGTCACTCTCTCGATTTTGATAGATTGAACGAGTTAGGGTAGCAGAGCGAATGACGTATTTCGGGGTTGATCTTTCAGGCTTTTTTTCGATGATAGTCCTGCCGCTTCCAATCCTTTCAAGTTTGAATCCATAAAGTAGCTCAGACGGTTTATTGATCTGTGTTTCGATTTTTTGAGAGTTGAAGCCCTCAGCAAAGGCCACAATTGTGTAAGCACCGGGTAGAATCTTGGTGAGAAACCCTCCTTCGGAGTCTGTGCGAGTTTGCTTCAGAAGTTTGGAGTTTTTTGAACTAAAGATCGAGATTGAGGCTCCGACTATGGGATTACCTAATTCATCTTGAACAAAACCTTTAATGATTGCTAATCTCCGGCTCTGGTTTAAGGTTTTTGCTTGGATTGATTGACCGAATGCAGTTAATAGAATTAATAATACCGCACTGAAGGTCATGGATTTTTTTAATCTTATCTTCCTCATGCTACTTTTTTGCTTTTACCGGAGATTTCTCTTAGGTTATTTTCATTCAGATAGCTCACGGTGTCAAGCTAGCATACCAATTGTTTTCAATCTGATGCTTATGATGAGTCTTTTATCAGAGAAAGTTTCCTACTTGACATATCATTAAGTAATATGTAAATTTGACAATGTCGATTTGAAAAATAAAATAAAGAAGTGAGAGCGGAGACGTGGCTGAGTGGCTGAAAGCGGCGGTTTGCTAAACCGTTAGGGGTCAAAAGCCCCTCACAGGTTCGAATCCTGTCGTCTCCGCCATATTTTTTGTTTCAAAAGGTTTACCTTAAATAAACAATGGATTATCCAGTCCGAAAGAGACTCCGCTTGTTGTCTCCAAAAACATAGGAAGATAAAGTTAGCAGGTTATGAGTGTAAGAGTCAGATTTGCTCCCAGCCCAACGGGATATTTGCATATAGGCTCGGCAAGGACAGCGCTTTTTAATTTTCTTTATGCCAGATCTAAGGGTGGAAAGTTTTTACTTCGGATAGAGGATACAGATTTAAATCGCTCGACTGAAGAATCAGTTCGTTCTATCTTAGAAGGGTTGGAATGGCTCGGTTTAGTGCCAGATGAGCCAATAGTCTTTCAATCTAGAAATAAAGATAAGCATGTTGCTGCGGCTTTGAGGCTACTAGAAGCTGGCAAAGCATACAGAGATTTTACACCGAAGGAGCAGATAGAGGATAAGAATATCAAAGAGACTATTGTGGAGAGGGCAAGAGAGCAGAAAGACCTGAGAAGTAATCCGTATAGAGATTTGTCGCAGGAAGAAAGCGATCGCCGGGCTGCAGCGGGTGAACCCTTTGCAATTCGCTTGAAAATTCCTAAGGAAGGCAAGACAAGGTTTGAGGATGCGGTTTATGGATTACAAGAGAGAGACTTTTCTGAAATAGAGGATTTAGTATTAGTGCGCTCTGATGGACATCCACTATATAACTTGGCGGTGGTCTGCGATGACATAGAGATGGGAATTACAGACATCATACGAGGGCAAGATCACCTAACAAATACTCATAAGCAAATCTTGATCTATGAAGCTTTAGGAGCAGAACCGCCCCGTTTTGCCCATCTCCCATTGATCCTAGCTCCGGGAGGCAAAAAGCTTTCTAAGCGTTATCATGGTGAGATCGTGTCTTTAACTACATATCGTGATGCGGGCTTTCTACCAGAAGCTTTTCGCAATTTCCTTGCATTACTGGGTTGGTCTCCAAAAAACGACAAGGAAATATTATCGATGCAAGAACTGATAGAAAATTTTTCATTGGAGGGAATTCATCGAAGCAATGCAATTTTCAATTTCGATCCTAATAATCCGAAGCGCTGGACAGATGATAAGGCAATATGGATGAATGCTGAGTATATACGAACGATGCCTCTCGCAGAATTACTGCCACACGTAAAAGAAGAGTTGAAACGTGCTAAACTATGGCGCGAAGAATATGAAAATGAGCAGAAGGAATGGTTTGAAAAAACTATCGACCTGATCAGAGAAAGGTTTTTTACTCTCAAAGATTTTTCTAATCAAGGTAGAGCCTATTTTTCCGAGGATTATGATTTTGACTCGAAAGCCATTGAGAAAAATCTCAAGAAACATCCAGAGTTAAGGCAGTTATTGTCGGAACTTGCAGAAAAACTAGAGCAACTAGAGGATTTTCAAGCAGAGAATATAGAACAGCTCATTCGGAAATTTGCTGAAGAGAAGGGAATAGGATTCGGTGTAATAATGAATGCTGCTAGAACCGTTTTGACAGGTGTACAGGTTGGTCCATCAATGCTTGCCGTTTTTGAAATCTTAGGAAAACAACGTTCTGTCCTAAGACTAAAAAGCAATTTGCCGTGGAGTTAAACTTCTCCACCAGTCAGTGGAAAATTCAGTCAAAAATCTTATAATAAAACTTGATGAAAAAGTAAAGATTTATGCCAAAGATAGCTGACATACAAGAAACTCCTAATCCTAACGCGGTTAAGTTTATATTGAGAGAGCCTGTAAGTCATGGCACAACTCACTCTTTCAAATCCAGAGAAGAAGCAGAGAAAGATCCCTTGGCAAAAGCCATCTTTGATGTAGGTGACGTTGTCTCAGTTTTTTACATGGATCGTATGGTGACTGTAGAAAAGACTGATGAGGCGGATTGGGAGGAAATCTTACCCGCGCTAGCAGTACCAATTCGTGAGGCAAAGGCTGTTTCTGTCTCAAACGGTAGTGGAGAGAAGGAACTTAAAGTTAATTTCGATGATCCAAAGATCAGAGAGATAGATGCTTTGCTTGATGAAAGAATACGACCATATCTTGCCGGAGACGGAGGTTGGCTCGAGATCGTTGGTTTTGAGAATAATGTCTTAAAAATTCGCTATGAAGGGGCATGTGGTAGTTGCCCATCGAGCCTGACCGGTACTTTAATGGCGATTGAGAATCTCATAAAAAGAGAGATTGATCCTGAGATCGAGGTTATGGCGGTTTAAGTCATACGAGTAATTTATTAGAGATACCCAGAGTGCTCTAGTAAGTTTTTAATTTCCAGCATCCTATTTCTGACTGCATTCATAAGGTTCAACAGGACGTTTTCACTACACGAAAACCTATTCTGCTTTAATTTGGATAAAAAATAAGAAGCTAGCTCTCTACTAGCTTCTTATTTTGTTTTCCAGTAATATTTCTCGAGTTACCAGCGTTAGATGAGTAGTTCAATCTCGATTTTTAGGCTTCCTTTTCGAGGATTGCATTAAATGTTTTGGATGTACCAGGCTTAATGATAACTCGTCTTTCCCATACTTTATAACCTGGTTTTGAAACCCTGATTATGTATTCTGCTGGAGCGAGCGAAAGTTGAGAAGGAGTACTACCTTCGTAGGTTCCATCAATCTCAATTTCGGCACCGGGTGGTTCGGAGGTGATTGTAACTGGGACTTCTGTTGATGGTTGAGTAGGTTGTTGCTGGTTTTGGGCTGTAGTTTGGCTAAAAACATTTGCCATTTGATTTCCCAAGGCAAATCCAGCCCCCAATCCTGCTCCTAATCCAGCGCCGCCACCCTCATTCTGGGCAGCATCACGTAACGCCTCAGCTGCTTGAAATTGCATGTATCTCGAAGGATCTCCAATAGCTCCCATGGAGGCTCTGCGATCTATGGCTTTTTCTACCTCTTCTGGTAAAGATATATTCTCGATGTAGAACTTAGTCACTTCGATTCCGTAGGTCTTGAAGTCTTCATTTATCTTCTGACGAAGAATATCGCCAAGTTCCTTATATTGAGCCGCTAGATCGAGGGCCGGTATTTTCATCTCGCCTATAGCATCAGCAAACTCAGAAACAACGGCTGTTTTTAACTGAGATTCTATATCTTCAGCCTGAAACTTTGCATTGGTACCCGCTATTTCCTTGATAAAGTTAGCTGGATCGATCACACGCATTGAATATCGCCCAAAGGCTCTTAGACGAACTATGCCAAAGTCTGGATCTCGGAGCATTATGGGATTTGCAGTTCCCCATTTCATATCGGTAAATTGTTTTGTATTTACAAAATACACTTCTGACTTAAATGGGGAGTTAAACCCATATTTCCATGCACCAAGTTTTGATAGTATCGGAGTATTCCCACCGTCAATCGTGTATTTGCCAGGACCAAAAACGTCAGCCACTTGTCCTTCGTAAACAAACACTGCTGCTTGAGATTCACGAACTATGAGCTGTGCCCCATTCTTAATTTCCTGTTGATAAACTGGAAAGCGATAAACAAGTGTGTTACCGGAATCATCCAGCCATTCAATAACCTCTATGAACTGGTTGAATGCCGCATCTTTGAATTTATCGAATATTCCCATAAAAACTCTCCTTCAATTTGTTTGACTACATTAATGATATATTAAAAAACTAAATATGCAAATAACTTTTATCATGATCGTTTTTGGTAGGCAAGATAAAAGATGACGAGTGATAGAGTGCCCCCGAGCACATCTAACATGACGTCTCTCGGAGACGCTGTGCGTGAGGTTAGGAAACTTTGCTGGAATTCATCCAGAGAGGCTACTGCCAGGACCAGTAGAAAGGATAAAGTGATGTAAGCTTTACTTAAAAGGTATACTGAAGAGCTAATAAATGCCCTGGCGGCTAACCAGGCTAAAATCGCATATTCAGTTACATGTGCAGTCTTTCGAATATAACCATGATAAACCTTTAAAACCTCTTCTGGCGCTTCAGGAAATAAAAACTTTAGAAGGGGCAGAATAAATCTAGATGTATTAGACATTGAGCCTAAATTTGATGACAGAACGAATATCAAAATGATCCAAAAAAACAATGGCGCATATCGAAAAAAGCGATTGCGCCATTTTAGAATGTTTTTACTCATCGAAGTTTTTATAGTGCCGAGGCACCGGATACCACTTCGATAATCTCCTTTGTGATCGTGGCCTGGCGGATTCGGTTCATTGTAAGGGTTAGTTTCTCTATCAGCTCACCAGCATTTTTTGAAGCAGAGTCCATAGCAGTCATTCTGGAGCCTTGTTCGGAGGCTACTGATTCTAACATGGCCCGGTAGATTTGTGTTTCAACTTGCTTAGGTAACAATCTACCAAAGATTTCATTAGCTGGCTGCTCAAAGATGTACTCAGCTTGAGGCTTATCCTGCTCTAGATTTTTACGCTCTATCGGAAGCAATTGCTGTATGACGTTTCTCTGGGATAAAACGGATTTGAATTCACTGTAGATTAGAAAGACCTTATCAATGGATTTATCCTCGATGAATAGTTTAATTAAATCTTTTGCTATTACGACGGCATCAGCGTATTCAGCTCGACCTTTTGCTGTCAGATTAATGTACTCTGCTGGGAAGTCTATCTTTCGACGTCTAAAGAAATCTCTTCCTTTCCTACCAATTGGGATCATTTGGAATGTTTTGCCTTGATGTTCTTGCATGAAACTATGGGCCGTCTTTATGAGATTTGCATTGAAGGCACCACAAAGCCCGCGATCGGCAGTCACTAATACGATCAGATACTTTTTGTCTCCGCGAACATCTAGCAGTGGATGCGAAAAATCCTCAGTAATGCGGGCACTTAGGTTTTCGAGCACCTCTGCCATTTTTTGAGCAAAAGGACGAGCGGCGACAACTCTCTCTTGAGCTCGGCGAAGCTTTGCCGCCGCAACCATCTTCATAGCTTTTGTAATTTGCTGAGTGCTTTTTACCGACCTTATGCGTCGGCGCATGTCCAGTAAGCTCGGCATATCTTATGCTCCTACCGCTGTGGCTGTTTGTTGTTCTGTTTTGGTTGTTTGAGATTCTTGATTTTTCATCCAGCGAGTTGCCTTGAAATCCTCAACAGCTTGCTTCATGGCGTCTTTCAGTTTATCGTCTAAAGCTTTCTTAGTTCTTATTTCATGAAGCACTGCCGGATGAGAGTTTTCTACGAAAGACAGAAATTCTTTTTCAAAATGACGTACGTCTTCAACTGCCACATCATCTACATATCCATTCGTAGCTGCCCATATGATGAGCACCTGCTTTTCAACCTCCATGGGTTTATATTGCTCTTGCTTGAGTATTTCTGTTAATCTTTTACCTCTTTCAAGCTGGGCCTGTGAGGCTTTATCAAGATCAGATCCAAATTGTGCAAAAGCAGCTAATTCTCTGTATTGAGCTAGCTCTATGCGCAGAGTTCCTGCAACTTGTTTCATGGCCTTTATCTGGGCAGAGCCTCCAACCCTGGAGACTGAATTTCCTACGTTGATAGCAGGTCGAATGCCCGAATTGAATAAATCCGACTCGAGAAATATCTGCCCATCTGTGATGGAGATTACGTTCGTAGGTATGTAAGCAGAAATGTCTCCAGCTTGTGTTTCAATTATTGGAAGACTGGTTAGACTACCGCCGCCTTTAGCATCTGAAAGCTTCGCTGCTCTTTCGAGTAGTCTGGAATGAAGATAAAAGATATCGCCAGGGTATGCTTCACGTCCTGGTGGACGGCGTAATAGCAAGGATATCTCACGATAAGCAGCAGCTTGCTTGGAGAGATCGTCATAGATGGTCAGGGCGTGTCTGCCAGTATCCCGGAAGTATTCCCCCATCGCACATCCTGAGTAAGGAGCGAGAAACTGCATTGCTGCAGGCTCGGAAGCGGTGGCAGATACAACGATCGTGTATTCCATCGCACCGTAGTCCTCTAATTTTTTAACCACTTGTGCAACGGTCGAGGCTTTCTGACCTACTGCCACGTAGATGCAAATTACATCTTTGCCCTTTTGGTTAATTATCGTGTCTATAGCAATTGCTGTCTTCCCGGTTTGGCGGTCACCTATGATTAACTCACGCTGTCCACGACCGATCGGAACCATTGCGTCTATAGCTTTGAGACCTGTTTGGAGCGGCTCTTTGACTGGCTGACGGTCTATAACACCAGGAGCGATTCTCTCAACAGGATAGTATTTATCGGTAACTATCTCGCCTTTACCATCTATTGGGTTTCCAAGTGCGTCTACCACGCGCCCAATCAATGCCTCTCCGACAGGTACACTCATGATTCTTTTGGTGCGTTTGACCTGATCTCCTTCTTTAATCTTGTGAAAATCACCAAACAAAACGCATCCAACTTTATCCTCTTCAAGGTTGAGCGCAAGTCCTCTTACACCATGGGGAAACTCAATCAATTCACCTGCCATTACTTTCTCAAGTCCGTATATTTCTGCAATTCCGTCCCCAACCTTTATGACAGTTCCAACTTCATCGACAGTTATTTTTGTGTCGAAGTCCTCTATTTGTGCGCGTATAAGCTCGCTAATCTCATTCGCCTTTATTGCTTCCATAGTTACCTTCTTTCTTATGCGTTGTCGATAAATCTTTCTTTTAAAATTGTCAGACGATTTCTGACAGATCCATCAAAAACTATTGATCCGACGGTTGCTACAATACCGCCGAGAAGCGATGGATCAGTTGATAATTCAAATCTGATCTTTTTACCGGTTTTTTTCTCAAGACTTTTTCGCAAGGCTTCCTTTTCATCCTCAGACAAAGACCTCGCTGATACAATCTTGGCTAAAGTTACGTTATTTCGCTCTTCTATTACTTCTGAGAAGCTCTTAGCTATTTCTTTTAGATGTGCTATCCGATTATTTCTTAATAGAACTCTCAGAAAATTGGCAGTTGTTTGCGATGGAGAAAACTTTTGAATTAGGGTTTCTAAAATTTTTTCTTTGATTGCATGTTTAAAAACTGGATTAGTTAAGGCAATTGAGAGTTCTCGATTTTCATGGATTAGAGCTTGCCATTGATGCAGTTCTGCCTGTATCGTTTCAACTTCGTTTCTGCTCTGTGCGACATCAGCTAGTGCGATTGCATAGCGCCGTGCGATAGTTCCAACTGCCATTAATTCAAACCTCCAATCGCCTCGATGTTATTCTTTATAAGTTTAGCGTGTAATTCTGGAGTTAATTTTTGTTTGATTATTTCCTCTGCAAGGCGTATTGTCTCTTCAGCTGAAAATTTGCGAAGCTCTTGTTTTCTCTGTTTTATTAAAGTAGCGATTTCATTTGCCGCTTGTTTATGAATTTTCTCGATTTCGAATTCAGTTTGCATTAAAATTCTGTTTCTTTCGGCCTCTGCCTCTAGTTTTGCTTCTTCTATAATTTTTTGTTTCTCGATTTCAATATTTAAAAGGCTTTGCTCAATCTCGTTAAGGTAAGCGAAGGCTTTTTCCTTTTCCTCGCGGGCAGCTATGAGCTCATGGCGAATTTGCTCACGTTTTGCTTTAAAGGATTCACTGAGGGGTTTACGCAGAAAGTATACGAGAAGCGCAATGAAGATCGCTAGATTAAAAAACCTCCAGAGTTCAAATCCTGGGTAGTTTATGATGGGATCGACGTTCTCATACCACCATTTAAGAAATCCACCAGAAGTTTTACTGCTTGCGAAGATAATGAAAATTAAATACTGCATATCTAATTTAGAACTGCGTTGCTTAGTTTTTCTGCTAATTCTTTCGCTTGATTTGCGATTTCCTTACGAGCCGTTTCTATTTGTTTATTGATCTCGGCTTTTTCCTCTGCAAGTCTTTTGCTGACATCATCGCGAGTTTGTTGGATTTTTTCTTGTGCCTCTGTTAAAGCCTGCTTTCTAACATTCTCTATGATTTTGTAGCCTTCTGATCTGGCTTGAAGTAATTCATTTTCCAGCTTCTCTCTTTTCTCCTTAGCGGTAAGAAGGATTCTTTCGGCTTCGGTTAGGTGAGTCCTCTTTTGATTTTCACGAGCTTCTAACACCCTGTTTATTGGGCGGAAGAAAGTACGATTCAAGATGAAGATCATCAAAAGTATGAGAGAAATGTGAATTAATAGGCTTGCGTCCGGAACTAACTGTACACCAGCGAAGGCTAAGATTGTCATAATTTTTATTCGTGCATTAGATTTGTCTTTATATTCAAAAGAGTAAAGCTTATCACGAAGTTATTTTGGTGGTCAAGTATGGTTAAAATTTATGTTCGTAAACTGAAAGAAGATGAGTTTTTATCGAATTTTGGCTGCAGTCAGCTAATCACTGCAATTTTTTGAGACTGCTACGAAAGAAAGTCATGGGTTTCCTGACGGGCGATCTGGTCGTGCTATGACTCTATTTCTTAATCTATCCTGTCTCAATTGACGGAATTTTTGTAATTGTTCAAGAGTTAAAATCTTTCTCAATTCTACTTCTGTTTTAATGCGCAACCTGAGAAACTCAGCTTGCGCTGCTTGTACCTCTTTAACCCTTTGTTCTACTAGATTTTCATCGAAAGAATCAGAATAAATGGCTTCATCCAAAGCTCTATTAGCACGTTGAAGCCTTTGTTGAGCGGCTCTCATCAATGGGCGATTGATTCGGTTTATATTACGAATTTTCTCAATTTGGTCTGGGGTTAATTCCAATTCTTTTAAAGCATTTAAACGAAAGATTGACTGAACCGGATTTGGTTGATCTTTCTTTTGATCTAATGGTGATTTTTCCTGAGCTAGAATCAGGTTTGTAACAAGAATCATTAAAAAAATCGAAAGAATATTATTCAGTTTCATATGCGATCGCTCCATTTTATAAAATTTAAATTTCACCTATTTCTTCGAATAGGTCTGCTAGTCTTAACCCTTCGTCAATATCTGATTCATTCATGAAGTCAAACTGTTTTTTAGGTTGCTGCGGACGAGCTGACTTTTTAACAGTGGTTTTTTGAATCCTCATCGACGGCTTAGTTTCAACTGAAGTTTTGTTTTTTTGTCCATCCTCTAAAATTACTTCTGATTTCTTGACGGAGACTTCTGGTTCCTCTACCCTAGCTGCATTTTCATTTAAAGACTTTTCATCGATCAATAGTTTTTGATGCTTGCCCAATTCAGAGACTGCAGTGTTTTGTCTACTCATTCTGTCGGTGGTGAAGAGTATGAGGGCAAAGCAAATACAGATAGTCAATGAAGCTACAGCCAGCGGTCGCCAAGCGAATAGCCAACTATAGGAGCCTAAGAGTTTGGTCAATACAGACTCAGTTTTATTTATTTCGAGATTCGTTGGTTGAAACTCATTATATGCTCGCTCACGTAAGGCTGAAAGATCTTGCCGTAGTATCTCAAAAGCTCTAAGCTCCTCATCGCAGTCATCACAAGACTTAATATGCTCTTTAAAATCTGGGGCAAAGTTACTTTCATTGTAAAGATAAGAAATTATTTCTTCCGATAATTTACATTTTTCTCTCATTTTTCATGCTCCTTACACGACTATAAATTTTTGCTCCAACTTCCTCCTTAAAAGACTTAAAGCCAAGTATAGACGGCTTTTTACAGTGCTGACAGGGATGTTTAGAATTTCAGCTATTTCTTGAAACGTCATTTCTTCGAACTCTTTCATGATCAAGACTTGCTTTAATTCAAAAGGCAAAGAACTCATGGCTTTCCTTACAAATTCGATTCTTTCTTGTCTCTCGACAGCTTTAAGAGGTGAGGCGTTTTCTGAAGAGATGGGGATAGCAGAGGGATTATTTTCGATTTCATCCTCTAAGTAACTCTCAGAAGCTTTTTTATCGTTTCTCATCCTGGTTAGACATTGATTAACGGCTATTCTGTGTAGCCACGAGGAAATTTTGGAGTCGCCGCGAAATCCTTTTAAGTTTTTATAAGCCAGCATAAAGGTCTCTTGCGTTGCATCTAAGGCTTCTTCCTTACAACCAAGCATGCCATAGCATAGAGCAAATATTTTTCGCTCCCATCTTCTTACTATCTCGCCGAAAGCCTCAGTCTCACCGTCTAAAGTCTTTCGGACAAGCTGCTCATCAGTCAGATTAGCCGTCATCACAATCAAATAATCAATTTCAATTTTCTCACAAAACTTTAGACATTTTTTCGGAAAAGAAAGTCTGAAAATTTCATTTGTAAATGATGCTGAATAAAACTGTAATCATTCAAATGAGCAGCTAGAAACGATGAGCGAAGAAGCATTTAAATATGTCTGTGGTAGATTGTCAGCCTTTCGAGTATATGGCCGAAGAGGGGACTCTTATCCGAAGGAGAGAATCCTTAGAACATCAAACGTTGTTCTTTTGCATGATAATTTTTATCCAGGTAGGTAATGGCAGCCAGGTAGCAGGTTTACCGTAAGTTTTTTCGTTCAAGTGCTCTATGCCCCGCTCAAATTCAATTTGCAAATCTTCAGGTGGCAGATGTTCGCGCTTCTCGTAGCATGCATGTTGGATGCATGCCAAAGGTTTTATTTCATGAATCAAACAGCCAACGGTTTTCTCAAAGAATGGGCAGGCGAAGGTTTTGCCACTTGTCTCAGCATCTGAATCTAATTGGTATCTTATCACGGTCTGCTCTACATGTTTTTTCAGTTGTTCCAGCTTTTCTTTATCTAGCTTTTTCTCAAGGTATTTAATTACTAGAACTGCCTCTAATTTTGTAATGTGAACATTAACAAAGTTAGCATCGAGGCAGCACTCCGCTGAACAATTTGTACAGTCTTTAGCGCGAAACTCATATTTATCTTTTATGATCTTACGAAATTTGCTTTTTAATACAGCAAGTTGTTCAAGAGCTTTTCTCTCAGAAACATATCTCATAACTCACGTTTAATGCGGTTTTCAAAGTGTACAATTCTAATTTTACTAAAAATGTAGCCTAGCTATTTTGCTGATGACGTTTTAGTTGATGAAAGATTAATATTCATTTGATTTGTGATTTGTGATGTTTGATTAGTTATCATCGGTGTTATTTGTGAGCTAAAGGTTTTCTTAAAAAAGTCCATTACTCTTTGATCATAAGCTCTGATTTGTTCGAGCGAAGCAGTTGAAAGGTTATAGCCTGATGGTGACAAACCCGTGTAGGATTGAATATCAGCACCAGGTCCAAAACAACCTACTAATTTCTGCGTAGAATCTTGCAGTACTGGTTCGTCAACTCCCGCCAAGAGCATTATTTTCCTATCCTTTAATGATGGGGCAAGATCGCACAACGAATCTCTGACGTAAGTTTTATTGAAGAAATAGATGTAAGCTCCCATGGATGCAAGAGATGATGTGTATTCACTAGCAAATGGGAATCTTCGTCGTATGGCTAAGTACAATATCTCATCCGAACGTAAGGGGACTGAATCTAACACTAACGCTCTTATGGAATTTTCCTTTACAGCTGCTCTAAAGCCAGCTAAAGCGCCAAGCTCAACTCCGTAGATTGCTATTTCATTACTGATTAAACTTTCCTTATTCGATTCATCCTTAAGGTTCTTCAGGAAGCTTATAGCTGCAAGAACATCCTCCGTTTCTTCGCCGCCAAAGGTTGTATACGGTACTGGAGGATTTTGTCCGTGTCCTCGCAGATCTGGCATCAATACTGTAAAATCCGTTAATTCATTTAGTTTAACTCCGCGGTCTAAAACGTGAGAACGATCCGCTCCGTATTGATGTAGAAGTAGTATGGCAGGCTTACCTTTTCCTCCTCGCAGTAGCCAGCCTCGAGCTTGAGTGCCATCATTGTTGGTCCAAGTCTCGTCAGTAATTCTTGCACCTCTTGCGCTTAATTGGCCGTATTTGGCTGGGGTTATTAGATAAGCTGCTTTTGGAGCGTCAGACGCAACGTACATGAGCCAAGTAGACAGCCCAACGAGGAAGAGAATGATTAGAGTAACAATAGGAAGCACAAGTTTGAGCAAATTTCGAATGAATCGTCTTGAAATAGCCATATTCTCGTATGCCTTTAGATTCTTTATTGCGAGCCGTTGAAAATGTTAACATATTCAGCGGAAAGAGAAAAGAGGAAGGAAAAATGCTTAAAAAGTTTTTTGTCGCTGTATTCTTTTGTATAACGGTAGTTTCAGGTCAGACGACTAATGGTACCTTTAGAGTGCCGATTTTACCACTTTCAGAGATCAGGGAAGGGATGAAAGGAGTTGCAAAGACCGTTTTTCGGGGCTCAGAACCTGAAGAATTCAATGTTGAGATTCTCGGAATCCTTCCTGGTGCCATAGGGCCGAAACAAGATCTAATAATCGGGAAAATTAGCGGTTCACAAGTCGAGAAGACAGCTGTATTTGCAGGAATGAGCGGTTCGCCTGTTTTCATCGATGGCAAGCTCATAGGTGCAATAGCCTACAGTTTTCCTTTTTCAAAGGAACCAATTTGCGGTATAACGCCTGTAGAACAGATGATAGGCATGTTCGATAAGAGATCAGATAAGCTTGATAAACAAATGGATAGAAAGGGGCTTGGGCGTAAATCGATTTATCTGTCTGAACTCTCTTCATTGAAATTAGAACTTCCAAAAAAGGAACAGATGGCAAATCAGAGGCTACAATCTTTTCAGCCGATCGCTACACCACTTGCCTTCGGTGGATTTAACTCTAAAACGATAGATTTATTTTCCTCTACTCTGTCTGAATTTGGTTTTTTACCTATCAATTCCATTGGAGGGTCAAGTAGAGATTTCTCATTGAAGCCCTATGACGACAGAACATTGCAACCAGGTGCTTCTGTGGGCATGTCTCTAATCAGAGGTGATTATTCAATAACTGCGTTTGGGACTGTCACCTTTCGTGATGGTGAACAGGTTTATGCTTTTGGTCACCCATTTTTGAATTTAGGTAACACCAATTTTCCAATGTCAGAGGCTAAGGTTGTTGCCATAGTGCCAAGCATTTACAATTCATTCAAGCTTGCAGTTTCTGATGCAACGGTCGGCTCGATGACAGAGGATAGAAATACAGGAGTTTTGGGTAAATTAGGCCAGAATCCGAAAATGATACCAGTGAATCTGATCTTACGAACTAGCAGGGGTAAGACAGAAAAGCTTTATTTCGAGGTAGTTGAGGATGAATTATTGACACCTCTCTTACTGAATATCGCCGTATATAATGCGATAATCTCTAATGAGAGAAGCGTGGGAGCGGCAACCATCGATCTAGCAGCCAACATTGAAGTCAAGAATAATGCGCCGATAAAGATCGTCCGTAAGTTTACTGGTAGTTTGGCGGCTCAGCTGAGCGGTGCAGCTATCGCAGTACCTACGAACATAATTTTGCGAAGCGGCTTTGAGTCAGCTGAGATAACCAGAGTAGACGTGCAGATAGGTTTCAATGACATTGAGAGATCAGCCAATCTAGAACAGGTAGTAGCTGATAAAACCGAATTACGCAAGGGCGAGTATTTAAATTTGCAAGCATATCTCAAGACAAATGACGATAAAACCATAGTGCGTAATTTTAAGGTAAAAATTCCTGAAATGATTACTGATGGGAGCCTACAAATTCTGGTGGGTGACGCAGATTCTATCCAAAAGATATTACCCGATACTTTATTCACTCCCGAAAATCTCGGGGAATTGATTGATAAGTTGAATAAGATCAGGAGAAATGACAGGATTTATGTTTTTGTAGTTCAGCAGACGACAGGAGCTATAATAGGATCAAAACAATTACCTAATCTCCCGCCATCCGTTATTGCCACTCTAAATAACAGCAATGCTGTCGGCAATTTTACACCTATTACGGTAGACATAATCGAGCAACAAGAATCTGACACGATCGATTACGTGGTTGTGGGACAGAAAACATTGATAGTGCAGGTTAGAAGTCAGTAAGTTCACAAAATAAACTTTTATCATGAGATGAGGCATATCTAAGTCTTCTTGAGCTGAAATCTGCTTAGTAACCTTTTTGCTGATACTTAATTTAAAAAGATGCCATCAGATTGTGGCTAGTATCGTTATTACAAAACGCAGACTTTGATTAGCCTGAGGTTTCGAGTCGATAATTTGGTGCTTCTTTGGTTATTATTACATCGTGGACATGAGATTCTCTTAGTCCTGCCGAAGTTATACGTATAAATCGAGTCTTTGTTTGCAATTCACGAATATTACGACACCCCGTATAGCCCATGCCAGCTTTTAATCCACCTACGAGCTGCAAAACCATGTCTGCGAGCTTGCCTCTATATGGGACCCTACCTTCAATTCCCTCGGGGACGTACTTTGAATCTGAGATGGTACCTTCTTGAGCGTATCTATCGGATGAGCCACTTTTCATTGCTGCTATCGAGCCCATGCCACGATAAGATTTGAAACTTCTGCCTTGATATAGAATCACTTCTCCTGGAGCTTCCTCTGTGCCGGCAAATAACGAACCGATCATTACTGAATCCGCACCTGCCGCTATCGCTTTCGTTACATCGCCAGAAAACTTTATACCTCCGTCGGAGATTATCGGAATTCCTGTTCCTTTAGCTGCTTCGACTGCATTCATTATTGCAGTTATTTGTGGTACGCCGGCAGCCGTCACAATGCGAGTCGTGCAAATTGAACCGCCACCAATACCAACTTTTACAGCGTCCGCACCTGCTGATATCAACGCTTTTGTTCCTTCGTACGTTGCTACGTTTCCTGCTACTACGTCTACTTCTGGAAATTTTGCCTTCACTCTTTTGATTGCCTCTAGGACGCGACTAGAATGGCCATGTGCAGTATCGATCACTAAAGCATCAACGCTAGCTTTGACTAGAGCTTCAGCTCTTTCGAGGTAATCTCCCGTGGCGCCAATAGCAGCAGCTACCCTGAGTCTGCCAAGGGAATCCTTTGCAGCGTTCGGATATTTAATGGCTTTTTGGATATCCTTAACGGTGATTAGTCCTTTCAATTGTCCGTCTTCATTCACTACCAAAAGCTTTTCTATTCGGTGCTCTTGAAGTTTTATTTTGGCCTCTTCTAGAGTGGTGCCGATCGGGACTGTGACTAAAGGTTGTTTAGTCATCACCTCGGAGACAGGGATATTTGTTCGTGTTTCAAATCTAAGATCTCTATTAGTGATAATGCCAACGAGGAAACCATTCTCGTTTATGACTGGAATACCGCTTATTTTATATCTCTCCATGAGATTGAGCGCTTCTGATACTGTTGCATTCTCATGAATAGTCACTGGGTCAACTATCATTCCCGACTCGGAGCGCTTAACCTTATCCACCTCTTCTGCTTGCTCTTCAATTGACAAATTTTTGTGAATAACTCCGATACCGCCTTGTTGAGCTAGAGCTATCGCCAGCGCAGCTTCAGTGACTGTGTCCATCGCGGCTGAACAAAGAGGAATATTTATTTCAATGTTACGTGAGAATTTTGTCCGTACATCAACTTCACTGGGTAAAACCTCAGAATAATCAGGCACTAACAGAACATCATCAAAAGTTAAACCTTCTTTTATCTCATCAATTCTCGACATTTTTGTTACCTCAAGGTTTTCATCTAGGTTATTTAGCTTCAAGTTTTATTTGACCACTCTGTAGGATATCCCGCACGTTAGATCGATTGATTTCAAACTCTATGACATTACGATTTTGCATAGGAGCAGGCGGTGTTATTTGTTTTCCATTCAAAGTCAGCTGTACGTTATTTGCAAAACCTTTGTAGTATTTTAAACGAATTGTCTCTTGGGCAGAATAAGTTTGAGGCGAATTCAAGGTGATATCCTTGATGATTCGCTTACCATCTATGATGGCCTCTACAGAAACTTTCTCGGTTGAAACCCTTACTTCAAGATTCATAGGTATATTTTGAGCGAGGTCACTTACAGGATTAATTGCCTTAGTAGAATTCTCAGTTAGTTCTTTTTCGGTAGATGAAGAGGGTGGTTGGGGAGTGGAAGCATTCGAGGATTTTAGGTAAGTAATCAAATAAGTCCCTCCCCAAACGGCAACTATGATTAAAATAAGTAAGATTGCGATAGTAATTAGCTTTGAAGAATTGGGATTCCCGTCAGCCAAGACCTCTGGCTTATAAAGTTTTAACTCTTCATCGTCTTTTTGATTTACAATGCGTAGATAATCTTGGACGACTTCTTGTTCGTCTAAGCCGACACACCGAGCATATAGCTTGATAAAACCTTTATTGAAAACCCCGCCAGGTAAGCTGCTGAAATCATTGTTTTCTATTGCCTCTAAATAATGAGCGGAGATTCTGGTTTGTTCAGCAACATCTCCTATGCTCATACCGCGGGTTTCACGAGCTTGTTTTAATTTTTCGCCGAGGGTAATCGCCATCTTTCGAATTAGGTCAGATTTTAAATTTGAATATACTGCTGATATATGGTTTTCGCAAGTCATATAAGCCAATTTGCCCGTGAAAATCCGTTGAGCTTATATTGAAAGATAGATTAAAAAATCAGAAAAAGTCTATCATCGCAGTTTCTAAAATTTGAAAAGTCATTCTGCTTGAATTTCTGGACAGAGGCTTTACAGATAAATCACGCCCGTTTCTATTAGATTTTGAAGAGCATTTTAAGGCAGAGCATCGAGTTCTCAGTGATTGTCAGCTTCAGATAAGAGTAGAACTAGTCTAAAGAAGATGAATCAAAGTCGGAAAAATTAGCATCCGGTGAATCGTTATGTATTTTCTCATAGAAGAGAACACTTGCCGAATAAAGCCTCTCTTCTATGAGATTAGGATAGATGAGGTTGAGAGATTAAGCAGCTAAATCTCCGAGGATGAGCGTTAAAACTCCTCGCAGAAGGTAATCTCTCCTTCAACGGCTACTTGATAAGCGGAAACCCTACGCTCGAAGAAATTCGTTAATTCTTGAACATCTTGCAGCTCCATGAATGGGAATGGATTTTTGGCATTGAATCTGATTGGTAAGGCTAACATCTTCAGACGTTGATCTGCTATGAATTCGAGATATTGCCTCATGTCTCTTATAGTTAATCCAGCAATTCCACCACTTAATAGATCAACTGCAAATTGAGTTTCGGCATCAACTGCTTCTTCAAGCATCGTTACAATCTCCGATTTTAATTCTGCATCCATTAATTCCGGTTCTTCTTCCGTAGCGATGCGAATCACTTCGAAAGCAAAGTTCATGTGACATGTTTCATCTCTAAACACCCAATTAGTGCCGGTAGCAAGTCCAGGTAGCAAGCCTTTGGATCGTAAGAAAAAAACATATGCGAAAGCTGCAAAGAAAAACAGCCCTTCGGTACAAGCGGCGAATGCTATGAGATTTTTGAGAAATTGCCGGCGGTCATCCGCTGTTTCCAAACGATTTAAGTCATGTATCGAATCAATCCATTTAAAGCAAAACTGAGCTTTTTTGTTGATGGAAGGTATATTTTCTATTGCTTTGAATGCTTGTTCTCGTTCACGTAGGTCTGGTATGTAGCTATCTAGTAAAGTTAAATAAAATTGCACGTGTAGCGCTTCCTCGAATAACTGTCGAGAAAGGTACATCCTTGCTTCGGGAGCATTTATGTGTTTATAAAGGTTTAAGACCAAGTTGTTTGCGACGATTGAGTCGCCGGTTGCGAAAAAGGCCACGAGCCGGTTAATCAGATGTCTCTCAGCGCTACTCATTTTCGTGCGTAACTGGAAGACATCTTCGTTGAAGTCAACTTCCTCTACGGTCCAAGTATTTCTTATCGCCGCACGATACATTTCATAAAATTGCGGATAACGCATTGGACGTAAAGTGAGATTAAAGCCAGGATCTAAAAGCCTTGCTTTATCTGCAGCCATGTTGGATATTTCATGTGTACCGTTAATATTTAATTGTTCATATTCTATTGAGTTGATCATAAAGAAACCTCCATTTTGAATTTATTGACAAGCCTCACATGCTTCGGGGTTTTCAATTGAACAGGCGACTTGCTGTGTTAGGTTTTCAGCTGCGCTAATTTGTCCTATACGTGTGGCAGGACGAGATCGTAAGTAATAAGTGGTTTTCAATCCCTTCTGCCATGCGTACATGTACATCGAAGATAATTTGCCAATGTTTGGAGTGTGTTGAAATAGATTTAGTGACTGACTTTGGTCGATGAAAGCTGCTCTCTCGACGGCCATGTCTATCAGAGCCTTCATTGGCAGCTCCCATGCTGTTTTGTATAGGCGTCGCAGATCTTCTGGGATTTCTTCAATTGGTTGAATCGTACCATCAGCCAATTTAATTTTCTGGCGAATTGATTCATTCCAAAGTCCGATTCTTTTCAAGTCCTCAACCAAGTAACGATTTACTTGAAGAAAATCTCCAGATAATGTTTCACGACGATGCACCACGGCGGTTTGAGGTTCAATTGATTCATAGCAGCCAGCGATCGTTGCAATTGTTGCGGTTGGTGCGATGGCTATAAGCTGAGAATTACGAAGTCCTGTGCGTTTGATTTTTTGTTTCAGGGCTTCCCAACGTTCCCTGTTCTCGGGTTCGACACCCCATAGATCAAATTGCAGCTTACCCTCTATGGCGAAACGGGTCTCCGGATATGCCGGATGTGCGCCACGCTCTTGAGCTAAGTCGGATGAAGCGTCTAATGCTGTAAAGTAAATTTCCTCTGCTATTCGAGTAGATAATTGACGGGCTTCGGCAGAATCAAACGGCAATCTGAGTTTGAAGAATACATCTTGTAAGCCCATCATTCCTAATCCGATGTTGCGCCATTTCATGTTCGAGTTGCGAGCTTCAGGCACGGCATAAAAGTTTAAGTCAATGACTCTATCGAGAATTCTGACCGCGAGTCTGACAGTTCTTCTGAGTTCATCGAAGTCAAAGCCCTCGTTGCTTACGTGCTTAGATAGATTGACCGAGCCCAGATTGCAAACTGCTACTTCGTTCTCATTAGTTACCTCGAGGATTTCAGTGCAGAGGTTTGAGGAATGAATTATGTTATTTTTCAATGCGGTCTGATTAGATTTTTTGTTTGAATGGTCCTTGAAGTTCATCCATCCATTCCCGGTTTCTGCCAAAGTCTTCATCATTCGAGCGTACAAATCTCTAGCACGGATACGTCGTTTGGCTAATCCTGCTTTTTCTGCCTCTTCGTAGGCGCGATTGAAATCATCTCCGTAGAGTTCGGCAAGGTGTGGTACGTCTTTCGGGTCAAATAAAGACCAATCTTGATCATCTCTAACCCTCTGCATGAAAAGGTCTGGTATCCAATTGGCGATATTTAAGTTGTAAGTGCGGCGTCCTATGTCCCCGGTGTTGTCCCTGAGTTCAAGAAAATCTTCTATATCAGCATGCCATGTCTCTAAGTAAACACAGCAAGCTCCTCGTCTGCGGCCACCCTGATCAACAGCAGCAACTGATGAATCGAGGGTTTTCAGCCAAGGGATGATACCTTTGGAAAGTCCGTTAGTCCCACGAATCAATGAGCCTTGTGAGCGCACTCGAGTAAAAGATAATCCTATCCCCCCAGAATACTTAGATAGCAGAGCAACGCGCTTGTACATGTCATAAATTCCTTCTAGGCTATCTTCTGGCGAGGCGAGTAAAAAGCACGAAGACAATTGCTCAAAGCGAGTGCCCGCATTGAAAAGAGTTGGAGTGCTAGGAACATATTTGAGATTTGCAAACAGGTTATAAAATTCAATTGCTTCTTCTGCTGATTCTGCTAAAGCAGAGGCAATTCTCATCCAAAAGTGCTGAGGCTGCTCGATAACTTCACGAGTCTTGGGATGTCTCAGTAGATATCTGTCGTAAATTGTACGTAAACCGAAAAATTCAAAGTTACGATCTAGATCATGGTTAATAGCAGCATCCAACAGCTTACTGTTCGAAGTCACAAAATCATAGGTTCTAGAGCCAATCAAGCCCAGTTCAAAACCAGCCTCGATCGACTTCGAGAATGAGTTGATACCTTGTAAACTGACCTCCTCGGCTATGTAAGCAGATAATAATCTAGACGCTAGCAGAGAATATTCAGGTTCCTCAAATATAAGGCTAGCGGCGGTTCTTATACTTAGCTCATCGAGCTCTCTAGTCGTAGCACCATCGTATAAACCACTTATGGCGCTAATTGCAACCCTCATTGGATCAACCTCGGTTAATCCATCAGCGCATCGCATCACTGCCTTTACAATCTTGTTTACATCGACCTGCTCGAGACTACCATCACGTTTTTTTACTCTCATCTTTGTCGTGACCGCATTTGTTGCCAAAGTCGCCCTCTCATCACTTGCCCTCATAAGAATCTCCTTTTCAAAGATAAAAATATCCTCGTCAGCAAATTGCCTACACTCCTAGTCAATCATTTTTCGGTAACGATTCTTACCCGACAGGCAAAATTGCTACTGTGGATTATATTGTAGCTTTACATAATTTGTCAACAATATATTGTATTAAGTCCCCACTTCAGACGAAAATTTTTCTCTACGTTAGTGGGATAGGAGAAAATAGGGAATTGAGGTGAATACTGTAAGCGTTGTAATTATTCAGGAAATATGGCTGTATACTGACGCATGACAGGAATCTGATCGTAATCTTAAAAAAGCCAGCATTAAGTTAAGTTTTTCTGTAGATTAACAAAGGTTGAATTTAGTAGGGGTTGCAATCAAAGGTGATAGATTCTATTGTCTGCTCGAGCTAATGTAGATGCGGTGTTCAAAATTATTTCTGCTATTATGCTAGCGACTGGGTGGCTTACTGTAGCACGTGATGATTATCGCGATAATTTGGACAGGAAATTTTCCAGATCAAGTGGAAGAGGTGAATTGAATTCTAAGTACTGTTTTGTAATCGGATGTTGGAATGCCAGGAATGATGAATGAAGAAAAAAACGATTTAGATCCAAGATGAGATTTCTGAGATTTACATCTCGAAGCGTTTTATCGCGGCCAGAGTTATACAATTTATCGCCAACGATTGGATGACCGATATATGCTAGATGCACTCGAATCTGGTGGGTTCTACCAGTTTTTATTTCGACTTCGAGCAGTGAGAAATGCTCGTATCTTTTCATTACTCTCCAGATAGAAAGAGCATATCTACCTTTTTCTGCGACTTTCATCTTTATGCGGCTTTTGCGATCACGTGCTATCGGAGCCTCTATTTTCCCGGAATCACTCTCGGGATTTCCATGAACAAGGGCTAGATATTTTTTTTGCACGAGGCGTTCACGGAATTGCTCTGACAAACTCTCTTGGATCTCATCTGACTTCGCAACCACGAGCAGGCCAGATGTTTCTTTATCAAGCCTATGTACTATACCTACCCTGCATAGTTCCTCTGGAGATTTGGACTTTTTCGAAGCTAAATTGAAGTGCCATGCTATCGCATTGGCTAACGTGCCACTCACAACGCCTGCACCAGGATGCACTACCATTCCTGACGGTTTATTAACAACAGCCAGAAATTCATCCTCGAAGATTATCTCTATTGGTATGTTTTCTGGCTTAAACTGAGCTACTGGAATTTCATTTAACTCGATTTCGATTCTATCGCCAGCACGCAGTTTGTACGAAGGTTTGGTTTGCTGATCATTGATTGATACGTCACCCTCTTGTATTAAGCGTTTAAGGCGTGAACGAGACCAGCCTGAGATTTTCTCCGTTAAAAATATATCTAATCTTTTACCTTCATCTTCAGAGGCGGCCTCAAGAACTAGGCAATTTTCCTCCTGTAGCTTGCTCATTTTTACTTCTCATTCGTAGAAGAAGAAAACCGATGGCTGATAATGCGACTAAGAGGCTAATTAACTGAGACGTGGAAAGACCAGTCAAAGAGGTAAGCCCGAATAAGTCTCCTCTAGGATCATCTCGGAAAAACTCGATTGTGAAGCGAACTAGTGGGTAAATCAAACCATAGAATGCAAGCACTTGTCCATCGAATTTTTTGTGTCTGTGTAAAAAAATCAGAAATAGAAAGACAATTAACATTGCGATTGATTCATAAATTTGTGTTGGATGCAAGAATAGTGCGTTTCCATTGGAGTCAGAAATCGGGACACCTGTGTATTCATGTCCTTTATCGCTAAAATGGACTCCCCACGGCAATGTCGTAGGTTTCCCCCAACAACAACCAGCTGCAAAGCATCCTAGCCGACCTATTGCCTGACCAATCGCTACACCGGGTGCAAATGCGTCTGCGACTTTCCAGAATGGCAAATTGTACAGTTTTATCAATAACAATAAGGTCAAAAAACCACCTATAAATCCGCCGTAGTAAACACCACCAGATCTCAAAAAGTCAAGAGAGAAGATATTCGAAGGATTGTTTCTGAAACTTTCATCTACGACGAGTAGTAGTATTTTTGATCCTAACAAGCCCCCAATGACAGTCCATAGCCCAATGTCGTAAATTTTCTGACTAGGCAGACCATCATATTTAGCCAGGCGTGAGGCTGTCATCAGGGCTATCAGAATTGCGATAGCTAATAAAACGCCATAAGTATGTATAGGGAAATTACCGATCTTGATTAGCTCAGGATACATGCTTTTATCTCACTGAATTGTCTTTCTTTTTTCGGCCTCTTCTTTTTTCGAGGCATAGATATCCCAAATCATTAATGCTGCCCCGGTTACTATAGCTACATCTGCCACGTTAAAAGTAGGATAATGCCACGATCCTACGTAGAAATCGATAAAATCTATGACAAAGCCGAAGCGAATTCTATCGACTACATTTCCTGCGATTCCTCCAAGGAGCAATGCTAATGCTCCGAGAAGGCGATCATTAGAACGTGGAACTCGCCAAAAATAATATAAGACCAACACTCCTACGAGTATTCCTACGGATGATAGAGCCCATCTGCCGGCTTCTCCATAATCATCAAACATCGAGAAAGCAACGCCAGTATTTTGTGCATAGCTCAGGTTTAAAAAGCCGGGAATGACTTCTATATCTCGCCCCAAGCGTAGGCGACGCACTGCCCAGGCTTTAGTTGTCTGATCAATCATGAAGATTGCAAACGACAGGAACAAATAAGCTAACTTCCAGAGAATAATCTTCAAATTCACGACCTTTTGATCATCCCGTCTGACTACAGATTGATAAGTAAAACTTTAGACTCGATTATATCAACACGCAGACGATAAGCTAAGTGGTAAAATTTCCAACAAGCGTATGCTACATTTTTATAAGGGCTAAGATAGCGTGTAATTTCAAACGACTACTCCCTCTTCGAATTCTTTTAAAGCTTCAAAGCACCGCTCACAAATAGTCGGGTAATTATGGAATTCCCCAACCTTTACCGAATAATTCCAGCATCTTTCACATTTATTTCCGTCCGCGCGTTTTACTTCTATATTTGGTTCGTCCGATTTCTTTAATTCAACTTGTGACACGATGAAGATGTAACGAAGTTCATCAGCATATGGCTTCAGGAACATTAAAGTTTCTTCGTTGACGCTAAGGATGACTTTAGCTTCTAAGCTGGAGCCTATTAGTTTTTCAGTCCTTGCCTCTTCGAGCGATTTCAAAACTGCTTCTCTTATTTCAAATATGCGATTCCAGCGGCTCAATAGTTCAGCATCTTCCTCGGATGTTGCGATTTCCGGAAAGTATGCTAGATGAACTGATTCTGGTTTTTCACCAGGCAAGTTTTCCCATGCTTCATCTGCAGTAAAAGCTAGAATTGGAGCTAATAAAAGACATAGATTTTTGGCGATTTGATAAAGTGCCGTCTGAGCGGATCTCCTCGCTTTTGATTTAGGAGCTGAAGTATAAAGTCGATCTTTTATGATGTCGAAATACTGAGCAGATAGTGTGACGGTGCAATAATTGTGCAGAGTATGATAGACAGTTTGAAATTCATATTCCTCATAGGCATTTAGAACTTTATGGCTAACCTCTCTTAATTTTGCTAGCGCCCATCGATCAATCTCTAGCAAATCTTCTACGGTGTCGATCTCTGGGTTAAATTCGTAGAGATTGCCTAGGGCGTATCGCAGCGTGTTGCGTAACTTACGATAGGTGTCTACGACACGTTCTAAGATTTCCTTGGAACATCTAACATCCTCCGTATAATCAACCGCTGCAGCCCATAAACGTAGTATCTCTGCCCCAGATTGTTTGACTACTTCATTCGGGCTTACTACATTGCCTAGAGATTTTGACATTTTTCTGCCTTCGCCATCTACAACCCAACCGTGTGTTACTACCTGTTTATAAGGAGCTTTATCATGTGCAGCAATACCGCACATCAAGCTAGAGTTGAACCAACCACGGTACTGATCGCCACCTTCGAGATATAAATCAGCAGGAAAACGCAGGGTATCGCCTCGAGTCTCTAGCACGGCTACACAGCTCGAACCTGAGTCGAACCATACATCAAGAATATCGGTTTCTTTCTCAAAATCATCCTTCGAGCATTGGGGACACTTGAATCCACTGGGTAGTAGTTCTTTTGCATCACGATTATACCAGGCGTCTGCAGTTTCTTTAGCAAAGATGTCCGCGACATGGTATATAACTTCAGCATCCAGAATTGTATGACCGCAGTGTTTACAATGAAAAGCAATGATGGGAACCCCCCAAACTCTCTGCCTGGAGATACACCAATCGGGCCTTTGTTTTATGACATTCGTCATTCGGCTCTCACCCCAGGATGGATACCATCTTACTTCCTTAATCTCTCGTAATGCCTGATTGCGTAAGGATCTCTCGGCACCTGTGTCCATGGAGATAAACCATTGAGGGGTTGCTCTAAATATGACGGGTTTGTGAGATCTCCAACCATGTGGGTAGCGATGCAAATATTCCTCCGAATGTAATAAAACTCCGCGCTCACGTAAAAAATCTACTATTTTGGGATTTGCCTTAAAGACAAATTCTCCTGCGAAATGCTCTACATCTTGAGTAAATCTGCCCGCATTATCAACTGGGCAGTATATCGGTAATCCGTAGCGCTGAGCAATGTAAAAGTCGTCTGTCCCATGTCCTGGAGCGGTATGGACGAGTCCAGTCCCAGCACCCTTATCACTTCGCGATGTTTCCTCTTCGGAGCTTTCACCTAAGGTTACATGCTCCCCACACATGACTAATGACACTCTGTCCAGCCACGCATGTTTGCATTCCAAGCGATCTAACCTCTCTCCTTTAAAACGCAGCAATTCTCTATAGCGTTCCGAAAAACCGCACTTTTCAGCCACCGCTCTTACTAACTCGGTGGCAATTATATAAATCTCTTCATCGACTTGGATCGCGGAATACTCGAAATTGGGATTTACGGAAATACCTAAGTTTGCGGGCAATGTCCATGGAGTTGTCGTCCAAATAACGAGAAAAATGTTTTTGCCTGCTAATCTTTCATCGATTAGTTTAGGATCGGAGAGCAGAGGAAATTTTACATAAATCGAGGGACTCGTAATTTCCTTGTATTCTACCTCAGCTTCTGCCAAAGCGGTCTGATCATAGACATCCCAATAAACTGGTCTTAATCCTCTGTAGACGAATCCTCTCTCGACGAATTTTCCGAAGAGCCGTGCTGTCTCGGCTTCATATTCAGCAGACATTGTCAGATAAGGATTTTCCCACTCACCTAGAACGCCGAGTCTCTGAAAATCTCGGGTTTGGTTTGACATTGCAGTCGAGGCGTGATTACGACAAATTCTTCTGAATTCATCGGATGAGATCTGTGATTTATCTCTACCTGATTCTTTCAGTTTTCTCTCTACATAATTTTCAATTGGTAAACCATGGCAATCATAGCCCGGGACAAATGGAGCCTGAAAACCCATCATGGTTCTCGATTTGACCACGAAATCTTTTAGAATCTTATTTAATGCAGTGCCGATATGTATGTCCGCATTCGCGTAAGGTGGGCCATCGTGAAGTATGAACTTTGGCGCATTTTTACGGCTCTCAAGAATTTTTTCGTAGAGCTTCATTTCTTTCCACTTCTGTAGACGCAATGGTTCCGATTGGCTTAAATTTGCCTTCTGAGAGAAGTTGGTCTTCGGAAGGTTTACAGTTTTTTTTAGGTCCAATTTAGCTTCCATAAGTAAGATTTTCGAACTTTTATGAGATTTTGATAAGCATCAAAAAACGACTATAAAAAACTGAAAATTCAGATTTTCAGTGAATAAAAGACAAACAATAAACGGGCGGGCAGTGTGGAATCTAGCCCGCCAATTTTTAGTATTTAATTATCTCCAAGACGGCTTGCTCTACATCTTCAATTTGAGGCAGAATGAAATCCTCTACTTGCGGGGCATAGGCCACGAATGTGTCTGTTGCTGCCACGCGTTTTACTGGTGCGTCGAGCCATTCAAACAATTCATCTGCTATTCTTGCTGCTATCTCCGCCCCGTAGCCAAAAGACAGTGAATCCTCATGAGCTATGATGACTCTTGAGGTTTTTTTCACAGATTCGGCTATACGTTCCCAATCATAAGGCACGAGTGAACGTAAATCTATCACCTCGACTGAAATATTTTCCTTTTCCAATCTTTTAGCGGCTTCTAAGCTCTTTTGCACAAGTGCACCAAACGTTACGATCGTAACATCGGTTCCTTCACGCACTGTCTTAGCTTTGCCAAACGGTATCATGAAGTCCCTGCCGGGATATTGAGACTTGTTATAAACTTGCCTGTATAAATGTTTATGTTCGAGAAATAGGACTGGATCGTCGCACCTAATTGCGGTTCTCAGGAGTCCATTTGCATCCAGAGCATTTGAAGGATAGGCAATCAATAAGCCTGGGGTATGTGCAAAGAGTGTAGTACCGGATTGTGAGTGATATACAGCCCCACCCTTTAAATATCCGCCTACTGGTACCCTTATGACAACAGGACATTTCCATTCCCCATCACTACGCCAACGCATTACTGCTAGTTCGTTACGTATCTGATGAAAGGCTGGAAATATATAATCAAAGAATTGAATCTCGACAACTGGTTTCAGACCTCTAGTAGCCATGCCGATTGCTCTACCGACTATATTTGCCTCTGCAAGCGGAGAGTTGAAGACGCGCGCAGAGCCGAATCTTCTCTGAAGATTCGCGGTTACCTTGAAGACTCCTCCTTTTCCTTTTACTCTGTCAAGGTATTGTTCGCGTGAGCAATCTGCTACATCCTCACCAAACACTATTATGCGAACGTCTCTTTCCATCTCCTCGTGAAGGCAACGATTTATTAGGTCTACCATCGTGCCCGGTGTTCCAGATAATTCTGCACCTTCTTCAGTGTCAAAGTCTTTCGATGTTGGATCTACCTCTGGAGAAAAAACGTTTCTTAGCGCACTTTCCGGTGGAGGTTGTGGTGTATTCAATGCTATTTCTGCAGCTTCATTAACCGCGCGATCTACTTCTTGACGAATCTTCTCTAGATCCTCAGCTGTGGCTAATCCTTCATTTATTAGAAACTCAGCATAAGTTTTTAATGGATCGATGGAGGCTTCTAGCTGTCTTTCTTCGTCTGGTCGATACAGCCTTTCATCATCAGAAAGGGAATGAGAGTAAGGGCGAATCACTCTTGCGTGTATCAAGGCAGCTCCGCGCCTGGCTCTCGTAAACTCAACCGCTCGTTTGAATGCTTCATAGCTTTCGAGAGGTTTAGTGCCATCGCATTTTTGGATTAGAAGATTTGGGAATCCTTGGACTAATCTGGAGATATCTCCTCCTGCTGTTTGCACTTCGACAGGTACGCTAATCGCGTAACCATTATCCTCAATTAGGAAGATCACTGGTAACTTTAGATTACAGGCTGTATTCAGTGCTTCCCAGAACTCGCCCTCTGAAGTTGTGCCATCGCCTAAAGATACATATACGACTTCATCACCTTTAAACCCTTTGACTTTGTCTTGTAATTCTTTTACGAGTGAAGCGCGATAACTTGCTTCAGCGGCACCTACGGCTTGTAGTGCTTGTGTGCCAGTAGGTGACGATTGAGATGGAACGTTAAGTTTAACACTACCCCAGTGGGATGGCATTTGCCTTCCGTGTGAGTTAGGGTCTTTCTCCGCTCCTACTGAAGAATAAAACATCTCGAGTGGAGTCATGCCAAGTTGTAGCATCAACGCACGATCCCGATAATAGGGATAAAACCAATCATAACCAGCTCTCAATGCTAGACCTGCAGCAACAGTGACAGCCTCGTGTCCGGCGCCTGAAATCTGGAAAAATACTTTGTTCTGGCTTTTTAACTGAATCTCCTTATCGTCAATACGACGCGATAAGTACATGGTGCGATAGATCCCAACCAATGTCTTAGGATCTAAACCGCAATATTTCTCTTGTGTTGATTTGTTTGAAACTGCTTTTCTATTATTACGACTATTTGTCACTTTAAGCTTCTTAGATGCCGTTGCCATCTTTAGATAATTCCTATTTTTTTAAAAATTCGGACGTGAAAAATTATAACTTTTCCGTCCTGGTTTTCACAAATTCATTTGTCAGGTCAATGGCTTGCATGCCTTCTAGGCTGATTGTAAACTTTCGATGTGGTTAGAAATAAAACATAGGAGGTGATTGATGCGAGTATGAGAGAGGTACTCATAATTGCACTAATAATCTTGTTTGGAAACAGCTTTGCTCTATACGCTCAGAGCAACACAGCCACTAAAAGCCTCAAGGGCAATGATCCCAAGCAAGAAATAAAAGCTGTTTTCGATCGATTGGTAGAGGGGATCAGACAACTCGATGCTGAGAAGGTCATGAGTGTTTACGAAAAAAGTAACAACATATTGTTTTTCAATAATAACGGCACGGTCACCATTGGCTGGGATAACATGCTTCAGAATCGCAAGTCTCTTTATGCAAAAACTAAGAACGTAACGCTGGAAATAACCGGACTGAGAATTGAGATGTTAAGCCCTCAATCAGCTTATCTTACCTGCAAATGGAAGCAGACGCAGGAGTTTGATGGAAAGTTGGAGTCTGCATCGGGTAGAATGACATTGATATTCCGGCGAATAGGTAAGGAATGGAAAGCCGTTCATTTGCACACATCTCCGGACAATCCAGATTTAAGTAGGCCGGTTTTCCCTTCGGAGCGGCAAACTACTCAGGAGAAAAAGAACATTAACAATTAGGGAAATCAGGATCCAAAAGTTTCACAGCCGGACGCTTAAACCTTATTTTATTATTCAGAGTATCCCGAGTCATTTATTGATTACGATGAGGCGTATGACGGTGTGCGATTTAGCTTAGACTGTAGTTTGACGATGGATAAAAGCCTCTGCATCATTAAACTCCAGTCTTCATTTACAAAACTGCAGAACTTTGCACTGGAAAGCATTAGGATTCTGCGTCTCTCAATAATGCTTGATGTAGTTGGAGAGGTCCATGTTGAGTCGGGCTGCTCATGTTATTTTTTTTTGGGTGTCAAAGTGATCTTTTTGTTATCTCTCATTGCAATTTATTGGTTCGAGCTTACTCGGTGAGTCGATGTTATCTGTGTTCATAATCGAGCGACTATACTCAAAATCGATCATTAGTTTATCGCCTCTTGCCTTGTTAAGATGACAAAATCTCCCAAATTCAGATGTTTTGATGGATCAAATGTCAAGGAATTCTCACGTCTGATCGTGATCACTATGAATCTAGCCTTGGGTGAATAGCTCTTTAGATGTTCTGGAATACCGAGACCTTCTTCGGAGTGAAAAGCTCCGTTTACATGTATGATCAGAGGATTTTTCACTCTGCTAAGTGATTCAGAAATAGAAAATGCCATTGTAGCATCCCACAACGATTGAGCCTCTAATAATTTTCTCTGGTTATCCTCCTGATGAGTCGAATCGCCTCCAGAATTCATAAGTTTAATAAATTTGTTTGCGTAACGAGCAGAAGCATCAGCATATGGTAGGGGAGCTATCCATCTTTTGGCTTCGTCTGAGAGCAAATTTAGGGAATTCTTGCCTTTACGTGAAACTAAGTTCACATAACGTCGAGGAGCGTTAGCTGCAACTACGTCTAGACCGTTGGCTTTAGCAAATTCCACTAAAGGGGAGTAATCCGTTTTATAGTTATTCCAGGCTCTAGAACTACTCAGAAAATGTGTTTCTGTTATCAGGTCTTTTAGATATTCGTTCAATATTACTTGAACATCCCGCTCGAACATCTCAAGTGATAGGACCACAGACCTATTAGTTGCATATTTCTTAAACGCAGATTTTAATATTTCTAACTGCAGCTGATGAGCGACTTTATCGTCATGCTGCTCCCCGATAAAAACGACATCTACGGATTGCATGTATGCTAGGATGTCCTCTAATTGTCTAGGTGATCCATTAGAATCAAAAATTTTGTATTTTTCTTGGTTTTCTTGTCCAAAAACAGTAATGGCCGTTAAGAAAAGAATTAGTAAAAGCCTCATAAGTTTCAGGATATATTAACAGTGGATTAATTGTAAAAATGCCTCAAGGGATTGATTAAGTGGGCTTGATTTTTGTTATTTTATACACTAGTTTTTGTTTAGAACTATGGACACCCAAAGTTATGTTGAGGAGCTAATCAAGCGTTTCAAGAAAGCATATCCTAATGTTAAGTGTGCACTAAATCACTCTAACCCGTTTGAGCTTTTAATAGCTACGATTCTATCTGCGCAGTGCACTGACGAGAGGGTTAACATCGTTACTTCGAATTTATTTAAAAAATATCGCACTCCGGCAGACTATCTAAAGGTTTCACATGATGAATTAGCTAACGACATAAAAAGTGTCAGCTTTTTTAACAATAAGGCTCGCAATATCCAAAAAACTGCTAAGAAGTTAATCGATAATTTTGGTGGTGAGGTACCTCGTACAATGGATGAACTTCTCACACTTGATGGAGTGGCGAGAAAAACTGCCAACGTCGTTTTAGGAGACGCATTCGGCATAGCAGAGGGAATTGTTGTTGACACCCATGTAGCTCGTTTAGCACAAAGGCTGGGTCTTAGTAAAAATAAGACACCTGAGAAAATAGAAAAAGACCTGATGCAGATAGTCCCTAGACAATATTGGATTTTGTTTTCTCATTGGCTGATCAATCATGGTCGCAAGATTTGTAATGCGAGAAAGCCAAAATGTGAGGAATGTTTCTTGAATGACATATGTCCATATTACAAACAATACGTAGCAGATGCTACTAATGATGCTCTCAGGTAAAAACACTTTCATGTTTTGGTGAAGAATTGAAAGCTCCTTACTTTACATCAAGAAGGTGATTAATATAAGCTGTCATAGTTCCTTGATATTTCTGAAATTATGAGGAGAGTATAAAATGCAACCAGAGTATAGAGGTCCTGGAAGTCCGAATTCACCTGATTACTGGAAATCGCAAGGTGCAGATAAGAAAATTCTGGCCGGCATCCTAGGCATAGTAGTTGGAGGACTCGGCGTTCACAAGTTCATTCTTGGATACAAAAATGAAGGGATAATTTTAGCCGCAGCGTGGACGGTGAGCCTTGTTCTAGGTATTATAACATGTGGTTTGCTGTCGCCTTTAATAATAATTCCCAGCTTAATCGGTTTAATCGAAGGAATCATTTATTTGACCAAGTCTGATGAGGAGTTTGTGAGAACTTACATATACAATAAAAAGCCTTGGTTTTAAGTTGATAAAGCTAGCTGAAGTTCATAGACTTTAGGCTAGATGGACACGCTCTTAACAACGTCGCCCAAAGAAGCCTCTGAAGTCATAAAAAATGGTGGAGTAGTGGCTTTTCCAACGGAGACTGTTTATGGGCTAGGAGCAGATGTCTTTAACGAATGCGCGATAAAAAAGATTTTTGAGGCAAAAAATCGTCCTGCTGATAATCCGCTGATCGTGCATATTAGCTCAATAGAGCAAGTTCAACTCTTAGCCAAAGAGGTTACTCATTCTGCAAAACTACTCATTGAAAAGTTTTTTCCTGGTCCATTGACAGTGGTTTTACCCAAGGCCGATGCGGTTCCGTTTTTAGTTTCCGCTGGATTGGATACGGTTGGAATTAGGATGCCACGACATCCTATTGCTCAAGAATTTTTGACCTTATGCGAAACTCCAGTTTGTGCGCCGTCAGCCAATCTTTCAGGAAGGCCATCGCCTACCGATTGGAAGGCAGTCTATGAAGATTTAAACGGCAGAATTGATTGCATTCTTCAGGGAGACGTTACGGAGATTGGTTTGGAATCGACTGTGGTAGATTGCACCTCGTCGGACCCGATTTTGTTGAGGTTAGGTGCAATCTCATTCGAAGAATTGAGAGAAGTAATCCCTTGTTTGCGAACATATAAACCACTCGAGGGCGGGCCTGTCCGAAGTCCTGGTCTAAGGCATAAACACTACGCTCCAATGGCTTCAGTTTTTATCGTCAGTGATCCGAGACAAATTGAAGAGCAGCTCGAACCAATCGCTTACATTGGCCTACATGAGCCCGTTGGAGATTTCCACGTAAAAAAAATATGTAGTTCTGTTCAGGAGTATGCTCATGAGCTATATGCATTTTTTCGTCAGTGCGACAGATTAGGCATAAGGAAAATATTTTGTGAAAAAGTATCAGACGCAGGGATTGGGGCTGCATTGATGGACAGATTAAAGCGTGCTTCTGAAAAGTAAGCTTATGAGGATAACTAAAGTTGAACTCGAGAATATAAAATCGCACACGAGCTCATCGTATGATTTATTGGAGGGCACAACAGCCATCATAGGTGAAAACGGAGCCGGTAAGACAAGTCTGATCGAAGCCATAGCATGGGTTTTATTTGATCATCTGGAATACAAAAAAGACGATTTTGTCCGCCGGGGTGCTAAAAAGGGAGTCGTGAGGGTGACGATCGTCAGCGCTTTGGATGGACGGGAATATTTGATAGAGAGAGATACGGATACGACCTATACGGTCTTGGATGTTGAGATGAACACCAAACTAGCCAGCGGCAAGCTAGAGGTCAGCAATTTTTTACGTACGCATTTAGGATTAGATCGAAATATCGATCCGAAGGTGCTTTTTAGGTGCGCTATCGGCGTGCCACAAGGAACATTCACCAGCGATTTTTTGCGCCCGCCGGGTGAGAGAAAACTGATTTTCGATAGACTTCTCAAGGTCGAAGAGTATAAAAAAGCGTCTGAGCAGCTAATACAAACGCAAAAATTAGCTGAAAACAAGATAAATGAACTGAGAATTTCGAGTTCCCACATAGAGGGACAGTTGCTTTCTTTGACTTCTCTGCATGAGCAGAAAAAGCAGCTCCAAGAGAGCTTAAATGAGCTAATCAGATCGTTGGAATTAATAAATCAAAAGATAAACGAGAAGCAAAGCCTAGTCGATGAACTAAATGAAACTCTTGAAAAGATTAGGCAGTTCGAGACTGCACAAAGGGAATTGTTATTAGAAAAGTCACGAGAAGAGAGATTGATAGAGGAAAAGAGAAAAGAACTGGATAAAGCGTTGGAAGCTGAGAAGAAGGTAAAGCGATTTAGCCGAGATCATGAAAGATATCTAGAAATCTCAAATCAGCTGGAAACTTTAAGAGGTAAAGCGCTTATTAGAGAAAATTTAAAGAGAAAAGAAATGGATTTGCGCAATAAAATCTCTGAGTTGGAGAAAGAGATAAAGCTTCTGGAGCAACGATTAAAGCAGGTTGAAGAGATGCGGAAAGAGATTATTTCCTTAGGGCCATCTGCCGAGAGACAAAAAGAACTAGAGAAGACAATTTCAGAACTTCAGCGCAAATTAGCCACAGAGACTGAGATAAGAAAGCAGATTCAAAACCGTCAACAGAAAATCGAGAAGTTACGGGAAGATTATAAGCAGAAGAGTAACGAAATTGCTGATCTAAAGGAAAAGATTGTCGAGACACCAAGCCTGGATCAATTGAATGAGCGTTATAGGCAATTAGTAGATGAGATTGCAAGGATTCAAGCCGAGATCGAAGCCGATGAAAGATTCAAAAAGCAAATCAAAGATGGACTTTGTCCGATTCTCTCCCAGAGATGCTTGAATATAGCAGAGGGTGAGACACTTGAGAATTACGTTTCTTTAAAGTCTAAGAACTTAGTAGTCCAAGTTAATAAAATAGAATCTGAAAAGGATAAAATCCAGAAACAGCTTAAACTCGCTCAAGAGGCTGAGTCAGTTCGTGCCAAGCTGCAGAGTTCGCAAGATGAAATTGAGAAAATAAAGATCGAAGGGACTCAATTGAGAAACGAAAAAGAGGAATTGGAAAGACAACTTAAAGAGTTAGAAGAGCTTAAACCTGATTGTGAAAGACTAATCGCAGAACTCAATAATCTGGGTAATCCCTCGGCTAAAATAGAGCTTTTGAGTGAACAAGCGAAAAACAGAGATGAATTGATTGTCAAATCTGAAAAACTTGAGAAAGAGCTAAGTAAATTACATAGCGAACTAGAGGATATCTTAAGCAAGTTGAAAGATTTTGAAACGATTGATGCGGAATGGGAAAAGCTTCATGAAGAGCAGAAAAAACTAAGCGCAGGACATCAAGAGTTCTTGGCTAATAAGAATCTGGCTGGGAGTGTACATGAGAGAAAGATTCAACTTGAGGAGGCATTGTCAAATCTAAAAAACATCTCTAGAAAGCTTGCAGAGATTGACGACGAGCTATCAAATATCCGTAAAAACTACGATGAGCAATCGCACCAAATAGAGATACAAAATCTGAAGAATTTGGAGGAAAACCGCTTAAGAAAAGAATTTGAGCTGGACGAGACTCGTAGAAATATCGACTCAGTGAGCACTGCAATTAAAGAGCTGGAAGAGAAACAGAAAGAGTTAGAGCAATATAAGGCTCAAATTGAAAGGTTCGAGAAGATGCATGAAGTAATAACTTTCATTCGTGAGATTCTGAAAAAATCTGGTCCCATGATTGCTCAGAACCTAATCAAGACAATCTCAGATGAGGCCGCACAAATTTTCCGTGAAATAATGGGTAATTTTGATTTAACACTCAAGTGGAAAGATGATTATGAGATAGTGTTAGAAGAACAAGGAAGGGAAAGACCTTTTCTGAATTTATCTGGAGGAGAACAGATGGCTGCTGCTCTCTCTGTAAGGCTAGCATTGCTCGAACAGTTGTCTGATATCAGAATAGCTTTTTTTGATGAACCTACAACGAACATGGATGAGATGAGAAGGGAGAGATTGGCAGAGCAAATTAGAATAATTACCGAAACGAAACGATTTAATCAATTGTTTGTGATATCACATGATGATACCTTTGAAAGTAAAGCTGATAATACAATTTACATCCGAAGGCCAAAATGAATTTAACGAACTTAGAGGATATACTCGAACCTTTCAATAGGCTCATACAAATTAATATTCAAGATGAGACGGTCTCAGTTCCTGAAAACAATTATCTTCTCAGATGTCTGCAATTCTTACAATTAGAAGCAATTTCGATGGGAGATTTTTGTTGGAATGGCAACTGTGCTAATTGTCAGGTTTGGGTGATTACTGATAACGGAGAAAAACCTGTTCTAAGTTGTAGAACACGGGTCCAAGAGGGTATGAAAATTTCTAGAATGAGTGATACGTTAGAAGCAATCTTCATTAAGCCTGCACCATAGGCTTAGCAAAATGGATATCTAACTTTGATTTTCGTTTATCATCTGTTAAAATCTGCCTTTTGCTTGAAGTGAAAAAGATGAAACAGGTAATTTCGACCGAAAAAGCACCTAGCGCAATAGGTCCATATTCTCAAGCCATTCGTATAGGCAACCTTGTCTTTTGCTCTGGCCAGATTCCTATAGATCCTGCAACTGGCGAATTTGTTTCAGGTGGAATAAAAGAGCAAACTGAGCAAGTATTGAAAAACCTTACCGCAGTTTTGGAATCAGCAGGAGCAACTCTGCAGAACGTAGTAAAAACGACCGTTTTTCTTGCAGATATGAATGACTTTGCAGCTATGAACGAGGTCTACGCCAAGTTTTTTTCAGATAACAAACCTGCGAGATCCACGGTTCAAGCCGCAAGGTTGCCACGTGATGCGAAGGTTGAAATTGAATGTATAGCGATTATCTGAGCGGCTTACGCTGCTTTTACGACTTTGCCGGCTTTAAGACAACGAGAGCATACTCTTTTCCTTATAGTTGTTCCGCTGGCGGATTTTACACGAACTCTCTGAAGATTTGGATAAAAACGACGCTTAGTTTTATTGTTAGCATGAGATACATTGTTACCAAATTGAGGTCCCTTTCCGCATATATCACAACGTTTTGCCATAATTCCTGTATCCTTTTTATAAAATTCAAAAACAATCTTATAGCAAATAGTTTTTAGGTGAGTCAAGCATGAAGATTTGGAATTTTAGTGAGGTTAAGATGAAAAGGGAAAAATTAGCTACAGTATTTTTGCTGGTAGTAGTTGCGTTTTTCGCGATAAGCTGTGATCCGGCCTCTAAACAATCTGCCGAGATAGCCGCCACAGTAAATGGTAAGCCAATAAAGATGGAAGAAGTCGAGAGATTAGTAAAAGCTCAGTTTCGAGGTGAGGAGAAGAAGCTATCTGAGTTAGAGTTAGCTCAGGTTAGACTGCAAGCTTTGGATGCTTTAATTCAACGTGAAGTAATGTTTCAGAGAGCTCAGAAAGAAAATTTAGTTCCGGGCGAAGATGAGGTGACTGCAGAACTTAATAAGAGAAAAACCGAAAGCGGATTATCTCAGGAAGAGTTCGAAAAAAGATTAAAAGAAGCTGATGAGACCGAAACCTCTCTGCGAGAGTCGGTTAAAAAAGAGTTAGCCATTCAAAAGTTAAACGATAAAGTTACAGGAAGGATTGAGTCTCCGAAAGATAGTGAGATTCAGAAATTTTTCGAAGGCAATCGAGAGCTATTCAAAGCTAAAAGAGGAGCTCAATTGGGGGTTATAGTAATTGATCCTCAGAAAAATAGTGAGCAAGATACGACAACTAATTTGATAGAGGCACAACAAAAAGCAAAGGAAATCGGCGAGCGATTGTTGCGTGGTGCTGATTTTGCAACGGTTGCGCAGGAAAGCAGCGAAGATCCCCAAACCGCATTAAGAAGGGGCGACTGGCGCTATTTCACTGAAGATGAGCTTAAGCAGACATTTGGAGATCAAGTCGCAGACTACATAATGAATAAAATGAAAGTTGGCGACATTATTCCTCAGACGATACCTCTTGAAGGTAAACTGCTGATAATAAAGCTGCAATTCAGACGGGACAAAGACGAAGATCAAACATTAGAAACTCCAGGAGTTCGTCAGCAGATAGCCGACCTATTAGTTAATGCAAGAAAGCAACTACTTTTACAAGCCTATATGGCAATCGCTATGGACGAGGCTAGGATAGAAAATCTCTTAGCGAGAAAAGTTGTAGAAAATCCAAATGAGTTAAGTGGGGCACGTCCGATAGGCGTTAATTCACCAAGTCCAACGCCGACCCAATCTCCGGCAGCGTCTAACTCGAATGTATCCACTGAAGTGAATAAAGCTCAGAAAACCTCCAATGCAACTGGTCAGAAGATGATGGAAGCTGATCGTTCCTCCGGCCAGAAATAAAGCTTCTTAAGTAATCCACTTGTTAAAATCTGCAAGCAGGGGAGCAGTCGAAAGGAGTTGCGTACGCAACTCCTCTATCTTATTTTTAGCTGATAATTTTCTCTAAATATGTAGAGGTTGTAAAACTTTCTTCACGAAAATAAAGCCATGAGATTGATCACTACGTCTGATTGGAAATTATAGATTCTTGATAACTTGACTCCTACGCTCTGGAAGTTTCTTGTGTTATATTCACCTTCATTATTTTGAAGCTAGAGTTTTTGCTGATAATTTCTTTCAGAGATTAAGCTCATGAAGCAGCCAATCTAGAAACTCTTCTTCTGGTTTTAATTCAGTCATTAAAACAGCGCAGGGGAGCGAGAAATTGAGTTTTCTCAACTTTACGGCATCCTTCGGTGTAGTAATCAATAAATTAGCTCCTTTTTGCATCGCGAGAGTCTCAATTCTTGATACGTCCTCCTGGGAGTAACGGTAATGATCTGGGAAGACTTTGGTTGCACAAATTTTAAAGTTTTCAGCTTTTAAAAGCTGGAAAAACGCATCTGGGTTAGCGATGGCACAAAATGCAAGGGTTTTATTTGCTTTTATTTCATCAATAGCTGCCATCTTGTTGTTTAAGTGCACTACATCTACAGGATAAATCTTCGCTGAGAAGACTTTTGCAGTAGGGTGTATATCCTTGATCATATTTTTTAGAGAATCCAGTTTCTCCTGTGAACTTAGATTTTCCTTTGTAAGCAAAACGGCGTCAGCACGAATTATTGAAGAAAGTGGCTCACGCAAGATTCCAGCGGGTAAAAGTTGCATATTACCGAATGGATTCGTGGAGTCTATCAGCAGCAGGTTTACATCTCTTTTTACTTGCAAATGCTGAAATGCATCATCGAGGATGAATACATCAGGATTTAATTTTTCTATTGCCCACCTGGCAGCCCTGATTCTATTAGCATCTGCAATTGTGCTGACATTTGAGTCCCCCTTCAATCTTTCGGCCATTTCTAGTGGTTCGTCTCCAGTATTTTCTACATCATCAACTATGATTTTACCTTCTGATGAGACTAAGAGCATTTTTTGTGCTTTCTTGCGCCCGTAGCCACGAGTTAGAATACAGATTTTAAGTCCTCGTTTTGCTAATTCCTTAGCTATGAAAATTGTAAGAGGTGTTTTTCCGGTACCACCAGCTGTCAAGTTTCCGATGGCTATAGTCGGTTTACTGAGTGAATAGGAGCGCAAAATATTTTTTCCATAGAGCATCAATCTGAGGTGGACGCCAAAGGCATATAAGTAACTTATTATCTGCAGTGGCAACATCGGAAAAGAAAAAAGACGAGAGGTAACTCCCGTCTTTTTTTCATCGTGTAAATGAGAATTAGAGTTTTGCAAAGACGATAACCAAAGCGAGCAGGACGAGCGACTCTATGAGAGCCAATCCGATAATCATCAAGGTTCGGATGGTTCCGGATGCTCCAGGATTTCTGGCAGCCCCTTCGACAGCTCTAGAGCCGACGAGCCCCTGTCCGATAGCTCCTAAACCAGCGGCTATGCCAAAACCGAGACCAGCTGCAAGAGCTTTATAGGAGCTCACAGTGCTTTCGTTATCGGCAGCAGCTCCCTGAGCCATTGCCGACATGACTGTCAAGGCCAAGATTATCATCACTACTGCTATGTTTTTGATGTATTTCATTTTTTCATCTCCTTTTTGTTTTTCTCTTGGCTTTACCGTCGAGAAGCTCTGCTTTATTATTGCGTCAACTTCCGGTATGCCGCATGCTACCTTGGGAGGTGCACCGCTCCTGAAGCGTGTTGACATTTCTTTATCAAAGAGCCTTCGTACGGTCTAGCCAAAACTTTATAAGAGCAATATATCTTCAGGCCGTAGCCATATGCTCTTTGTGTGAATGCTCACCATCATGAGCTGGATGTGAAACTTCACTGATGTAAATCATCGAAAGTAACGTGAAAACCAATGTTTGAACGACAGCTATGAAAACAGCGAGCACGAGCAGGACAACTGGTACAAGTATTTGAGTAAATGGCGGAAACAATCCAGAGATTATGGAAGCAATTTGTTCGTCGGCATACATGTTAGCGAAAAGACGAACACCCAACGTGAAAGGTCTTATTAAGTTACTGAACAATTCTATTAGAAAAATCAGAGGTGCTATCCACCAGATAGGCCCGGCGAGATGTCCCAGATGCGCTATTAACCCGTTTTCCTTGATGCCAATGTAGTTGTAATAGATGAACGATGTAATACCCAGAGCTAGAGTCACATTTATGCTTGCTGTTGGCGCCATAAAAAGTGGAAAAAGCCCCATCAAATTAGAAATGAGTATCAAACAAGCGAAGGTTGCTACTACTGGGAAGTATTTTAAACCATGTTCGCCTATTACGTCCTTAACCAAATCCTGAAGCGCCAAAAATGCTGCTTCTAATGTCAATTGACCATGTGATGGATCATCTTCGGAGAGTTTTCCTTTAAGGATCCAAATAGTGACCACAGTCAGTATGCATGCGATTACGAACATTACTGTGTACCATGGGATTGCATTCTCAGGAGTATATGGTCCAAAAACTTTTTCAGCTGAAGTCCCGAAATGGCTAAACACATATTTATCCCATAGTGGTTTTGTGTAAGCTATCTGAAACTTATAAACTGGTTCCCCGAAGTAGTAGTTTAGAAATTCGACGATTAGCGGTGTGTGATGATGCGTGCTACCTTCTGCCAATAGAAACATTTATATTCCCTCTTCTTTTGTTGTGAAAGTCTTGATTAATAAGAAAAATGCTTCGATTAAGATCCCTGCTGCAATCATGCAAAGACCTATTAATATACCCAAAATCGATGCAACATCATAGAAGCTCATCGAGTAAACGATTATTCCAATAGTCAGATACCTAAGTATATATCTGCCTATTGGTATAGCAGGTCCTGTGGCACTCGATGAAGCGATCTCTAATATTTTTCTCCAAGAGGCATCGAGCCAGTAGTAATTGATAATAGCCAGGATGCCGCCAATAAGAATGCCTAGAGTAAATTTAATATTCGCTATCAGAGAACTTGTAATGATAGTAAGAATCATGGCGGCAAGCGTATTCAATACTATCTTCTCCTTTAGTAGATTTTTAAGCTCAAGCTTCATCGACATGTTTTGGTATAATGACAAAGCAATCATTTTATAGTTGATAACTCATTTTTTCAACTTGAATCAGATACTTTATTCAGTCGTATACTAAATTCAAAAGATGCTGTATCCGAATTACCTCATTGAAGAGATAAGAAGCAGAGCTGATTTGGTTAATATCATTTCCAGATATGTTTCGCTCAAAAGAAGAGGGTCGAATTGGGTTGGTCTTTGTCCCTTTCACAATGAAAAGACTCCGTCCTTTTGTGTGAATCCCCAGAAGGGAATTTATAAGTGCTTTGGATGTGGCAAAGGTGGTAACGTCTTCACTTTTTTGATGGAGATGGAGAATTTGAATTTTGTCGATGCTCTGAGAGAAATTGCACGCATTGAGGGTATTGAATTACCAACACAAACATTTGAGAAAAATGAAGAAGCATTAAAAAAGCATGAAACTCATAAGAAGTTAAAAGAAGAGATAATAAGAATGAATCAATTGGCGACAGAATTCTGGGAAGACCAGTTATCAAAAAACGAAGGCCGTAAGGCTAGAGAATATCTAGCCAGTCGAGAAATCTCCAGCTCTACGGTGAAACTTTTCAGAATAGGTTATGCCTTAGACAATCGAACAGCTTTACTTTCATTTCTAAAGTCACGAGGTTTTGATGAGGATATAATGCGTGAAAGCGGCCTTTTCGTCGTTTCTGAAAGAGGACTCCTTGATAGATTTTACAATCGCATAATGTTTCCGATTTTTGATAAGGACGGTAAAGTAGTTGCCTTTGGAGGAAGAGTAATTGACAGAAATGAGCCAAAGTACTTAAATTCCCCAGAAACACCTGTCTATGTCAAAGGCCATCATCTATATGGATTGTTTCATACTAAAGATGAAATTAAACGTAAAAAAGTCGCGATTTTGGTTGAAGGGTATTTAGACTTTATATCTCTTTATCAGTCTGGGATCAAGCCAGTTGTTGCCAGTTTAGGCACGGCTTTATCTGACGAGCAAGCGAGATTACTGGCTGGGTTTACGCGCCGAGTCATTGTGAGCTACGATGGAGACAATGCTGGAATCAGGGCAGCGAAAAGAGCCATTCAGGTACTTTTGTCGAGGAACATAGAGGCGAAAGTAATTGTATTACCTGAAGGAGCTGATCCGGATACTTTCATCCATCAGCATGGCGCAAAAAGGTATAGGGATTCATTAAGAAAAGCTTATTCGTGCCAAGAATTCTTGCTCAACGTCGTGATAAAAAACAAAGGGCTAGCCGAGGCCTTAGAGGAGAGTCTCTCGATAATAAGAGCATATACAGATGATCTGAGAAAGAGAGAGATTTTTGATAGTGTTTTGCTTCACTTAGGAATTAGAGACATACAATACCAAAGGGAGCTATGGAATCAAGTAAAGAAGAGCGGAGATGAATTCAGAGAATCTCGCAATCTAGCCGAATCTGATAGTCTTAAGGAAACCATTCAAAGTTATCTGAGATCTCGCCTGACAAAGGCTGAACGCAGACTTTTAGAACTTTTGTATCATAATGAGAATGTTCGTCATTTCATTCTTCCGCAAATTGAAAAAGAGGATTATAATAAATTAGTGACGGCCTCTATATTTGAGGCTATTTTGAAGTTATATGACGAAGAAAAAGAAATCTCGCTGGAAGATCTACTGGAACTCATTCCAGAGGATGATTGGCATACAGATATCTTAGCCATGATTCATCTATCTGAGCTCGATCCAGAAAAATCTGAGGATGAGATACTTGATGAAGCTAGGAGATGCTTATTTAGACTCCGTAGCATGGTCATTGAAAATAAAATACAAGAAAATGACCGACTGCTAAGACTAGCCGAACAATCTGGTGATACAAACCGATTGCAGGCACTCGTTCAAGAGCAGATAAAACTCAATAGACTAAGAGCAGATATAGAAAAATTTTTACAAAGTTGAAAAAACAACCAATAATTCTACAATTAAATCCAAGTGCTTATGGTGAAAATAGAAGATTACGACGAAAAAGAAGGATATATCGATAAGCTCTACGAACTAGGTAGGGAAAAAAATAACTTTTTAAGCTACGACGATATAAATCGAGAGTTACCAGAGAACGTGGTTTCACCCGATGAGCTGGAGGATATCTTAATACGATTAGAGGGTAGAGGAATTTCTGTCTCGGACTCTGATCTGCTTGAAGAAGCTGCATCACTTGCCCTAGACGAAGAAGTCCCAGAAGAAATCGAGGAGGATTTTGAGTCTGACATTACTGGTAGTGAAGCTGATAAAAACAATGATCCGGTTCGGCTCTATCTGAAAGAAATGGGTGTTGTTCCGTTGCTCACGCGTGAGGGTGAGGTTGCAATTGCTAAGAGAATTGAGCGCGGTCAGATAAAAACGCAAAAGGCCATCTCTCGATCACCCATAGCCGTCGAAGAGCTAATCAAGTTAGGAGAAGACTTGAAAAGCGGAAAGATTAATATCCGAGACACCGTAAATTTCATGGAACAAGCAGAGTTAACTGGTGAAGAAGATAAGGCTGATGAATACTTGCGTTGGGCCATTGATGGTATCGAAAAAATCAGAGAACATTATGAAAATGCTGTCAAGCTTTTAGCCGAATTAAACGCAGAGCAAGGAAAAGCCAAAAACAGAACCACGAAAAAGATGACCAGACTACGCCGGCAAATAGCTCGTATACGTCTGGAGATAGCTAGAGAAATCAAGGCATTGGGACTTACTAATTCGGCAAAGCAAAGACTTATTAAAGCTATCGAACAAGTCGTAAACGAAATAAGGCAAGCTGAGAGGGAAATCTCTGATGCCATGGAAAAACTCGAGAGCGAAGATAGGCTATCTCTGCAAGAAAGAAAAGATTTGAAACAAAAAATTAAGGAAGCTCGTGAGCGCCTTGCTGCGATTGAGGAAAGATATCACGTTCCAATCGTCGAGATAAAGCGTTCGCTTCAAAATATTTTAGCCGGTGAGGAAGAAACCAATCAGGCTAAGAATGAATTAATAGAGGCAAATTTGCGACTTGTGGTTTCCATCGCTAAAAAATATACGAACCGAGGACTGCAATTTCTCGATTTGATCCAAGAGGGCAATATCGGATTGATGAAAGCCGTAGATAAATTTGAATGGCGAAGGGGCTACAAGTTTTCAACTTATGCCACATGGTGGATCCGTCAAGCTATAACAAGAGCGATTGCAGATCAAGCTCGCACGATCAGGATCCCGGTTCACATGATCGAAACAATCAACAAGCTGATAAGAACCTCACGCGCGCTCGTTCAAGAGTTAGGTAGAGAACCAACCTCCGAGGAAATAGCTAAGCGCATGGATATTCCTGTTTCTAAAGTTCGCAAGGTTCTGAAGATAGCCCAAGAGCCAATCAGCCTTGAAACTCCTATCGGTGAGGAGGAGGATTCTCATTTAGGTGATTTTATTGAAGATAAAACCATAATGAGTCCGATTGAAAGCGTAACAAAGAGAAATCTCAAAGAAGTAACGGATGAAGTTCTGCAGACTCTCACTCCAAGAGAAGAAAAGGTAATAAAGATGCGTTTTGGATTGGGGCCTTCAGGCGCCGAACATACCTTAGAAGAGGTAGGCCAACACTTTGCGGTTACACGTGAGAGAATACGGCAGATTGAAGCTAAAGCATTAAGAAAATTACGACACCCATCTCGCGCCAGGAAACTCAAACCATTCATAGAAAGCAGGGATTGACTTTGAGAACAAACCTCTGAGTTAAAATTAATAAAGGCCGCTATTTGAAAAATGAAGCGCGGCCTTTATTAATTTGTTTCATTTTTTATGGCTACCGTTACATACTGTTTTGTATTTAATCTTCTTCGTTGTTCAACTCCCATAGCTACTTTAAGTTATTTTTCTTTACAATTTACTGGTTCAATTGTAGCCTTTCTCTTACCATTTGATTAACAACTTTTCCATCAAAAGTTTTTCCAGATAACCTTGAGACCGCTATTTTCATGACAGAGCCCATGTCTTTTATAGATGATGCATTAGTTTCTCTTATTGCCTCCTCGATTATCGATTTTATCTCTTCGATTGAGGCTGGTTGAGGAAGGTATTCTTCTATTATCTTTATTTCATTTTCTTCTTTAGTAGCTAGATCCTCACGTCCGACTTTTCTGTATTGCTCGATCGCTTCTCTTCTCTGTTTTATCAGTGTTTGTAGTATTTTTATTATCTCATCATCCGAAAGTTCATTTTTTACGGATCCTTTCTCGATTTGTTTATTAATGATCGCCGTTTTCACCATCCGCAAAGTAGAGGTTCTGTTCATATCTTTAGCTTTCATTGCTGCAGTAAGATCGCTCGTTATGCGTTTTTTTAAGTCCATGTTCATTTGCTCCTATCTTAGTTTTTCATGAATTTATTTTCTCAAGAATTTTAATTGTTACAAAACGAGCCACCTTTTGACTTGCGAACTAGTGTCAAGGTTTGTTATATTAAAATCAATCGAGACGGTTGGTGAATCCTCCGTCTCATGTGATTGCTGGGGTGAGGACAGTAATCACGAAATGGTGGGTGCGGCACACTCCCACGTCGCTTCACCCGCCGCCTTCAAAGCCGTATAGAAAACGGCTATTTTTGTTTTTATATCTGCACATGCAAAAACTCAAAGTATCCACACTTCAGAAAGCTGCTGAATATGAAATAATCATTGGAACTAGCTTGATCTCGGATTTTGGATTGTTGATTAGAGAATCTCTTCCTAATTCTGCGAAAAAGATTGCCATAATATCCAATCGAGAGGTTTTTGGATTATATGGCGAGGCTGTTAAAACTGCAATTGAACGCGCTGGCTTTAGTACAGTCGTGTTTTTGATGCCGGATGGAGAAAGATACAAGAATTTTAATACACTCAGAAAGATAATAGACTTTTTGAGTGAAAATAAGCTGCGGAGAACTGATCATGTAGTTGCATTAGGTGGAGGAGTAGTTGGTGATATAGCTGGATTTGCAGCCTCTATTTATTTGCGGGGCATAGGTGTTTTTCAAATACCTACGACGCTGCTTGCGATGATCGATTCCTCTGTAGGTGGAAAAACTGGGATCGACACCAAATTCGGAAAAAACTTAGTTGGAACTTTTCATCAGCCTTCAGCAGTCTTCATCGATGTAAATTTCCTAAGAACCTTACCTAGAAGAGAATTCATTTCCGGATTATGTGAAGCCATAAAACACTCAGTTTTATCTGGTACACCGCTTTTTCAACAGACCGTCTCTTTTTTATCCGAATTTCCAGTATCAAGACACAATCGTGCTTTCTCATCTTACGATTGCTTGAAGACCCTAGAAAGATTGATTGCTTCGAACATTGCATTTAAGTCATCGATAGTTTCAGAAGATGAAAGGGAGGAAACTAGTCGTACGGAAAGATCTCGAAAAATCCTAAATTTTGGACATACGATCGCGCATGCGATAGAGAAATCAACCGAATACTCGTTGCTCAAACATGGTGAGGCAGTTGGCATTGGTATCTTAGTCGAAGCCGAAATATCAAAACTTATTGCAAACTTTCCTGAAAGTGAAATAAAATTATTAAACGATGTTATTGGCAGACTCGGGAGATTCCCTAACTTAGAGAAAATTGAGGAACAAAAAGTAATCGAGGCAATAAGCTTTGATAAGAAGAACCTCGGCGACGAACTCGAATGGGTATTACTGAGAAGAATAGGAGAGCCGTTCATTTTCAAGGGGGTTTCCGAGGATGTTTTGGTTAAAGCATTTAGGAAAATAGTTAAGAAGGAGTAGGTTTATGAGAAAGCTCATGAAACAAGAAAAGGGTAGCGCGATGTTTAAATTTATATTGATTTTAATTGCCTTAATCTTAATTGTACATGCTGGTTGGGTCTACATCTCTGCACTTTACCAAAGCGAGTCCATCAAGCAAGAAATGCAAACTGCAGTATTGCAAGGATCGGCTTTGCCGCCGGGTCAAGGTAAAGGAAATCCTGTTGATATAGTTAAAGATAGGATAAGGAAGGCTGCTGCTGAATATGAACTCCCACCGGATACATACATTGAAGTCAAGCCCGTCAATAATGTTCTTCAAGCGCGTGTCTATTACAAAAAGCAAATTGATCTGCTACCTTTCGGGTTATGGAAATATGACTATGTTTTTGATAAGACAGTTGCTCCGACAGGTTTTCTGACTAAATAGGAACGGCTGAAAGATTGGCCTTGACTCTTAAGGGTTGTATTTGAATAAGATTCTTAGGTGCATTTGCAAGCCAAGTTGTCGGACAAACCCCACATATTGTGCATTTCTCGACAGCAGGACAAGGCTTTGAACTCAAGCTTTTATGCGCTTTCTCATACTCATTTTTTAAGAACTCAGAGCTCAAACCTGGGTCTATCACTGACCATGGCAAAAACTCATCGAGTTTTTTAGCTCGTGTTGTATAAAACTCTGCGTTAAAATTAAGCTGTCTTATTGCCTCTTTCAAATTTCCATTTAGTTTAGAGGCAAGATCTATAAGTTGTGCTACTGACCGATCACCGAGCGAGAATAAAGCTTGCTCATGTGCAATGCGGGCAGACATGAATCTTACCTCTACGTTTGGAAGCTTTGAGAGTTCTTTACAAACGTATTTTATTCGTCGCTTTAGTTCTTTTTCCTCGCATATTGGTTCCCATTGAAATGGGGTGTTTGGTTTTGGTACGAAGCCATTGAGAGATGGAATTATCTTTCCGGATTTTCCAAAACGCTTAGACGCTTGCAACATTCTGTCTCGAATTCTACGAACTAGGTTCGTAATCGCATCCAAATCTTCCTGAGTTTCAGTGGGTAATCCTACCATCATGTAAAGTTTTATCGTAAGTATTCCGCGATCAAATACAGAGCCACATATTTCAACTATCTCGTCATTTGTCAGGTTTTTGTTGATAACACGTCGCAATCTATCAGAACCAGTCTCTGGAGCTACGGCTATTTGTTGATCTTTGGATTCCACCAGAGCATCCAATAACTCATCCGAAATCTGATCAAGGCGCAGAGAGGAAACGGAGATTCTGTAATTCATCGCACGCAGCTCACTTAAAATCGTTGAGATTTCTGGATGATCACAGACTGCCGTTGATACAAGGCCGATTTTATCTGTTTTACTCCGCCAGGCCGCAGCTTTCTCTAGTATGTTTTTTGCAGGTACGACACGAGGAGGGTAATAGTTATACCCAGCCCAGCAAAATCTGCAACCTTGCGAGCATCCACGGGAGATTTCAACTAATAGTCTATCGCCCATTTCAGCCTTTGGACTCCAGATAGCCGTGGAGGGGCAGAAAATATCCTGATTTAGAAGAATATCAGCTAACTCTTTCTCTCCTCTTCTAAGTGCGCGTCTTAATGTTCCTTCCTTTGGATTTACTGCCGCTAAAGCTCTGCCGACTCTCTTTGGCGCGGAATTCTTAGTTGGTACATAATCCCTTATGATTCCATTGTTGTCATGCACGACTTTATAAAACGATGGAACGTAAAAGCCACGGCCCATCTCTGCCAAACGAGTTAATATCTCCTCTTTAGAGCCACCCTCAAGAATTGCATCTACAAGCTGGTAGACTAATATTTCTCCTTCGCCAACAGCTATGACGTCCGTAAAGTCTGCTATTGGCTCAGGGTTTAGAAACGAGGCAGCTCCGCCCATTATCACGAGAGGGTGAGCATCATTTCTCTCTCTGGACCAAACGGGAACGCCACTCAGATGAAGCATCCGTGCCATGTTTAAGTAATCAGTTTCGAAGGATATTGAGAATGCAATTACATCAAAATCCTTTACTGGAGTTTGGGTTTCGACGGAAAGTAGAGGCGCACCCGTTTTCTCATATTCCATCAGTTCTTCATCATCAGGTAAAAATGCTCTTTCACAAGCTACTTCCGGAATCTTGTTAAATAAATCGTAAACTGTGTGAAAACCTAAGTTAGCCATCCCGATTGAATAAACGTTTGGATAGCACAGCACAACCCTTAAATCAGCATTAGGTTTTATTACGTAGCCTTCCTCTTCAGCAAGACGACTCCTTTGCTTTTCGATTAACTTGCGCATTTTTTCAAAGATGAGTTTATCATTCTAGCGGATAAAGAGAAAGAGTTCTTAATCTCCTGACGTTTTTTCTGAAGATTCTGCTTGTCGAAATTAGGAAGAATTATGTAGATGCTTGCGACTAAAATACCAATAATAGCTCCAATCAGAAATTTGTAGGGTTTTCTCGTGTTTATCCATGTGAAGTGAAAAACAAAAACTATCAGAACCAGCGAAATAGATATTAAGAAAGCTTTGTTTATGACAGGACCAAAGATTAAACCAATCGAATTTACTGTAAAGAAAGACTCTTCCGTTAGAAGCTTCATCCAAAGAGTATTGTGAGGATATTTAAATTCTGGCGGGACGATTGGAAGTGTAATAGCTGGTAGAAAGTTGAATAAAACAGATAGAGCGAATAGAAATCCTAACCATAGATTTGATCTATCATAAAGCTCACCGTCAAAAAACGAGTCCATCATCAGCGGGAGAATTAGAACGAAGCCTTCTTGAATTGGGAAATTACTCTGTTTATTTTTAGAGCAAAAGTATGCTAAGCAGATTAAAATCAATGCGACTTTCACTTTATGTCTAGCTGTTTTTTTCTCGAATGATATGAGTAAGAGTAGAAGAGAAAAAAGCAGAATGGGTGAGTAGAAAAGCAAGCCATTTTGGGGTGATAACAAAAAGTCATAAAGATTTCTTGTTTTAAATGAGAATTCTGAAAACTCCATGAATATGTGTGCAAATATGGAGCCTGAAATCACGTATGAGTGGAAGAAAAGAATGATCAAAAATGGAGCAAGACCCAATGAGAAGGCCAAGATGCAAGGCATTTTTTCCTTCTTTTCTACGATGACGAGGCTGATGGCCAATATGATTATGAATATCAATGAATTGGTTGTGCAGTTCAAAGCTAGACCCGATAACAAACCTGCTAAAAAACAATTCCGTAGGAAGATTCTCTGTGGGTCATAAATCAAACGAAAAGAGAAATACATAAGGCAAGACGCTAAAACATAAGGAGTTAGAAGTAAAGAATAAATAAAGAGCGGATTGGCGAAAAGCAGTATACTAATTGAAAGCTCGTCAGCATCTTTCCTGAAAAGCCAATAAGCTAAGAAAATGATTGGTAAAGTGCAGAGAAAAAAACGCATCAAAAACCAGCCGAGAGACGGGTTTAGTGGGTCACGCATTATGAATTTAGTTATTATGTAAACTGGTATTCCTAAGATAGCAAGACCTGGCGGGTTCTGTGAGTATATTCGCTCATCCCGTCTCGAGATTTTTTCGTCTTTACCTATCAAACCCTCGGCCCAGCTTATATCAAAAGAAAAGCTTTGATATAGCGAAACGGTAGTTGCCCAAATTGCCAGTCCTTCTGTTTTATTGGCTTTAACGGGCAGGAAAGGCAATAGATAAACTGAAATAATCAGATATACTATGATCAGCCAGAGAGATCTATTTCCGTCCACGATTTTGCTTCTCGATAACTTCTATCATGTTTTCTACTGCTGGTAGATCCTTATTGTTCATAGAGTAAGTTAATCTTTTGCCATGCAATCTGAAGGTTTTACCGTCCCACTTATAAAGAGATTTAGTGTAATGGGTCGGACAACATATGGGCTCCTCGTCTCCTGTTATCTTCGCTGTTTCTATCTCACCAATAATGTATCTGTCCTGTCCGTAGAGCTCTATGGCAAGTAGCCCGTTTTCAAGATATATGTTCTTTAGCCCTCCGTCCGCACGATCGCCAGTCCTAAAATACCATAACAGCTGTGGCTTATCGCCGTTATTGTCCTTGAAGATATAAACTAGGTGCGGCATAGCGGAGCCTCCTGTCTCGATTTGCAGGATTACAACTGCCTCGTCTTTACCGTCGGAATCAATGTCAAGAAACTTGGTAGTTAAATAAGACAAACCGACTCTTTTTTCTTTTCCATTATTTTCTTCTGGCATTAGGATCGGACGTTTTCCATCTCTAATCTCAGCCTCTTTCGAATCGATATCTTGCCATCCTCTAGGGAGGGGATAAGTAAAATTTTTGAAATCAAACCTGGCTATGGCCGAGTTAGGCGTCTCATTTTGTCCATTAAAAAGTTCGGCAATTAGAGGTGATACAGTCGAAGAAGTCGGAGTTCCGGATGCATTTTTATTCACCTCTACTTTTATCTCATTTAGAGTGTTGTTTTCTAATGAATCCGTCTTGCTTTTCTCTAAGCATGCAATAAGAGAAAAGCTGATCAGAATAACTAACGAAATATTCCTCATGACGATTTAATGCAAGAAGCAGATAAATTTAACTTACATTTTATTTCACGATGACGTCCATTAACAAAACTAGATTTAATGTAAATCTAAAAGTAATTCAGTTTATACCGACAGATTTATTGACAACAGGTAATAAAGTTTGTACACTTAGTCAAATTTCTGAAAGGAGAGAAGAGACATGATCAAAAGAAAGATTTTTTTATTAATTTGGTCACTAACAATGACTCTACAGCTTAGTGCTCAGGTTATCTATGACAATGGTGGGCTAGCCACAGGTGCTGTATCTAAATCTGGTGTTGCGGCACCTTCCGGCACGCAATGGAGTGAGGTTCAGAATAACTCCTTCGATACAAGTTCTTCGAATACAACTGCTGGAGTAGGATGCCAATTAATAGGCACTACAACCAATAATAGATGTGCAGATGATTTTGTTGTCCCTGCGGGACAGACCTGGACCATAACTGGAGTAATTGTTTTCGCTTATCAAACTGGCTACTCTGGCACTACAAGTCCATTCACCGCCGCGAATCTGAGAATTTGGAATGGATTTCCAGAGGCTCCTGGTAGCACAGTCGTGTTTGGTGACACCACTACCAACCGTTTGAGTTCCTCTAGCAATTCTGGCTTGTATAGAATATTCAATAGTTTGTATCCATCTCCTGGTAGCACGCCGGGAACTACAAGAATAATTTGGCAAAATAACATAGCTGTTTCACCTGCATTGTCACTCCCAGCAGGTCATTACTGGATTGATTTTCAATTGGATGCTGGAGCGAGTGGCAATTTTACTCCTACCACGACAATAGTAGGAATAAGAGGTACACCTGTCATGAATGCGATCCAAAAAATAGGGACTACGGGGGCGTGGACTCCATTAGTGGATACAGGTAATCCATCTACTGCTCCTGATTACCCGATGGATTTCCCATTTAAGCTAACTGGCTCAATTTCTACGAGCGGAAGACCAGCGCGTTCTAAAGTCTTGGATTTTGATGGAGATAACAAGACAGATTACGTCGTAATTCGTTCTGCCAGCTCGACAAGTCAATCTACTTGGTATTTGTCTAATAGCCTGGGTGGCTCAACAGCTGTCAATTGGGGTTTGGGTGTTGGATTTTCCACTGGCGATAGGGCAGTTCCTGCTGACTATGATGGAGATGGTAAGACAGACATAGCCGTTTGGAGACCGGGACCTGCTACAGTTGCAGCCTTCTATATATTGAGAAGTTCAAATAGTACTCTGCGCGTAGAGCAATTTGGTCAAACGGGAGATGACCCAACAGTTGTTGATGATTACGATGGAGATGGAAAAGCAGATGTAGCTGTTTACAGAGATGGCGGCAGTGGACAGAGCTTCTTCTATTATCGCGGAAGCTTGAATAATCCAGCTGGTGGTACGACTTTCATCCCCTGGGGCATAGGAGGTGATAGACCTGTACCGGGCGATTACGATGGTGATGGTAAAGCTGATCCGACAGTAGTAAGAAACTCCAGCGGAGCAGCTGTGGTTTACAGTCGTTTGTCTGGAGGAGGAGTTAGGATAACTAATTTTGGCTTGTTCAGTGATAAATTTGCACCTGGTGACTACGATGGTGATGGTAAGACAGACTTATGTGTAGTCAGATCAGGCGCCTCAGGTTTAGAGTGGTATGTCTTAAGGAGCACTAACGGTGTTATTTTTGGAAGTTTCTCCGCAAATTATTTTGGTTTCGGAGTTGGCGCCAGCGATTACATTGTACAAGGGGACTATGATGGAGATGGTAGAACCGATTTTGCAGTATGGAGATCTGGTTCATCCTCAGATAGCGGGTATTTTTATGTAGTTCCTACACTCAGCGCGCTTACCGCATTCAAGTGGGGCAACAGCTCTACATCACTTACTCCACCAGACTATCCTGCCGCTAATTACAACGTCCATTGAGACTCTCAACTATCCTAGCTCCGCGATACCCTCGTGGAGCTAGGCTTACTTTTAAAAACCAAATTCCAGAATAGATCTCTTAAAATATCCAGATACAAGCATGTTGATTAACTAGCCAGTGTCTGCCTTCGGATTCTTCTCTTTATCACTTATCGATAGATGTAGATGAGATCAATCTACTCTGTGCGAGTATGAACGGCTAGTTAAAAGGCAATCTAACTTTCATTGGAAAAAGTTTTTATTGATGATGATTTTCTCTTTGAAAATGAAATTTTTTGATATACAATTGGTCATAAAGTTATAACAAAAAAATGGAGGCGCGAATGATAGACAAGATTACATTAGACATAATCGAGAACGCATTGAGGAATGCCAGAGAGGAGATGGATGCTGTTTTGTTTCGTTCGGCTATGTCGCCGGTTATACGCGAGCAGCATGATGGCTTTCCCATGATTTGCACTCCAGATGGCAGGATGGTCGTTGGGCAATTTGGTTCCTACATAAGAGGATTTTTAGACAATTGGAAGCGAGACATAAACGAAGGAGACGTTTTTCTCACTTCCGATCCATATAGTTGTGGAGGCGCCATCTCACACATTAATGATTGGATGGTTTTAATGCCAATCTATTACGAAGGCGAATTAGTTGGTTGGGGGTCTCAATTTGGACACACTGTGGATATAGGCGGTCCTGTTGCTGGTAGTCTTCCGACTGATGCGGATACCATTTTTGGCGAGGGAACGAGAATTCCCCCAGTGAAGCTTTTCGATAAGGGGAGGCTCAATGAAGATGTATTAAATCTTATACTTGCAAATTCTCGCGTCCCAACAATGAATTATTTCGACCTCATGGCTATAGTAGCTGCATGCAGAACAGCAGAGAAAAGAGTGAAGGAACTCTGTAACAGATTTGGTAAAGCCACCTATTTAGAAGCTTGTGAGGCACTTTTGCAAAGAACCTACGATGCGATGAGTAGGTTAATCGTTCAGAATCTTCCCGAAACTCCGCTAGAGTTTGAGGATTTTGTTGATGATGATGGAAGAGGCAATGGACCATTTAAGATGAAACTAAAGATTTACAGGAAAGGCAATGAAGCATATTTTGACTGGACTGGAACCGATCCGCAAGCTCCGGGTCCGATTAACTTTTATTTGAATGAGGAAATGTTCAAGATGTTTATAGGTGTGTATTTGATAATGGTCTTTGATCCTCAGATTTTGTTTAATGACGGTTTCTATCCATTGCTTCATGTGACGATACCTGAGAGAAGTTTATTACAGCCTAAATTTCCAGCCGCGTTAGGATGCAGAACCCATGCTCTTGCTAGGCTATTCGATGTGCTAGGAGGTGCTTTAGGTAAAGGCGCACCAGAGCTTGCAACTGCGGCCGGCTACGGGACATCACCTTATCTACTCTACAATGGTTATGATGAAAATGGTGAGTTTTTCCATCTTATGGAAATAACATATGGCGGTATTCCGGGAAGGCCAGTCGGCGACGGCATGGATGCTCACTCTTGGTGGCCGCTTTTCCAGAACATTCCTACCGAATACCTTGAAAGTTACTATCCAATAACAGTTCTTGAATATGGCAGTCTACCTGATTCTGGTGGTGCTGGTTATCATCGTGGTGGAAATGGAGTGCACAAGGTTTATCGATTTGAGGTCGATGGCGAGATTGCAATTCATGATGACCGAGAACGCTCCAAACCATGGGGAATTATGGGAGGACTACCAGGGGAAAATTCGCGGAAAAAGCTAATAAGAACAGATGGTACTGAGGTGAATTTACCCTCGAAAATCTCTCGTATTCCGGTCAAAAAAGGCGATATATTGATCTATCAGACTGCTGGTGGAGGAGGCTGGAAAGATCCATTAGAGCGTCCTGCGGAGTGGGTACAAAAGGATGTCAGAAACGGATTAGTTTCACTTGAAAAGGCAAGAACTGATTATGGTGTAGTGTTGCGTCCAGAGGATTTATCGATAGATCATGAGGCTACTGAGGCATTACGAAAGGAAGCGAAGGAAAAACGTGGAGAGGTGCCACTTTTCACTTTTGGTGAGATACCCGAGCCAATAGGAATCGTAGCCGAATGGTATCGCACTCGCTCCGAAAGAGACAAGGTTGAAAAGATAGTCGCCATGAAAGATAGCATCATTGCCGCTGAACGTCCTCACGATCAGCATACGGGTACGGGATCTACATTTCTTCCTGTGTAGGTCTGAAGGAGCCGGAAGTCATAATTCCTCATACTCCGGCTCCCTCTCATTCGATTTAAAAATGCTATGATCGATGAGCTTGCTTTTTATGCAGAGAAGGGGTTTGCGAATCGCATAGGCTTTGGTAGGAAGCCAGCTCTATTGATAATTGATTTCATAAAAGGATTTACAGATTCTACCTGTCCGTTGGGAGCAAATTTTGATTCTCAGGTTATTACCACAGGCAGATTGTTATCCATTTTCAGGAATAAAAACCTACCTGTTCATTTCACCACTACAGTTTATGATGAGGCAATGATATCGGCCGGGGTGTTTATAAAGAAAGTGCCAAGCCTGCGATTCTTAAGGCAGGGCTCAGAATGGGTTGAAATTGATAAGAGACTTACTCCGGTAGCAGGGGAGGTAGTATGGCAGAAACAATATGCATCTGCCTTTTTTGGAACATCACTTTCTTCAGCTCTTATGGCTCAAAGTGTAGACACCATACTAATCGCTGGTTGCACCACCTCTGGTTGTATAAGAGCTACTGCCGTTGACTCCTGCCAACATGGCTTTAGGACTATAGTTGTAAGACAATGTGTAGGAGATCGTTTAGAGTCAGCCCATGAAGCTAACCTTTTTGATCTTGACGCCAAGTATGCAGACGTTGTAAATGTTGAAGAGGTATTTAAATATCTAGATAGCCTTTCTCTGGATGTTGGCAACTGCTAGAATCATTCATGGTAACAGGGCTCAAAAATGAATTATCTGTCAAATAATCAAAGAAAAAAGGCAAAAAGGCTTATTCTTTTATTTTTTGCGGGCAGTCTCTTAATAACTTTAATTTGGAACGTAGCAATTGTTACAGCTCCTATAGCTAAAGCTAATGGTTCAGACTATCTAGCAAACTTAATTTATTCTCTCTTCGCTCACACCTGTCATCAGATAGACTCTCGCTCATTTCATTTATATGGTTTTCAGCTTGCCGTTTGCGCTCGATGCTTTGGTTTTTACGTTGGATTATTATCTAGCCTTTTAATTTATCCTTTTGTTAAATCCATAGATGAAATTAAAACAATAAATCCACTCTGGCTAATTGGATTTTTGATACTTTCAGGTTTGGATTGGGGACTTGGAGTATTGGGAATCATGGAGAACACTCATCTATCTAGATTCGTAACAGCCTTTTTACTAGGTTTTGTTTGTGTATTTTATGTAATCCCCACATTATCTGAGATGACATGTTACTTTATCTATCAGAACAAGATTTAAATCTTTGAAATATTTTATAAACCTCTGATTTTCTGATGTTGAATTTCTTCGCTGCTTCTTTCATCGCTTTTTTTCTATCCGTTCCTGACTCTTGCAATGAATTTACGTACTTGCAAATTTCTTTTTCTAAGACCTCGGAATCTTCGATGAAAAAGCACTGACCTTCATTGGCCCGATCTATCAGTAGAACTATCTCGCCTTTTAGTGTCATGGTTTTTTCAATTAGCTCATGGAGAGACCCATCTATGACTTCTTCATGAATTTTAGTTATCTCTCTAACTACGGCGGCTTTTCTGTTTCCTAAAATCTGTAAACAATCCCTCAAAGAAGAGGCTAATCTATGGGGGGCCTCATAGAAACACAGTGTAGCAGGGATATATTTTATTTTTTCTAGATATTTACGACGATCTGATTTCTTTGATGGTAGAAAACCAGCAAAGAATATGGTGTCAGTTGGCAACCCGGAGATCAGCAGCGCACTTATGAAAGCAATTGGTCCGGGTATCACAGCTAATCTTAACCCAGTTTGACGAATCTTTTTAACTATCTTATAACCTGGATCTGAGATGGCTGGCATTCCAGCGTCAGAAACCAATGCGATTGATTTTCCAGCGAGTAAGTGTCCTATTAACTCTTCGGTCCTTTGTAGCTCGTTGTGCTCGTGATAACTTATTAACTTTTTACCTTTGATCCCATAGTGGTTGAGCAACTTACGAGTATGGCGAGTATCTTCACAGGCTATCAGATCCACCTCTGCGAGGGTCTCTAAGGCTCTTAATGAGATGTCTTTAAGATTACCGATTGGAGTCCCCACCAAATATAATGTCCCGTTCATCTCAGAGAAAAGAATAACAAAAAAATAAAAAAGCCTGAATCAATCGATTCAGGCTTTTTCAGTGAAGATTCATTTGCTATTTAGAAGGGTCTCACTAAATCATCTCGGCCGCGTCCTTTGCGCTTCTTAGGAAAGTCTTCATCATTTCTAGGATATTTTTTAACATCGTCCTTGTAAGAACGATTTCCCCGATTACGGCGAGTTCTGTCATCGTTGTAATAGGCGTATATGTTTGCCAATCTATTCAAGTCTTCCCTTATTCTATTCCAATCTTTCTGAGTGCTTCGACTGATTGGATAGCTGTATATGACGGAGTCTATTTGCTGACCCAGGTTTAGAACTCTTTGCGCCTCGTAATAGCTTCTTCCGAGATCTCGACTAGAACTGTAAACGTCCTCTAGTCTATCTGCAGCCCTCTCGAAATCCCTCGCGAGTGAGATCAGATAATCATCTTTCTTCCATCCATAATCTTTCCTGTCTAGATCTCTTCTGACTCTGCGCTCGAATTCATCGCTTCTGGTCTCAAGTCTCTTTATTGTCGATAAAACACGCCCGCGATTGTAATCATTGTCATCACGCCAATAACCGTCTGTATTCCACTGACCAAATCCATCACTTGGCAAAAAGGCAAGAGCCATTAGAATCAATGTTACGATTGCTAAGAATTTTTCAAATTTTGTCATACTTTCTATCTCCTTTCATTGGAAATTTTACTCTTTCGAGTCATCTGTTCTTATGGCAATAAGCATGCCATTCATGTTGGAACGCTTGATAGCCAGATTTCATCGTGACCATGTGCTTCAGTGATTTTAGCAACTTTTCTTTAATGACTCAGAAGGTCAAAAGCTTGAACGATATGGTTAACCATTATCACGGTTGCTTGAATTCTAAATTAAGCTTGGAGCCTCTGTCGATGCAGGTCTTTTACGGATATAGCATAGCACGAAAGTAATTCTGCTTAATGAGCAACTTACCAACTATTGTATTGAATAAAACTCAGGAAAGGAGCTTTTCTAAAAAGGGAGTGAGCACGTTTAATTTGACTATTAAAATCTTCAGGAGCAGAATTATAGTTGCTCAGGATGTAAGCAAGTTAACTGAAAATAGTGTTTTTAGATTAAAATCTGGGTAGTTGTTGCTCTTGATTTGATTGAGACAGCTCATTCATCGCTTTAGGTTGCTCTGTTTTAATTTGAATCACTAGCAGCGTGGGGTTGTATATGAAGTGAGTCGATCCTGAGTCAAAGAGATCACATTTCAGCAAAGAAAACGGGCGGAGTAAGTATATGAACAGAAAAAATTTCAGCATCAATTTAATGATCGCTGCTATTTTGATAGTATTAGCTGCAATTTTAGGGCAGATTAGACAGCTGGAATCAACTATAAAAGTGGATAAAAAAATAGAGCGTAAGCTAAAAAGGAGCATGCTTCAACCTTTGGCCAGAACTAAAATGGAAACTGAACCAGAGGTTTTGGTTAGATTTCGCTCTGATGTGCCTAGCTCGGATATAGAGAAGATTGTCTCGAAGCATAACGATAGGATTGAAGATCAAATTGAGTCGATAAAAAATCTTTTCTCCATTGATGATCTAGATGGATTGACTCCTGAAGAGGTAGCCGAAGAGTATAGAAGACTAGATGAAGTAGTGTATGCTGAGCCAAACTATGAAATAAAAATCGATTACAGAGATAACGGGCCCTTTGACACTCCAACATTGCCTAATGATCCATACTTTCCAGATCAATGGGCTTTGAATAACACTGGTCAGGGAGGTGGTAAAACCAAAGCAGACATAAATATTCTAAAAGCTTGGCAAAAAAGTCGAGGAAGTGAAGAGGTAGTAGTCGCGGTACTAGACACCGGGGTTGATTATACACACTCTGATTTAGCTGAAAACATTTGGTTGCGGCCAGATTACGTTCCTCAATATAAAGATGAAGAGCTTGGAGTGATAAATGATTTACGTGGTTTTAACGCAGTCGATAACTTCGCAGATCCGATGGATGACAATGGTCATGGCACTCACTGCGCTGGAATTATTGGAGCAGTAGGTAATAATGGCATTGGAATCACGGGCGTAAACTGGAAAGTAAAAATAATGCCCCTAAAATTCCTGGACAGATATGGTCTTGGAAGCACCAAAAATGCCATTGAAGCTATAAATTACGCGATTGATAGAAAACAAAAAGGTGTAAACATTCGTGTAATAAGTGCAAGTTGGGGCTCTGGTATGTACTCAAAGGCCTTAGAGGATGCGATCAGAGCAGCTGGTGAGGTTGGCATAATTTTTATAGCTGCATCAGGTAACAGCTCTAGCAACATCGACTCAAGACCTCATTACCCTGCAAGCTATAATCTTTCGAACGTGATAAGTGTTGCAGCAATAGATAGAAATGGTGAACTAGCAAGCTTTTCAAATTACGGTCCAAAGAGTGTTCACATAGCAGCACCAGGAAAAGACATAATCTCTACTTGGATAGAAGAGGGCTTTCAACAGCTTTCTGGTACTTCAATGGCTACTCCCCATGTTGCTGGAGCTGCAGCGTTAATACTATCAATATATCCAGATTTAACATCAGAAAAAGTTCGTCAGAAGATTTTAAACTCTGTCGATAAATCAGAATCTTTGAAGGGCAAGGTCTCTACAGGAGGTAAGTTAAATGTAGGGAAAGCCCTAGGGATTTCCTAGTCTAGACTCAATTAATTTACTAAAACGTCCGATCTTTCCGTTACTCTGCTCGTATAGTTGCAAGCCCATTTTCATGTCAAATCCACGAGCGATCAGAAACTCTGCCGCCTCTTCTTTTGTGAGAAGCAAGGTGCTTTCCTCTATGACTCCTAACATCTGTTTTGATCTGAAACGCCACGTGGGAAGTGGAGGATTGCTTCTCGAAAGCATCATAAACTGTAGGTTATCACTCATGCTATAAACAATTGATTTAAAGAAATCTTGAAACCAATCCGCTTCGTAGATTTTATGAAGATTATCCAATACGATCAGATTCTGATCTCGCCTTGTTTCTTCGGCCAAAAGCAAAAAACAGTCTTCAAATAGCCTTGTAATATTATCCGATTTCCTAACAGATTTAATTTTTTTCTTTAATTTATCGTTTTCGTCCGAGAAGTGGTTAAGGAAATTGCTCAGTCTTCTGTCAGAGAAAGTAAGATTGATCCATAAGGTTTTAACCTGGCATGTCTTACAAAAGTCGGTTGCTAAGCTAGTTTTTCCAGTACCGCTTCTACCTAAGATCAAAATGTTTCTAAATTTTTCAAGCATCTCCTCGATCAATCGATTTAGATGATTCCTGCTGACAAAATACTCTGGTAGATCTGGAATTGTAGTTTTTTCGGTTTGTGCAATTCTATCGTTTGACTGATTCTTGTTGGTAGGTGAGGAGTGGCAAGGAGCGCTTTTCGTGAGCCTATTTGGAAAATCTTCTTCGTATGGTAAAAGCCTAACAGGCATGCTTTAAAAATTGCAAACATTCCTTGAGGAAAACTTAAGTCTCAAATCACTACTTACCAGAGGTCTAGTAACCGACAAAAAATTACTTTGTGCATTAACTTTTTGTCGGTCAGTCGCATTGATGATTGGTCGCAAAAATTCTTGATCGTTAGGAAAGCGCAGAGTCTACTATTTTAGCTAGCGTTAATCAGATAAGCATTTGGATATATGTGGACAGCAGAAACCTAAAAATTCACCAGATAATGTTGAGTAGAGCTTGCCAATTCTTTCTTATGACTGTCTTTATCTAGCCGCAAAAGTGATGGGCACACAAGGATAAACTGATAGATAGCAGCACAAAACTAAAGGAGCTTTTCAGCTTACTAGTTTATGAATTTTCTATCTTGATTTGTGATTTGCTGGATAATTTTTGGAGGTTTTTAAAAACAGGCCCGACCTAAGTGAGGGTAGGTCGGGCTCTGAGGAGGAGGCCTTAGAAGTCCATATCTTCATTCAGGGCTGGAGCTTTCTCTTTTTTCTTTTCCGGGATTTCGGCGACTACGGCTTCTGTAGTTAGCAAGAGGCTTGCAATCGATGCAGCGTTTTGAAGAGCAGTTCTTACTACCTTTGTTGGGTCAATCACGCCATCTTTGACAAGATCACCGTATGTCTCTGTAGCTGCGTTAAATCCGAAATTGACATTCGAATTTTCACGAACTTTTTCGACCACTATTGAGCCTTCATATCCTGCGTTTGAGGCTATCATTCTGAGCGGCTCTTCGAGGCTACGTCTTACGATGTCTACTCCTATTTGTTCATCTGGGTCATCAAGTTTGAGATCGTCTAGAGCTTTCTGTGCTCGTAGTAGGGCTACTCCGCCACCAGGAACTATTCCTTCCTCAACTGCGGCGCGAGTAGCAAACATGGCATCTTCCACGCGTTCCTTCTTTTCTTTCATCTCTGTTTCAGTAGCGGCGCCGACTCTTATTATGGCTACACCGCCGACGAGTTTAGCCAATCTTTCTTGAAGTTTTTCGCGATCATAGTCAGAGGTGGTTTCCTTTATTTCCTGGCGGATTTGTTTGATTCTGCCTTCTATTGCCGCGGGATCACCAGCTCCCTCGATTATCGTTGTGTTGTCTTTATCAACTCTTACTTTCTTAGCACGGCCAAGATCATTGAGTTGAACGTTTTCTAGCTTAATGCCTACGTCTTCGCTGATAACCTTACCGCCGGTCAGTATAGCGATGTCTTGCAAAATGGCTTTGCGGCGATCTCCAAATGCTGGAGCTTTTACGGCACAGACGCTCAACGTACCTCTGAGTTTATTCACAACGAGCGTTGCTAACGCCTCTCCTTCGACATCCTCTGCAATTATCAAAAGCGATTTACCTTCGCTAGCGACGTTCTCAAGTAATGGGAGCAGGTCTCTCATTGAGGATATCTTCTTTTCGTGTATGAGGATAAAGGCATCTTCGAGCACGCATTCCATTTTTTCAGCGTTCGTGACGAAATAGGGAGAGATGTATCCCCTATCGAACTGCATTCCCTCGACCAGCTCAAGTTCGGTTTGCATGGTCTTTGATTCTTCTACAGTTATTACACCTTCATTGCCTACTTTTTTCATTGCTTCAGCAATCAACTCTCCGATGGTGCGGTCGCCATTTGCTGAAATTGTTCCAACTTGAGCTATGGCATCTCCCTCAACCGGTTTTGAGAGCTTCTTCAGTTCCGCTACTACTTTTTCTGTGGCTTTCTGAATACCTCTTTGTAAAGCCATCGGATTTGCTCCAGCCGCAACAGTCCTTAAGCCCTCGCGAAATATGGCTTGCGCTAACACTGTTGCGGTTGTCGTTCCATCACCAGCTATGTCATTTGTCTTACTTGCAACCTCTCGAACCATCTGAGCACCAATATTCTCTAGTTTGTCAGATAGCTCGATCTCCTTGGCGACTGTTACACCGTCTTTTGTGATGATCGGTGAACCAAATTTTCTTTCGATTACAACGTTTCTACCCTTTGGGCCTAGAGTTACCTTTACGGCATTTGCAAGCGTGTTGACCCCATTTAAAACCGCATATCTTGATTTTTCACCATGTACAACCATCTTAGCAGTCATATTTCACACCTCCTTTCTCATTTAGTTGCAGATTCAGCTTGAGCTTCGAATATTCCGTAAATTTCATCTTCGCGCATTATCAAATACTCTTTGTCATCTATTTTGATTTCTGAACCACTGTATTTGCCGAACAGAATGTGGTCACCTACTTTAACATCAAGCGGCTTTCGAGTGCCGTTTTCTAAAATTTTACCTTCTCCAACGGCTATCACTCTGCCTTGCTGTGGTTTTTCCTTAGCTGTATCTGGGATGATTATCCCTCCGACAGTCTTTTCCGTTTCTTCAATTCTTTCAACTAAAACCCTATCATGCAAAGGTCTTATCTTTGTCGTCATATCCTTATTCCTCCACTTTTTATAATTATTTTCTGTCTAACAGTATAAAAAACTCATTGCCCATTGTCAACAAAAGGTTAACTGTTGATTATCATAAAATCTGATACTATGCTGCTCATATTTTTACTAGTAGAAAATTAAAGTTTGATTTGATTAGGGAAAAATTGACGTGATATATTGCTTTTATCGACATAAACGAGAGAAAAGTTTAATTTAGAGAGTTTGAATAGACAGGAGAGATATAGATGTCAGGACACTCGAAATGGCATAGCATAAAACACAAGAAGAGTTTGCTTGATGCTAGAAGAGGGAAAATTTTTACAAAGTTAATACGGGAGATAATGGTTGCGGCTAGGGTTGGTGGAAGCGGTGATCCAAATATGAATCCGAGACTTAGAAAGGCGATTGCCGAGGCAAAAGCCCAAAACATGCCGAGTGAAACGATTGAGAGAGCTATAAAGCGAGGCACTGGCGAATTAGAGGGTGAGCAATATGAGGAGATAACATATGAGGGCTTTGGCATAGGTGGAGTAGCGATGTTAATAGAGACGATGACGGATAATCGCAATCGGACTGTAGCAGAGCTGAGACATTTATTTGCAAAGAATGGGGGTAGTCTAGGGGAAGCGGGTTCAGTGGCTTGGATGTTTGATAAAAAAGGGTTGATAGTAATTGATAAATCTGCAAAGAGCGAGGATGAATTACTTGAATTAGTAATAGAGGCCGGAGCGGATGATATGAAAGTGGAGGAGGATGTATATGAAATTTATACATCACCAGAAAATTTTGAAGCAGTTGAGGAAGCGGTAAGAAAGGCTGGAATCGTTCCGCAGATGGCTGAGGTTTCGATGATTCCTAAAACTTATGTAAGACTTGAAGGAGAGGATGCTAAGAGAATGTTGAAACTTTATGAAGCCATCGAAGATCATGATGATGTGCAGAAGGTATACGCAAACTTTGAGATTGACGAGAGTAAATTGTAAAGGTGAGGGTTTTAGGGATAGATCCAGGTAGTGGAGTTCTCGGATGGGGAGTGGTAGAAGGTGATACATCCTCTTATTCTCTAGTTGAGTACGGAATTATAAAATCAAATAGGCGTGAAAAGTTTTCCAAAAGGTTATTGAGGATTTTTGATGAGGTAGCCGATTTGATATGGAAGTTTAATCCTAAGGTGCTATCGGTGGAGGAGTGTTTTTATGCGACTAATGTTCAGGTGGCTTTGAAGCTTGGACAGGTTCGAGGAACTGTCATGCTAGCAGCCGAGAAGGCTGGTTTAGAGATAGTAGAGTATCAGCCGAGATTCGTCAAGCAAACAATAGTTGGCTACGGAAATGCCGAAAAACATCAAGTTCAAGAGATGGTTAGAATTTTACTTGGATTGAACGAAAAGCCTCAACCTTATGACGCAGCCGATGCTTTGGCCCTCGCGATATGTTACTTTCATAGTGCGAAAATTCATACTACCAGTTTAAAACCATAATTTTCCTATTCAGCAGCATGAGATTTTATATGAAAATCATGAGGGGACTAGTGTTTGCCGTATTATTTTCAGCGAGAGTTTTAATGTCAGCACAAGATCCTGATTTTTCTTATATAAAAAAAGTCAATGGAAAAGTGATAATCCCGCCGGAGAAATCTAAACCAGTCGTCATTCCAAAATTTAAGTCCTCGCCGGTTATTGATGGGATTTTAGATGATCCGGTTTGGAAGGAAGCGGCTGTATTCCGTGATTTTTATCAGACAAGTCCTGGAGATAATATAGCTCCTTCGAAGCCGACAGTTGTATACATGGGATACGATGAGAAGAACTTATACATAGCCTTCCGGTGTTTTGATGAGAAGGAGAAAATAAGAGCTACGTTAGCTAAACGGGATGATGTTTTTGGGGAGGATAATGTGAGAGTATGGTTGGATACATACAACGATGAGCGGCGTGCGTATGTTTTAGGATTTAATCCATTTGGAATACAACAAGACGGGATTTACACGGAGGGGAAAGGCGTTGATTACTCCGTCGATGTTTTGATGGAGTCAAGAGGTTTAATTCATGATTGGGGCTGGGCAGTAGAAGTTAAAATTCCCTTTAGCTCGTTGAGATATGAAGTCGGAAAGGGTAAACTTTGGGGGTTCAACGTAGCTCGTAACATTGACAGGTTAAATGACGAATTCGATGAGTGGATGCCGATAGACAGAAATATTTCTGGGCGTCTGATTCAACATGGGAAAATTACAGGATTCGATGGAATAAAATCACCTAAGAACCTAGAGATACTTCCGAGCTTGACCTTGCGTGAGTCTGGTAGAAGAATACGTGTGAGCGCTGGTTCTGAGGATACATTTAAAAATGAGCCGATAGATTACGCTGCAGGCATCAGTCTTAAATACTCTTTAGCATCTAATGTCACTCTCGACATGACCATAAATCCAGACTTTGCGGAGATAGAGGCAGATGCTCCGGTAGTTCTTGCAAATCAGCGTTTCCCAATTTCTTTTCCGGAGAAAAGATCATTTTTTCTTGAGGGTACCGAAATATTCCAAACGCCAATACAGGTTTTTTATTCACGAGCGATTATTTCTCCTGATTTAGCTGTGAAACTGACTGGTAAGAAATCTGGTAAATCTTTTGGAGTACTCCTAGCCTCTGATAAAGGACCCGGAACTTTCTCCAAGGAAGAGATAAATGATCCAAATATGAGGCAAAAGCTTGAAGAATTCTTAGGCAAAAGAGCAATATTCTCTGTGGTGAGATTAAAGAAAGATGTAAGCAGAGAAAATTCTACAGGCTTTTTCGCTTCATATCGTTCATTTCCAGAGCAAAAAAACTTGCTTTTGAGTTTAGATGGGCGATACAAAATAAACACGAAGGAGATCATACAATTCCAGGTTGCCAACAGTTACTCACGCAGATGCTTTTTTAATCCGGAATTTGAACCTGCTATTAATCAAACGCAGGCTATCAGAAATAAGGAAATTTGTGGTGGAAATGTTTTTCAGGAATATCGTGATGGAATTGGAACAGCATATCTGATAAGTCTCGATCATACAGCTGAGACAAAAGGTTTTTTCATTGAGGCGAGTGGGAGATCCAGAGATTACCGAGCAGATGCAGGTTTTACAAGACGAACGAACACAAACTCTCTTTTTGGCATTTTTCGATTGAGCACAAAATCGAAACCTAAAGCAAAATTGATAAGAGCAAACTGGTTTAATAGTGCGAATGCAGATTATGATTGGCGTGGAAGGATTCAGGAGTACTCATTTGCTTCGTCCTTAGAGCTCAACTTTCAGAAAAATACATCGTTTAGGTTCGAGGGACGATTAGGGTTTGAAAAATTGTATGAGGAAGAATTTGGATTAAAACGAATGCCCTCCAGACCTGATACAGGAGCCTTCTTCGGGGATAACGAAAGATCAACTCCGCAAGCAAGCGTCTCTGCTAGATTTACAAAGCAATTTGGCAGAACATTCACTTCTAGTATTTCTTCAATTATCGCTTTTAATGAATTTGATTTCGACTTTGGAGTTTCACCCAGGTTTCCGAGGGTTAGTCCGGCTTCCATGTTGGGATCAAATAAAATTGATCCGGGTACAGGAAACTCCTATAACTTCTCGTATGGGTTCGAGTGGAAGCCTATCAATGAATTAAGAGTCTCCTCTGATTATCAATTTAATTCGCTTTTCAGAAAAGATACGGATAAAAAGGTTTTTGACTCTCAGCTTCTAACTGTGAATTCAACTTATCAATTCACAAAGTTTGTTTTTCTTAAAGGCAGACTGGATTACGATTCGGTTTCATCAAATTTTAAAACTCAGTTTCTTTTTGGCTGGACTCCTTCTCCGGGAAAAGCGTTTTATGCAGGATATAACGATAATTTTAATTACAATGGCTTTAATCCGTATAGTGGTGTTTACGAGAGAGGATTTGGGAGAAACTCTCGCACTTTCTTTATTAGAGTGACTTATTTAATCAAGCAGAGCTTTGATTGATAGAGTTTATACTCTTTAAGGGTTCGAGAAATCGTACTTACCAAAAGTTAGTAACTTATTTATCGGGAATTGCCAGATAGATTCAGAGAGGTTTGAGTTTTGTGCTCGAGGCTAAGTTAAAAATTTAATGGTGGAGACGAGGGGAGTCGAACCCCTGACCTCGTGAATGCCATTCACGCGCTCTCCCAACTGAGCTACGTCCCCGATTTTCAAATTTCTGTACCGCTTCGGCAAAGATTAAAGTTTACCAATCAGCATTTTTTTATGCAAACTATGAACATCAGAAATTTATCGAGCTTTTATATTTTCATAAGTTTATTTGATCTGGCAGATTAGCCTTTTTCGAGGGGAGTTGAGTGACGTGTCTTAGCTCCCTTGACAATTTGTAAAATCGGACTTTAAGATAAAAAGAGTCTGCTAAGATACTAATTTCTTTCTGCATTGAGGAACAATGATCAAATTAGATATTGTCAATAGACTTGTCGAAAAAGCTGGAGTATCTAAGCAAGTAGCTGAAGACGTAGTTGAAAGTGTTTTTGAGTCAATGAAGCAAGCCCTAGCTAAAGGTGAGCGGATAGAACTTCGAGGATTTGGAGTTTTTACTGTTAAACCCCGTAAAAAGGGGATAGGAAGAAACCCTAGAACAGGAGAAAAAGTACCAATACCTGATGGGAAAACCGTTAGGTTCAAGCCCGGAAAAGAAATTGCTGCAAAACCGATAAATGGAAGCTAATAGGGAATTTTTACTTTTTGCCCTTATTCATACTTTTTGCCATTATTCATTAAGGTAAGATAGAACTCATAAAGAGGCTATTTAGTAAACATATTTAGCCATTAACTCCGATGCGATCAGAAAGCGAACACCTCATCGATGTGGAGTGCCCTTTTGAGGGCGCGAAAGTAGTTCTACAGGTTTAGCCGTTTGGGGACTCATCAGATAAGTCTTGCAAATAGATTATTTACAGAGCACAGGGTTAGATTGTCGCTTAAATAGATAAGGAGTTGAAAGCATCCATTACTTGATAGCTCATTGCTATCTATAAATTAATCCATCCTGCAGCTTTCCGTGGCTTCTTTTTATCAAATCACCGCAAGTCTTCTGGCTGCTGAAAAAGTTGATTATTTGAGTTGTGGTAATCTACCGGATATTTCTCTCAGCGTATTTCTCTGGAGTTAGTTTTGAAGACGAATGACATCGGCTTCAAGTGTTGAATAAAAATAGTTTTCAGATTCTAGATGAAAGAGTTAAACTATTCACTGCCTGATTTATGCACGATACTCAATTCAATAGAGAATTTTTCTCCGCAAGGCCGATATCAAGAAACCGAAAATTTGTATTTTTAAAACATAGCTTGTTGTTTTTATTGACTTTGTTGACTGCGACGATTGCGGGTTCCATATATCCATTTGGCCCACTACAAATATTCGCGGACACCTCTACTGCCGAACTTTCTTATGGCTTATGGGATTACATTTACTTTCCTGTCTATTATGCTCAATTTGTCATTGAACTCGTCAAGGTCATCTTTACAGATTACGAGCTATTAAAAACCGGCATAAGTTTTTCTGCGTCGTTATTACTTATACTACTTACTCACGAGGCTGGGCACTATTTTGCATGTCGTTTTTATGGTGTCAATGCCTCTTTACCATACTTCATACCAGTACCTCCACTGATTGGTCCTGCAGGAACGTTGGGAGCATTTATACGAATAAAATCGCGTATTCCTTCTAGAACTGCTACTTTTGATATAGGTGTGGCAGGTCCAATTGCGGGTTTTATAGCATTGATTCCAATAGCCATAATCGGAATAATTCAAATGAAGTATGATCCAAATGTCTATGCATCCAGTGCTGACTTAACTTTTTCAGATCCTTTGTTGATGGTTTTGCTAGCCAAAATGCTCGGAGTGGATCTTATTAGCTTAGGTTACATGAAGATGAATTCTTTTTATGCGGCTGCCTGGCTTGGACTTTTAGTAACTGCCTTGAATCTAATGCCAGTAGGACAGCTGGATGGAGGACATGCAATATATGCTCTATTCGGTAGGAGATTACATTTCATCATTGGTTTATTGGCTTTCACATTTATGTTGACCACTGCGCTAGCAGGTCTGATTTTTTTCAATAGTCCCAGCGGTATTGTTTTTTCGATTCTTATGGGTTTCATGCTGATGTTACCTCATCCTAGACCCGTGGATGAAACACCGTTAGATTTAAAAAGGAAGTTAATCAGCCTTTTGGTTTTATCGATCTTTGTGCTGAGTTTTGTACCATTTCCAATTCACATTCAGTAGTAGGAGGTGAGTTCATGCCCGAACCAAAAGATTCTATAGGTCGTCAACAGCAAATCCGACAGGAAGATTCTGTGGCTATAGATCAGCAGATAGCCAGACTTGAAGAAGATATAAGGCGTCTCAAGATAGATTTTGACATTTATTTCAATGGAGGAAGCAAGAGAGCCCCTCATGAAGCTAGAGGTAGGGTGGAAGCACAGATTAAAAAATTGTCCGATAATCGAAGTCTTAACTATGCGCAAAGATATCTTCTCACCAGCATAATTTCAAGATATCACTCATATCGTGAATTGTGGCGAAGAATCATGAAAGAACGTAACGAGCCATTTTTCTAGCAAATGAGAAGTCTATTAGTCAGCAAAATACAACTTTTCCCTCCAAATAAGATCTGAAGGGAGAAAGGATCGAGGCCCTATGAGATCGATTTTTTCTTGCTAGAACTGTAGACTTAGTTTTCGGAGATTCTGGTTACATTCTCAGCTTGCGGTCCTTTAGGGCCATATATTATTTCAAATTCGACTTCTTGCCCTTGAGTCAAAGTCCTAAACCCTTCACCATTGATTGCGCTATAATGAACGAAAATATCTCTATCGCCAGGGCGTTCAATGAATCCGTACCCCTTAGCGTTGCTAAACCACTTGACTCTACCAGTCAATCTCACTTTTTCCATCTAATTTCGTTTCCTCCTGAGAGTAAAATTTATGAAATATTAGTGTCTAAAAAATATTAATCGCTAAAATACAGTGTTTTAAATGTTTCTATACATATCGCTTTTCAGGAGGAATTCCAAAACGACGGAAAATTTAACCAATTTTAACGCGTAAGTCAAGTTGCCGAAATCGTTAGACACTTTGAAATTAAAAACTTTTTGTGCTGGACTACAGGAAGTTTGAGTTATAAAATTTAGTTCTGCCTTAGAATGATTGAATACGGAAAAAACGCGCCGCTCTCATACAGTAAATACCTGAAGGTAAAGGAACTGCTAAAGCTACAGCAGACTCTTTCTGATCCTGTTAGTCACGATGAGACACTGTTCATAATAATTCATCAAACTTATGAATTGTGGTTCAAGCAGATATTACATGAGCTAGATGCAGTGATAAGTTGGATGAATGAAGGTCGTTTGTTCAGGGCTAATCACTCTTTAAAAACCGTAGTTTCGATTGGAAAAGTTTTAGTTTTCCAAATTCATGTTCTCGAGACTATGGCGCCGATAGGTTTTTTAGAATTTCGAGAGAAACTAAATCCAGCTAGTGGGTTTCAATCATTTCAGTTCCGCGAAATAGAATTCATCTCAGGCTTGAAAGATGAAAAAATATTAGAAGCCTTTAGAGACGATGACGAAACATATCTACGATTGAAAAAACGTTTCATGCAACCATCCCTGGCAGACGCCTTTTGGTTGGTACTGGAGAAAAAGGGATTCGATGTTTCATCTAAATCTTCCAGGATAGATTCGATTGTGAAGATTTTAGAGCAGCCTGAGAAAGAGCCAGAAATATATCTCATGCAAGATCTAATCATCGAGCATGATGAAAACATATCCCAATGGCGTTATCATCACGTGTTGATGGTCGAGAGGATGTTAGGGATGAAACCGGGAACTGGTGGATCTGAAGGTGCAGCATATCTTAGAAAAACATTAGACAAAAAATTCATTCCTGAACTATGGGAAGCGCGAACTTTCCTCAAGCTTAATGAGGCGATTTGAAAAGTCTCAACCTACTCACTTATCATATCGAACTCCCTACAAACTCAATGATGTCAACACGAGGAATAAGTTCTTAAAGAGGGCGATAGAACTCAACTCCATTGCTATTGGATTCGATTGCTAATTTATCATTCGAAACTGCATAATCTAAGTGGGCAACTGCCTCAGAGATTGCCAAGAATTTTTGGGAGTCGTGTTTAATTGCTTCCGGAAAAAGTTGAGTGGCAATCTCAAATGCAGTAGCGCCACTTTTAGGAACTAACTTAATAACTCTTTTTTGCCTTTCGTCTATAGCTCTTACGTAACGATTGAATATTTCGTCAAATTCGTATATCGGATCTCCGTGGCCACCGTAAGTCAAAGTGGGAGATAGTGAACGAAGTCTGGCCAGGGAAAATAAATATTCTTCGAGTGATGCAAAACGCTTTTTTGAGTCGAATGGATCAAGTGAGAGCACGGGATTGGGAGTTATTCTTTTAAGAACGCAATCGCCACATATCAGGGTACGATCAGCCTCACGAATAAATGAACAGGAGCCAGGTGTATGGCCAGGTGTATGGAAAACTCTTAAAACGCCTCTCTCAAACTCGAGCTCTCCTTCGTCGTGTATTGGCTGAAAATCTCCTTCCTCAAGTGCGTCGGCTAACAGCCTGATCCTACTGTAAAAATCGTACATTTTTTCAATGACATCATCCGGAACCCCGACTTTTCTCAGCATTATTTTATTCTCTTCTTTATCGAATCTTCCGAATAAATGACCCGTTTCCCATTCGTGCACAAAAACTTTAGCGTTTTTGGTCTTGTCTAGGATTGTTTTTGCTAAACCGCAATGATCCTCATGCGCATGAGTTAAGACGATCCTTTTTACACTAGAGAAGTCTAAACCGTGCTTTGATAGTGCTGTTTGCAGAACTTCCACGGCCTCTTGTGTTTTGGGACCAACATCGATAAGGGTTACTGGATCTTCTTTGATCAAATATACATTTACTGTTCCGACTAAGAGTGGAGTTGGAACTACAATGCGAATGATTTTCATAGCTTGTTCACTCTAAAAGTGCTTAAAGAAAAGCTATCATAAGCAAGGAGGGAAATAAAGAATGAAAAAAATATTGATTGTTGGCGCCGGACCGTCAGGCTCAAGTGCAGCAATACGGTTATGCTCAATTGGGTATCATGTCACATTGATAGAGCGTGAGATTTTTCCGAGAAATAAGCTGTGTGGAGAATTTCTCTCTCCGGAGTGTGTCGACCATTTTCGTGAATTAGGGATTTTAGATGAAATTTTAAGTAGTGGCGCTAACAGAGTCTTAAGGACTACTTTCTACGATGAAAGAGGGAATAACTTTACGATCAGGAGTGATTGGTTTTCTGGTAAAGAGCACGCCTTGAGTGTAAGTCGAGCAACTCTAGATTCAATCATTTTGAATAAGGCAAGAGAGCATGGCGTAAGCGTTTTACAGGGGTGGCGCGCCATTGGTATCTTGAGGCAGAAGGAGAGAGTCTGCGGAGTTAGATTGAAAAATGAAAAAGGAACGGAGTTAGAATTACAGGCAGACTTAATAATTGATGCTACAGGGAAGTCAGCATCTTTAGTCAAGATGACAAGTACCGAGAAAGTTCATGTCAAAAATAATCTCATAGGGTTTAAGGCTCATTTTGATCACGTTGACTCTGATCCAGAGGCTTGCGAGATGTATGTTTTTCCAGGTGGCTATGGCGGTGTTACCAAAATAGAGCTTGGCCTGACGAATCATTGTTTCTTGATTACAGCTGAGGTAGCTAAACAATTCGATGGAAATCCCGAAAAAATCATGAAAAACGTGATTTTTTGTAATCGGCGTGCTCACGAGATTTTCAGAAAATCGAAAGTTGAGGGAAGGTGGTATAGTATTTCCCTTGATGGTTTTGGATTTAAAAAAGACATTTCAGTTAGAGGACTCGTAGCTATCGGTGATGCGTCGGCCTTTATAGATCCATTTACAGGTAGCGGTATTCTATTGGCTCTACAATCCAGCAAACTTTTATCCTCATTGCTTACCAATAGGGAATTTTCCGAAGAGAGATACAAAAGGGAGTGCAAAAGAGTGCTTCGAGCAAGAATGCTTTTTTGCGCTATATTGCGCCGATTTGCATTCGCTCCTAAATTATCCTCAGAAATGATTAGAGCCTTAGCCCTAAGTGAGAACATGTCTAGACTTTTCGCTATAGCTACCCGTTTCTAATTTTTTGTGAGTTGCTGTTCACAATTAAGAACATATTTTTCTAAATACAAAACAATTTTTGCCCTTCTGACTTGATTTTCTGTTGCTTTTAGGTTAAAAACTTCAAAGCTATTAGCATTAACAGAAACTTCAATAAGTAAAAACAATCAGAGAGGTAATGAGCAAAATGATGAAAAGAGTTTTGACCTTAGTGATTTTAGCCTATGCGTTTTCTATGGCGGTCTTTGCTCAAGCTCAGGCTAGTTCTGCAGATTTGGTAGGGACTGTCGTAGATCCGAATGGTGCTGTTATTCAGGGAGCAACTGTAACAGTTAAAAATGCAGCCACAGGGTTTACCAGGACTGTTCAGACAAACGATTCAGGTGAGTATCAAATAATAGGCTTACCGCCTGGGGATTATGAATTGACCTGTGAGGCTACAAACTTTAAGAAGTTGGTAATATCGCCAATAAAGTTAACGATAGGTCAGCGTGCCGAGTTACAAGTAAAGCTTGAACCTGGTGAAGTAACCGGCGCTGTTGTGACGGTCTCTGGTGAAAATGTGGAGTTAATCGAGACATCGAGGACTGCCGTTGCTACAACTATTGAACAAACCAGGATTCAAAATCTTCCGATAAACGAGCGAAGCGCTATTGGTTTCGCCTTGACAATTTCAACTATCAATCGCGACAACGGACGTCCCATAGGACCTGCTCCAACCTCAGGACTAAACATTGGAGGGCAGCGCGGACGTTCAACCTTAGTGCAGGTCGATGGTGTGGATTTTACAGATAATTCGGTTAATACAGCGCGTTCTACTGTTGGACAGGAAGCAGTTCAAGAGTATCAAATCGCAACGAATTCTTACATGCCAGAGTTTGGTCGTGCAATTGGCGGAGTAGTTAACGTTGTGACAAAAAGAGGCACGAATGACTACAAAGGAAATTTGTTTTTCTTCCTACGAGATAAAACAATTCAAGCGCGCCCTCCATTTGCTCCCACCTCGAATAAGCCAGACTTTACAAGGGTTCAATATGGAGCAACGCTCGGCGGACCAATAGTGAAAGATAAAACCTTCTTCTTCACGGCTTTTGAAGGAAGACAACGACGTGAATCGGGATTTTTCACTAGTAATGTTGCAGCTGGGTTAACTGCTTCGGTCACCGTCGGTTCTCAGACATTCGCTTTCCTTACCCCTCAACAAGCACAGTTTGCCCAAACCTTACTATCGAGCGGCAATCCAACTCTTGTTAACGCCGCAATACAATATCTATACCTGGCTTCTAGTGGCTCTCATACAGCTTTGAATGGATTTAATCCGCTAGTAAGCCCAGGTGGATCATCCCCGATTCCTGCTGGACAAACAATTGGTGCTAGATTTTTCCTCTCAGGAGCTCCCGTACCTGTTGGTACAGTAAATTCTGCTGGCGAGCCAATAGCATTTCGTCCACTCAATCAATTGCAGCGTGTCTTTCCGGTAAGAGATAAAACACACTTTTTCTCGATACGTGGGGATCATGCTTTCAACCTTACAAATCAACTAACCTTAAGATTCAGCTACAATCCTAGCAAAATCTCAGGTATTCAGGTTGAATCGCAAAATCAGGCCTTGGGTCAGAACGACTTTTCGCGCACTGGCATCTCCGATACGAAGGATTATTCATTCTCCGCCGGCTTGAATTCTAACTTGACTACTAATACGTTGAATGAAATTCGCTTCAGTTTCGGCCAAAGAAACACGACTTTTCGTTCTCAAATCAATGACGCTGTCGCATTCAATATCTCGGGTACAGCGTTTATCGGAAGAGAGTTATTCTCACCAGTGGTTAGAACGGAAAGAAGATTTCAAATAGCTGACAATTTCAACTGGATCGTTGGAAAACACAACTTCAAGTTTGGCGCTGATATAAATTACGTGCAAATTCCCTCAGCACGCTTCGAGCTAAACTTTGCAGGTCTATTCAATTTTGGCCCACTGTCAGCCGGAGCTTTCAACCCTGCATTTACAAGTTTAGGTGCTCCTGATTTTACTCCGGTTCAGGCCTATGGACTTGGTTTCCCGTCAAACTACATCCAAGGCTTCGGTAATCCGATCAGTAAGATAAAGAATAGGCCATTGGCATTTTATGCTCAGGATTCCTGGAAAATTCATCCACGCTTGACTCTTAACTATGGGGTCCGCTATGACATTGAGTTGACAGATACCATCCAGCCAACTCCTTTTAGAGATCCTCTCACAGGTATAAATTTATCTGCTGCAGATCTATTAGCAGCCCAGGATGCGGTGAAAGTGCAGCAAGGCTTCCCTCGAGATACAAATAACTTTGCTCCACGTCTTGCCATCGCATGGGACGTTTTCGGAACAGGGAAAACCTTGATAAGAGCAGCAGCTGGCCTTTTCTATGATCACCCGCTTTTAGCGATAGCCTTCAACTCTGATATCGCAGACGCCGCTCAACAACAGCAGGCTGTTTTATTACCTGGTAGCCCGAGTCCTACTGCTTTCCTCAATGCAACACAGGTATTCCAAGGAACAGTATGCACAGCTGCGACAACAAGTCCGATCTGCACATCTTCTACGTCCACGCCCGGAGCTGCGTCAACTGCACAGTATCAATTTGGTCGCCAAAGATTCAATGATCAGACATTTCCCGGATTCGGACCAGTCTTGCCCTTTACTCTTCCTGTAGAAAAGGATTTTAAATATGCGTCTGCCTTTCAGACAAACTTAACCCTGGAGCAGCAACTGACAAAGAACATAACCATGTCAATTGGATATATAAGAGTTGCTGCACGAAACTTACCACGGCCTACCGATTTAAACACCCCTAATACTGCCTTGCAGATACAAAATTTTGTTCGCTTTGCTGGAACAAATCCGAGCAGCAGAACTGAGGTAATTTCTGGTATCGTAATTCCAAGCCTCGCACCTGGTAGCACTTTTACAAATGTTTATGGTGTGACATGTGCCGTAGTGATACCGGGTATAATAGCTCAATGCCCTTCAGGGCGTGTCATAAATCCTCTGATAGCTAATTTCTTCCGGCCCAATGCTCCTAACTATTTCCTCGCCCAAGCTGCTTCCGGAGGAGCTGTGACCAAAGCAGTGTTAGATTCACAATTGGCCGGAACTCTCCGAACACCAGGTCTGATTTCTCCTTTCGGAGCTGTTAACGCACAGATTTCGAATGGATTTTCCAATTACGATGCGATGAATGTTGAAGTTAAACGTCGATTTGCCGATAACTTCCTATTTTTCGCTACCTACACTTGGTCACATGCAATTGATGATTCATCTGATTTGCAAACGCTCTTAATCGCTCAGGACGTGACAAGGGAGAAGCTTGAGAAGGCTAATTCTCTCTTTGACCAGAGACATCGCTTCGTCTTTAGCGGTGTTTTGAGTTCACCTCAAGCTTGGTTTAAATCCGATAGCTTCGTGAAGCGATTCTTTGCTGATTTTACAGTCTCTACAATACTAGAGCTCTCGTCTGGTCGTCCTTTCAATATCATTACCAACGTGGATACCAATAATGATCTATCCACCCAAACTGATCGTCCCAGTGTGCGTCCTGATGGGAGTCTCTGTCTGCCCGGAACTCCGGGATGTACGCCCTTGATAACCGATGGAAGATTTTCAATTGGAAATCTGGGCAGAAACATGGGAATAACCAAGGGCTTTATGTCGCTTGATCTTCGCATTACTAAAGCCATACGTTTCGGTGAAAGAATACGCATGGATTTGATAGCTGAAGGGTTTAACATGTTTAACCGCTTCAATCAAGCTGCAGCCTCGCCTTTCTTTGACGATGTAAACGCCTTTGGCAAAAAATCAAAAGGTGGGAAATATTTCAGCAAACCAACTGCAGCCTTTGATCAAAGGCAGTTTCAGCTTGGTGTTAAGCTGAATTTCTAAGCTCAAT
>CAZALE010000001.1:238011-337214 GCA_964486055.1 uncultured Blastocatellaceae bacterium
AATTTCTAAGCTCAATCTCTTCATTATGATGGGGCCGGCAGCCAGGGCTGGCCCTTTTCTTTTTTAACGAGCGTTTTAACTTTTTTAGTTTGCTTTGTATCTATAGAAACACATGGCTAGAGTTGAGATTCCTTGTTAATGATTCAAAAGAGGCGATTTGTGTGTTTTAAGTCAGAAGACTGATCCAAAGAGCTACAAAATTCTTGTAGGTAGGATAAAATTCTATTGTGTTACTTGCTAAAAAAATAAAACAGAAGGCGCATGAGTTAGGCTTTCAAAAAATCGGCTTTGCGCGAGCTGAGTGCTTAGAAGAGGAAGCTGAGAAGCTTAACGAATGGTTGAGTAGAGGGTTCCATGCAGGTATGGCTTGGATGGTAAGGGAACCTGAAAAGCGTTGTGATCCTAGGTTATTATTTCCACCAGTAAAAACGATTATCTCTGTAGCAATGAATTACTACACTCCTTATGAGCACAATGAAGCTCAAAATCAAGGTAAAATCTCCAGGTACGCTTGGGGAGAAGATTATCATAAACTGCTGAAAGAGAGACTATGTGAACTCTTGGAGTTTATAAAGACTTTAGATCCTGAGGTAGAAGGCAAGATTTGTGTGGACACATCGCCAATATTGGAGAAAGCCTGGGCCGTAAGGGCGGGGCTCGGATGGATAGGTAAGCATTCAAATTTGATCACTAAGGATTATGGCTCATGGGTTTTTCTCGGCGAGATTCTAATAAACGTAGAAATTCAAGATGGGACAAAGATTGAACCTGATCATTGTGGCAGTTGTCGCGCTTGCATTGACGCTTGCCCAACTGGTGCAATAGTAGAGCCCTATATCGTAAATTCTAATTTGTGTATATCTTACGCCACGATTGAATCAAGAGATCCTGAAATCCCCGAAGAGGTTGCTGATCGTATGCAGGGATGGCTTTATGGCTGTGATATTTGTCAGGAGGTGTGTCCATGGAATCGTTTCCAAAAGCCATCTACAGAGGAAGCGTTCAAACCAAGATACGGGACGACAATTGACCTCGATGAAATTATGGCTCTAGAACCGCGAGATTATCAGCTAAAGTTTCAAGGCAGCCCAATGAAAAGAGCAAAACTTGAAGGACTCAAAAGAAACGCAAAAGCAATAATGAGAAAAAGCAAGGATTGATTTTTGTAGGCTATCGATTTTAATGAGCTTTTTATATTTTTGGTTTGAAGATTCACCGGATCACTTGATATCATTCTCAATTCTTATTAGTCTGATAGCGTGCTAAGCAAACCGATTGGGGTTCTATGAGGAGGAAACATGATAGTGAGATTACTTTTAGTTATTTGTATTTTTACTTTTTCGATACATGCCTATCAGAAGCAGACAAGTGCTAAGCCAAAGGCACACAATAAGACTTCAGTAGAAAACCAAAAAACCAGGAGAAGCAAAACCGGGGATTTAATAACTCAAAGTTCAAAATCTTCTAAACAAACCCGGAATTCATCAAGTAAGGCAGCAAAGATATCCAGCCTTAAAGCTAATAGGAACGAGACCAGTAGACCCGACAACACAAAAAACATAGGTCAAAAGACCGCATCTCATAGGAGCTCCTCAAAAAATTCAGGTCAAGATAACTCTCGAAACATCAAAGGTGACGGCACCTCGAGGGATTCGAGACAAAGTGTAGATTCTAAAGTTACGCCGTTGCTAATATCTGGTGTTTCGGTTCCGTTGCGCAATGCACCGGCCGCTTCAGCAGGTTTGACCATTGCGCTTTTAAAACTCGGCGAAAGAGTGAAGCTGCTTGATAAGAAATCCGGCTGGTATAGAGTTGAGTGTCAATCAAATTCTAAAAGAGGATGGATAGCGGCTGAAGAGGCAGAGGAACTTAACGATAAGTCTGTGGAGAAACTGTATTTACAAATTGCCAATAAAAATTACACTCAAGAGATGTCGTTTTCACACGCATCTGAATTGATTGATTTCATATCTAGCGTAGTTAAGAATGTCAAAAGCCCAGATACGCAGGCTGAGCTAGAACTTCTCAAGTTGCTAGCTTTAAGGCGTGCAATAAGCTCAACGCCAACGATCAGAGGTTCTTATAAAAACAAAAATAATTCGTCTTACAAAGAATTTCTCGAGAAATATAAAGAATTTCTTGTTCATGATGAACCTTCAGGTTCGTATATGGTCAAGTCTGAGGCCTTCTGGAAACTATGCGAAAAATACAAAGATTTACCTATTGCAGACAGAATAGCTTGGGAGGCCGCTCAAAACCCATTGCCAGGAGAATGTGAATTATATATCGTTTGCAATTTGTATTACGTTAGAATGACCGTAGCCGAGTATTTGAGACTTTATCCAAGTGGTTCGAAGGCAAAAGAAGCACTGAAAAATCTGTCTGATGCTTTAGAATCGATAATCAGGGCAAGATCAGATTTTCAGGGTCCTACTGATGTTACCGATAAAGCAGAGTTTTTCAATCTGATTGCCGAGCTGAGAACGATTGTTTCTCGATTGCCATTTATCGAAAAGGATAAGGTTTTAAAACAGCTGAGACAAATTGCTGACAGTGTATGAGGATACCTACTCGCTTTAGGTTACTCAGTGAGGAGGAATACAGATTAGCCCTGGAGGTCTTCAATCAAAATTTACCGTCTAGGAGAAGAATAATTGTAACCAATGGAAGTGGGATTTCTGATAGGGCTTTTACAATACCGATATCTTTGATTCTCATAGGCGCTGTAACCGTGATGGCAATTCCATTTGGGCTGCTGACAGCGCTCATAGTTTTTTGGTCTCTGTGTATGGCTTCTTGTCTTAATCCCGGTTATTTGATGAATGTTGGCAAAGCATATCCAAATCTGGGTTCAGAGCATCCGTCATTGCTGATACATGAAATAACGCATGTTTGGCAGGGCGAGCGAGCTTTCTTTTCCATTACATATGTTTTGAACTCTTGTTTTCATCAAATTCTTAAGGGACATTCGGCATATTCTTATGACATACAGAACCAGAAATATTCCGTCGAACAGGAAGCGCAGTTAATAGAAGATTGGTTTACGGTTGGCAAGCCCGAAACTGGCCCATTGTGGCAATATGTTAAAAGCAAGGTCAAAGCAAGCCGAGAAGACTAGAGATGCCATCAGCAAAAGTGCATGATTTAATTACAGCTGTGGCTATAATGCCTGTAACAGCCTTCACGTACAGGTTAACGACTAATCTTGATGCTACCATAATGACTGTTGCAGGATTTTTAATCGGAGGCTTTTTGTTAGGACCTGATTTGGACACCGTTAGCAAGCAATATTTACGATGGGGATTACTCAAATTCATATGGTATCCATATAAGACTATCTTTGAACATCGCTCACGCTGGTCGCATGGATTAATTTTCGGTCCAGCCTTAAGAGTCATATATCTCGCTGGCATAACAACACTCATCTCTTTTTGCTTGGCTTATCTTCTGGCCGCTAAATCAGATGATATGCAATTGCCAACATTCAATCATGTAATCACTGTATGGAGGAAAATTGCCATCTGGCTCGAATCGTATTTTGGTAAACATGCGTTTTTTTATTTTTTTGGAGGGATTTGGATTGGTTCTGCCTTTCATGTCTTTACAGATGCTGCTATAACTTTCATAAAGACCGGAAAAGTAAAGATTATGCTCTGATTTTTGCTTTCAGGAGCTTTTTATTACATGCTTCGTCGTGTTCTAGATAGCCTGAATGCTTGAGTTCTTATAGCATCTGGGATATTTCTATTTTTCCCGAGAGCTTCCAGATCTTTCACATGCAATCTTGGTAATAGATTCATGCTTATTGCTATTGGGGTGCGCGGATTTCTTACTAAGTTATGGATTATTGGATAGAGTCTAGCCCAGTGCCGATTTGATGCAATCTGTCTCAGTATCTCCTCTGTCACGGTTCGCATGGCAGCTATTTTTTCTACTTCTTGCTCGGTGATACGAGGATTCTGTATGACTGCCTGAGCCACAACTCTGTTTGGGTCACGGATTAATATTCCACGTATTTCTCTATCACCTTTCATTGCAAGCTTAATACGATCTTTAACATTCATTTTCATTATTCGCACTATAAGAGCTATCTTTTCAGCAGTTGTCCCGTCAGGCTCGCTGCCCAGCTCGCTCATGATTTTATTTATTGCCGCCTGTCTTTGCTCAGAGGTTTCCTCATAAACTTCCTCTATTAGCTCCAGTGAAAGCCATGAATCATCTGTTTCTGCATCTGGTATTTCTATATGCTGCGCAATGGAAAATGCATCCTCCAGAGATAATTCAGAGGCGGATAAGTTTTTAATGAATTCTGACTGTTCAATAAACTCAGCAGCTGCTGTTTTTCCTTGAGCTCTCAGTTCATTTGCGATCTGTTGAGCTCCTCTTTCCTTTTCAAAGAATTCACGTTTAGTTTCTCTGGCCCGTCTCTCAGCCTCTGCTGTTCTATTTGGATTCTCGATTATTGCTTCTATCAATGCTGGGGATCGGATCAATCTTTGTTGATTTATCGCTATTAATTCCAGCAAACTACCATTAGTAGTGTTCTTTACAAATTCTATAATTGCCTCATCAGGGGTTTTTGGATTCGTTATTACTGCCTCTTGAATTGAAGCCGGAATGTCATTGAGTTTTGCAACATAGGCTAATATTTTTTCGGAAATATCCGGAGCTTTGAGAGTGTCTATTATGTTCGGACCTTTGATTTGTTCATTTAATGTCGACTTCGCTGTTATGGATATTTCTTCATCGGGATCATCCACTAGAACGCTGAGAATCTCCAATAGCTCTAATTGCGAAAGCGGTAAGATGCCCCGTGCAGCAGCTAAGCGGGCGGGCTTTGGTGCTGTACCACTGACTATTGCATTAACTATAGGGTTTTGATGTGCCGGCATAGGTCAATTCAAATTTTAGTTCGATTGATGGCTGGCAAACTACTGTCTTTACCAATTTGTAAGTTTGCCTAGCTTGACTCAATTGAGAATTATAAACTAACATTTTCAGATTGTTAGATAGTAAAACCATTAATGGACAATGAAAATATGGCAATAAAAGAGATTTTAAAAACTAAGATAGAAGACAAAAGTGCTGTTATTGGTGTCATAGGTCTCGGATACGTTGGATTACCTTTGATAATTGAGTTTTGCTCTGCTGGTTTTAGAGCTATAGGATTTGAGGTTGATGAGAAGAAAGTTGATTCGATAAACAGTTGTAAGTCCTATATAGTGGACGTTCCGAGTGATAGACTGGAACGATGTGTACGTGATACTAAATTGGTTGCAACTACTGATTTCTCAAATCTCGATAAATGCGATGTTATAATAATTTGCGTACCGACGCCGCTCAGAAAGACAAAAGACCCAGATTTATCCTACATACTCGCTGCTGGTGAACAGATAAAGAAATATGCTCGCTCAGGACAGCTAGTCATATTAGAATCCACTACATATCCTGGGACTACGGATGAGATTTTGAAGCCAATGCTTGAAGATACGGGGCTCAAGATAGACGAGGATTTTCTACTTGCTTTTTCACCTGAGAGAGTCGATCCGGGGAATCCGCAATTTCAGACGCATAACATACCAAAAGTTGTAGGTGGAGTTTCGCCTGATTCTACTGAAGTTGCGTCATTGCTGTATTCAAAGATAGTAGAAAGGGTTCATCCTGTTAGCTCCGCTCGCGTTGCTGAGGCCGCTAAATTATGGGAAAACACCTTCCGCGCCATTAACATAGGAATGGCAAATGAGATGGCTAAGCTATGTCGGGCGCTTGGCATTGATACGTGGGAAGTTGTAAGGGCTGCAGCAACAAAACCTTTTGGTTTCTTACCGTTTTATCCTGGACCTGGAATCGGTGGTCACTGCATACCTTTAGATCCTCATTATCTCTCTTGGAAGGCGCGTCAACATGGATTCGATTCAAAATTTATAACTCTTGCAGAGGAAGTTAATTCCTCGATGCCAAAATACGTTGTTGAATTGGTGAGAGATGCTCTAAATCAGGAACAGAAGCCGATAAAGGGTACTAGAATTCTGATAATAGGTGTAGCTTATAAGAAAGACATTGATGATGTTCGCGAATCACCGGCTTTATCAGTCATTGATTTATTGAGGTCACTGGGAGCTGAGGTTATCTATCATGATCCTTTCGTTCCTGAAGTGACGTTTGATCATGCATATACGATCGGTAATGGAGAACCGCTATACAACCAGGAGCTAACCGACGAATTGATTCAATCTGCTGATTGTGTGCTAATTTGCACTGATCATTCAAATATAGACTATAAGCGTTTATGTAAGCTTGCCGTTTTGATTGTAGACACTAGAAATGCAATTTCAGAGGAAGTACGAAATGGCAGTAAAGCAAAAATTGTTAGACTGTAACTATGCTTAAAATTCTAAACGTTGTAGGTGCTCGCCCAAATTTTATGAAAGTGGCACCGATCTACAAGGCGATGAAAAGGCAGAAAGACGACTTTCTGCCTTTAATTGTTCATACAGGGCAACATTACGATTTCTCTATGTCAGATTCTTTCTTCGAAGATTTAGAGATTCCTCAGCCAGATTTTTATCTAAATGTTGGCTCAGCATCTCATGCAGTGCAAACGGCAAAGATAATGATTGAATTTGAGCCAGTTCTTATTGAACAGCGTCCAGATTGGGTGATTGTAGTGGGTGATGTAAATTCAACGATTGCCTGTGCCTTGGTCTGTGCCAAGCTAGGAGTTAAAGTTGCACATGTGGAAGCTGGATTAAGATCGCGCGACAGAACCATGCCAGAAGAAATTAATCGGATTTTAACCGACGCGATCTCTGATGTGCTTTTCACTACGTGTCAGGAGGCAAATGAAAACTTGATTTCTGAGGGAATCCCCGAGGATAAAATCGAATTTGTCGGCAATGTGATGATTGATTCTCTTTTCAGCAATCTTGAACGAGCTAGGCAGAGACGGGTGACTGAGAGGTTGGGAGTTAGTAAAAATGAATATGCGGTTTTAACCTTACATCGTCCTTCAAACGTGGATAATGAAGACACTTTCAAGAACCTAATGCTAACTTTGATCGAAATATCCCGACGAATAACAATAGTTTTCCCGGTGCATCCACGCACAAAGGTCAATATCAGTAAATTTGGACTCGAAAGTGTGATCCACGAATCAAACGTGCGGCTTATCGAGCCATTAGGATATCTTGATTTCATTGCGCTGGTTGCTGATTCGAGATTTGTTTTGACGGACTCTGGCGGTTTGCAAGAGGAAACTACGGCGTTGAACATACCTTGTCTGACGTTGCGTGAAAACACTGAGAGAGCTGTAACGATTGAAATTGGAACAAATCAGTTGGTTGGGTTAAATTCACAACTCATAAAACAGAGAGTTTTTGAGATACTGGACGGCAGATTTAATAAGACTGGAAGGATTCCGCCTCTTTGGGATGGTCATGCGGCTGAGCGAATTTGCGAGGCTTTAATTCGCAGATCTCATTGAGGTGATTTAGTTAAATCTGGTTGCGTAGTGATCAGTCGGTAATTTTGTAGGATATTTTTCACTCCAGCAGGCTGTGCACAGAGATGTTGGATCAAGTCCGATTGCTTGCAACATTCCTTCCAGCGAAAGATAACCCAGCGAGTCGGCCTCTATGTAGCGACAAACTTCCTCGACTGAAAGTTGTGCCGCAATTAATTCTGCTTTAGTTGGTGTATCAACACCATAATAACAAGGGGAAATAGTCGGAGGGCAACTAATTCTTACATGGACCTCACTAGCGCCAGCCTCTCTTACCATTCTGACGATTTTTCTCGATGTAGTACCACGAACTATGGAATCATCCACTAGAACAACTCTCTTTCCCTTTATCAAATCCTTTATCGGGTTCAGTTTTAATCTGACACCAAAAGATCTTATGCTTTGAGATGGTTCGATGAAAGTACGGCCTACGTAATGATTTCGGATTATGGCTTGACGAAAGTTGATGCCTGATTGAGCTGCGTATCCAATTGCGGCTGCTACACCTGAATCGGGCACCGGAACTACTAAATCTGCATCGCAAGGTTGTTCGATAGCTAATTGCTTTCCCATCTTATGACGCGATTCATTCACCGAGCGACCGAAAATTACTGAGTCAGGTCTTGAAAAATAAACATGTTCAAAAGCGCAGAATGAAAATTGTTTAGACTCAAATGGAAAATGCGATTCTAGTCCTTTTTGGTTGATAATCAACATTTCGCCAGGTCTTATTTCTCTGACGTATTCCGCGTCGATCAAATCAAAGGCACATGTTTCGCTGGCCAAGCACCAAGCATCTTTAAGTTTACCAAGAACTAATGGACGAAATCCGCGTGGATCTCGAACGGCGATGATAGAATCAAGAGTTAAGAAAAGCAGAGAGAAAGCGCCTTCGATTTGACTTAAGACTTTTGATATTGCTTCGGGTATATTTTTAGCTTCTACTCTGGCTATGGAGTGTAAAATTGTTTCAGTATCAGACGTAGATGAAAATATCGCACCGGCTTTTTCTAATTCTTTTCTTCTCTGTTGAGCAAAGGGCAGATTCCCATTGTGGCAGATTGCTATCTGTCCATGTTGACAGGTTACTGCGAATGGCTGCACCTCTTTTATCGTGTTTTTTCCAGCTGTAGAGTATCTGGTATGTCCTATTGCTGAGCTACCTCGTAATTTTTTTAGAACACTTTCATTTAAAACGTCGGCCACTAGACCGATGGATCTGAATTGATGAAGTTCTTTACCATCGGAAGAGACGATGCCGCAAGCCTCTTGCCCACGATGTTGCAATGCAAATAGACCTAATTGCGTTAAGGTTGCAGCTTCAGGATGCCCGTAAACTCCGAAGACTCCACACTCTTCATGAAACTTATCTAACATTACAGTTTCAGATTATCAAAATTTCCTTTGTTGAAGAAATTTTAGATCTCGTTGAAAATATCAAAAAGTGGAGACAGTAAAGCTGGGATTAAGAGAGAACTGGAGACAGTTTTTTCTTCTTGTCATCATAAACGCCTTTGTAGGCGGGATGATAGGAATGGAAAGAACCATATTTCCTGAATTTGCACAGGTACAGTTTGGAATTGTATCTAAGACCGCAATTTTTTCATTCATAATCGCATTTGGATTAACTAAAGCAGTTACCAATTATTTTACTGGCAGATTGTCGGATAGATTCGGTAGGAAAAATTTGCTTCTGATTGGATGGCTTTTTGCATTGCCAGTACCTTGGATTTTAATTTATGCCCCCAGCTGGAATTGGGTAGTTTTTGCCAATTGTTTACTCGGAATAAACCAAGGCTTGACGTGGAGTAGCACTGTCATAATGAAGATTGATTTAGTCGGCGAAAGGCAAAGGGGACTTGCAATGGGGCTAAATGAATTTGCTGGCTACTTTGCCGTGGGAATTGTGGCTTATCTGACTGGATATGTAGCCGCTACTTATGGCATAACACCATATCCATTTTATATTGGGGTGTTCATCTCTATTTCAGGGTTTTTGCTCACTATCTTGTGGGTTAAAGATACAAAGGCTTTTACGGAAAAAGAGAGCAAGTCAAGTGATCAAGAAATGCTGAGCAACGTTTTTATAGACACGACGTTTAAAAATAAGACTTTAAGTTCTGTTACTCAAGCTGGGTTTGTTAATAACCTCAATGATGGAATGATTTGGGGTTTGCTACCTATATATCTGGGATTACTCAGCTACAACTCTGCGAATATCGGAATCATTACCTCAATTTATCCGAGCATCTGGGGAGTTGGTCAGTTGTTCACAGGTAAAATGTCAGACCACTACTCGAAAAGGTCGATGCTCTTTTGGGGAATGGCACTGCAAGGCGTAGCCATATTAATGCTTTCAGCCTCTACGAACTTTTTAATGATTAGTCTACTATCTGCCGTTTTAGGAATCGGAACAGCAATGGTTTATCCGACATTTCTTGCCGCAATAGCCGTAGCTACTAGACCAGAGCAAAGAGCGGAGAGCCTAGGAACTTTTCGCTTATGGAGAGACTTGGGTTATGTGTTCGGGGCGTTGCTGTCTGGTATCACTGCAGATTTTCTCGGTGTGAGTGCTGCTATTTTTGTCATAGGCGTCATTACTATCGTCTCTGCATTGATTATCAAGTTAAGAATGCCGATAATAGAGCCGCTCTCTGCAAGTAGTTAGAGCTTAGCCTCTAATTTGATTTTCTAGTTGTCATTAAATGAACAGATACGTTGGGAATATCTTAGGACCATTTCGTTGCTTTAAATTCGTGTCTCTGACGGCAATAAAGATTCAATTCACGCTATTTTGTCTACTCCTTGTTTCATGATTCTATGATACGATTTGATTTTTTCTGACTATTCCGAGATCTTTGTGGCTTGGCTTGCTAAAAATTTCCAATTTTCATCAATCTTTCCATAAACTGCTGTCCAGCGATAGGGTACTTTATTTTTGTTTTTATCCTCAATCCAGCTTTTTCCAACGATAACAACAGTATGCTCACCATGTTTTATCATGCGCATTTCCTCGATGTCTGCAGTATCTATGGTTTTTTCGCCGGATAAAAAAGACTGAATTCTTTGATTTTTATCATCGGCCTTCCCGGATGCGTGAACATGTATGAATTCATCAGCTAGAAGACTCTCTAAGGTGGTTTTATCTTTGATTTCGATTGCGTAGATTAGTTTTTGGCGCAACTTTCTTACCTCATCTTCCGGATTTTGAATATAACCATTGCAATTTATTAATGCGACGAGTACAGCACACGATAAGAGCCTCAGGGTATTCATAAGTTTCCTTCTATCAGATAAAATAAATTTGTGCAAATCAAATGTTTTGCAGTTTGAACATTTATGAAAGATCAACAGAATAGGATTTTAAAACTTGTCTCAGTAATCTTCTTAATTTTGCTCGCGGTATATCTTTTAATTCCGGATTCGATTTGGACATCCGGATTTATACCGATTGAAAAGAGAAAGGGAAGCAGCGAATTACGCTTCAGGGATTTCAATGGGGATTTGTGGAGACTTGATGACCACTTAGGAAAAGTAGTAGTAGTCAACTACTGGGCAACCTGGTGTTCGCCATGCGTTGAGGAAATTCCTTATTTTAACAAGCTAGCACACGAGTATAGTAATAAAAACGTTCAGTTTGTTGGAGTTAATGTTGACAATGATCTGAGTGTAGTCCCGACTTTTGTTGAAAGATATTCTATTTCTTATCCAATTGTTGTTCCTGATAAGGATGATGCGATTGTCAACTCCATGTTTTTAGCTTTACCAACTACGCTCATTTACGATAAGCGGGGAAGACTAGCTAAAAAACATGTCGGTTTATTACCTGAAGGCACCTTGAGATCCGACATAGAAGAATTGTTGAATGAACCTTAGCTCTTGTACTTTAACAAAAGTCTAGTATGTGATAAACACTAGTTTTAAAATTTACCCTGTAGCCATCTTCATAAGAAGCAGTGTCTTCAATACGCCCTTATGATGTATGCTGCGGATTTCATGTGATAATGTTTTGTATAGCGAGATTTTGAGTTTTATGAATTTTTAAGACCCAAATTTTAATTCATTCTCTGCGCAAAATTGAGTTTAAGTTTGTTGAGATCAGTCTTGAACTTATACTTGTCGTGAAGGAGCAGATATACAATGGTGAAGAGGCCGACCCCCTTTGGTGAAATAGAAATTAATGATGCACATGTGCATTTTTTCTCCTATCAATATTTTCGATTGCTGGCTAGTCAATCACCGACATTAAAAAACGATAGTGACGTAGTTAGTAAAATCGGAGAGATAACTGGATTGAGAATGCCTCCAGCAAGCATCATCGACTTTGCGAATCTATGGATAGATGAATTGAATAGAAATCATGTAGCACGTGCTATGATCATGGCTAGCATACCTGGCGATGAGGATTCTGTAGCTGAAGCTATAAAGATTTTTCCAGACAGATTTTACGGAGCATTTTTCTTCAATCCATTAGTTGAGAATGCTGTAGAAAGAGCTGAGAGAGCGTTCGAAGTGTTAGGTTTAAAAGTAGTATGCCTTTTTCCTGCGATGCATAGGTTTTCCGTAGCGGATAATGAAGTAGTGCGGGAGATCATCAAGATTGTCAGACGTCAAAAGGGAAGAGCTGTTTTTGTTCATTGTGGCGCTCTAAGTATCGGAATTCGGCAAAAGATCGGATTGCAAAGCTTATTTGATTTAAGATTTTCAAATCCTCTCGAAGTTCATAAGCTGGCAAGTGAGTTTACAGATGTAAACTTTATCATTCCGCACTTTGGTGCAGGACTTTGGCGCGAAGCCTTGATGACGGCTGAACTATGTCCAAATGTTTATCTTGACACATCTAGCTCTAATCGTTGGATGAAATATCAAAGCGCTGATTTAGATATTCGGAAAGTTCTTGAGCGAACTATTAATCTCATAGGGGCAGAAAGATTGCTTTTCGGGACTGACTCATCTTTTTTCCCTCGCGGTTGGAATTCAGAAATATTCGACACTCAAGTGAAAGCATTATATGAAATCGGCATCAGCAAAGACGATGCAGAGAAAATATTTGGTGGAAATTTACGAAAACTTTTGGATTAGGCCAATCGGCGCTGAAATTTTACAAAGCGCCTTTTATTTTTCCTTAAATGCTCGAATTCTCTGAAGAACATCTCGTAATACTTCGGCTCGATGTTGTTTACATCGAAAAGCACGAAGAAATCGATAGTTTTAAAATAGCGATCAAGTGCCGGCTCACTACATACTTTGGCACCTATCCTCAGATAAGTTTTAAATAATTTTGGTAACTCTATGGCCTCAGCGTCGTATGGACTATCTGTTTTGCATTGATATCCCACTCTGGGTTGTATTTGTAGATATGGATGTAGATGTTTTTCATTATTCAAATATTCGAGAGCCTTGATGCCATCTGTCGGATTTTGTGATGGTAATGAGCAGCATCCAAACATGTATCGTTTCTTCTTGAGCATCAGATATAGAGCCAAGCCTTTCCAAAGCAGGAATAGGACTCGATTGTTTCTATGATCTTTTGCTATGCAAGCTCGTCCGATTTCTATCGATTGTTTCAGTAAATCTACAGGCAGTTTCTCTATTTGAAACTCATTGGCAGAGTAGAATCCGAGAGCATCTCTAACCATCTCGAAAGTTTGAAGACGATAGGTACCAACTACGCGATTAGATGATCTCTCGATGACAATTAAGTGATGACAGAATTGATCGAATTCATCTTCATCGCGTCCAGTGACGAAAGATGATTCAAGTCCTTCATTTAGCTCTAGATTGAAAACTTCAAACCGTAAGCGCAATGCTTGATCTATTTCCTCTGGGGTTCTAGCAAACCTCGTTATATAGCGTCCCTCGATTATCTCTTGCTTTGGAATTCCTCTAGTCTGCAGGTATTTAAAAGCCCTCTGAATCCTGGGAGCGAAAGATCTATAGATAGTTTGTCTTAGTCTCAGCATAACTAATCTTCATCCTTTATTTTTTTAAAGTTATATCTCAGCAAAACTCTGAGTGGCAGAGTTTTCTTGTTCATCTCACCAGGTCTCCAGTTCATTGCCCTTATAGCCTTTATGACAGCTTCTTCCAAACCGAAACCAGCCCATCGAAGAATCTCTACATTTACAACATTACCTTTTTCGTCGATGTCAACTGCTGCTTCTATGGTCGCGGCTATCAAATAATCTCTAGCGAGTTCAGGATACTCTGGAGTAATTCGCCTATACGGCATCGGAGGCCTGATCTGAGTGTTATCATTGAATTCAGGAAACTTTGCCACCCCTTGCATTTTTAAATCATAATCACCTGCAGATTGAATTTCTGTTACGAATTGAGTTAAAAATTCATCAAGCACTGAAAAAAATTTTTCGGTGGAGTTATCTTCATTTTGGGCCTCGGCCTTCAACAAATGCCAAGACAAAAGCCTGCCAGTTCTGCTGCTAATCAGAAAAAAAGCTGCGTAGGTCTCAACGTATGTGCCTTTCTCGAGAGATGTACGGCTGATGCTTTCAGCTTTAATTAAAACATAAAGGTTACAACCTATGGCGTTGCCTAAATTTTTTGCTTGTTGAAGTGAGAGATTAAATGGATTTTCAAAGTTCTGTGCCATTAGCGCACTTTTAGCCAGGGAGGAATTTATAATTTTGTAGTTGGGCAGTAGAATCGCCTCGAGTTTTGTAATTATGCTATCTGATAGCTCGTTGTTCTCAGGCGTTAATATGGCAATGCGTTCCTGTGCTGTCGATGTAACTACTAAGGTTGATATGGTGATAAAAAATATGAAGCTAAGCCGAATGAGTCTTACTTTCATTTTTGTAAAGGCGAGCTATCGAATCCTTAACCTCGGGCGGAAAGCATACTCTGTGAATTTCATAGGCTTTTTGCAGACCACGAACTGCAGGGCTAACTTCGGATATTTCCTTTATTTGGGGATTTGAATATCCTACCTCGACGAAGATAGCATTTTTCGATTCTCTAGTTTCAGTATACGGATAATAAGGCATATCACCGGCTTTGTCCTCCACAAAATAATATTTTTCATCAAAGCCAGCTTTTTTAACTTCTCTGCGCGCCATGTCGAGTAACTCTGCTTTTAACTCCTCATCCATGTCTAAATTCAATGATCTGAAGAATTGTCGATTTATAAATCGTTTTGCAAGATCTGAGAGAATTTTATCCTCAGAAAACTGCCATTTTTTCACATGAAACAACATATCAGAGTCGTCTATCTGTAGATGTTCGATCAGGGATAGCCTTTCGCCTTTTAGTATTCTCTCAAACGGCGTATCTGGAGCACACCATACTGTTTTATCTTGTTGCATTAAATCTAGAGCTCTTCTAAAAAGCGAGCGTAACACTGCTTCTGCTGAGCGAAGGTTTTGATGAAAGTAAACTTGTTTAAACATGTAGTGGCGCGCTTGTAAATAATCCTCAACTGCATGAATACCCTTGGCTGAAATATAGAGTCTGTCATTTTCATCATCAATCTCTAGCGACTCTATAATCCACTCCAAATCGTAAACTCCATATTTCACACCGGTCATGTAAGAATCGCGTAAGAGGTAATCCATTCTATCGACATCCAGTTGCGAGGATATGAGCTGAGCGAGTGCTTTGGGCTTAAAATGTCCTTGCACTGCTGATGCCACCTTCTCTGGTAGTTCTGCAGAAAACTCTCGCATCTTTTGTCCTATTTCAGTTTCGTTACTCAGGACTGTCGCCACGGTAAAATCCTCATGATGGAAATTCAATATTGCCTCGAGCACATGTGAAAAAGCTCCGTGGCCTATGTCATGTAGTAAAGCAGCACATTTAACAATCAATTGATCTTCCTTGGATATGAAGTATTTGGCGGAGAGTTTGTCGAGAATCCTGCAGGCGAGATGCATTGCACCCAGGCTATGAGTAAATCTGGAATGCTCCGCACCTGGATATGTGTAATGAGCTAGCCCTAATTGCTTGATTCGACGCAGGCGTTGAAATTCGGCTGTGTCTATTAATCTAGCTAGCAACTCGCCTTCATCAGTGTCTGTCTTGATGCGAATCATGTCATGTACTGGATCGCGATAAACCTTTTCAGACATTACTTCTAGCCCCTCAAGTATTTTCTTTCTTTTCAAAAAATAAAACAAATTCGCTGGAAAGTGATTTTCGATTTTTAAGTTTTTGTGAGAAAAGGTTAGTATTTAAAATTTGCGGTTCTATTTGAGGGATTTGAACCGGAGATGAGCTAATGAAAGAAAGTAGTAGGCAAAATGCAGAAGCCGATTCAATCAGCAGAAAGACTCAGTACAAGCCTGCGCCGTAGAACCTCGCAATTTCGTCGCTCTCTTTTCTCGACGAGAAAACGATTCCTTTTATATTTATCGCTAATTGGACCTGGAATAATATCCGCAAGCTCTGGAAACGAAGCTAGTGGTATTGCTACTTACTCAGTGGCCGGAGCCGAATACGGGTATTCTCTACTTTGGGCTTTCATTCCGATGACTATCTGCTTTGCAGTAGCTCAAGAGATGAGTGTAAGAATGGGGGTAGTAACCGGGCAAGGGTTTGCTGATCTAATAAGAGAACATTTCGGTGTGCGTTGGACTACATTAGTCATGTTAGCTCTTTTGGTGGCAAATACTGGTATCATAATTGCTGAATTCGTCGGAGTGGCACAGGCATCGGAAATTTTTGGAATACCCAGGTATATTTCCGTTCCTCTCTCGGGAATCTTCATTTGGTGGTTGGTGGTTAAAGGAAACACTAAGTATGTTGAACGTGCTTTTCTTTTGATGTCACTGATTTTTCTAAGCTACATAATTTCTGCGTTCATCGCAAAACCTGATTGGGCATTGATAGGTAAGGAATTCATCACTCCAAGCTTCAGAACTGATACGGCATATTTATTCACTGTAATGGCATTGATTGGAACTACTATAACACCTTTCATGCAAGTATTTGTTCAGTCCTCTGTTGTTGACAAAGGCTTAAAAAAGGAAGACCTACCCATAGCTAGGGCTGATGCGATAATTGGCGTGTTGACGGCCAACACTGTTGCGGCGTTCATAGTAATATGCACAGCCGCTACACTATACCCGCAAGGTATCTCGATAGAAACTGCGGAGGATGCTGCACGTGCTCTAGCCCCTGTCCTAGGCGCATACGCTGAGTACTTGTTTGCGATCGGCCTTTTCGGTGCCTCTATGTTAGCAATGGGAGTTCTTCCGCTAGCTACGGCTTATAGTTTGAGCGAGGCACTTGGCTTCGAAAAGGGACTGTCCTATAGCTTCCGTGAAGCGCCTATATTTCTGGGTATTTTTACATTCTTGATCTTATTGGGCATGATGGTCGCTCTAGTGCCTAACATACCTCAGATAAAACTTTTGTTGTTTACTCAGTGTATTAATGGTTTGTTACTCCCAATCGTTATGATTGCGATGGTTTTGCTTTCATCAGATAGAGAAATAATGGGTGAACATGCAAATGGAAGATGGTTCAAGATTTTAGCCTGGACGACGGCACTGGTAGTATCCTTGCTCTCTTTACTTTTAATCATCAAAACTATTTGGGATAATGTTGTCGCTTGAGAAAAACTTAAATTCTTGTTCGTTTTAAATAAAGATGCCTGCGAAGGAAAGAAAAGGGATTGTAGTATTCATCGTTTCCTCCTTGATAATAGTCTTATCATTGATTTTGTTGTCGATAACCCATATTCCGATAAAAACTTATCTGACGAGCCTTTTTGCTACTGATAACCAGACGGCGATGATGTTGGGTGAGCTTTTTGAGATTGCACACAAAATCCTCTACATCGTCCTCTGGATGTTACTAGTAATACTCATCGTGAGGTTTTTCAATTCTTTAATTGCGTCGACGGTCCTGAGAAAAGTTGGTAACGCTGAGCTAGCGAGTCTCCTGCAAAATGTCGTATCGATAGTAATTTACGTATTTGTTTTCGTAACGATAGTAAAATCGCAGTTTCAAACGGATCTGACTACAGTATTTGCTGGCGGTACTATTTTAGGCGTCGTTTTAGGGTTGGCGCTTCAAGATACATTAGGTAATCTTTTTGCTGGTCTTGCTCTGCAGGCTGACCAACCATTTCAGATCGGAGATGTCATAAATATCCCCTCTAAAAATGCTACTGGCGTAGTTGAAAGTGTCTCTTGGAGAGGTGTGAAGATACGGACCTTTCAAAATAAGATACTTTTGATAAGTAATTCGGTCTTGGGTAGGGAATTAATAGAGGTTGCGCCAAAGGATAATTTAAATGCAAGGCTACTACATTTCAGCACGATTTATGTGACCTCGCCAGCGAGAGTGGTGCGTGTAGCAAGGGAGGTGGTCAGAAATGTTGAGAATGTATCCCCGAAGTATCGTCCTATTGTGCGAATAAGGAATTTGGGGGAAAGCGGAATAGATTGGGAAATCAAGTACTGGCTTGAAGATTATTCAAAATACAATGACACTGACGCAACGATAAAAATGCGAATATGGTATGCCTTCCAACGCGAAGGCATTCATTTTGCTTATCCGACTCGCAAAATTTATGTAGAAGAGGAAGGGGAAGTAAGTTTAACTGAGGAATCAGAGGATGAAATATTTGATTGCTTAAGCCAAGTATCTATATTCACACCTTTAACAAGGGACGAACTGAGAAACTTAGTAAAATCAGTGCATTTAAAGATATACTCGCCAAACGAATTCATAACAAAGGAAGGGCTTAAGGAAGATTCGATGTTTGTCATATTTCGAGGCTCTGTAAAAGTGCAAGTAAAAGAAGGGGATATACAGAAAACCATCGCAATACTTCAGGAGGGCGACTTTTTTGGTGAGATGGGACTTTTTACTGGAGAACCGCGAACTGCCAGTGTTGTGGCTTCTGAAGAGACTAAAGTTCTACAGATAAAAAAGGACGCGATAAAACCACTTTTGGACGCTAACCCACAATTAGTTGAAGCCTTCAGTAAGGTGATTGCCGAGAGAAAGATCGCATTAGCCCAGAGACCAAAGACTGAGAAAGTCGAGGAGCTTTCTGAGGAAGAATCGAAAGGGCTGATATCTGCAATAAAACGTTTCTTTGGTATTACGTAGTTTGTCAATTACGCTGATTGCATCGGCTGGCTATTATAGTTTCTTTGTGAAACTTTCTAAGTTTGAGTTTTGTGCCTTGGTAAGAAGCTTACTTTAAGCTCATCTGTAGCTAAGTTGCACAGCCGCTGGCTCAGTATTTTCAATGATCACGTCTGGCGGCGCCTTTAAAACTGCTATGAAGGTTTTTATTTGGTTACGAAATTTTCGTAGTACCACCAAGTCCTGTTTCTGAATTAATCCGTGGATAAAGGATTAGGGTTTCTGAATGTTTAATAAAGCCAAACTTATCTTAGTTTGTATTTAGGATATATGCAAATCTGTTTATCATAGAGTTACAGAGGAAGTATTTTTTAGCGATTTTTTCTGTTATGATTTAATTAAATCTATGTCCATAGAGGAAATGGTTAAGGCTGTAGAGGCTGAAAAGTCTTTGGTATCAGGCACTAAGGCACAGGGGAAGCCATTATGGGAAAAATGCTTAGATTTTTTAAGCTCTGTGCGCTTTGGCATATTTCTGCTTTGTTTATTAGTGGTGCTTTCTTTTCTCGGCATGGTGATAATGCAGAAAAATGTTCAAGGTTTCGAAACTTACTTTGCATCGTTAACGCCCGCCGAGAGGTGGTTATTTGGGGTCTTAGGTCTTTTTGATGTCTATCATAGTTGGTATTACAACTTTCTTCTTTTGATTTTGTCTTTAAACATTATTCTTGCGTCCATAGATAGATTTCCCAAGGCCTGGTCTTACATAGTAAAGCCAAAATTAGAGGCTACGCGTGCATGGCTTTTAAAGCAGAGATACAATCAAGTAATTGAGCTATCAAGCACTAAATTCGATTTATTAACTAGTAAGATAAGTGAAATTTTAAGACAGAATGGATTGAATACTCATATAACAGATAGAGGCACAAGAATTTACATATTTGGCGAGCGGGGTAAATGGAATAGAATCGGCGCTTATATAGTTCATCTAGCTCTTTTAATTTTATTTCTTGGACATTTTGTCTCGTTGCAGACAGGATTTGATGCTGATGTTCGTCTAGTTCCAGGTCAGACCACAAATCAAATTCAGTTGATAGAGTTTAATCTTGATTTGGACAGAGGTCTGAGTGTAGAGCGCTACAATGTAGACTTGCCATTTACCATAACATGCACCGATATAGAACAAAAACTAATTGATCCCAAAGGTTCTATAGACATTAATAACACTATAGACTGGCGAACCCAAATTAGAATTGATGATCCAGAGTACGGAACTACTATAGCTGACATTCAATTAAACAAGCCTTTTACGTATCGAGGATACAGATTCTTTCAAGCCAGCGCTATAACCGTAGGTAATGCAAGAAGAATGACTCTGGAGTTAACATCTGAAAGGGACGGAGCTATCACAGAAGTGGAACTGATGCGTAATGGATCTGCAAGGCTGGCCGACGGTACAGTGATCGAATACGATGCGTTTTTTCCAGATTTTGTGCTTTCCAATGGTAAGCCAGACACACGTTCTGGTGAATATAATAATCCCGCGGTTAGGTTGAATATAACCACTCCGGAAGGTGAACGCAAAATAGCATACGCATTCTTCAGAAAGTTGCCAGATGGTGTTCCAATAAGTGCTCCAGTAGCGGGATATAAATTCCGTCTGAAAGATTTTGAAAAAGTCCCATTAGCACATGTGCTTTCCATAAAATATGATCCATACAATGGAGCATTCATAGCCTGGTATTTCGGTGGCTTTGGTCTTCTAGCTTCTCTGGCTTTTGTGTTTTTCTTTTCACACCAAAGAATTTGGGTTTTAATAGAAAAATCGAAGAATGAGTTGATTTTATCAGCAGATGTCAACCGCAATCACGTAAGCTTTGCGGATAAGTTCAAAAAAATAGTCCAGAAAATTCAAGATGAAATTGGCAAAGGAGATTGATTATGGCGAGGGCAATTTCAGCTAAAGAAATAAATCATATTAAAGATTTTTCCACGAGTAAACGAGCTGAATTCATCAATTATTACTTGCCAGCTATTCTAGCCTTAGCTGGCGCCTTCATAATGTTATTCATAAGGATTGAGGTCGGTCAAAAATTCATATCTGATGTGGCACTAATGATGCTAGCTCTTGCTTGTTACGTTTTAGCTGCCTTATTCCAACTTACTAATCTATACGCTCCATCCAGGATGGCTGAGTTAGCATCATTTTTTGGTGCTATACTGGGAGTTTTCTTCAATTTTTCGAGTTGGCTGGTTCGTTGGGTGAATCTTTATGAATTCGAAATAGCTCAATTAAGAGCGAGCGGTAATGCCGAAACCCCGTGGATTTTTCGATATATTCCATTTGGTAACCTATATGATCTCAGCTTGGCATTTGCTTTTGGTGCTGGTCTTGCAACTATTTTAATAGCAAGGCGCAAAAACCTTCAGATTCTTACGGTATTTAGTTTGCCACTCGCAGCTATAATTTTGACTTTGGCGCGTTTTATAGGTGGTGAATATACAAATTTGATGCCTATATTGGACTCTTACTGGCGACCAATCCATGTCGGCGTAGCTAGTTTGAGTTATGGAGTAGCGTTGGTATGTTTTGCTGTCGCTGTTGCTTATTTAATAAAAGACAACGTTAAGATTGAAGCCATGGCAATCTGGGCCGGAGTCTTTGCTCTTGGGGTTTTTGCTTCCATTGGTAAGTTTTCCATCTTTACTGAGTTTGTTTACAGGGTAGGAATTTTTCTACCGAATTCTCCGAAACCCCTACTAACTCCTTTCCGACTAGAGATTCCTTATGTTGGACCATTATTAGTAGTCTCAGGCTTTTTGTCGCTGGGAATGATTGTAAGCTTTTTGTTGTATCTTTATAAGAGCAACGAAAAGGCTAGAAAAATTGGTCATTGGATGCTAAGCGGTTCGATTCTAACTGTTGCGTTAGCCATAGTAGTTTTGGTTTATGGAGTTAAAACCACTGATAATGTTGGAGCAAGATTAGAAGCTCAACTGGCTCAAAATCCTAGTGGGTATGTAACAGCTGGTCGTGCCCTAGCTGAAAAGCAACAGCTTTCTGCCCAAGAGTTTTCAAGGATAACTCCATTGCAGTTTGAGCAAATGGGACGACAGTTTTTGCAGGCTAATAAATCCGCGATGTATTTAAGCTTAAATACGAATCCGGTCGAGTTATCAGGATTGATAACGGCTTTAGTAGCACTCGGATTTGTAGCTTTATTTAGTTTTCGTACTGAGCAACTGCGAGAACGCCTACCAAGTTTAGATGTTTTGGATGGTTTAATGTACAAGACCGCTTGTCTGGCATTTGCAGGTCTGGCCATGCTGTTAATTACCGGAGCTATCTGGGCGAATGAATCATGGGGTAGACCTTGGGGATTTGACTCGAAGGAAACCGGAGCGCTGGTTGCTTGGCTCACGTATGCTGCATTCCTGCATGCGCGCATCTCCAGAGGCTGGACCGGTAGAGCTTCCGCTTATTTCGCAATAATAGGATTTTTGTTAGTTATTTTCACTTACTTGGGTGTAAGTTACTTGCTACCAGGACTGCATAGCTACGCATGAAAGTATCCGAAGAAAATAAGAAAGTCTTTGTTTTTACTTTGATCGGCATTTTGCTTGGATTTTTTACTGGTTTTTTTCTAGCAAATAGTTTGAATCGCAGTGCCGTTAACAAAGGTGCTGTTGGCCTACAGAATATTCCTGCAGTCAATGGGCAGACAATATCTACTGGCGCGCTGCCTGTAGTAGTTGATGCTATAGAGCGCGCCAAAAATGAACCTGACAACTTCGATGCGCAGTTTACTGCAGCTAGTATGTATTATCAAATTGATCGCTTCGAAGAGGCCATAAAGTATTACGAGGCCGCTCATAGATTGAAACCTGATGATTATCAAACATTAGTGAGGCTAGGTAACTCTAATTATGGATTAAAGAAATACGAAGAAGCGGCGAAATGGTATGAAAAAGCTTTACAGATCAATCCGGACGATGTCGATGTCCGTACTGATTATGCAACTACCTTTTTCTTGCGTGAGCCACGTGATCTTGATCGTGCTATTCAAGAGTATAAATTAGCCTTAGAGAGAAAACCTGATCATGAGCCAACCCTACAGAATCTATGTGTTGTTTATTCAGAAAAAGGTGATAAGCAAAACCTAAAGCAAGCATTGCTTCAACTAGAGAAAATTAATCCGAGAAACCCAGCTATAGAAAAACTCAAAGAATCCCTTCTCAAATGATTTTTCCTTGAATCAATCGAGACGATTTTCCCCTGGCTTTTGATTTATTTTCGGTTTTCTCGAGGCATCAAAGCACCCGAAATCATTTGTCATGAGCTGGAAAAATCAGTCAGTTAGATGAGTGGATGTAGCTCTCCTCTTCAATCTGTTTGCGAATAAACGATTATGGATAGCTACTAAGTCAATCCAGTCACAGCTTGTGCTCCTTGATGTTTCGTATTACAGGGCTGTATAAGCTTTTTGAATGTAATCTTTTAGCATCCGATAGCTTGAAAATTGAGGTGTTAAAGTTTTAATTGCATTTTTCATCTTTTTGACCCATTCTGTCGGAATGCCGTCTTGGTTTTTGGCGTAGAAAAGTGGCACGACCTGTCGTTCTAGAGTTTCGTAAAGTGAGTTAGCATCTTGCTCATCTATCTCTTTCTCAGATAACCCCTCAGGATCCTCTAGCGTTCCTATTGCAAATCCATTTTCTCCGTTGAATCCTTCAATCCACCATCCGTCTAAGATGGAAAGATTCAGGACTCCATTTATCGCCGCTTTTTGTCCACTAGTTCCAGAAGCCTCCATGGGACGTCGTGGCACATTCAACCAAACATCTACTCCTTGTACTAAATGACGCGCGATTTCCTGATCATAATCTTCTATGAAAACCGCACGCCGGAGCCATATTTCGTTTTGATTTTGGCTCATTAAATTTTGAAGCATTATTTTTGCTTCTCTATCTTGAGGGTGGGCTTTTCCCGCAAAGATTAACTGCACGGGTTTTAACGGATCGTCGATTATTCTGATAAGTCTTTCGAAGTCACTTAAAATCAACGTCCAACGTTTATAACCTGCAACGCGCCTTGCAAAGCCTATGGTTAAGACCTCAGGATTAAAAAACTCCCTCACATCAGAGTGCTCATGAATGGTTTCCACTCTTCCTGTTTCTCTTGAAAAAACTTTTCGCCTTATGTAACGAATCAACAGATGTTTTAATAAAAGATGGGTTTTCCATATTTGTTCATCTGGGATTACTTCAATCGCCTCTTCCCATTTATTAGGATCTTCTAAAAGTTTTTGCCAATCAGTGCCTATGTATCTCTCATAGAGCGATTGAAACGCAGGGGAAATCCAGGTTGGCGGGTGCACACCATTTGTAATGTGTATTATCGGTACTTTGTTCACGTCGGCTTTATCAAAAACTGATTGCCAGAGTTTTCTGGAAACCTCTGAGTGTTTTTGACTTACTCCATTGCAAACACCGCACATTCGCAATGCTAAAGGGGTCATTCCAAACCACTCCTGAGAATTTTGCGGGTCTGTTCGTCCCAAAGCTAAAAATTCGTCTCGGCTCAACTTTAGTGACGTTATAAAGTTTTTGTCGAAGCATGCGTCTATCAACTCGGGAGAGAATACATCATTGCCGGCTGCAACTGGTGTATGTGTAGTGAAAACGCATCTTTGACGTACGAATGAGAGAGCATCACTGAAAGTTTTATCTGAATACGACTGCAGGAACTCTCTTGCTAGTTCGAGGGTGAGAAAAGCAGAGTGTCCTTCATTTAAATGAAAGACACTAGGATGAATTCCAATAGCTCTTAAGAGTCTTATTCCACCAATTCCTAACAATTTTTCTTGGACTATTCTAGTTTCCGAGTCACCGCCGTAAAGATGACCTGTTATGTACTTATCTATTTCTGTGTTCTGAGGAACATTCGTATCGAGAAGATATAATTTGACTCTGCCTACATGCACAACCCAAGCTTGAGCATAAACCTCTCTTTGACGTATTCGAACAGCTATGAATATGCGGTCACCATTTTCATCTATCACCGGCATGATCGGTAGATCAAGACCTAAGATATCTACATAACGCTCCTCCTGCCAGCCATCGTGAGTTATTTTTTGTCGGAAATAACCGAAGCGATAAAGCAATCCGATTGCTACTAATGGAAGCCCCATATCGCTGGCGGACTTCAGATGATCCCCAGCTAGAATCCCGAGTCCGCCAGAATAAAGTGGTAGGGAGCTATGGATACCGTATTCAGCACAAAAGTAAGCCACTGGATTCTCAGTTGTTATACCCTGGTAAGATGCGGGTGATGAGGATAGATAGGCTTGTTGTTTATCATAAAAACGTCCGACTCGCTCTACGTAATCGATATCACAAGCCTTTTGCCAAAGTAAGAATTCATCTACTTGTTTTAACAAACGTCTGGGATTATGCTCTACGCTTTCCCAGGTTATCGGATCTATCGATCTAAAGATCTCTATTCCTTCTTTATGCCAAGACCAGAAAAAATTTTCAGAGATTGGTTCCAAATATCTTAGCTCTCCGGGTAGGTTTAGTTGAGCCAATTTTCCACTGAGATAACAATGCGGATATTCTGCTACAGGTTTCATGATTACTAATCCTCTGCGGGAAATTTGTGATTCTCAATGAAGATTTTTGCTTCATTTGGAGAAAAAAATATCAATCTGACAAGTTTTATCGATTCATTTTTGGAGAGAAAATCGTAGATAGTTTCTGAAGCGACTTCAGCTGCCTTTTCTTTCGGGTAACCATAAGCACCTGTTGAGATCGAGGGAAAGCTTATAGTCTGAATTTTGTGCTGAACAGCCAATAGAAGAGAGTTTCTGTAACACTCTGCTAGTAACTCTGGCTCTCTTCCTGCGTGTCTTCCATAAATTGGACCAACTGTATGAATTACCCATTTAGCTTTAAGATTTCCTCCGGTAGTTATTACAGCTTTTCCTGTGGGAAGACCGTTTGGGTAAATTTCCTGTCGGATCCTCTTACATTCTTCTAGAATTTTTGGACCTCCGGCGAGGTGAATCGCCCCATCGACTCCACCACCACCCATAAGAGATGAGTTCGCTGCGTTGACGATAGCGTCAGTTTCTTCTTGGGTTATGTCTCCAACGGCAACTACAACCCGTCCATTCAGATACTCTTTCATAATGTTTCTCAATTCGAAGTTTGGCGATGGATAAATTGAAATCCTCAGGAGTCATTCGAAAGAAGCTCTATTTTTATCGTGTCAAACATTCCTTGTCTTTCTAATGTATCAGCGAGTTGTTTTGCCGTATGCCAGGTTAAATGCCGTTTGCCATTGCAAATAATCCTGAAGGTTTCCTCGCCTATCATCTCAACTGCGAGGTCTCCCAAAGAAATTCCCTCAGCTACGAGAATCTCATCGAAGTTATCGATCTTGAAATTTCCCGTTTCTTCAACCCATTCCTCGATAAATGGGTCACGCAAGGCATGTTCGGCTTCCGATTCATCAAAGTAACTGCCTTCAACAATCAAACAATAAGCCGAATTCTTACTCATTGCACTTTATAACCAAATTTGTGACTTCTTTGACAATTTAACATTTTTCTGATGAAAAAATCCAGAAAAGGAAGACTAAATGTGAAGATTTTGGGACTTTTCAACATTAGAGAAGAATCTTTGCACTTCTTCAAATCTTAACTCTCTGATTTTGCCAGTAGGAAGACCTTTATCTGTTAAGTGTCCGATCCTTACTCTTTTTAATTTGACGACTGAGTGGCCAATGGCGTCAAACATTTTTCGTATTTGATGATTGTGTCCTTCATAAAGAGTAACTTCAAACCATGCATTTTTCTCTGTAGTTTTTATTAGGGTAATTTCTGCTGGTGCTGTTTTATAACCATCGCTCAATCGAATGCCTCTCCTGAGCTTCTCGATTGATCTTTCGCTAGGAATGCCTTTTACCTTGACTCTGTAGACCTTCGGAATCGTTTTCGATGAGGCTACTAAGTTAGCCAGCTCACCGTCATTAGTCAAGATAATTAGCCCCTCCGTATTGTAATCGAGCCTGCCAACTGGAAAAACCCTGCCGAATTTGGCTGGGACAAAATCTACCACGAGTTTTCTGCCTTCAGGATCACTCGTGCTAGATAGCACTCCCTTAGGTTTATTGAGCAAGAGATAGACTTTCTGCCGGTTTTTCAATTTTTGATTTATCAGCTTCCCGTTAACTTTGATGTGATCAACTTCTGGATCTGCTTTACTGCCAAGCTCAGTTACTATTTTTCCGTTAACTGTTACTGCGCCGCTTTTTATCAACTCTTCAGCTTTCCGGCGAGAGGCTATACCAGCCTGAGCTATTAATTTTTGTAATCTTTCCTGTACCACGAATTAAATTTCATCACAAAATTCTGAAAAATAAAAGTATCTCAATCGGATTGTAGGTTCTTCAAGGATCTCAAAATCTCCGCAACGCTCCAAGCCTGCGCAAAACAACCCCGAGGATTGTGAGGCGGGTCACCATCGAATATTTCTGATATCTGCCCTACGCATGCTTCTCTGATGTGAGTTTTAAAAGCCTCCAGAAGACGTCTGATTTCTTGTTTCCTATCTGGAAAGACCTTTTTATAAGCATCAATGAATGCACCGATGAGCCAAGTCCATACAGTGCCTTGATGATACGAAGCGTCTCTATCAGAAGGAGAGCCAATATAGTTTGGATGATAATTTACATCATTTGGGGATAATGAACGAAGACCAAACGGCGTCAGTAGTTCTCTCTCGACCTTTTCCACTACTTTTTTGGCTCTATCAATCTTCAGCATCGAAAAGGGAAGGCTAACAGCAAATATCTGATTTGGACGAACAGAAGCGTCTACATGTCCATTTGCCAATACATCGTATAAACACTCCTCCTTTTCGTTCCAGAACAGCTGGTTAAAACTGTAAGCTGTTGTTTCGGCCATAGAGTTATAGAGGGACTTTTCTGATTCATAGCCGAATATGTCTGCGAATTCTGACATTATTTTTAGTGCATTAAACCATAAGGCTTGAATCTCAACTGGCTTACCTATTCGTGGTGTAACTGCTTTACCTTCTACTCTTGCATCCATCCATGTGAGCTGAGAATCATTCTCTCCTACAAATAAAAGTCCGTCAGTGTCGACATGTATGTTAAAACGTGTCCCGCGCAGATGCCAGGCTATTATATCAGCTAGCTTTTCATATAAATGTTCTTTAACAAAATCGTAGTCACCGGTTTTTTTGGCGTAAGCCCTTGTTGCTTGGAAATACCAGAGTGTGGCGTCAGCAGTGTTGTATTCAAGTGTTCCATCTTCGTTAAAGTAATTTGGTAACATGCCTTGTGAGATGTGTTGAGAGAATTCGAATAGGATATTTTTGGCTATTACAGGTCTATCGGTGCAGAGGGTCAAGCCCTCTAGTGATATCATTGCGTCTCTTCCCCAATCAGAAAACCAGGGATAGCCAGCTAATATAGTGTAGCCATCACCGCGTTTCGCGATAAATTGATCACCTGCTAATCTGAGTTCTCTTAGAAATTCGTCCTTTTCACTATTTGCCAGAAGTCTGCGACGTTCGATTTCGGCTTTTGCTAGTTCGCTAGCTTTGTTGATCGGAATTTTATCCGTTGAGACTATCAAGATGGCTTCCTTATCGAGCTCAAATTTTAGCTCAAATGGCTGAAACAAGTCTTCATGATATTCAAAGCCTCGCTCTTTTTCGATAGGATATTCGAAATTCATGTACCAATGGGCGGTTTTATTGACTTGATCAGCATTATGACTGAAGAAGATCTCAGGTAAATCTGGATAGGGTTTAATTAATACATAATCTTCGATTTGTTCGAATGAGGTATCTATGAGGGAATTACTGTGCTGCAGCGAATGATACTCAACGAAACATATGAGTGGTTTAAGGTGCAATGTGCATTTTATCGCAGGGTTATCGATTATTCTATATCGACAAATGACAGCATTTAGTCCATATGGCATGAAAAGACTTTTTTCGATTACTACGCCCTCGATCTCAAAAGTCCATGTTGGAAAAGGACGTAGATCAAATCTAGTCATATATTTATAACCATTCGGATAAATCACATTCGGATAGATATTTGCCGAAAGGTTATAAAATTGATCTTCGATTGAAAGGCTCTCTTCGACTTTAGATAAGATTCTAATTCGGCCAACAGGAGGGCTTGTAGCGATTGTAAGTAGGCTATGATAGCGTCTGGTATTTATGCCAGATATGGTGCTGCAGGCAAATCCCCCTAAACCATTTGTCTCAAGCCATTCTCTTGAAGTTGATTCTTTTAAATCAGTACATACGCTGGCATCAAAACTCAACATCATTTTTTAAATTTATTCAAAAGCTTTAAGAATTCAAAGGATTGATAGACTATAAAGTTTCAGAGAACCCTTTTTCATAAATTATGTAAAGGCCTAGAAGGATGCTGAAGGTGCCAGCTAAAGCCTGAAGTATTTTATTTAATCTGATCATATTAGAGGAGAGAGTAAATGGTAGGCTTATTATAAGGCTCATCAGCATCATGCCACCGATTGAGCCTATTCCAAAAACCAAAATATAAAGCATTCCTAGAAGTTTAGAGTTAATAGTTGGTATGACTATGAGCATCAAGCCAGCGCTACCGGCCAATCCATGCACTAAACCTATAAAAAATGAGCGAGGGCTAAGATTGAGTCCGTGGTGCGTATGTGCTAAATCTTTTTCTTGTTCATGGTGAATGTGGGGATGTGCGTGCGAGTGCTCACCGTGAGAATGAACATGAAAGTGGAATTTCTCGCTGAGAAGAATTTTTCTGAACACATTTAATCCCAGAAATAAAAGCATAATCCCAACACACAGCTCAAAGATACTCTCAGCCCTCTCGCTTATCTGGAAATTCAGAAATAAAACAAATAAACCGGCAAGAGTAAGTGAAAATGTATGACCTAAGCCCCATAACCCACCGATCAAGGCCGAGCTCATAATTCCTTTCTTTTCGGCTACTATTGTGCCAATTGCTGCTAGATGGTCTGCATCAGTAGCGTGCTTTAGCCCTATTATGAATCCATAGAGCAGAATTAGAGAATTCGAAATAAAAACAGATTCAGCCATACTCACCAATTATCGCAGTTTAATTTGCCCTTTTCAAAACTCACTAAAAAAGCGCTTCTAAAAATTTCAAAATATAAGGCGCTATCGCTTTAGATAGCACCTTATTTCAGAGGCTTTAGGATTAGGGGAGAGTACGTGGTCATTGTATCCGTAAAGCCATTTGTCAAATTAGCTTGCTTTGGGGTGTCTGCCTAACAGTTCGTTGTTATGTTTCTTTTGGATTCAAGCTTTATTAAAGAGATGAGATTTTGACACCGTTCTGCTAAATTATTCAATTAGGATTTATGAATTCTAGGCAAATAAGGAACTTTTCAATTATTGCTCACATTGACCACGGTAAATCGACGCTCGCGGACAGAATTTTAGAGCTTACGGGCGCTGTTTCAGAGAGAGAAATGGAGGATCAATTATTGGATAACATGGAGTTAGAGCGCGAGCGTGGCATTACCATCAAAGCCCATGCTGTTAGATTAGAGTACAAGGCAAAAGATGGGCAAACGTATATTTTAAATTTGATTGACACGCCAGGACATGTCGATTTTTCATACGAGGTCTCTCGTAGTCTCTCGGCATGTGAAGGAGCTTTGTTAGTGGTTGATGCCTCCCAAGGTGTCGAGGCTCAAACCCTCGCAAATGCTTATTTGGCAATAGAAAATGATTTAGAGTTGATACCAGTTTTGAATAAAATCGACCTACCAAGTGCTGATCCAGAAAAGGTTAAAGAGCAAATTGAGACGATTATTGGCTTAGATGCAAGCGAGGCCATACTGACGAGTGCTAAAACTGGTTATGGAGTTGAAAATGTATTGGAAGCAATCGTGAGAAAAATCCCAGCACCCAAGGGCGATCCTAATGCGCCATTAAAAGCCCTTATTTTCGACTCTTGGTATGATTCGTACAGAGGAGTAATAGTGCTTTTTCGTGTCATAGATGGAACAATAAGGAAGGGAACAAAGATCAAACTTTTCAGCACTGGTAGAGAGTACATAGTTGAGACTCTAGGTGTAAATCGTCCAAGGCCAACACCGATCGAAGAGCTGGGTGTTGGAGAAGTAGGATTTCTAACTGCATCAATAAAAACAGTTGCCGATGTCAAAATAGGAGACACTATAACAGAAGCAGCTAGGCCGACTGCAGAGCCATTCCCAGGTTTTCAACAAATAAAGCCCATGGTATTTGCCGGTCTTTATCCAACTGACTCCTCACAATATGAGGATTTAAGAGATGCTATGGAAAAACTCAGGCTAAATGATGCTTCATTTTTCTATGAGCCGGAGTCTTCTACGGCTCTAGGATTTGGTTTTCGTTGCGGATTCTTGGGACTTTTGCATATGGAAATAATTCAAGAGCGCCTGGAGCGAGAATTTAATCTAGATCTGATAACTACCGCACCTAACGTGAGATACCGTGTTACCACGACCAAAGGGGAGGTTTTAGAGATCGATAGTCCTGCACAAATGCCAGAAGCCGGAAAGATAGCAAAAATCGAAGAGCCTTACATAGAAGCTACAATTCTAACCAATGATGAATATATCGGTGGTATTCTATCGCTTTTAGAAGAGAAACGTGGAATTCAAAAGAAATTTGAGTATGTTGCCGAGGGACGCATAATGCTAGTCTATGAACTACCACTTAATGAAATAGTTCTGGACTTTTATGACCGACTAAAGTCCGTTTCAAGGGGTTATGCCTCTTTTGATTATCATTTCTTAGGTTACAGGGAAGGTGATTTGGTAAAGTTGGACATATTAGTTTCTGGCGAGCCGGTCGATGCACTTTCCGTCATACTACATCGTTCAAATGCCTTCACTAAAGGAAGAGCTCTAGTCGCTAAAATGAAGGAGTTAATTCCACGACAGCTCTTTGAGGTCCCGATTCAAGCTGCTATAGGAAGTAAGATCATCGCACGTGAGACCGTTAAAGCTATAGGAAAGAACGTACTAGCAAAATGTTATGGTGGTGACGTTACGAGAAAGCGCAAACTACTTGAGAAGCAGAAAGAAGGGAAGAAGCGAATGAAAAAGGTTGGGCGCGTTGAAATACCTCAGGAGGCATTTTTAGCCGTCTTGAAGGTTCAGAATGAGTGAAAACTTGGTTTCAAAAATGCGCACTTAAATGAGTGAATATTTAGTTTCAAAATGCGCACTTATCGGATGGGACGAGGAAAGCTTACGGGACTTTTATTGCCATCCTTATCGACTGCGCGGACACCAAAAAAATAATTATCCTTAGACATTCCCTTCATTACATAATTAGTCACGTTGCCGACAAAAATGGAGTGAGTCCAGACTGGTTCCGTGGTTTCGCGCCAAACGATTTCATAACCCTTTACATCCTGTTGCGTTGATGCTTCCCATTTCAATTCGGTGTCATTAGTAAGCTTTGCAGTTACAATTCCGACGTTCCTGGGCTTAGCGGGAGCAAGAGCGAGTCTCGCCAGGGAAGCCAGATTGATCCTTGTGACATTGGCGACATACTCAAAATCGACGAATTCAGGCGTGTCCCCATAAATTTTCCCACCAGATTCTACTCTCACATTTTGATGTTGATGATCATAATCTTCATTAGTCTCTGTAAATCTAACTGCGGGGAAACCTCTCTCGAGAAAAGGTATGTGATCGCCACCTCTTAAGTATCGGTCTCGCCGATAGATCATCAGTACAGAGAAATTCGGAGAGTAGATTTCTGCAGTTTCTCTTATGAAACGTGCAAGCTGTCGAGAAGGTGAATCATTTTCGCCACCTACACTTTTCCTAATGTTTGCTTCCACCTCGGTTTCATTAGATGGAACACCTTCAGAAAATACACGCACCGTTTGACGGTTCGGAGCATCTTTGAAGGTTGTCACGCCGCCGATTATATCGTTTGTGAACATTGCATCTATGTTCCAATTAGCTTGTTTGGCTTTTTCGGCAAAGTAAGCCGCACCTAAAAGACCTTGCTCTTCACCAGCTACGGTTAAGAAAATAATTGTTGCATCAAATTTCCTCTTTGACATTATTCGCGTCATTTCGAGGACAGCAGCAACTCCAGACGCATCGTCATTAGCGCCTGGGGCATCGCAATTCCCATCCGCTGGATCGGCACACATTGAATCATAATGAGCTGATACGATATATATCCTGTCAGGATCTGAAACTCCCTTCAGTCTCGCAAAAACATTCGTAATTGTCACTGGTTTAGGTATCCTTTTATTTTGGGTGGGTTCTTGTAGAAAAGATTGTTTTTCTACTTCCAGGCATCCACCGCATTCATTAGAGATTTTCTGAAATTCCTGGAAAATCCAATCTCTAGCTGCTCCAATTCCCCTTTGGGGGTTATCTTGCGCAGAATTTGTGTTTCTAGTGCCGAAGGAAACCAATTTTCTGATGTCGGCTTCAATTCTTTTGGCAGATATCTCCTTTAGCATTTGAGATATTAGTGGATTCGGTTTTTCTGTCTTGTCCTGACCGAGAATAATGATATTTGTGAAAAGAACTATTAGACTCAGAACAATTACTCTCATTTTTATCTCCTTAACGGATCTTAAGAATTTTTTCTACCAGCCATGTCAATTCCAACAGCTGCCACGAGAATCACTCCCTTTATTATTTCTTGCACGTAATCACGCACGTTTGATAGAGACATGCCATTATCAAGGCTTGCCATTATCAGTGCACCTAAACAAGCTCCAAAGACCGTGCCTCGACCTCCTGCAAGAGAAGCTCCACCGATAACGCATGCCGCTATTGCCTCTAATTCCTTTAAAACTCCTGCATCTGGTGAGGCACTTGCCTGACGCGCAGTAAAAATCACTGCAGCTATGCCGGTTAGTGCGCCGAGCAAAATATAAACTTTTACTATGTTTAATTTTATGTCAATACCGGAAAGTCTAGCGGCTTCCTTGTTGCCTCCGATTGCATAGAGATAGCGACCAAATACGGTCATTTTTGTTATGAATGTGCCCATTAAGCCAATCAGCAAGAAAATGAGCACAGGTATGGGAATTCCATTTGCCAAATTCATCACGTACGTAAAAAGTAAAATTGCAAGAGCGATGAAAAGAAACTTTAGAAGCACTAAAAAATCTTTGCTATCTTTTTGTTTTGTGCCTTTCAAGCTTCTGTAGCCACTTACTAGCACTAAGGCAATGACGATAACGGATAAAGTCCATCCTAGATGAATTGGCAGATTAGCTTGACCTATGGATTTGAAGATTGAATCTGCGATAGGAACGGTCTCACCTTGAGATAAACCCTTTATAGCCCCTCTCCATGCCAGTAAACCACCTAGAGTAACTATGAACGCCGGGATGTTAAGGTATGCAGTAAGTGCACCGTGTAATGCTCCAATTAGCATACAGATTAGAATACTGCATAAGATTGATGTGATGACGCCATAATCCCAATAAGTAAGGGCGATCGCAGCAACGCCGCCTGCTAACCCCAACACAGAGCCTATAGACAAATCGATTTGCCCAGCGGCAATTACCATCAACATACCAACAGCTAGTATCCCAGTTACGGAGGTCTGTAACATTAAGTTTGATAAATTTCGTGGAGTTAAAAATATACCATCAGTGTGCCAGTGAAAAAAAAGCCAGATAATCACCAAAATTGTTAGCATTGTATACGATCTCAACGCTGAGGTTTCAACTTTATAACGTGTTTCCATATCCAGTAGCAGCAATCATTATTTTCTCAGCAGATGCCTCGAGTTTTGAAAGACAAGCGTTAAGCTTGCCTTCGTGTAGGACTAAAATCCTGTCCGATAATCCAAGAAGCTCGGGTAGCTCAGATGAAACCAAAAGAATGGCTATACCTTCCTTAGCAAGTGTATCTATCTGAGAATAAATTTCTTGTTTAGCGCCGATGTCAATTCCGCGCGTTGGCTCATCCAACAGCAGAATTTTCGGTTTGGTAAGAAGCCATTTTCCTAAAACGACTTTTTGTTGATTACCACCAGATAGATTTGCAGTTATTGTTGATGCAGAAGATGCTTTTATCCTGAGAGACTGCATAAGCTTTTCAACGGTAGCCAGTTCGCGAACTCGATTTGTGAGGAATTTTCCACTAACAGTCTTAAGACTCGCTAGTGTTGAATTCTCTAAGATATCTTTTTCGAGAATCAAGCCGTAGCGCTTTCTATCTTCAGTTACAAATCCTATTCCTACTTTGATAGCATCAATTGGAGATCTTATGTTTACCTGTTTTCCATCGATGAAGATTTTACCCGTTTTCTTACCTTGCCATGCACCAAAAATCGCCATTAGAAGCTCACTTCTTCCTGCGCCCATCAAGCCAGCAACGCCCAAAACTTCTCCTTCGAAAAGTGAAAAAGAGATGTTCTCTAACACCTTCTTATCCGGAATAAAAGCATCATAAAGACTTAGATTCTCGACTCTGAGCACTTCTCTCCCTGGTTGAGATGGGGCACGAGTGAAGATATTTTCAAGCGCTCTGCCAACCATTAAAGATATAACCTCATTTTTACTGAACTCGCCAGTTTTTTTTGTAGTAATCGTCTGTCCATCTCTTAATATCGTGATTCTGTCACTAATTGAAAAGACTTCATCCAATTTATGAGAAATATAAATCAATCCGACGCCTCGTGCCTTGAGTTTTTTTAGTATGTTGAAAAGATGCTCAGTTTCAGCCTCAGTTAATGCAGAGGTGGGCTCGTCTAAAACCAATATTCGAGCGTTTTTAGAGAGAGCCTTTGCGATTTCGACAAGTTGCTGTTTCCCAATAGTTAAGTCTCCTACGAGCGTTTGAGGACTTACCTCTAAGTGTAGCTCTTCGAGAAGCCCTTCAGTTTTTTCATTCATGAGGCGCCAATCAACAAGGCCGAATTTAGACGGGAAGTTACCTAAAAATATATTCTCGGCAATGCTCAACTCCTTGATTAGTGAGAGTTCTTGGAAAATGATAGCGATCCCAGCCAGTTCTGCATCCCGCACATTGTCGAACTTTTGTATCTGACCATCGATGAGAATTTCTCCCCGATATGATCCATACGGATAAACACCTGATAAAATTTTCATCAAAGTTGACTTACCAGCGCCATTTTCTCCAACAAGCGCGTGGCACTCACCCGCATGCAAATCAAAACTTACTGATTCTAGCGCTTTAACGCCGGGAAATTCCTTCGTTATATTCTGCATCTGTAGCAGCATAAATTACCGCTTAGGTCTCTGATCTGGTGGGACATTCTCGTAGACTCTCTCGTAGTCTGCGTAACCATCCTTAATCACCGTGTCCATCAAATTGTCCTTATCGACTACATAAACATCCAGCAGAATCGCCGGGACTTCCTTCTTCAATGACTCATCTTTGAAAGGTTTAGCCTCAGACAAGGGTTCTTTTTTTGCAAGTTTTATGGCTGCATTGATGGCACCTTGCGCTAGAGGTACGATTGGTTTGTATATGGTCATGGTCTGTTTACCTTCAGCTATTGCCCTTAAGGCTGAGATTTCAGCGTCTTGCCCTGTAACCAGAACTTTACCTGCGAGTCCGCGCTTTTCTAATGCCGCTATTACCCCGCTTGCCATTCCGTCGTTAGAGACGACGAAGGCTTGCACGTCATCCTTTGTTTGAGTTAACACATTCTCGGCGAATTTTAATGCCTCTTCAGGTTTCCAATCATTTATGAATTGCTCTGCTACTATTTTTATGTCATTTTTGTCGATTGCTGGTTGGAGAACAGCCATTTGCTCTCTTTTTATTATGTGGGCATTGTTATCAGTGAAACCGCCATAGACCATTACATAGTTACCCTTGGGAACCTTTTGCAGCGCATATTCAGCCATTTTTCTACCTATGACCGGTACTTGATGAGAGATGTACAAATCGATCAACTCCGAGCGAATTAAGCGATCGTAGCTTATAACTGGTACACCCTGAGCCTTAGCCTTTTCAACCAGTGAAGCCGCCTGCACGGCATCATGAGGAGCAATTATAAGTACATCTATGCCTTGAGTCAGCAGATTATCCACGTCATTTGATTGCCTGCCAGCGTCGTTATACGCAACGGTTATGCGACAATCGACTCCAATCTTCTTGCAATACTCATCAAATGCTGCCTTATCTCGTTGCCAGCGCTCTTCTTTCAATGTTGCCATCGAGAAGCCTATTTTGATTTTTTTGTCCTGTTGCTGCTGTTGATTAGAACATCCTGATATAGCAACTATCAGAAAAAGTAAAAAGATAAATGTTTTCCGCATAAACTTAAACCATCCACTTGTAGCTATTTCGTGTTCTGATGACCGAATTAAATTAAACAAAAATTTCTTATGATGTCAAAGTCGGGTGATTACATATCTTTGCTCAAGTCGGGGTGAAATTGCCCATTTGAGGTAATTATCCCTTGAAATCTAGGCAATTTTATTTTTTTAAGGATTTGTAACTGGTTAGCTTCGGTATGATAAAAGCGAAAGAATTTTGTGAGAGAAACTCTAGGTAGATAAGATCGGCTGAAAGTAAAAGTAAAATTTCAGTTAAGATCCTAGATTCGCAATTACCACCGTAGATAAACTCATTTTTTCATTTCGTTAAATCGGATTTAATTTGTCCGTGGTTTTGTATCTCTTTTTCTACTTTTTTGGTTTAAATCAGCACTAGTCAGCATTTTTAAATCTATAGGTTTGACTATTCTTCCGATTGGATACAACCCTACTTTTTTATCAAAGTAAGGAGATCTCTCGAAGAAGAAATTAAGGCGAGCCCGAGGATTACGCCTGAAGTTCTCATCTTTTAGCTTTTCCTCAAACTCTCTTTTAAGATTCTCATCCCTTTCGAGCATTTGCTGGGCGATTTTTTCCATTATGTGATCACTGTAAAACTCCTTTTGTTCAAAAATGGAGTTGAAAAAGCCGTAGGAGACAAAAGAATCTGGTGACAAGGGTTCCAGAAGGTGAATGGCTACATTAGCCGCTGTTTGGTCAAGGGGTACGATTATTGAGTTTTCTGGATAAGTCTGTATTTGCCTTATCGGAGTAACCTTGCAAGTTAGCATTAGTCGTCCCTCAAAAGACATCTGCGCCCATCTTGGCTCAGTTAAACGATAAGTTTCTACTTCAATGGTTAATTCTTTTTTTATTCTCAAGAGCTTTATCCCATGTACTCTGAGTATTTCGATTACATCCTGCCATTGAGGGGGAATAACGTAAAAAAGTGGCGGTGAAACTGAAATACTAACCTTTGCCTTATCGAACTTATTAATGAGGAACTCGACAGGTTTTTTTCCATAGACAATTTTTTTATCACCTGATACATTTGAAGTTTCGATTGAATAATCTACACCCTTAAATAAAAATGGCTCAGGCTCATTAGTGATTTGGAGTTGAAGGGGAAATTGATAGAGCGGATCATATTGCTTTCCTCGATTTACGGTGTCTAAGTCAGCCTTATTTATGGCCTCTAGTAAACTATCCTTACTATTATTTATTTCTTCTATGGTTTTTCTTATTAAGTCATAGGTGCCTATAACTCTTGATTTATAAGATTTCAAAGAATGAGATTCTATTAAAAGCGCGGGTCTATTCAATAATGCTACATAGCCGGTTGAGAATCTCGGAGTGGCAATAAAAGTAACTATGCCATCCTTGATTTCGCGCCCGGCCAATTCTATGTAATGAGTCAACAGGTGTCCTTCTTTTTCAACAGCCGGAACAACCTTCTTTTCGAAATGATTTAACATCCAATTTTTTATGTAAGTTGAGGTTTCATCAAAATGTGGGAATTCGTAAGTTATGTCGTATTGGTAACCGGCTCCATCAGTAGTATGAGAATCTATGAAAAAATCCGGCTTCCACTTATTCCAGAGTCTCAAGAACGCCTTGGTTTCTGGAGCATCAGCTTTCATATAATCACGATTGAGGTTTAAATTCGTAGACGTAGCTCTGAAGCCCATTTCGTCGGGGCCGACTTGATTTATTCGGTTGTATGGAGAGAAAATTTCGTGACCGTCAACATTATAAATTGGAATAAATAGAATCACGGCATTTGATATCAAATGAATAAGAGTTTTTTTAACGGCTATATCTCTCATCAATGCTAAGCCAGCATCTTTTCCATCAGACTCACCTGCATGTATACATGCCTGGATTAGTATCACAACCTTTCCATTGCGACGAGCCTTTTGCGGAGAGAAATCGTTGTTTGTGGCTGCGATTAATAAGGGAAGTTCTCTTCCTTGCGCACTTCTACCGAAGCTTTCATACCTGATCAAAGGCGAGGCTTTGCTGAGCTTTTTAGCATATTCGATAGTCTCAGCATACCTTGGAGTCTTTTGGTAACCAGATTTCTCAGCAACTGTTCTCCAGTCCTCTTGTGCAAACGAAGTGATCAAAAGTAAAATGTTGAGAATGCTAACCGAAGCGAAAAATAATAGCTCTCTCATATCTTTTCGTTGCGCTCCTAGATCTCAATAATAACGAGAGATGGAGTTTTTTTGAAAATAGTGTGAATTTTTTGGCTTTAGCATTGACAATCGATCCCATTTTGTGTAAAAGTTAAAAAGCATGAATTTTTAGCTTGTTTTGGGGTGTTCGAAAAAAAAATTGAGGAGTGTGATTAGTATGAAAAATAAAAAAATAAAAATGACCTTGAATGTTGCTTTGATTGCTAGTTTCTATGTTGTTTTTGCTGTTATAGGGCTAGCTAATAGATCGATTGGGGATATAACTGTTTTTTCAATAGAGAATGCAGTTTCACCTACTGTGAAAGTTAATGGAGAGGTAATCAATTCGGGAAGGAGCTTATTAGATGGCAGTGTTATAGCTACAGATGAAAATTCTGGAGCTATTATTAATGTTCGAGGAATTGGAAAAGTTGAGCTAGCACCGAATTCGCTAGTCTCTCTCTCAGTTGAGGAAAAGGGTTTATACGCTGATCTTTCAAGTGGCAAGCTCACAGTTTTGGAAGGTAACAATGTGAGGGTAAAAACTGCGGACAATATAGTAAGCTTAAATGCCGGTGAGTCTGCTACAACTCAACAAACACAAACTAACTCACCTGGTAACACTCCGTGGTTGCTCTGGGCGCTGCTTTTAGGCGGGGCCGCTGCGGTAGTTATTGCGGTTGCTGCCGGTGGAAACAATGAAATTCAAATTGGTGGTGGCACAACAATTGTGAGTCCAACTCGTTAATCTAATCTTGCCAATCTGGTAAGAAAAAGGTTATAAAGTTTTATAAGACAAAATTTAGGAGGAGTAAAAATGTTGGCTAAAAAGAGGAAAGTACTGCAGAGAGTGATTGCATCAATGGTGATCGCTAGTATCTGGAGCTTTTATTCAAGTATGCTAATTTTCGCGGCTCAAACAGATGGCGGCATAATAACCATAACTGGAAACGTTCGGGTAAATGGACAACCTATTATTTCCGATGCAACTATCGTCTCCGGTAGTAGAATTGAAACAGCTTCTAACTCTACTGCTGTTGTAACCATAAATAAGGTTGGAAAAGTTGAGCTAGCGCCTGAGACTTCGTTGACTCTTCGTTTTAGTGGGTCGAGCATGATCGGCATCGTAGATTCCGGTAAGGTTACCGTATTTAATAACGCAGGTATAGCTACCACGTTCACAACAAAAGATGCGACCGTTATTGCTGATGCAGGGCAAGCTAACAACTTTGTAATAGAAGTCGAGTGCTCACATACCCACGTCGATACAATCATTGGGCTAGTCACAATGAGAACAGGCAACACGGATAAACAAGTAGCAGCAGGAACAGACGCAGTAGCCGGTGATATGCAACAACCTAACTGCAAGCCTTGCTTGCGTCCCGGTGTCGTAATACCAACACCCGTTGCAGGTATAGGCGCTGGAGCCTTGCTGGCACTATTGCTTGGCATAGGCGGAGCCGTTGTTACTGGAATCGTACTTGGCACGCAAGGCCAAGAACCTACCACTTCAGGCTCCACCACAGTTGTAAGCCCAGTATAGATTATTAAAAAATAAAATACTCTTTTTGCGGGCTTAATGAAAACTTCTTTTCATGGCCCGCAAAAATTTTGTCTACTTTTGTGAATCATTTAACAAAGTATCACGAGATAAGCCTAGATGGAGTAGTCTTTAGTTATGCATATAGCAGTTATTGGAACAGGTTATGTTGGATTAGTTACTGGTGCATGTTTTGCTGAATTTGGAGTAGATGTTACTTGCGTAGATGTAGACTCAGAAAAAATTGAGAAGCTGACCAAAGGGATAATTCCGATTTATGAACCAGGTTTGGACGCTATAGTCGAGAAGAATTTAAAAGCTGGAAGACTACATTTTACGACTGACATAAAAACAGCAGTTGAACAAGCTCTTGTAATATTCTTTGCTGTAGGGACTCCGCCGAAAGAAGACGGATTTCCCGACATGAGTTATTATGAAAAGGCCGCTAAGGATGTTGCTGAATATATGAACGATTATAAGGTTTTGGTTACGAAATCGACGGTCCCTGTTGGAACTGGTAGATGGCTGAGACAGTTTGTTACCGAAAATCAAAGGAAGAAAACAAGCTTTGGAGTTGTTTCTAATCCGGAATTTTTGCGGGAGGGGGCAGCGATAAACGATTTCATGCGCCCCGATAGAGTTGTAATAGGAAGTAATGATCCTGAAGCGATCGCGATAATGAAAGATTTATATAGACCTCTGTACTTGATAGAAACACCGTTTGTAATCACCTCACTAGAGGCTGCTGAGCTTATAAAGTATGCAGCAAATGCATTCCTAGCCACTAAAATTACCTTTATAAATGAGATTGCCAATCTGTGTGATGCGATAGGTTGTGATGTTCATGACGTGGCTAAGGGTATTGGGATGGATAACAGAATAGGTAGAAAATTTTTGCATCCTGGACCAGGTTATGGTGGATCTTGTTTTCCGAAAGACACCAGGGCTTTGACTAAGGTAGGTGACTCATATGGTGTTGAGACCCTCGTAGTTGATGCAGTTATAAAGGCAAACGATCGTCAGCGTGAACTGATGATACCAAAAATCGAAAGGCTTGTAGGAGACTTAACTGGCAAAGTTATTGCAGTTTTGGGACTTTCCTTTAAACCAGAGACTGATGACATGAGAGAGTCGCCGTCGATATACATAATCAATGAGCTGCAGAAACGTGGAGCTAAAATCAAGGCATTTGATCCTGCTGCGATGGAAGAGGCTAAGAAACACTTGTGTTGTGTTCAATATGCTGAGGATGAGTATGATGCAATAGAGGGCGCAGATGCTTTGGTAATAGTTACTGAGTGGAATCAGTTCAGAGCATTAGACATGCATAAGGTCAAAGCATTATTGAAATCTCCAAAGATAGCTGATCTTCGGAATATATACGAACCAGACGAAATGAAAAAACTAGGTTTTGAATACGTTGGTGTAGGAAGATAATTTTATGGCCTTGACGGATACAGTGTTGGTTACTGGTGGAGCTGGATTTATTGGATCGAATCTCGCAGAGGAACTCATAAGACAAGGTGCCAAAGTGAAGATTATAGATAATCTGATCACTGGCTTTCGTGAAAATCTGGAAGAAATCTCTGGTGATTTTGATTTTATCGAAGGAGACATAAATGACGATCGAGCTTTAGAGGCTGCTCTTGAAAAAGTTCAAATCATCTTTCATCAGGCTGCTCTTCCCAGCGTTCCGCGCTCTGTAGATAATCCAGCTGAGACTCATGATGCATGCGTTAATGCTACTTTTAAACTCTTACTCAGGGCAAAAGAAAAGGGTGTTAAGAGATTAATTTATGCCGCCTCTAGCTCAGCATATGGAGATCAACCTATCTTGCCGAAGGTCGAGACCATGCGTCCTGATCCATTATCACCTTACGCAGTGGCCAAGCTGGTAGGGGAATATTATTGTCAGGTTTTTTGGCGTGTTTATGGTCTTGAGACAATTTGCCTACGCTACTTTAACGTATTTGGCCCACGCCAGAATCCATCATCCATGTACTCAGGTGTCATTTCTAGATTTATTGACGCTTTAATGAGTGGAAAAACGCCCGTTATCTACGGAGATGGTGAGCAGACAAGGGATTTCACTTTCGTAGCCAATGTTGTCGATGCCAATATCAAAGCAGCTCAGACTGCCAAAGGCATTGGTGAAGTCATAAATGTTGCTAATGGAGAGAGGACAAGCTTAAATGAGCTTCTTGAAATTCTCAAGAAGATAACTGGAAAAACCGATGTTGATGCGGAATACTTGCCTCCTAGGAAAGGGGATGTTAAACATTCGCAGGCAGATAATAGATTGGCTGTTGAGCTGCTTGGATACGAAAAAGTCGTGGGTTTAGAGGAAGGTTTAAGACTTACGATTGAGTGGTGGAAAAAAAGTCGTTTTGCAAAACTGGTTGCTTCTCAGTAATTTTGCTGCGGATTTTTACATCTAAGGTTTGAAAAAAATCATTCTGAAATGTAAAATGAAAATTTCGGTTAAAGCTACAGATATTTTACAAATGATCCGATAGCTCAGTAGGTAGAGCAACTGGCTTTTAACCAGTGGGTCGCAGGTTCGATTCCTGCTCGGATCACCAAAATTTTAAGGCGAGTTTTAATTGATGAGCTCGCCTTAATTTTTGTGATAAATATAGCAAAGAGAGGCAAAAACATGGCTTATACTGTTGTTCAAACTGGTGGGAAACAATTTGTTGTAGAACCAGGTCAGATATTGAAGGTTCCTCTTATAGCTGAGAAAAAAGAAGGTGAAGAGATTGAGTTGCAGAGTGTGCTTAGCTTCAAAGATGGGAAACTTGATCTTTCCCTGAAATCTGTAAAAGCGACCGTTTTGCGTCACGGGAAAGGTGAGAAAATTATTGTTTTTAAGAAGAAGCGTCGTAAACAATACAAACGCAAAAAAGGTCACAGACAAGGATTCACTGAAATAAAAATTGCAGATTTCTAGTCATTTGATGAAAGGAGATTGGTATGGCTCATAAAAAAGGTGTAGGTTCTTCGAGAAACGGAAGGGATTCAGCATCGAAACGTCTTGGTCTGAAGAAGTTTGCTGGTCAGATTGTTCGTGCCGGTAACATTTTAGCTCGTCAGAGAGGAACGAAGTGGAAACCTGGTAAGAACGTAGGTCGTGGTGGAGACGATACATTGTTTGCTCTGATTGACGGGGTAGTAAAGTTTGAAGACAAAGGTAGGATGGGCAAATTTATCAGTGTTTATCCTGTTGCTTAACTTGCGAGGTTAAACTTTAGAGTTAACGCACAAAATAGCCTACCCCGATTAGGTGGGCTATTTTGTTTTAACTTTGAATGCCTTTCCATTTTGAAAAATTTCTTCCTCTATTACTTTCAAAATTTTTCTTGCTGCTCTTCCATCACCAAAGGGGTTTGATATTTCCTTAACAGATTTGACCCATGTATCCACCGCTAAGTTTTCCTCAAGCATCTTTTTTAAATTTTGTGGATCTTTACCGACTAGTTTTGCTACTCCAGCTTTAATTGTTTCTGGTCTTTCCGTGTTTTCCCGAATTATCAAGAGTGGCTTTCCTAAGGTCGGCGCTTCTTCTTGAACACCTCCTGAATCTGAAACAACCAGCCAAGAGGCTCTCATCAAGTTTATGAAATCAACATAGTTAAGTGGTTCGAGTAAGTAGATGCGTTCATGTCCGGACAGTAGGGTTTGGGCTGATTTTTTTACATTTGGATTTAGGTGAACAGGAAAAAATAAGCATGTATTCTTATTTGTGGCGATGAAGTCGCGTAATATCGATAAATAATCATACATCAACTCACCAAAATTCTCTCTTCTATGAGTGGTTAATAGGATTCGCTTTTTATCTCTAGTTTCATCGATTAACTTTCTTAAATTCTCATTATCGGTTGGTATTTTAATGAAAGTTTTAAGTGCGTCAACTATGGGATTTCCGGTGACGAAAATTCTTTCACTTTGTATCCCTTCCATTAGTAAGTTATCTCTATTTCCGTTCGTTGCAGCGAAGTGAAAAGTAGCAATTTTTGAGACCAATTGACGATTCATCTCTTCTGGAAATGGACTGTAGACATTGCCTGATCTGAGACCCGCTTCGATATGTCCGACAGGGATTCGATGGTAAAATGCAGCTAGTGAGGCTGCTAGTGTTGTAGTTGTGTCTCCTTGCACTAAAGCCAGGTCAGGTTTTTCTTTTGCCATTATTTTGTCTAATTTCTGAAGTATCTTCGAGCAGACTTGGTGCGGAGTTTGATCATTTGTCATTATTCTAAGGTTATAATTCGGATAGATTTCTAATAGTCTCAATAACGGATTCAAGAGATCAATGTGTTGATTTGTGCAGACCACGATGGTTTCATACTTTCTTTTCAGTTCATGAATCACAGGTGCTAATTTAATTGCCTCTGGCCTAGTGCCGAATACGACCATGAGTCTTTGCTTCGATTTAGTTGAGGAGTCGATCATGTTTGTCATATTTTCTTCTCGTACATTTTACATAATTCTCACGATGTCTTAAATTAATAAGGCTATTCCTTACGTTGGTTATAAGCTGCCATTCGTTGGCGGTAAAAGCAATTTGTTTAAAAATCCTTGTGATTTACTGATTATAAATACAAATTTTAACTTTATGAAAGAAAAAATTGGGGGTCTTATGATGATTAATCTGAAGAAGTTCATTGCGTTTGTGTTCTCATGTTTTGTACTTTCCAGCATGATTTATGCTCAAGACTCTGGCAAGATTGTTGGAAAGGTTACGTATGGCGGAGGAAAGACGGCCATCCATGATGCCATAGTAAGGATATTACCCATCAACCGTAGTGTCTCGACGGATGAAAATGGCAATTATGAAATAAATGATATTCCGAAGGGACGTTATACTATCCTGGTTCATTTCGAGGGATTCAGCGATGAATCTAGGGCTATCGAGGTTTTACCTGGGCAAACACTGCAGATAGATTTTGATCTAAAACTATCTACGATTCGAGCTCAGGTGACCGTAACCGCATCGGAAAAGGAGCAATCAGTTTTCGATTCTTTCCAATCTGTTAATTCTGTACCATCAGTTAGGATAGCTGAGAGAGCCGCGGCATCCATTGGTGATGTTTTGGAAGATGAAACAGGGGTAAATAAGCGTAGCTTCGGTCCTGGAACGTCCCGCCCCGTCATTCGTGGTTTCGATGGGGATAGAGTTTTGATTCTCAGTGATGGGGTGCGTTCAGGGTCCGTAAGTTCTCAATCAGGAGATCATGGGGAGCCCATAGAAGCAACCAATGCTGAAAGGATAGAGGTAGTTAAAGGACCTGCTACTTTACTTTATGGCTCGAATGCTATAGGTGGAGTTGTAAATGTAATAAGTGGAGAGGATTCAGAGTTTCATCAGGGATTTCGAGGTTTTTTAACTGCAATAGGGGGAACTGCAGACAAACAAGCCATTAGCTCCTCAGGTTTGGAATATGGTTTGAAGAACTTTATGTTTCGTGGCAATGTAAGCTTAAATCGCTCGGGTGATTACAACACACCGATAGGTAAGATACTAAATTCCGCCTCCAGAGCTAACTCCGCTTCATTTGGAGTAGGCTACTATGCAGATAAAGGTTGGCTCAGCGGTAGTTACAATTTCGATTTACGGCGCTACGGCGTCCCATTTGCAAATATTTTCGAAGCTCATGAATCAATCATGGTCGAGGATGATGAACAAGTAGATTTGCGAATGCGTCGTCAAAACATCAGGATCAGTGGCGGATTCAAGGATATCTCTAACTCTTTCCTCAATCAGATCCAGTATAAGCTGGACTATACAAATTACCGGCATAAGGAAATTAAAGTTGTAGATGGCAATGATTTTCCTGGCACTGTCTTTGATAACAAGACCTTTTCCTACCGAACTTTATTTGAGCAAGCGCGATACAAGCTTTTAAGTGGTAGGTTTGGCTTCGAAGGATTCAATCGGAATTACAGAATTACTGGTGATGAACAACTAATACAGGGTAAAGTTAAGCATGATTCGTTTGCTGTTTTCACGCTACAAGAAATTTCCTTGGAGAGAGTAAAGTTTCAATTTGGCGGTAGAATCGAGAACAATCGGTATAAACCAGAGAATCCTGACCTTCAATCTAGAGATTTCACAGGGTTTTCCGGATCTGTGGGCGTGAATGTTGGATTATGGGAAGGCGGCTCATTTGTTTTCAATTATACTAACTCATATCGAGCCGCTGCTCTTGAGGAACTCTATAACAACGGACCTCATGTTGGTAATGTCACTTTTGAAATAGGTAACCAAAATCTACGAGCAGAGCGAGCGAATGGAGTAGACTTCTCGCTTCGTCATTCGTCTAATAAGTTCAATTTTACTGGAGATGTTTTTTACTACCGCTTAAATAATTTCATTTTCCTGGCACCACAGGATGAGGATGGCGACGGACAGGTAGACATCGAGGATGGTCTTCCAGTAGCGCGATATGAGCAAGCAGACGCTGAATACATAGGAGCTGAAATAAACAGTAACGTAGTCATAAATAAATATTTAGGGACATTTCTTAGCATGGACTCTGTAAGAGCCAGGTTGGTCAATCAAAAGATAAACCTTCCACGAATTCCGCCTACGAGAGCCAGAGTCGGATTAGACATCCGATATGGAGACTTTAATATCCGTCCAGAGGCTTTGTTCGTAGCGGATCAGAACAAAACATTTCCATTAGAGACCAGAACTGGTGGATATGCCGTTTACAACATTGGGGGATCATATGTTATAGGCCGTCAACACCAGGCTCATATATTTACGTTTTACCTCTACAATCTGAGTAATAAGCTCTATCGTAATCATGTCTCTTTCATAAAAGACTTTGCCCCGGAGATTGGACGTGGTGTCAGGGTAGGCTACACGATCCGATTTTTCTGAGCGAAAAGTTAGCTACTTCATAAAAATGCAGAGGTTAATTGTGACTTTCCTCTGCATTTTTTAATTTTTATCGAGATTTAAATCCTGGACATAGCAGTTTACGTGACTTGACAAAAACTTAATTCATGCAGAAATTAGGAATGATGAACAACTTAAGAAATCTGGCAGATCAACTTTTTGAGAAAAAGCTTTTGCAGAGCGATTCATCGACTACCAAGCTATCCAGGCATCCAGTGCATGTCGTATATGGAGGGGCGCATTTATTCAAAGCAAATACCCCCAGAAAGCTAGGAGATTTGGCGCTAGGAGCAATTCAGGAGTTTGCTCCGAATTTTGCTGAGTTTGCAAGGGCTATGTGGCTGCCAGAAGCTGAAACATTGCCCTCGGAATCTGAATCAATAAAGTCATTAGAAAAAAAATTGATCGATGATGAAAACGTTGTGAAAAATCAAAATTTTCCTGCGTGGCTTGCATGGAAGGTGTATAACAGAACTATTTCCAAGCTACGATCCGAACCAGTTGAGGATTTTAGAATAGATTTTGAGGATGGATATGGATTTCGTTCAGATGACGAAGAGGATCATCATGCTTTTACTGCCTCAAATGAGCTAGCTTTGAGCATTTTAAGCAACCAAATATCCCCATTTTATGGTTTTCGTCCGAAAGCATTCGCTCCTGAGACGTTTAAAAGGGCTGTCAGAACCCTAGATATTTTCTTAGAAAACTTGATAGAGCGAGTTCAAGGACGATCTTTGGATAGATTAGTGGTTACGCTTCCTAAAATCAGGAAAGTACAGGAGGTTGAGATTTTAGCCGAGCTATTGCGAAGTGTAGAGGAGAGAAATCAATTACGAGATGGTACTTTGAAAATAGAACTGATGATAGAGACACCTGAGGCACTTATCGATTTTGAAGGTAAGATCCCTCTGAGAAAAATGGTTGAGGCTGGACAGGGAAGAATAGTGGCTGCCCATTTTGGTGCTTTCGATTATACGGCGAGTTTTGGTATCGCGGGGATCTATCAACATTTGAGACATGATGTCTGCAACTTTGCTAGACAGATAATGCAAGTAGCCCTGGCGCCGGTTGGGATTAGATTATCAGATTCCGTGACAATTGAGATGCCAATTCCACCTCATAAAGGTGATCATCTTTCTGCAAATCAAATCCTTGAGAATAAATTGGTGGTACAAGAAGCGTGGCGTAAACACTTTAACAATATCACCTTTTCATTGAAAAATGGTTTTTATCAGAGTTGGGACTTGCATCCCTCACAACTCGTTGCACGTTACGCTGCTGTTTATACATTTTTTCTTCAGGCGTTCAACGATCAGGCAGCTCGATTGAAGAATTTTATCGCTAAGGCAACTCAAGCAAGTTTAACGGGAAATACTTTTGATGATGCTGCCTCGGCTAATGGGCTCTTGAATTTTTTCAGACAAGGATTAATTTGTGGTGCGTTCGATGAGCAAGAATTGGTTGAAACCACTGGATTGACTGCGGAAGATATAAAGACTCTTGATTTTCGACAGATAGTCCAGAAATATTCATGAGCTACGATCTTCCGAACACTCTAGACTTAATTGATCATTCACGATGAAGCTTCGGATAGCAAAGTTCCTGCTTTTATTTTATATATTTTCGCTTGCCTATATTCAGCCATCAATCAGATTTTCAGGATTTTTCATCTCGCCGTCAGACCTAATTTTTCTTTTACTTTTCGGGGTTTTCAGCTTTCTAATCGTAAGAGGTGAATTAAAACTTAAAGCTGATTATTTTTACTTGTTTATTGCGCTTTACTTTTTCACGATGATCGCCTCACTTGTATTTTCGGATTTTTCTTCAAAAAGTCTGATAAAGTTGGTAGGTGAAGCGTACTTAATCTCAATACCTGTGGTTTTAATGAATCTGATCGAATCTGAAGAGGAATTAAGGTTAGTTATTTTGTGTTGGATTGCTGGAGCGTTGATTCCATTAATAATCGCTTTAATTTCGATAGTTGCTTTTTATTTAGGCTCATCGGAGTCTGTATTCTCTTTTTCTTACTATCATTACGGGGGATTACCAATGGGCAATTATCCTCGCATTCGCTCTACTTTCATAACTCCAAGTCTTTTATTAAATTATCTGAGCGTTACGATCATCCTTTTACTCATCGCTAAAGAATTGTCGTGGATAAGCCAGAGAGTTTATCTACTGTTGTTTGTGGCGATTCTAATAGTTTCGTTTTTTACTTTTTCCTCTGGACTTGGTGGAGTGATTCTGATTTTAGGAATTTGGTTTTATATGACTCACAAAAATAGAGTGTGGCTTATTGGTTTGATTCTTTCACTAATCGGTGCACTGATATTGTACTTACTCAATTTTGTAGCCTTGAGCCATGATGCTATGGCTAGCCATGATCCGATATTTGCAGAGTCGTCTCTTTATCCATCTGCTCGTTTATTGGTTTGGCAAGCAAGTATACAAACTATAATGGAAAATCCGATTTTTGGAAAAGGCTTAGGGGCTGATGCTTGTCAGGTATTATTCCAAAATACTGATGGAACATTTAGTTTGCTTACTGACGCTCATAATGTTTTCTTAAACGTTACAGCACAGTTAGGTCTATTTGGATTAATTACTCTAGTATTGATTATTTTCGCAACCATCCGCCGAGCTTTTTTCAGCGAATTTTCGTCGGTGCGCCATAGGTTTTTAGCTTCTGCACTTGGCGTTGCATTCGTTTCGGCATTTCTTTATCAGGGTCTTTTGAGTTCATTTGAGGATGCAAGACACATATGGAGTTTGATTGGATTGATCATGTCGGTAGGAAAACTCAGCGATTTTTCGGAGTCAAGACGTGAGAGCCATGCCTCATGAAACATAAAGCTGACAAGTTAGAATTTAACATTTGGTGGGTGAAATGTTTTGGCTCTGACTATGATACCATCTTGCGCCACTAAGAAAATTCGCCTCTGCTCCAGTGATGCTGGATTGGTAGGCGTATAGGACAAGAGATAGCGATTTTTGCGCAACTCATCGCAAATGGTTTTGGCTGCTTCTCTGGCTTGTTCAAAATCAAATGCTAGCCCTCCGGTTCCCTCGGTTAGTTCTTTGATTACCTGATCTGCTTTTGGTTGATTACGTCGGTAAGCTCCGCCGGTTCTATCTGGTATTTGAAGCGCATAAACAGTTATATCGAGTTTTTGAAGTTGCTCAAGTGTGTGCTCAAATGAGCTTTTGCTGCCACGATCCACCCCATCTCCCATTATTACTATAGTTGTCTTTCTATTTCCTGGCATTAGCGGTACTAAAACGTCTTGAACGACCGCCAAGATTGCGTCGAATAGATACGGATTCCCTTGTTTTCTAAGTAGAGCCAGTGATGATTCTATTTTTTTTGGGTCGTCTGCCCACTCTTGAATGATTTCTGGTTTTTCATCGTATGCAACGATGAATAATTGATCTCCCTCGTAGATTTCGTATGCAAATTCTCTGATTGCTGCTTGAAGTTTATCTAGGCTTACTCGAAGAGTTTGCGAGTTATCGACTAGCAATACTATTCGCGAGGGTGATGGATCGAATACGAAGCTCTTAATTTTTTGTTCGATACCGTTTTCGTATAGAAATATCTCGTTTGCTTTTATTAAGCTGTCGGGATTGTCCTTTCTCATTGCGATTACACTCAATATCGTGCTTGCTTCTGAGGAGGGATTTCTTGACGCTTTGCCCGATTGAGCTGTAGTTATGACTGCAATGGAAAGGACAATCGCCAATGAATTTATTAATTTGTAGAAGCGCATCCTGCAACGTTGCATCCAGAGGAACCACATTCTGCTGGTTTTGATGTATCAGGAGATTTTTCGGTTGATTCACTGGCTGACTTTCCATTAGATTTTCTTGCATAGTCAGTTACATACCAACCAGAGCCTTTGAATTGAAAGCCAGACAGCGACAATAATTTTTCGAGTTTTCCTCCACATTCACTGCAGTTTTCTAGAAGAGGATCAGAGAATTTTTGGATTTTTTCTATTTTGACTCCACATGATAAGCATTTGTATTCATAGATTGGCATAAAGACCACTCCTTTTTGTGAGAATATTGCCAAATTCGGGCGGAAGGAACAACCGCATGAGCCGTCCAAACCAGTGATTTGAACCTGTCTCTCAACAGGTGGGTGACCTTCCGCATCTTTAAGGATGCGTCAAAGCTATGTTCATTAGCAATCCCGAACTATGGAGATCGCACAGAACATAACATCAGTCTCCCTTTCAATGGGTGTTGGCTCAATCACTCATTCGTTTGTGACGAGCTCTGCAGTAGATTCCTTCGCCATTAAAAATATAGCATATTGGGCAAGTTATCAGAAATTACTTTCAGATTGTTTGAGGAACTTATCCAGCATCTCGGCACATTTGGCACTGCGGGTTGCTAATTGATTATCTGTTTGTTCAAGCTGAGTTTTTAGCTGGTATAGCTCGTCAGCGATATGCAGAGCCGTTAGAACAGCTACTTTTAGGCTGTCTGCGGTACGAGTAGTAGCTGCTATCTCGCGCATGCGTTCATCGATGTATTCAGCTAGACGAACTACGTAATCACTATCTCCATCGAAACGTATGTTGTATACCTGATTGTATATCTCGACTTGAACTGATTGCATGGTTTGAAAATCGTCTTTTATTGCTTCTATCATTTTTTCATCAACTCTGCCACTTCTGGCTCTAATATGGCCATTGCATCAAGCATGGCTTCGATCTTAAGCTGCACGGCATCTCGTTCGCTCATGAGTCGCTCTACTTTCTCTTCAAGTCTACTTTTTTCCTCGAGCAAATTTGCAAGCTCATTTCTCAGGGAATTGAGTTCTCGCTTTAAACGTTCGTTCTCATCTTTCATCTTTTTTGCATACTCTATTGTTAGATAAATCTTATCTTCGAGATGCGAAAATTTCTCTATTCCTATGGAGTTGTTCATTTCCCCCTACCTTGAGAAGCTTCTGTGTTTGATTATGAACAAAAATAGGTAGCTACTTCAAGTTTTTTTAAGAAAATCTTCTTTTTATTTTCATCTTTTGCTCTAAAAATGAAAGTATTTGATCATGAACGATTTCAGCTTCTTCTTCTGTCAAGGTTTTATCGGGACTGCGGTATTCGAATCTTATCGTTAACGATCTTTTATCTTCACCGATTTCTTTACCTACGTAAAGTTCGACGAATTCGATTGAATGTAAATATGGGAAATTCTGCGATTGAATGGCTCTTTTGACTTCAGCAAAAGTAGTCTCTGGTGTTATCAGAAGGGCTACATCGCGAATTATGGAAGGATAAATACTCCATGCCTTATAAATCGGTTTGATTTGAGGTAATGCTAAAACTCCCTCTAAATCGATCTCAGCGACGAATACTGGTTGACGGAACTTGTATTTTTGGGCGATTTGATCAGATAATCTTCCAAGGAAACCGAATGGTTGATTGAATAGATAAATGCTGGCAGCTTGTCCAGTCTGCAAGTGTTTGATGCTTTCTGCTTTGAATTCCGGACTTGGCAATAGCATAGCATCGAACGCTGCTTCTATGATACCTTTCAAGTCGTAGAAATCGAGCTCGCGCAACGGGATAGCTCTATCTTGTAATGTATAGCCTCCTGTTATTACCACTGCTAGTAATTCTCTCTCCTTAGGAAATGCTCCACGTTCATTGCTAGAAGATGCGAAGACTCTACCAATTTCAAAGAGTTTGACGTTACGCTGTCCATAATTGAAATTTTTTCGGACCGACTCTAACAAACCTGGTATTAGGCTAGCGCGCATTCTGACAGCCCCTTCAATTATAGAGCTTTGTAGACTGATGAATTTTTCCTGGAGATTTTGATTTATCAGACCAGGTGCGAACTGAAAATCTTCATCATATTCAGCGGTTGTGAAGCTATAGCAAATAGCTTCGTCACAGCCAAAATCAGTGAGGGTTTTTCTTAGATTTCTCTTTCGATCTTCATTCTCCCTGTATTCGCCTGCTCCAAAGGATGGGGGTAGCTCTTCTGTGATTTTATCATAGCCAACTATTCTTATTACCTCTTCAACCAAATCCTCTTCTATTGAAACATCATGTCGCCAGGACGGCACAGAAAAGATCATCTCTTGATTTGAAGTTGATGATTTGAGTCTAAAGCCGAGCAAGGTAAGGATTCTCAGGATTTCTTCGGTTGGCACATCTAGGCCGATTAAATCTCTGATTCTTGCTGGTTTAAGAGCCACTTGTATCTCTGAGTGTCTCGTAGGATAAACATCTACGAATTCAACGTCCTCGCCACCTGCAAGTTCGCAAATCAACTCGGTGGCTCTATTAGAGGCACGAATTAGATTCTCTATGTCCACTCCACGTTCAAAACGATAGCTAGCCTCTGTTGAGAGCCTAAGTTTTCTGGATGTCTGCCTAATGCAGTTTTTGTCAAAATAAGCTACCTCAAGTAAAACATCGGTAGTTTCAGTGGATATAGCAGAGTTTGCTCCGCCCATTATTCCCGCAATTGCGACAGGTTTTCTAGCATCGCAAATCGCCAACATGCTTCTATCGAGATTTCTGGGTATATTGTCTAAGGTGACTATTTGCTCTGTATCGCGTGCTCTTCTGACTACAATTCTATTTTCCTCTAATTTATTTAGGTCGAATGCATGCATTGGCTGACCTAATTCATGCATTACGTAATTAGTTATGTCCGCTATGTTGTTGATCGAGCGCTCGCCTACTGTTTCAAGGCGGCGAATTAGCCATTCGGGCGATGGTCCTACTTTCACGTTTTTTATCACTCTAGCAGTGAATCGATGACAGAGATCTGGCGCTTCGATGTTGACTAATTTCTTAGCTGAGTTATCTGGGATTTTCTCGTCCTTAATCTTAAGTGAAATTTCCGAACCTGTTAGGGCTCTGATCTCTCTTGCGATGCCTAGGTGTGAGAGGCAGTCCGGACGATTTGACGTTAAATCAAAATCTAGTATGTAGTCATCGCCTATCTGTTGGATACTCTCAACTGCTAAACCACTTTCAGTTAATTTTCTAGCCAAATCACTTGGTGATAAATCTAATTGGATCAAGTCTTTCAGCCAGTTGTAACTCACATACATATTTCGTCATGTCCTCTTTCAAGCAAACAATGTAGGAGATTCATAGAGTTTGTGGCAATTTTTTGAATGAATCTTCTTGTTCGAGATCCTCGGCAGCTTTTGCAATTCTCTCGGCCATGCGTTTGAATATAAGAAAGTGAGCTGGATAGAGCAAATACCAATAAAGAAATCCTGATAGTCCCTTCGGTGCGAATATCGCTGTTTGAATTAAAAGAGTTTTTCCTTTGTCTCTTGGGACAGCCTCGAAGCGCAACCAAGCTTTGCCAGGCACTTTCATTTCAGCTCTTAACAATAAGAATCTGTTTTCCTTTAAATCCTCTACGCGCCAGAAGTCCAATTCCTCACCTATCAGGAGTTCAGTAGGATGTCTTCTGCCTCTTCTTAATCCGGGTCCACCCAGTAGCTTATCTAAAAATCCCCGAAGTTCCCATGCCCAATTCCATGTGAGCCAACCTTTTTCTCCGCCAATCGAGGTAAACGTGCGATATACAGACTCAGCGGAGGCGTTAGCCAAAACGCTACGCGTTTCCTTAATGACACCCTCACTATCGGTTAGGCTATAAGCTGCATCGATAGTTTCAAAAGAGCCACTCCATCGAGTCTCTACATCGTGTTGATTTATCTTCTCGAGTGCAAGCGAGACAGCCTCTCGATATGTTAGAAGCTCTATCTTCGGAAAGAATCTTTTCGCTTTTGTTGTATCGGCTAGAACGGGATTTATTATGCCTTTGACCAATGGGACTGCTAGAGCATTGGGAATTGGTGTTACCAGACCAACCCAAAGCCCAGATAAAACCGGTGTTAATACGGGAACCGTTATAATTATTCTTTTTAGCCCGCGCACCTCGGCAAATGTTTCCATCATTCCACGAAACGAAATAACATCTGACCCTATCTCTACAACTCCCAAAGGTTCTTGCTCCAATGCTTCTATCAGATACTCAAGTACATTACGAATGGCTATGGGCTGAACCTGATTTCTTGTCCATCGAGGAACGATCATAACAGGTAGTCGCTCTGTAAGATAACGAACCATTTCGAATGAAGCAGATCCTGAGCCGATTATAGGGCCTGCACGAAACTCTGTCACTTTACCAACTGAACGAAGAATTTCACCAACAGTTGCGCGGCTCCGTAGATGATCAGATACCTCGCCTGATTTTGGTAATAAACCGCCCAAATATATTACTTTCTTCAAATGTTTTGCAGATTTGGCGAAATTCTCCGCAATTTTTCTTTCTTTTTCAGGAAAGTTCTTAGTTTCGCCCATGGAATGAACTAAAAAATACGCCGCGTCTACATCCATGAGCGCATTGGTTATGTCATCTAGATTCTCTAGATTGCCCTTGAAAACTTCCACTTTTTCGAACCACTTTCGTCCTTGCAAACGACGTTCATCTCGAACAAAGACGCGCACTCTGTAGTTTCTCTCAAGCAACTTTGGAACTAATCGCCCGCCAATGTAACCTGTTGCTCCGGTGACTAAAACTCTCTGCATATGACTAATTATATTTTTCAATCAATTTTCTAAGGGCTTTGAGATGAGGGATGAATCAAAAGAGAGCTCCTCGGCTACCTGAATTGCTCTAAAAATCTAATCTCATTTTCGAACATCAACCTAATATCATCGATGGCATACATCAATGCGCACATTCTTTCTAACCCGAAGCCAAAAGCAAAACCTGAGTAAACATTCGGATCTACTTTACAAGCTTTTAAGACATTTGGATGGACCATTCCGCATCCACCAAGCTCTATCCAGCCGCTCCCTTTACATGGACGACATTTTTCATTTTGAAAAATACCAGTTCCATTACACTTGAAACAAGAAAAATCAAATTCAGCGCTTGGCTCGGTAAAAGGAAAGTAGCTAGGTCTCATTCTTATCCTTGTATCTTTTCCGAAGAGTTTTCTGAGCCACTCTGCGACAGTTCCTTTTAAATGTGCCATTGTGATGCCTTTATCGACACATAGCCCTTCGACTTGATGAAACATTGGGACGTGTGTAGGATCTGGTGTGTCATTACGAAAGACTTTGCCAGGGGCAATTATTCTCAGCGGAACTCCTCTGCGTTCCATGGCTCGAATTTGTACAGTTGAGGTTTGTGAGCGAAGCGCAAGACCATTTGTTGTGTAGAATGTATCCTGTGATTCGCGGGCAGGGTGCCCTTCTGGTATATTTAGCGCATCAAAATTGTAATAATCATTTTCGATTTCTCGATCATCTTCAACTACATAGCCCATGGCTACAAAAATATCTTCTATCTTTTGGCGTAAGAGGGTTATTGGGTGCAGATGACCAAGACGCGGTCTAAAGCCCGGCAAGGTTACATCTAAACTCTCGCGCCGAATCTTGAGTTCAGAAATTAAATTTCTAAGTTTTTGCTCGACGCTTTCAATGTCACGGATTATCTCTGCCTCAGTTTCTTGTATTGTCTTGCCGAAATGGGCTCGCTGCTCTGCAGGTAAAGCCCCTATCGATTTTTTTGCCTCTGCAAGAGCAGATTTTTTCCCTGTATACTTTATTTTCAGCTCATTTAACTCACGAGCTAACTTCTCAGCTTCGTTTATCGTTATGCCATCAAAACTAAATTTGGCAAATTTTTCGAAGTCTAACTTAAAACCTTCCCGTATTTTGAGAATCTTTTCATTCATGGCGCAAGGGCGCTTTTGCGCTTTTTAAGCATTTGCCTGATTAAGGGCTTCCTTCACTTTATTAGCAATAGCAGAGAAAGCCTCAGGTTGTTTCACCGCCATATCTGCCAGTATTTTTCGATTTAAGTCAATACCGGCGACCTTTAATCCATGAATGAGCTGAGAATAGTTCAATCCATTGAGTTTTGCAGCAGCAGAGATTCTGACTATCCAAAGCGAGCGAAAGTCTCGCTTCTTGAGCTTTCGTCCAACATACGCAAATTTTAGCGCTCTTTCGACAGATTCTTTTGCAGATCGATATAGTTTTGACTTAGTCCCTCTGTATCCTTTTGCTAATGCTAGTATCTTTTTTCTTCTCTGAACTCTTTTATTTCCGCGCTTTACACGAGGCATAATTCTCTCCTTTTAAAAATTCTTTTTCTATTACAAGTTAAAAAAATTCTCTTTATGCTACAGGTTTTTTTAATTTTTTTACGATTTTTATTTACGACCGTATGGGAGCATTTCTTTGACAACTTTTGCATCAGCTTTCGAAACCAGCGTATCTATGTCGAGCTTTCTTTTTCTTTTGGAAGACTTTTTGGTCAAGATGTGGCGTGCATGTGAGTGACCACGCTTTATCTTACCATTTGCCGTTATACGAAAGCGTTTAGCCGCTCCCTTGTGTGTCTTTAATTTAGGCATAATTTTCTCCTTTCGTCTAAAAAACAAATTTTCTCAAAGCCAGACGAAAAAGTCTAGTCGGATGAGATTTTAACCTTGTGAAATTTATTTTTTCTTTTTTGGTGCGAAAATGGCTACCATTTGATAACCTTCCATTTTAGGAGCCACTTCCATCTCGGCTATGTCCTCTAGATCTGTTTTCAGGCGATTTAAGATCGCTTCTCCGAGCTCTTTATGAGCCATTTCACGTCCTCGGAATGCGATGCTTGCTCTTACTTTATTGCCTTCCTGAATCCATTCACGACAATGTTTTACTCTGTAGCTGTAATCATGATCATCAGTGGAAGGACGAAACTTTACCTCCTTTACTGTTATGGTTACTTGTTTCTTCTTCGCCTCTTGTTGTTTTTTCTTTTGCTCATAAAGAAACTTTCCGTAGTCTATGATGCGACATACGGGCGGGTTAGCGTTTGGAGCTATCTCTACAAGATCTAAACCTAGCTCACGAGCGCGTCTTATGGCATCTCGTGTGTCCATTATGCCTATCTGCTGACCATTTTCGTCTATCACTCTTACAGCAGGTACACGAATTCGTTCATTGGTTCTATGCGTTTCTTTAGGATATTGACGCTTAATAGACTAAACCTCCTTTAATGTTTTCTCTGGTTCAAAGGTTATTGCCTTTGACTGTTTCAAATTTTGCAGAATTTTGATGAAATCGACAAGCTGCATTTGCCCCAAATCACCGTGCTTTCGTTCTCTTACGGCTATAGTATGATTTTCTTTTTCTTTATCACCAAGAATCAACATGAAAGGCACTTTTTGTAATTGTGCATCACGTATCTTTGCGCCTATTTTATCAGATTTGAGATTAACTTCAACTCGAAAGTCCTCTAACTTCAATCTTTCAGAGATTTCAATAGCATAGTCGTTTATTCGATCTGTTATGGGTAGGACAGCTACTTGAATCGGAGCAAGCCAGAATGGAAAGGCGCCAGCATAGTGTTCGATGAGTACACCGAAGAATCGCTCTATAGAACCAAAGAGGGCGCGATGAACCATGATCGGGCGATGAGGTTTATTATCCTCACCTATGTACTCAAGCTCAAATCTTTCTGGCAGGTTAAAATCAAACTGGACTGTAGAGAGCTGCCATAATCTTCCTATTGAATCCTCAACCTTTATGTCAATTTTAGGTCCATAAAATGCGGCTTCTCCTTCAATTCTTTCATAATCAATCGAACGCCGCTGCAGAGCATTTACTAAGGCTTTTTCTGCCTTTTGCCAATCGGTATCTGAGCCGAGGTAATGTTTCTCATCTGATTTACCACGAACTGAGAGTTCCACCTTAAATTTTTCAAAACCGAATGTTCTGAGGACATCGTATGCAAAATCCACACAAGCTCCGACCTCATCCTCAACTTGGTCGGGAGTGCAGAATATGTGAGCATCGTCCTGGGTAAAGCCGCGCACTCGTAATAAACCATGCAAAGTTCCTGACAGCTCTGCTCTATAGACAGTGCCTAACTCTGCATATCTTATCGGTAATTCCCTATATGAGCGTGGCCTAGTTTTGTAAATACCTATGTGAAAAGGGCAATTCATCGGCTTAATTCGAAATTCTATTTCCTCATTAAACTTCTCCGGCATTTTCATAGGTTCGAATAATGAATCAGCGTAATTTTCTTCATGTCCTGAAATTTGCCAGAGTTGGCGTTTTGCTATGTGTGGTGTGTAAACCATGCCATATCCACGCTTTTGGAGTTCGCTTCTTAGGTAATCTTCCATTTCTTTTCTTACTGCACCGCCTCTTGGATGCCAGAAGATCAAACCCTGCCCGTATTCATCGTGAATAGAAAACAAATCCAATTCTTTTCCAAGTCTTCTGTGGTCACGTTTTTCTGCTTCTTCACGTTGGCGAAGCCATGCATCTAGCTCTTCCTCAGTTGCAAAGGCATTTCCGTAAATTCTCTGCATCTGATCACGAGTTGAATCGCCTTTCCAATAAGCTCCTGAAAGCGCAAGAAGCTTGAAAGCTTTTAACTTACCGGTATGAGGTACGTGTGGACCTAGACAGAAATCTATGAATGGCGAGTTATCAATATAATATATGCTTGCTTTATCAGTTACTTTCTCTTCTATTAGCTCACACTTTAACGGTTCTTGTCTATTGCGAAATATTTCCAGTATTTTTTCTTTCTCTACCTCCTCGCGTCTATATGGCAAATTGCGCTTAGCCATTTCACGCATTCTTTTTTCGATTATTTGCAAATCAGCTTCGGTTAATTGTCTAGGTGCGATGACATCGTAAAAGAATCCATATCGCGGATCGTCCATCAATGCGGGGCCGATTCCAAGTTTAGTGCCAGGAAATAGGTCAAGAACAGCGGCAGCTAGAAGATGGGCTGTTGAGTGGCGTATTACTTCTAGCCCCTCTCGGCTGTCTGGCATGATTGCCTCTATTTGTAATATGTCAGCCGTTGATGGCAGCTCACGATTTAAATCAAAATATTCGCCATTTACTTTGGCGGCAATGGCCTTTTTAGCTATATCTCTATCGAAAGCTTTTATTACGTCCAATACTGTTGCAGGTAAAGAAATACTTTTTACTTGCTCACCAAATCTGACGTTTATTTCCATAAATTCGAAAAACTCGAAAAGTAAAACCTAACATTTTGATTTCAGACTTGCAAGTTTTTTTATTGATACACGGAGGTTATTTTCCTGGCGATTTCCAGTAGATTTTCTCCTATTAGATCTGGCTGCCGTTTAAGTTTTGGAAGTTCAAAAACTCCATACCCTGTTAAAACCATTGCAGTCTTCGTACTTGCGTTGAATCCCAGCTCTATATCGCTTTGCTTATCACCTACTATCCAAGATTCTGTTTTATTTATGTTAAAATCAGCGACGGCCTGTTCTATCATACCTGTCTTCGGTTTTCTGCAATTGCAGTTTTCTTGTGGCAAATGTGGGCAAAAATAAAAGGCGTCTATTTTATTGTTTAGCTCTTTTTGGATTTGGGCATGAATTTGGTGCATCTCTGCCTCTGAGAAAAATCCTCTTCCGATGCCTGATTGATTCGTTATGATGATCAAGAGAAAACCGGCTTTTTTTAAAATCGAGAGCGCCTCATCCGTAAAACTAAAGAGTTTTAGATCTTCAATCCGATGAAGAAAGCCAATCTCTTCGATTAAAGTTCCGTCTCTATCTAGGAAAATCGCTTTTTTCATTTTTATTTGAAAATATTAATCTATGGGTGGCACGGCCACTATGCTTATTTTATTTTCATTAGCTAGTTGAATCATATGAGTTTTATCAAACATGAGTGTCTTACCCGCTGTTATACAGAGGCAGGTTGCGCCTGCTTCGATCATCGTCTTTATAGTTGGAACTCCGACGACGGGAACGTCAAAGCGCATATCTTGGGATGGTTTGGAGACCTTAACGACGGTAAGCTTGCCTCTTGCCAAATGTCCGGCTCTCCTGATGGTTTCATCCGTCCCCTCCATCGCCTCTATTGCTACGCAGGCTTTTGCCCTTACTACTATTGTCTGCCCTAAATCAAGACGCGCGATTTCACTAGCTATTTTTAATCCATATTCTATGTTTTCTTGCTCAATTGCATTAGGACGCCTTTTTGTCATCACGCCTTCATTGGCTAAGTGTTCCTTTAGAAAAAATGTAGAATCAATCAGCTCGATGCCGTCTTTGGCTAATTCATCTGCTACTGCGCCAATTAGGGCGTTCGTATTTCGGTGTTTCAAGCGAAATAACATTCTGAGCATTCTTAAATCGGGAAGTGCATCGCTGAATATTTGAGTGTGTTTGACTTGTCCACACATCATCACTTTAGTGACGCCTTCTTTTTTAAAGAAGGCAATCATTTTGTTGAGTTGGCCTATTCCCACCCAGCAAACTTTATCAGCCACTTCTTCAATTCTTTTATCTGTCTCCTCGCGGATGGCAACGACGTAAAGCAGAACCCCGGCTCTCCTAGCGCCTTCGACTGCGAGAAACGGAAACTGACCATTGCCCGCAATCATTCCGTATTTCACTTTATGACACCTCTTTGAGAAGTCTCAATAAAATTTACGATTAGATCTACCTCGGGGCAATCCGTAATTTCTTGTTTGATTTTTTCTAAAGCTTGAGATGTATTGAGTTTTGAGGATAGTAATAAATGATAGGCATGATGAAGTTTTCTAATGGTTTCTTTAGGGTAATTTCTTCTTTTCATGCCGACTACGTTTAGGCCGTAACATTTTGCGTGATTACCTTGACAGATACCAAAAGGTAGGGCGTCTTTTACTATAACGGAATATCCGCCTATGAAAGCCTCTCGGCCTACTCGACAAAATTGGTGAACCCCTGAATAGGCACCGATTGTCGCGCCATCATCTACGACAACATGTCCGGCTAATGTAGCGCCATTAGCCATTATGACACCTTTACCTATTTGGCAATCATGAGCCACATGGGCTTGTGCCATCAGGAGATTGTCATCACCAATTAGAGTCGTCCCACCACCTCCAGCAGTACCTCGATGAATCGTTACAAATTCCCTTATCTGATTGCGTCTGCCAATTATTACTTTTGTTTGTTCACCCTTATATTTTAAATCCTGAGGCGCAAGGCCTATGGAGACAAATGGAAATATATGAGTTTCGTCTCCTATCTCTGTGCAACCGTCTATAACAACATGTGATTCAATGCGAACGTTATTTCCAAGAACTACATTATCACCGATAGTGGAGTAAGGGCCTATATAGCATCCTTCACCTATCTGTGCTTTAGGACTCACAATTGCTGTTTCGTGAATAAAAATCTGTTTGGTTTTAAGCATGCGCTTTTTGTGGTTTTTTGCTTACTGTATCAGATAGCACGCACATTATATCAGCTTCGGCTACAACCACACCATCGACCCTTGCTTCTCCGTGCATCTTTTGAACTTTAGAGCCAGCTCTAATGGCCGTGACCTCTAAGATTAGCGTGTCACCGGGCGTTACGGGGCGTCTGAATTTTGCAGATTCTATTCCACTAAAAAATGGGATTTTATTGTTTCTATCAGGAAACTCTCGCAGTGCCAGAATTGCCCCAACTTGAGCCAGCGCCTCAATAATTAAAACACCTGGCATTACGGGATTGTCAGGAAAGTGACCAACGAAAAAGTACTCATTTATGGTGACTTGCTTTATGCCCACGATCCTTTTTCGAGGTTCTAATTCTATTATTTTATCCACCAATAGAAATGGATAACGGTGTGGTAAAATTTCCTGAATTTCCTGTGAGTTGAGAATAGTCATAATTTTCCAACCTTTAAAAATTTCATTAAAAAATATTTAATTCTCAAGCCGATAACTAGGCTTTTCATGTAGTCATCGGCTTGATTTTAACGACGATTTACTTAGGCGGAGCAGTTGTAGATGTAGTTGACTGACGAGCGTTATAAAATGTAATGAAGTCTTTTGTCACATCGATGCTTGCATCTCCTACCGCTAGGATCAAGTTGCCTTCATCCAGCTTAGCTGCATCAAAGATCAAAGCATAACCTTTTTGTTTTGCATAATCCTGCATCGCCTTCATTATGTCCTGCAATACTGGGCCCACTACTACCTGATAACGACTTTGATATCTCGCACTGGCATCCTCTTGCTTGAATTTTGCCTCTCGTTGTAGCTTTTCAATTTCCTCGCGTTTTGCTTGGATCGTTTGTTGAGAAACAGGGCTATTTTGCTTGTTTGCTTGCTCCAACAAGCTATTGTATTCTTTCGTCAGAGTCTCTATCTTATTAGCAAGTGTTTGTAGTTCCGTCTTTGTGGGTTGAAACTCTCTCTCGAGGGTATTCAACGCGTTTACATATTTCAGAATTCCTGCTTTCTCATCGTCGAACGCAAGCGTATTGATAACTGCTATTTTCATTCCTCCGCTAGCTTGAGGAAAGGCAGGTAAAGTCAGGAACATTGTAAAAATTGCTATTGATAAGATCAATGCATGTTTTTTCATTTTTGTCGCTCCTTTTTGATTCATGTTTAAAGATTAAATTTTAAAAATTAACACTGGTTTAGAAAAATTTCAACGTTAGAATGTTTTTCCTACTGAGAAACGTAAGCCATTTCGTTTTCCTGGTAGGAAGAAATTGGGTAATTCTTTGGTAAATCCTATTTTCGCATTTGGATTGTAATAGTAAATCAATCTGAATGGCACGTTAATAACGGGGACCTGTACCCGTAACTCTAGACCCACACTAGATTTGAAATCGCCAATTTTCCCAAAGATGCTATCACCTATTCTTACAAGCTGATTAGTCTGCGCTTCGCCTCGTAGATACACTTCTTGTAATCCAGCGGGAAGAGTAAGAGGGCAAGTTGCGGGAGAGTTCCCACAGTAGATTTGCAGAAATTCTCTACGAGTAATTGGGCGACCATCTCGTATTATCAAGCCACCAAGAAATGATGGCTGAAATTGTGGGTTATTTCGTAGAAAAATAAGGGTGAGGGAATTGAATTGGCCGAGGAATGGCTGGTCCGGAAGAAATCTGCTATTGATGAATTGAATGCTGCCTTTGTCAATGTTAAAAGCTGTTCCTATATCAGCAAATGCGACTAAACTGGCTGGGCCAAGTATTGGAATTCTATATTCGAAATTGCCGAGAAGCTGGGTATCTCCACCTATATAGGCGAACGATTTGGAGATAAGGCCAGGATTGGCACCGCCAGATCCTGTAAATGTGCCGAGAGAGGCTATAGCTTGTCTGTCTCTATCGTTTAATCCTGTAACTGGCTCTGGATTACCAAACGCATTTCTAGCTACCACTACATTTCTACTAGTTACGTAAGTATCCACAGGAGCTATAGGTCCGATAGAGCGTACGTTGTATCCTCTGATGTCAAACTCGCTGCCTAAAAAGAACCTTTCGATGAAAGGAATTCCGTTGACGAAGGATAATGAGTTGGCATTTCTGATTTTATCGGTTACGGCCCAGGTTCTTATGGTAGCTGCTTGAATGCGAAAGCCAAATACTTCAGCATTTTTTGACTTCTTTCGCCTAACGGGTATGAATTGCATGTAGCTTACGCTTGGGGAATAGGTTCGAACGTCACCCCCTAAACCCGCAAAAGAGAGTTGCAGAGCTATTTGCTTGCCCTTTAAAGTATCAAATCCATTTGCAGCAGGCTGTCTTGAATCATACACGAATGAGGGAATTATACGACTTGTTATTATGTTTGGTTGACTAAAGACGATCGGGATGGCACGATTAGGATCACCGGAACGATTAACCGGTGGGTCCTTTATGGTAGTTGCGGAGAATTGATACGTAAGCCCAATTCTTGACAGTTGCGAAAATCGTCTTTTAGGCATGAATTCGGATAATGGTGCGGTGGCAAATAATGAGAGGCCATATGTTGATTGCGTGAAAAGATTCTCTTCGTTAGTCAGAATTGTGCCGAATGGATTTGTAGCCTCGAAAAATAGATTTTCGTTTTGGGAGAGAAAAGTTCCTTCGCCAAAAAACTTATAACGATATGTGAAGAGGGAAAAGCCGACGGTAATGGGTCTATCGCGAAAGTAAGGTTCTGTGAATGCTAGCTGCAGGCTACTTTGGCGATTACCAAAACCGAAACTGAATGAGAAATTTTCACCTCTACCGAAGAGATTATTTGTAGAGTATTCCAGGCCAAAGAACGATCCTCCGATTCCTGAAACTCCACCGTTAAAGGATATTTGTTGCCTACCTTTCTCTTTTACGTTAACAATTAAGTCAACTTCGCCTGACTCTTCATTTGTTCTTCTCTCAACGTCTTTTTCTTTATCGATTGGCTCAAAATAGCCAGTTTGATTCAGTCGTAAAATAGAGATTTCAAGTGCGCTTTCGTTGTATATGTCTCCCTCATTTATCAGCATCTCACGTCGCAGCACTCTATCTCGTGTAAATGTATTGCCTGCAAATTCCAGCCTTCGTAGTCTGAATTGTTTACCCTCATCTATTCTTATTTTTATATCGACTATTCCTTCTTTTGGGTTGTTTGGATTATCCTTTAGATCAGTCTCCAGATCTACGTCGTATAAGACGAATCCTTGAGAGCCATAAACTTTTTTCAAGTCTTCGTATAAAGCTTTTCGTAGCTGACGGCCGTCGGCTATTTCACCTTCCTTTAAACCTATGTATCTCATCAATTCTTGTTCGGGAAAGATGGAGTTACCTTCTATTGTTACCTTACCGACGCGAAATGGTTTACCCTCGTTTACGGGCACAACAATTTTCAGGACTTCATCTTTAGATGAGAGGAGCGGTATCGGCAGGGTTATCAGAGGGAGGAAGTCAGTTCTTTTGACTCCAAGATCGATTACTTCAGGATCGCCTATTCTTGCTTGAAAATATCCTTTGGAAAACATGTATTCACGGACGTTTTTCTGTAGGTCATACTCGAGTTTTCTCATGTCTAGGACGTCTTGACCTTTTATTCGGGCTATGAGGCCGGTTTCTTTGACCAATTGCAGCGCATTTCTCAGTTCACTATCCTTAAAAACTTCATTTCCTACGAAATCAATTTCTACTATTCTAGACCTTCTGCCTTGATCGATCTTAAACGTGACTGCGACGGATGTGGCAGAAACTTCATCTACTACCTCTGTCACGCTCGCATTTGGATAACCCCTAGCCGCAAGCATCTCACGAATTACTCTTTTTGCATTGTTAACCTTTACTGGATCAAACACAGCCTCCTTGGAAATACCCACTCTTTTCTCTCGAAATTGTTTGAGTATTTCAGATTCTGATATGGCTTTTGTTCCTTCAAATTGTAGGTCGCGAATTATCGGTAGCTCTTTTACTTCGAATATTACTCTTACGCCTCCTCGCAGACCGTCTTCTACCAGCACTCGCGTTGCTACCTTATCGAAGAAGTTCAAAGAAAGTAATTCTTTTAGGTCTCGCTCCAATTGTTGTTGATCCAAAACATCTCCGGGTCGTGTCCGTATGTAATAGAGTAAATCTTCATCTCGTAATCTGCGGTTACCTTGGATATCAACTTCTTCCACTATTCTTTGCTGTTGAGCAATGATCGATGTAGATATTAATGAAATGAAAACGAATATATAAAGTCCAAAAAATTTGAAAGATACCTTCATAGCTTTAGGTAAATTCATCAAGCAAAATTCCTCTCTCATAGTTTTTTGAGAAGCGCAGAAATCATTCAGCTATTGTAACTTTTTAAGAATAAAGTTCCAAATTAATCAGTTTCAAGTGTTTGATTCTATCCCTATAAACTAAGGTTGCACTTTTGAGCTCAGAGTAGAGCTTTAGCTTTCTTGAGGACATTTTCCAGAGTGAATCCAAAGAACTTAAACACATCATCTGCCGGAGCGCTAGCTCCGAAACTATTAACGCACAAGGTATCGCCATGTGATCCGACATATCTTTCCCAACCAATACTTACTCCAGCTTCTATGGCGAGTCTAGCTTTTACGTGTGACGGGAGCACCTCTTCTTTATATTCATGAGGTTGTTCTTCGAAAAACTCCCAACAAGGCATCGAAACAACCCGCGTTTTTAGGCCCTCTCGATTTAATATCTCATATGCTTGCAAGGCTAAAGCGACCTCTGAGCCCGTGGCTATTAATATTAATTCTGGTTCACAAGTTTTCTCCTCTCGTTCGAACGCCTCAGCTAAAATGTAAGCTCCTCTATGTAATCCCGTGGCTGGTGAGTATTTCTGACGATCAATATGGGAAACTTTTTGTCTTGTTAGAGCCAGTGCTGTCGGCGCATTTCGTCTTCTGAGCGCAGCCCTCCATGCTTCTCTGACCTCATGAGCATCAGCAGGACGGATGACGGCTAGATTTGGAATGGCCCGCAGAGCACATAGGTGCTCTACTGACTGATGAGTTGGTCCATCTTCACCTAGACCGATCGAGTCGTGTGTAAAAACATAGATAACTTGAATGTGCGAGAGTGCAGCTAAACGAATTGCGGGGCGCATGTAGTCGCTGAAGGTTTGAAAAGTGCCGCCGAATGGGATAAAACCTCCGTAAAGAGCGAGGCCGTTGAGTATCGCGCCCATCGCATGCTCCCTGACTCCAAAATGTATGTTGCGATTTTCATATTTACCAGCCTGTAAGTCACCTGATGACTTTATATAAGTGTTATTTGAAGAAGTTAAATCCGCCGAGCCACCGATAAGCTGCGGTAACTTATCTGCTATTGCATTGATCACTTCACCTGAATAAACTCTAGTAGCTTTCTCTTGCTTTTCTAAAAATTCTGGTAAAGCCGATTCCCATTCCTCGTCAAGGCTATTTTCGCATCTGTTCATGAACGCTTTTCCTAGTTCAGGGAAAGTCTTTTGGTACTTATCCACTAGTTTTCTCCATTTATTTTCCATCTGCTCTCCGCGTTTTATTGCACTTCGGAAATGCTTCAAGACCTCCTGTGGTACATAGAAAACTTTGTCTTCATCCCACCCAAGATTTCTTTTAGTTTCTTTTATGGCCTCTTCTCCTGGAGCATCGGAATGGGCTTTGTTAGTGCCTTGTTTAGGCATTCCATAGCCTATGATGGTTTTTATTCTGATTAACTTTGGTTTTCCTTTAATCCTTCTAGCCTTCTTTATTGCATTTTCAATCTCTAGTAGATTATTGCCATCGTTTACGTGAAGCACATACCATCCGAGCGCCTGAAAACGTTTTGTAACATCCTCAGTAAAAGTTAACTCAGTACGTCCATCGATTGTTATATTGTTGTCGTCGTATAGGTAAATGAGATTATCTAGTTTCAGATGACCTGCGATCGATGCAGCTTCATATGAAACCCCTTCCATTAAATCCCCATCGGATACAATCGCATAGATGGTATTATCAACTAACGGAAAATTCTCTTTATTAAAAATTGCAGCCAAGTGTTTTTGAGCAATTCCCATACCTACCCCGTTAGCAAAGCCTTGACCTAACGGACCAGTCGTTACCTCGACTCCAGGCGTAAGAATGTTCTCGGGATGTCCGGGAGTTTTGGAATGTAACTGGCGAAATTTTTTGATTTCTTCTAATGATAGATCGTAGCCGGTCAGATAAAGTAGGGAATATAAAAGCATCGAGCCATGGCCTGCAGAGAGCAAAAATCTGTCACGATTGAACCACTTAGGGTTTTTGGGATTGTGCCTGAGAAATTTAGTCCAAAGAACATAAGCACTAGGAGCCATTCCAAGCGGTAACCCTGGATGACCAGAGTTTGCCTTTTGCACTGCATCAAGCGATAAAGTGCGGATTGTATTTATACAAAGTGTGTCCAGATCCATCTTACTCTTAGCCTGAATAGCAACCATATCATCTTGTTCAAAAGCTTTATAGTATAACGAAAATGGAATTTCGAAAAAGGCAGATTTTAAAATTTTATCTAAGCAAGCAAGAGCAAAGGTTAAAGGCGGAAAGATAAGATAAAAGCCGCAGTAGTTTGAGAGTTGCTAAGAGGAAAAATGATTCATGAATCTCAAAGTCAACTGAACCGGATACTAATTAGTTTCTAAAACGACTAGAGATTTTCTATTTTTTCCATCGAGATTTTTCAGCCAGGTATCTCTTGGCGTCAATTAAATCCTCCGGCTGATAACTTAAGAAAAGGTTTGGTGGATAGTTGCTACGATATCTCTCAAAAATCGGCATATAAAGTTCGCTGTGAATTATTGGCTGGCGATGAGTTTCACGGAAAGCCCCGATTGGTATTCTAGCTGTGATCATTGTTTCGAATTTTGTATCTGCAATTGCTAAAGGCTTCCCATCCGGAGCATATATGGCGCTTCCCCCAGAACCAGCGTCGTCAAAGAAGCCAGGATTGTCGGGTGAATATGCATTATTTGCCACTGCAACATATACTTGATTGTAAAATGCAGATGCCTGCACGTCTAATGGATTAAAGCCGCCTGATGCTGTTCTTAGAATTATCTCAGCTCCCTTGATAGCCATAGCTCTTATGATCTCAGGCTCGTTTTGCGTAGATGTTGTTGAAATGTTTCCGTAGGGAGTACGCGTTACGGGTATCACGGCATCTGGACCATACATTTCGATGTATCTGTCCAGTACATCGTAAATAGTCGTAGTAAAGAGCTCAAATCCCGGAAAAACCCCTTTTATGTTTCTTGCTTTCCAATGTTTACCGATTACTTGTCCTTTAGGATCCATGATCACCGTAAGGCTTAAAACGTGTCCTGGCCAATCTTTGTCTCTGGCATAAGTTCCAAAGACTATGTAACATTGATATTCTCTAGCCTTTTTAGCAATCTGCTCAGTTTCTTCTCCTGGTACCTCCAAGGCAAAGGATAGGATCTCTTTTCTTGTCCATTTTCTCCAACCAGTTATCGGAAATTCATGAAAGAATAAAATGTCAGGTCTGGCTCCATAGTAGAATGCTTTGTCAATTAGCTCGATAAAATGCTTGAGATTTTCATTGATTGTTTGCTTCGCATTGGAGACTTCGAAAGATCTGACGCGTGATTGTACAACGCCGAGAGTGATTGCATTTTTAGATAACGGAACTGTTTCATAAGTGCCATCTTGTCTGACAGAGATTTCCTTATCTACAGCCCTATTGTTCGTCCTCTCTTGAGCCGCTCGTCCTAATAAAGAATCAGTTTTCTCATCAGCAAATATCCCCTTGGCTGCTAAGCTACCCAAAGCGCCGCTGGCAGTTAACTTCAAGAATCCTCTACGAGATGTTGGCCGCGGTTTCGACATAACGCAAAATATCTCCTTGTATGATGTTTAAATTCATCATATGTTAATGACAAATATTTTTGCAAGTTCAGATTTATGAAATGTTTATGAGATTTTTATTTGTAAGTTTATTTGGAGAAGATGTTATCACCGAGAAAGTTTTTCTTAATGTACCTGACAGTGTCTTGCAAGGTTTCCATTGGGTCTCGTGTGAAAAAACCTAATTCTTTTTCGGCTTTACTCGAATCGAAGTACCAAAAGTATTCACCCATTTCGACCTCGGAGGCATTGAAGGGAGCTGATTTGCCGAGTGCGTCATAGAAAGTTGAAATGAAATTCGAGCCGCTGATTGCGATTTTTTTTGGTAGTCGAAGCGCTGGGGCGCGAACTCCGGTGAGTATTTCAAGACGTCTGAAGAATTCCTCGACAGACCAATTTACAGCGCCTAAAAGATATCGTTCGCGGTTTTTTCCTCTCTCGAGCGCATTAAAAAAAGCATCAGCTACATCTCTGACATCCACGAAATTTATCCCGCCCGATGGCGTGTACGGAAATTTCCTTGCCATAAAATCTAGCACGACATTGGTTGAGCTCAGTCTATCATCACCACTGCCAAGCAACAATGAAGGATTTAAAATCACCAACCTTAAACCTTTGCCATCGAAGTATTTTAGAGCTGTTTTCTCTTGATAATATTTTGAAGCGTAGTAAGGCCATTTTATTAGTATGTGGACTGGTTGAGGATAGCTCTCATCCACTATTTTCCCATCTTCAGTAATGGCCGAGGTTCCAGATGAAGAGGCTAGTATGAAGTTTTTGACACCATTTTCTTTTGCGGCCTCACACAGGAGTCTGGTTCCTTCAACATGAATTTTGTTCATTTCAGCTGCGCCGTCACGCGAGAAGGAAACTTTACCGGCCAGGTGATATATAACCTCGACATCTTGAGTTGCTCTAGCGACATCATCCCGATTGGTTACAGATCCTTCAAAAGCTTCTACGCCATCGTCTTTCATCCAATCCGGAACTGAAGAAGCCATGACACGAAGATTCTTCGCGCCCGCCTCTATGAATCTTTTAACCAAATGTTTTCCCAGAAATCCTGTTCCACCGGTTATTAGAATTTTTTTTGCTCTTTTTTTGGCCATAATTACTTCAGGTAGATGTTAGTGATTCTTTAATCGAGCGATTATGGTCTCACCGCCTTTAACTCTGTCACCTACTTTTACTGTTATCTCCACAGAACTGGGCATCAGAACATCTGTACGAGAACCAAATTTTATCAACCCAAACCTTTCACCTTTTTCTAGATTATCCCCTTCCTTTTTCCAACAAACTATTCGCCTCGCTAAAATGCCAGCTATTTGCGTGCAAGTTACAGTTATCCTTTCATTCTCTATGATTAACGAATTTCTCTCGTTTAAATGACTGGCCTGTTCGCTTGTTGCAGGCATTTTTTTTCCAGGTTTGTAGATAACCTTTTTTACTCTACCTGCAATGGGAGCCCTATTTATGTGTACATCTAGAGGAGATAAAAACACGCTTATCAATTTCCCATTTTCGTTTTCCTCGATCCTAGTGACTCTTCCGTCGGATGCGGAAACTATAACATCCGCATCCTCTGGGATTTTCCTATCAGGATCACGAAAGAAGAATGCCATGAACAATGCTATTGCAATGAACAGAATTGCAATCCACCATATTTGCAGTAATCCAAATACGAGAGCGATTAAAAAGGGAACGATTACGAATGGAAAACCTTCTCGAGCCATTTTCGTTTTAAGTTTCAATTTTACGGGAAAGGGACTCTAATCAAAAATGTTGTCAGTACGCAAATATGTAAATCGAATCGAGCCCAATCTTTAAGATTAACTCCAGGCAGCAAGCTCATGCCACTAGTTTAACTTTAAAATCTCGATTTCAAAGGATCAACGCTTTTTAGGCTATTAGAGTGGTCTTAAATGCTGTACGAAAAATCATCAGAGCCGAGAGAACGTTTTTTATAGAACTCTAAAATTTGTTTTTTCATACTCTGTATGGCAAACTTTCGATGATTGAATCTGAAATTTTATTCACTGCTCGGCCTGTAGTATGAAGTACATTTTAGCCTCGATTCGCTTTATTTTATTGCTCCTCACAACTTTCAGCATTTATTTCGCCTGGTGGATTATCTCTTTCATAATACCAAATAAATCTCTATGGCGTCAGATTTGCTTCAGATTTTGGGCGCGTTCGTTCTCAAGAATAATTGGCATGAAGATAGAGGTGATTGGATCGCCTCCTAAACCACCATTTTTCCTAGTGTCCAATCATTTGAGTTACGTTGATATCCCTCTGATTCGATCAGTTGTTGACGGTGTGTTTGTTGCCAAAAGTGAGATCAGAGAATGGTTTTTAATTGGTAAGATTACCGCCGATATGGAAAATATTTTTATAAACAGACAGAATCGGCGAGATATTCCCCAAGCAGGCGAAAAAATTTTAGAAAAATTAGACGCTGGCGAGGGTGTCATAGTCTTTCCTGAGGGCACAAGCACGAAAGGTGAGCAAGTGCTGAGATTTAGATCTTCATTCTTAGAATTTCCTGCAAAGACTGATTTTCCCGTCCATTACGTGGCGATAAGTTACAGAACTCCTAACAACGAACCGCCTGCTCACACGATCTGTTGGTGGGGCGATGCTACGTTGATCGCTCATATATGGAAGTTGCTTCAGATACCTTATTTCGAAGCCATTCTGAACTTCGGCGATGAAGCAATCCAGCACTCAGATAGGAAGGAATTAGCTGAAATCCTTTGGAAAAAGGTGAGTGATAAATTTCTACCGGTTCTCTGAGTTTAGGTGTAATTTATCAACTTTGTTCCAGTCTCTTGGTATTTTTTGGACTAGCAGCATCCAGAATGGCAAGCCGCAGAAATCAATTCCAACTCAAATTGCCATTTGCCCGATCACTTAAAAATTACCCTAAAGTGAACGAGTCCCTCATTTAAGTTTGTATCGTAGCGTTATCCCTAAACCTTTCGTATCCTTGATTGGTCCCATGCTGATATCTTGTTTTATGAAGAATAAATCAGCTCCAAACTTCGGCGTAAGTTGTTTAGCGATGCCTATGAATAGATCATTTCGGTAAAGTTTTCTGGTTTTAAAGTCATAATAAATCTCATCTGTCACGAAAGGAGAAAAAATCTCCTTATCATTTTTTCTGATCGGGAATAAAAGCTGTAAACGATTGCGTTGAGCAACTGTATCCTGTCTAGCATGGCGGATTTGGTACATAGTCATGAAACGATTTTTAATGGTAAGATATTTCATTTTTTTCTCGGCTGTGAGAAAAAAATTTAGCCTGTGCTCAAACTGTCTCGGAGCCTCTGTTAGCCTGGAACGGCGATATAAATAAGAAGAGCCAACACTAAAATTACGACTAAGATGATAACTGAAGCCAATACCAACTCTTTCATCTATTGGACGCTTAAGGTTTCTGCCGATTCTTAAAACTCCACTAAAGGTTAAGGTTAATCGATCGATTTTCTTGCCATTTTTAGTTTCCTGAATGACGGGGAGTATAAAATTAACGTCATTCCAATTAACTATGTCATCGGTATCCTGAGCGAAGCTGAATCCACAAAGAGTAATGTAGATAAGTAAAGCCAGGTACATTTTTTTCATAAAAAATTAAAGTTAAGTTTTTAACAAAAATTTAATTTTTCAGCAAGTTGATAATCACGCTAGCAGCGAATCTGATTTTTGATAAATCTGCGAGTAAGTAATGAGGGGATTTGTGTAGAGAAAAGACCTCAGTGAATTTTGTTTTTTCACTGAGGTCTGTGATTAGTTTTTGGCGACCTCAAGTCCTGCATTTATCCATGCAGTGGTACCTCCAACTACATTACGAATGTCCTTGAAGCCTGCATTTTCGAGAACGCTGGTGCCTATGCTAGAGCGATACCCGCTTTGACATATCACATAAGTTGTTTTTTCAGGATCAAGGATGTCGAATTTTCTTGGGAGCTCATGAAGCGGAATATTCAGGGTTTTCGGAGCATGAGCTAATGAATATTCCTGAGGACGCCGGACATCGACGAATTGAACATCTCCACTTTTTACTGCTTGATTTGCCTGGAGCACGGATACCTGCTCAATATTGGCCTTAGCTGCTCTGTAGTTGCCAATCAAAATGAATCCTTTAACTGATTCATGACCGACGCGTGCTAATCTCGTGAAGGCCTCGTCGACCTGTTGAGGGGTTTCTGCAACTATCGCTATCGGAGTCCCTATGGGTATTAAGGTGCCTGCCCAAGAGGCAAACTGCCCACCTAAACCTATGTTTATGGATTTAGGCACGTGACCAGCTCCATACTCAGCTGGGTTTCTGACATCCAAAATTACGCCGTCAAAATTCAATATTTCCTCTGTAGAAAGCTCCTGCGGTTTTGGTAGTTCGTCTAATGCTGCTGCTCCTTCTAGATTTTTTGATGCAGACTTAGGGAAGTACATTGGGACTTCTAGTTGATCTGAAGTCACTAACTTTATGAACTCTTCCTTACTCATGGGTTTCAGTGCGTAGTTGACTCTTTTTTGTTCTCCTAAAGTAGACCAAGTTTCTTTGGAGAGCGACTTACCACACAAGCTACCAGCTCCGTGAGCTGGATAGATTTCGGTATCATCCGGTAAAGTAAGAATTTTTTGATGTAGAGAGTCATAAAGCATTGATGCCATTTGTTCAGCTGTATAACCTTTAGAGCCGACTAGGTCCGGACGCCCGACATCTCCAATGAATAGCGTGTCACCCGTGAACATTTTCAATGGCGCTTCAGGATTCTCCATATCCTGTACCAGTATAGTGATCGCCTCAGGCGTATGCCCCGGCGTTTCCAGAAATTTTAGTTTAACTTTGCCTACCATCAGCTCGTCCCCATCTTTAACTTTCAGAACTGGAAACTTAGTTTCTGCACGTTGTCCATAGATGATTTGAGCCCCAGTCTTTTTGGCTAGCTCGAGATGTCCGGAGACAAAATCTGCATGGGAATGAGTTTCAATCACATATTTTATTTTTTGTCCGTTAGCTTCTGCTTCGTCTAGATATTGTTGGATATCTCTCTGTGGATCTATTACTACTGCTTCGTCCTCCGAACCAATGTAGTATGATGCATGCGCTAAACATCCTAAGTAGAATTGTTTGAATTTCATATTTCAACCTCCTTTATTTTATGAGTTACAACTTGGAGCTGTACTCTTACTCTGATTCCACGGCATCTTAGCTAAAATTAGTGCCATACCGCACCAATCTGTAGCACCAGCAAACGTTAAGCCAGCTCCGACAAAGGCAGCTATCCAAACGAAATATGGATTTACAAATACGCTCAGTAAGGCACTGATCAGGACTATCAAGCCAGCCGTGAATCTGACCTGTCGCTCTAATGACCACGGAGCTTTTTCATCTTTCTCCACCGGAAGTCCTGCCTTTTTCCATTCCTCGAATCCACCAACTACATTTATAACATTGTCGAAGCCAAGAGCCTTTAATTTTCTCTGAGCTTCAGCAGAACGTCTGCCAGTTCGGCACATGACGTATATGGGTTTAGTCTTATCTAGTGACGACACCTGTTTGTCCAGCTCAGAAAGCGGTATTAGTTTAGAGCCAGGTACTCTGCCTGCCATGTATTCGACATGTTCTCGTACATCTAGAATGTATAGATCGTCTCTACCAAACTTATCCTTTAATTCCAAGACGGTGCACTCTTTCATGATTTAATCCCTCCTTTTTGATTTTTTTCATCTACTTAACAATATAACCATTTAGTTATAAAAATGCAAGATGAAAATGCGTGAATTTTTACTTCTCAATGTTTATTTCAATTTTTCTCACCGAGATTTTATTATGCGCAGATTTTACTACGGGGAGGCGAAGATTTTAGCCTGATTTTTGAATCTTTTTTCTAAAGAATTACAGACAGTTTCGCAGAGATCGAAGACACTCTCGTCTGCTATTGAGTAATAGACTACATTTCCTTGTTGGCGACGATGTACAAGCCCTGCGTCCTGAAGAATTCTTAGATGTTTACTGACATTTGGCTGACTAGTTTTTACCTCTTCTCTTAGTTGATTGACGCTTTTCTCACCTTCTTGAAGTGAGTGGATTATCTTTAATCTCAACGGCTCGGATAAAATTTTGAATCTCAAGGCTATTATTTCAAATGCCTCATCTGTCAAATTTTTCACCATAGATTCGATTGTATAACTCAACAGTTATATGGTCAAGCTTTACGCTTGACTATGACTAGAGTGATATCGTCCTTAGATGTTGAATTATTAGTGAATTTCGATAGAGCTGAGTCTATTTTATCCCGCAAGCCAGCGGCTGATAATTGAAGGTTATCCTTAATTACCTCTGCCAGACGTTCGATTCCAAATTCCTCTCCTGTTGGCGAAAGGGCCTCTGAAACCCCGTCAGAGAAGACCACTAAGACATCTCCCGGATCGAGATGATTCATTTCGATTTCAAATGTAATATGTTCAAATAGTCCCAGTGGCAAGGAATTTGAGGGAAGTTTTTCTATCTGTTTGGTGCTTCTAACTATTAGAGCTGATTCATGTCCTGCGCTTATAAATTCGATCGTGCCAGTTTCGCAATCAAGTTCAGCGATAAAGAGAGTTACGAAGCGGTTTTGCGGGGTACTGTGAACTAAATATTTATTGACTGCAGATATGGTTTTCGTAAGCTCCAGGTTTAATGATGTTTGACTATGGATTGCAGCGTGCAAGCTGGCCATCATTAGGGCTGCAGAGGTTCCTTTACCAGAGACGTCTCCCAATGCGACGATTAAGCGTTTGTTATCCCTCTCGATAAAGTCATAATAATCACCTCCGACTTCGTAGCAGGAAAGGCTTATCCCCTCAAATTCATAATTCTCAATGCACGGTAATTTCGAGGGTTGGAGTCTTTGTTGTATTTCCGCAGCCAATTTTAGTTCGTGTTCAAGCCTTTCTCGCTGAAGCTTTTCCTCTAGAAGTCTGGATTTTTCTATCCTTATCGACGCGACGGAGGCCAACGTGGTTAGTACGCTCAGATGTTTTTCTTCAAATGCAGCCTCTGAGATTGGTGAATCTACATAAATCATTCCGAAGATATCTTCTTCTATTCCTAGAGGGACGGCCAAAACAGATTTAACGCCTGATAGGGAAACGGTTTGGCTTGAGAGTAACGGATCATTTTGTGCGTTAGAAGTCAATACGGCTCTTTTGTTCAGCAGTACTTCATCGACTATACGTTTACTTATGCGGATCTGAATGGGATCATTCATCTGCTGACGCAGACGAGCTGTAGCTATTCTTAGATCATCGGATGAGTTAGTATTTCTGAACAATATTACACATCTTTCTGCTGGTATGAGTTCGAATACCAATGACGTGATTAGATTCAGTGTTTCTTCTAAAGAGGTAGAATCTAGAAGAGCTGTGCCAACTTTACTAATTAACGCTAGTAAATCTTTTCTTTCCGCTTCATTTTGTCTTTGTTTTACATCGAGGAAGACGGTATTAGATGAGTCAAGCGTGCCTTCAGTTATCAATGTTGGATTTTGGAGAATGGCTGAATCGTCCTGAAATATGATTTTTGTTTCTCCTAACCTGATCTCGTCATTAGGTGATAATCTGACGTAGCTTGAGACAGGCTTATTATTGTGAATGGTACCATTTGCAGAGCCTAGATCTCGAAGTAGAAACAAATCGCCGTCCATTCTTATTTCTGCATGGAATCTAGATATAAAGGGGTCGGGTATGCATATATCGTTCCTTATTGAGCGACCGATTGTGGTTCTTATGCGATTAATTCGGAAAATTTCTTCTTTCCCGTCTGGTCTTTTGACCAAGAGTTTCGGCATATTCATTTATTTAGCTTCATTTGAGCAACTTACTTTCGTTCCTGCAATAATATCATGTAGAGCACGTCCATCGGGGTTGAATATTGCGATCAAAAATCCAATTCCCAATGTTAAAATCCCGAGAGGATATCCGATGAAATGACGGATGAAGATTCTCAAAAAGCCAACGTGTTTATTATTTTTAGTCATGATTTTTAAACCAGTAAGAATTTTTCCCACGGTTCTACCGTTGATCGATGGTAACAAAAAGAGATTGAGGGCAAGTAGAAGAAAACTTGTAGTAAGTCCTAGGTTGTAAGCTGAGCTTTTAAATAGTTTGGACCCGTCATAGCCTAGAACTCTGCCAATTAGTATTCCAATCACTATTGGTGCTACCACTAGCATGTAATCTATTGCGATAGCTCCGCAGCGTAGCATGAAGCATGAAGAGATTTGTTCGGTTGAGAGTTCAGTTTTCAAAGAACTTTTTGTACTCATTAGAATTAACCTATTACGAATCGCAGAGTAGTATCTCCAAGTTTGATTTTATCCCCATTGAATAGTTGTTTCGGTTGTCTTGGCAAAAGGCGAATTATTTCGTTTGTTAGCCTTAAGATCGTTGTACCATTTGATGAGCCCAAATCTTCTATCATGTACTTTTCACCTTCTAACCATATGCGCGCATGACGACGAGAGATTTTTGTCTGTGGATCGAACTTTGTTAAGTCAATATCCGGATATATGTTTGACAGCGGATCTCGTCTTCCTATTAAAACTGCTTCTTTTTCGATCTCAAAAACTGGGACGCTTAATTCATCAGTTCCTATCACATAGAGCTTTGCCTTAGTGATTTTGGGTAACGGTGGCTCAATGGTAATCGATTTTTTGGGCTGTTCTTGTTTTGTTCCACAAAAAGGACAGAACAGATCGGTCTCTAAGATCCTTTGTCCACAGAAGACGCAATAAACATAGCCTTTTGTAGAGACTTCAGCAGCTGCCTGTTTCTTACCGAAGGTTACTTTGCCGGTTTCTAGATTTTGGAGATGTTCGATTAATGCCTCTTTCATCTCACGTGCAGAGGAAAAACGTCGCTCCACTCTGTATTCTACAGCTCTCATTATTATTTGTTCGATTTGATCAGAGAGCGTTGGATTAATCTGTCTAGGACGAGGATTTTTAGTAAAGTCGAAGATTAGCAATGGATTACTCTGAGGATCTGCACCGGTTAACAAGTGAAACATTGTAGCTCCGAGACTGTATATGTCTGATCTAGGTTCTGCAATGCCACCGAAGAGTTCTGGTGGGGCATAACCCATGGTGCCTACCGCAGTAACTCCTTTTTCCTCCTTTCGTACCCATCTAGCTATACCAAAATCAACCAGCATGACTCTTTCAGTGTTGCTGTCGATCATTATGTTCGATGGTTTGAGGTCCCTGTAGATAATCGGTGGTTGATGATTATGAAGATAGTCCAGCACATCAGCTATCTGAATGGCCCACTGAGTTACTATTTTTTCCTCTATTCGTCCTTCAGGAGAAGAACGTAATCTGGCCGCCAAGTCGCCTCCAGAAATGTACTTCATTACTAAATAGAAGCGCCCTTCTTTCTCATCATGAAAGTAATCGTAGATAGTTGGAATGGAAGGATGCTCTAGTGAAGAGAGTATGAAAGCCTCACGTTTAAAGTCACTAATGGCTTTTTCTTGCTTTTCTTCCTCTATGTAAGATTGAATCATTTCCTTTACCGCCCGGAAAGCTCCTCCCAGATTCCTGTCTTTTGCAAGGTAAACAGCGCCCATGCCCCCACCGCCAATCTTTCTAACAATTTCATATCGACCGTTCAGTACTGTTCCTTCCGGCAGTAATCGGAGTTTTGACTTTATAATCGGCTTCTCTGCTATAACATCTTTTTCCAAGTCAGACTTTAATGGTGTTGGTGAAGGTTCAGATGGCTTTAGTATTTTTGCGGGTGCGGGATCTGATATCGCTGGCTCCTGGGCAACTAAATTTCTTTCCATCTCAAGCGCTGAGGGAGGTATGACTGGTTTTAGCGGCTCTACCTCCTCAAGGGGTGGATTAATTATTGACTCTTTGATTGAAGAAGCCTCAGGTGCAAGGTTTCTCTCCTCGAGTAAGTTTTTTTCTTTTATCCTTGGTGTATGGGATTCTAGATTAGAAGGAGCAATCGGTTCCTTTGGCGAAATGGATTTAGGTGGACTAATCTGTGAGGAGAAGTTCGGAGCATCTTGCACTGATGGAGGGGGTGTAGCGGATTCAGCCTCTATAATGGCCCGAGATGATCGCAATTCAACGTGGGAATCTGGAATAGTTTCTTCAAAAGACATTTTCTCAATACTGATATTTTCCGGGGTGATTTCATCAATTGACATTTCTTCGGTCGGTCCAAGATCTATTCCAGCTTTCTCCTTAAGAAGTCTCTCATCTGGGAATTTTTTCTGCTCAGATACAGGTATATCCTTCATTGGAGAGAATTCTGGCGAGATCATAGGTTTTGATTCTGGCTTGGGTATGAGGTCCATATGATCCTTCATATCAGATTGTTTCTTTGGGGGAATTATGAAATCTTGTAGTTCTTGTGGTTCAGGTTGTGAAGGACTCGGAGATGAAATGTTTGGTTCTGGAGTTGGTAGTTGTTCAACGTACGACGCTTCCTTAAGGCGGAGGCCACAGTAAGGGCAGTAGATATCTTGTGGTTGTATTATCTCACCGCATTCTTTACAGGTTAACATTTGTTCCTTCTGAGTCCTCTCTATACCGAATGTAAAATCGCAAGAAGGTTTTTCCTACGATGATCTCATCTCCATTTACTAAGGGATGCTTTGTTCCCGGAATTAACCTTTTACCACGATTCACAAATGTGCCATTCGTTGAACCTAAGTCCTCGATGGAGTAATTCCCATCTTCTCTGATGATTCTCGCGTGTTTCCTTGAGACTTTTGCTTCAGGATCGTATGGATCAAGGTCGATGTCTGGAAATATACCATTATCGGCGTCCCAGCGTCCTATGTAAGACTCATCTGCAGTTAGGTAAAATTTAGTTCCTACGGAAAAGCCTCTTTCTATCACTAAAAAAGCATGTACTTCCTTAGGAAGACTTTCGTCATCCAGGTCTACACTCAAATCAGATTTTTTAAGTGACGAGGAGGTCAGCTTCGTAGAATCTCCGTTTCTATGACTAAAAGATTCATTTTGCAGATTCACACCACACTCTCCACAGTATTTTGTCTCGGGTAAATTTTCTTTACCACATGCTGGGCATTTTATATTTCCCATGTTTCACCAGCTCAAACTGCAAAAATATTTTAACTTGCAAATTAAAAATATCAAATATCAATTCGGCGTTTAGAGTGGCTGATTTATGTCTAGTAAAATCTTATTTAACATTTTGTTAGCAGCTATCAAATGGATAAGAAAAGGGTTTTAGTAATCTCTTTAGTTTTATGTGGGCTGTTCTTAATAGTGATTGCATTGGGAATTACATTGGAGAGATTACACAACTACTGGGTTCATCGTTATGATGAGATAATTTCCAGGCAAGCCAAGATTTACAAACTAGACGAAAAGCTTGTATGGAGCGTCATATATGAGGAAACATACTTTAGGGAATGGAAGATAGGTGCGGCGGGAGAAATAGGATTAATGCAGATTACTCCAACTGTTGCGAAGCAGTGGGCTAAAGAGACTGGAGTTCGTGATTTTGAAAAGAAAGTAGAAGATGATGTGACTTCATTTCTTCTTGATCCGGAGAGAAATATACAGATAGGTTGCTGGTATTTAGAAAAACTGAGAAGCAGATATCGTGGTTTTCCAGCTGAAACGGCAATGACAATTGCTGCTTACAATGCTGGTGCAAGCCGGGTCGAAGAATGGACGTCAGGCATTAGTCCGGAGAGGATCTCAGAAGGCGAATTTATAGAGAGAATAACGATCCCATCAACTAAAGCTTATGTAACTTCGATTTTGCAGAGGTATCGGGACAATGAAAATTCTGGCCGCTGATTATTTGATGCCGAAATCTTCAGAATTGATAACTGGCGGCGCCGTTTGTATTGATGGAGATAAAATAATCGATGTCGGGGAGAAAAACTCTCTCATTAAGAAATTTCCTCAAGCGACGGTCGAGGACTTTGCTAATAGTCTCATAATGCCTGGGTTTGTAAATGTTCATTCTCATCTTGAACTAACCTTACTTAGATCTCTGTTGGACTCTTCAGACGCTGATTTTAAATCTTGGTTAATAAATTTGGTTAGATATCGTCGCTTGCTCTCAGAGGAAGAATTAGAGTTAAGTGCAATAGCTGGCGCAATCGAGGGCATAAAGTCCGGAATCACCTGTTTTGCAGATATTGGAAGTGTTGCAAGAGCTTCACTCAAGGCGCTCAAGTTAATGGGCCTAAGAGGCATCGTTTTTCAGGAGAGTAAATTTTCGCCTGATTCGAAAGACGCAGGTGCGGATTTTGCCGAATTGGAAGAAAAGTTTCTACGCTTAAAAGATCAAGAAAATGAGATTGTAAAAGTCGGGCTATCTCCTCATGCGCCTTATACGGTTAGTCGCAAGCTCTTTGAGAAAATTGCTGATTATGCAATTTCAAATACTATCAGCGTGGCTATCCATGTAGCCGAGAGCAGAGAAGAAAATAAATTGATGATTTATGGAAAAGGATTTGATTCATTCTACAGAGAGCTAAAATTCGAGCCTCCATTCAAGTCGTCAATCGAATATCTAAACGAGACGGGTATTTTGCATGCAAAACCATTACTAATTCATTGTGTCCATGTTTCAGACCATGACATTGAGATGATCAGCCAAAGGGGTTGCACTATTGCACATTGCCCAAAATCAAACTCAAAATTCGGTCATGGCCGAGCCCCATTAGAGAAATTCTTAAAAGCAGGAATAACTATCGGTTTAGGCACTGATTCAGTGGCGAGTAATAATTTGCTCGATATGTTAGAGGAGGCACGATTTGCCTGTTTTTTGGTAAGGCCACATGAATTTATTGAGGCTAAAAAATTTGTCGAACTATTAACTATCGATGGGGCTCGAGCTTTAGGTCTTTATGAGGCAGGAACATTAGAGAAAAACAAGTATGCGGATCTAATAGTCATAGGCTTGGACGACATTTCCGTGATGCCTGTTTACGATATAACCGCCGCCTTGCTTTTCTCGTGCAAAAGTTCAAGCGTGCGATTGAACATGGTTAATGGTCAAGAGATTTTTCGTGACGGTCTGCTACGAATAATTGATGAAAACTTAGTAAAAAAAGAAATCATCAGAATTGCCAGTAAGATTAAGGAGGCTCAGGCATGAAAAAGGTGCTTATTTTGTTTACAATCTTTTGTTTGATTACGACCTTTGTAACTGCACAGAGAAAACGAAAAAATAAAGGACATAGGAATATCATGAACTATAGGGTTTTAAAAGAATCGAATCATTGCGGGGTAGATAATCCGTTCATATTCATCGCACGCGATCAGAAGACCTTTGCAAACTTTCCCATCAATCTCTCAGAAAAGATAGATTTTTCGCGGGAGGCTGTAGTGGGCTTTTTTGCTGGAACTAAACCCACGATGGGTTATAGAGTACAGGTGTCAGCCGCAGATGGAATAGTTTCCGGAAATGTTCTAGCGCCGCCCAGCGATGCAATTGTAGCAGAGGTACTGACAAGCCCCTGTAAGATAGTAGCGGTAGCAATTACTGAGGATAGGCCGTTATTGATTAAGGTATCGAGCGATTGGAAGATGAGTGAGTACAAGATTACTAAGGGAAAAATTGAATATTCTGGCGGATTTGCGCCTAGACAAAAGTCTTATGATGTCGAGGGTAAGATTTTCTCTTTAGCTTCCGGTAATCTGATTACATTGATTTTTGAACTTAATGCTAAAGGAGACCCAAAAATCAGGTTGTACGAGGCGGTTTCTGGTCCGTTAGAAAACAACTCAGTGAACCTAAATAGGGTAGATCCAGGGGGTTTTTCAGAAAAGCCAGTGCCTTTTATGAAAGCAACAGGTGCGCTCTCAGCTGAAAAGCTTTCACTAAAATTTGAGCCGAATCCGACAGTGATAATCAATGATGGCTTTCAAGCAGAGGGATTCGTTGAGGCCATTAAAGTCAAAAGCACCAGCAGATAAGAATTCAATCAATTCGATATTCTGTAGAGGACAATCAGTAAACCTAGTTGACGCCTGTTTGGTTAGGTTGGTATTCCGAGATTTTCAGTCTTGATTGCTACTGGCTTAGTCTTAGAACATTCTACGCTGAAGCGCCCAGCGCTTCCCTTGCCATTAAACTTCATGGCTTTGCAGAAATAAAGATTGATTTTGCTTTCAGATTTGTTGAGGTAAGTTTCGAAAGTTCAATTAAGTGATTTTGCGATAGCGGCTTCTAATGTAGATGTATGGTTTCATCTATGGGCGTTTGGTAGTAAATCGTATTTTTCGAGCTGGCGATTGTGTGCGTCGAGTGCATTAAGTGCTTCAGAAGTTTCATCTAACATTTGTTTAGTAAGAGCAATCGAATTTGATAATTCCTCAAACTCTATGAGAGAGAATTTTTCAGGTGTTGAGATCGTTATTATCTCGTCATTCAGGTAACCGAAGAAGTTTTCTATGGATTGTAATTGTCCTTCGACGTGCTTGACGCTTCTTTCCAATTCATCAAAAGAGGCCAACCTTCGCTTCAATATTTCGACGTTAGTTTGCTGAATTCTGCGTACTTTTTCATCAGGTGCAGACTCCATGGCTTCAATGGCTTGCTTTAATTGATTTTCTATTGCCTGTCTATTTATGGTTTTAAGATGCTGTTTACGGCGTCTGTAAACATCTAATAAATCGACAAAATCTTCCCATCGCTGATCCAAGGATTTAAGGTTAGCTGGCAATTCTTTTGCTCCAGTTAGTCTGAGATAATTTTTCTTTATTTGTTCTTTTTGATATCTAAGATATTCGACTGCTTCGCGCTCTCTAGGAGTAAAGCTTTTTATTAATTTTTCCCTTTTCAATCGATTGATTTCGATCAGATATTCTTTCTGTCTGCGATTTACGAGGCGTCTATATGCTGGAATAAATGGTAATGTAGTGATGTATATCGCTTCGAAAAGAAGAGCGATCAGAAGAGGAATTGGCGACTGTGTGTAAGCTGCCGCTATGGCGAAGCCAGTTAGCCCCCAAAAATTGGCTGGTTCTTTCAGTGCTTCCTGAAAATATTTAGTGTTCAATCGTCCTAGCTCCTTTTTATACTTTTCGATGTTCATCATCAAGATAGATGTCGAAATTCGTGCATTAGTTTTGCTTACCTTCTTGTGTTTGTTCTTCAATTAGTAAGCTTTCTTTCGCGGAGGACCCTGATGACAATTGTTTGTTTTCAGTTGAAGCAGATGGCTCCAGTAAACCCATTTGTTTTTTGTACTCTAGAAGCTTGTCCTGCAGTTGTATGTCCATTGCTTCTCGTTCTATGTCTTGCATCTGTGCATCTACGGAGCTTGTACTTAATTGAAGTTTTGCTTCAGCTGATGCAACTCGCCGTTCAATTTTCTCGCGCATCTCATTAAATGTAGAGGCATCGTCACCTATATTGAAAGCTTCCATGGTCTGCGCCAACTGCTCTTGAAGTTTTGCCTGCTTTGCCGCACTTATCAGTTGCATTGCCTCAGCTGTTCTCTTTTTCATGTTGAGCACGTAATTATCACGCATTTTGAGTGCTTGTTTTGAGGCTGCTTGTGCATGTTCAAGTTGAACAGATGTTCGCTCTAAATCAATTTGGGCTTGTTGAAGTTGACCAATATATGCTGTTGCGATGTCATCTCTTCCCATTTTGATGGCAGCTTTTATCTTAGAATCTAGCTCAACAATTTGCTTTTCTAAATTTTCCTTTTGTTTTGCTAACAGCTTTTCAGTTGCCATTACTTGAGCCACAGAGTTATTTAACTCAGGTATACGCTCTCGCATGTCTCTAATGGTTTGCTGTAGGATTAGCTCCGGATCCTCCATTTTCTCCAAAGCCGCCCCTGTACTAGCTCTGAATAATCTTTTGATTCTTGCCCAAAGTCCCATTTTCCAAACTCCTAACTTCGAATCTAAATGAAGTAACGAACCATTGTCATTTAAAGTTTCGCACCCTCGATTTAAAGTATAACCAAAATTCCATGCAGTTTTAAGCTAAATCATGAAGATTTTGGTCTACGAACGAACGGCAAAACTCAGGAGAATGGCGAGCTTTTGAATTACTGATTACTCAGTGATATAAAAATTTCAAAATTTATAATTTTCTTCTTGACATAAATGCGAAAAATATTTTATTGTAATATGCGATGGCAAAATTTGGTTTCATCTTCGGCTTCTTTTGGTTTTATTTCGGCAGGGCGGCTGAAGGTGAAACTGTGACTTGAAAATAATTAAAAATTCCAGACCTTCAGCCGTGGGACGAAAAGTTTCACGGCTTTTTTGTTTTTTGGAGCAGAACTATGAGCATAGAGGATTGGCGAAGGATGATAGATGAGATAGATAGGCAGATAGTGGAATTGATAAACGAGCGTGCAATGCTGTGCAGAAAAATTGGTCACGTAAAGCATGAATTGGGTCTTCCGGTAATAGATCTATCGAGGGAGAGGGAAATCATAAATAATGCTTTAGCAAATAACTCGAAATCTATAAGCGATGAGGGATTAGAGAGGATTTTTAGAGCTTTAATCAAGGAATCGCGGAATATCCAAGTGGAAGCTCAAATTAATGGTTTGAACAGGGAGTTATGATAGTTGCAATTCAGGGAATAATAGGTTCTTACAGTGAAGAAGCTGCAAACCTCCTTTTAAAGGATGAATTCTCGGTTTTGGAGTGCGATAGTTTTCAATCGGTCTTTTTGGCTTTAACCGAGGAAAGAGCTGATTTTGCAGTGATACCTGTATGGAATAAGGTAATAGGCAAGATCACACAAAATGTTGCAGCAATTAATGAATTTGGATTCACAAAACTGAATTCACTAGAGCTTCCGATTCATCATGCACTCGTAGGTACGACTGATTCCACTTTTGAACAACTAGAAATAGTCACTTCACAGCCAGAGGCGATCGAGCAATGCAAAAGATTTTTCCTGCAAAATCCACAGCTTTCTATCAGAGCTGGCAAGGATACTGCAATGAGCGTTAAACAGATAGTAGAGCAAGGTGATTCGAGGATTGCAGCAATTGGCAGCAAGCGTGCTGCGGCTTTGTATGGCGGAAAGATTCTCAAAGAAAATTTGTCAGATAATTCGGAAAATTCAACTTTGTTTTATTTGATCAGAAAGGGAAGACAGATATGTTAGACTCGGGAAACAATAAGTGCGGCAGAGAAACGCAGACTAATGAATTTTTATTAGCAACTAAACGAGATCCTTCTCAGCGAACCATTGTGTGGGTTAATGACGTACCGATAGGCGGTGAGAGGGTGGTAGTCGTAGCTGGCCCATGTTCGGTAGAATCTCGCGAGCAGGTGTTTTCTACCGCTCTAGCCGTCAGAAAAAGTGGAGCTGTTATTCTTAGAGGAGGAGCTTATAAGCCACGCACATCTCCTTACGACTTTCAGGGGTTAGGGCTTGATGGTTTGAAGCTTTTACGCGAAGCTGGAGATTTAGCTGGATTACCGGTTGTGACGGAAGTAATGAGCGAAGAAGATTTAGACCATGTTTGTGAATATGCGGATATGATCCAGATAGGTGCACGTAACATGCAGAATTTTGCTCTTCTGAAAAAAGTTGCAAAAACCAGAAAACCAGTGCTTTTAAAAAGAGGTTTATCTGCCACCATAAAAGAATGGATACTGGCAGCTGAGTACTTACTTCAAGGAGGCAACAAAAATGTAGTACTTTGTGAGAGGGGAATCAGGACTTTTGATAACTCTCTGAGAAACACACTTGATCTAGCTGGGGTTGCCTTGGTTAAGGAGCTCTCTCATTTGCCCGTAATAGTTGATCCATCACATGCGACTGGGAAGAGGAGCTTGATAGCTGCTACGGCTAAGGCTGCTATTGCGGTGGGCGCAGATGGAATTATAGTAGAGGTACATCCTGAGCCTGAAAAAGCTCTATCCGACAGCGCTCAACAATTAAACTTTACAGAGTTTGACAAAATGATGAAAAACTTGCAAAAGCCTCTGCGAAGTCTTATGAAGTTGAGTTAGATTTGACTTTGAAGTTTAATGATTTCATTTCGTAGAATCGGGTTTTGCTGAATACTCCCTGTATGGCTTTGCGCAGCCAAAGCTCTTTGAATATGCCAGTAACTCAAGCCTAATTTCCCAACTGCCCGCAAAAATCGCCAGCGGGCTTTAAACTTTCCTTGTTTTAACCCAGACGTCAACCAAAATAATCCTTTCCAGATTGAGGTAGCGGCTTCCATCTGATCTTTTGATATAAGTCCACGCGCTACATCCATCGCTAGCATTTCACGCAGTATTTTGTTTTGTCGCCGTGCGATGTATATTGTGAAAGCAACAAACAGCAGGAAGAAGGGTACTTCTAAGATCAAATAAGCAAGTAAGAAAACTCCTCCCCCTAGGCTGGCTAATCCATTCCATGTTGCATGGAGAATTACGGCAGCAATGTAACCAATCAAGGGCATGAGTATTCTGATAGTTGTGTTATGAGATTCCCGCGCCAGTCCGCAGCCTATCCCTGTCATTGCAGTAAAAGTCACGTGGGCAAAGGGGGATAAAGCTCCCCGAATGACAAAAGTAATTAAAAGTCCTGTAATTCCTCCCTCTAAAAGAGCCCTACCGTAATAAAGGACGTTTTCAACAGTAGCAAATCCAAGTGCGATGATACCAGCGTAGATAATTCCATCTAATATATCGTCAAATTCTCTTCTGAAGAAAATGAGGAGTATCAAAAGACCTACACCTTTTGAGGCTTCTTCAAAAATTGGTGCAGAGATGACAGCCGCGGCTGTAGGCCCTAAAGTAACGCTAACTACAGTGTTTACAAATATCGAGAAGATGACTGCTACCAATGCTCCCCATGCAAATGCTAGTGCAAGCAGCCACGCAGGTTCTGGATCATAGCGATCCAAAAAGATGAGTGGTAGGATGTAAAAGCAGGCTGGTAAAAAGGCTACTATTGCTGCGACAAAAGCAGGAATGATCCCTAAACTACTAGTCAAGATCGATATCACTACTAACGACAGAAAGACAACTACAGAAATAATTAAGCTGACTATGACATGATGGGAGGTTTTCTTAGTTGAATTCGTATCTATCTCAACTGGTCTAGATAAGCCTATATAACTAGCGGATTTTTTCCAATCAAATCCGTGAGGAGCTGGGATTTCTGCTCGCAAAGCTACTTCGTCCGAATGCGCCGAGATTTCCCTCCCCTGATCTGCCTTTTGCGATTCCTGAATCTTTTGATTCGGTAAAGTCAGGTGTGATGATTCGGCAGAGATTGGATTTGTTTTAACAGACTCGTAAATTTCTACTAACGCTTTAACTCCATTTTTGCCAAATGAAACTACATCTCCTGATTGAAGTTTTTTAGATAGTACTCTCTGATCATTTACATAAGTGCCGTTAGTACTGTTGGTATCGACTATGTAAAATCCATCCTCCCGCAGCTCTACGAAAGCATGTTTAGATGAAACAATGCGTTCGTTAGCGTCAAATCTTAATCTACAAGAGTGGTCTCTACCAATGGTTAGAAGATCGCTTTCTGTTTCTATGACTTTACCTGCAGACAATCCGTTCAGAATTTTAAGCTTCAGTTTTTTCATTGCGTAAGTCTTATTTACTTTACTTCGCTTATGATTTTAGCACCTAAGCGATAGTCTGTCATTAAAAATTTTTCAGTATGAATCGATATGAAAAATTAATAAACTGAGTAACAATCAGCTTCTGATTATATAAGCCTAAGCTTCTAATAAATGAGGAGATTGCGATCCACATATTACAAGCAGTCAGCAAAAGCTTAATTCTTAAAGTAAGGTATTAACACAAAACTAAATCATGCAAGAGAAAATGAAAGTAAGCATGATAGAGCAAGTGAGGCAGCAACTTTGATTGAGAGAGGACAAGGTTTGATAGAGAAAAAAGGGAGTATAACGTTTGCTAATTTTCCAAAGCAAACTTTTATATACTCCCCATGCTTTGTGTGTATCTACTTAGGATTTTGCTAGTAGGCTCTAAGTCTTGGTATGGCAAAATCCCTGGTGTTAGATACAGGTAATGTGTAGCTACTGGATGTGGTAAAGGTGCTAGAGTTTAACCAGTAGAAGGTATCAGCTCCTGGGCGATAAATGGCTGGATCAGATTTTCCATCGCCATTATAGTCGCCGCATAAGGGCTGATCAAAATCCTTAGTATTTTGTTGTCCGGGAATATTTTTATTCCCGAATGGTTGAGTTATAACTACGCCTGAACCACCATTTTCCTTGATGTACCAACGCCCGTCGGATGATGATCCAAAACCTCTCCATACTGCAAAATCTGCTCTAGCATCTCCTAAGTAGTCGCCGATTACGAAGTAATCCGTAGCAGAGTTACCCCAGGGCTGGGTGAGAATGAGGCTGCCGGTTGTGGCATCTCCTACCACATAAGTGTTACCTGATCGTATAACGGTTAAATCTTCTCTTAAATCTCCGTTATAGTCAGCCCCAGCTATTGGAATATCGGTTGATGTGTTACCAAATATGGTTACTAGGAGAGTACTATTTGAGGTACGGAAAATATTCCATTGATAACTGCTTCCAACTACTTTTACGACTGTTGGGTCATCTTTTCCATCTCCATCATAATCAGCTTCAAACCCAACGATATCTGAACTGCTTGTTCCAAGGGAGACAGGATATATGTTTCCAGAGGGAGGTTGTTGGAAATAATAGGTCTGATTACTTGGTCGCCATACTCCTAAGTCGGCGATGTTGTCTGTAGTAGGGGGATAAGGACCTGAGGAGCTGACGAAATATCCAGGTGTCAAAACATCAGACTGTAACCCATAACCATACCCAACAACAACTGGAGATGGAGTACCGCTGTTAGAATAAATTGTCCATGCTAACTGCGGGCCACCAATTACAGGACTGACAACTGCAAAGGATGTTCTTCCGCTTCCTGTGAAGTCAAAACATGGCCTCCTTGCAACGAGCGTAGTCTCTACGACATTTTGCTCACTTTCTTTACTTTCTTCACTTTGTGCCTTGATTTTGTTACTGGTAGTAAAGTACAACAGACTTAATCCCATTAAGGTTAATAAAGTAACCGTGAAAAACGAAGATTTGTTTTTTCGAACTGTTTGTTTCATAAGATCCCTCCACGTTAAGTTAAGCAAACTAACAATAAGATAGTGGCTAAAGAGCCACATGTCAAGATATTCTTTGACATCGACAGCGTTTTTCCAAAGAATTTGCTATTTTTTATTGAGGTTGTGTCGAGAGTGGTGAGGGTATGTCACCATTATTGCCAAATGATCTAGAGATGAAAGCATTGTTAGAGCTATTCAAACGGTACCAAAAGTTGCCTGAGGCTCTAAAAACTGCTATATCGGTTTTTCCGTCGCCGTCGTAGTCAGCGGGGATTGGAGCATCGGAGGAGATACCAAATTGGTAGGCTGTTAATGAGTTATTTTGGCTGTTTAATATGAACCAGTATCCATTGTTAGGGCGAAAAACCGCAAAATCACTCCGTCCATCTCCATCAAAATCTCCTGATAATGGTCGGTCTCCAGCGGTTCCGAATTGGAAAATTATCGGCAGGCTTGAGGAGCTTTGCATAACATACCAGGTTCCGTTAGATGGTCTCCAGACAGCAAAATCTGCTTTCCCATCGCCTTCAAAATCCCCGATAATGGGTTTATCTTCAGAGGTTCCCCATTTTACAGCGCGGAAGCCTAGAGTGCTTTGTTGAACATACCAGTAACCAGTTGACGGACGGTAAACTGCAAAGTCAGCTTTACCGTCTGCATCGTAGTCGGCAGCTACTGGAATATCGCCACTAGTGCCAAATTGAGCTGCGAAAAATCCTCTGGTGCTTCCTAGTACATACCATGTTCCCTCTAATGGGCGAAACACTGCTATGTCAGACTTTCTATCTCCGTCAAAGTCCGCTGACTCAGGTATGTCATTGCTTAGACCAAACCTTGTCGTTTCTATTGTGCCAGTTGAGCTTTTTTCTATGGTCCATATGCCAGTGTTGGGTGTATAGACAGATAAATCTGTTTTTCCATCACCGTCAAAATCGGATACGTTATTTTTAGGGGCGGTGAAAAGCCCGGTTACATCAACAATCATCAAACCCTCTTTTAAATCCCCGACTAATACTTTGTCATAGCCTAAAAATGGGTAGACAGCCCAATTTCCGTCATAGGTTGTCGGCAGCACGTTCTGTAGATTGCCAGCCCCGCAGATCAAATCCCATGGTTCATCTTGTAAGGATGTATTCTCTGCAGGAAAAAATGCAGAAGGAAAAGTATCATATTGGCCTATTTGTTTTGGATTTGCTGGATTCGTGATATCAAATACCTGCAGACCTGCTTGGTACCAAGAGACGAACAACAGATTCCCCATTACAACCGGGTTATGCGGGGTTACGGCGTTCAGGTTTAGATCGGTCATTGTAAACCTGCTAACTAACAGAGGTTGTGCAGGATTTTCTACGTTGTAGACACGTACATCTCCCGGGCTTGGCCCATTGCTGTTTGTAACTTCCCTGCAGCTATAGAGATAACGCCCATCTTCACTTGTCCAAGAGCTGTGCATGTTGTTCCCATTTGTTACAGATGAGCTTGGATCTTCGATGTAGCCAAGTAGCGTTGGGGCCTGGGTTGCGATATTGGAGATATCGTATATCTCTGTACGAGCCCGGCTGCTAGAGTTGCCCCATCCTGATGTGAACATTCGATTTCCTCGAATATGTACGGCATGAACCCACTGGACCTCTGTTGGATTGATATCACGAACGAACGTTGGGTTAGAAGGGTTTGTCACATCTATGACTTTCAGAAGTTTGCTAAAGGAAAGGCTATTATAGTTTTCTATGAGATATCTACGGCCGTTTTGGTCGAAAACAACGATTTCATGGATCGAGTCAAATCCACCTCCGTTGGTTTGGTTGACTACTCCAAGAAGCTGAGGACTATATGGATTCGAGAGATCAACTATATGAACTCCGCCTCCATTACCGCTCCCAAAGTATCCACGATTACCTATGACAATTGCCTCTAAAAACTGCTGATTATTACCAGGGTTATACCAAGCAGCTAATCGTGGATTGTCTGGATCTGATATGTCGTAAATGAATGCTCCCCTACAATTGTAACTGCCTTGCACAGCTATATTTCCGTCACCATAGAGATCAGCAAATTTCCAGTTCTGATTGCCAGATGCGGGACAGTTGGGAGTTACCTTACCACGAAGTTTTACTTTTTGGGCGAATAGCTCAGTTACGGAAGCCGGTAATAACAGTAAAGCGAGCAAAACTAACAATCGATATTGCATACAAGTCCTAGCCCCTCTCAAAAGTCACAAACGACTAATCTTTATTCTACGCGAGTGTTGGAAAAAATCAATTCATTAGAATAGTTTCGTGCGCAACCGACTAAATTTAAAGTTTTTTATGCAACTGGCCAGGGGTGTTCTTCGTTTTTCTAAGAATTTATTACGAAAGTGCATGATAGCCCCTTTGCTATTAGTAGTAACCTCGTGTGATTTTTCAAGCACAATTTTTTCGTCCCATGCTGAATATTTCAGCAAATTCGAAAAACAGTGGCGCAGTTATTTAAGCGAAGGTGACTTCTGCTTCTCTCAAGCAAATTTGTTGTATACTTTGCTTTATTCTAAAATTCTCTTTTGTCACTAACGCACTAGTTAACTTTATTTTCAAGTAGATTTGATAAAGGGTAAACAATATGTATAAGCAGATAGGAGTTTTGACAGGAGGTGGAGATGCTCCTGGGTTGAATGCGGTGATTCGTGCTGTTGTAAGAACTGCAATTAAACAATTTGGAATGAAGTGTATCGGAATCGAAGACAGCTTTGAAGGTATATTGGGTGAACCTAAGATAATGAAACTTACAACTAAAACTGTAAGTGGTTTGTTGCCGCGAGGTGGGACAATTTTAGGAACAAGAAACCGTGGGAGTTTCGCAAAGATAGTCGATGGGCAGGTTATATTTCCCGAAATGCCTATAGAGGAAGCTTTATCGAACTTGAGCAAATTAGAGATAGAGGCATTGATAGTCATAGGGGGTGAGGGAACTTTAGCAATTGCAGAGCAATTTCATAAACGTGGATTCCCAGTGATTGGAGTGCCGAAGACTATTGATAATGATCTTTCAGCTACTGAATTAACCTTTGGATTCATGACTGCAATTGACATAGCAACTGAAGCATTAGATAGACTACATACAACGGCTGAATCGCATGACAGAGTTATGATTCTAGAGGTAATGGGAAGACATACTGGATGGATTGCCTTGCATGCTGGAATTGCAGGAAGCGCTGACATCATTTTGATTCCAGAGATACCTTTTTCCTTTGAATCCATGGTTGAAAAGATACTTGAAAGAGAGAAAAGCGGTTCAAAGTTCACCAACATAGTAGTCGCAGAGGGAGCAAAAGAAGTCGGAAAAGAGGAGTTTTATTTAGATGCTGATAAGAAAACCAGACTCGGTGGAATAGGTAATTACGTAGCAAAACGAGTTGAGGAGCTGACCGGGAAAGAGGCTAGATGCGTAGTTCTCGGACACTTGCAGAGGGGAGGCAGCCCCAATGCATTTGACAGAATGTTGGGGACCAATTTTGGAGCATGTGCTGTCAGAGCCTTGGCCAATGGTCAGACAGGTAAAATGGTTGCGTTAAAGGCCGGGGAGATTATAACTGTGCCTCTGGCTGAGGCCGTAGCTAACATTAAATCTGTACCGATAGATGGGCAGTTGGTGAGAACAGCACGGGATATCGGTATATCATTTGCAGCTCCAAATGAATCTAGACTTTGATTTTTTCTATTGCAAACTCGAAGAGTTTTTTTCAAAATAAGAAATACTGTCAAACACAGCGCGCTAACCGGTTTAAATTCCGGCAAGCGTTGCTTTGCTTTTTATTGGAATTATGGAAGCTATAAGAAAGAAGTTACAGGAAGAACTGAGGCAATTAGAGGATGAACTCCACAATAAACTACCGAAGGAAATTCAGAAAGCCCGTGAGTATGGTGATTTACGGGAGAATGCTGAGTATAAAGCAGCCTTGGAGAGGCAATCAATAGTAAGAGCTAGAATAATGCAAATCAGACAGAGATTGAGCGAAGTCCAATCAATAGATCTATCAAAAATTCCGAAAGATCGCATTGCTTACGGCTCCAAGGTGGTTTTAATAGATTTGGATACCGATGAGGAAATAAGCTATAAACTTGTAACCTCTGAGGAGAGTGACCCTGAAAATGGCTTGATTTCCACTGTTTCGCCAATAGGACAAGCCTTGATGGGTAAACAGGAAGGTGATTCAGTAAAGGTTAAAACTCCTAAAGGATGGCGTAATTTCGAGATTAAGAGAGTCTATACGATTCATGATTTACAGAATGAAGAGTTGAAGTAGAAAAGGGTGAGCGATGGTTGGTGCAAGCATCGGACGAGGTGCCATGCGAATAATTAATCTAATGGTTAGTGGTATTGTTGCTGCTAGGATACATCCTAACGTGCTTACAGCCACAGGGGTTATTATTAATGTTGCTTGTGGAGTTTTATTCGGTATTGGAGAATTCTTCTGGGCTGGAATAGTCTTAATAGCCGCTAATCTGTTTGATATGTTGGATGGTAACGTTGCTAGAGTCACCGGTAACGTGACTAAATTTGGTGCTTTTCTGGATTCATCGCTGGATAGACTCTCCGACATGGTTATATTCACCGGCATAATCTTCTTTTATGCAAGCAATACACCTCAGAGGTCGATAGTCAACGTATTTCTGGCGCTTGTTGCTATGATGGGCTCTGTGATGGTAAGTTATACGACTGCACGTGCTGAAAGCATAGGAGTTAAGGCGAATGTTGGCTTTTTACAAAGACCTGAGAGAATCGTTTTACTGATTTTAGGTGCCTTATCTACTCACTGGGAATCGACTAATTTTTTTGCTAATAGAATGCCGCAGGTGCTTTGGATACTGGCTATCGGCTCATTCTGGACGTTCATTCATAGAATGTATTTCACGTGGGTTGAATTAAAAGGATACAAATGACTGAGCTTTGGCAATCGATCATTAATTTATCTTGGAAAGAAATCCTCCTCGGCGTAGCTTTGTTCTTAATTTCCTTATTTTTGAGTTTCTTGGCTATAGTATTGGTTGTGGTTAAAATACCGGCCAATTATTTTAGTTCACACTATCAAAGAGATTTTCTGCCTGACAGCCCGTTTTTCGTACGTTGGGGAGCTGTGATTCTCAAAAATTTGCTTGGAATTTTTCTAATCTTGATAGGTATTGTGTTGTCGCTTCCTGGAGTTCCTGGGCAAGGATTACTCACAATTCTACTTGGATTGATCATGCTGGATATTCCAGGAAAACGCCCCATAGAAGCTAAGATAATTAGTCGTCCGACGATTCAAAACGCTATAAACAAAATAAGAGCAAGATTCAATAAGCCTCCGTTAGTGCTTGATTAAAAATGGGATTATTCGATTTTCTCAAGAAAAAAACTAAAAATTCAGAGAGTGCTCGTCGTGACTTTCTAATGCGAAATGGAAGGATAACTGAAGGGACCGTCATCGATACTCAGACGACGGAAAAAGGTGAAGTAGTTTTTTATGTGTATAATGTTCAGGGGGTTGATTACGAATCTTCGGAACTTCTGACATATGAGCAGATGAAAAACCCCCTGAGATATGCCCCTGGTGCTAAGGTTAGCATAAGATATGATCCCAAAAATCATGGAAATTCTATATTGGAGTGAGAAATGTTTAGGAAAATATTAATAGCCAACCGAGGAGAAATAGCTTGTAGAGTAATTCGCGCGTGCAAGGATTTGGGAATTAAAACCGTGGCTGTATATTCAGATGTTGATAGAACAGCTCTTCACGTTAGAATGGCAGATGAGGCTTATAATATCGGTCCAGCCCCATCCTCGGAAAGCTATCTAAGAATAGATAGAATCATCGATGTTGCAAAGAAATCCGGTGCTCAGGCTATTCATCCCGGATATGGTTTTTTATCGGAGAATGCTGATTTCGTTAGGGAAGCGCAGAGAAACGGAATAGTTTTTATAGGACCTCCACCAGAGGCGATGGAGGCCATGGGAGGGAAGATATCAGCGAGAAAAATAGCTATAGATGCTGGGGTGCCGGTTGTACCCGGGACAGTAGAGCCAATCAAAGACTTCGGTCAGGCATTGAAGATCGCAAGGGACTATGGTTTTCCAATAATGTTAAAAGCCTCGGCCGGTGGCGGCGGCAAGGGAATGAGATTAGTTCAAAAGGAAGAAGATCTGCGCTCGGCGTTCGATACGGCAAAGGGCGAAGCCTTATCTGCTTTTGGGGATGACTCAGTGTATATTGAAAAGGCTATAGTGCGTCCTCGACACATTGAGATTCAGGTTTTTTCGGATAGCCACGGCAATCATGTCCATTTAGGAGAGCGAGAATGCTCGATTCAGAGACGCCACCAGAAGGTTATAGAAGAATGTCCGTCACCCATAAATGATGCGAAACTTCGCCAACAAATGGGAGAGGCTGCAGTTAAAATAGCCAGAGCAGTTAATTATGTTGGTGCAGGGACAGTAGAATTTTTAGTTTCAGATGAGAGTAGAGAATTCTATTTTCTGGAGATGAACACCAGATTGCAGGTAGAACATCCGGTGACAGAACTCGTTACAGGCATAGACCTTGTAAAGGAGCAAATACTTGTGGCCTCTGGCAAGACACTCTCTTTTACTCAAGAAGAGATTCAATGGAGAGGGCATGCAATAGAATGTAGAATCTATGCAGAGGATTTTGAAAATAATTTTATGCCATCGCCTGGAAGAATAGATCGTTTGAGAATTCCTCAAGGAAACGGCGTAAGAGATGATGGTGGTGTATATCAAGGCTCTGAGGTTTCGATTTACTACGATCCGATGATTTCAAAATTCTGCACATACGGGAGAAACCGTGAAGAAGCTATATCGAGGCTGAGACGGGCATTAAGTGAGTATGAAATAGCCGGAATAAAAACAACTTTACAGTTTTTCCGTGAGATAATCGAGGATGAAGAGTTTCAGAAAGGAATGCTAGATACAGGTTTTATTGAAAGATGGTCAAAGAGAAGAAAAGTAATTGAAGCTACACAAATCGAAAAGGATTTAGCAGTAATAGCTGCTGCTCTAAGATTTACTTCTGAGCGAAAGCGCTCGATCGACGCAGTAAGTGCTAATAACAATTCGCACAGGAGTCAATGGCAAATAGCCGGACGCCTCGCAATGTTTGCCAATAGACTTTGAACAACTAGCAGCTATCTATATTCATGTTTGGGGGCTTTTATTTATGGAAGAGTTTCTGAAGCAGTTAGTAGGCAAGAAGGTGGACGTTGCATGCGGAGAGACTGCCTTCATTCGAGGTGAAATATTATCAGTGAAAGCAGGAATTCTCTATTTAAAAGATGAAGAAGAGCGACCAGTCTATGTAGCAATCGACAAAATAGCAGCCGTTTGGGAGGTCAAGGAAAATCATCATAGACCAGGACTCTTAGGAGGAAAAGTTTAACCCTGCGACTCGAGGTAAATAATC
>CAZALE010000001.1:337314-339465 GCA_964486055.1 uncultured Blastocatellaceae bacterium
CGACTCGAGGTAAATAATCTAAACGATGGACACCATTGTCATGAAATTCGGCGGAACGTCTGTTCAAGACGTTGAAGCCTTCCAACGCGTATCGAGGATAGTGCGCGAAAAGGGAGGAAAATCTACCGTAGTCGTGACCTCTGCGATGGCAAAAGTTACTGATGCACTTTTAGATTCTTTCGAGCTCGCAAAAAAAGGGAATCCAGAAAATGCTTTCAGCTTACTTGACGCACATTTTGTAAGGCATTTAGAAGTTGCAGAGGCTCTGTTAAATATCGGCCAACAGAGAATCTTTCAAGATGAGCTAGATCTCGTTAAGAGAGAGATCAAAGACCTGCTTAGTCGTGTTGCAAGGCGAAGCCTCCCGCTTTCGATGCTAAAAGATGCTATTGTTTCATATGGTGAGCTAATGTCATCAAGATTGCTCACTGAGGTTCTATCGGCTTCCGGTATAAATGCTCATTTCGTGGATGCGCGGAGGTTGATCGTTACGGATGATGAGTTTGGATCTGCTTCACCAATTTGGGATGAAACTAAAGAATTGATTAGATTGGAACTCACACCATTGATACAAGAGGATTTCGTTCCCGTCACCGGGGGTTTTATTGCAGCTAATCGTAGCGGGGAAACCACCACTCTTGGACGAGGTGGTTCAGATTACTCTGCAGCTCTAATTGGTGCTGCGCTTAAAGCTAAGGAAATTCAAATCTGGACAGATGTAAGTGGAGTTTTGACTTGCGACCCAAGGATATGTCCCGAAGCTAGAACTCTGAGAACACTCTCTTACGAAGAAGCAGCTGAGTTAGCATACTTCGGAGCAAAAGTTTTGCATCCCAAAACAATCCAGCCTGCCGTAGATCTTAATATTCCAGTTCGCGTATGCAATTCTCTCCGTCCAGAGGAAGAAGGGACGCTCATATTACCAGCCTCTCAGTCAACACCTCGCAAAGTTAAATCGATAGCTTTCAAAAAAGGGATAACGATCCTAAGGATAACCTCAGCCAGAATGCTAGGCGCCTACGGTTTCATGAGTGCAATTTTTCAGATTTTTGAACGCTACAGAACTGTAATCGATGTAGTGGCAACTTCCGAAGTATCAGTCTCTCTTACTCTCGACAATATACACTCTCTCGATGACATAGTAAGAGAGTTACAGAGAATTGGCAAGGTTGAAGTAGAACATGGAAACGCTGTGGTTTGTGTCGTGGGCTCAGGATTGCGTGATACGGCGGGAGTGGCAGCACAGATTTTCCGGGCAATATCGGACTTTAACATATACCTAATTTCACACGGAGCCTCTAGCGTCAACCTTACGTTTGTTGTTAAGGAACAAGTCGTAAAGGATGTGGTTTTGAAACTTCATCAAGAATTTTTCGCCGATAATCATTAGAGACAATCAGATAGATTTAACTGAAGTAGGATTCGGTTATCAGCTATCCATAATGAGACCAATCAAACCCTGATTAAAGCTCTCCGAAGACTTTACAATTCCAACTTATTCGTTTTTCTAGCAAGCCTTGGTGAGAATTCTTTAGTTTTATACAGATCATAGGTACAGCAGAGAAGTTAATGATTCTGGGAACAGCTAGTAAAACTGCGGCCCATATTATATCTTACGAGCCGCAGTGGTCGGCGGAATGACATCTGTGAGCGCTTTGCGGAGTTGAAGGTAGAAAGAGGTGTTTTCGGTTGGTCATAGCGTCTGGAAAATATATCTCCGCAATTTTATCTTCCCGACACTAGAATTTTTTCATTTGGCTTTATCATACCTAGTTTACGAGCTTCATGCTCTATAGCAGATAGGTCAGTTTTTAACATCTTGACCTCATCCGCTAATTCCATGTTCTTTTGCCGAAGTACCTCTGCTTGTTGGGATAGTATTTCATATCTACCTAGCTCGTGCTTTAGATCTGAATGGGCACGCAGGTTTACCACCAAACAGATCATAAAGCCGCATAGAAAGATCAATGAGAACGTAAGCCAAAAGGAATAATCCGCTTCCATTTGCCTCTTTTTTTGATTTATAGAATCAAGAGAATAAGAAGCTCTGAACTTTTGTCCGTGAACATATGCCGAAACCTTCATTTGAAATCCCCTCCAGTTATCAAAGTCCCCTCCAGTTGTCAAAGGTGAATCAAATTTAACAAGATT
>CAZALE010000001.1:339565-362664 GCA_964486055.1 uncultured Blastocatellaceae bacterium
TATTTTGTATCTTTATGACACATTATTTGATTGTTGACTGTTTTCTAAATATCATCTAAATCCTTTATTTTTCTGCAGATACTTATGTTCGGGTTTTTATGGCATGGTCATTGCTAGGGAAAAATGCTGAAGAAAATCTTACAAATTACAAACTATAATTCAGGAGTGATAAAAGAGATGAGACAAAGACCTATTAAGCATTTGGAGAAGGGATTGACTTTATTGGCAGGGGGGCTTTTCAATGCTATAAAAGCCGTTAATAAATATAGGCCAAATCCTTCCTTTACTCCAAAGTGGGCAGATAGACCCATTTTGAAGTCTTGGGAGAAGTCAAAGCCGACTTTAGGGTTTCCAAGGACTACAGATTCTCTATGCCCAAATTGTGTGATAGAGGCAAGAGAGGAAATATTAAGTGGTAAGAGAGATATATCTAGTCTTTTGAACGAAAAGGTGGGGGAGATAAAAGCGCAGATAATTGAGCGCGATGGGCAGATATGGATGATAAAAGACTGTCCAATTCATGGTCACTTTGAAGATTTGATGGCTATAGACGCAGAGTTTTTGAAGCACATCGAGTCTTTATTTCCCGGTCGTGATATGCCATCGCACAATGATGAGAAATTGCACAATCATGGCAGTTCATCGATAAAGTATGGGCGAGGCGCGGTTTTGACGATTGACCTAACGAATCGCTGCAATATGATGTGCGACCCATGTTTTATGGATGCTAACCAAGTCGGTTTTGTTCATGAACTTTCAATGGAAGACATAAAAGAAATTTTAGATAATGCGATTCAAATAAAACCTCGCCGTCAGTTATCGGTTCAATTCTCTGGCGGAGAGCCTACTCTCTCGCCTCACTTTATAGAAGCCATTAGATATGCAAGAAAAGTTGGCTATAATTCAGTCCAAGCCGCTACGAACGGTATAGAATTTGCCAAATCTAAGGAATTTTGTCGCGAAGCGGCAGAAGCAGGACTTAGATTCGTCTATCTGCAGTTTGATGGAATTGGTAATGACGCGAACTCACATCGCCATGTCGGAAATCTCTTTGATGTTAAACTAAAAGCAATCGAAAATCTGCACGAAGCCGGTGTCGAGATAGTTTTAGTTACTACGATAGTAAACAACGTAAACAACGATCAGGTAGGATCTGTGATTCGCTTTGCATTGGAAAATCCTAAGCGGATTGCTTTTGTTGCATTTCAACCCGTTTCTTTCACTGGTCGAGATGAACATATTACGGAGCAAAGACGCCTACAACAGAGGTATACTCTCTCGCACTTAGCCCATGATGTGAAAAAACAAGTTGGAATCACCGAGCCGACACGTGACTGGTTTCCTCTATCCTTGATGGGAGCTTTTGCAGACTTTGCTGATGTTGTACATGGGCCAGATGCTGAATGGGGACAGGTCTCATGCGGTTGCCATCCCAATTGCGGTGTTGGAACAGCGGTAATGGTTCATAAGGAGACGAAAGAAATGGCGCCAGTCCCTCAGTTCTTGAACATTAAACAGCTAGTTAAAGACATGCAACACATTACTGATACTAATCGTGGAAAATGGTTTTCAAATTTCATGATGGCTCTGGCATTGCTGAAAAACTACAATCCTTATGGCGCACCCCGCAGCTTGACATTGATTGACATTTTCAAGAAATTTGACAAGTCATTTGGATTGACTGGTAAGGATTACGGTAAGGTTGGACCAGACCGAACGTTTGAGGATATTCAAAAACGCCGTCAAGATCCTTGGAACTTCTTGTTCATAGCTGGTATGTGGTTCCAAGATCTCTTTAATTATGATTTTCGTAGAACCGAAATGTGCATAATTCCATATGGAACACAAGAGGGAGAGATCAGCTTCTGCGCTTACAATACCGGTATTGGATGGAGACAGATCATCGAGCACATGCATCAAAATGCAACAGTCGCTGAGTGGTATAAGAAGTACGGTAGACATGAAATTTACGCAAAAGGCAAGAACGTGCCTCTATCTGACACACGTCACAGCTTAGTCTTGAATGAAGTCGATCTACAGAGACCTAATAAGCCCGTTATGGATGGACCAAAGACTGCTGCTGAAGAATTACAAATGATGAGAAAATTGTATCAGCAGATGGTTCTAGAAAAGAACAAAATAAAACCAGATAATCTTGTTCAGATTACTGGCTTGAAGAAAAAGAAGAAAGTCGAAGTTGCACAATCTTAGCCCTTGCATTCGAGCTTAGTCGATAAGAAGCCTACTCATTGAGTAGGCTTTTTTATCGAGAATATTTTTGCATCTCTGTTGAAATAGATAACTCAACAGATCAGATAGGGTTTGTCGCTTTGTTATCTCGCCAGCTTCTCGATCTAGTAAATCATCGTTTATTAGATTCTGCAACATATGGTTTATATACCATTAGGTTGTTGGATTAATGAAATATCATCGCAGCGCAACTTTTAGGCGACAAATAGTAAGTTCCGAGTGGTTGAGTAACTCAACGTGATGAGCAAAATCTGCATATTGTAATTCTCTGAACCAAAGACAGTTCGAGTGGTTCGCCCTCAAGATCAGACCCTAATAGCATAAAATGCGCAAACTAATGCAACCAGAAAGATTTCACATTTGATTCAGATCGATGGATTTCTTCTGTAGCATCAGAGAAGTGACCTGAATAGATTAGGTGAAAAGAAACGCGTTGGCCAGACTTGCTTTATCACCTATTCATGTTGTTTAATGATAATTTCGTCATTTGTTAATTCTGATCAAGGAGTGCATGGAATAAGATGGCATATATAGTTGTAGAACCAGACGAGAGTATCGAGAGTGCTTTGAGGCGTTTCAAACGCAAGGTTATAAGTGAAGAGATCATAAAAGACTTAAAAAAGCATGCTCATTACATCTCTCCTAGCCAAAAGAGAAAACTAAAGTCTGCATTGGCTCGCAAAAGAAATAGGAAGCGTAATAAGAAGCTACAAAATGGCCAGATGTAATGCAGATGCAGCAGGAGAGGGTCAGGATATTGGTTACTAATGATGACGGGATACACTCTGAGGGAATAAGAGAGTTAGAAAAGTCACTCAGTGAGATAGGCGATGTATTCGTTGTAGCGCCTGAATCCGAGATGTCTGCTGCATCTCATAGCTTGACTATATCCAGACCCCTCAGGATCCGCCAAATAGATGAGAGGCGATGGACGGTCGATGGCACCCCAACTGATTGCGTGACTCTTGCGATCAACAAGATAATACCCGTAGAATTAAAACCTCATATCTGTGCTTCGGGCATAAATCATGGTCCTAATTTAGGCGATGACGCAACTTATTCTGGAACAGTAGCCGGAGCAATGGAAGCAACTATATTGGGAATACCGGGAGTTGCATTCAGCCTCGTAAGCAACGGGAATGAGGAAGATTTTTCCGAGGCTGCCAGAGTAGCGAAAGAAATCATAAAAAAAGTTATTAAAGAGGGAATTCCCCCCGGAACGCTTCTAAATGTGAACATTCCCCTGCGAAAGCCAAAGGGTATTAAAATAACGAAGCAGGGCTTGAAAAATGCAAAACCGATAATATCTGAGCACATAGATCCTAGAGGAAAGCCATATTACTGGATAGGTGAGGAGCGAAGAGGTTTTCATGCCGAGGGAAACACAGACTTCGAGGCGATAGAAGAAGGATATGTCTCAATTACCCCTATGCGATGTGACCTGACAAGTTATGACGCCATCGAATCACTAAAAAGTTGGGAGTATCTTAGCATTTAATGTCACTATCGATCAGCTAGCCTTTAGTTTTCTTGTTTTTGATTTTATAATCTCTTTCAGCAATGAACGGAGCCTTGCTTTTCTACAAAAAAGCACATAACGATGAGTATGGATTGCTGCGGGAAAAGATGATATCCCATTTGCGTGAGCACTACGGTATAAAGGATTCAGCGGTGTTGGAGGTAATGCGGAAAATTCCTAGAGAATTATTTGTTCCAGAAGCTCTCAAGTCCCAAGCTTACAGAGACAATGCACTTCCCATATCTGCCAATCAAACAATTTCACAGCCTTACATAGTTGCACGAATGACTGAATTGTTAGAACTTCAGGCGTCCTTTAGAGTTCTTGAAATTGGCACAGGATCTGGCTATCAGACTGCAGTATTGGCTCATCTAGCGAAAGCCGTTTATTCGATAGAGCGAATTCCAGAGCTTGCCGAAGAAGCGAAGAGTAGATTGAAACAATTAGGTATTTTGAATGTATTGATCCGCTGTGGTGATGGCACTCTTGGTTGGGAAACTTACGCTCCATTCGATGCAATTATAGTCACTGCTGGAAGTCCAAAAGTTCCTGAACCTCTGGTTTTACAACTGAAGGTTGGGGGACGAATGGTTTTGCCGGTTGGAAAGGAAAAACAATCCCAAAGGCTAATTCGTGTAACTCGGGCGGAACGCACTTACTCTATTGAGGATTTTGGAGCCTGTGCTTTCGTGCCACTGATAGGAGAATACGGGTGGAGCTAGCCTCCATAAAATCTGCCAGCGAAACTAATCAGTTTGATTTGAAATTATGGAGTTTTTACGAGATTTTTTTCATTATCTTAATCCGAAAGTCATAATAGAGACTCTTCTGGTTTGGTTAGGCCCATTTACATACATAGGGCTTTTTCTAATAGTATTCGCTGAAACCGGACTAGCTATAGGATTCTTCCTGCCTGGAGACTCTCTACTAGTAGTTGCAGGGCTTTTTGCAGCTGCCGGTAAACTGAATCTGTGGATCATGATGGTAACTCTTTTCGTAGCAGCTGTGGTCGGAGACGCCGTCGGTTATTACTCAGGTAAAAAGGTAGGGCAAGCGATTTTTACTCGCCCTAAATCGAGGTTTTTCAATCCGAAACATCTCAAGCGCGCTCATGAATTTTATGAAAAACATGGCGGAAAAACCATAATTCTCGCTCGTTTTGTGCCTATTGTTCGTACCTTCGCTCCCATTGTAGCCGGAGCGGCAGATATGCGATATAGAGATTTTTTTGTTTACAACGTGGTAGGAGGATTTCTATGGGTTACCAGTATGCTGCTCACTGGGTATTTCTTAGGAGAAGCGGTTGAGAGAGTGTTTGGAATAAAACTAGAGGATCATATTGAAAAAGTCGTGGTAATCGTGGTTTTCTTATCGATTCTGCCAATAATACATGAGTATCTGAAGGAAAAATACAAGAGAAAAGAAGAGGAACAGCCCGAAAAAAACTCAACAGTTACCGTTAATACCGAAAGCTCATAAGATGATCAGTAAGAATTCGCTCTAATACGGTTGTATCAGAGATAAGAGTCTCTATGTCGTGGAGTTTCTTCTTATGCCGTAGAGTATTATGAAAATTCATGCCATGCGCTGATATCAGGTACTTGAATGAAGCTATCAGCTCAAATAAATATTACAAGCGCTTGATGTCATAAGATTTGACAAGCTGTCTGGTGTAACATAAAATCTAGCTTTAATCGGGGCGTGGCTCAGCCTGGTAGAGCGCACGGTTCGGGACCGTGAGGTCGGAGGTTCGAATCCTCTCGCCCCGACCATTAAAAACTAAAAAGAGATCAAACGCCTCTCTGATTCTATTGTTTAGCTTGCTCTTTTAATGCTCTGATACTAATCCTCAAAACAAGATCACTAAGAAGCGTTGCTTAGTATCGCGCATTATAAATCTCGTAAAGATTTCTGCATGTTCTGGTGATACAGCGAATGACTTTGTTAATTGAATTTCATTTTTAATTAGAGATTTACTAGTTGTGATTGCCGTTTCTGCTCAGACATTTTCTAAGATACTGACCAGTGTAGGATTTTTCGTTGGAGGCTATCTCTTCAGGTGTGCCCTCTGCTACGATATGACCTCCACCAATTCCGCCTTCTGGACCTAAGTCGATTACGTAATCTGCTGTTTTTATTACCTCTAGATTATGTTCGATTACTAGTAGACTTGCACCTCCTGACACCAACGCTCGGAAGGCAGATAAAAGTTTCTTTACGTCCTCAAAGTGTAAGCCGGTCGTTGGCTCATCAAATATATAAAGAGTTCTTGAATTATCTTTTTGGAGTAAGTGAGCAGCCAGTTTGATTCTTTGTGCTTCACCACCGGAGAGTGTAGTCGCAGACTGTCCGAGACGTAGATAACCGAGACCTATCGTATCTAGGATTTTCAGTTTATTGACTATCTTGTTAGAATCCTTGAAAAACAAAATAGCCTCTTGTACGGTCATTTGCAGAACCTCGTGAATATTTTTACCCTTGTATTTCACCTCTAAAATCTCATCCTTAAATCTTGTTCCTTTACATTCCTCACAAGTTAACTCAACATCGGCTAGAAATTGCATTTCTACGATCACTGTTCCGCTTCCTTGGCACACTTCACATCTTCCACCTGGCACATTGAAGGAAAAATGAGCAGCGTCGTAATTTCTAGCTCTTGCAGTCATTGTGGAGGCGAAGATTTCGCGTATTGCATCGTAGATTTTAAGATAGGTTACAGGATTTGAACGAGGTGTCTTTCCTATCGGAGATTGGTCAACTAAGATTACATTGTCTATTAACTCAGTACCTTTTATTTCTTTAAATGCTCCAACTTTACCTTGCCACTCCCCTTTTTGCTTTTTTAATCCTGCATACAAAACATCGTACACGAGAGTCGACTTACCAGAACCAGAGACTCCGGTTATGCAGACTAACATATCGAGTGGGATTTTGACGGTTATGTTTTTCAAGTTGTGTTCCCTTGCTCCTACTACCTTCAGCATACGGCTAGATTTTGGTTTCCGGCGTTGTGTTGGCACTTTTATTCTGGCTTCACCGCGCAGATATTTCGCAGTCAAAGAGTTTTCATTCTTCAAAAGATCTTCAAAAGTTCCTTGAAAAACGACGTTACCACCTAACTCCCCGGCTTGAGGACCTAGATCAATTATGTGATCTGCAGATCTCATCATTTCTTCATCATGCTCGACTACTAGAACGGTATTTCCTATATCCCGTAAATTTTCTAGTATCTTTATCAATCTCGAGTTATCTCTGGGATGTAGTCCGATAGAAGGCTCATCGAGCACATAGAGAGCTCCAACTAGAGAAGATCCGAGATTAGTGGCTAATTGTATTCTTTGGGCTTCGCCTCCAGACAATGTGGAGGCCAGGCGATCTAAAGTTAAGTATTCCAACCCAACATCGCACAAGAATTTTAATCTGCGCTTTATTTCAATCAACAGTTTCTCAGCTATTTTTTCTCTTTCGGGCGTGAGTCTTAAATTATCGAAAAAGTCTTTAGCTTCGGCTATTGAGAGGCTTACCACCTCCGGTAAGGATTTACCGGCTATTTTTACATCGCGGGCTTCGCGCCTTAGTCTTCCACCATTACAGTCTGGGCAAATCGTATAGCCTCTGTACTTGGACAGAAACACTCTGACATGTAACTTGTATTTTTTGGTTTCCAGCCACCGGAAAAACCCCGTGATACCAAACCAACCATCTGCTCCTTCCCATATAAGCTTTTTTTGTTCCTCTGTCAGACTTAAGAAGGGCACATCTACCGGTATATTAGCCTTACGAGCAAATTTCAGAAGCTTTTCTTGCGCCCAGTCTTGATTGGGCTTTGTAAAAGGTTCTACGGCACCTGCCTCCAGGCTCAACAATGGATTTGGAATTACTAGGTCTTGATCAATGCCGGTTGTATTTCCAAATCCTTGACATGTAGGACATGCTCCAAAAGGTGAGTTAAAGCTAAAGAGCGCTGGTTCTGGTTGTTCATAGACAGTTCCGTCGTATTTGCATATAAATTTATCAGCGAACCTTAATTTACGTCCGTCCGTCGTCCAAATGATTGCCTCGCCAGTTTCACGAAAACAAATTTCTAGTGAATCAACGAGCCTCTGTCTGATCGAATTTGAGGCTTTTAGCCTATCAACCAACACAAATGTATCTGTGAAATCTTCGAATGAATAATCCTCTATTTTATGAAGCTCGATTACCTGGTCTTGACGGAAAAATCGCGAAAATCCTTGCTGCATTAAGTTCAATAAAAGCGCATCTTTTTTTAATTTTTTGTCTTGAGTTTTTATTGGAAATAAAACGTAAAATCTAGTCTCTTTTTCGAGTTCATTTAAAATTTCCTCGGCAGCGGATTCTGGGGAATCTTTTTTTACTTCTCGACCACAATTTCTGCAGAATGTTTGTCCTACGCGCGCAAATAATAATCTGAGATAATCATAGATTTCGGTTTGTGTAGCTACAGTAGATCTTGGATTTCGGGTGGAGTTTTTCTGTCGAATAGCGATGGCAGGTGCTATTCCTGTTATTTCATCTACGTCTGGTTTATCCATTCTCTCGAGAAATTGACGAGCATAGGCTGAGAGTGATTCTACATATCTTCTCTGTCCTTCGGCATATATCGTATCAAATGCCAGAGAGGATTTACCTGACCCTGAAACTCCTGTTATTACTGTTAATTTGTTCACAGGAATGCGCACGGATATGTTCTTCAGGTTGTGTACACGAGCCCCTTTGACTTCTATTACATCCTCTTGTTGTTTCAGATTGGCCTTCATAAAATTTCAGCGTAACAGATGTATGATTCAATGAAAAGCTAGGCACTTTGTTTTTCGGTCTGCAGCGCTTGCTGACTTTTCATCCTCATTAACCAAAAGATCCCAGAGCTGCTGCTCATGGCACCCGCTAAGGCTGCGAGAATCTGAACTGGCAGAACTGTAAGAAAGATTCCAGCGGCGTAGCTGGAGAGACTGAAGACTGTGATTTCGGCTCCTCGATCCAGCGTCGATATTCTAGCTCTTATATAGTCAGGTAATGATCTTTGAAACATTGTTTCCTGAACCGCGTATTCGACCCCGACGATCGCTCTAGATATGAGAATGAATAGTGCGGCTAATGGCAGAGAGGAGACAAAACCTCCTATCATGAAAAATATTCCATGTAAGATCAGCATCAAGCCTACAAAATTGATTTCTTGTTTCTTTGCCTCTACGATGCTACCGACTTTATGAGCTATGAGCATACCTAAAGTCAATCCTATTCCATTCGCAGTCATAAGAAACGACATTACAAAGTCAGGATTTGAGGTATTAAAGACCTGAACTGCCAATCCCTCAAAAATTAGAAAGGTTGCGCCACCTCCGATAGCCCATATTATGTTCATCATCAGAATGGTGAGAGCGAAGGAATTACCAAAGGCGTAATGTAACCCCTCTTTTAACTCATAGGCAAAAGATTCTTTTTTCCTTTCCCGGGTCTCTTGTTGCTCCATTGAGTCCGCTGGAATTAGCCACACGGAGAATGCAGAGATCAGAAAAGATATAGAGTTGACCAGAAAAGCAGCCTTGTACCCGAGGGTTGATGCTACTATACCGCCGAGTGCTGCGCCTATAGCCATTAATAGGAATCTAGATGAAAACATTAGTGCAACGCCGGACAGTAACCCTTCTTTCCCTGTTAAATTAGGAACTGCTGCCGATTTAGCCCCATCGAAGAATGCAGCCGTAGCGGACAGGATAGCCGAACCTATGTATGCAAGCCATAAGTCCTCGCGCGTGTCGATGAAAAGAAAAATTAAAGCTAAACCCGCCCTGATTATATCGGTAATCAGCATTATCTGTTTTCGCGAAAAGAGATCTGCTACAGTGCCAGCAATTGGCATAAGCAATGCCCATGGCAAAGTACGGCATAATAACAAAAGTCCAGCTGCTTCTGGCGATGCTTCTGATACGATTCTTACGAGTCCTAGTCCAGCAATGTAATTAAACCAATTACCAAGCTCTGAGACTAGTTGCCCCAAAAAGAGATTTCTAAAATTTCTGTTACTTTTCAATAATTCAGTGTAACTAAGACTCATAAGAGAAAATGGCTCAAAATAATAGTTTATAACAGCTGGATGTGTTTTCGGGAAAGCCTGTCTAAAATTTAGTGAGATTTCAGATTGAATGTCAGATCAAACCAAATCTAGGATAAAAGGTCTGTATTTCAGGAGCGGCAGACTCTGATATTCTAAGATGTCTGATATTCTAAGACGATGTATCTAATGATGAACCTGACGGCCTTTTTAGGTTCAATATGGCAATTTAGGCGAGTTATATGCTGTTCAAACAATTGTTAAGATATGAGTTTAAGATGGCATCCGCGATTTTTATTGAAAAGGCGGACAGAGAAATGAAAGGCCAGTAACATAACATCCCTTTTCCTCAATAAAAGTCTAAATATCAAAACTCGATAATTTTTGTGATTGCTATCGGGGCTTTTTCACTAAATGTCCAGTGAAGAGTTGTAAAATCAGGGGCGCGGTAATTTTTCGTCAGAGATCAGATGAAATATGGCAGATGCCATTCCCTGAAAATATTGGGCTCTAATAAGCGCCTCCATCAAGATTTCGAAGATCGGCCTTAGCTTTTGTGGCGCAGGGATTTGTTTCTTCAAATCTTCATCCGAGATTAAAAAGGAAAACCCCTTTTTTCGAGTTTCATCAACCTCGGCTAAGTATTTTAGAACCGCTTGTCTGTCGGGCAGAGCTTCGGGTAATGTCCACTCGAATGGATCATCCCATAGTCGAGTGGTAATTCCACCAAATGCTTGCTCTACCGCACCAGCAGATCTCAATATGCATTCACCGCATGAATTGTAGGGGAAAAACGCATTCTTTGGTTGCCAATACAGCTTTGGCTCGGGCACTTTGATAATCAAATCAGAAGATCTCTTATGAAGTTTTTCAAATTCTCTGTCGAGTAGCTCAACAATGATTTTCTCTTTCATAAATGGTCCAGAGTGAAGTGAAATGATTTGAGAAAAAGTTTCTTAATCGCTGAATATTTAAATCACAGCAAAGTTACAGCAAATCAAATTGTCAAAATTTCTAGTATAAGATTCTCAGCTCGAGACCATTCTATTTTAAGCTTTTTATGAGGACAACAAAAGCAAGGCAGAAGGTCCGGCGTCAATTGTAGAGTTGTTGATACTCGGAGTGATGATGCAATGTTTTAAATGGGGCAATTTTACCTATGAATGCTCGAAGGGAAAGTAGCGCAGACTCTGTGGGGAAGCCTGCGCTACTTGGGTATGAGGAGAAAATTGAAGGAGGTAGTGAGGCATTAAGGAGCTAGTTTGTTGATTTGTAATGTGAGGCGCGATTTGTAGCGGGCTGCTGTGTTTTTGTGCAGAATTCCTTTGCTGACAGCTTTGTCTATCTTGCTGATGGTCGGATTGAGCAATTCTAAACACAATTCTTTGTTGCCGCTGGAAATTGCAGAACGTAGCTTCTTTATTTGAGTCCTCAGGCTCGAACGAAGACTACGATTGCGTTCCCGTCTTTTTTCGTTTTGTCTTGCCCTTTTTGCTGCTGACTTATGATTTGGCATCGCTTAATCTGTCCTTCCAGCTAACGAAAAAAATAGTATTACAAAATCGAGTTGTTTATGTCAAGCGCTCCTCAAAAAATTACGATTTTTTTTTGAAAAAATTACGATTTTTTTTTGATCAAAAGTTAAATTTTTAGGTCTTTCTTTATTTCTTTAAGGTTTCGAGGTTTTTGAAAGATTGTTTCCGGGATCGTTTTATTATAGGTCACATTTATGTAGTTAACTCTCCAAGTCGGAACATCATTTTGATAATGATCAATAATCAGCGGTGTTAATATTCCTTGAATTTCAACAAACTGTGCATATCTATCATATTCGATTATTTCTTTCCCTTCTTTATTCTTGGTTTTATAGATAACTTTTACTGGTAGATTCTGATCAGATATTTCAAATTCGACTTCGAAACCGTCAGGATAAGAAAGTTTTACGACATCATTTCTTTTTCCTATGTCGCCTGGGCGTTTGCCTATATGAGACAATGTGGCTTTCTCTAGCTTCCAGTAGCCCATTAGTAGATTATACAAGCTGGTTCTCATAGACTTCTTAAAATTTGAGAGTTCATCATCAGTTTGGTCTCTTAGGATGTTTCTGGAGAAATCTGCAAACCATCCCTTGTCTGCTATATTTGCCTGGATTATTCTCTCTCCAGAGCTTTTAAACTCTGTTATTTCGCGGTTTGGGAGAACTATAACGTCTAGAAACTTATCAGTTCTGTACGGAGTTCCATCACGAAAGAGGGTAAAATTTCCTTCGCTGACTATAGTCCTTATTTGCAGATATTTTTGATTACCTACTTTATCTAGAACTTTTTGGATCAAAAGCTCAGCTGTATTAGATGAGTTTTGTCCGAAAGCCGGGCCAAAATAAAAGAGCAAGAGATAAAGTGGTATGAGAAATTTCATTTGGAAAACTTTTCTATTTTAAATGTTTGCCTCTGGGTCGAGGCCATCAACTTTGTTCAGTGCCTCCTGATAAATTTTTATTTTACCATCCGATTCCATCTTTCTTTTCACGCTGAGTATGTAATCAGAAAAGACAGCGCTTTTTTTCTGCAATAATGCGGATTCTATTAGGATCGTCCTTTGTTTAGCAAATTCCTCCATATCAGCTTCTTCACGCTTATTTAAACCGACGATATACCAGTTCTCACCAACCTTTATAGCAGTCTTAGTCACTTCACCGGGTTTTAAAGCCCATATGGCTTCTTCCAACTCTTTACTGGTTCCTGCTGTAGGACCGGAACCTAATGGTGAGCCAAGAATATGATTTTTGGATTCTTCTGCTTTTAGACCTTTTGATTGGGCTATTGTAGACAGCTGGCCTACGTTTGAAGCTCCCTCTGCTATTTCTTTAGCTATTTGATCTAACATGGATCGAGCTTTTTCGAATTTCACTGCCTCTAAGACTTTGTCTCTAACTTCTTCAAAAGTTGCATCGCGTGGTTCACGCTTAGCGACCAGTAGTGGTATTCCAAATCCATCTCTGATTGGGATTGGATCGCCAGTATCGTTTGGTTCATTTAGCTTTGCTATTCCCTCCTCAAACTGAGGTGATATACCAACATTTGGAACGTCGTCTCCTGGCTTGATAAAATCTGTCTCCCGGATCATCTCCTTTAAGTTTAGATTTGCTTGCGAGGCGAATTTTTTAGCAGTTTCTTCAACATTCTTTGTTTGTGCTAAATCTTGAGCAATCTGCTTTGCTAGCTCTGCAGCGGCAGAATAAGCACGACGGTTTCTCAAACTTACTTCGATCTCTTTCTTTGCCGTCTCAAAAGTCTTAGGAACAGAGGCTCCACGTCGTAAGATATAATATTTATCTCCATATTTTATGGGTTCTGTTATTTCTCCCTCTTTCATGGAGAGGAGTCTTTGATAGGGATCAGATGGATTATTTGGGTTTCTTCTCACAAGTCCGGGTAGTTTTCCACCGTTGCGAGCAGTATTTGCATCCTCGGAAAATCCTCTTGCTAGGTTAGCAAAATCCTCTTCAGATACTATGTCGCCTTTCTCTCGTGCTTGCTTTACGAGTGTTTCGGCTTTCTCCAATACTTGCGATTCAAATTCTGGTTTCGGGATTTTCAAAACTATCTGTTGTGCTTCAATTCCCGCTTGTTTTTTATCCTCAGGCAGTTTATCGAATTCAGCTCTCAGATCTTCTTCTGAAATTTGTAGTTTCTCACCTATTTTGGCTGTGTTTATAAAGATATATTTGATTTTCTTTTGAGGCTGATCTATGTAATAGGAAGCTTTGTTTTTCTCAAAGTATTCTCTCAATTCTTCTTCGTTTGGTTTTATGGTTTTGGCTAATTCACTTACGTTGACGGAGACAAAGGTAAGGTCAAACTTTGTGTTACGTTTTTTAAAATCTTCCACTACCTCATCCTCAGAGATAGTGACGCCGGCTGTGATGAATGCCTCAAGTTTTCTAGCGCTTAGTTCGTCTCGTACAGAATCCTCATAAGCCCTGATGCTGCCGAATCTTTCAATGACATTTTGCTCGTATCGCTTTATATCAAAAGGTTTTCCATCTTCCGGGGTATTTCTTTTCTTTATTTCATCAGCCACCTCTGCATCACTAGCTGTTAAACCGAAGCGTCTAGCCTCCTGACGTATGATGCGATTTTTAATCATGGAATCGAGGATTAGTCGGCTTTCTGGGGCTCGACCGCCGTAAAATATAGCTAAGGTCTCTTTCTCTCTGACTAAATCTCCGACTGTGATGTATTCACTACCGACTTTTGCAGCAGTCTCTGTACTACGCGCTGTCGCTGCAGTATTTCGCAGCTCTAGCACAGAGACGCCGAAGAAAATCATGCTTAATACTAACAGAATTCCGAAGATTAAGATTATCGCATTCCTTGTTTTTTCGAGACGACTAAAGAACTTTATCATCGTAGCTTCCTCTTTTTTCTCTATACTGTCTTTTCAGATTTTAACAAACTCGGTGCTAAAATCACTATTATCTTGCCACAAATGCTGGCTGTCAAAACCAGCTAAGTCTTTTATGGTTTGCGTTTTTTTATCCTTTTATATTTTGAGGTTTTAGCTTGTTTTATATATGGAAACAATAGAGTACCCATTTTGGGCGTGGATAACGTTTTTTACAATCGTGCTAACAGCGTTGGCCGTAGACCTGGGCATAGTTAACCGCAGCGCTCATGTGCCTACTAAACGCGAGGTTTTTACCTGGAGCGTTATATGGGTTTCATTGGCTCTCAGCTTCAATCTATTCGTCTATTGGATGATAAACACCCACTTTGCCAATCACTCATTGGCTTTGATAAAAACACAGGAGTATCTAACAGGTTATCTGATTGAGCTTTCACTCTCTGTAGATAATTTGTTTGTTTTTTTGCTGATATTCTCATATTTCAAGGTCCCCAAGAAATATCAGCATAGGATTTTGTTTTGGGGCATAATGGGGGCCTTGATAATGAGAATGATCATGATATTCGCTGGGGCAGAGTTAGTAGAACGATTTCATTGGTTGATCTATCTGTTCGGAACATTTCTGATTTACACTGCAATAAAGATGCTTAAGGATGAAGATGAAGAGTTTCATCCTGAAAAAAGCTTTCTGATTTCATTTCTACAGAGATTCGTGAGGATCTCTAAACATTATGAAGGCGAGAGGTTTTTTACTACGATCGATGGTAAGAGAGTGGGAACCCTCTTGCTCTTAGTGCTAATGGTCATCGAAATATCAGATTTAATCTTTGCTGTTGACTCGATACCAGCGATTTTTGGAGTAACCACAGATAGATTTATAATTTACACATCAAACATTTTTGCCATTCTCGGGTTGAGAACTTTCTTTTTCCTCTTAGCAAACATTGTTGATAAATTTCATTATTTAAAGTACGGTTTGTCTTTCATTTTAGGGTTTATTGGAGTTAAAATGTTATTGCCTCTATTGGCGGAGATGTTGATTTGGACAAACTTAACGGGTGGATGGATTAGGCAGTTTTTACATGATTTTTTGGACAAGAAATACAATAGTCAAATAATAACCATATCGCTCAGCATTGTAGCGCTGACCCTTTTAGTTTCTGTGATAGCCTCTTTGATATTTCCACCATTAGGGTCTGAAGATGAAAACTCAGGGAAATGAGAATGGTAGAGGAGCCAAGATATAGACGGTTTTATATCGACTGGTGGCGAATTAAGAAGAGCACGGTTTACAGTCTTGTCTTCATGTTTGCCTTTCTGGCTCTTACCATAGGTAGCGGGTGGCTCTTGATACGAACAGGATTTGTTACTATTGGCAAAGAGGAGATAAATCTACCTGCAAATGCGGCTAAAGTAGTCTCGTTTGAGGGAGACGTAAGGATAATTAGAACATCTACTCGCTCGAGCGAGAAAGTCACGACTCGGACTTTTGCTCTGGCTGGTGACACGATTCAAACTGGACCGGATGGAAAAGCAGAGATATTGATGATAGACGGCTCGACGCTATGGGTGAGGCCTAATTCAACCGTTGTGATTAGAGACAATAGCTCTATCTTAGGGGGAACTAATGTCCGAGTAAGCCTCGGAACAGGGCAGATAAACGTGCGAACCGAAGATCAAACTGATTCCTCTCAGAACATAGTAGAAGTTAAAGAATCGCAAAACAGACTTTTGGCTAGAACAGAGGCAAGTTTTAATGTCAATCAAAAATTTGGTACTGGCGAGATAAGAATAAGTCGAGGCGCTGTTGAGACCAGTGTAGGTGGTGAAAAAACGGTACTCAAAGAAAATGAATTCGCTGCAGTCAATGAGGGCAAGATTGCAGCGAGAGAGAGACTATTACCTCCGCCTAAATTGATTGCCCCTCAGTCATTGCTTCAGATTGTATCCAATTCGGAAGGGAAGGCTGACATTAACTTCCGATGGCAAAAATTAGAGGGACAACCGGCTTCTTATGATTTTCAGATCTCTACCTCTCCATTTTTCGTGCCTGATGCGATGATCAAGGAAAGCGAGGGTTTAAACGTTACAGAGATGATAGTGGTTAATTTGACTCCAGGAGTTTATTATTGGCGAGTGCGCGCTACAGCTTCATCAGGACAAGTAACGGAATGGAGTGAGCCTTGGCGTTTTACGATCGTAAAAAAAGAGGAGAAGAAAGCCTTAAATGCTACTAATTGGCAAGTAGAAAATCTGGGCGGTGGTATATATCGGGTTAGCGCTAAGACTAAGCCAGGTGTGACGGTCAGAATACTAGGAAGAGAAACTTTTGCGCTAAATGACGGATCATTTACCATTCAGATTCGCTCATTTGCTCCAGAGGTGAAGGTTGAAATTTTAGACGAGAATGGCACAAGTTCAGAGTTTTTACTTTCACTTACAAACGGTAGGATTTTAAACTAAACTTTGCAAAATTTCTACACCTGCTAAAAGTTGCGGAGTTTGGCGTGTGTATAGCTAACAAGAGAACAGATAGTCTGAAGCGTGTCAGCATTGCGCTTTCCTTAGTTTTTTTCTACATGTTAGTTGAGTTGATTGGAGGCTACTTATCAAACTCTCTTGCCCTTGTAGCCGATGCCTTCCACATGTTGACAGATCTTGCAGCCTTAGGTTTAACTCTCGTGGCTTTTTGGTTCGCTTCTAGGCCGAAAACCCCAGAGAAAACCTACGGATACTATCGCCTCGAGATTCTTGCGGCATTTATAAACGGAGTTTTTCTTGTTTCATTATCCTTTTTCATTATCTATGAAGCATATAAAAGATGGCAGAAAGATGTTTTAGTTGTCGATGGAGAATCGCTGACTTTAATAGCAATTGGCGGGTTGATTGTAAACCTCATCTGTGTGTATTTACTCCATGACAGCGCTGATGGAAACTTGAATCTACGGGGAGCATGGCTACATGCAGCTAGCGATGCCTTAGGATCTATCTCAGCGATACTAGCTGGCTTGCTGATAATGCTTTTTGATTGGACTTGGGCAGATGCAGCCATGAGTTTGTTTATAAGCTTAATCATTATCTATGGCTCTTGGCAGCTTATAAAAGACTCGGTAAATGTTTTACTTGAGGGCACTCCATCACATATAAACTTGAAAGCCTTAGAAAGGACGATTCGTGAAACGAAAAGCGTAAAAGATGTTCATGACTTGCATGTTTGGACTATAACCTCAGGTATTCATGCTTTGAGTGTTCATGTAGTTTATGAAGATGGTATTTCTCAGCAAGAGCTTCTAAGGCGCGTTAAATCAAGAATAAATAAAGAATTCGGCATTGATCATTTAACCATCCAGATGGAGAAAGAAGGAGACCCTGATAATGCATGCATCTGCACTTTCGAGGTAGGGAGCGTGTCATCGAGGGGCACAGGTGCATGAACGTGGCTCAAATCAGACTTGCTTATGGAAAGAATTTATTGGAACTTGAGTACGATGATAGCTACTTTGATGTCTTAGGTGACGAGAAAATTGAAAAACCGCTTTCTGACATCGAAGTCAACCAGAAGTTTGATAACCCTATTCAAAGCACCCCTCCAGAGGATCTAGTGAATACAGGTGACAAAGTTTTAATTGTAGTACCAGATGCTACCCGAAAAAGCGCTAGTGACCAAGTAGTGAATCTACTAGTTCGAAGGCTTATAGCTGCTGGAGTGGAACCTCATAGAATGGGCATAATATTTGCCACTGGTATCCATCGCAGCGTTACGGAAGAAGAAAAAAAGAATTTGCTGACTCCTTTTATCGCCCAGAGAATAAAAACTTTTAATCACTCTGCTTATGACCTGATGAAAATTGCTGGCCTTGAGTCGAAAAGGTTTGCAGATTTTGGTTTGACCAAAACTGGTATAAGAATTGAAGTGAATCGCTTACTATTAGATTTTGATCGTGTTTTCCTCATCGGGGGAGTTACGTTTCACTATTTTGCAGGATTTACCGGCGGCAGAAAGTTGATTTGTCCCGGACTGGCCTCGGCTGAAACGATTCTTCAAACTCACAAGCTGGCCTTCGACTGTGCTGAAAAAGATCGCCGCAAAGGAGTTGGAGCAGGTATTTTGAAGGGCAATTTGGTGCACGAAACTTTCGTTGAGATAGCTGAAAAGGTTAAACCATCGTTTTCGATTAATACGATTGTTGATCAAACGGGGGCTGCTATAGATGTTTTTTGCGGCCACTGGCTAATATCACATGAAGAGGCATGTGATTACTATCTTAAAAGGCACCTGATCAATATAGAAGAGAAGCGGGATTTCGTCATTGTGAGTTGTGGTGGATTCCCACTGGATTTGAATATGATTCAGGCGCATAAGGCGTTAGAGGCTGCATCTTACGCATGTAATGATGGTGGAACTATAGTGCTTTTAGCTGAGTGTAACAATGGCTTGGGTAAGAGCGATTTTCTAAAGTGGTTTGAGGCCGCTAATTCAGGTGAATTAGCTGATAAGCTCTGTGAAAGCTATGAGGTGAATGGACAGACCGCATGGAGCCTATTAAAGAAGACTGAGCGATTTAAGGTTAAGATCATGACTGAATTGGAAGATGAAATTTGTAGAAAGATGCGCATGGAAAAAATAAAAAGTCTTGATGGGGTGATACCCCCTAAAACTAAAGGTTACATAATGCCACACGGTGCGAAATTTTTAGTTAGGATTTAAGTTTAAAGGTTCGTGCAATTATATCAAGTTGATTGCGAATTAGGCGCAATTTTTCCCTCTCTCCCGTGAATCTTAGTACATAGACGGTATCTGCATTAGCTCTTAGGAAATAAAAGCGTCCGCTCATTGTTCTTCCGAATCTAACAAATTCAAAGTTGAAGACCATGCCTTTTAGTGCTCCAGAGAAATTTTCTTCTTTTCCTGCAACATAACCTGGTAGAAATTGTAACCTTTGCTCTTGCTCTCGAGTTATTATGTCTGAAATAGGTTCGTCTGAGGCGGTTGATATCTTACGTATTTCAAGATGTCCATCCATTCTATCACCGTAGACAAGCTCAACAATTGGATTGTTTACTGAGGGCTTAGCTATTATTTTCCATTTAGGATCAGGTATTTGAAAGGTGTATGGAGCATTTTCGTCATTAAAAACGCTCTGTCCATAGGCATAGACGCTTACAAAGAGAGAGCAAACAAGTAAAATCAGTTTCTTTTTCATTTTCATCACTCCTTTTAGTAAAGCCACCTAGGCTAATTTTAGCTTGAGAATTATGAGATATCGAGTGCTTTGATGAGCTTTGATTCATATCGGTTCGCGAAAAACTTTTTCAGCTTTTTTCGTAGAAGAAATATCTAAAAACAGTGGTCATGGATACTAGATTTAGGAGGAGTTGTTATGATTCGTAGGGGTTTATCAATAATGGTTTTAATAGCTATTTTCAGCTCTAATTTAATTTTGGGTAAAGCCACGACGCCGGTTAAACCAAGGACCTTAGATGAAAATAAAAAAATACTTCATGTCCTGAATCGTTTGAGCTTCGGACCTCGGCCAGGAGATTTAGAAAGGGTTAAATCCATTGGATTGCAAGCTTATATTGAACTCCAGTTGAACCCAGAGCGCATTGATGATTCTGCGGTTGAAGCCAAACTTGCAGACTTTAATGTTTTGAAAATGCAAACAGCAGAGCTTTTTATGAAATATCCAAATCCAGGCGCCATTTTGCAATACATAGCCCAGAAAAACGGGCTGAATAAAGGCGATTTAGCTGATTTGAGGAAGCGCTCTGATCAAGAAAACAGTCAGATGAATCCTAAGGATGAAGAGAAGATGAAAGAGTATCAAAGGCAAGTGGCGGAGATATATAGACAATATGGGCTAGGACGTCCAAACGAAATAATGCAGCAGGTAATCGCAGCTAGAATCTTGAGAGCCGTCTATTCAGAGAGACAATTACAAGAAGTAATGGTAGATTTTTGGGCGAATCATTTCAACGTTTACTCTGGTAAGGGTGCGGTTCGCTGGTACATACCGAGCTATGAGCGTGACGTGATTCGCAAACATGCGCTCGGGAATTTTAGAGATCTATTATTGGCAACTGCTCAGCATCCAGCGATGTTATTTTATCTAGATAATTTTCAGAGTGTATCGCCCAACTCGCAAAATGCTTTGCGTCGTCAGTTCAGTGCTCCTACCGAATCCAATTTGCTTAGAATTGAGAGGTTTGAAAGACGGATGCTCAACGGTAATCGTTCTCCTAGGTTGATGGATCAATCGAAGGAGTTGATGACTTTGAGAAATCGAAATCAGCTTCGTACACAAAATCAACAGCGAAGAATGCGTGGTATAAATGAAAATTATGCTCGTGAGCTCTTAGAGCTTCATACAATGGGAGTAGATGGTGGATATACTCAGCAAGACATCATTGAAGTAGCTAAGTGTTTTACTGGTTGGACCATATTTAATCCTTATGGATACAGAAAAGCGGTAGCAAATTTAATTGATAGCAAAGCTGATGCAAGAGAGGAGCGCTTAAGACGAATAGCTGGAGTTCCTGATAACATTGAGGATGGTGAGTTTTATTTTAATGAAAGATTGCATGAGAAAGGTCCGAAGTATGTTTTAGGTCATAAGATAGACGAGGGCGGCATAAAAGACGGTATAAAGGTGATAGACATTTTAGTTAGCCATCCTTCGACTGCTAGATTCATCGCAAAGAAACTGGCCATAAGGTTTGTTTCGGATAGTCCAAGTGAGGCACTTATCAATCGCGTTGCTAAAGCATTCAGCGACTCAAAAGGCGATATAAAAACCACGCTCAGGGCATTATTCAATGATCCTGAATTTTTCGCCGCCGAAAACTATAAAGCAAAGATTAAAACTCCCTTTGAATTCATGATAAGCGCACTCAGAGCGTTAAATGCGGAAGTTACCCCGAGTCGTCTCTTAATATCCTTGCTCAACAAATTGGGCGAGGTTCCCTATGGATATCAGGCGCCGACTGGATATCCTGATACCGCTGAAGAATGGGTTAGTGCTGGAGCTTTATTAGAAAGAATGAATTTTGCCATAGCGCTAGCTAGCAATCGCATTCCACAAACGCGTGTTGATTTAAATAAATTTGCTGCAAATTCGAAGGAGGCGATTCTAGACAAGGTGATAAATGAGATTTTGCAGGCTGAGGTATCTGATCAGACAAAGAAAGTCCTTTTGGAGCAGATCGAGAAACCATTAAAGGAAATTGATGCAGTAGACGACAACAGCCAAGAGATGAACAGGCAAAGATTAAGATTTCTATCGCCCAGCGGAAATCCAGACATTTTCAAGGCAGTTAGTTTAGTACTTGGGACTCCAGAATTTCAGCGTCAATAAAGGAGGTTTTATGAATAGAAGGTATTTTCTGAAATCGAGTGGAATTTTTCTAGCTAGTTTTGGTTTGATGGGATTTGCGCCATCAGTTTTCAAGCAATTGGTTCAAGCGCAGATTAAGGACAATCAGAGGCGCAGGAAAATTCTGGTAGCTATATTTATGCGCGGAGCTGTTGACGGTCTTAGCATGGTTGCGCCTTATTCGGAAAAAGAGTATTACGAAATGCGACCGACTATCTCGATTCCGAAGCCAGAAAAAGCAGATGGCTTGATCGATTTAGATGGGCATTTTGGATTACATCCATCGCTGAAACCATTTGAACAATTATGGAAAAATAAGCAGATCGCAATAATTCATGCGGTCGGTTCACCAGATAACACTAGATCTCATTTCGATGCCCAGGATTACATGGAATCAGCTACTCCAGGCATAAAAAGCACGCGTGATGGATGGTTGAATCGAATTCTTCAAGTGGATGTAAAGCCAAATGCTTCTCTATTTCGCGCTGTTGCGCTGACTAGGGAAGTTCCGCGCTCACTCATGGGAAAAGCTCCGATGGTTGCAATGAGTGATTTGTCGGATTTCTCAATTCGTGCTGGGATATTTACTCCTAGCGTTCAGGGAGGATTTGAATCAATTTATCAACAAGTTAATCAGAAAGATCCATTAGGTGAGGCTGGAAAGGAAACCTTCGAGGCGATAAATTTCCTTAAAAAGCTAAATCCTTCTCAATTCAAGCCAGAGAATGGAGCCATCTACCCGAGTAATTCGCTAGGGCGTTCACTTATGCAAATAGCGCAGCTAATCAAGGCCGAGGTCGGTTTAGAAATTGCCTTCACTGACACGCCTGGAATGAATTGGGATACACACGCGAATCAAGGTGGTGTGAATGGACAGTTATCGAATAACTTGAGAAGTTTTGCTAATGCGATTAGCGCATTTGTGACTGATTTAGGCAGACGAATTGATGATGTGATTATACTTACGATGTCTGAATTCGGAAGAACTGTCCGACAGAATGGAACTGGTGGAACGGATCACGGTCATGGAAACGTTATGTTTGTCATCGGAGGAAATGTCAGGGGTGGCAAAATCTATGCAGATTGGCGTGGAATCAAGCAAAGCGAATTGTATGAGGGAAGGGATGTGCCAGTGACTACAGACTTTAGAGATGTATTTGCTGAAATAGCAGGCAAACATTTAGGAGTGAAAGCATTGGATAAAGTATTTCCTAGCTACGATTTAAATCCATCGAAGTGGAGAGGGTTTCTCAGTTAAATCTCAATGAGGAAGCTAAGATTATTTGCTCCAATGTTGATTGTTATATCTCAAGCAACAGGTCCAGAAGCCTTCATCAGCTTAGATTGAGCATCTGAACAATTCCTCACTTCCTCCACCTTTTTTTCGTATTAACGAGATTTTTTGCTTGAATTCAGGGGTAACTCACACTGATGAACTTGCTATCGCCCATCGATTGAGTTAGTTTTAAAGAGCTGA
>CAZALE010000001.1:362764-383286 GCA_964486055.1 uncultured Blastocatellaceae bacterium
CTCACACTGATGAACTTGCTATCGCCCATCGATTGAGTTAGTTTTAAAGAGCTGAGGCACTAAGTTAATAAAAAGAGCGCTCCTTTCATATTTCGCGGAGATTAGGGGAGAGAAAAATTGGAAGGAGACGCTCTTTTTTGTAAGGTTTAATAACGCCTAATAATGCTGAATCCCTCAGGGACGAAGTTTAAGACTGTATCCTCTGATATATACATAGTTACCGGCTGGAATTCATATCGTTTCGAGGATACCTGGAAGATATAAACTTCTCCAGCTGAGACATCAGCAAAGCGGTAGAAACCGAACGCGTTAGTCGTTGCCATTCTTACGTTGCCGTTACCATCAGTCATGCTGACAAGTGTTCCAGGCAAACCGCGTCCATTAGGCCCAATGACTCTACCGGAGACCGTAACTGCAGCTGCCGATGGAACAACGCATGTGTTGAGCCTTAGTGGGCAGAGTCCACCAATCTGCAATGTTGCTCTTGATTGAGAGGTGTTTCCTGTTTCGTCAACGAATGTAAATTGTGTAGCGTTGCTCCCACTGCCAGTTAAATCTATTGCTGATGGACAGTTGGTTGGCCTTACTCTTACCCTGTATGTGATGCTTGCATTTGTGTTAGCTGGGACAGTTCCAGGATTCCATATGACTGAACCACTACCGTTTATGGCTGGAGCTGATATGACGCTTCCCTGGGTGGTGGTGATATTACCCTGATATGTAACCTCTGCGTTACTGGTCGTTCCGGGCACGAATGAGCTGAAGTTATTAGTTGCACTGAATTGTATGGGATATGGGGTCGGATTTTGAATTGTGAATGTTAGGTCATAGAAAGAGTTAAGACCAACCGCTGGTGGATTTGGACCTGATACGTGCGTGATAGTTTGGGTAACCTGAGGTTTGACAGGTTTAGTTCCTGCGTCCGTAGGTAAGTAAAGCCTGAAAGAATCGTTTTCAGGTTGTGTGGTCGGAGCTGAAGCTGGATGGGCATCACTAGTGACTAAACATATTCCTTGATTAACGCCACCGATAACGATTGTTTGAGTCCAGAGGCCGTACAGACTGGAGAAATTATTTGATGTTATCAGATTGAAAGCCCATCCATCGTTACCTGTTCCGCTAGCTAGCGCAGATCCAGATAAGGAAGTAGATGCTAACGTAGTATTGAAGCTTCCATTAGGCGAGACAAATGTCATTTGGTTGGCAGTGTTTGAGTCGAAATCAAAATCCATTTCGCGTAGTCCGCATCCTCTAATTACATAAGGATAGAAGGTGTGTTGTTTTGGGTCTGGAAGGCCATTCCCAGTATGCCCCACTGAAACGTAGCTCTCTGCATAAACGTTTAATTCTCGACCACCTGAGGTTGGATCACCATCATGAGCCCTGATTCCATAAATATTAACATCATCGCCACTCGATACTTGAACTCTAACTTCCCAATGCCCATTAGCCGGATTCGCTATGTTTGCAAGGGTAACCCAAGTTTGATTGTTAGCAGAATTGTTATCCCCTGTAAGTGTAGCAGCTACAGCTCCATTTGGGTTTATAAGCGTGTATGTTGTAGTAGTATCCCAGGCACCAGTATTCTGCTGTTCTCCTATGTTACCACTAGTTGCTTCGTATATATTAGGGTCATATATCTCAACTACCAAATTAGAGGTCCCAGGTGGAACTTCTATAAAAAATGAGTAGTACTTATTGGTTGTTATATATTGGCCACCTCCGCTATTTGCAGAGACGTAATCTCCCTGTGCTCTCGTCCTTGTTTGTTGGACGAGCCATTGTTGGTTGGGAGTTCCTCCTGCGAAAGTGATCGACAAACTGAACAGTATTAGACATGCAAACTGCATGTACTTGAAGACTTTTTTCATAGACCGTTTTCCTCTTTTTCCTGTTTAAATCTTCGCAGATTTTTTAGCCGGGGCGGTCGGCTTAGCTCGATTTCAGATTCTAATAATTGATTTTTAAAAAGTCAATACACTTTTTTGTTATAAACAATGATTTTTTTATTTGTTTAAAATTGTGACGTTATGATAAACGTTACAAGATCGGAAAATTACATTGACAGTTTCAGGTTTCTTGTAAAATTGTGCAGATATAGGACGAGGTTATTGTTCTCTGATTTTTAGCTCTATTTAGTTTTTAGTAAACGATCGTATTCGCCGCTTTCTGTCCATTTCAAGATTTCGGAGACCCTCCATACAGGGAAGGGATGAGTTAGTCCTGCGTTTATTATGTCTGCCCAGAATTTATCAAGCCATTTTTCATCGTAATTTTTTTGAAAATCTCTCGCTTGTTCTAAGAATTGTTCATAGTCAACTTTTGAAGCAAAGGTGCCACCACAAAGCTTCATCATTGTTCTACCTATCACGTGTGGATTTTGAGTAACCAACAGTGCGGCTCGATCGCAAGAAAGCTCAGCACGTCGCATCCATGCGAGAAGAGCACCACGCATGGCTGCGGTTAATAATTCTTTGATGATACCAGCTACAGGAAGTGAGGATAAGGGAATTTGGGCAGCTGCTAGTAAAAGTTGCGCTGCTGTTAAATACAAGACATGTTCAGCATGTATATGTCCGACTTCATGAGCTATGACTGCCAGAATCTCCTCATCATTCAATCTCTCTATTAGACTTGAATGTAAGACTATTATGGGTTTTTCGACTCCGCCAGTGAAGGCGTTAACTATGGGATTTTGCTGAACAAAGAGTTCTGGCATTTCGACACCTAAGGTGCTGCATGCGATCTGAAGTTTTGCATACAAGTCTGGACACTGCTTTGGAGTTACCTTTATTGCGCTAGCTGTAAATAAAACGCGTATGGCTGATTCGCCCGTGACCTCTAACAATTTCTTCAGTGCTGAGTCTATGCCTGGAATAGCGCGCAGAGCAGCCAATGCACGGCTATCAGCCGGATGTATGTAGTCATGCTTGTTCAGATCTGCAAATTTCTTATGAGGTTCATTTGATAAAGGCAGTCTGCATCTACCGCAGACAGCTTGATTGTTTTTATAATCCTCGCGAACCTGATTTTTCTGACCACAATATCGGCATCGTACGAAAAATTTTTTCGTGGGTAAAGATTCTCCGTTAGTTTGTCTTTCGTCCGTCATAGTTTTTACTATTGGTTAGATTAACTATTTGCTTTGTTACGTCTTAAGGTATTTGCATCTGGTAGAACTGGAGGAGCCTGTGTCCCTTCTTGTGCTCGGAAATATGGTTCTTCCTTAAAGCCTAGTAATTTTGCAGTTATTATAGCAGGAAATTGCTTAATACTTCTATTGTATTCTTCTACAGCGTTGTTATAGTCCATCCTTGCAACTGCTATTCGATTTTCAGTTCCTGCAAGCTCATATTGGATCTGTTTGAAAAGCTCATTTGATCCAAGTTGTGGGTATTGTTCCTGAAGCATTAATAGGCGTCCGATAGTGCCACCGAAGCTATTGGCCGCCTCGATTACAGCTTGTTTTTGCTCCGGTGTTTTTTCATTGCTTGGTGCAGCTTGAGTGGCGTTGAGCAGTTGTGAACGCGCTTCAGCTATTTGTCCGAAGACTTCTTGTTCTTGAACTCCAGCCATTTGTGCGGCTTTTACAAGATTTGGTATTAAATCTGCACGCCTCTGAAGTTGTGTCTCCACATTTGCCCACTTGTTTTTTACGTTTTCATGTTGGGCTACCAAGGTGTTGTAACCGCATCCGCTCAGAAAGATTGTTGAAAGCAACGCAAAACTGCAGGTTAAGATAAATCGCAAGCTTCTCATAAATTTCATCCTCGCTTTTGATTATAGCACTTGAGAGCAATTATAACACGATAAAGACTTTTCATTTCGGACTCGATAGAAAAGCATCTATATCTTGAATGAATCTTTCTATTTCGAGCATGTATTCAGTGAATAGTCTATCTATTTCGGTTTCATCATTATGATCGCTAAGTCCTTCCTCTCGCAATCGTAGGATTTTTAAGAACGGCTCTTTGCTGATGTTGAATTCCTTGGATGCCATTTCGACTATTTCACGTTTTTTTACAGGTGTGTTGCATTTACGCAAGATGAGCGCTGCATTAAATAGGGTGGTGAAACTAGATATACTTTTTATCATTAGCTCAGGCAGTTGATTGGCAGAGCCATGCGAGATCATATAATTCTTGCGTAGTCTCATTAATTTGCTTCTTAGTTCGTATTCGATTTGATGCCTTAAATTTTCGTCTGAGAGTTGTAGGTTTTTTAAGATATCATCACCAAACAAGACTATATAGGCTTTTTTCATTGAATGGAATTCGATAGGAAAGACATCGGTTGACTGCTCAATTTCTGAAAGAGTTAGGTATACGGGTGTAGGTTGACCGAGTTTTCTCCATTCGCGAATGGCAGCATGAGCTTGTTTCAAGTCCTCAGGTGTGATGCTATTTAGTACGACCAGCAAATTATAGTCAGAGATGTTTTTGTGATAGTCCCCAGTAGCTGCTGATCCATACAATATGATTGAGACTAGATTTGAGCCATGTGTATTACGGAGATCATCTACGAAATTTTCTAACTCGCCTTTGTAGTCCATACTTCCTCGCTACTTTTTCCGAACTTTTTAATGAGTATCTACCAATCGCCGCCTGCGCCACCGCCACCAAAATCTCCACCTCCACCAAATCCTCCCCAATCACTCCCCGAAGACCAACCTGAATCATCAGATGAACCACCACTGTCAAATGGGAAGAAAATAAAAAAACCTTCTCCCCTATTGGATACTCCTTTCCCTCTTAAACCATACGCTGTCCTCTTAGAGGCCCTCGAAGCAAACAGCATAAATAGTAAAAAGATCAGGACAGCGAAAGAGCAGCAGAGAAGAAAATTGCTCGGATCGCTTTGAGTAGCTTTTCGTTTTGCGGAATTAGTTGGGAGAGGCTCAGCGCTTTGTTTAGATTTTATGACTTGCATGTAGGCATCGATCGTATCATTGATACCTTTAGCGTAGTTGCCTTGTCTAAATGCGGGAACTAAATACTGGCGTTGAATTTGGCCCACCAAACTATCCGGTAGTTCGTCCTCTAAATCACGGCTTATTTGAGTAAAGTACTTTTTTTCATTGAAGGCGATTAGTAAAAGTAAGCCAGGATTATCATCCTCTTTTGATCCTATTCCCCAGCCTCTTGCTACGGCGAGTGAGTATTCAAAGATATCACGTCCCTCTGTGCTAGCGACTATCACTACAGCTATCTGAACTCTCGGATTGGTTTGATTCTCAAAGTCTATTATTTTTTTCTCCAGCTGTCTTTTACTTTCCTCACTTAAAATCCCGACATAGTCCATTACAGGTGAGGTTGGTGGAGGTAGTGGAGAACGATTTATGGAAAAATTTGACTGAGATAATGAGGTTGAAATGAGGCTGATTCCGTAAAGTATCAGGATCAGAAGTTTTTGATAACTTGGCTTCACTTCTCAAACTATATCAAAAGCGATTTGATTTCAAAAGAGATGGCTTGTGGCTCATTATACAAGGCTCTATCCTCGATAACGATCAATCTATATGATGCACTCACGCTTCAATATGAAAAGTTGTTTAAGTGAGCAGTTGAATCAAAAGATTTTTTATCAGCTTACTATTATTCGCGAGCTGATTAGCTCAGATTTCCAATAGGATGAATTATTGCATTATCTTCACTCTTTAAAAGTCGCATGAAACATGATGTGGAGAAGGAAAAATAGAGCGACGCCTGCAAATACGGAGAGTGATAATAGAGGCCGCTTTCCTCCATGGTGATTTACCTCTGGGATGAGATCACTTGCTGCCACATAAAGAGTTATCCCGCAGGCTATCGGGAGAATATAAATTAATGAAAGTCCTAATTTTTCTCCAAAAAAGTAGAAAAGTAAGACCCCGAGCAGGGTAGTGAATCCGACGAAAGTGGTCGCACTTAAAACCTTACGATAATCTTTGCCTGCTGCCAATACCATCGAGGCTACCGTAAATCCCTCAGGAATTTTATGCAGAAAGACTGCTATAAATACCATTAAGCCAGTTTTATAGTCCAGCATTGATGCTGCAGTTATTGAAACTCCGTCAAAGAAAGTATGAACAGTCAAGCCACCTATGGCTGCATAGACGGTCCTTGTGGAAATTAAGTTTTTCCCTCCGTGTATCTCTTCACCAAGATGGAAATGCGGTGCAAGTGTGTGCTCTAAAAAGTGTGTGAGTAGATAGCCGAAAAGAAATAGAATCATGGAAGTTAATAAGGCTTCTTCACCTCTAGTCTCATTCATCCTTATTATCTTTGGCAATATTTCTGCAAAGATAACTGCCATCATGAATCCAGCACTCAGAGCAAGTATATAGCCTAGTGAATCTCGAAATTTTCTATAGATCTCTGATGGAAGTAAAACTAATCCACCTAACACATTTCCTAATCCAGCAAGGCCACCTAACAAAAGAAGTTCTATCAATCCTACTTTCATAAAGAGGTAACTTTACACGAAACATTTGTTTCTAACAAGAATAAAAATAATAAACTAACGTTCGGTTAGTTTTAGGAAATGAGTAGTTTAAACAGATGAATAATAATTAAAAAATTCAAAAAGATGCTTGACAGAGTAATGGAACTAAGTCTAATATGCTTTAAGAATGGTCTAGAGTGGACCATGAAATAGTAAAAAGTGGACCAAAGTAGTTTAAACTGAATATCAACGATAGTTTCATTAAGGATATTGGAGATGCTTAAGATTTAAGCGGCAGAGCCGATGTTAAGGGGTAATTACATAGCAAAAATGGATGAGAAAGGCCGATTGAAGATCCCTGCGCATTTTCGGCGGAAGATACTGGAAAAGTATGCCTCAAATGAAGTGTATGTTACCAGTTTGACTGGTGAAAACGTTTACATATTTCCATTAAAAGAGTGGGAAGAGATAGAGAAAAAGCTTTCTATACTTCCTACGAATGAGGAAGCGAAGGTGATTTATTTGACAAATACTAGCTTTTGGGGGCAAGAGAGTGAGATTGACAATCAAGGACGAGTTTTGATTCATCCCATACTTCGTCAGAGGGCTGAGATATATGGTGATGTCGCTGTTTTGGGGCAACTTAACTATTTGAATGTTTGGAATCTTGAAAGGATAGAAAGATTTTTAGCTGAGCATCCTTTCACGGAGGAAAATGCTGCAGTTTTAGCGAGATTAGGCATATAGCAAACATGATATTTGAAAGTCAAAGACCTGAGGAGATTCATATACCAGTTCTTCTAAATGAGGTCATCGAATATCTGGCGCCCAAGAGAGGAGGCATTTTCGTAGATGCCACGATTGGACTCGGAGGACATGCAGAGGCGCTTTTATCGACGAATGAAGCAATCCACCTTGTTGGAATTGATCGAGATAAAGACGCACTAAAACTTGCGGAGCAAAGGTTAGCAAGATTTCAGGGTAGATTTAACTTGGTACACGCTAATTTCGTTGATATTAAACTGGTGCTGAAAGACGCAGGTTTGGATATGGTAGATGGGATCATAGCAGATTTGGGAGTTTCATCTTTTCAGCTTGGACCGAGTGGTAGAGGCTTTAGCTTTAGATTCGATGAACCTTTAGATATGAGGATGGATATTAACTCTGAAACTCCCACAGCAGCGGAACTGCTGCAGAATCTAGAAGAGAGAGAACTAGCAGACCTCATATTTAGCTATGGTGAAGAGAAGTTTGCGCGTCGAATAGCTAGAAAAATTGTTGAGAGAAGAAAAACTGGAAGTCCTATAAGGACTACTAGAGAATTGGTTGAGTTGATCGAGACGGTTATTGGAAAAAGAAGCGGGGCAATAAGCTCTGCTACACGTACCTTTCAGGCTTTAAGAATTGCAGTCAATGATGAACTCGTAAATTTGAAAAGGTTTATTTTCGAAGCAATCGATGTTTTGAGAAGTAGTGGAAGATTAGTCGTGATAAGTTTTCATTCGTTGGAAGATAGAATCGTAAAGCAATCTTTTAATGAATTTTCCAAGGGCGAGGGGGAGAACAAAAAAATCAAGGTATTGACAAGAAAGCCGATTAGGGCAACGGCTGAAGAGCTAAAGAAAAATCCGAGATCTAGGAGCGCAAAACTTCGTGTGGGGGAGAAAATATGAAAAACTTTAATCGCTACAAGGTTCGTCGTGAGCGAGATCCAATTCCATGGCGTTACAGTTTGTTGGTCTTCATTTGTCTAATTTTCTTAGCCTCAGGTTTCATATACGCTGCTAAAAAGCATTTTTTAGCGGTTGACTACAGTATCAAAAATGAAAGGTTGCAGAAAGAGATAGAAGAATTGGAGAATCAGCAAAGACACCTAAAATTCCAGAAGGAGGTGGCCGTCTCACCAGCTGAGATAGAGAAGATTGCGAAAAAATTAGGTTTCCGCAAAACTTCATCCGATAACATATTGATAAATGGCTCGGAATCAGACAGAAACAAGATGGATGGCAAGTATCTTGGAGCAAATATTGCTCGTACCGATAACGAAACATCCTCGAGGCAGATATCCAAAAAAGACTCCAAGAAGAAATCTGATGATGATTCATCTCAAGGAGCGAAGCTAACGAATAACAAGAATCTGAAGTTCGGTAAAACTGGTACCTTGAGAGAATAAATGCGAGTTGAGATCGGCAAAAACAAAACTGCTCGATGCACCTCATTGAGATTTTGGCTCATAGTTGTTATTTTCATCATTTGGTTTGGGGCCATAGGCATTAGGCTCGTCTATTTGCAGGTAGATCAGCACGATGTCCTACGGGAAAGGGCTATCAGCCAGCGCAGAGACAGAGTCAAGAAGAAAATGCTTCGAGGGACAATTTATGACCGTTCTGGTAGAGCCCTTGCAATGAGCGTGAAAGCTAAATCTGCATATGTGAATCCTCAAGAGGTAGCAGATGTTCAAAAAGTATCAGCCATCCTTGCTAGGATTTTTAAGTTAAAGCAAAACGAATTAGCGGAAAAATTGATTCAAGCCAAGCAAGAGGGACGAAGATTTGTTTGGATCGCACGAAAGATTAACGAGGAGGAGGTCAGCAGAATAAAAGAATCTTTGGACAAAGAGCTCTCGGGATTTGATGTCGCTGAAAAAGCCGAAATACTTAAAGGTTTCTACTGGCAAGATGATCAGAAAAGGGTTTACCCGTTAGGAAACCTGGCTGCACATGTTATTGGTTTTGCGAATGTAGATGATATTGGGCAGGCAGGTGTAGAAATGTCTCAGGAAGACTACTTGCATGGTGCCATTATCAGAAAATGGCAGGAGAGAGATCGCCTAGGGCGAGTTTATGAATCCGAGATCGAAGAAAGAGAGCCTCCCAAAGATGTCTATCTAACTTTAACTGCTTCGATTCAACACAAGGTTGAGTCCGCTTTAAAAGAAGGGGTTGAGGCAGCGAATGCAAAATCTGGAATCGCCATCGCTATGGATCCAAAAACCGGCGAGATTTTGGCAATGGCAAATTATCCGAATTTTGATCCTAATAACTACAGTCGCTTTTCCGTCGAACTTTTCACCAATCGCGCGATTCACACTGTTTTCTCCCCAGGATCTACTTTCAAGGCTATTTCTTACAGTGCTGCTTTGGATAAGGGATTTATAGCTCCCGATGGAGCAGTGGATTGTGGAAATGGAGTAATTCAAATAGCAGATAGAAAATTTCATGATTCTCACTGTCAAAAGACATATGCTGAATCGATAGCAGTCTCGAGTAACATAGCAGCTATAAGGGCAGTAGAAAAGGTCGGGAAGTTAGATTTCTTCGATTACATACGCGCTTTTGGTTTTGGTGAAAAGACAGGTATAGAGCTACCAGCTGAAAGCGCCGGGCTTTTAGCACTCCCTGACAATTGGTCACCTGTCAGCCTGGCGTCGATTGCTATTGGTTATGAGATTGGCGTCACTGCAATCCAACTAGTGACCGCTTTTTCCACAATTGCTAATGATGGAGTAAGACTAAGACCGCATCTAGTTAAGGAAATTCGCAGTAGCGACGGCAGTGTTTTTAAAAACTCCGAGCAGGCAAGCATCAGGGTAATAAAACCTGAGACAGCAAAGGAATTAAAAAGGATGCTGCAAGGAGTCGTATTGCACGGTACTGGAAAATTAGCAGATCCGGATGGTTATACAGTAGCAGGCAAAACCGGTACAGCTTGGAAATACGATGAACGGCTCAGAAAATATAATCCTGAGAAGTATGTTTCCTCGTTTGTAGGGTTCGCTCCCGTCGAAAAGCCAGCCATAGTGGTTGCTGTGATAATCGACGAGCCGAGAGTAGGCAGAAGAAATGGAGGAGATGTCGCAGCACCAGTGTTTAGAAAAATCATCGAACAGGTATTGCCTGAGATGCAAGTGCCTCCTGACAAAATTGATTCGAATCTAGCTAAACTCCTATCGGGAAAGGAAAATATTCAAGAGCAAGATATTGAAGTGCCATTTTCTGATGGTATGACTTCAAGTGAGTACAATTTGAAAGCCAATCAGAGAAACGAAAATTCTAAAAAGCTTACATCCTCTTCAGTTGCTTTGTCCTCTCAAGGTTCTCGAGAGAGAAAAGAAAACTTGAAGAAAGAGTCAGAAAGGAGAAAAAAGAAGACTTGAAGCTAGGTGATGCAGTCACATTAATGAATGCGAGGCTTTCAGACCCTGATGAACAATTTTTAAAGGCTGAGTTTGGACGCGTTTCCATAGACTCGCGACAAACTCAACCGGGTGATTTGTTCTTTGCATTTTCACAGCCAGATTATCAGAGAAATTGCTTTAATGGTGATTTCCCGGATTCAACCGTATATGTTCCAGCTGCATTTGAGAAAGGAGCAGTAGCAGCTGTAGTGCGTCCAGATCGATTTGAGGAGCATCGCTCGATTCTGGAGCAATTTGCCGATAGGTTGGTGTTCGTACAGGATGTGATTTATGCGCTTCAGTTACTTGCCAAAGGAGTTTATGAGCAGTGGGCTAAGCCAGTAGTTGGAATAACGGGTAGTGCCGGCAAGACTACTGCTAAGGAGATCACCTCGAGTTTATTGAAGCACAGTGGAAGAGCTGTTTTAAGTAATGAAAAGAATTACAACAATAATATTGGTCATCCTTTGACAGTCTTAAAGTTGTTATCTGATTCATCATACGAGGTTGCTGTTTTAGAGATGGCGATGTCTACGCCGCATAAGGAAATTTCTAGATTGTGCAAGATAACACCGCCGGATGTAGCCGTCGTCTTAAATGTTCTACCAGTACATATCGAACATCTGGGCAGCATTGAGAACATTGCTAAGGCGAAAGCAGAGATAGTTGAGGGAATGAAAGAAGGTGGCACGGCTGTTTTAAATGCTGATGATTTCAGGGTTTTAGAGATGAGCAGGTTGAGCAGAGGATCGGTAATAACGTTCGGAATAAGGAATAAAGCTGATATCATGGCTTTCGATATAAAACCCTCTGGACTCAATGAAACTATTTTTAAATTGAGGACGCCAAATGATGAAGCGACAGTTTCGCTATCTTTGGCAGGCAAACACAATGTTATGAATGCCCTAGCAGCATCTGCAGTTGGGTTTATTTTCGGTATGACCGCACAGGAAATTGCTCAAGCGCTCAGTAATATAAAGCCACCACCTCAGAGAGGGGAGATATTGAAATTTAAAGACGGTTTTACAGTAATTAATGACTCATATAATTCAAACCCTGATGCATTGATATCGATGGTTAAAACTCTGATTGAGAATGCTTCGGCAGCAGAGCGTAAAATCGTTGCCGCTGGTGAGATGTTGGAATTGGGCGATTTAGCGGAGCAGATGCATTACGAAACGGGTAGAAACATAGCTCAAATGGATATTGATTTATTAATTGGGGTACGTGGGTTTGCAAGCCAGATGGTTAGAGGCGCTAAAGAAGCGGGACTCGATCAAGCTATTTTCATGGAAGATGCTGATAAAGCCGCTGAATTTCTATTAGATGAGATAAAAACTGGTGATTTGGTCCTAATCAAAGGCTCGCGCGGTGTAAGGATGGAAAAAGTTGTTGAAAAATTTTTAGAGAAATTCCGACTCGAGAGCTAAGAAATGTTGTACTACATCCTTTACAAATGGTTATATCACTCACAGTGTGTTGAGAGGAGTTGTGAGTCTTATTTCATAAAGGCTTTGAATGTGGTGCAGTATGTAACTTTCCGGACTGCAATGGTGATAGCTACTTCCCTTTTAATCTGTTTGCTTTTTGGTAACTATGCCATAGAAAAACTTAGAAGGTTAAAGTTTGGACAAGAAATTCGTGAGGAAGGGCCACAATCACATTATCAGAAAAAGGGAACACCGACCATGGGTGGGGTTTTAATTATCGGATCGGTGTTCATTTCTACATTATTATGGGCTAGGTTGGATAGTCTTTACCTTTGGATTGCCCTGATTGCAACTACACTTTTTGCGGGGATAGGCTTTGCGGATGACTACATAAAAATCATCAAAAAACGTAGCCTGGGGCTCACAGGGAAACAGAAGTTAGTGGGACAGCTATTGGTAGCGATCGGTGTTTGGCTCGTTCTTCTAATGTGGGGAAATTACCCATGGAATTTCAGTATTCCATTTTTTAAGGCTACGGCTGAGCCTTTTGGTGTCACGTATGTTGGACCCTGGTTATATCTAGTTTTCATAATTTTTGTGCTTTTAGGCTCTTCAAATGCCGTGAACCTTACTGATGGATTAGATGGGCTCGCGACAAGCATAACGTTCATAGCCATGTCAGCACTAACAGCTCTTACCTACGTGGCGAGTGATAAACGTTGGTCGGATTATTTAGACATAACTCACAGACCCGAGGCGGCCGAATTAACAGTTTTTTGTGGGGCAATGGTAGGCGCATCTCTTGGGTTTTTATGGTATAACGCCCCGAAGGCTGAGGTATTTATGGGCGATGTAGGAAGTCTCTCGATCGGTGGCGCTATCGGGACTGTAGCAGTGCTTACAAAACAGGAATTTTTGCTTCCATTCATAGGTGGCGTTTTCATTCTGGAAGCACTATCGGTCATGTTGCAAGTATCTGTATTTAAGCTTACAAAGGATCCGAAAACCGGGGTTGGAAAGAGAATCTTTCGTATGACCCCGTTACATCATCACTTCGAGATGAAAGGTTGGGAGGAGCCGAAGATTGTTTTTCGTTTCGTCATTATCGCAATACTGTTTGCTTTGCTCAGTCTTTCAACTTTGAAATTAAGGTAAATACTGCGAGGAATCGATCTGATGGACTTGAAAGGTAAGAAAACCTTGGTTTTGGGTGCTGGCAAAAGCGGTGTTGCAGCTGCAAAATTTTTAGCTAAGCATGGTGCAATTGTAGCTCTTCATGATAAAAAGTCGCTAGACGATTGGGGTGAAGATGCGAAGGCCTTGAAACAAGACTATAAAGTAGGATTGATAGATGGACAGATTCCATCTTGGCTGCTGGATCAGATTGATTTAGTGATCATTAGTCCCGGAGTCCCTACTAGCTCTATTCCGGCGAGGTATGTAGATCGTAAGGGAGGCGAAGTTATCGGCGAGATCGAATTAGCTTACCGTTTCTTGAAAGGAAAGATTATTGGTATTACCGGAACGAATGGAAAGACTACGACTACGACATTAATCGGTGAGATACTGAAGCATGCTGGCTTAAAAGTTCAAGTGGCAGGAAATATAGGGCTTCCGTTAATAGAGGTTGTTGAAACTGCGGACGATGATACCTGGAACGTAATTGAACTGTCCAGTTTTCAATTAGAAACAATAAAGTTCTTTCATCCTAATATAGCCATAGCTTTGAATGTCACTCCAAATCATCTGGATAGATACAATTTTTTCTCGGATTATGCGGCCGCAAAGCACCGCATTTTCATGAATCAGACAGCTGATGATATAGCTATACTAAACGTCGATAACGAAGTAACCTCAAGTTGGGTACATGGTTTAAAAGCTAGAGTAGTTTTGTTTTCTACAAAGCGCGAACTTCAAGAAGGGTTTTTCCTGCGAGACGGTGGGATTTTTTTTAGAGATGGAGTTAGAGAGAGACTAATTACTACTCGAGACAAAATTTTGTTGAAAGGTTTACATAATGTTGAAAACATATTGGCGGCAGTCGCTGCTACAACCTTCTGTGGGGTTGACATCGAAGTAATACGGGAAGTCTTGAGCCAATTTGCAGGAGTGGAGCACAGATTGGAATTTGTAACATCGATTAATGGAGTCAGATTTTACAATGATTCAAAAGCCACGAGCGTGGATGCTACCTTGAAAGCCATCGAAGCACTTAGTGATGAAAAAGGAAAGATAATTCTGATACTTGGTGGAAGAGGAAAGAATGCGCCTTACAAGCCTTTGATTCCCTCAATAGAGAGATTTGTGAGGGCTTTGGTTTTGATTGGAGAAGAGGCTGATAGGATCGAAAGTGAACTTAAGGGGCATTCTCAGATTTCTAAAGCTACCTCTATGAGGGATGCTGTAGAAAAGGCATTTCAAGCTGCTCAGCAAGATGATCTGGTGTTATTATCGCCGGCATGTTCTAGTTTCGACATGTTCGAATCCTTTGAGCATAGAGGCAGGGTTTTCAAGGAAGCGGTTTTAACCTTGAAGCAGGAGTTAAGCTCAGAGTTGTTTAAGTAGAAATGGCGAAGAAATTGCAAATGGATTGGCTCTTATTCTCTGTGGCTGCGGCTTTAGCAATCTTTGGCGTCGTCATGGTTTACTCTGCTTCGGCGATGATTTCCTTGCAGGAAACTATGAATTCCCCATCAGGTCCCACCGATTTGGCTTATGTGCATAAGCAAGCCATTTTAACTCTCGTTGGTATCGTATTGATGTTGGTTTTTGCGAGAGTTGATTATCACGTTTTCCAGAGAAAAACGCTCGTCTACGCTCTAATAATTTTGACCATAATTCTTCTCAGCTTAGTTTATGGTTTTGAACCGATTAACGGTGCGAGGCGGTGGATCAAACTGGCTGGAATGTCTTTTCAACCGTCTGAATTGGCAAAGTTGTCATTACCAGTTTTTCTTGCATGGTACTTCACTGAAAAATCGCCAGATAGATTCAAGAACTTATTGACTCCCATCTGCATTTTAGTCGTGCTGAGTGGCTTGATATTATTTGAGCCTGATTTGGGCACTACGATCGTGATCTGTGCTATTTTCGGTTTCGTCTATTTTTTAGCAGGTGCGAGATGGTTGCATCTTGTTTTCTTATTATTTCCCATCATCTCAGTTTTTCTGATCCTCTTAATGATCTCACCTTGGAGAGTTAGACGTTTGATGGCGTTTCTATCGCCTTGCAGCGATGAGCACGCATATGATGCAGGCTATCAGGTCTGTCAATCGTTGTATGCGATAGGATCTGGCGGCCTTCTCGGAGAGGGATTTGCAAAAGGACAGCAAAAACTTTTTTACTTACCATATCCATACTCGGATTTCATATTTGCCGTTGTAGGTGAGGAGCTTGGACTAGTAGGCACGACATTCGTCGTCCTGGCTTTCGCATTCTTTTTATGGCGTGGTATGAGGGCTGCAATGTTCGCTCCTGACAGATTCGGAAATCTCTTGGGTGCTGGAATTGTAACCGGTATAATAACTCAGGCTCTTTTCAACATTTCGGTTACCATTTCGCTTCTCCCGGCTAAAGGCATACCTTTACCATTCATCTCTTACGGCGGTTCCTCAGTAATGGTAACTTTAATTTCAGTCGGAGTTTTACTGAGTATTTCTCAACATTCAAACATTGCTACTGTTAAGCAGAGGACCAAAGAGAAGCGAAAACTGAGCAAGTCTGCAGATCTTAAGATGAAATTGGCTAGCAGACCGGGAGTTCACTCTTGGCATTCGGAGAGGAGGTCGCAAGGATAAATATGCGCGTTTTGATAGCAGCTGGAGGAACAGGTGGTCATATTTATCCTGGGATTGCCGTAGCAAAAGAGATAAAGAATCGTCATCCTGCTGCTGTGGTCAGTTTTGTAGGAACATCCAGAGGTTTGGAGGCTAAGATCGTTCCTGAAAATGGTTTTGAGCTATTAACTATCGAGAGCATGGGATTGAAAAATGTTGGACTAATCGGTAAGTTACGAGGGATATTAGTTTTACCGAAAAGTTTATATCAATCACTTTGTTTGATAAGAAAATTCAGACCGGATGTAGTTGTAGGTGCTGGAGGCTATGTTTCAGGTCCTGTTCTTTTAATGGCCTCCTTTATGCGTATTCCGACGATCGTTATGGACTCAAATGCTTTGCCGGGTTTTACTAACCGCCTTCTCGCACCTTTTGTTACTAAGGCAGCTTTGACTTTTGAAGAGGCTCTGCCTTTTTTCGGAAAGAAGGGAATAGTCGTCGGCAACCCAGTGCGTCAGGAGTTTTTTGATATACCAAGTCGTCCGATAAATCAGGAGGAACTGGCCATTTTAATCTTTGGAGGATCTCAAGGGGCCAGAGCTATAAACGACGCCATGTTAGAGGCTTTGCAATATCTTGGAGATTATAAGAACAAGTTGAAAATAACGCATCAAACTGGAGAGTTAGATTTTCAGAGGGTAAAAAAGGCCTATGAAGATGCAGGGTGGAAGGACGCAGAAATTGTGGCATACATAAAAAACATGCCAGAACAATTTGCCAAAACTGATTTGGTGATCTGCCGTGCCGGGGCTACTACATGTGCGGAGTTAGCTGCAGCGGGTAAGGCTTCGATAATGATTCCCTTACCGACGGCTGCTGATGATCATCAGAGAAAAAATGCTGAGGCATTACAAAGAATCGGTGCCACGGAAATGATTCTTCAAAAAGACTTGAACGGAAAGCTTCTAGCAGAGAAAATAATATCTTTTGCGAGCTCTCCTGAGAAGGTAGCTAAGATGGGAGAATCGGCTAAACAAATAGCAAAAAAAGATGCCACTCAAAGAGCGGTGGATTTAATAGAAGAGGTTGCAGGTCTCTGCGCTAAACGGAGAAATCGTACCGTTGATGTGGAAAAAATAGCTGAATAGGAGATTGGAATGTTCAGAAACGTAAAGCATGTGCATTTTGTTGGTATTGGCGGAATTGGCATGTCCGGCATAGCTGAGCTTCTCTGCAACTTGGGTTTTAAGGTTTCTGGTTCAGATCTTAAGAAAAATCAGGTAACAGAGCGCTTGGAAGGACTAGGTGCTCAGGTTTTCGAGGGCCATAAACCTGAAAACGTAAATTCAGCAGACGTTGTTGTATATTCTTCTGCTGTTAAAAGCGATAATCCCGAGGTCGTTTTCGCAAAAGAGCATAATATTCCGGTAATTCCACGTGCTGAAATGTTATCTGAGCTGATGCGTTTAAAGCCTTATAGCGTTATCGTCGCAGGTTCGCATGGCAAGACGACCACTACTTCGATGATAGCAACAATTCTGGGACATGCTGGGATCGATCCTACTACTATAGTCGGTGGAGTAGTTGATACGCTGGGCTCAAATGCGCGGCTCGGGCAAAGCGATTGGTTTGTTGCTGAGGCCGATGAAAGCGACAGATCTTTCTTGATGCTCTATCCGACTATCGCCGTTGTCACCAACATTGATAGAGAACACATGGACTCTTACAAGGACATGGATGATGTAGTTCGTTGTTTTGCAGAATTTGTAAACAAAGTTCCATTTTATGGTGCGGCAGTCATCTGCCTAGATGATCCAAATGTTCAGGCAATAATACCTCACATAAGGCGACGACGGGTTAGCTATGGGTTAACGGCTCAGGCAGATGTCTCCGCGCATGATATACAATACACTGCAAATTTTGGTTCCAAATTTAAAGTTTATAGAAGAGCTGAGGAGCTTGGACAGATAAATCTGCCTGCCCCAGGGAAGCACAATGTCTATAATGCATTGGCGGCGACAGCAGTTGCTTTGGAGCTTGACATCCCCTTTGAGGTGATCGCAGAAGGATTTGCTAGGTTCAAAAATGCAAATCGACGCTTTCAATTCAAAGGAGAAGCTAATGGAATTACTGTAGTAGATGATTATGGTCATCATCCGACCGAGATTTCAGCAACTCTGGAGGCGGCAAAACGCAGCGTAGGAGATAAGCGTACTGTTGTGATCTTTCAACCGCACCGTTATACTCGCACACAGGATTTGATGAACGATTTTGCACGTTGTTTCAATAACGCTGATTTGCTGTTTGTTTTGGACATATATCCTGCCAGTGAACAACCAATTGATGGAGTAAACTCTGAGATATTGACCGAGAAGATAAAACAATTTGGTCACAAGAGTGTCAGCTACATAGGGTCTCTGGAAAGTGCCGTTGATAAAATACTACCACAGCTGCGTGAGGGAGATTTGGTTATCACTTTGGGAGCAGGTAGCGTTACAAAACTCTCGGATTTATTAGTGGAGGCGCTGAAAAATGCCTAAGAGGAAGCGAAAATCGGCGAATGGGAACGTGAGAGTAAGCTCATCCCGTAAGTCAGGGCTTTTCTTCTCAACCATTATACCCTTAGTGATAACTGGAGTAATTCTCTTCTGTCTCGGTTTTCTGACGATGATGGCCTATAGAAATCTCACTGCATCATCATTTTTTGAAGTTAAGGATATACAGATCATAGGTGCAGAGCAGGTTTCGGTCTCTGACGTAGAGAGGATTGTGCGGACTGAGATGATAGGTAAAACCGTATGGAATGCGAATTTAGACCTAATAAAACAACAGCTCGAAAAAGAACCCATGATAAAAAGTGCTATTGTTTCACGCAAACTACCAGACAGCATAACGGTTCGTATTACTGAAAGAAAGCCAAAGTTTATTGCTAGGATAGCCGAAAGCTACTTTTGGATTGATGAAGAGGCGCGAATCTTGAAAAAGGCTACTGATGACCAAGTCAAGGACAATGTTATTCTGATCGGTTTGGAAGAACGAGATGCTGATAAGAATAAGCAAAGGATTACATTAGCAGATAAAATGTATGCAGAATTCTCACAGGCGGGCCTTTTAAGTAGGATAAAAGCTTTTAATCTATCGAATTTATATGAGCCAAAGGTAATCGTAGAGGATTCTGGAGAGGTAGTTACCATCGCACTAGGAAGGGAAAACTTCGGTTATTCACTCCGAAAAGCTTTGGAGGTTTTAGATGGCAGGGGTAAGGAAATCGAATCGATAATCTCTCAGGGTGGATATCCGATAGTTAGATTCAGGAAGGTATGATTAAAGGGGGAAGACTATGGTTCGGCCAATTCATGCTGTAGGTTTGGATATAGGTACTAGTAAAACAAGATGTGTCATAGCTGAAGTATCAGATCGTGCAACTCTGGATGTCATAGGAGTCGGAGAAGCCGATTCGAAAGGTGTGAGGTGTGGAATAGTCACATCGACTGAGGCTGTGGCTGAATCGATAAAAAGGGCAATAGCTGAGGCTGAAAGAATGAGTGGCGTTGAGATTCAAAAGGCTACTGTTAGCATTTCTGGGGAACATTTTCAGGCAGAAAATAAACATGGGGTTGTAGCGGTAGCAGGAGCTGGAAGGGAAATCAACGAAGAAGATGTGCAAAGGGCTATAGAGTCAGCGAGTGCTGTGGCTTTACCAGCTGGATGGGAAATAGTAGACGCAATACCACAAGAATTCATTGTTGACGGGCAGGATGGTATAACAGAGCCTATCGGAATGATAGGCTCTCGACTCGAAAGTCGAGTTCACATCGTTACAAGCCCAAGTGCCGGGAAACAAAACTTGTTTAAGGCAGTTTATAATGCTGGCTTAGAAATTGAAAGAATAGTGCTGGAGCCGTTAGCCTCTGCTGATAGCACACTTACGGAGGAAGATAAGGAATATGGCACAGCCCTTGTAAATATGGGGTCAGAAATAACCAGCTTGATGATTTTTGAACGTGGAGCTGTCAGGCACACCGCATTTTTTCCATTCGGTGGAATGTATCTCACAAGAGATATAGCCCACGGATTGAGAGTTTCAATTCAAGAGGCAGAGAATATAAAGAAAAAATACGGCTGTGTTGCACCTTTCCTAATGGATGAAAGAGAAAAGAGGGATATTATCGAGATAACGCCGGTTGGACGGAACGAGAAAAGAGCACTCTCCAAGGAAATCTTATGTGACATAATCTCGCCCAGAGCCATAGAATTACTTCAACACGTAGCTCATGAGATTAATTTGTCAAAAATGAGAATCTCAGGGGGCGTAGTCCTGACCGGTGGAGCCGTAATGATAAGAGGTTTTGTGGAGATAGCTGAGCAGGTCTTTGATGCGCCTACAAGGATTGGCGTTCCAGAAAAATCTATCTTTGGAGGTATAGTAGACGGAATACAAACTCCTGCTTGGGCTACTGCATGTGGATTGGCGTTGACATCAATGAATTTGCAGCTTAGGCATTTTTCAGAGCCGAAGTCTGCAGCTAAAAAAATGGCAGAGTGGTTTGAAAATTTTAAGGAAAAATTCCTTTAGTTGTAATTTGCTATTGCGTTTTACATAGCAGTATATTCAAGTTTGTCTATTTTAAACTTTGATTAACTGCTATCAAGGCTACTAATTTTCGGGGAGCTCAAAATGAATCAAAACAGAGTTAAATTTTTTTTGGATGAGCC
>CAZALE010000001.1:383386-417550 GCA_964486055.1 uncultured Blastocatellaceae bacterium
TTTTCGGGGAGCTCAAAATGAATCAAAACAGAGTTAAATTTTTTTTGGATGAGCCAGAGGTATTGGGAGCGAAAATTAAGGTTATAGGTGTGGGTGGAGCCGGAGGTAACGCCATAAACCACATGATTGACTCAGGGATGAAAGGAGTTGAATTTGTTGCGATAAATACCGATATTCAGGACCTGATAAAATCCAAAGCTCCGATAAAGCTTCAAATAGGTAGTCAGCTAACGAGAGGATTAGGGGCTGGCTCAGATCCAAACGTTGGGAAACAAGCGGCAATAGATGATGCCAATAAGATAATTGATGTTTTAGAAGGCGCAGATATGGTTTTTGTAACAGCAGGTCTTGGCGGAGGGACCGGGACTGGTGCAGCGCCTGTCATAACTTCCCTCGCAGTAGAGCTAGACATTCTCACAGTAGCCGTGGTGACTAAACCTTTTACGGTAGAAGGCCTCAAAAAAATGAAACAAGCAGAGCATGGAGTAGCTGAGCTGCGGCTCGCTGTAGATACCTTATTGGTCATACCGAATTCTAAGTTGAAAGAAATAGAGCAGAACATAACTACTAATACCGCGTTTCAGAGGGCTAATGATGTTTTATTACAAGCTGTAGGTGGTATTAGCGATTTGATTACTGAAACGGGATTGATAAATTTGGATTTTGCAGATGTTCGTGCCGTGATGAAGGGTATGGGAGTAGCCGTCATGGGTGTCGGTGCAACCGAGGGAGAAAAAGCTGCCGTTAAGGCTATGAAATTAGCCCTGGACTCTAAATTACTTGAAGATAACTCTATAAATGGGGCCAAGGGTGTGTTGATAAATTTTACGTATGGTAACGACATTCCTCTGAATGACATAGAGGAAGCATTGCAGATGGTTCATAAGGAGGTTGATCCTGAAGCGAACATAATTTTTGGTTTAGTGAATAGACCAACGATAAAAGATCAAGTAAAAGTGACCTTGATTGCGACAGGTTTTGATCGTCATTTAATGGATTCTAAATCTACACAAGAGGAAATAAACATGACAATTAAACCCCATGATTATCGTTGGTCGTATCCTCGAAGTGAAGAGAAAAAACAAATCGATGAGAAGAAGCTTGTCAAGGACGACTTAGGGATTCCGACCTTTATCAGAAGGCAAGCAGATTAACGCTTGAAACGCTATCTAAGATTCTGATACGATTTACGATTGCTTGAGATTCTCGTATCAAGGAGAAATCACATGGAAAAACTCAATAAAGTGAGGAATCAAAAAATGATGCGCAAGACTCCACCGCCGGCTGAGACACATGCCGAAGTTTACTACTATAAAAAGCAGATAGACTCTCACACCTTGATGGTTGTAGTGCTCCAGGATGGTGAGGAGATTGAAGGGACCATAGAGTGGTATGATAAAGATGCCCTCAAGATAAATCGCAAGGATGCCCCTAACCTTATGCTCCTCAAGCATAACATAAAGTACATGTACAAGGCTGAGGATCGTGTAGTTAAGAAGGAAGAAAAAACAAATAAAGAAGAAAAACCAAAGGAAGAGAAAACTAAGAAGAGCAAAAACGAGTAAGCAGTGCGCAGAGTCATTTTTGATGAGACTAAGGGACTGAAACCTCGCATAGGCATAACCATGGGAGATGCTGCTGGAATCGGAGTAGAGGTTATTCTAAAAGCTTTGGCTAATGATGAAGTTAGAATGTCAGCAGATCTTTTGATAATAGGCGATGCAAAGTTTCTACTGAATTTTGCAGCGCAGCACGGGCTTTTCAAGGATTTCGCGGTGATTGACTCGATTGCAGAACTACATACACCGCAAGAAAGACCTGTAATTTATGATCTGAAGAACTTACCTGAAAACATCGAATTTGGTCGAGAATCCGCAGCTTGTGGAAAAGCCTCTGCTCAATATATAGAGTCCGCTGTGCAGCTGTGGAAAGAACGCAGAATTGATGCTATTGTCACAGCCCCCATAAGCAAAAAGTCCATGGCATTAGCTGGTTATGACTATCCTGGGCATACTGAATTCTTAGCCAGGTTATCCAATACGGTTGATTTCGCGATGGCATTTTTTGCTAATAAACTAAGAGTTGTCTTACTTTCTACTCATGTATCATTACTCGATGCTTTAAAACTTGTAACTAAAGAGAACTTGACGAGATTGATAAGACTGGCTGATTCTGAGCTCAGAAAGTATCTATTGAAAAGACCCAAAATCGCTGTGGCAGGAGTAAATCCTCATGCTTCCGAGGATGGGCTCTTTGGTTTTGAGGAAAAAAAAGAAATAATCCCAGCTATTGTCCATTGCTCGAAAGAGCTAGGATTGGATGTATCGGGTCCTTATGCAGCAGATACTATTTTTCTCAGAGCTTTTCATGGAGAATTTGATGCTGTCGTTTCATGTTATCATGATCAAGCAACTATCGCGGTTAAATGTCTTTGCTTTGAAAAGGCTGTTAATGTCACGCTTGGGCTACCTTTTGTAAGAACATCGGTTGATCATGGCACAGCTTTCGATATAGCTGGCAAAAACCTTGCTGACGCTTCGAGTATGATCGAAGCAATAAAACTTGCCAGAGAGTTAGTTCTGAAGAAATCCGAAATATCCTCCGAGGACTTTATCGAATGAGCATGAATGAAGAGAAACCAAAGATCTTAATTGCTGATGATGACCCATCAATTCTACGTTTGATGAGAGTTATCGTTGAGAAAGAGGGGTTTTCAGTGATAACGGCACGTGATGGTCGCGATGCCTACAAGGCATTGCAGGAGGATGACTCATTAGCAGGGGCTATCTTCGATGTGATTATGCCTTATATTCAGGGAACTGAATTGGTTCGATATATGAAGAGTGATAGTAGGCTTAAACACATTCCGATAATTGTGATGACGGCTGAGCAAAACCCACGCCTTCGCATAGAAAGTCTCGAAGCTGGGGCAGTTGGGTTCTTGCCAAAACCATTCACTGCCTCACAACTGCAGGAAATTTTGAGAAAGTTTTTTCAGAAAAGTAAAGGGGCTTAAATCGTTGGAAAAATTGAAAACTTGCTAAACGCTTTTATTTAATTTTATTTGTGTGTAAAATCAAAGAAGCTGAAGGAGTGGGGAACAGTGAGCAAGAAATTATTATTAGCGGACGATTCGGTAACAATTCAAAAAGTCGTTAATCTGACATTTGCTGATGAGGGAATAGACGTTATAACTGTGGGTGATGGTGATACAGCAATAAAACTTGTGACGGAGCTAAAGCCTGACATAGTTATAGCTGATGTGCACATGCCCGGACTTAATGGCTATCAGGTATGTGAAAAGATAAAAACTACTGAGGAGTTAAAAAAAATACCCGTTATATTGCTTGTAGGCACATTTGAACCCTTTGATGAAGAAGAAGCAAAAAGAGTCGGTGCAGATGATTTCTTGACGAAGCCTTTTCAATCTATTCGGCTGCTCATAAGTAAAGTTTCAGACCTTTTAGAGCCGACTTTTACTGATGGGCAAATTCAATCACAAGAAGGCGAGGATGAAGAGCTAGATCCCGAAGTAGGTAGCATGGTAACCGTGGCAGATGATGAAACGATTAAAGAGGAGTCTCCAAGTGATTTCATCCACACTAAAGCTGATTATCAAGAGAAAAGCGAACGAGAATTAGCAATTACCACTCCACTCTCAGCTGATGACATAAAGGAAATCGAGAAGGAACAGCTAAGCTCTATAGAAGATCGACAAGATGAAACCCTCTCCGATCAGCAAATAGAAGCTCGGACAGCATCCGAGACGCAACTTAGCGAGTCGTCTGAACAAGAAACGTGCTTACAAGAACTACAGCAAGACCTTGTATCGTCTGCACAGGAGTTTCAGACAGAAGGACCACAATCCAAAACAGCTGTCGAGTTTGAAAAGACACACGAGCTAGAGCCAGGGGGAGAAGCTTCTGAGACCATTCATGAAACTACTGCCGATTCAGTACAAACTTCCGATTTATCTAAGACAGCGGCCGCTGAACTAGCTGAGCTCCAAGAAACTAAGCCAGAGGATCTTGTGATGCAGGAAACTATGAATGTTGAAGAGGAGCGGGTTGAATCATCAACGGCAGAGTCTCAGAGAACAAACACTGACTTATTGTCCTCTACTCTACAGACTCAAGAGGTTAGTGCTGAGGCTGAATCATCGGATTCGATCACACATAAGCCTTCGGAGGAAGTAATACCCGCTCCTGAGACTATCACCCTCCTCGAAGCTGAAGGAGATGAAATTTTGGAGCTTCCGGCTTTGGCAGAACCTATCTTAGCTGATTCGGAGTCTGAGGCAAAGGAAGGCACCCAAATAGAAGCCGCTCAGGAGAGTGTGGAAACTAAAGGAACTACAGAGCCAATATCTCAGAAAGAATCAGCTACCACTGTAATAATTCCGCCTGAAGTAATAGATGCCATAGCACAAAAAGTTGTGGAAAAATTTGCCGAAAGGACTATAAAAGAGATTGCCTGGGAGATTGTTCCTCAACAAGCTGAATTGATAATCAAAAAAATAGTTGAGGATCAACTGAAAAATAAGCAATAGCTAATTCTACGATTTTGTCTGCTAAATAATTCATCTGTTTCTCGTAATTAAAACTAATCTTTGTGTTTGGGTCACAGAAAAGGAAAAACCTATCTTCAGTATTATCGAAAGCCATAGACAATCGATCCTGGCTTTTCAGGTATTTTTTGGAAAGAGGTGCTAGTTCTTTTCTAAGATTTTTTCAATTTGGAGACGATTTTGAACCAAAAAAACACCTGATTTTCATCATATCGAATCACTTTGAACCAGGCTGGTTGGAAAATGGAACTTGCGGAATAGATGAGCAACTCAGAAGACTGGAAAAATGGAAAAAACAAGCATTTTCTATTGGTTCATCCATTACTGATCATGATGGAACTAAGTTTCGCCACACTTATTTCTTCCCGGCAGAACAATATGAGCGTCGATTGATAGAGCACTTGGTTGAATTAAGACTTGCTGGCCTCGGAGAAGTAGAAACTCATCTTCATCATGGTGTAGACAAGCCCGATACAGCTGAGAATTTGAGACGTTTATTAGTTAACTTCAGAGATACTCTTGCTGAGGAGCACAAACTACTCTCACGCTGGGAAGGTAAAGGACAGCCCATGTATGCATTCGTTCACGGAAATCTCGCCTTAGCGAATGTGACTGGGGGGAAATTTTGTGGAGTTGACTCTGAAATGAAAATATTGCAAGAGACGGGCTGTTATGCAGATATGACCTTGCCCTCAGCTCCCGATAGGTCTCAGGTGCCTGTGATAAATAAGATCTATGAATGTGCTCTGCCACTTGAGCAGCAAGCGCCCCACAGAGAAGCTATACCACTAAAAGTTTTTGCCTCTAGGCCGACTTTGCCTCTGATCTTCCAAGGTCCTCTCATTTTGAGTTGGCCTCTGGGAGGCTCTCTTCTACCTAAAATAGAGAATGGTTGCCTGTCAAATGGTTTCAGGAATGATGCACGAAGGCTAAAACATTGGATTGATGCGAATATAATAGTTGAGGGCAGACCCGAATGGATATTTATAAAACTCTTTTGTCATGGTTTCTTTGATTCAGATATGGATTTTTGTATAGGTGAGGGAGCAAAAAGGTTTTTCTCTGAAATCCTCGAATATTGCGATAAGTTCGGACATACAGTACATTTCGCTACGGCAAGAGAAGCAGTAAACATTGCACTTGCAGCAGTCGATGGATGTAGCGGAAATCCAAATGATTTTAGAGATTACAAATTAAAGCCGATATTAAGCTGACTTGCGAAATCGGATCGAACTAGACTAGGATTGTTTCCAGTAAACTACGATAAAAAATAGGTGGCGGAGGATGGACCCGTTTAAGATAGTCAAGAAGCTGAAAAATAGTTCACTTGAGGAGATTCGGCTTCGAGGCAGCCAAGCTTTTTCGATTTACTCTGAAAAAGTCGGGCTCAAAAAAACGGATATCTCCGACGCTGAGTTTGTATCGATTCTAGATAAAAATTTTTTAGGCGACAATCTACGTATAGAGGATATAAAAAAAGCATTTTTTCTGCATTCAGAAAAATTCTTTTTTCGATCTTTTTCTGATAAGCAAGCCACCTTAGAAGCATTCAGAAGCCTGAATCCACAGATCAGAGCTTTTTTCATAGAGCGAGCAGAGATGATTCTAGCTGGTAAGATCAGTCTTCTTGGGTATGAGAGTTTGAATTTTGGTGATCCGATAGATTGGCATTATGAACCTATTTCAGGCATTCACATTCCATTGAAACCATGGCACACCTTCGACGAGCTTGACACAAAAGAAACTGGCGATAAAAAAATAGTTTGGGAGCTAAATCGTCATCAGCATTTTTTTACTTTAGGAATCGCATATTGGCTGACTAAAGACGAAATATTCGCAGAAACATTTGTTAGACATCTAGTTAGCTGGATGGAGCAAAATCCGCCGGGTATGGGAATTAACTGGTTGAGCAGCCTCGAGTCAGCGTTTCGTTTGATTTCTTGGATATGGGCTTTTCATTTTTTTAAAGATTCTCCCGAATTCTCTCCAGAAGTTTTTCTGAAAGCGCTCAAATTTCTATATTTTCACGGACACAGAATAGAGACTTATCTCTCGACCTTCTATAGTCCGAACACACATCTAACCGGCGAAGCTGTTGGACTCTATTATCTCGGCACTCAAATACCCTTTCTTTCAGAATCAGAGCGATGGCGCAAACTCGGTGAAGATATACTAATTGAACAAATAGATAAACAAGTGTGGAATGATGGAGTTTATTTTGAACAATCTTCCTGGTATGCGCGTTATACAGCCGATTTCTATCTACATTTTTTGATTTTGAGCAGCATCTTTGGTAAAAGAAACCTCTCAGCCAGATTAAAAGCACGCGTGCAACAGCTCCTCGATTTCTTGATGTATATCACTCGTCCCGATGGTTCAACCCCTCTCATCGGTGATGATGATGGCGGAAAAATGTTGCCATTGTCCGATAGGCAGCCGAATGATTTTCGTCCTTCTTTAGCGAGTGCTGCAGTTTTCTTCAATCGCCCTGATTATAAATTTGTAGCGGCGGACGCTGTCGAAGAACTCTTGTGGTTATATGGAATTGAAGGACTTCAGAAATTCAATGAGATACAAGCTATTGAGCCATCAAAAACTTCTGTGTTTTTTGACTGCGGCGGCTATTTCGTGATGCGTGATGGCTGGGATAAGACCGATAATTATCTGATGATTGATGTTGGACCGATGGGAGAGCTCACGGCTGGTCATTCTCACGCAGATACTCTCTCCATTATAGTCTCCACACTAGGTAAAAACCTTATAGTTGATCCTGGAACTTATAGTTATCACGAATCTAAAAAAACTCGTGATTATTTTCGCTCGACTCTTGCCCACAATACGATTTCGATCGACAGGCAGTCCTCATCAGAACCCGGAGACACATTCAATTGGAAATCAAAAGCAAATGCCTCTGTGCACAGATGCATCATACAAGAGCGATTTGATTTCATCGAGGCATCTCATGATGGCTACAGTAGATTGAATCCTCCAGCAATTCACACTAGAAGTACTTTGTTTTTAAAAAATGATTACTGGATAGTCAGAGATTTTATAGGTACCTCGGGAAAGCACGATTATTTTATGAATTTTCATCTCTCTGAGGACACCGGAAGTTTATTTTACAAGAAAGAATTTCCAGGGGCATGCTTTGTAGAGCAATCCGATGAATTGACATCGATCAGGATATTCAGCTTTGGAGACAATGGAAATTGGCATTTTCGAGAGGGATGGGTTTCGAATTGTTACGGTAGACGTCTCAAAGCTCCGATTTTTCAGTTTCTCTCAAGTGCAGCAGGCTCTCAAGAATTTTTCACATTCATATTGCCAGATTTTGCAGATACTGTCGAAAAACCAAGCGTTCTTGAAATAGAAGTAATAGGCGCTCGGACCTTTGCTATAAATTTTAGAGAATACAGGGACGTTTTTATTTACATAGACGGTGAAAAACAGCTACATTCGGATCTAATAACAACGGATTTCAGGTTTATCTGGGTCAGGAGTAGCCAAGATAGTTCAATCCCAGAAGAATACGTCTTAGTTGATGGGAAAAATTTCTTGCTGAATGGCAGAGAAATAGTAAGTAGACCTCATAGAATTGATTTTGCTGTTGCGATGAGATTAGGGAATCGACTAAATGTCCGAACGAGCGAGACTGTATTCAGCTTACTTCTCCCAGAGCTTCGTTAATATTTCGCAGGTGCTAAAGATGACAGATACGATTAGAACTGATTTCTGGGAACATAAGACTGTGTTTATAACTGGAGCCTCTAGCGGTATTGGTACTGAACTTGCGCGTCAAGTCGCTGCAAGAGGTGCAACAGTAGGTTTGTTGGCCCGTCGCAGAGAAGAATTGGAAAAGCTGAAACGATCTATCGAGGAGAAAGGTGGAAAAGCTAGAATCTTTCCTGTAGATGTGACTAATTATGAAGCTGTTTTGACATCGGTTAAACAGTTTTGTGAGGAATTCAATAGAATCGACGTTCTAGTAGCAAATGCAGGCATAGCTGGAAAGACTGTAAATGCATGGGAAATAGATCCAAGAAATTTCGAGGAAGTAATCAAGATTAATTTGTTAGGCGCTGTCAATACTGTTGTTGCGGCACTTCCCGAGATGTTACGGCGAAATCAGGGTCACCTAGTTGCTATTTCTAGTCTTGCGGGGTTTCGAGGACTTCCGAAGTCTGCTGCATATTGCGCTAGTAAGGCTGCAATGAACTCTTTTTTTGAGAGCGTAAGAGTAGATCTTTTTAATACGAATATTCACGTTACTATCATTCAGCCAGGTTTCATAAAGACTCCTCTGACCTCAGGTAGAAAACATCCTATGCCCTTTCTAATGGAGCTAGACGAGGCAACTCAAAAGATACTCAGAGCAATTGAGAAGCGAAAAAGTTTTTATGCATTTCCATGGCAATTAGCGTCTTTAGTTCGTCTGGCCAGATTTTTCCCAGTTTGGATATACGATCGAATCGTATCTAAGCGGAATTATCGCGAATGAATAATGAGAAGTTGCCGGCTTAATGAATGATCAGTTGTATCGATAAAAACAACATGGATTTATACGAGTTTTTAAAAGCTTCCAGATTGGTTTTTATGATTCTTGGAAATTGAGGTTATTGATTTTATGCTGAGAGATGCTCAAAGTAGGGTTGTAAGTGTTACAAGTTTCTTTGCCGGAACTTCAATGAGGCAAAATACTTTTGGAATAATGCAGCGAGCATTTGATTGCAATTCTGGAAACATGAAAAATGGATAAATAGCTTTGATTTACTCTTGGCTAGGGAAGATTATGAATATTTTACAAGCAATAATACTAGGTATCGTACAGGGATTAACCGAGTTCATACCAATAAGTTCAACAGCGCATCTTGTTTTCGCTAGTCGGCTTACGAACATATATAACCAGGATCCACACAAGATAACTGCAACGATGGCTGTAATTCAATTAGGTACATTGGCGGCAGTTTTTGCATATTTTTCATCTGATATTTTTGCAATAGCGAAAAATTTTATTCGTGACCATTGGCAAAGATTTATAAAGAAGCAGCCATTAAGTTTTTCGCCAAAACAAAAATATCGTCCTGATTGGCTCTCGACAGATTCTTGGTTGGGTTGGTTAGTAATTATCGGCTCGATTCCTATTGGCATTTTTGGTTTGGTTTTTAAGAAATTGATAGAAGGACCTGCAACAAAAAATCTTTGGGTAATAGCTACGATGATGGTGGTAGTAGGGGTTTTACTTATATTTGCTGAGGTTTTTGGTGAACACCGAAAAGGGATCGAGGATCTTACGATAAACGATGCGTTGATAGTTGGTTTTGCGCAAGCATTCGCATTGATTCCGGGAGCATCTCGTTCTGGTTCGACCATAATGGGTGGGCTCTTTGCTGGTCAAACCCGTGAAACCGCTGCAAGATTTTCTTTCCTGCTCATGATTCCTGCTGTAACAGCCAGTGGACTTTTAGAATTAAGAGAAGCTGTTTATTTATTGTCGAAAGATGACATTTTGGCCCTCATTACTGGGACAATCGTTGCAGGTGTAGTGGGGTATCTATCAATATGGTTTCTCTTGAATTTCTTAAGAAAACACTCAACATTTATTTTTATCGTATATAGAATCATAGTAGGTTTGGCAATCCTTGTTTTGCTTTGGAAGGGGGTCATACTACCCTGATGCAAAAGAGATGGAATATTCGCAAATACAGTGATGAACTGAGACGAAAGATATACGAGCTATCGAACATTCTTGGCATAAAACCGCTGACCGCTGCACTTTTGATAAACCGTGGCATAGATGAAGAGGAAAAAGCTAAGACCTTTCTTTGTCCAAAGATTGATGATTTGCATGATCCATTCTTAATGAAGGACGTAGATAAGGCTACTAAGAGGATTTTAGAGGCGGTTAGTCGCAAGGAAAAGGTTTTGATTTGGGGGGATTACGATGTTGATGGAACGACTGGCACTGTTTTATTACGCAGAGCTCTGAAATATCTAGGTTTAAAGGCTGATTTTCATATTCCCCACAGAATTTATGATGGTTACGGGATTAGAAGAGATAGACTAGAGCAAATAAAAAAAGGTGGGTACACGCTGGTGATTTCAACTGATACAGGTAGTACAGCTTTAGAGGCTGGACAATGGGCTAATGACAATGGGTTGGACCTGATAGTTACAGATCACCATAAACTCGACAAAGATCAGGAGCGTCCCTTTTTTGCACTGGTAAATCCGAATCAACATGATTGTCCATATCCAAATAAACATCTGGCAGGTGTAGGGGTAGCTTTTAAGCTTGCTCAGGCTGTATTGTCTCGTGCAAATTACGCTCAAAAGTCCGAGGCTATTTGTGAGCTTCTTGAGTTAACTGCTTTAGGGACAATTGCAGACATAATGGAGCTGGCAGGTGAAAATCGGACTATAGTGGCCTTAGGACTACAAAATCTCTCTGATACCAGGCAAGTTGGACTGCGTGCGTTAATGGAGGTTGCAGGATGCCTTGATGAGATTGATTCATACAGAGTTGGATTTCAGATTGCTCCGCGCATAAATGCGGCTGGACGGCTTGCTGATGCTTCCGAAGTGATTGAATTATTCGAGACTGAGTCTTATGAAAAGGCTCTGAATTTAGCAAGAGGTTTAGATACTAAGAATAGAGAGAGGCAAAGGTTACAAGAGGCAGCTGTAAATGAGGCAATCGGCATAGTTGAAAAAGAGAAACAGAATAATAAAGTTTTAGTAGTTGCATCACCAGATTGGCACAGGGGGATCGTCGGACTGGTAGCAGCAAAATTGGTGGAGAGATTTTATCGTCCGTCAGTTGCGATTGCTATCTCTGAGGGAGTAGCGTATGGCTCAGCTAGAAGTCCAGAGTGGTTTGACATATCTGAGGGATTAGCAGCTTGTGCTGATGTTCTAACTAAATGGGGTGGACATAGTAAAGCAGCAGGATTTACACTCCCTGAAGAAGATATAAACTCACTGGAGAGCATAATAAATGCCTATGCTCTCCGCAGGTTTTCTGAAGAATTACTGATGCCGACAATAGAAATTGAGGCAGCTGTCAGGTTTTCTACTATAGATTTTCAGTTTTACCTTGAGCTTAAGAGAATGGAGCCTTTTGGTTTAGGGAACCCAAGACCTTTATTCGTAACAAAGTTTGTGCATCTGGCAGATAAGCCGTATGTCCTTAAGGATAAGCATTTGAGATTGATCTTAAGGGATGCAGAGGGTTATAAGCACTGGGCACTCTGGTGGAACGGTGTAGAAAAACTAAAAGAAAAGGGAATTGACGTGTATAAATTGGAATCATCAACTATAGATGTAGCATATAGATTAGACACACGAGACTTTGGGTCTCAAATAAAAATCCAACTTTTGATTGAGGATATTAGGATTTCTTGAGTATGCTCAAGTCAATTAAGAAAAGCCATGTTTTAATGTGCATTGCTAAAGCATTTTGTATGCTAAGTATAGTGTTTTTAGGAGGGACAATAGTACTCATGGGCCAGGAGACCAGTATCGGCGGAGTATATGAAGTTGGAATAGGTGCTAAGAATGAAGATAAAGATAAATTAATCGCTTATTTTGAGCGTTTTGGATATAGGATCGGAAAAGAGGGAGTTCTGGATGAGGCATCTGTTGAGCAGCTATATGGAGTCAGGTCTAAACTGAGATCAGTAAGATTATATCATCAAGATTCTGATCATGGGTTAATTCGCATAATGGTTTGGGATAAGCCGAGTGATGATGGCCTAGGTTTGATTGGTATGAAAGTAATAGGTAACCGTTGGGGAGCGATGATGACGGCTGATATTTACAACATACAGAATCACGTTGAGGAGGCAATTGCCCAGGGATATCCCATCTATTATGTTTCACCTCAGAGAGCCGAAATCTACAAACCCGAAAAAAGACCTGTGCCTTTTTTAGAAAACTACCCTGCTATTCGCGAAATGTGCTTGATTCAGCCGTTGACGAGACAAATAATTTTCCAGCGCTTCGGTTACACGCTTCCATATTATGGCAAGATAAATCATGAGTCGTTTTTTAAATCCTCTCAGATTACGCATGTTGGAATAGTCATAGAGTATGATCCAGAGCACATAGAATTTTATGGCGATGTGTTGGGATTATTAAAGGTTAAAGAGAGCAAAAGCTATGAATCTGGTTATGAAGATTCATCAGCCAGGGCTATTTTTGATTTAGAAAAGCATCAGCGTTATGGGACTACAGACTTTGATAATCCAAGTAGCTCCAAAGATCCAATGAAAGCTGTGTCAGGCAGATTAAAGATCATTTGGTTTTCACCAGAATCCGACTTAGAGGAAAAGTTAGATAGAAGTAAACCTGGAAGTTTAGGGTATTCTCTCTACACTTATCGTGTTAAGAACATAGAGGAGTATCATCGCAGGGTTAAGAAAAGCAAAGCGCGAAGCGTTACGGCAATCAGAAAAAATGAATTTGATGAAAAGAGCTTTTCTTTTATCGCACCAGATGGATACTTTTGGACTTTGGTCGAATAAAAATTGAGCCATTTGTTTTAAGTTGAATTCGATGCAGCTGATCGAAATTTAACTTTCTGAGTAGCAAAAAGATAGTGTTTCGTTATATCCTAAATAATTTGATATAGCTTAAGAAAAGCGCTTTTTGGGGAAAACAAAAATCAAATGGCACTCAGATCTTTATTCAGTTTTTTTTCCAGCGATTTAGCGATAGATCTCGGCACTGCTAACACCTTAGTGTATGCGAAAGGGCGGGGTATAGTGGTCTCAGAACCATCCATCGTAGCTATCAACAAGGTCACAAACGAGGTAGAGGCTGTAGGACGAGAAGCTAAGGAGATGTTAGGCAGGACGCCTGGTAACATAGTTGCAATCAGGCCGATGAAGGATGGGGTAATAGCGAATTTTGAAGTTACGGAGAAAATGCTTCAACACTTTATCCGGAAGGCGCACAATGGTAGGACATGGGTAAGACCAAGAGTCGTTATAGGTATTCCGTCCGAGATTACCCAGGTTGAAAGGCGAGCAGTTGAAGAATCAGCAATAAAAGCTAAGGCTTCCGAAGTTTATCTTGTAGAGGAGGCTATGGCGGCTGCGATAGGGGCAGGGCTTCCAATAACTGAGCCGCATGGAAGCATGGTGGTTGATATAGGTGGTGGGACTACCGATATAGCGGTAATTTCATTAGCCGGTATAGTTTACTCCAGGGCGGTCAGAGTAGCTGGGAATGAAATGGACGAGGCGATAACACAATACATAAAGCGCAAGTATAATCTTCTAATAGGAGAGAGAACAGCAGAAGCGATTAAAATTGCCTTAGGCTCAGCATTTCCCTTGGATGAACCACTTTCGATGGAGGTAAGGGGTAGAAATTTAATAGAGGGAATTCCTAAGACGATAACTATAACAGATGAAGAAGTAAGAGAAGCTTTATCTGATTGTGTCTCAACCATCGTAAACGCTGTTAGAGTTGCCTTAGAGCGGACCCCTCCAGAGTTAGCGGCCGATATTGTTGAGAGAGGAATAGTGCTGACTGGCGGCGGTGCTTTGTTGAAGAATCTTGATAAGCGATTATCTATAGAAACTGGTCTACCCGTCATGGTTGCAGATGATCCTCTATCCTCAGTCGTTTTGGGCGCTGGTAAGATGCTCTCCGACTTTGAATTGTTGAAACGCGTTAGATGCGAAAGTTCATTGATAACAGGCTTGTAATCGAAAGTTGATTTAGATTGAGCAGGCTGCAGATATCCGATGATAGAAAGAACCCAAAAGGAAATCTGGCGAATTTCACCATGGGTGACTCTGGTCTTATTAGTAGGAAACTTCATATTAATGGCCTGGGATGCTAGAACTGAATCGAATCAACGTTTGCTCCGAGTCTGGGTTCAAGTCGTCGCAGCATTTGTTCAATCGCCTATAAGTTTTGTGGTTAATGAGGTCTCAGAAAGTTTCGAGTCTTACCTAAAATTGAGAAGTGCGATTAGTGAAAATGAGCAATTAAAAAGGCAAGTGCATGAATTAGAGATGAAACTTCAGGAAAACGAGCTGCTGATCTCAGAGAATACAAGGCTAAAGGGACTACTGCAGCTCAAGGAAAGTAGCAAATATCAAATACGAATAGCAAACGTAATAGGTCGTGATCCATCAAAGTGGTTTGGTTCGCTAATAATAAATCGTGGCAGTGTTGATGGGATAAAAGTTAATATGCCTGTAATAACTAGTGGTGGTCTCGTAGGCAGGATTACAACTGTAACGCCTCTAGCCTCCCAAGTTATGCTACTTACTGATGAAAAGTCAGGTGCTGGTGCGATAGTTGGGGAACTTGGTAGCTCTGGAGCCTTAGGAGTGGTGAGAGGGACAGGAAAAAAGGATCTCCTGGAAATGAGATATGTTTCAGGCTTGGTTGAGGTAAAGATTGGAGAATCTGTTTATACAAGCGGCCAGGATGGAATATATCCTCCTGGATTGAAAATAGGTGAGGTGGTAGATGTCACAAAAGGTTCTACCACTACTCCTCAGATAATACTCATAAAGCCGACAGCTGACATTAATTCTGTCAAAGAAGTTGCGGTCTTACTTTATGAAGCTCCTGACGCCGTTATTTTTCAAAATGGCGAAAAGAAAGGACACAAAGGGAATTGGGACAGGCTAAACTAACAGTAGCGCTCGTGGTAGCCATAGTCTTTCAATGGATTGCCCGTAGTGTATCTGAACCGCTCGCATACATAGACTTGCCATTAATCATAGTTGTATACACAGCTCTACAGGGCAATACCATCAGAGCGTTATTCTTTGCAACTTTAGCTGGGCTTGCGGTAGATGCGTTAAGTGGTGGATTACTTGGCTCAAATGGTTTTGCCAAAACCTTAGTTGCTTATCTAATCTCTGAGCTGGTCAGAAGAGTATATGTTGAGAATTTCTTGCTTCGTATATTGGTGCTGATGGCTGCCATTGTAGTGGACGAGACAGTTTATTACCTCATGCATCGTTTGTTAGGGCAAAAAATAGACGGATTACTGTTTAACGTCGTTTCACTCACCCTGTTTGCCACGACAATCGTTGGTATTGTTTTCTTTTTGATACTAGACAATCTAAATCTTGAAAACATGAGAGAAGTGATTAAAAGAAATGAATTACTTTCGCCTCGCCGTCAACCTCGGAGAAGAAATCCAATTCGATTGGGAAAAAAAGTTTGAAAATATCTTTTTCCTGCCTTATTCTGGGATTAGAGTGTAAGATGACTCTGGGCATCTAGCCATCAAATTACACACAAGACGATAGTCATGCGAATTATAGATTACTCACAAAACTTACCGATAAGGATAGGCGTTATTCAATGGGTTGCGTATTTAATACTAGTATTGCTCGGGGCTAGATTGTTTTACCTACAGATAATCAAAGGTGATTATTACAGTGAAAGGGCCGAGAGTCAGAGGATTAGATTAATCCCGATCCCGGCTCCTCGTGGGGCAATTTTAGATCGGTATGGAAGAATTTTAGTTGATTCACGCCCCAGCTATATCGTTACTTTGTCTGCTGAGCAAATCAAGTCGATAAATCCTTATGAAAGAGTTGATGACTATGCAAGAGGTTTAAAATTAGATAGGCAATACATAATCGAGCGCCTCAATTTGATAAAAAAGCAGCCGGGCTTTGAGACGATGATTTTAAAGGAAGACGCCTCAGTTGAAGATATAGCTTGGGTTGAGTCTCATATTCTGGAATTTCCCGAGTTGCAAGTGGAATTACGTCCGCAAAGATTCTATCCTTATGGGGAGGTCCTGGCACATGTTCTAGGTTACGTAGGAGAGATAAGTCCAAAAGAACTAGAAAAGCCGGAATATGCTGACTTAAAACCAGGTGACATCATAGGAAAGGCAGGGCTTGAAAGATATTACGATAGATATCTAAGAGGCATGCCAGGATATAAAAAGGTCTTAGTTGATAGTCGTGGCAGGATTCAAGCCGAACTTGAAATAGTTGAGCCTCAATCTGGACAGGATTTGATCACAACAATTGACTTGGATTTACAGCTTGCTGCGGAGGCGCAACTTGCTAAATCTGTTACCAAACGAGGTGCCATCATTGCAATGGATCCGAACAATGGTGAAATTCTAGCGATGGCCTCTTCTCCTTCATTCGATCCAAACGTATTCGTAAGAGGTGTCAGCACACCAGAGGGTCGTAAAAAAATAGCCGAATACTACACTAATCCAGAGCGCCCACTTTTGAATCGTGCCATCCAAGGACGCTATCATCCTGGTTCTACCTGGAAAATTCCTTTAAGCGTAGCAGGCCTTCAGCAGAATGTCATCACAGTTAAGGATTCAAAGATTTTATGCGGTGGCGGTATAACAATTGGGAATAAGTTCACTCGATGTATGGGGAATCATGGCGTTCCGCCGCTTGACTACGCCATAACAAAATCTTGTGATGGCTACTTCTATCGCTTGGGATTAAAATTAGGTGTAGATGGTATTATCAAAATGGTCGAAGAGTTTGAGTATGATAAACCGACAGGGATAGATCTTCCTAACGAAAAGGTCAGCCGGACACCTAAGTATTGGAAACCTTATGTCGAAAGAAGAGAAGGCAGGTGGAGTGACATCAGAACCGTCTATGCCTCAATAGGTCAGGATACCGTAGAAGCAACTCCCATCGCAATGTTACGCGCAATTGCAGCGATCGGTGTTCAAGGAAAAATGTATGTGCCTCATTTAATGAAAGAGATTAAACCCATTGGACCGGTCGGCGAATTTCCAGCTCGTGAAGGTCTGAGTTACAAACTTCAGGAACCTGCAATCATAAGTATGGCTCCAGAGCAAGAGGCTCTAGTTCTGAAAGGTTTATGGGGAGTGGTGAATGCAGGAGGCACAGCCAGCGCGATAAAAATTCCTGGATTCGATATTGCAGGTAAAACGGGCACGGCTCAGAATGCTGCCTTAGGTACAAAAGGACCTAAAGATCATGCCTGGTTTATAAGTTTTGCACCGGCGTATAAGCCTGAAATTGCTGTGATGGCTATAATTGAAAACTCTGGTTTTGGAGCTCAACATGCAGCCCCAGCCGTAAAAGGAGTTTATGAAGCGTATTTAAGAAAGTTTCATCCGTCAATTTTAGGTAGCGAGCAAAATACTGGTAAAACGGCACAGTCGTTATAGCAAAAATGATAACGGTTATAGAAAAAAGGAATTTGAGAGAGTTTGACTGGTTGTTGCTGGGACTAGCGGTTTGCATAGTTTGCTTCGGTATCTGGCAGATCTATAATGCACAGCCGACTGAGCTTTACTGGCAAAAGCAGATAATAGGATTGTTTATAGCCCTCGTAGTAGCTATCATCGTAGCTTTCATTGACTACAGAAATTTAATACATTATGCGCCTGCATTTTATGCCGTTGGGTTGCTGTTGCTCTTATTGGTGCTGACGCCTTTGGGTGTAAAGGTCAATGGCCAGCAAGCTTGGCTGCGCCTTCCGTTAATCGGTCAGTTTCAGCCATCTGAATTCGTAAAAATTCCGGTTGTCTTAATGTTGGCTAAATATTTTGGTGATCGAAAGCAATTGTCACCTCTGACTTTAAAAGAAACGTTAGTCGGGGTAGCCATCCTGGCAGTTCCAGTCGGTTTAATCTTGCTCGAGCCAGATGCAGGGCAGGCACTCACATATTTTCCCCTGTTGGCAGTGGTTCTTTTTTTATCTTCTATAAGAATACGATGGGTCGTGATATCGCTTATTGCAATTTTGGTATTTGCTCCTGCTGCATTTTACCTCGGGGTTAAAACCGGTAAGATAAAGAAATATCAAGTTGAGAGGATCACCGTGGTGTTAGATCCTGAAAACGCTGATCCGAGAGGATTTGGTTACCACACCCTACAATCAATGATCACTATCGGCCAAGGAGGATTAACTGGCATAAAAGGTGATAAAGAAAAGTCTCAAAGTGCCTTGAAATTTTTGCCAGAGCCACACACGGATTTCATCTTCGCTGTAACTGCAGAAAACACGGGTTTTATAGGCTGTGTATCTTTGTTGCTTGCTTATGCTCTGCTTCTATCTCGGCTCATCATCGGAGCAAAATTTGCTCCAGACCGAGCAGGAATGTTGGTTATAATGGCTTTTGTTGGCGGTATGACTTTCCAAATTTTTATAAACATTGGAATGACGCTTGGAATTTTACCGGTCATTGGTGTTCCATTACCATTAATGAGTGCGGGGCTTTCTTCGATTCTATCAACCTTCATAGCCATCGGGTTCGTATTAAGCGTAAGAATGCGTCGTTTCGTAAACTATTAGGCAGGGAGATCGAAATGAAAAGCAACGGAAAGGTGAAAGAGGTTTCTGGTAAAGCAGCGAATGGTTTCGAACTCAAAGGATTTTTGTATTTCATCTGTGCTTTAATACTTGCTTTATCAGCAGGCATTTTAACTGGAGTCATATTTGCCTACCAAATGAATAATTCCAGCATTGTTACCGAAGTTTCTGCTCTTGCAACTTATAGACCCCCTGAGGTTACAGTGATCTATGCGGATGACGGCGAGACAGTACTGGCAGAATTTGCACTAGAAAAACGCATACCCATAAAGGAAAAAGATATCCCACCTGTAGTCGAGGATGCGCTTTTGGCTATTGAGGATGTGCGTTTCTACGATCACATTGGCATTGATCCGTACAGGATCATAGGGGCGGCGTTTAAAAACATAACTACTGGTAGGGTTGAGGGAGCATCTACGATTACACAACAACTTGCTAAGAACTTGTTCCTCTCTCGTGAACAGACAATCTCGCGTAAAGTCACCGAATGGTTGATGGCATTACAAATTGAGCGTTTTTACACGAAACGACAGATCTTAGAGATGTATGTAAATTATGTTTTTCTGGGGGCTGGCTCTTATGGTTTTGAAGCAGGAGCCAGAACTTACTTCGGTAAACACTTAAAAGACGTTACGCTGGAGGAAGCCGCCCTATTAGCTGCGCTACCGAAATCTCCTGAATACTCTCCGACGCGAAACATGAATAAAGCATTGGAGAGAAGAAACATTGTACTCGATCAAATGGGCAGGTTTTTTCCGGAAAAATACAGTCCACAAGTGATAGAGGCAGCAAAGGCTAAACCGATAAAACTAGCAGATTCGGCTTATTATCGCGATGTCCCAAAATCAACTGCCTGGGACTATCCGGTTGAAGAAATAAGAAAATACCTAGAGGAAAAATACACGACCAGAGTCGCGCAGGGCGGGTTGAAGGTTTACTCCACCATAAATGTAGAAGCCCAGAAATTAGCGACAAAAGCCATACGTGAAGGTTTAAGAAGGTATGATAGTACCAGACCATGGAGATCTGAGTATCAAAACATTTTAGTTGACGAAAATAATAATCCAATCACTGATCCGAAAGAGATTCAACGCAGGTTACAGGCTTATAAACATCCGGATTGGTATGGGGATGATTATGAAAAAGGAGAGTTTATTAAAGGCTTAGTGATTAGCGTTGATAATCAAAAGGATGAGGCAGTAGTCCGGTTTGGTAGATACACTGCTGTAGTGACTGAAAAAGACATGGGCAGATGTAAGAAGAAGCCCAAGGATGAGCTTAAACCTGGATACTTAGCTGAATTTGAGATCAAAGAGGTAGATCCAGCTGAGAAAAGGTTGAAGGTAACATTATCACAAGTGCCAGAAGTGCAGGCTGCCTTAGTTTGTTTAAATGCCAAGACTGGTGAAATAGTGGCGATGGTAGGTGGATATGACTTTGCTACGAACAAGTTTAACAATGCGACTCAAGGGATGAGGCAAACTGGATCAGCGTTCAAGCCATTCATATATACTGCCGCTTTAGAGTGGGGAATGACTCCTGATATGTTAGTCAGTGGAGCTCCCATAAAGCGAGGAGATTGGCAACCAAAAAATTATGACGGATCTTTGAGTCATCCAAATGTACCGATGCGAGTAGCCTTAGCGAAGTCCTACAATATCGCCGCTGTTCACTTGCTGGAACAAGTAGGCATTCAAGCGGCAGCTCAGATAGTAAGGCGATTTGGAATAACGAACCCAATGGCCCCCTATCTTCCATCAGCTTTAGGAGCTACGGAAGTACCATTGATAGAGATGGTTTCTGCCTATTCTGCTTTCCCAAATCGAGGTGTGAGAGTTGAACCGCACTTGATCAGAAAAGTTTTAGATAGGGACGGGAAGGTCCTAGAGGAATGGCAAAAGACTACATCGAGGGTTACAAGTGAATATGTAGCACTGACGATGGTTGATATGATGCAAGATGTCGTAAAACCTGGGGGTACGGCTCCAAATGCGAATGCTGGCGGACATCCCTTAGCCGGGAAGACCGGAACTGTAAATGATCATACGGATGTTTGGTTTATTGGCTACACTCCGACTTATGTGACAGGCGTATGGATGGGCAATCCCCAGAAAAAGGTATCTTTAGGAAAGGGCATGACAGGAGGGGCAGGAGCAGTACCATTTTTCAATGCTTTCATGATCCCATTCATGAAAGATAAGGAAAAAGAAAGTTTTCCGCCGCCGCCACCGATGCCACCAGAAATTAGAGCATTGGTTGAGTTACGTAAGCGCGAAGCGCTCGAGAGACTTGAAAAAGCTCAAGAGGAAGCAGCAAGTCTCGAAACTGATTCAAAGCATTCAAAAACTGGTGACTTACTCGACGAAGGCAAGATTTTACCTGACTCCAACACAGTCACTTTAGACCCAACTGAAAATCGTCCTACTCGAAATACAGAAGATAAGAGCGATGAAAGAAAAAATGAACCTGATAAAAGAAAAATAGAAATCTTAAAGCCGATCGATAAACCATTGAGCACAGAGCCACCTCCAATCAAGAAAAATGAGCCTTCTGAAAAGAGTCAGCGGAAAGATAAAAAAGGAAGAGACGACTAAAACACAATCTAAATTAACTGAATCTTTGGGACCATCAAATATCATTGTAGCTGATATCAGCACAAGCAGTGACTATTTAAACTTCAGTTTCCATCTAGCAATTTCCGCTGCTTATCAGAAAAACATTCGAGTAGTTATAATTCATGTTTACTTTTGTAAATTCCTTGGATCTAGTGTCTTTTTTCCTCTCATTGATTTCTTAGTCTGAATACCCTTTTACTTCTTTCTCGTTCATTTTATCTCCCTAAAGTTTAATCCTGCTCAGGTGAGAGTTTTGCCATCTACTAGGTTATACTTCGTTTAAAATTTTTAATAAAAATATTGACTAACAATCTTTTTCAACGTTAAAATTTTGAAAGCGACTTGATAGCTGCCAGTCCGTTAATCCAAGGAATTTTATGTCAAGCAAAATAGATGAATTATTGAGAATAGCAGTAAACTTCGGCGCCTCAGATTTGCATTTAAGGGCGGGTAGTTATCCCGTGATTCGTGTAAATGGTGAGTTGCGTCCCATGACAGGAGTAACACGCCTTGAGACCAATGAGATGTTGGAAATGGCGCTTTCCATGATGTCTAATCGCCAAAAACAGCGCTTCATGGATGCATATGAGGTAGATATCGGTTATAGCGTTCCTGAGTTAGGAAGGTTTCGAGTGAATATTTTTCAACAGAGAGGATCGGTGGCTATAGTTGCGAGAGTGATTCCTGAAAGGATCCGTGGTTTTGCAGAATTGAGACTTCCTCCAATCTTAAATAAGATTTCCGAAGAGCAAAGAGGCTTAATATTGGTGACTGGAACTACTGGTAGTGGCAAGTCAACTACCTTAGCAGCGATGGTCGATTACATAAATCAGACAAGGAACTGCCACATAATCACGATAGAAGACCCAATCGAATTCATTCACAAAGATAAGAAATCCTTCATAACTCAACGTGAAATCGACGTCGATGCGCGTTCCTTTGCAGAGGCAATGAGAAGTTCGCTTCGTCAAGATCCTGATGTGATTTTAGTAGGAGAAATGCGTGATCTTGAGACCATTGAGACTGCCTTGATTGCTGCTGAAACAGGACATTTAGTTCTTTCGACCCTGCATACACTTGATGCAGCCGAGACTATTTCCAGAATTATCTCCGTATTTCCACCCTTTCAGCAGAAGTCGATTAGAATTCAGATTGCGTCCCTGTTAAAGGCTGTCATCTCGCAAAGATTGATGAAGGAAGCCAATGGCAACGGAAGAGTTCCTGCGGTCGAAGTGCTAATCTCTACACCGTTGATTAGAGATTACATACTAAATGAAGAGAAAACTGCGCAAATAAGAGATGCCATAGCAGCTGGAACTTCGCAATACGGCATGCAAACCTTTGATCAATCACTCTTTTACCTATATCAATCCGGCTTTATCCAACTCGACGAAGCTCTGCGCGGTTGTACTAATCCAGACGAATTCAGACTGCGGCTGGCTGGAATTCAAGACACTGTTTCAATGGCCAAGGAGGAGATGGAAAAGCAAAGCGGACTTAAACAGATTTCTGATGTGATCTCTAGGATGTAGCTATTAAGATTTTCATGAACTACGCATAGAAACTATGAAAAAATTGATTTTGATGATCTTAGCACCACTTACATTTATCTCGGTGACAGGTGCTCAAACGAGAGAGAGAGTTTTTGATAACTTCGATGCTTCCATTACTGGTGTAAAAATCTATCTGCCACCAAAGCCAGTAACGAAAGATAAAAAGGGAAAATTACTCAGGAAAACTGCTGTGAATAAGCGTAGTGCTGATATTAACGGCACTAGAGATTCTATTGCTAACTTAGTTAATACACGAATGAGTGTAAACAGATCTCTGCGTGGTTTTACGACGGGTGATCAGACAATAGATGCTTATATAGTTGAATTTAGCCTAAAGTATGGCATCGATCCATTGTTAATCTATGCTCAGATGCATCAGGAATCTTCATTTAATCGCCGTGCCGTCTCTCCTAAGGGAGCCAGCGGATTGATGCAATTAATGCCTGCGACTGCGCGTAGATTTGGAGTTACTAACATTTTTGATCCGAGGCAAAACATTGAGGGCGGCGTAAAATACATGCGTTGGTTGCTTGATACATTTAATCAAGATTTAAGCCTCGCTCTGGCAGGTTATAATGCAGGCGAGGGCGCTGTTATGAAGTATGGATGGCAAATTCCGCCATATTCTGAAACGATGGAGTATGTTCGTCGAATATTGATGAGATACCGGACGATTCAAGACCCAAATTATCGGCCGAAAAACCTACGAAGAATTTCAGCTGAAGAAGCTGCAAGGTTGACTCAGCAAGAGTCAAAACCACTTAGTCTATATGAACCAGCCGTGATGGTCGTAAGGCTCCCTGATGGCAGATTGAGATTAGTTACTCAATAATTTCAAACATTTGTCGATAGTCTGAAAAATCCTTTCCTTTATACAATTTTTTTGCTTTAATTCTTTAAACCCGATGGAGAACGCGCTTTGCTTTGATCGTGAGCGATACGATATTATTTCAATTCGAGGCTAAAACTCACTTTTACGATGAATAGGTGCATATGATAATACCTGTGAAATGGACGGATGAAGGAGTCTTAATGTTAGATCAACGATTGTTACCAACTGAAGAGAGATGGCTTTTGCTGCGCTCTTATGATGAAGTAGCGTCTGCTATAAGGGATATGGTTGTCAGAGGTGCTCCTGCCATCGGAATATCCGCAGCATATGGGCTAGCATTAGGTATGAAAAATTTCGTAGGCACCAGCGTTTTGGACATGGAAGATGAATTTGAGTATGTAGCTGATGTTTTAAGACAGACTCGCCCGACTGCTGTTAATCTGTTTTGGGCAATCGAGAGGATGCGGGTGGTATTTCAAAAATCAAAATCAGAGGGAAAATCGGTAAGCGAGCTTAAGAGCATTCTAATCGAAGAGGCCAAGAGAATTCACGATGAGGATATAAAAGCACAGGAGAAGATAGCAGAGCATGGTGGCGATCTAATCTCTGACGGCGCGACTGTCCTGACTCACTGTAATGCGGGAGCCTTAGCTACAGGGGGAGTTTGGGGAACAGCCTTAGGAGTTATCAGAGGAGCGAAAAAGCAAGGAAAGTCTGTTGCTGTTATCGCGGACGAAACCAGACCATATCTACAGGGTGCCAGACTGACCGCATGGGAGTTGGTCAAAGATGACATACCTGTCACATTAATAACTGATAACATGGCTGGATACATGATGCGGACTGGAAGAGTTCAGGCAGTGGTTGTGGGCGCCGACAGAATTGCTGCTAACGGAGATACTGCTAATAAAATAGGAACTTACACGGTGGCAGTGCTTGCTAGAGAAAATAAAATCCCATTTTATGTAGCTGCTCCTCTGTCGACTATTGATATGAATTGCCCCACGGGAGATCATATACCGATTGAGGAGAGAAACAGTCGAGAGATAACACATATAAAAGACATACAAATTGCTCCAGAAGGTGTAAACATTGCAAATCCAGCCTTTGACGTCACACCAAATGATTACATATCGGCAATAATTACCGAGCGCGGAGTAGCTAGGCCGCCTTATACCGAAAGCCTAAAACGCCTATTTGAATTATGAATCTTTCGATTCCTCATCTGCATACTTTTGTACACTCGACTAGAGGCATAACCTGAAAAGTAAGAGTTTTCGACTTTCGTCCTTCCACAAGTCTTTTGGGCGTTCAAGCTCCGTCTCCCCGATTCGTAAGTTACTGAGTTTATCAGCAGTCAGGTGGATTTTTTCTATTGAAATTTATCTGATTGAAAACAACGAATGGCTGTTTTTGTTGGCTATCATTCAAGGTATTCAAGCATCTTTAATAAGATGGTGAATTGATTTTATGAGCCTTTAAGCATTAGAATAATTGCAGGACTTAAATGAACGAGCAAGGGAAGGAAAATAATTATGATACAAGAACATGCTTTAGATAATGGTCATAAAGAATTAGGACTAGATGTGAGGACGGTTGAAAAGGTAGCGGAAGCTAATTTACCCACTGAATTTGGTGACTTTAAAATTGCGGGCTACAGATCATTAAGTAGCGAGGAGGAATTTGTCGTCCTTTTTAAAGGCGATCTAGGGTCTGATGTTGCAGTACCTGTTAGAATACACTCCCAGTGTTTGACTGGTGATGTTTTTCATTCTCTTAAGTGTGATTGTGGTATTCAATTACGTTGGGCGCTTGAAACTATTGAGAAAGAAGGCAGAGGAGTGATAGTGTATCAACTACAAGAGGGCAGAGGAATAGGAATCATAAATAAAATTCGAGCTTACTCCCTGCAGGATCAAGGAGCTGATACAGTCGAGGCTAATTTGATGCTTGGATTTGAGCCTGACTTGCGAAGATATGATCAGTGCGTGGAGATTATAAAAGATTTGGGAGTAAAAAAAGTTAAAGTTATTTCGAATAATCCGCAAAAGATACAGGCAATGCGTGAGGGGGGATTGGAGATAGTCGAGCGGATAAAGATGCCATATAATCCGCCAAAGCACGCTCTCAATTACTTACGTGTGAAGAAAACGCAGATGGGCCATCTTCTAGATCTAATTGGTTAAATATGCAAAAAGTACGCATTGGCGTTATAGGAACTGGTTTTGCCAGAAGCATTCAGATTCCATCTTTCTTGAAAGTAGAAGGTGCAGAGATTGTATCCGTAGCGAGCGCTACTATTCAAAAAGCTGAGCAAACAGCTGAAGAGTTCAGAATAAAACATTTTACAGATAACTGGCGAGAAACAGTCAGCCACGAAGAGGTGGACTTAGTTTGCATCACAACGCCGCCAGTATTTCACAAAGAGATGACTGTGTTTGCCATCGAGCAGGGAAAACATGTCTTGTGCGAAAAGCCAATGGCAATGAACTCCCAAGAAGCCTTTGAAATGCTCGAGCTATCCAAAAAGAATAAAAGTCTACTTTGCCTGATCGATCACGAGCTTCGATTTCTAAATGGAAGAAAAAAAGCCTACGAGATGATTCGAGCTGATGAAATAGGTAAGATTCGTCACATACGATATGATTTTCGCGCACCTCATCGTGGCAATCCTGAATTGCCATGGAATTGGTGGTATGATGCCACTCGAGGTGGCGGTGTATTGGGAGCCATTGTTTCACACATATTCGATTCAATACATTGGCTCGCTGGCACGGATATATCAACTGTATTTTGTCAGCTTCAAACTCACATAAAACAGAGAAGAGATAAGGATGGTGTTTTACATCAGGTTACTAGTGATGATGAAGCAAATCTGTTGCTGAGATTGTCGGATTCCGATTTTGTCGAAGATGCTACTGCGAACATTTCTGCTTCAATGGTTGAATATCCTGTGTATCAGAATCGAATGGAGATATTTGGTTCGAAGGGATCTTTGAGGATTGAATTCAACGGAGAGTTGTTTATAGGTAAACCAGATCGAGAAGAATGGTCGAGAGTGGCAGTAGAACCAAATGAGGAGTTGGAAGGAGTCAAGAACACTGGTTGGGGAACTGCATTTCTCGCATTTGCAAAAGAGTTAATTCGCACTTTACGTGAAGATCAGACGACGCTTCATCATGCTGCTACTTTTGAAGATGGCTATAAGGTTCAGTTGGCTCTCGATGCTGCTAGGAAATCTAACGAATTGGGTTGTGTGGTGAAACTTTAGAGTGATCCCAGATAGTCTCCGTCAGCTCACTACAAAATCGGGTACTAAGTTTAATTCGTAAATACGTTAGTAGGGACAGCCGAACTAGAAAATAGCGCAATTCTATGTTTTTAATACTCGAATCTTTTACCAAAAGCTAGCTCGATGGCACTTAAAAATAAGCAAATGCTATATTTTGGAAACTACATTCAGCTCATTCAAATAGTTTTAAGTCTTGCCTAGTATTATTTTTCATCGGCTTCAGGTAAAGCTTTGCGTGTTCAGTAACTTTTATATCGGTTTATTTTCCAACGATAGTTCATATCTCTAAGCCCACCATTTTTGGTTGTCGATCACACTCTAAAATTATCAAAAATTGGATTAAGATGGGCTTATGATGGTGTTACTACATTTGTTTACACTTTTTTTGCTAGTGATATTAGGATTTTATATATTCGTGGAGAATCCGAGAAATAGAGCTCACCAAACCTTCAGCAGCTTTATAGCATTATTGGGACTTTGGACCATAAAAGACTTAGCCTTTTGGAATTTCGAGGAATTTCAGAGTTTTCCAAACATATGGGCTGCGCTAAGTTTCGTTTTAGCTTTACTTATGCAATATGCTCTTGTCATATTTGCATGGGTTTTCCCAGAAAATTTGCGAACTCCCAGAAAAAAGGCTGCCATTTTGTTCTCGCCAGGTCTGATTTTAATCCCTGCCGCTTTCCTTGGGTTTTTATGGAAATATATCACTTTTTACGATGATGAGCTCAGAATCAACTTAACTGTTGTAACTTATGTGTTTGTCTTATATATCTACGCTCTCTTTGGCTATGGAGCTTTTATTTTGCTCAAAAAATACTTTCGTTATCGCGGCAGTCAAGAGGGTCGACAGCTCGGTGCCGTTCTTTGGGCAATAGGCATAACTGTTATTCTTAAGACAATTGCAAACGTAATTTTGCCTTTTTTCGGAAACTATGCGCTTTTACCTATGTCATCACTTTTTGTTTTACCAGGGGTTTTGATATGTGCTTATGCAATATCCAATTTTGACTTATTTTCGCTACAGACTGCTTTAGATCAGTTCAAGCTATTCCCTGTTACCTACAAAATTGCCTTGATAGTAGCTAGTTTAGCGATAACAAGTTTTGTGATATTTCAGATACCCATCGTGTGGTGGACATTTGGGGAGCATGCAACGATCAAGGATTGGGAGAAATATCTCGTATTTAGCGTTGTGTCAGCCTTATTGCCGAACCTTATTATCGTTTTGTTGATAATTCGCGTGATTTCTAGACCTCTGGAAAAAATCACCTTGGCTGCGATGCAAGTTATAAATGGTGAATATGGAACGACGGTAGAAATTCGTCGAACTAACGATGAAATTGGTGTCTTAGCTGACGCCTTTAATCAAATGAGTAGAAAAATGGCTGATGATATAAGGAGATTACAACAATTGAATGATCAGTTAATACAGACGGAGAAGCTTGCTGCAATGGGAACACTTACCGCAGGTATAGCTCATGAGATCAATAATCCATTAGCCTCCATTTCATCGCTAATTCAGATGATCCAGAAAAAAGAGAGCTTAGATTTTGAAACTAAAGAGAAGTTGAAGCTGATTTTATCTCAGATAATGCGTATAAAGCAGGTAACATCGGACATGATGGAGTTTGCCAGAGTTCGTCCTCCCTCCAAAACTCCTTTGAACATAAATGCGGTACTCGAGGCAACACTTCGTTTGGTAAGTTTCGATAAGGGTTTTCAGAGGTTGCAACTTATCAAAGAATTAGGTGAAGAGCTTCCGAAGGTTTATGGGGATGCTAATCAACTTCAGCAGGTATTTTTGAACATTCTTTTAAACGCACGCGATGCCATGCCAGATGGTGGGACACTTAAGATAAAGACTTACAAACAAGAAGACAGTGTCATGGTAGAAATCGAGGACAGCGGTATCGGAATAAGCAAAGAAAACTTAAAGCGAGTTTTTGATCCTTTTTTTACTACAAAACCATCCGGAAGAGGGACAGGTTTAGGCTTGGCTGTTTGTTACGGTATCATTACTGCTCATGGCGGAAATATCGAGGTGCAATCACAAAGTGGCAAGGGCACAAAATTTATCATTGAGTTTCCAGCGCAGAGGGAATTTATATCGGTTCAGATAAAAAAATCTCAATGAGAGTAAAGGAGAGTCAGAGCTCGGCAACTATTTTGACGTTGGGCATATGGTGTTTGTTAATTTGTTTGATTTTACCTGCTAGGATGAAACGAGAAAGCGGTCGGTATTCCGACCGCTTTCTCATGAGGTATAATTCTGTTGCTTTAATTCAAGGTTTGCCTACCTGAGGGAATTACCAATTTGGGACAGCGTAGATCTTACCATTTCTAGCTCTGTAGTAGCGATGTCCATTTTTTGTGTATAGATAAGTGGCCCCAGCGCCTATCAGACTGCCAATCACCATTCCTTTCTTTCCTCCCATGTAACCCCCCAGACCTGCGCCAACCAAAGTGCCACCTGCTATTTTGGCAATCCGTCTATAGTTGCTGTTATATGCCCGTCGTTTGGTGCCTTTTCGACTGGACGCGTAAACTAGTCCTGCTCCAGCTCCTATCATTGCCCCTTTCTTGCCTCCAATGAGAGCACCTGCTGCGGTACTACCTCCTACTATTGCAATATTTGTTAGTAATCCCGGATGCTTCCTCTCAATGCTGCTCTGGCTGTACGAATTATTTGTTAAACAAGCAAGCATCAGAAATAAACCCAGAATCAGAACATTTAGCTTTTTCATAAGTTTTCCTCCTTGGATTTCAAAATTTTTAATGCTTAGAAATTTCATCTTACAGCGAAAACAAGTTCTGTGCCACAAGTCAAAGATCTCAAGTTAAGCTCGCTTTTTTCAATTTGATAGCAACAGAGCATTGCTATCTAACACGGTAGATTTCTTGAAAGGTTTCTATGCCATATCGGCTAGAATTTAACCATTTCGTTTATCTCGATTATGAAAATCGGCTGAGATGAAACATAATTGCAGTGTTATCGTACTTCAATCTAAGTTCTTTAAATCACAACATTGGGGGAAGAGAGATGAAGAAGCTTATACTTTTTTGTCTGTTCGCATTGCCTGCCTTCGGACAAGACAAACCAACAGCGTTCATAAACGCCAGAATTATTCCGATAGTTGGCCAGCCGATAGAAAAAGGTGTTCTTTTGATTCAAGGCGGAAAAATCCTAGCGGTTGGTGCTATCGGAGCTGTCAATATTCCTAAAGATGCCACGATTTTTGATGTGAATGGTAAAGTAATCATGCCAGGACTTGTTGATACCCATAGTCACATCGGTGAAGTCTCTGGTGGCGATGGCTCAGGTCCAATTCAGCCAGATGTTAGAGTTTTGGATTCTATAAATGTCAGAGCGTCTAGTATAAGGCGTGCGCAGGCTGGTGGCATTACTACTGTTAACGTAATGCCGGGTTCTGGACATCTAAATAGCGGCCAGACACTTTATTTAAAACTTCGATCCGGAGCAAATAAGATCGAAGATCTGTTACTTTACACTGAAGATGGCCGAATTGCCGGCGGAATGAAATTTGCCAATGGCACTAATTCATTAAGGTCTGGAGGAGGAAATTTTCCTGGCACCCGTGCAAAGTCTGCTGCACTCGTCAGGGAACAATTGATAAAAGCGCAAGAATATCGCGAAAAGATTCGCAAAGCAGGAGATGATAAGTCCAAATTACCTCCTCGTGATTTGATGATGGAAGCGTTGGTTGAGGTATTGGAGGGAAAGCGAGTTGTTCATTTCCACACGCATCGACATGATGACATAATGACGGTGCTTCGTCTACAAAAAGAGTTTGGTTTTAGGGTTGTATTGCACCATGTATCTGAAGCTTGGAAAGTTGCTGATGAAATCGCTAAGGCCAAGGTGCCGTCGTCAATAATTGTGATAGACTCTCCTGGTGGTAAGTTAGAGACCATGGATATTTCAATGGGCAATGGTGCAGCACTAGAAAGAGTCGGCGCATTAGTCGGTTTTCACACAGACGATTACATTACAGACTCAAGACTCTTTCTTCGCTCAGCTGCTTTAGCCGTTCGTAATGGCATGTCTCGTGAAAAGGCATTATATGCAATGACCATGGCAGGCGCTATAATGCTTGATCTAGACAAACGAGTTGGCTCGCTTGAGCCCGGAAAAGACGCTGATTTTATTGTGTTATCTGGTGATCCGCTGAGTGTCTATACTAAAATCCTTCAGACATGGGTAGAGGGTAAAAAGGTTTTTGATCGCAGTGATCCTAAAGATTATCTCATAGCTGTCGGTGGTTACGGTGCTTCCAATGATCGTCACATTCATATAGATTGCTTCGAAGAGTTAGGAGGTGAGCTGAAATGAAAAGAGTTTGCTTGGTTTTTTGTCTTCTATTTTTATTTTTCATACATGCAAATGCCCAAATTGCTGTAAAAGGCGAAACAATTTGGACAATGGCTGGTGAGAATATTATCAATGGGGTTGTCTTAATAAACTCCAGCGGTAAGATCGAGGCCGTCGGCCCTGCGTCACAGATAAAAATACCCGCAGATTACAAAGTGATATCTGCAAAAGTCGTGACTCCTGGCTTGATAGACGCCCATTCAGTCATAGGATTATCGGGTTATCTGAATCAGCCACATGATCAGATGCAAGTTGATCAATCTGGTCCAATCCAGCCTGAGTTGCGTGCGATCGATGCTTATAATCCAGAGGAAAAGCTTATCGAATGGGTCAGACAATATGGTGTTACAACGGTTCATACTGGTCATGCTCCCGCCGCCCTGGTCTCTGGTCAAACGATGATAGCCAAAACCTTTGGTCGCACCATCGACGAAGTTACTTTGGTGCCAACTGCGATGATCGCTGTGACTCTTGGCGAAGCCGCATTAGCTCAACAAGGACGATCACCCGGAACTAGAGCTAAAGAGGCTGCCATGATTCGATCCGAGTTAGTAAAGGCTCAGTCTTATGGGAGCAAGCCAGATTCTCCAAAAGATATTCGTCAAGAAATGTGGCAGAAAGTTCTTAGGAGAGAAATCCCGTTATTAGTGACTGCTCACAAAGCTCATGACATAATGACTGCACTAAGAATCGCTAAGGAATTTAACATCAGGATAATACTTGATGGAGCAAGTGAGTCATACCTACTGATAAATGAAATTAAGCAGGCAGGCGTACCGGTTATAATTCATCCGACGATGTATAGAGCAGGTGGAGACGCTGAGAATCTCTCGATGGAGACTGCTGCAAAATTAAAAGCTGCTGGTATATTGGTAGCTCTACAAAGCGGTTATGAAACATACGTGCCGAAGACCCGCGTGGTATTGTTCGAAGCTGCTATCGCAGCTGCTAATGGGCTTTCACAGCGTGATGCCCTTGCAACCATCACAATTGATGCCGCACGAATTTTAGGAATTGCGGATCGCGTAGGATCAATCGAAGTCGGAAAAGATGGTGACCTAGCTCTCTATGATGGCGATCCATTCGAATATACCACACATTGCATCGGGACAATCGTGAATGGACGCGTTGCTAGCGATACGGTAAGATAAAAACTAGGGCAGCATAGGGTAAACTCATGAAAAGCCGAGGGTTGATTAACTCTCGGCTTTTGTATACGCAAAAACAGTGATAGAATTTTTTTACACCCCCTGGCAGGAGGAAAATTATGACCAAAGCTGCGATAGTATGTGGTTTGCTCTTGATTTTGGTTGCTTTTGTCGGCTATGGATATGGTTTGGCAATGGGAAATGCAAGTTTGACAGCGCTCATTCCACTAATTTTTGGAGTAGTCCTATTGGCCTTGGGATTTTTTGCTCAGAAAAAAGATGAGTTACGTAAAACGCTGATGCACATAGCGGTTGTCGTGGCATTTATCGGATTTTTAGTGCCATTATTTCGTATCATCTCCACTATCAATCAGTTCACACTTAATTTTGCGGCTGCGATGCTGATCTCGATGACTTTAATTTGCTTAATATTCGTAATCTTGGCTATTAAGTCGTTCATAGATGCTAGACGTTCCAGACAATCCTAAGAACTTAAGATAAGATTGCGTAAAAGCTCCGATTCTGAGGTACAGCGACTAAAGCTGGATTCCTACTTATCCCAGGGTGATTTTAACCTTGGATTTAAAACTTTTTCGTCCATTAGTTCCCTTTTTCTGTCTTAAAGATTGGATACGGCGAAAGCCGTAAAACTCATAAGTAGATTAAATAAGGAGGATTTTTATGAGAAAGATTTTATATGCATCTTCGTCGCTGGTTTTATTACTCTTATGTCTTACCTTTGCTTTTGCACAAAGGTCAGATACCGAAGCACGGCCCTTCAAGGGAAAATTCCTTGCTGAGAAAATAGCTCAAAAGTTAGAATTGACCGATGAGCAAAAGAGCAGAATCAGAGAAATTCTGCAATCGCAACGTGAGAGGGTACGTCCTCTGATGCAAGAGAAAAGACAAATCCATCTTCAGATGAAAGATCTCGGTAAAGATGGGGTGTTTGATGAGGCTAGAGTTTCGGAGTTAGCAACAAGGAAGGCTGAAATTGATAAGCAACTCACAATTGAGTTTCAGAGAACGAAAGCTTCCATTTTTGCCGTTTTAACTCCAGAACAAAGAGCAAAGATGGAACAGATGCAATCAGAATTCAAAAATAGATTGCGAGAACGAATACGTAATAAATTTCCCAATGGATTTCAGGAACTACCAAAGCAAGATTTGCGTAAAAGCAATTAAGGCTTCTAGCCGTAAATCTCTCTTCCTTTGATGGGCCAAAAGCAAGGTTAGAGAGAAAAGGGGTAGGTTGAGAAACCTGCCCTTTTTATTTCCTATGCTTACTAAGCTAGACCAATTTGTGGTGCGCAAAAAATAAAGCAAAAAATCCACATTCTGTGGAGGACACTGGGCGTTAACGACTTTCATGAGCAAATTTATCATTCAAATTTTTTGCTATGGCGTGTTTAAATTATTTTATATTGAACGGGAAAATCCAAAATTACTAGTAA
>CAZALE010000001.1:417650-436638 GCA_964486055.1 uncultured Blastocatellaceae bacterium
TATGGCGTGTTTAAATTATTTTATATTGAACGGGAAAATCCAAAATTACTAGTAAAAATTACTAGTAATTGTCTTGTGAAAAAGCAACGTTTTTTTACCCTAGGCCTTCTGAATTTTCTTGAGAATTTAATGAAACAATAACCAATACACTTCCGTATCTTGAGCTTAAGAAAAATGCCGACTAAGATAACTCAGGTTGAGGATTTAGAAAGAGGCAAGATGATATTGAGAGTCGAGGGCTCTCTTACATTGGATGATGCTGTTTTGTTAGAGAAGATAGCCATGGAGATGCGAGAAGGGCTGCAAAGAGATATCACCCTGGATCTGGCGGATATTGATTTTCTCGATAGTGAAAGCGCAACCGTATTAAAACGTCTTTCTCAAGAACTTGGATTCGAACTTGAAGGGCTTGAATTCTTTCTGCAAAACGCTATCTCCCAAGCAGAGAAACAATCAAGAGAATAAATATTCAGCCTTCGCTATTCTTTGTCATCTACAAATTAAATACTAATCATCCCGCGTAATGCTCTGATTTTCTCTTCAGAATTTAGGATTTGACTGGGTTGTGGTTAAGTAAATCACTTTCAATCATGCCGTCCCGAATCGTGATAATTCTATGAGCTCTTGCAGCTATATCACGTTCGTGGGTTACGATGATAATTGTGTTTCCTTTCTCGTGGAGTTTTTCGAAAAGAAGCATTATCTCTATGCTCGTTTTAGAATCGAGAGCGCCGGTTGGTTCATCGGCTAGTAGAATAGAGGGATTGTTAACCAAAGCTCTGGCTATTGCGACTCTTTGGCGTTGCCCACCTGAGAGTTCATTAGGCTTGTGGCCGGCTCTATCGGATAGTTCTACTGCCTCTAATGCTTTGCAGGCTAATTCATAGCGTTGTTGAGCTGGAATGCCTGCATAGATCAATGGTAGTTCAACATTCTGTAATGCTGTGGCACGTGGGAGTAGATTAAAAGTCTGGAAAACGAATCCTATTTCTTTGTTTCTGATACGAGCCAATTGATCGTCGTTCATCTCTGAGACCAGTTGTCCATTTAACCAATAGTTGCCTTTTGTGGGTGTGTCCAGGCATCCAATTATATTCATCAGCGTAGATTTACCAGAACCAGAGGGGCCTACGATGGCGACATACTCTCCTTTTTTAACTTGTAGGGATATTCCACGAAGAGCGTGAACTTCTTCAGCCCCCATTTGATAGGTTTTCCAGATATCCTCCATTCGTATCAAAGTTTCGTTTTTCATCACTTTGTCAAACATTGCTGGACCTTTTAGTTTTCAGACTCCTTTTTAATTTTGACTATGTCCCCATCTTTGAGAGTTCTCAGAACACGATTTGGCCCGATTATTATCTCTTGTCCCTCGGCGAGTCCTGATGTAACTTCGATCTCAGTATCACTTGATATGCCTGTAGCCACCTCGACGAATTTGCTCTTGCCATTTTCAACCACGAATACTCCCTTAGGTGGTTTTTGTTGCTCGTCTGTAGAGTTTGCCTGTGGAGTTGGGGATTTCTCAGGTTGTTTTTCCACAATTGCTTGAATGGGAACGGCCAGTACATTCTCAACAATTTTAGTAGTTATCGTGGCTGTTGCGTTCATTCCAGGACGTAATCCATCCTTGATATCATCTGGGATGTTTTTCAATTGTATTACTACTCGGAATTCTTTCGATTCTTGGACATTGATGTTTGTGGACAGGCCTCCACTTGTTTGTGATTTACCGATGGCCAATGGAGTTTTTTGGGTTACCTCTCCGAGGATTTCTTTATCAGGAAATGCATCAACCTTGATTTTTGCTTGTTGCCCAACCTCGACTTTATCTATCTCAGTCTCACTAACTTTAACCTCAACATTGATGGTTGACATGTCAGCAATGGTGAGCAAAGGAGTTGTTGAAAGTCCTGCCACTGCGAAAGTCCCTACCTTAGACGGAATGTCTGCGATTATGCCATTTATGGGTGCAAGTTGTAGGGTTTTGTCTCTCTGGCTTTTCTGGCTTTGGAAAACCGCCGCTTGTTGCTCTGCTCTTTTTTGGCTTGATTCAGCGTTTAGATTTGCGGTTTCAACTGCTCTCTTGGCGTCTCGAACAGCGATCTCTTGTTGAGCCACTCTGGCTTTGAGCTCTTTGACGCGGGCCTCTGCTTCATTGACGGCTATTTGTTGTGCTCTCAAGCGCGCCTCGGCATTTCGCAGGGAAGCTTCAGCCGTGGCGAGCCGGTCTCTCGCTTGGTCATATTCTGATTTGGAGATGACGTTGTTTTCTAGAAGCTCTTCGGCACGTTTGAGTTCTCTTTTTGCGGCATTCACCTCAACTTGAGCTCTATCAACGTCTGTTTGAGTAGTAGCGACTTGCTGACGAGCTGTGGCAACTTGTTGAATGCCTGCATCCATTGATGCTTGAGCTGCCGCCAATGCTTGTTGTGCCTGTGATAATTGATTCTGCGCAGCCAAAACCTGGGATCTTGCCACTTGGACTTCGGCTTGGGCAGCTTGTAGAGATGCTAACTGAGCTTCGGCGTTGTATTTTAACTGTGTTGGATCAAGGCGAACGAGCGGTTGACCTTTTTTGACCTGGTCTCCCTCTTTCACATATATCTCTTCGATTCTTCCCTGAACCTCACTTGTGAGATTTATAAATTGTATCGGTCGAACCTCTCCTGATGCTATGACAGTCGAAATTAATTTTGGTTTTCGCTGAAGCTTTATTGTGTTTACTTCAGGAATATCTTTTCTAGTGCCTAGGATACCACCTATTATTGCCAGTATCAGCAGAACAATTGCAATTGCGGAGATTATAATCTTCTTTCGCTTACTCATAACTTCCTTGTTTGAAAATGTTTCCTGCAGAAGTTACGAGTTTTTTTAAGGCTGAGTTTCAAAAAGTTCATATTCGAACCTTAGTCGAAGATTTTTATGCCGAGCTCATCGAGTTGCGCTTGGCTTACATTTGATGGTGAATCCATCATTAAATCTTGGCCTGATGAGGTTTTTGGAAATGCCATTACGTCTCTGATATTTTCCGTTCCACACAGAATCATGCAAGTTCTCTCTATACCGGCTGCGAATCCGCCGTGTGGAGGGGCTCCGTATTCTAATGCTTCCAAGAAAAATCCAAATCTCTCATTAGCTATCTCCTCTGATAATCCGATGGCCTTGAAATTGAGCTCTTGAATATCTCTCTGATGAATGCGTATCGACCCGCCGGCACATTCATAACCGTTTATCACTGCATCATAGGCTTTTGCCCTAACGTTGGCAAGAAGCTCTCTCTCACCTTTTTCTACCGCACGTTTAAATAGCTCTAAATCTTCATCCATCGGAGATGTGAAGGGATGATGGGCTGGTTCATACTCGCAAGTCTCCTCGTTATATTCAAACATGGGAAATTCTGTGATTAGGACAGGCTTGTATGAACTCCTGTCAATTAAATTTTCCGATTTAGCTATCTCTAAACGCAGAGCGCCGAGTGCCGTAGATACAACGTTTCGTTTTCCGGCAAGTATTAAAACTGTATCACCTTTCTCCGCCTTAACCTCAGCGGCTATCTGTTCAATTTTGGATTGACCCAGCGCCTTCATTAGAGAAGACGATATCTGATCGGCTATTTTAATCCAAGCCAAGCCATCCGCACCGTAGCGTTTTACGAATTCTTGGAGCTGGTCTAGTTGCTTTCTTGAATAATCTGCGCGATTTTTTACAACTATGGCTTTGATCTGTCCATTTTGTTGGAGCACAGAGGCGAATGGCGCAAAATCTGTATTTTTAAACGATGCAGTCAAGTCCTTTAGCTCCATCTCGAAGCGTAGATCAGGCTTGTCAGTACCGAATCGTTCTATAGCCTCATTGTAACTAAGACGCGGGAATCTCTCTGGTAACTCAACATCAATTAACTTAAAGACGCTCCGGAAAACGCCTTCTATCACCTTATAGATCATCTCTTGATTTGCAAATGACATCTCGACGTCTAGTTGGGTAAATTCTGGCTGACGATCGGCGCGTAAGTCTTCGTCTCGGAAACAGCGTGCGATTTGATAGTATCTATCAAGTCCTGCAATCATGCAGATTTGCTTTAGTATTTGTGGAGATTGTGGAAGGGCATAAAATTTCCCTCTGTGAATTCTTGATGGTACGAGAAAGTCTCTAGCACCCTCTGGGGTAGATTTCAGCAAAATAGGAGTTTCTATCTCGATGAAGCCCAGAGAGTCCATGTAGCGCCGAATTTCTCTGATAACCTTAGCGCGCGTGATAAGATTTCTTTGCAGTTGAGGACGCCTTAGATCTAGGTAACGATATTTTAACCTCAGTTCCTCGCTTGCTAAATTCTGTGAGCCTACTTTTTCCAATTCGAATGGAAGAGTTTTTGCCTCGTTTAAAATCAGAATCTCGTCTGCTACGACCTCTATTTTTCCGGTTGCAATCTTAGGGTTTACGGTATTTTCGCTGCGAGCAACTACTTCACCCCGGACTGCAATTACATATTCGGTCCGCACAGACTTTGCCTTCGAATGGGCTATTGGTGCGGTATCCTCACTAATGACGATTTGAGTTATGCCGTCTCTATCTCGTAAATCTATGAAAGTGAAAACACCGAAATCACGTTTTTTAGCGACCCAACCCATTAGGATTACTTGCTCGCCGACGTGAGTTTCTCTTAACTCTCCACAACTATGCGTTCTTTCCAAGTTCCCTAAAATGTCTAACATAATCCCAGAAAATCGAGAATAAACCTACGAAAAAAAGTCATTTTAGCACACCAAGACTACAAAGACGAATTTAAAAGCTTTTTACGCGCTTCAATCGTTAGTCCATGATATTTTTGCTGGTTATTAACAGGAAGATTAGTGATTAATTTGTACGTGATAAATAATTACCAAGCGGTGAGGCCTACAGGATAAATATGCTAGTAAAGTTATGAGTCAATTTTCATGGATAATCATTCAGATTCGATTTAAGCTGATGCATTATTAAAGCTTGAATGTTAATGTATACGAGCTATATTTCTTAGAAATAGAATTTTGCAAAGTAGTAAAGAATTGGAGCATTCAGGAGTAAGCTATCCAGGCGATCCAAGAAACCTCCGTGGCCTGGCAGCGTCGCCGAGGCATCTTTCATGTTAGCTCCTCGTTTGATTGCGCTTTCCACTAAGTCGCCCAGTAATCCTACTATTGACATGAGGATTGCCAGAGGTATGGAGAATTTGTAAGGTAATTCGGGAAAAAATGAAGCTGAGGCGACTGCAGCCGAGAGACAACTCAGACTAATTCCACCAAAAGTTCCTTCCCAGGTCTTACCGGGAGAAATCTTAGGAACGAGTTTTCTCTTTCCAAAGTAATGGCCTATGTAATATGCGCCGATATCTGCGCTCATGACTACCAGAAAGAAAAAGCCTAAAAGTTTACTCGAGAGGTAGTTTACCGGATTTCTTGAGAAACCTACGCTTGTAGCCACTATAAATCCACCTAAAAATGCGATATAAAAAACTCCTAGAAGAGTAACAGCAGTACCGATCAGCATCTTGGAGAAGTCTTTTTGAAATCTAAAGGTTTGAGTTATAAGCAGAATTGTCATGAATGCTGCAATCACTAATCCGAGTAGATCGGGCATTTCTTGAGGAGCGTTTAGAAGGAAAGCAACGAAAAGAGCGGTTGCACCAAAATAGGCAATTCCGGCATCTGCTTTCAGCTCCATGCGCTTAGTTATGGAGAAAAACTCGAAAAGCCCAGCACTCAATCCGAGTGCGGCTATGACTAAAAATAATGAGTTTGCATACTCGAAATACGGAAAAAAATAAGGCAGCAGAATTGAAAAAATCAAAATTGGCAATGCGACAAGCGCAGTCAGAATCCTTTTATTCATTAACTCAACCTTAAATTATATTTTTTGAGCTATTGATTTTGCTTGCATGAAATGCAATAGATACTCCCGACCTCCGGCTTTAGAGTCAGTGCCACTCATGTTAAATCCGCCGAATGGATGCACTCCGACTAGCGCCCCTGTGCATTTTCGATTCAGGTAGAGATTACCAACATGAAATTCACGTTTGGCACGCTCTAATTTTTCCTGAGATGTGGAGTAAACAGATCCTGTTAGTCCATACTCTGTGTCATTCGCTACTTCTAAAGCCTCATCGTAATTTTTTACCTTTATTACAGCAAGCACTGGTGCAAATATCTCAACCTGTTCAATCGTAGAGCCAGGCTTTACGTCACCAATTATCGTTGGTTCTACGTAAAAACCTATCGAGTTATCGCCTTTGCCTCCGGTCAAAATCTTTCCACCTTCTTCTATCCCTTTTTCAATCATCGAAATCGCCTTATCGAAGGCTTTTTGATTGATAACAGCGCTCATTTGAGTTTCTGGTTCTGTGGGATCACCTATTTTTAGGTTTTTTGTCATCTCGAGGATTTTATCTAATAGGGCATCATGTACTTTTTCATCTACGATGAGCCGAGAACAAGCTGAGCACTTTTGTCCTTGGAAACCGAAGGCTGATTGGACGATTCCCAGCGCTGCTTCCTCTAAATTTGCGTCTTCACAAACGATGATGGCATCTTTACCACCCATCTCCGCTACGACTCTCTTCATCCATTTTTGTCCGGGCTTTGTCTTTGCTGCTTCTTCGTAAATCTTTAATCCGACAGCCTTTGATCCAGTGAATGAAATGAATCTAATCTTAGGATGTGCGACCAATAATTCCCCGACTATCGTACCGCTGCCAGCCAAGAAATTAACAACGCCCTTTGGTAATCCTACTTCCTCTAAAACTTCCATGAATTTATAGGCAATCGTTGGCGCATCAGGTGATGGTTTCAGGACGGTCGTGTTACCAGTCACTACGGCACTTACCGTCATGCCACACATTATGGCTAGAGGAAAATTCCACGGCGGGATGATTGCACCTACTCCGAGTGGTATGTATTTCAATTCATTTTTCTCCGGTAATGGCGATGGAATCAAAGGTTGTGGACCTGCCCAACGAATCATTTCCCGACCATAAAATTCAAGGAAATCTATGGCTTCGGCCGTATCAGCATCAGCTTCTGCCCATGTCTTACCAACTTCAAAAATCATCCAGGCCGAAAAATAGTGCTTTCTATGACGAATAATTTCTGCAGCACGGAAAAGATATTCAGCTCTTTCTTCAGGGTCTACAAACTGCCAACTTTTGAATGCTTCATAGGCTGATTCGATAGCCCTTTCAACAAGATTTGTTGCGTCAGAGTCTGCATCGGAGAAAACCCCTACGATTTGAGATTTGTTGGCTGGATTTATACTAGCGAATTTTTTATCTAACCAGACTCTTTCTCCATTGATGATAAGCGGATATTCCTTGCCTAGCTCGCTTCGGACTTGCTCGATAGCGTTTTGCATAGCCTTTCTATTTTCAGGCAAGGAAAAGTCGGTCAATGGCTCATTTCTAAATTCGCTTAGAGCTCTTCTGGCTTTCATATTCTCCTCCGTTATCTGTATCTATCTATTTCTTTCAGTTCCCAAGAATCGAGCGTTTCAGGAATGATTGGCTCTGTTTCTTTTTGCCATGCTACGACAAAGCAGGGTTCTTGCCTGTCGGTATAGTACTTTATATAACTCAGAATAAGAACCCATCCTGACTGCAAATAGAGGTTTAACTCTCTGACAGAGCTTACCTCTGCAACGAATTTTGTGTCTTCTAAGTTCATTGAATTTTCAAACCGCAATTTCCCATTTACCCGTTCGTTGAAATTCTTTTATCTTACGTTTTGCCACTGCACGTTTAATAGCTGTCATTCTATCTAGGAACACAATACCATCGCAGTGATCAGTTTCATGTAATACACAGCGTGCTTCTAAGCCTGTGACGTCTAATTCTTGCCACTGCCCTTTCAAATCCTGAAATTTGACAACGACTCGCATTTCTCGTTTAATTTTTGTGTATATTCCGGGAAACGAAAGGCATCCCTCATCACCTATCTGAATTCCTTCGGTGGCTATGATTTCCGGATTTACTAACACAAAACGCCTTGTTGGATCTTCACCGCCTGAACAATCCATTACAAAAATGCGCTTTGAAACACCGACTTGTGGAGCGGCTAGCCCGACGCCTCTTGCCTCATACATAGTCTCAAACATGTCTGAGGCGAGCTTTTCGAGTTCTTCATCGAATGTCTCGATCGGTTTGCCCACTTTGAGTAAAATGGGTGCAGGATAGTGCAAAATTTTTAATAATGCCATAACTAAAATTTTAAGTGTCTTTAATTGATTTTACATGCCTTTGATTAACTAGGCAAAGTTTTTTAAGCTTGTTTAATTTTCTCGATGACGGCGTTGGCGAACTCTGCTGTTTTAGCATTACCGCCTAGATCTTTAGTTCTTACCTTTCCTTCTGCATAGACCTCCAGGAGCGCTTTTTCTATCCGATCAGCTTCTTGCATTTTGCCCATGTGTCGAAGCATCATGATGGCTGAAAGAAGGATGGCGGTCGGATTGGCGATTCCTTGACCGGCAATGTCTGGGGCCGAACCATGCACTGCCTCAAAAACTGCGCCGTGTTCACCTATATTCGCACCAGGAGCTAGACCAAGACCGCCTATTAAACCCGCACACAGATCAGATACGATATCACCATATAGATTTTCCATTACTATTACATCAAACTGTTCAGGTTTCATGACTAATTGCATACAGGCGTTGTCGATTATCTTATCTTCTGCTGAAATATCCGGATAATCTTTAGCGACTCTGTAGAAACAGTCTAGAAACAAGCCGTCAGATAGCTTCATTATGTTGGCTTTATGAAAAGCCGTTACTTTACGGCGTTTATTATTTCTAGCAAATTCAAAAGCATATTTTGCAATTCTAAGCGAGGCTTTTTCGGTAATTATTTTTAAAGACTCTACGACACCGGGGACTACTGTGTGTTCTAATCCTGAATACAGGTCCTCAGTGTTTTCCCTTATTATTATGAGATCAAGCTCTGGATAACGACAGGGCACGTTTGGCAATGCTCTTATAGGTCGCACATTTGCATATAGATCAAGAGCTTTTCTCAAAGCGACGTTGACAGAGGTAAATCCCTTTCCAACAGGTGTTGTTAGAGGCCCTTTCAGAGCTACACCATTTCTTTTTATTGATTCCAAAGCTTCTTCAGGGATTGTCGTGCCTTGTTTTTCGAGTGCTTGGGCACCAATTATGTGAGTTTCCCATTCAATATCCGCACCAGAAGCTTCTACCACCCGGACGGTAGCTGCAATTATCTCAGGGCCTATGCCATCGCCTGGAATTAAGGTCACCTTGGATTTCATGATTCTTCTTCCCTTTCAAATCTAGAGAACCTAAGCCATAATGTTACTTTGCGAATCGTAAAAATGCCAAATCTACATGAAATTTTAATCATAGGCGGTGGTGTTATTGGATTATCGATTGCAAGAGAATTGCACAAGAGAGGCATTAGAAGCATCGCCGTCGTTGAAAGAGGTGATTTCGGGAAAGAAGCCTCCTTTGCCGCAGCTGGTATGTTGGCCCCTCAGGTGGAAGCGGATTCAGATGATGATTTTTTTCATTTTTGTCTTGATTCAAACCGTATTTACAGGAACTTTGTAAGTGAACTATTCGAAGAGACTGGCATAGACGCAGAGTTTGATGAACAAGGAACACTGCTGATAGCCTTTAGTGAAGACGATTTATTGGAACTGCAAAGGCGTTATGAGTGGCAGAAGAAACAAGGACTCAGCATTGAATTACTTGATTCATCAACTGTAAAACGCCTCGAGCCCTTTATTTCTCCAGATGCATTGCAAGCTTTATTTTTCCCAGACAATTGCCAAGTAGAAAATCGTAAACTAGTTCTGGCCCTAAAAGAATACGCAAGGTTAAATCGTATAAATCTGTTTGCTAATACAGAGATAAGCGATGTATTAGTTGATAAGAGCGATATCATAGCTGAGACGCGAAAAAACGATAGAATAGGAGCGAAAATCGTGATTTTGGCTGCGGGTGCTTATAGTTCTCTCATAAGAATCAATGGTATGAATTTATTCGAGGTCAGACCGATTCGTGGGCAGATGATATCCTTTCATACGAGCCAGAGGTTTTTCAAACATGTGATTTATAGTCAGAGAGGATATATTGTTCCAAGAAGAGACGGAAGAATTCTTGTAGGTGCAACAGTTGAAGATGTTGGGTTTGATAAAAACGTTACGAAAACTGGTGTGAATTTCCTCAGCCAGATTGGAACTGAGATAGCTCCGGCGCTCAGTAATTTAAAGATAGATGAAAAATGGGCTGGCCTCAGACCCTTCGTTGAAGATGGACTTCCAATCATCGGGCAGATATTAGACTTTGAAAATTTATTCGTAGCTACAGGGCACTATAGAAATGGCATTTTATTAGCACCTCTTACTGCAAAAATTCTTGCGGACAAAATTACAGAAAATATAGAATCTAAGTATTTGCGGAAGTTTAGCCCTGAGAGATTTTTATGAGCAGGCTCTTATTTTTTTTGTTATTTTGCACTGTGGTTTCGTTATTAGCTCAATCTGAGCGAATTACGGTTGTTGACGAGAATTCTGTTGGCACAAAGGTGGAAAAGCCTGCAGCCACTCTCCTAAATGAAGTGATTTCTTACCCGGATTCTAAAATCAATGAATTCAGGAAGAAAAACATTTCGATCACGGAAAAGATAATTGCTGAAGTTTTGCAGGAACAGAAAAAACTAGCGTTGAAATATGCGAAACATCTAATCTCCGATACTAATCCATCCGAAGAAGATTTTTACTACGTTGGAAATCTTTTTGTAATAGCAGGTGAGAAAGAAGCTGCTGCTAAAGCTTTTGAGACATTCTTAAGCTCGAAAACTTTAGATGCAGAGCAGAAACGCAAGGCGCTCGTAAGCTTGATTCTCATCTCTATTGGAAAGAAAGATTTCGAAAGAACTGAGAAGTTATTCAATGAATATTCTAAGCTCGTGGCTACTTCTAATGATGATCTAAATGTAAAGCGCGAATTGATATTTCTTGATTTTCACCTAGCTAAAAATTACTTCTCTGAAAAGCTTCTGGAAATGGCGAGAAAACATGCTGAGCAAGCTTATTCCTTGTCTAAGGGTTTAAGGTCGTTGAGTAATGATGAACAAACTACGGAGATATCACTCCTACTATTTCGCATCTACAGCAAGATTGGTGATAAATCGAAGGCGGAAGAGGCTTTGGATAACGCGATTACTAATGCGATTGCTGCTCAGTCAGCTCAGCTATATTTTGAAGCGATAGATACAAAAATAAAGTATCTGATAGAGATAGGAAAAAAGGCCACGGCGCTGGAGTTTTATCGCCTAATAACAAATAGAATAGAGCGAGATCTAAAGTCAAAAAATCTGCAAGCAGCTGTTTTTAGTTTACTTAAGAGTAAGCTGAGGCACTATGAGATCTTGGGGGAGAAAGCATTCGAAATACAAAGAATTGACAGGTGGTTTCCAGAGAATAAAGAGCTTTCTGATCTCCGTGGTAAAGTCATCTTGATTGATTTTTGGGCGACCTGGTGCGCTCCTTGTATTTCGATGTTTCCGGTGCTCAATCAGTTTCAGGAGGAATATAAAAATAGAGGACTCGAGGTTATAGGTCTAACCAGGTATTACCAAGAGGTTGAGGGAGAGCCCGCTGATAGCACGAAAGAATTGAGTTTTATAGGCAGATTTAAGGAAGAGTTTAAATTGGCATATTCAATCGCGGTTGCTAGCGACGCAACAAATCATCATAATTACGGTGTGCAATCTTTGCCAACGACGGTTTTGATAGATCGTAAAGGTATCATTCGGTATGTAGAATCCGGAATAAGCAAACAAAAAGCAGAGCAGATCAAGCAGATGATAGAGCAACTTTTATCCGAAGGAGAATGAGCATGCGCATGAGTAAAGTTTCGGCTAAACAACGAAATAAAACCCAGTTTTTTTATGATCAGATAGCTGATGTTCAGCCATTCATGCAAAGATTAATGGGATATCGAAAATCGCTTGCGCGATATTTGAAAACATTGAGATTGGACGTTAATCGAGATTTTGTAGTTTTAGATGCTGGATCAGGAACTGGTTTAGCAACTTTTGCTTTTTATAGTGCCGGCTATCGCCCTAAAGTAACTTACACGCTCGATATATCATTTAATTCATTAAAAGTGGCAAAACAGGACTTCAAGAAGGACAGAGAAACTAGAGGGCAATCAATAGAGCAGATCCAAGGAAATTTGCTTTCTTTACCATTCGATAATGAAGTGTTTGACCTAGTCATTACTTGTGGCGCACTTGAGTATGTACCTTTAGATGAAGGTATGGCAGAGCTAGCTCGTGTTCTTAAGCCAAGATCAAAGATGATTTTGGTGCCGGTCTGTTCATCTCCGATTAGCGCAGTTCTTGAGGTAATCTACAATTTTAAGGCGTATTCTGACAAGCAAGTTACGGAGACTGCGTCCAAATATTTCAAAATACTAGCTAAGCATCGTTTCCCAATCACAGAACCAATCAGCTGGTCAAAAACCTGCTTTTTACTCGAGAAAAAATAGCTCATGAGGTTAAAAATATCGGTTAGCGAATTAACTCAGAGAATGTAATGTTGAATAACCCCCCTCTAATCATCGCTCATAGAGGTGCATCTGCGGTAGCGCCAGAGAATACTCTGATTGCCTTCCGACGTGCGATAGAAATTGGAGTAGATGGTATCGAGTTTGATGTCACTTTTACAAGTGACTCCATACCTGTAATTTTTCATGATTACGACTTGCGTCGGATTGCTCGAATTTCAGCTCCTATTTCCAAAATGAGTTACAGGGATATCGAAAAAATAGATATTGGTGAGTGGTTTAATAAACGTTTTCCCGCAAAAGCATCAAATGAATTTCTTTCACAGAGAATTCCGCGCTTGGATGAGGCGTTACAGTTTTTTGGAAGTTATGCGGGTAAGATATACATGGAGATAAAAAGTCAGGGCGAGGTTTCTGAGAGTCAGTTGGAAAAAATTCTATGCATCACTGAAGCCAGCAGTTTAAAAGAGAATGTTGTGTTTAAGAGTTTTGAATTATCTACCTTAACGAAATTGCGCATTCTTCATTCTCAGTGTAAAACGGCTGCTCTTTTTAGTCCGACAGTCTCGTTGTTAAGATCTCGAGATAGGATGCTGAAATTAGCGAAGGCATTTGATGTTGACGAAATCTCATTACATCACTCACTGATAAACAAAAACTTGGTTGCAAATGCGAAAAGAGATGGATTCAACGTTGTAGTCTGGACTGTAAATCGCCCATCCTGGTTAGTTAGAGCTTGCAAATTAGGTATTCACGCCGTAATTACAGATGATCCATTAAAATTTAAGCAGTTAAAAACAAAGATTTAGCTCTAGTCGAGGCATTCGCCTGAATAATCTTTGAAAGCTTGATTCCTGGGATTTGTAAAAAGTAAGGTGGCATCTTGCTGCATTTCATTTCGTCTGTAGTCATCGTGGAAGAGCGTTGCTATGTAGATTTGATTCTCATTTGATTTTCAAGGAAGCAGATGGAAAACTATTCTTGACTGTACCATTGTGAATAACGGCGTTTGATTTCATTGATTTCATGGAGGATTCATAATTTGCTCATGGGAGTAACAGCAGCTGAGTTAGCTAAGGGAATTGAGGCAGAGCTTTATGGCGATTCACACGCTTTGATTTTAGACGTCACTCACGACTCAAGGCAGGCACGTGAGGGGTTCGTTTTCGTAGCAATAAAGGGTTTGACCATGGATGGCAATCGCTTTGTTGCAGATGTAATGCGAAGAGGCGCCGTTGGCGTAATTTCTGAGCAAGAAATGCCCTCTGATTTTCAGGGAGTTTGGTTTAAAGTCAAAGAGGCGCGTGCAGCCCTCGCAAAGGCTGCTGATTTGGTTCATGGTAGTCCTTCGCAAAAGCTAAAACTGATAGGTATAACTGGTACGAATGGCAAAACCACAACTACTTATCTGACCTTCGCACTTGCAGAAGCTAACGGTGATAAGGCTGGGATGATCACGACAGTTGAATATAGAATAGGCTCTAAATCCATACCTGCGGTTAGAACTACCCCTGAAGCCTCAGATACACAGAGATTTTTGCGCCAAGCACTGGATGATGGATGTAGATCGGTGGCAATGGAGGCTTCCTCGCAAGCGCTGCATCTTCGCAGATGTGATCAGCTGCGCTTTAAAGTGGCTGTTTTTACTAACTTAACTCGTGATCACCTGGATTATCACGGAACGATGGAAAATTACTTCGATGCCAAGAAAATTTTGTTTGATGGAAGGCTCGGTTATCCTCCGGATAGCTGCGTTGTAAATCTTGATGATGAATGGGGCAAGCGACTCATATCTGAACTGCGAGCACGTGGGCAAAGAGTTGTTACCTTCGGTATAGACTCGAAAGAAGCTGATTTTGTGGCAAGAGATATTGACGTTTCGCTGATGGCCGGCACATCCTTTATAATGCGGACACCTCAGGGTGAAATAAGAATAAAATCGCCTCTCATCGGCAGACCGCATGTTTATAACATATTGGCAGCTACAGCTGCAGCGTTAGAGGTAAATTATGATCTAGAGGCATGTGCGAGAGGAATAGCCAGTTGTGTAGGGGCTCCTGGGCGTTTTGAAAGAGTTCAGCACGATGCTCATTTCGCGATAATTGTAGATTATGCACATACGGATGATGCCTTATTAAATACACTAAAAACAGCCAAGCAATTAGCAAAAGGACGAGTAATAACGGTTTTTGGTTGCGGTGGGGATAGAGACAAGTCTAAAAGAGCACCGATGGGTGAGATTGCTGGCAGCTATAGTGATCTTGTCATTATTACCTCAGATAATCCGCGAACTGAGGATCCCCTGAAAATAATTTCTGAAATCGAATCGGGAATACTCTCAACTAATTGTCCTTATTTGAAAATCCCAGATCGTAAAGAAGCCATCTACACGTCTGTACAGAGAGCAAGAAAAGATGACGTAATCATAATTGCGGGCAAGGGACACGAAACATATCAAATAATCGGCAATGAGAAGTATTATTTTGATGATCGAGAGATAGCCAAACAAGCAGTGGAATTATTGAAAGAGACAGCTCAGTAAATCTTCAGTGTCTGCCTTAGAAGCGTGGCTTTTATTTGTTCAGCAGGAATTATGCTTGTCGAGCCGTATTGTCAGCTCTACGCTACTTTTCATGGTTTGATTAAAGTCGGTAAAAGCCTTTATCCAAAGAGTATTTATGTTTGGTAACCTCTGTTAATCCTATATTTCACCGCTGCGAATTAACTCGACCATTCGATCGATTAAAGGCTTCATGAATTGGTCCTTTTCGACGAAGGGAATTACTGACCTTATTTTTTCGTATACAGGTTTTGTTCCTTTACCTAATCGTTTGTCATGGCCAATGCGTTTTTTGCGCAGATCAATGCCTTGCGCCGCAGCCATCAATTCCAAGGCCAATACGTACTCTAGATTTTCATTGATTTGACGAAGCTTCAGCGCAGAGGTCAATCCCATCGAGACGTGATCCTCAACGTTTGCAGATGTAGGTATCGTATCTACTGAAGCTGGATGAGCCAGAATTTTATTTTCTGAACACAAAGCAGCCGCCGTGTACTGTACTATCATGAATCCAGAGTTTATCCCACTATTTTCGGTTAAGAATGCGGGTAAGACATGAGAATTTGAAGCTTCATCAGTTAGTCTATTTATCCTTCTTTCGCTTATGTTGCAGAGCTCAGAGAGGGCGATTGCGAGATAATCAAATGCTAAAGCCAATGGCTCGCCATGAAAATTGCCTCCTGAAATTACCTCGATCTCATCTGAGTCGTTAAAAATCAGAGGATTATCTGTTACGGAGTTTAACTCGATTTTTAGCAACCATTCCGCGTATGCTATGGCATCTCTGCAAGCTCCATGAACCTGTGGTATGCATCGTAAAGTATAAGCATCTTGCACGTTTGAAGGATCGAAGCCACGAACGTATTGACTACCATCGAGAATTTCGCGCATTCTACGCGCACATTCGATCTGACGTGGATGAGGTCGAAGATTGTGTATGCGCTCGTCAAAAGCTAAAGTTGTACCATTTAGCGCCTCTAGACTTAAGCAACCTGCGATGTCTGCTAAATCTGCTAATCGCTTAGCCTTTAGAGTCTCTAATAAGCCTATGGCAGTCATTACACTAGTGCCATTTGTTAAGGCTAGTCCTTCCTTCGCTTTTAGCGTTATTGGCTTTAGATTTACTTTTTTTAGAGCCTGATTGGCATCGAGAATTTCACCATCGTATTCCGCACTTCCTTCACCTATAAGAAGTGCTGCGAAGTGTGCTAGTGGCGCTAGATCTCCAGAAGCGCCTAAGCTGCCTTTTTCAGGGATAAGTGGATGCACACCACGATTAAGCAAATCGAGCACAAGCTCTAATGTTTCTAGTCTGACTCCGGAATAACCACGAGCCAGAGTATTTGCACGAATCAACATTATTGCCCTAGTCGTAGGAACATCAAAATTTTTTCCCACTCCTACGGCATGACTCAAGATTATGTTTTTTTGTAATGTCTCGGCCTCGCTAGCTGGAATTATCTTATCCTTCAAAGCCCCAAAGCCTGTGGTTATACCGTAGGCTATTTCGCCCCTTTCTAGCAGCTTTTCGATTGCTTTTGCGCATTTATTGACTTGGTTTTTAGCTTTTTCAGAGAGCAAGACCTCAGGCTCGCCGGGTTCTCCGAATGCTACTGCTCTGACCGCCTCAAAACTTAAACTTTCTCCGTCTAAAAATATTCTCTCCATTCGTTTGAAAACCAAAGATATCTCAACATTTATCTGATAACACACTCTTTACTTTTGATGAAATCACAGAGTTTAACAAATAACTGCCTTTCCTTTTTTATATACCTTCTGAATTGGGTTTGATCCAAGTTCGTAAACGATCTCTCTATAGTCACTCGTGTCGAAAAGCAACAAATCTGCCTGCTTACCAATTTCAATCGATCCGACATGATCTTGTAATCCAACGGCAAATGCGGCATTTATGGTACATGCGTTTATGACCTCTGAGGGTAAGAGCTTCTGATACCGACAAGCAATTGCCATGGCGAGTGTCATCGAAGAACATGGCGAACTGCCGGGATTATAATCTGTAGAAATTGCGATTGCACAACCTGAATCAATCAAGTTGCGCGCATTAGCAAATTCAGTATAGCCGAGATGAAAATTCACGGTAGGGGTAATTACTCCGATTGTGTCAGAATTTGCAAGGAGTCGTATCTCATGCCTGCTGATTTTATCTAAATGATCGATTGAAGTAGCTCCTAGAGAAATTGCTACAGTCGCTGCACCAAGATTTGAAAATTCATCAACATGTGCCTTTAGCTTAAATCCCAAATCCTTGGCTCTCTGCAGAATTTCGGTCGATTGTTTGAGATCAAATGCATTTTTTTCGCAGAAGACATCTGCAAAGAATACTTCCACTCTATTTTTGCGAAGAAGCTCCAGGGCTTTGGGTAGCATTTCTTCACAGATTAATTCAACGTATTTGTCAGGGTCTTGCTTGAATTCGTCAGGAATTGCATGCGCCGGCATGAAAGTTGGTACGATGTCTACCTGATTTTTATCTTTCAACTCCAAGATAGCTTGTAGTAATCGTAGCTCAGTCTCTGTGTCCAAACCATATCCAGTTTTTATCTCACAGGTTGTGATGCCAGATTTTATCAGTTTCTCAAGTCTTTTCTGACTCTCTGCTATCAATTGAGAAAGCTCAGCATTACGAGTCTGCTTAACAGTGGATAAAATCCCGCCCCCTGACGCGAGAATATCAATATAACTCATCCCTTTGATTTTCATCTCAAATTCCTCTAGACGATTGCCTGCAAAAACCAAATGAGTATGAGATTCAACGAAGCCCGGCATCAAAATGCCACCTTTTGCATCGATCTCATCTTTTGCGACAAACTTGCTGAGGATTTCTGAGCTATTGCTCACGTCGACTATTTTTCCCGCATCAATCGCTATAGCACCATCTCTTATGATGCCTAGCTCCCTCATCGCACGACCACGTTTTGGCTTGCCGTCGTTAGAACAACTCAGTAGCTGAGCGTTGTGAATCACTAAATCAATTTTTTTCATAAAATAAACAAATTTTTTATTGCAAAACGTTGTTTATATAAGTTATCATCTTAGAGGCGCTTAAGATTTTCAAAGTTAAGCACAGGTCTCAGGTATTTGCAAGCGATATCTTAAACCGAAAACGGAGATTTCTGCTAATAAGAAGCAGAAGAAACCTTAACCGAAAAGGCAACCACGCAGAAATGCGATGGGCGCAAAGCCGCGAGTCTTTACAGAGACTGTCGGGCTACCGAAGTGAGGTTTCTATGAAGAAAATTTTTATTTTAGTAATTTTAGGAATTTGTATTTTTAACGTTAATGCGCAGACTCAATCAATAGCCGCGCAGCTACTGAATCTCATAAGTAGTACTGCAGACAGTATAAGTCTAATTAAAACTCATGCAGTCAGCTCAAAGAGGACATCCTTAGAAGAGCTAGAGAGGCGAGCCTTTGAGATCTTGAACCAGAGAAGGATAGAACAAGGATTGCCCCCATTAGTCTGGAATCCGGAACTTGCGATGGTGGCGAGGTTACATTCTGAAAACATGGCTAGGAATAAATTTTTCAGTCATGTGGGAATTGATGGTTCTTTAGTGAGTGACCGAGCGGGTCTATTTGGTATCAAAAAATGGCGTGCAATCGGTGAAAACATAGCTTACAATCGTGGGTTTGACGATCCTGTTTCATTTGCATGCGATGGATGGATGAAGTCAGATGGTCATAGAGAGAATCTTTTATCCGTAAGGTGGAAAGAAAGCGCTGTTGGCATTGCCATAGCTGAAGATGGAACATACTACTTTACTCAAGTTTTCCTTGAAAGATGAGAGCCTTTGAATGAAAAAACTCAAATGTCTAACGCGCAGAGGCTTGTAAAGGAAACATAGAAAT
>CAZALE010000001.1:436738-495884 GCA_964486055.1 uncultured Blastocatellaceae bacterium
AATGAAAAAACTCAAATGTCTAACGCGCAGAGGCTTGTAAAGGAAACATAGAAATCGATACTCAAAATGTGGATTCACTATAAAGTCGGGAGACCAGGCTAGCCTAAAATTAGATCTGTCTTTGATTACCTTTTCTCTTCATACTTGCTGTCAAGTTAATTGTTTCACTGTAGATATAAGCACTTCGCAGCTATTCTTTTTAAAGTCACCTCGATTATAACTTCACACAACCTCGAATGAGATTGGTTAAAATAATGGCGCTTTGTTTGCTGCTTGAAGTGTAAATGCTTGTTATACTGAAGTTTGGTTGCAATGAAATTAGTTGCCTTACTTATCCGAATAGCATGAAATTTACGCTACCTGCATTTGCGAAAATCAACTGGTTCTTGCGGATTTTAGGTAAGAGAGATGATGGATATCATCAGATATGCACAGCGTTTCAGACCGTCTCTCTTTCCGATGAGATTGAGTTTTCAGAGGCAGATGACATTGTATTGACGTGTGATGATCCGACTTTACCAATTAAAGATAATTTGGTTTTAAGAGCAGCAAGATTATTGCGTGATTGTTTTGATGTCAAAAAAGGCGCACTGATTCATCTAAAGAAAAAAATTCCGTCTCCGGGAGGATTGGCTGGTGGCTCTAGCGATGCAATCACGACATTGATCGGTTTATGCCGATTGTGGAATTTGAGATTAAAGTTTACCGAACTATTAGAGATAGCTGAACAGATTGGATCGGATGCGCCATTCTTTCTTTACGGTGGCACGTGTTTAGGGGTCGGGCGGGGGACTGAAATAATCCCCGTGGATGAAATAGAGGAAAAGTTTATCTTGATAGTTACACCAAAGGTTTCGATATCGACTGCTGAAGCCTATCAAAGATTAGGTCTTCCAAACTTGACAAATTTTGATCCGGTGGATAACCTAAAGTTTTGCTACAGCGAGATAGAAAATTTCAAGAAGCTGTCGATAACATCGAATGATTTTGAAAAGACGATTTTTGAAATCGCGCCTGAGATTAAGCAGGTGAAGAAAACTCTTTTAGAGCAAGGCGCGCGATTAGCTCAGCTATCAGGGAGCGGAGCAAGCGTTTTTGCGGTATTTGAAAGTGAAACTACACGGCAAACAGCTATGAGAAACATCAAGCATGAATGGAAAAAGTTTGCCGTAACGACTGTGTCGCGAGGGATTTATCAAGAAGCCCTCGCTCTTCGCTCAATCTTGATTGATGGGTGAGGATAAACAGGTTTCCGAGTAGTTATATCGATTGGGGTGTAGCCAAGTGGTAAGGCACCGGTCTTTGGAACCGGCATTCGTAGGTTCGAATCCTACCGCCCCAGCCATTTTTAATGAAGGACAATTCTACTCGGAATTGTCCTTTTTTGTTTTATAAGCAAAGGCGAAAATGAGTGTCACCGGCAGTATAAAGATTTTCACTGGCAATGCGCATCCAGAGTTAGCTCGCGAGATTTGCGAGCACTTAAGCTGCGACTTGGGATTAGCCAACACATCTAGGTTTTCGGATGGTGAATTCAATTTCAGTATCGGAGAGAATGTCAGAGGAGCAGACGTTTTTATAATTCAGCCCACATGTCCGCCGACTGACACGCATCTGATGGAGCTTCTAATCATGATCGATGCCTTTATAAGGGCGTCGGCGGAGAGAGTGACAGCAGTTATTCCATATTTTGGATACGCTCGCTCAGACAAAAAAGATAAACCAAGAGTGCCGATTTCCGCGAAACTTGTAGCAAATTTGATAACTACGGCTGGGGCTCACAGAGTAATGACAATAGATTTACACGCTGCTCAAATACAAGGTTTTTTTGACATCCCGGTTGATCATTTATTTGCAGCACCGGTGATGGTTAAGTATTTTCAGGAGAATCCACTCGAAGATTTAGTTGTTGTAGCACCTGATACGGGTGGTGCAGAGCGTGCTAGAGCATATGCAAAACGGTTGAATGCTGGTTTAGCTCTCGTGGATAAGAGGCGGGAGAAAGCCAATGTAGCTGAGGTTATGAACATTGTTGGTGATGTAAATGGAAAGAACTGCTTAATAGTAGATGACATGTGTGACACGGGGGGCACACTATCAAAAGTTGCAGAAGCCCTGCATAAGAATGGAGCTAAAAGCATAAGAGCTTGTTTTACACACGCAGTGTTATCTGGCAATGCAGTTGAGACCATACGTAGTTCTCACATTGAAAAGCTTATCATTACTAACACTATTCCGCTCAGAGATTCTGCTAAGCAACTGGCAGATGAAGGCAGAATTGAAGTTTTAAGTGTTGCGCGCTTATTGGCCAGAGGTATTAAATCCATTCATGACGAGACTAGCGTTTCGTCATTATTCATCTAATCAATCATTTTTTGAGGTGGGTTTTATTATGGGACAGAAAGTAACTGAAAAGATAACGGTTAAGGCTTTTAAAAGAGAAAAACTAGGAAAGGAAGCGACTAAAAAGCTGCGTCGTGAGGGGAAAGTTCCTTTGATAGTTTATGGTGGAGGAGGAGACTGCCTACCAGTAGCAGCTAATCTCAGGGACATAGCTGCGATATTGCGTTCTGAGACCGGATATCACACGGTTTTTACGCTTGATGTCGAGGGAATTGGTGCGAGTGATGTGATATTTCAAGATCGGCAGATTCATCCTGTAACTGGACGTCTGTTGCATGCAGACCTGCGACGCATTGCTAAAGGAGAAAAAATCGAGGTGGAAATCCCGATTCATCTCGTTGGAGAGCCAGAAGGTGTAAGGGTGCAAGGTGGTATCCTTGAGCAAGTTCTCCGCGAGATCAAAGTTTTGTGTGATCCACTTAACATGCCAGAGTTTATTGAGTTAGACGTCTCCAATCTAAAAGTTGGTCAGTCATTACACGTGTCAGAAGCTAAGTTTCCTGAAGGATTGGAAGTTTTAGAAGATCCAGATACTGCGATTGCCACTGTTGTTTATGTGAAAGAAGAAGAACTAGAACCTCAACTTGAGTCATCAGAACCTGAGGTCATAGGTAAGAAACAAGAGCCGAAAGAATCTAAAGAAGAATAATGGATACATGGCTTATCGTTGGACTCGGCAATCCTGGTAAGAAATATGAAAAGACCCGTCATAACCTCGGTTTTATGGTGGTGGACAGTCTGGCTCGAAAGATAGGTGCCCAGATTAAAAGTGAAGAATGTCGTTCCCTTATTGGGAATGCTAAAATTGAAAATTTCGATGTAGAGCTTGTAAAACCACAGACCTTTATGAACCTAAGTGGTGAAGCTATTGCGTGCTTATTAAAGCGTCAGGAGCGCTCAATCGAAAAGATGGTTGTTATAGTGGATGATTTAGCTCTGCCACTTGGCAAAATCCGCATTAGGAGAAAAGGTTCATCGGGCGGACATAATGGATTAAAGTCAATCATTTCCTCGTTAGGAACTGAGGAGTTTATAAGATTGAGAATTGGTATACGCCCTGATCATGAAATCTCAGACACCAGGCAGTTTGTCTTAGAGAATTTCTCTGATGAGGACATGCCTGCGGTTGAAGAGGTTTTACAAAAAAGCACTGATGCGATTTGCTCGATTATCTTAGAAGGCGTCGATAAAGCAATGGTAAAGTTTAATTAAGATTTGAAGGGAGGAAACTTAAAGTTGGAAAAGAGAGTTTATGAAATGATGTATATTGCGATTCCAGAGATCAGCGATGATGAGTTGGCAAAGTTGAATGATTCTTTGCAAAAAGTCATCGAGAGTCAGGGTGGAAAAATCATAAAGATAGAGGATTGGGGTAAGCGACGGCTTGCCTACGAAATAAAGCATAAGAAAGAAGGTCGTTACGTGCTGTTTGAGATAGAAGGCTCTGGCAGGGAAATCGCTGAGCTAGAAAGAAGAATGCGCGTCAACGACTACATAATGCGGTACATGACCGTTCGTGTTGATTTAGATAGAAAAGCAGCAGAAAAAGCACGTAAGAAACGCGAAAAGCGTAGAGTTAAGGTAGGTAAAGCTGCTAACACAAATAGCGCTACGCAAACCATTAATCAAGAATATGAGTTAGAAGGAGAATAGATTATGGAACCGGAAAAAGAATTAGAGATGAAGGAAATCATGGAAGCTGAGCTTGCTAAGACCACAATTCAAAGAACTGGTGCCAAGAATCGTTTGCAAATAGAAATCCCTGATTACATAGACTGGAAAGACGTGAAGTTTTTAGAACAATTCATTCCTGAGCGTGGTAAGATCATGCCACGCCGAATTTCTGGCGTCACTGCTATGCAGCAACGCAAAATTGCACGAGCAATAAAACGTGCCCGAATAATGGCTCTGTTGCCATTTGTTAAAGATTAGAGTTAAGGAGAATTAGGAAAAATGGCTACGATAACAGTCTTATTGCGTGAGGATATAGACAATCTCGGCGGACGCGGTGAGATAGTAAAGGTAAAAGCAGGTTATGCTAGAAACTATTTATTGCCTCGAAACCTAGCAGTTCTTGCAACAAAGGGAAACATTCGGCAGATAGAGCAGGAAAGAGCTGCATTACTTAAGAAAGCAGCTAAAGAAAAGGCAACAGCACAAGCTCAGGCTGAACAAATGAAAGAATTGAAGCTTGTGTTTGAGCGTAAGGCCGGTGAGCATGGAGTTTTGTTTGGCTCTGTAACATCGATGGATATAGCCGAAGCCCTTCAACAAAAAGGCTACGAAATCGATAGAAAGAAGATTTCGCTGAAAGAGGCCATAAAGGAGATAGGAGATTACATAGTTCCTGTAAAACTTCATCGAGAGGTAATTTTCGAGCTTCCTATTTCAGTCATACCTGAAGGCGGTGTAATACCAGCTAAAGCGGAAGAGAGAAAAGAAGACGACGAAGTCAGTGAAACAACTTCAAAAGAGCAAACAAAGTCGAAGTCTAGAAAAAGAGAGAAAAAATAACATCTTTTTAATTCTTTGTTGAGAGCTAGTACCTTTGTTGTTATCAGAGACTGCAAGTAGTATAGTAGGGATAGCCCCTTATGCAAATTGCAGTCTTTTTTATTTTGGTGTCCAATTATGCCGAGAAATACTAATTCTAAGCTTGAAGATTATTTAGAGAAACCGCTTCCATCGAATACTGAGGCAGAGGCTGTAATATTAGGCTCTATATTGCTCGATAACTCTCACTTAGCTCAAGCAGTAGAGATACTAAAGCCTGAAGATTTTTATTCACCCTTTCATCGGCATGTTTTTGAAGCAATGATTGGACTCTTTCAGCGAGGTGAGAAGGTAGACCCACTTCTGATAGCTGAAGAGATGAAGAAAAGAGTAGAGCTAGATAAGATAGGTGGTATCAGTGCGATCGTAAATCTTACCTATGGGCTTCATCATTTACCGAATATCTCTCACTACGCGGAAATCGTCCGGGATAAAGCGTTACTACGAAAATTAATATCCTCCTGTCGACAGATACTCTCAGATGCTCTCTCTGAGGAAGGTAACGCCGAGGAGATAATCGATAAAGCTGAGCAATCCATATTTGCGCTCTCGCAAGAAAGATCGTATCAAAATTTTGTCCCAATAAGGGCTGTAGCCGAACAAGTAATGCTAAAATTGCAGGAATACGCAAAACGAGAAACTCATGCGTTGACTGGTCTTGCCACGGGGTTTATAAAACTCGATCAGCTAACCTCTGGACTACAAAAAGGGGATTTGATTATTGTCGCTGCACGTCCTGCCATGGGTAAAACCGCTTTTGCTTTAACCATTGCTCAAAACGCAGCATTAAAGGAGGACGCCGTTGTTGCAATATTCTCACTCGAAATGTCAAAGGAGCAGCTGGCAATGAGAATGTTATGCTCTGAGGCTAAAATAAATGCACATCGTTTCAGAACCGGCTTTCTCTCGAGGGAGGAATGGATAAGGCTTTCTAAGGCGATCGGACTTCTTTCGGATGCTAAGATTTTCATAGATGATACACCCGCAATATCCATCTTGGAAATGAGAGCTAAAGCAAGGAGATTAAAAAGCGAAAAGAAGCGCTTGGACTTAATAATTGTCGACTATTTGCAAATGATTCGTACGACGCAAAGGCACGAATCCCGCCAGCAAGAGGTTTCACAAATTTCGCGTGATCTGAAAAGTTTAGCTAAGGAATTGGACGTACCAGTATTGGCTATATCGCAACTCTCGAGAGCGCCTGAGTCTCGTCATCCTCCCAGACCACAAATGTCTGACTTAAGAGATAGCGGTAGTATTGAACAAGATGCTGATGTGGTTATATTTATTTATCGTGAGGAATATTACAAGAAAACCGAGGAGAATGAGGGTTTAGCTGAGGTAATAGTGGCAAAGCAGAGAAATGGTCCTACCGATACAGTAAGAATGGTATTTTTAAAAGAATTCACTCGTTTTGAAAACTTTTACGAGGAAGAGTAAACGCGCTGCTCTGATGTTTTCCCAAGAATACGCTGTCTGGATTACCTTCACAGAGATGATTGATCAGAGATAATCTGATCACATGCAATCTCGAAAAACAAATGGTTTAGTGACTTTCATAACCCAGCTTATTCAATGAAGAACATCAATCGTAGAAGAAAAAGCTATATACCTCGGTGGTGATGCTAAGGAATTTGTAATTCTCTAGTCAGTAGAGAACATAGCCGAAGTACTTTAAAAACCACGCAACGAAACAGATTAAACATATGTGCCCCCTGAAGGCCTAATTAATCTTTATTGGCGTAGTTAGAAAGTTGAATCTAAATGCAGTTTACTGATCATCATAATGCTCTTTTGCTGGTGCTATTGCTAGAAAATCTTCGGTTATTCTTTCGGTGTAAAGTTTTATCAATTCATCCAATCTTGACTTGATTGGAGTGTGAAAGATCAATCCAACGTGTTTTGGTCTATTAACCCTATGTATTATCTCTTGGTCTTTATAGTGTGATGTATCAGGAAATTCAACTTTAGCCAATGCTAGGCAAATTCCTGCATATTCTCGCCGATAAATTGGAGGTTGATAGGGCATGTCTTCATCCTCTATTTCCAGTTTTGCCCATTCTCTCCATAGGTTAAATCCATTTGCATATTCATGAACATTTGCTATGTAAGCACCGCCGACTCTGCAGGCAATCTCTAGAAGATAAAACTCTCCGGTCTCTTGTGCCCTGAGAAATTCTGCATGGGTGACTCCTTTTTCGTACCTGAAACTTTTTATTAAGTGTAGATTCAGTTGCTCGAGCCTTTTACGATCTGGGTCTTCGTAATCAAAAGTCGAGGTGGTGAACACTCCGCCGTGATGAGTTATTTTGTACGGTGGTTTACCGTACTTTCCTATTCCAACCGCTATGACTTCGCCGTCGTAAACGACAGAATCGACGTGAAAAACGTCACCTTCGATAAATCTCTCGATTAGATACTGAGACGGATGATCGCGCCAGGTATTTCTTCTATCAAGTGATGTGATCACTTGCCAAACCTGCTCCTTAGTCTCGCATTTACGTATTCCAAAAGCAGATACCTCAGTACGAGGCTTCACTATCCATGGCGGTTTAGTCGTGTCTAAATATTCATTTATCTCGTCAGTATTAAAAATGCCTGTAAACTCCGGGCATGGAATACCAGTTTTCGAGGCTAGGTTCCTCATCTGAAGTTTGTCTCTGAACCTCAATGCGTAGCTACTGCTCATTCCGTCTAGTTGAAGGTGCTCTCTAGCCTTTGCAGCGGTCAGAATATCGAACTCATCGAGTCCTACAACTTTTCTAATCTTTTGAGCTCCGCAAACGTTGGTTATAGTACGGATATAGTCTTCGACCGTTGCGTTTTTCTCCACAATTTTCGTTTCACTGATGCTTGTCCATGCCCATGGAGAATCAAGCAAGTCTTTTCGGGTGATAAGAATTACCTTCCAGCCAGCTTTAGAGCATTCTTCGATGAACTCATTACCCTTGAACTCGCTGGCAATACAAACAATGTTTTTTTGATTCATATAAGCTTAGAGACTTCCTTTCCTTCGAATTACGCCGTCAACACTCCAAGAGTTAGCTCCTAGAAGCAAAAAACAGAGTGCAACGAATAAATAAAAGAAAGCTAGTTCTTGCTTTGAAAATGGGTCATTTAAGTGTACTCCGATTAATGCGACCGCCATGTTGAAGGCGATGAAGAAGCTTGCAGGTCTAGTTAAAAATCCTAGGATTAATAGAGCCCCTCCCACTGTTTCGGCTAGTGCCGCTGCCCAAGCAAATATTGCTGGTTGAGGGAATCCTATATTCCCAACCAGTTGAATAAATTGCTCGGATGGTGGAATTTTTAAGTAGCCATGCGAAATGAGCCCAATTCCCGCAAAAATCCGCAACAACGTCAAGCCTAAGTTTCCTAGTCCAGAAATAGAATCTTCTCCGCCAAATAAGATTTGCTTTAACATACGACCTCCGTATCGGGTTTTTAGAACAACTTACTAATTTTTATAGTATTTTGCAAACCGTAGATTTAATTTTAGCTGACTAGATTAATGTTTAAAAACTCCTGAGTTCATGTGGAGCTAATGGCAAAGTTACGATCTGGGCGAATTTTGGTCGGTATTTTTCAAATTGCTACTCAATAATGTTCCCGGCTATAATTTTTCAAGATGCATCAAAAGATTGAATGTATTTCGATAGTGGTAAAGCCAGGTAGTGACGAGGCTTTACAGACTGCAAATGAATTGGCTGACTGGCTCGAGAAAAGAGGGATTCGTGTGATAGGTGAGCCTCTTCAAGAGGAGGAAGTGTCGGTTTTATCGGCCCATGCCGAAAGAGCATGTGACGAGGCTGATTTGGTGGTAGTTTTGGGTGGTGATGGGACCATACTATCTACCGCTAGATTGCTCGGCAGGCGCGAAGTTCCCGTCTTGGGCATAAACTATGGGAGCCTAGGATATTTAACCGAATTTCGTATCGAAGAGATGTTTTCAGCCTTGGAAAAAGTTTTACAGGGTGATTATGAAATCGATAGAAGATCGATGTTAACGGTAGAGAATGAGACTTCTGCGGGCAAAGAGTTCATAGGCAGGGTCTTGAACGACGTAGTGGTCAATAAATCTGTCCTTGCTAGAATAATCGAAATAGAGGTTTCATTTGATAGCTTTTTTGTCAATCGATTTCGTGCCGATGGCTTGATAGTTTCAACGCCCACTGGTTCGACGGCCTACAATCTCTCTGCTGGTGGCCCAATCATCTATCCATCTGTTGATGCGATAGTGATAACTCCAATTTGCCCGTTTACGCTGACTAATCGCCCAATCGTCATTCCTGATTCATCACACGTGAAGCTAAGGCTGATAGACGACAGCAGTGGAGTTATGTTAACGCTTGATGGTCAAGTTGGCAAGAAGATAACACCGGAGGATACAATACACATCCATAAAAGTTCAATCGGTTTTGCATTGATAAAGCCAACCAATAGAAATTATTTTGACGTTTTGAGGAACAAACTCAGATGGGGGAGGTAGGGAATATGTTATGAGACGATTTTTTTTACTCATGTTGGTAATTTTGAGCTTTTTGCCTGAAAGTAGAGTTGAAAGCACGAGCCTCGATGAGTTAAGCCCTAAATTTGTTCAGGCTAGTAGTTTTGCTGTATCGATTCCCGTGAGGGAAATTGGACCAGCTCAACCAGAATCAACTAAATCCAGCAACAAGATGGGACGTGCCGAAGAGCTCGCACGTCAGGTTCCTAATAAGGTTCCATTTCGTAAAGAAAGAAAAGATGCTGTACATGATCTTGAGGCTGCAGTGGCCAGATTTTCTGATCAACCGATGCCAGCAGCAACCCTTGTGTTTGATGGGCTTTCAAGCAGTGACAACGCTGCTGCCTATGGTTTTCGAATCGTGCCTCCAGACACGAACGGGGATGTGGGTTTAAATCATTATGTCCAGGCCGTAAATTCACTCATTCGCGTCTTTGATAAAAAAGGTAATGCCTTGACTCCACCTTTCAAGCTCAGCTCGCTTTTTTCTAGGCTCGGAACAGCATGCGCTCAAAGAGATGACGGCGATCCAATAGTATTGTATGATCCATTAGCTGATAGATGGTTTTTCAGTCAAATCTGTGCTCTTGCTCCTCCATTTCGACAGATGATTGCCGTATCGAAGACATCTGACCCTACCGGAGAATTCTATGTTTACGAATTTGTAATGCCAAACTTTAAGTCAAATGATTATCCCAAATTTGGTATATGGACCGATGCCATATACATGACGACTGATCAGTTTTTGGGAAGCGATTATGCAGGAACAGGGGTTTTTGCTTTTGATAAGGTTAAGCTGTATTCGGGTAATCCAACTGCTGGTTATATATACTTTGATTTAGCCTCGCCTTCTACGATAAGACTTGGCGGCCTTCTACCAGCAGATTTAGATGGCTTAAAAGCTCCTGCATCTGACTCAGGGATTTTTGTGGGTTATACAGCTACCGAATACGGAGATCCAATCGATGCCATAAGACTTTTCGAGTTCAGAGCAGACTTTTTAAATCCACCGAATTCGAGATTTTCTGAGATGCCTGAAAGCCCGTTAGCAGTTTCTGCTTTTGATCCAACTTCTCCTGAAGGGCGTTCGGATATTTTACAGCCTGCACCTGGTGAGCCTTTGGACTCACAATCTGACAGATTAATGTATAGAGTCGCATATAGAAATTTCGGTGGGTATGATTCCTTGGTATTCAATCAAACAGTCAGAATGCTACCGCCACCAAATCAATATCGTGCTGGCATTAGGGTTTACGAGCTGAGACGAGACCTATCCAGTCGGAATCCTCGTTTTTTCGTCAATGAACAGGCTACGATCGGTGATAATGATGTTAGTAGATGGATGGGAAGTGCGGCGCAGGATCATCAGGGTAATCTGGCAGTCGGTTACAGTTACGGAAGCGAAAATAAAAAAGCCTCGATCGTTTACACAGGCAAGCTCTCAAATGATCCATCCGGAGTCTTTAGACTAGAGTCTACCTTATCTAGTGCTACTGGGGTTCAAACAGCTTATGGATTTCGTTGGGGAGATTATAGCCAGATGAGCGTAGACCCTGCTGATGATTGTTCATTCTGGTACACAAATGAATATTACTCACTCGAAAGTCAAGAGGAAAGCCCATTCGGATGGCTCACAAAGATTGGCAAATTCAGATTTGAAGAGTGCCAAGATGCGCCGAGAGGGGCAATTTATGGTTTCGTGCTGAATTCAGATAATAACCAACCCATAGAGGGGGCGACCATAAAAACCGGGAGTTACATGAGAGTTACTGATGCATCCGGTAGTTATACAAACTTTGTTTTACTGCCGGGTAACTATAGTCTGACTGCTAGTGCTCATGGCTTTAAATCTAAAACAGTAAATGTTTTCATCGGCAACGGTCAGAATGTAAGGCAGGATTTCCTTCTGGAACCGACTGCGTCGATTGAATTGGAGTCAGCAGAGTTAACGAATGAAAGCTGTATTTTAAATGGTGCAGCAGAGCCAGGTGAGACAGTTACCATGAGCGTTAAGCTTAAAAATACCGGAAGAAAACCTACTTCAAACCTGATCGTGACGTTGCTCCCAACAGCAGGTGTTTTGAATTTGCCTCCTGCACAAAATTATGGAGTTATAGCGCCAAACGAGACCAGTGCACGCTCGTTTACATTCACAATCTCACCCAATCTATCATGTGGTGCTAGCATTTCTCTGATCTTCAGTTTGACGGATGAGACAGAGCAGCTAGGCGATCTTTCCGTACCCATAAATGCTGGATTGAAGCGGATAGCTTTAAACGAAAAATTCGATCTTTATAGAACTAACGAGTTACCCGCGGGTTGGACGACAAGCGCTCAAGGCGGTCAGTTACCTTGGGCTATAAGCAGAAGTAGGAGCTACAGTCCGCCTAATTCTGCATTTTCTGCATGCTCAACTCAAATAGGAGTAAATGAACTAGTCTCTCCAGTTTTTCATATTAATTCGCCTCAGGCTGAGCTTCAGTTCAATAATTGGTATGAGCTCGAATCAACCTTTTTGCGTAACCGTCTATACGACGGAGCGGTTCTAGAGATTAAAATCGGCGATGCTGATTGGCAAGACATAGAGGCAGCCGGCGGGGCGTTTTTGCAAGGTGGGTATGATGGGATTATAGACAGCTGTTGTCAGAATCCATTAGCTGGCAGAAGAGGATGGTCAAGTAAGAGTGGAATTAATCAAACACCCGAATTTGTCTTATCTCGTGTGAGATTACCAGCTGCAGCTGCCGGGCACGATGTAAGGTTGAGATGGCGCGTTGGCACTGATCTAGGTACTGCTAAAGAAGGTCAGTATATCGATAACATAGTTGTGACTGATGGTTATATATGTGAATGCCAGAATTTGTCATCTAGGACAGTCTTTGATTTTGATGGGGATGGGCGCACCGATATATCAGTTTTCCGCCCATCAAATTCTGATTCGGATCCGGATTTCTTCATACGTCAGAGTCGAAATGCAGAGGTTGTTACTGCGTTTTGGGGAACAAGCGAGGATTTACCTGTTAATGCTGATTATGATGGTGATGGCCGCACAGATCTTGCTGTTTTTCGCCCGTCCACTGGCACATGGTTTATTCTTTCTAGCAGAGATAACACGATTTTTGTAAGAAATTTCGGTATTGCAGGTGATAGACTGGTTCCTGCTGACTATGATGGAGATGGTAAAGCCGATATTGCCGTTTTTCGCCCGACGCAGGGTCGCTGGTATATCCTACGCAGCTCAGATTTGAGTATAATGTCCTATCAGTTTGGGTTAGTAGGAGATATCCCAGTTGTCGGTGATTATGATGGAGATGGACGAAGTGACATAGCGGTGTGGCGTCCTTCAAACGGTAACTGGCTCATGATATTTAGTTCAGACTCACAGTCGCGAAGCGCCAGTTTTGGTGCGAATGGTGATAAACCCGTGCCGGGTGACTTCGATGGTGATGGAAAGAGTGATTTAGTTGTTTTCCGTCCTTCAGACGGCAGATGGTATTTAATGAAGAGTCGTGATGGATTCAAAAGCATCAAATTTGGTATCTCTTCAGATAGAGTTTTACAGGCAGACTTCGATGGTGATGGAATTTCTGATATATCTGTCTTTCGTAACGGCGCATGGTTCTTTTTGAAAAGTTCTGATTCTAGCTTTCAAGCAATTCAGTTCGGACTGCAAAGCGATATCCCCGTTCCGGCTATCTTCACTGAAAATTTTTGAATTAAATTTTGAATCATTCAAAACCCATGGTTTCTATTCTTTAATCCCATACGCAGCTAAAACTCATTACTTAGCTATCAATTTCAGATTTGTATTTTGAGACGGTAGTTTAAGAGATTAAACCACGAAATTTCAGTGATAGGCTTGCGAGTATGAAGTTTGCTGCTAGATCATTTTAGTCATCTGATTTAGGTTTAGAGAGGAAGGCGGATTATATTACACTTTTTCTTTCTCTGGAGCCTGGTATTTTCATTTGCTCTCTGTACTTTGCTACAGTGCGTCTTGAGATTTTTATACCGTCTTTTTGGAGTAATTTCGCTATTTGTTCGTCTGTTAAAGGTTCGCGAGGATTTTCCTCAGAAATTATTTTTTTAATTTTTAATTTTATTATTCGAGTAGAAACCTCCTCTCCATCCTCGTTCATCATTCCCTCGGTAAAAAATCTTCTCAGTTCGATTATTCCCTGTGGAGTGTAAGCATATTTGCGGTTAACAACACGCGATATGGTTGATGGATGTAAGCCGGTTTCCTCTGCTATTTCCTTCATCATCATTGGCTTAAGAAATTCTATGCCCTTATCCAAGAATTCTCTCTGCCTTCTAACGATACACTCTACTACTCTATAGATTGTCTGTCGTCGATGTTCTATGTTTCTCAGGAGGTCAATCGCCGATCGTAATTTTTCTTTTATAAAATCCTTGGTTTCTTTTGGAGTGTCATCTCTCTGAAGTATTTGCTGGTAATAAGTATTTATCCTTAAGCGGAAGCTAGTATCGTCTGCAAAATATATAACATAGTCATCATCGACTTTTTCGATGTAAATTTCTGGTGTGACATAGATTGGATCAGCGGCAGAATACTTTCTACCAGGAAAAGGATCTAGCTTTCTTACTATCTCTATTTGTTCCTTAAGCTTTTCTAGACTGATACCAAGCCGTTTTGATAGATTTGATAGCTTGCTAGGTTGAAGATCTGAAAAATATTTTTCTATGAGCTTTATCGTCAAGGGGTCCTTATTGTCACTCTGTAGTAGTTGAGCAATCAAGCATTCTTGAACGTTTAGTGCACCACAACCGACGGGATCTAGCTGCATTACTATTTGCCTAGCTTTCTCTACGATTTCGGCAGGTAGTTCACAGATGGAGCAGATTTCTTCAATGGTAGCTGCTAGTCTGCCGTCTTCATCGAGATTACCGATAATGGCGAGTGCAGCGTTTTTTAGATCTGCTGGCAGCGCTAAAAGATTGAGTTGCCATTCCAGGTGTTCTGACAGTTTTGGTGGATTAGTCAAAAATTGATCGAATTGTGGTAGATCATCCCTAACTTCGATTGGTTGAGTTTTGTAGCCAGGGTCGAGATAGTCTTGAAAAGCTTGTCCAAAGTCTACTTCCTCAAAAGGATCTACGGCTTGTGTTTGGGTTGAATCTACTTCGTCTTTAAAGTCATTGTCCAGATCAGCGTGTTCATGAGGTAAAAATTCAGTTTCTGTCGAATCCTCGTAAGCCTCACCATCAGAATATTCATCCACCGACTCCTCACCTCTTGCAGATTCCTCATTGCTTGGGGACAAATTCAGTTGCTGATCTTCTTCATATCCATTTGTTGATTCAGGAATTTCGTTTTCATCCTGGACTTCTTCGAGCACGGGATTATTTATCAATTCCTGTTGGATTAACTCAGAAAGCTCGATATTAGTCATTTGCAGCATTTCTATGCGCTGCCGCAGTTGAGGAGTCAATACCAACTGCTGCTTCAAGCTCTGAGTTAATTTCAGCATTGACATACGCCTTCATTATAGCAGATAAGTTTTGTAAAAAAACAAAGCAGCCCTTTACCAAGCCGAAATCCTCTGTATGTAAAGATGAAACCCCTGAGGGCTCGCAAATTTATTTCATTACGCTGATTTATGGTATCTAGAAGACTCGCCTCAAGGTTTTCTCAACTATCATCTCAAGAGTTTCTCAACCATCAAAAGTTACTCATTTATAAAATGTACTGAAAATGCATTGGCAATCATGAAAACACTGTTCAAGGAGGATTTTATGTTGACTAACGAGAAAGTTAAGAATAATTTCTTTATGCAGCCTGTTCCTAAGAGAATAAAGATAAGTATCGTTATAGGTGTTTTTCTATCAGCAGCGATGCTGCTATGGCATTACTCCCCATTTTCAAGTGCCCAGAAAAATGAGGAAAAAATTGAAGAGGTAAGTCAAAACTTAGTTGAACCAGAAGATTTAGTAGAGTTTCGAAAACAAGTTGGCGGGAAAGTAACTCCTGTGATAGTGCAGCTGAAATCTGATCCTGTATCAGTGAAAAGGTTCAGGCAAGGATTGAAGGCCGGCGCGGATGCTTTTCAGGTGCTCGCTAATTACGCTGTAGAACTTTCTCAGCAACAAGATAACTTCTTGCAATCTTTAACTGAGCGCGGTATCAGAGCCAAGATGCGTATTGGCCAAGCTCGCCAGATTGATGGATCAATTAGACAGGTTGAATACAGATTTACATATCTGATGAATGGCTTTGTTGCGTATGTTGCGAGCGATGATATTAAGCTACTCAAAGAACAACCTGAGGTTGAAGCCATATATGAGATAGAACAAACAAAGTTTTTAGGTCAGTACATAGACTACAGTCTCGGGACTCAAAGCTCTATAAATGATCGTCGCAGCACCGTTTATGGTAACACACAGGAATTAACGCCATTACCGATGGCAGGACATCCAGAAAACCCAAGAACTCGCGCTATTGACGGATACGAAGGGCAGGGGATAAACATTGCAATAATAGATTCTGGTGTTGACTGGAGGCATCCGATGTTTGGTGGAACCGGGAATTCTACTGCGATGCCAAGAGTCTCTGGTAATCCAGCCACTGCAGCAGATAATCGTAAAGTGATTTATTACTATGCTCTCTCTTCTCCCGGTGATCCCACAGATGATTTCGGACATGGAACCTTGGTAGCAGCCAACGCAGCTGGTTTCAGGGTTGATGGTAATACGCCTCCTAATCCTGGTTATGGGACCGGCACAGATGGTAATGGAGTTGGTCCAACGCCGACAGGAGAAGAGTTTTTTGGAATGGCCCCTCAGGCCAGAATAATGGCATACAAAGTTTGTGGTCCCGGACCTAATTGTTTGGGTGATATCGAATTGGCGATGGAGGATGCGGCATCACCTTATACTCTAGTTAGTTCCGGGACGACCACTCCAACGCCTGTACCTAAGCCTGTTGCAGATGTAATCAACTTATCATTAGGAGATACGGCTGGTAGTGCAACATCTGCAAGTGCGTTAGCGGCAAACAATGCAGCGCTAAATGGGACAATAGTAGTTGCATCAGCCGGTAACAGTGGTCCTGGAGAGGGAACGGTTGGTGCTCCTGCCTCGGCTACTTTAGCCATAGCTGTAGCTGCGAGTTTACATCCCGGCTCGACGGCAGGATCTGATGTGCTTCAAACTGCTCAGATACCTGGTGAACCTTGTGACGGTAGCGTAATGAGGCCGCTTACGTGCAACACTGGAACACAAACTGCTGGTCCGCCCGCAGAATACGGAGCTACATCAAATGCTAATACTGCCTACATGCCCATAGGAGTAAAGGTGTTTCCCGTGGCGGGTGGTGGTATGATAAGACAGGGATCGGTATCGGCCCACTATGTGTTTGTTAATTTGACGGTGACTCCACCGACTGTGCCGACTTCTGTTACAAATCGCATTGCGTTAGTTAGATTTACTGGAACCTTTGCACAAGCTGCTAATTTGGTGGCCGCTCAAAATCCAGCTGCAATTTTGTTGATTTCAAATGTTCAATCTGCAACAGCTGTTCAAGTGATTAATAATATTCCAACCTATACAGTCGGTGTCAGCGATGCAGATACATTGATAGATATGCTCTTAGATGGCGAGGACAATAGTCCGAGTCCTGCCGCATTACCACCTAACGGAGCTGTTTCGTTTAGACCTATAAGGGTTGCTAATTCTATATCTTTGCCAGCCTTCAATTCTCAGATGGCCAGCTTTAGCTCGCGTGGTCCAAATGATCATCCAACTGCTAATTACCGTCAAATAAAACCTGATGTTACCGCACCGGGCGTTGGTGTAGGAGGAGCCGCCACGCCAGATGGACTTCCTGATGACACTTTGGGACTAGCCAATCCATCTGGTTACACACAGGCAAATGGTACATCTTTCTCTGGCCCAATAACTGCCGGGTCAATGGTTTTGATCCGACAGAGGGTTAGAAATGAACTAGGACTAGACACTGTTAACTTAAATGACCCAAATTACAGAAACAAGCGCTTTGATGCTGTAACAGTGGCTAGAGCTTTACTTCAAAACTCGGCTACTAATTTAAGAACTGGTTTGGGTCTTCCAGAAAACGATCCGGCTTCGACATCGATCAATGATTTGGGCGCAGGCCACATAAACATTGCTGGTGCACTGAGCCTAAGGGCTATAATGGTATCTCCGACGCTTCTCTTGAGAGATGCTGATCCCGCGACGACTGGCGACCAGCCAGAATTTACGCAGCCTTTGCGCAATCCTCCGCCACTAGATCCAAATGGAAACTTAGAAGTCTTGCTGCCTACTGCTAGCTTTGGCAATCAACCAGTTGCTGGACTGGCTGGAACCAAAGTTTTAACTCGCAAGGTAATAATCAGAGATATAGGAGGTGGCGGTGGTGTCTATAACCTAAGCTTCGCTAACAACAGAAATGTGGTGGCGCCGACATTCTCTGTAAGTTTCACTTCAGATCAGGCCGGCAATAATCCGATAAGTTCAGTCAGAGTGCCCTCTGGAGGAACTGCTACATTCTATGTAAAGACAGTAGTGCAAGGATCGCAAGTAGCTCCTAACACCCAATTTCAATGGTATATTTATGCTACTCACTCTGTAACAGGTCAAACGCTGCGAATGCCTTTCTATTATAGGGCTGTAGCTGCACCTACTGGTGGTTTCAACGCTCCAAATCAAACCACGCCGACCACAGTCCCGGGAACTACTGATCTTAATGGTTGCAGCATAGATGCTGATGGTAATTACACAATAAACTGGCAAGCACCTGTAGGAACCCCGCCAATCGCTTACAGAATTCAAGAGGCAACTAACATAAGTCAAGTATACTTTGACAATGCTGATACGCTTCTTGTAAACGGTGCTAACTCCAAATGGTCAGGAAGTGCGCAGTGGATATCTCAAGTAAACCCAAGTACCGGCAGTCTTGCCTATTATGTTCCAAATCTCGTCATGCAAGACGATTCTCTGACGATGGTGGCACCTGGGGTTCCTTTGCCAGCAGGACAGGGGGCGACGCTATCTTACGTAACTAACCAAAGCACAGAACTAGACTTCGACTTTATAAATGTCGAGCTTACAACCAATGGAACCAATTTCATAACACTTGGAACCTTCTCGGGAGTATTCGTAGGCACTAGGGAGTTTGATTTAACTCCTTATGCTGGTATGACCGTGCGGATTCGTTTCAGAATGACCAGTGATCTATTAGTTACTGATACTGGAACCTATATTGAAGACATAAAAATAACCACTAACAATTTCACAACCATAGCAGACGTCGGTGCTTCACCACTCAGCTATAACATAACTGGCAGAAGCAGCGGCACGCGATATTATAGAATCGCTGGCATCTTCTCGTCTCCTAATGGAGACATTATAGGGCCGTACAGCAATGTCAGATGTGTTGCTGTTCCATAAGAATCAAAAGGGCAGAGTCAACTCTGCCCTCGAATATCTAATTGTGGAGGTATGATCATGAAAAGAAAGTGGATAGTTTTCATATGGCTAACTTTATTACTAGCTAACTCTTTTGCTCAAAGAACATTTAGATTTAAGTCAGACGACCTGGCAACTTATACTGTGACGACTACAGCTGATAGTGGACCAGGATCCTTACGTCAAGCCATCATAGATGCTAATTCAAATTCGGGTACTGATACCATTCAGTTTAACATTTCTGGTAGCGGCCCGTTCGTGATAAACCTATCACAACCATTACCGGACATAACCGATCCAGTCATCATTGATGGCTACACGCAAAGTGGCACCTCTCCAGCCTCTGCTTGTGGTGGAATCGCTACTATCCAGATTGTTTTGAATGGATCTGGTGCTGGTAGCTCTGCATCTGGTATCGTGCTAGCTCCTGGTAGCGGAGGAAGCACTATTAGAGGGTTATCGATAATAAACTTTAGTGGAAGTGGAGTTGAAATCTTGTCTAGTAACAATAACATCGTTGGTAACTTCATTGGGATCAATGCCTCTGGTGCTGCAGCTGGAAATGGAACTGGAATATTGATAAGCTCCGGAAACGCTAATACCATAGGTGGTAACTCTCCAGCTGATAGGAACGTCATTTCAGGAAATCAAGTATATGGAATAAGAATAAGTGGATTCGGTGGCACGAGCAATAATGTCATCATCGGAAACTACATCGGGACTAATCCTGCAGGTAACGCAGCGGTTGCCAATGGGATGGATGGAATTTCAATTATTAACTCATCAGGGAATTCCATTGGTGGCAGCGCTACAACTTTAGGTTGTGCTCCAGGAAATCTGATATCGGGGAATTTGCGAGATGGTATCGACATCCTAGGTACTTCTTCTAATAATACAGTTCAAGGAAACCTGGTTGGGCTCAACTCCAATGGATCAGCTGCAATCCCGAATGGTTCTGAAGGAATTTATGTGACTGGTTCTAATAACTTGATAGGTGGCAACAATGCTAATCTGAGAAACGTGATATCTGGGAATGGTGGCTCAGGAATAACCTTAAGTGGAGATTCTAATCAGGTCAAGAATAACTTTATCGGCACGGACATAAATGGCACCACCGCTATTGGAAATAAAAATGGGGTTAGGATCGATAATAATTCAACTGGCAACACAATAGGGGGAGTTGGTGTAGGTAACCTAATATCCGGCAATGAAGTAGGTGTTGAGATCGAAGAGGGCGCCAATAACGTAATTCAAGGAAACTTAATAGGCACTACAGCGAATGGAATGGCTGCGCTTAGCAATACGGAGGCTGGGATTTACATCCATCAGGCTACTTCGACTGGTAATTTGATTGGTGGCACACTTAATGGCGAAGGCAATGTCATAATGTTCAATGGCGATGGTACCCTGAATCCTGTACGTTTTGGTGAAGGTGGTATAGTGGTTTTCGCAGGAGCCACGGGCAATAGGATATTAGGTAACAGTATAGATCTAAACGCTGGTTTAGGAATTGACTTAGGAGCTTTAAATGCCGATGGAGTAACTGCTAATGATCCGCTAGATAGTGATTCAGGAAATGGTAATAACTATCAAAACTTTCCAGTAATAGTCAGTGCTACTACGAGTGGCTCTACAACGATGGTCAGTGGAACTCTATCGAGTACTCCAAATCGAACATTTCGTGTTGAGTTCTTTTCCGTGCCTGCTGCCGACTCAAGCGGCAATGGAGAGGGACGAACTTTTAGAGCAGCAGTTAATGTGACTACAAATGCTTCAGGAGTCGGGACGATAAATGCAACTATTGCGCCTGCAATTCCGGTAGGACAGTTTGTTACTGCCACTGCTACTGACAACACAACGAATGATACATCTGAGTTCTCCGCTGCTGTTCAAGTACAAGCACCAACTGCAGCTGGTGTGACCGTGAGTGGTAGAGTGACCAATGTTTATGGTAGGGCATTACCAAACGTTCGGGTTATATTGACTGATCAAAATGGACTGTCCAGAGTCACTGTCACCAATTCATTCGGGTATTATTACTTCAGAGATGTTGAAGCCGGACAGACTTACGTCATAGAAGCAAGAGGCAGATATCGCTTCAGACCACTTGTGGTAGATGTGAATGAAGATGTAACGGTGGACATAATTGCTGAATACTAAGTTTTTCGTGGAAGAACCACTCTCCCCCTCCACGTTAAGTTATCTTCCACGATAAAAAGCCCAGCACTCGCTGGGCTTCTCATTTTGTTCGAGATTAGTTGATCATCTGAATTCTTTAGTTTTGATGACTGCTCTTATCAGCATCTACATTAAAGTTTGTATCTCAGAGGATGTTTTAAGTATAGGAAACCTTTAGACTAGTTCTGATTTCATATTGGAGTCGACTTGCATCATATAGGTAAGTTTTTTAAAAAACGTACTGCATTGATGGAGGAAAATTTTGTAAAATTAAAAAGGCGATGAAGGACACTACAATAAAATCGGCCATCGATATTGAATACTTGAGCAGACTCAGGCTTTTGCAGAGGGAGATAGAGAAAGTAATTAAAGGTAAGAGTGAGACAGTAAAACTCGCTTTGGTTACTCTCATTGCAAGAGGGAATCTGTTGATAGAGGACGTGCCTGGTATAGGTAAAACTACTTTATCGAATGCCATGGCAAGGGCGCTGAATCTTTCGTTTCAACGCATTCAATTTACATCAGACTTATTACCATCAGATGTGACAGGGCTTTCGATTTACAATCAAAAAGCTGAAAGATTTGAATTCAAGCCGGGTCCTATTTTTGCAAACATAGTTTTGGCAGATGAGATCAATCGCGCCACCCCAAAGACTCAATCAGCTTTATTGGAAGCAATGGCCGAGCGTCAAGTGACCATAGATGGCGTATCTCGTCATCTTCCTGAGCCATTCATGGTGATAGCGACTCAAAACCCTACTGAGCATCACGGCACATATCCGCTTCCGGAATCTCAGCTCGATCGTTTCACATTGCGATTACATATTGGTTACCCGAATCGTGATGAGGAACGCCAAATACTCCGTGATAGAGAGCGAGCCAATCCTTTAGATTACGTTGAACCTGTGATGACCAGGGAGGAAATTTTGTATCTTCAGAACCTTGTGATGCAGATTCGCGTCGACGATGCCTTGGTTGATTACTTGTTACAAATAGTAGAGAGGACTCGAAAGACTGATAGTATTGAATTAGGAATCAGCCCGCGCGGGAGTCTGGCGCTATTTCGGTCTGCTCAAGCCTTAGCGCTAATAGAAGGTCGAGATTTCTGCATTGCAGATGACATAAAAAAATTGGTCATACCGTGCTTTGCACATCGCTTGATAATAAGCTCTCGTTACGCAAACTCTATGCAGCGCACTTATGAAGCCGAAAAAATATTAAAAGACATTCTCTTACAAACAAAAGTGCCTATTTAAGAATGGAGAAATTCAAATTACTTACTGAGCTAGTAAGTTTTCGTGACATTAAAAATGCTATTCTCGGCTCATTGTTAGTGCTTTGTGGTTTGATATTAGCTTTTCTCACGCTTTGGGCAAATCGTACTGGTAATCTCAGGCTTGCTAGCATCTTTGCCTTTTTGTCATTAATTTTCGTTGTAGTCATAATCGTTTTCGTACTCCCTCCATTGGTTAGAAATGCAGCTGCCGAAACATCAAGGCTCGATTTCCCCTTTGAATTTACGATTGGCGGTGCATTCTTAATTGGTATTCTGATAGTTGTCACCTTTGCAGCTCTTAACACTGGTAATAACCTCTTGTTCCTCATTCTCTCAGTTTTAACGGCTGCCTTCTTGGTTAGTTTTTTCATGGGTAATGCCTGTCTGAAAAAACTAGATGTCAAGATGAGATTTCCAGACGTTGCCTTTGCAGGCAAGGCTACTCCAATCACGGTCACACTTTACAATCGAAAGAGATTTTTTCCATGTATTTCGGTTTTAGCTGAAGTTAGAGGTGTGGATAGAAAAAGGTCACTTCTTGCTAAGGAGCTTAGTAAAATATTTAAGATTCAGTGGGTTGATAAATTTGTAAAACCGCCGGTAATACGTCATAGATTGAGTTATTTTGTGCACATCCCTCGCGCAAGTAGCGTTCAAATAGGGATAAATCATGTCTTTGAAAATAGAGGTCGTTTCATAATCAAGGATTTTGAACTCTCTACGACATTTCCTCTTGGTTTTGTGCAGCACCGTCGACGACTTTCAGCTGAGGAAGTGGAGATTACAATTTTTCCGAAGATAGTCCCACTACAAATCGCATCGTTAGGCTTGTCTTCAGAGGCTGGAAAACTCGAAAAATTACAGCGTGGTAGCGGTAGTGATCTGCTGATGTTGCGAGATTACCAACCACAAGATGACCTGAGATATGTAGATTGGAAAGCCACGGCGAAGACACGACGTTTAATGGTTAGAGATTATGCATCTGAAGATAGAAAGAGTGTACAGATTTTTTTCGATAATCGCATCATTGTTTCTGTTCAGCAGAAAACACAATATATTCGCCACAGAATCATTGAAGAACAAAGACAACGCCCATTGTCTCCAATCTCGCTCAGGTTCGAGGAAGCAGTCAGTAAGCTTGCATCACTCTTGTATTATCTAGACCATGATCAAATCGAAACCAGATTATTGCTTCTCGATTATGCTAGCGAATTCAGCATAGGAAGAGCTCATCTATATTCACTGCTGAGGAGATTGGCTTTAATTGAGCCGAGGCTTATAGAGCCTGATGAACCTCTAGAGTACTCAGACGAATGGATACATGAGTTAAAATCAGACGTCGGTCACAATTTATTCATTACTTTTATCGAAGAGCAAGCCTTACCGAGAGAAGTTAGACTGAACACCAAGATAATTAAATTTTAGCTCCCAGGTTTTTTAATATCTCCGCTTTCATTTTTTCTACCTTTTCTCTTAGATCCGGCTCTCTGCTTTGTATCATATCGAGGGAGAACAATCCGATTTTTAAATAAAGCTCTTTTATGTGGTCTAGAGCGTGTTCGTTCATTAGGCTCAAGTGTTTTCTCAATGTCTCAGTATCGGCCCTGGCGAATGTCCCGGTCAGAGCCTCGATGGGTGATTGTTCTTCAAGATTGCTTAAAACACTCTTTGCAAGTGGTAGTAAAATTTTCTGAGCTTGATCCGATGAGATTCCACATTCGCCCAGCATTTTAATTGCTATTTGAAAAAGAGTAACCAAGTGCCCAGCAGTCATGACAGCGGATGCATGATAGAGCGGTTTGGAGCTTGTTGGTATGAAAAAAGAATGGCCTTGAAGGTTGGTAACTATGCGTTTACAAATGTTCACAGCCTCTTCATCGCCTTCCAAGCAGAAAAAAGCGTTCTTGAAGTTTTCCATACCCATCTGCGGATCACTTATCGCGACTAATGGATGTAGTGAGCCGACATGACAAGATTTCTCCTTAAGCGGTCTTAAAATCTCTGATGAAAGTGAACCGCTAGTATGCAGAACTGTGCATTCACTGTTTATGTATTTGGCCAATTCTATCGCTACTTTTGCCACGTTATCGTCCTGGGTTGTTATGAAGATAAGATCAGGCGTTTCAAGTTTTTGCAGCTCTTTAAACAAGATCACCCTTGGAGTTGGAAGAATTCTGTCGGCTATTGCAGACGTTTTCGATACATCCTTAGTTACCAGAGTTTCTACGGTATATCCAACCTTAGATAGTGCCAAAGCTAAAGCACCGCCCATTCTACCGATGCCTATGATTGCTATTTTCATCATCGGTTTTAGCTAGTTACTACGGATTATGGCTGTATATTCGATCCTTCTGTTTTGAAATCTACCATCTTCCGTGTCATTTGAGGCTTTTGGCCTGGTCTCCCCGTAACCCCTTACCTCTAGTAGATCAGGTCTAACGCCGAAACCAATCAGGGCATCTCGGACGGCCTTTGCACGATTTTCAGAGAGTTTCATGTTTGAGGCATCATCTCCTACATTGTCAGTATGCCCACCAACTTCTATTTTGACGTTAGGAGGCAGTTTCTTCATGTATCCGGCCGCTTTTTCCAAAAAGCTCATGTCCTTGGGTTTTATGTCATACTTGCCACTATCGAAGTTGATTATGTATAGGTTCATCGCTCTGAGTAATTCCTCGACTGTGAATTTATCGCCCAGCTTATCAAGGGCTTCATTTGCACAGCGAGCAGCTTTCTCAAACTCACCTTTGCGAATATTTGAACATTCATCTGGAACCGGCTGAGGCGTCGAAGTAGTTTTCGAACGATATTTTAGAGTAACCTTCATCTGCTCGCCATCGTTTCCCCTGATGGTCTCTGTATCATACAAATAATTCGGATTTCTTACCTCGATTTTATGCTCACCGGCTCTCAGACCGAGAAGTCGTATCGAGCCATCCGAGGATGAAATTCCCCAACGCACGCCATCTACGAATGCATCACTATTTGGATGAGCTCCGACAAGCACAACATCAAAGCCATGCTTCTTGGAAAAAAGCAGATATGAGATGATCATCGTTCCGGCAAGCAGTAGAAAAATTATTATTACTAGAACATACATGAATTTGGCTGGGATCGCATTAGCTTTTTCCTCTGATTTGCGCTCATCTTGATTGGTCACGGCAGATGTAGATCTTTGGATTTGTTCCGTTGATGATCTTGGAATACTTTCGGTCGTGATTGGTTTTGATTGTGGTTGAAGCCCATAATCTCTTGTTTTATCAATTTCTTCTTTCTGTGGAGAAGCCGGCGGAATATACGTGAATGCTGAGGTTTTGTCGGAATCTGGAGCTGGCACATCCCTCTCCCATGAACTCATCGGGATTTCTCTCGGATTATCTATGTTTATGTAATTCGTTTTCTCCCAGGCACTTTCAGGCTTGGATGCCTGATCTGTCGGCTTTTTCGATGGATCAAAAAACGGAGTGGTTTTGGAAAGATCATCAAAATCGTCTGGTCGTTTCGGATTACTCATATTCTGCTCCTTCTCGCTCTTCAGACTAAATCAACCACTATCGCAAAGTCAAGCTTTTCCGTAAACTCAAAGAGATGTTATCTTGCCGCAGAAAGCGTAGTCGTATCGTTCAATTTTTGTGAATTTATGAGAGCGAGTAGATTAGTATTCGTAGCCGCCATGTAGTATCAGCATTTCTCAGCTGAATTTTCGCCTATTTCTCCGAGGAGATTAAACCTTATGGCGCTGTAGTAAATAATAGTGCCAATGAGAATGGAAATGACAAATCCGTAAGGCAGCCCAGCCGCTGCAAGACCCACTAATAACGCTATTACGAAGTCTCTTTTATCTTGCAGATCCCTTATGAGCGCAATCAGTGCCATTCCTTCGAATACGAGTATAACTCCTAGGACTGGTAGTGGAAATGCTTTTACTACCTCAGAAAAGCCATTACCGAAGAAAAACCCTAACACAAGGTAGAATAAACCATAGATGATAGTCGATCCACCTGTTCTCCCGCCGAACGTATAATGACCAACCATACCGCCAGATCCGTGGCAACAAGGTACGCCTCCAAAAAAAGGAGCTATTAGATTCATGAGCGAATAGGTAAAACCTATTTTTCTCACTGATAAGTTTTTTTCGGGGAATAAATCTTGTGCTACTTGTTTGGTAGCTATTATCGAGTTTCCGAGTGATAGCGGAATCTGGGGAAGAGCTAATAAAATAAAGCCTTGAACGATGTCTTCTTGTGTCGGAACATACAAACTAGGAAGATTTACACCGAAAGAATCTTTTAGGATCTGCAAGTCTATCTTGAAAATAAGCGAGTAGAGTATTCCCAGCAATATAACGACAAATGCAACAGGAAGTTTCTTACTATCCAAAAAGATCACAATTATCGTAAATGCAAAAAGAGCCAATATGTAGCCATGTACCTTATCAGCAGGAATATATTCCTTTAATGCAAGCGTGCATAAACTCACTCCTAAACCGAACTGTATACCTCTGACTACAGCCTTCGGGACGACTCTAGCTAATTTTTCTAGGAGACCAGTAAGTGATAAAAATAGCATTGTAATTCCGATAGCAAGTCCGCCACCGAAAAGAACAGGGCCAGGGATCTTCTGTGATATAACTATAGTGGCCATGGCCTTCAGAGGTTGCACTGGCATCGGCATCCGATAAATTAGTCCTGTCAGGATCTGCATCAATCCAAAGATGATTAGCACGCTGGGACTGTGTAATCCTGCTGCTAATATCATCGCTACGATCAATGGAAAATCGGTTCCTATGTCACCAAATGCACCGGAGAGCTCTCTTCTATTGAACTTGATTCCTTCAACTCCCATCCGATATTACCCGGTCCAGTTTGCAAAAGATTACTATAAAGTTTAGAATTCACGCACGATCGTTTGCAAATTCATAGGTTATTAAAAGAGATTCTTATTCGGTTCTCTTTTTTGTTCAGAGTAGCTTATGGCAAAATATGATTCAGTGAGTTTCGTGGTTTCGAACAATGTTGCAAGAATGAGGAGCTCCTCGACTCTAAAGGCAATGCAATCTGCCATGAGGTTGAGGGATCAAGGGCATGAAGTTATAGATCTCACGGTTGGTGAACCTGATTTTCCAACCCCAGAGTTTATTTGTGATTTGGCAGTGGAGGGACTGCATAAAGGATTTACAAAATATACTCCATCGCAAGGAATGAAATATTTTATCGAGGCAGTGGCGTGCTTTTATAATTCGTATTTTGCGGTGGATATATCAACGTCCGAAATCTCTGCTAGTTGTGGTGGCAAGCAAGCGATATTCAATGCTATTTGTAGCCTCGTAAACTCAGGTGACGAAGTTTTGATTCCCAAGCCATATTGGGTGAGTTTCCCCGAAATTGTAAACTTTTGTGGTGGAATACCTGTTTTCATAGATACTGAACAGAATGGGTTTATCCTCACCGCAGATCAGGTTAAAAGTGCGATTACGCCTAAGACAAAGCTTTTAATACTTAATTCGCCAAATAATCCAACCGGACAAGTGATTCCATCGGAGCAAATAATTCAAATCATCGAGACATGTGCAGAGCGCAATGTCTATGTGATATCTGATGAATGCTATTTGTTTTTTGTATATCCTCCAGCAGAAGTTTTCAGCTCTGCTGTATTGCCAAAGGATTTGAAGCAGTTTGTTTGTATCGCGGGCAGCTTTTCGAAAACTTTTTCTATGACGGGTTGGCGCATAGGTTACACGATCGCAAATGAGCAATGGACCCAAGCCATGATTCGACTACAGAGCCACTCGGCGACTCATCCTACAAGTTTTGTGCAGTATGCTTGTGCTAAAGCCTTAACTGAAAAATTCGATGAATCCTTAAAAGCCATAGGCTCGATGCTCAAGGAGTATAAAAGAAGAAGAGATTGGTTGATTCCAGAGTTGCAAAAAATCGATGGAATTTCTTGTCAAATGCCAAATGGCGCTTTCTATGCCTTTATTGATGTGAGAAATGTCATGAAGGAATATGGATTCAAGACCTCAGCTGATGTGGCATCGTATCTTATAGAAAAAACCCACGTTGTGACTACAGATGGAGTTGGATTTGGTGCTGATGGGTTTCTAAGAATTTCGTACGCAACTTCATTAGAAAATCTACAACTAGCAGTTTCGAAAATAAAATCAGCTTTTAAATAGGGATTAGGATTATGTTTGAACGAACCGTAGAGACTTCATTATCTGTTTTATTAATTTTTGCAATCGTCGCGTCAACGCTTTCGATTGTTGCTAAGGAACGAGATTCTCATGGAAAAAGTCAATTCCGCCCATCTAAAGAGGCTTGGCAATGGGCTGAAAAAAAACTCAAGGAGATGTCTATTGAAGCGAAAGTGGGGCAGCTCGTTCACATAGGAATAAATGCAAAGTTTTTGCCGCAAGATAGCAGAGAATTTCTCGAGTTGCGCCGTCAAGTCGTAGAAAACAAAATCGGAGGGATAATTTTTTTTCTCGGTGATGTTTATGAAACCGTTCATTTGATAAATCGCATGCAAGAATTGGCTGAGATACCTTTACTCATCTCGGCTGATTTTGAAACTGGAGTTGGAATGCGTCTGGAAGGCACTGTTGCATTTCCATGGAATATGGCTATCGCTGCAACTGGAAATCCAGAGTTTGCGAGAAAACAAGGGGAGATCATAGCTAGAGAGTCGAGGGCGCTGGGCGTGCATCAAGTGTTCGCACCAGTGGTAGATGTGAATAATAATCCCAATAATCCTGTAATTAATGTTCGCTCATATGGTGAAGATCCGAAAATGGTCGCAAAGTTTGCGATAGCCTTCATAGAAGGCTTGCAAGCTGGTGGTGTAATCGCTACAGCAAAGCACTTTCCAGGGCATGGCGATACCGATATAGATTCTCATCGTGGGCTGCCAGTTATAAAGGTTTCTAGACAGAGACTTGACGAATATGAATTCTATCCATTTCGCGAGGTGATAAAAGCAGGAGTTGCATCTATTATGGTCTCTCACATATCGTTGCCGGAAATTGATAACACGCCTGTTAGTCCGTTATCCGAACGTGCTAGATCGGCTTATACAGATGAGGAGATAATCACAGAGGGTACAACCCTCCCTGCCACAGTCTCAAAAACTATCGTTACAGATATCCTTAAGAAAGACATGGGGTTCGATGGGCTTATCGTAACGGATGCTATGAACATGAGTGGAATGACGATATACTTTAGACCTGATGAAGCTGCAATTCGCGCTATCGAAGCCGGAGTGGACATCATTTTGATGCCATCGGATGTTGATCAAGTCATCAGGGGATTGATTCAAGCCGTCAAAATTGGCAGATTGAGTGAAGAGCGTATAAATCAATCTGTCTTAAAGCAGTTGGCGTGGAAATATCACTTGGGACTTCATAAACAAAAAACCGTTTCGCTTGATGCTATCGATCGCGTGGTTTCCAATAAGGAGACTAGAAACTTAGCCGATCGCATAGCTGAGAATTCAATAACTCTCGTTAAAAATGATGATTCCGCGATTCCAATATCCGCAGACGACTCGCGCAATTTTCTGTTCCTTGCCATAACCAACGCCGAAGAACCAACCTTTGACCCAACAGTTTTCTTAAGAACTTTTCGTAATAGCCTCAAAAATCCAAAGAATGTGAAGTTTGAAACTATCAGTCCAAATACTGAGAATAATGCCATTGAGAAAACCAAGACGCATATTAACACGGCTGATGTCATAATAGTCGGATTTTTCTTAAGAGTCCGCTCAGGTGCAAAAAATTCGATAGAAATGCCTGAAGTAGCAAGAGGATTGCTCTCGGAGTTGCTCAATAACCAAAACAAGAAGATCATTGGGATAAGCTTTGGTAATCCCTACTTGCTTAGAGATTTTCCCTCAATTAAAACTTATCTGATAGCATACGGAGATATGCCAAGTTTGCAGAGAGCTTCTGCTCTGGCACTCATGGGTTCAATAGATATCAAAGGCAAATTGCCCATAACCATCATGCCGGAATATCCGCGCGGAAGCGGTATTTTACTCAAGGCGAGAAGCAATTAATGCGTAAAAACGAGGTTTTGATCAAAATGCTAGAAGGTTCGACAAAACCCTTTGAGATTGATTCTTTTTTAATCGTAAGAGACGGCAAGCTTTTTATAGGAGATTATCCAGCTAAGGATTTAGCCCACAGATTTGGCACGCCTCTTTTCATTTTCAGTGAGCAGCGAATAAAGGACAATATTGCTAGACTAAGAAAGATTCAAAACTCGGTTGATTCTGAAATCAAAATCTGCTATGCGGCAAAAGCAAACTCTCTTTTTGCAATTTTGCGTGCCATCAAAAATTCTAACTGTGATATAGAGGTAAATTCAGGTGGTGAGCTTTGGAAGGCACTAAAAGCTGGATTTAGTGGCGATCAGATTATTTTTAATGGAACTAGCAAAGAGGAATGGGAGATCGAGTTAGCAATAAATCACGGAATTTATGCCATCCAGGTTGATTCACTCTACGAGCTTTCTCTTATAGAAAAAGTAGCTGAGCGGCTAGGGAAGAAAGCCACTGTAAGTCTGAGGCTTGTACCGGAGATTAAAACCTCTACTCACTCTGGATTACAAACAGCCCTGCTAAATTCCAAATTTGGCATGACTTCCGAGGAGGCTCTTTGGGCTTTTCAACATTATGCTTCATCCGCTTACCTAGCTCTGAGTGGCATTCATGTTCATATAGGCTCTCAAAACCCTGACAAGCAGGCTTATACAGAGGCGATGATGTTCTTGTTCCAGCATGTGTTTAAAATACACGAGAGGTGTGGTCTTCAATTAGGGCATGTCAATTTAGGTGGCGGCTTTCCAGTGAATTATCTTCGGGATAAATCTCATGCAGAATATATGCTGGACTATGTGAGGAATATGTTCTCGGCTGATTTTGAACCCGCTGATGCAATAGCTCAGGCATGGGAATTCACAAAGGCCAGCTTTCCGCAATTTTCTCAACTCTCGAAAAAAATAACCCTGGTTTTTGAGCCTGGTAGAAGTATTATTGCTGATGCTGGGGTTTGTTTAACTACAATAAGAAATAAAAAATGCCGGCCTCTACAAAATTCACAACGCGAGCAGCATTCCTCAAAGAGCTCATTAACTCCTGAGGCTTCGTACATGGCATTGAAAGCTCAAAATCCTTCAACTGAGGACGTATGGCTTTTGACTGATGCTGGTTTCAACATATTGCTTTCGATGGAAACCTACAAGTGGTATTATCACATAATACATGCCGAGCGAGCTGATGATCCCCATTGCGTCGCTTATAAACTTGCTGGACCTCTCTGTGATGGGGGTGACGTTTATTTTGACATAGAGCAAAAAGGAAGACTACCGGACTATCGGTTATTACCAGCCAATACTCAACCAGGTGAAGTCCTAGCCATATTGAATTGTGGTGCTTATTCAATAGCACAGATGTTTCCTTACAATGGCCGTTTCCTTCCGGCTGTTTTACTCTTAGATGAGCTGGGGCAGATTCGCTTAATCAGGCATAGAGATTCATTTGAGAATTTGCTCCAAGGTGAAGTCATCGATGCCTAATGATGAGTTTTGATATGTGTCGGTATTAGCTTGGTAATCGTGTTGTAGATGGAAAAGGGATGAGAATCGCTTTTCTAATAGTCATAGAATCGAAACTTAATGGCGAAGAACTGAATTTTAAGTTATAGTTGAAAGTTTCAAGCTCATTAACCTTGTGTTTCTGATTTGACGATAATCTCTCGCAGCTTGTTTTGAGAATCCTCGGATAAAGCAAGATTATATTTTTCACAAAGCTGAGCGGAGCGGATGAGTGAAATTACCCGCAGGGTCTCATCTCTTATCTCAGCGGCGTTTTCTATGCTCTCTTGAAAAAGTTTTGAGGCGAGATCCTGTTGATTAAGCGCGATAAGGCGTTCTGCAATTGCTAAACAGGCTTCTGAGCGAGAGAATGGCTGAAATACTGAATCGGTTAACTCTGCAGCTTTTTGAAGATAGTTTGAAGCGCTATCATTTAGTCCGAGTGAGATCTTAGCGTCGGCGAGTTCTATCAGTGCAAACATTCGTACGTCATCTTCACTGATCATCTTAATTACTTCTTCAGCTAGGCTATCCTTGCCTTGCGCGGCGAATGCTTTCGCTATATGGGTGAGTGCAAGTTGTAGCTCACCATCGTCCTCTATCGATTCAGCTATCATTATGGCCTTCTCGAAATCTCCGATAGCTGCAAACTGAGTGGCTATGATTCTAAAGACTTGAAATCTTAGAGAGCTGGAGCGAATCTCTGAGTTAGTCTGAGATTTCAATATCTGAAAAGCCTCTGTAAGCGAATCTATAGCTTCACCTTGTTGATTTTTTTTCCAAAGTATATTGGCAAAGCTAGATAAAGTTGAGGCAATGATCGTTTTATCACTAATGAGATCCAGAGTTTCATCTGCTAGCTCAATATTACCGCTCTCTAGAAAAGATGTTGATATAGCTGATAGCAAACTTTCTTTTGCCACGTCATCGAGCTTTATGGTTTCTTGTCTAGCGCGATCCAGAGTTTTTATAGCCTTATCGAACACTTCTGCTCTGATGAGAGTGTTGCCAATCTCAATTAGTGTCTTTATTTCATCTATCTTGTAATCTATTTCTGAAGATGTTTGCAGAGCTTCATCTATCAAACTCGAAGCGTCCTCGATTTGACTTTGTTCGAGGAGGATAATCGCCATTTGTAGTTGAGTTGCGGCTTTTATAGTAGGAAGGTAGATTCTTTGCGTGATTTCTTTCGCATCAGATAGGGCGCCTTGTTGTGTAAGATACAAAGCAAGTTCTGAATAGATATTATCAGGATGTTCGAGAGAGTCAGCTATCTGAAGGGCTTTATCTACTTGTCCTAGAGATATTTTCCTCACAGCTATTTTCTCTAAAGCTTGCAGGTTTATGCTGTCATCCTCTATGGCTTCAGCAAGTTGTAGAGCATAATCATCATCGTTTATGGCGGCACATCTTTCAGCTATTTCCATTAACAACTGGTCCCTGGCGAAAGGATCTTTTAAAGTATCCGCCAGTGAAGCTGCAAAATCCACTTCATTTCTTTGTAGATAAATCGGAACAAGTTGCTTAAATGCGTCAGCCTGTCCCTCAGTGCTTCTTATCCTGGTTGCAAGATGAGTGGCTGCTTGCAGAATATTTTGCTTTAATTCATCAATCTTAAGCATTTTGCCGCCTCCAAAAGATTTTCATTTTTCGGATTTTAGCACGTGGTGAGAGGTCGAGAAAACTGTGAAAAGCAAGTAAAAAAGGAGACTCCCTTGCGGGGAGTCTCCCTTTGAGGAGGGATTGAGGAGTTCAAGAGGTGTTAACGTAGAACGACAGGTGTATCACCTTGTGTTCCGAAGAATTGAACATCTAGTGCGTTATCTGAGCTTCGCAATATGTACCAAGCTCCATCAGACGGTCGAAAGACGGCAATATCAGTGATCATATCGCCATCGAAGTCAGCCGGAACAGGGATATCTGCATTGATACCAAATTGCAATGCAGCAAAGGATGAATCGCTGCTTCTGAGCCAATACCAAGTTCCGTTGGAGGGGCGAAATACGGCTATATCATCAGTTCCATCGCCATCAAAATCAGCGACCAATGGAACATCACCATTTACGCCAAATTGAATAGCGGCAAAGGATGAATCGCTACTTCTGAGCCAATACCATGTTCCATCGGAAGGACGAAAAACTGAGATATCACTTTTGCCATCGCCATCCAAATCAGCTGCTACTGGTATATCACCTGCTGTCCCGAATTGATAAGCCACAAATTCACCTGAAAGGCTGTTTCTGATATACCAAGTGCCATTTGAAGGTCTAAACACGGCCAGATCGCTGCGGCCATCTCCATCAAAATCTCCACGCACGGGCACATCTGTGCTTAGTCCCCATTGGAAATGGAGCTGGCTACCATCGGAGCTCAAGCGTATTTGCCAGATGCCGTCTCTATATACGGCAATATCAGTTTTGCCATCGCCGTCATAATCACCTGTAACCAAGCGATCCCCTGATCGACCAAAGTTAAACTGCGTAAAACCATTGGTGTCTTTTATGTACCAAGTTCCATTAGACGGACGGAAAACAGCTATGTCTTGGTTGATCCCGCCATTGAACGCTGAAGGCCTCGTAAAGTTGCGAATCTGTCCTCTTATTTCACCATTGGGGTTACCTGTGGTTTTCACAAGTACATACCAGAGACCAGTTCGCAATTGTTGAACTTGATCGGCTGTTACATCGAAAGTAGCAGAGACATGACCCGTAGTGCCACTGACACCTGCGATATTAAATATCACAGGAGCATTTTGGCCTGAGATCGCGGGGCCATTTATGCTCGCTCCAGTGGCATCGCTGCTTAAATTGGCGAAGAATAAAGAAAGCTGTATTCTATTTTCTGATTGATTTAATGAGATGAAGACAGCACCTCTTGCTTGGGTTGTAACTGGTGGTACCACTTGAGAGCCGTCAAGCCTGCCAGCAAAAAATCTGACTGGACGTGGTGACGGCGTAGGCGATGGGGTTTGGGGACCGCGAAATGTTCCGGAGAGGATGACATCTGATCCGTTTCTTATCTGAATATTGCTACCCTCGGTAATGTTAGGAACGGTATTACCATTTGCTGTGTCCAACGTTAAGCTGCCATCTCTGGTTTGTCTTAGAGTTATTTGTCCCACAGAGTTTCCGGCAACAAAAACCGTAAGATTAGTGTTTGCTGGTAGATTTATTTGCTGAACGAATACCTTTAAGATCCTTCTTCCATTGCTAAATGACAAATATTGCCCCATTCCACGAGGTACTACCCCACCAATCGGATCTCCACTCAGTGGAGCGAATAATGCATTTGAAGGTGTTGGGAAAGGAGAAACAGACGGAGATGGTGTAGGCGGAGCCGGAGCTGTAAAATTCCCTGAAAGGATCACAGTCGAGCCGCTCTTAATGCTTATTGTATTGCCAGTGCTTACCGTGGGAGTAGAATTCCCTTGGAGGAATAAGTGCCCATTTTTCATCGGACTTAAAGTAATCTGTCCGATATTAACGTTACCAAGAAAAACTGTCAGCTGCGTACCAGCGGGCAAGTTAACATTTGAAATATCTACGGAGAGACTACGGTTTCCCTGAGCATCAGAAAAATATCTAGCTGAACCTCTCGGTGTAGCACTGCCGATAGGGGCACCACTAAGATTGGCAATAAGAAATGTGCCTGTTGAGTTCTCTTCAGCTTTACTCTTATTTTCAAGGAGAATGAAGCTAGTTAAACAAAACAGGCTCAGGATCATCAGAACAACTTTGGAAAAGGCGGCTTTGTTAATCATATTTTTATCTCCTCGAATAGATTTAGTTTCTTCAAGGCAATTATATACCCTCGAAACTGTAAGTCAATGTAAAAACAAGATTTTTTAGAGAAAGCTTAAGTCGAATATTATGATGAGTCTAACGGCTGAAAGGTCCAAAAATTTAATTGGGATATTTAAAACTGAATTCCGCGTTAAGAGATTAGCTGGCTGCCAGATAGATATAAGGTCGCTCAGTAGATCAAGAGTGCTTGTAGATATAATATCAGTTTATCGAGATTTTCGAGCGATCTGAATTTTTGATTTTAATATTCCAATTTTAAGTGAGGCTGGTAAATTGAATAGCCTCATGTCAGTGGTTGATTAGTCTGGGCAAGATGAGTTGTGAGTCGAACTCAAAATTTAGGCTTATCGATAGCTCATGTGGTCTTGTTGGGTTCTGTTTCTCACCGATTATGCTATTACGGGAGGAGGCTCCATGATCGTACCACATTTTTTGCAGGTTCTTAAATCTAGGCTTCCATAGAATCTTTTAAACACTTCTTGAAATTGTTTTGTTATATCTGTCAATTCAAAGTACTCCTCATAAAGTTTTTCGTTACATTTTTCGCAAAACCACAACAAGCCATCTTTTTCACCAGGGCGTCTTTTTCTTTCGATTACCAGTCCAATTGTATTGGGTCCTCTGACGGGATTGTGAGGTACTCTGGGCGGTAACAAAAATACCTCACCTTCCTTTACATGAACATCTACAGGTTTACCATTCTCCTGAATTTTAACTACAATGTCGCCCTCGATTTGATAAAAGAACTCCTCGCCCTCATCGTAATGATAATCCTTTCTAGAGTTAGGACCTCCAACTACCATTATTATGAAATCTTCATCGTCGTATAGACATTTGTTGCCGACTGGCGGCTTCAAAAAATTTCGATTTTCGTCTATCCATTTTTGCAGATTGAATGGTCTTTTTATCATAGCTCGTTATACTTTCTTATCACTGAGATTTCTGAAATGATATTAATATTGCTTGTGAGTTTTATCAAGCAAGCCTGACTTTGCTTTCCTCACGATTTTTCGTGAAAATTTGATTATGATGACTTCCAGTTTTCTGGATCAGATTTTGGAGCTTAAACGAGTCAGGGTGGCGCAGGCTAAAGCTTCATGTCCGGATTGGAGAGTGCGACTTAAAAGTGATCGAAACCCTTACTCTTTGCAAAAGGCGCTATCTAAAGATGGTATCAATATAATAGCTGAGATTAAACGAGCTTCGCCGTCTAAAGGAATTATAAATGCTGATATTGACATTTGTAATACAGCTAGATCTTATAAGGAGAATGGAGCATGCGCTATTTCAATCCTGACAGAGGAGGACAAATTCAAGGGTTGTTTAGAAGATTTGAAAGAAGTGAGAAAGGTTGTGGATTTGCCAATTCTCAGGAAGGACTTCATATTTGACGAATTTCAAATTTTTGAATCGAAATATGCTGGTGCAGATGCGATTCTGTTAATAGTGGCAATGCTGGACAGATCTCAGCTGAATCATCTCTTCGGGGTGGCTCAAGAGCTCGGGTTAGATGCAGTGGTGGAAGTCCACACTCTAGACGAGTTAGAGACTGCGATCGAGGTTGGAGCAAAAATTATAGGAGTTAATAATCGAAATCTGAAAACTTTCGAAGTCTCACTTGAGGTATCAAAGAATCTAATAAAATTTGCGCCGCCGGATGTTATCATGATTTCTGAAAGTGGAATATCCGATAAAACACAAATAGATGAGCTGAGATCTATGGGATTCTCCGGATTTTTAATTGGAGAATCATTGATGCGAAGTGATGACATCGCTGGAAAACTTAAAAGCTTATATGCCGAAGGTTAAAATTTGTGGGATAACCAATCGAGAGGATGCAATTTTTTGCGTGGAGCACGGAGCCGATGCTTTAGGGTTTAATTTTTTCCTTGGTAGTCCGCGTTACATTTTGCCGATGCAAGTAAAGGAAATAATAGCTGAGCTACCTGCATCAGTGCTTAAGGTTGGAGTATTTGTAAATGAATCTATCAGCCAAATCTTGCAGATCTCTGAAATGTGTAAGCTTGATGCCATTCAGCTTCACGGCGACGAAGATTTGGGTTTTGTAAGTTCCTTGAGGGAAAAAACCTCATTGCAAATAATAAAAGTTTTTAGAATCAACCAGAATGAGATTCCGGAGGAAATTAGAGACTTTAATTTCGATGCGATTTTACTGGATTCTTACAGTGATGTGGCTTTTGGTGGAACAGGTAAGATTTTCAATTGGAATGTAGCAAGAAAGATAAGGGAACTTTGCTCGACTTTATATTTAGCAGGAGGATTGACTGCAGAAAACGTTAGATCTGCCATTAGGGAGGTCGATCCTTTCGCAGTCGATGTCTGCAGTGGAGTGGAAAGGGAAAAAGGGAAGAAGGACTTTGTAAAAGTGCAAGAGTTTATAAGAAACGCAAAAGGAGTTTTTGCGAATGAATTTTGAGCCAGATAATCGAGGTTATTGGGGAGCCTTTGGTGGTAGATTCGTGCCTGAGACTTTGGTTTCGCCGTTAGAGGAGCTAACTGAAGCCTATCTAGCATTTCGTGACGATGCTGCTTTTAGAGCTGAATTTGAGCAATTGCTGAGGGATTTTTCGGGTCGACCAACACCTCTTTTTCTTGCCAAGCGGCTTTCTGAAAAAGCAGGGGGTGCCAAAATCTATCTCAAAAGAGAGGACCTCAATCACACTGGGGCTCACAAAATCAATAACTGCATAGGTCAGATTCTAATAGCTCGTAGAATGGGTAAGAGCCGAATCATAGCCGAGACTGGGGCCGGCCAGCATGGCGTTGCTACAGCTACTGTCTGTGCGCTATTTGGAATGGAATGTGTCATTTACATGGGAAGCGAAGACATGCGTCGGCAGGAGCTGAACGTTTTTCGTATGCGGCTTTTGGGAGCAGAGGTTGTACCTGTTGAGACAGGCTCGAAAACACTAAAGGATGCGATAAACGAAGCACTCAGAGATTGGGTTACTAATGTCAAAGACACGCATTATCTCTTGGGGAGTGTGTTGGGACCTCATCCATATCCATTAATGGTTCGTGATTTTCAGAGTATAATCGGTCGGGAGGCTAGGAAGCAGATTTTAGAAAAGGAGGGGCGATTGCCCGACTGCCTGATAGCATGCGTAGGCGGAGGTTCTAATGCCATTGGGTTATTTCATGAGTTTCTGAAAGATCCGATGGTTAAAATGATAGGTGTTGAAGCTGGAGGCAGAGGTAAGAAACTCGGGGAGCATGCTGCTAGATTCATGAATGGCGGTAGAATTGGCGTCTTGCAGGGAACAAAAAGCTATGTTTTACAGGATGAGAGAGGACAAATTGCAACGACGCACTCTGTTTCTGCAGGTCTTGATTATGCTTCAATCGGACCCGAGCATGCTTTTCTGCATGACATAGGTCGAGTGGAGTATGTTTGGGTAACCGACGAGGAGGCATTAGAGGCTTTTCAGTTATTGGCGAAAACAGAAGGCATAATCCCAGCATTAGAGAGCGCTCATGCCATTGCCTATGCAATCAAGAAAGCAGCCGAGATGTCGTCTGAGAAAATAATCATTGTTAACCTCTCAGGCAGAGGAGATAAGGATATTGCGACATTTAGAGAGCAAAAAGATAATTGAGAGGAAATGTGGTGTTAGCGTTTAACAGTTTTTCTTCCGGAACAAAATTGGCCCCGGATCGGTTGTGGCTCGGTGAATTTAAGTTTACGACAAGATTTTAATTAATGCGTGCTTTATAGCTTTCTCGAGGCATTGTGTTTTCGAGTTCAACATGAGATAACTACTTCGTTCTTCATGTTTTGATCTAAAGTAATAGATTCTTAGTTTAGCAGGTGGTGATCATGAGTAGTATTGCGACAAAAACAGGAGATAAAGGTAATACGGCTTTAATTGGTGGTCAGAGAGTTTCAAAAGCCTCTCTGCGTGTGGAGGCCTATGGCACAATCGATGAGTTGGGTGCAAGCTTGGGTTTTGCGAGATCCATATGCGATGATGAGCGAGTAAATGAGTTGGTTAAGTCGATTCAACGTGAACTTTTCAAGGTTGCAGGTTCCGTTGCTAATCCGGAGTTCGACAAAGCACCTGCACCTTATGTGACTGAGGAGATGGTTCAGAGACTAACTGATGAGGTTCATCGCATAGAGCAAATAGAAGGCATTCTATCGGATTGGAGTCTTTCAGGAGAATATGCGCCATCCGCTGCTTTCGATATTGCCAGAACTGTATGCAGGAGAGCTGAACGTTGTGTAGTCAGATTAAGCGAGACAGGTGAAAAGGTAGATCCACAAGTCATAGTTTATCTTAATCGTCTATCAGATTTAATTTGGTTGATAGCACGATATTTGGAGTTAAAAGCTGGTGTAGATTCTAAGCTAAGAGATAAGGAGGGCAAAAGATGGTCAAGGGCTTGGTGAAAATATTTTTTGGTTGTGGCCTTTTAGTAACGTTATACATATCAATTGCGCTCCCACAGGAATTTGCTGAGGATTTACATTCTTATGCGAAACCTAATGAAGTCAGGGTGAGGCATGTAGCCCTAGATTGGCGGATCTCATTTGAAGAAAAGAGAATTAATGGTTCTGTCACTCTGACGCTTGAGCGCTACGATAAAAAATCTCCGCTGATCCTGGATACACGAGAACTCACAATCCAGCGGGTCGAATTGTCGGCAGATTCTATCAGATTTAAGCCTGGAAAATTTGAGCTAGGTCAGAGTGATAAGATTCTGGGAGCGCCGCTAAAAGTTGAACTTGAAAATGACACGAAATTCGTGAGGATTTTTTATAGCACCAGTCCACAAGCTTCTGGATTGCAATGGTTATCACCTGAGCAGACGGCTGGTAAGCGATTGCCTTTTATGTATTCGCAGGCTCAAGCTATTCATGCAAGAAGTTTCGTGCCTATTCAAGACTCGCCCCAGATTCGTATAACTTATACGGCCAGAGTTCAAACTCCTAAAAACATGATAGCTGTGATGAGTGCAGATGGTAATTTAAAGAGCGACGAATTCAGAGGGGGTCTCTATCGTTTTGAGATGAAATATCCGATTCCTCCATATCTGATTGCTATTGCCGTAGGTGATTTAAAGTTTAAGTCTTTGGGTAAAAGATGCGGAGTTTTTGCTGATCCGGCAATTCTTGAAAAGGCAGCTTCCGAGTTTTCTGATACGGAGAGAATGATAGAGGCGGCAGAGAGTCTATATGGCCCTTACCGCTGGGGAAGATATGACATTTTAGTTCTACCTCCTGCGTTTCCTTTCGGTGGCATGGAAAATCCGATGCTGACCTTTGCGACTCCCACCATCATAGCCGGAGACAAAAGCTTAGTCTCTGTAATTGCTCATGAGTTAGCCCACTCATGGTCAGGTAATTTGGTCACCAATGCGACGTGGAGAGATTTTTGGTTAAATGAAGGATTTACTACATACATAGAGCGAAGGATTCTAGAAGTGCTTTATGGACCAAACAGGCGTCAGATGGAGGCAATGTTAGGAAAGCAAAACTTGCTAGAAGAGCTCAAATCCCTACCCGAAGCCGATCAGATCTTGCATGTGAATTTGAAAGGGCGTGACCCGGATGATGCTTTCACGGGCGTTCCGTATGAAAAAGGTGCACTATTTCTATGGTGGCTCGAAGATAAGTTCGGTCGGGAAAAGTTTGATAGGTTTTTGCGAAGCTACTTTGACAGTCATGCTTTCCGCAGTATACCCACCGAGACATTCGTTAGCTTCCTACGAAAAAACTTATTAGAGGTTTATCCTGGGATTGTCTCAATGGATGAAGTGCAGAGATGGATTGAGTCCCCTGGATTACCAAAAGATGCTCCGTCACCATACTCGGAGAATTTTAAACGAGTCGAGACGCTAGCCCGTTCTTTTCTGAATGGAGAGATTTCAGTAAATGAAATTGACGCTAAGAATTGGACGACTCAAGAATGGCTGCACTTTCTAAAAGCTTTTCCGGAAACACCTGATTTATCCAAGATGAAAGCACTGGATGATAGATTCAAATTGACGAACGTAGGTAATTCGGAAATAGCATTTCAATGGTTGATGATGGCGATTCGGAGCAATTATGAGCCTGCTAAGAGTAGATTGCGAGATTTCTTGATTAGTGTCGGAAGAAGAAAATTTGTAAGACCGTTATATGCAGAGTTAGCTAAAAATCCCGAAGGAAAACGCTTGGCACAGGAAATCTATCTGCAAGCACGTAAAGGATATCATCCGATAACGCAGGCTAGCATCGATGCTATTTTGAAATGACATGGTAGTCGAAAAGAATATCAGATGTTTGCCTGCAAATATTTCTTTAAAATCTTGCTCGGATTCGAGATACACTTTAGGGTCCACTTTATCAGGAGTTCGAGCTGCTCTTGATGGTTGAGGCACCATTTTATTTGAGAATTTAGTCTTAATCTACGCGTTGTCTCGTATAGGATAATGGCTGTAGCCACTGATATGTTGTAACTCTCTGTGAATCCGTATATAGGAATTTTTACGAAGGCCTCTGCCATTTTCAATGCGGTAGCTGAAAGACCTTCTTTTTCTCCACCCATGATGAATGCGATTGGATTTGAGAGATCCAATTCATGAATGTAACAATCTTCAGCATGCGGCGTTGCTGCTACTAGTTTATATCCTCTCTGTTTCAATGATTGAAGGCAGATGGCCGTATTGTCTGTTTGCTTTTCATCGTATACATACAAGTCCAGCCATTTTTGAGCGCCTTTTGCGATTCCCTTTGCAATCTTGTACTCATGATGATTTTCTATGATGTGGACAGATTGCACACCGAAACATTCAGCCGTTCGTACCACAGCGCTTGCATTACGCTCTTGATATATATCCTCGACCACAACTGTTATGAAATAAGTTCTCTGCTTTACTACGCGTTCGAATAAACTTCGACGTCTTTCGGTCAGATGCGAGGCAAGTTGATCCCAAAGTCTACGCTTTTCTTCTGTAGTCAAGTGAGATATATCCAAAACGCTACTCATCTAGTTTATTTGATTTCAGATTTTAATTGCGCGATAAGGTTAGAAAGCTCGGATATTTTGTTTTCTAACTGCTTCATGCTCTCTTCAGATTTTTCAATGCTATCGAGTAAGACTACGATCTCTTTAGCTAACACCTTTGATTGATTCACTAACTTATCCCACCTGTTTAGGTCTGTTTCAGTGGTCGAAGACAAGGATTTCTTTGCTTCTGATATGCCCCAATGAGTGATACGAACATGATGAGGTCTTTTTTCGTCCTCTGCTATCCAACCTTCTCGGGATAACCTTTCAAAAATATCTGCATAGCTGCCATAGTAGCCGATTTGCTTTAGTAGATCCCTGAAGTTTACGGGCTTGCTGTCTTTTCCGCCAGATGCTTCATAAAGTTTTGTTAGAACAAAGTGGTAAGTATCCATCTTATTCATCTGATGAGTCATGATTTGAAAATCACAAAGCAATTCAAATTTATCACAATACGTTTTTGAAACCAAAAATTTATTTTCTCAGGCTTTTGTTTTATCGATAGCGAGCTTTGCAGCACCTAGTATTCCCGCATCATCACCAAGGGTTGACTTGAGAATCTGGCATCTTTTTGATGGTGCTTCATAGGCTCTTTTTTGAACTTGCTCTTTCACATAATTTATGAAAGCTTGCCAAGCATTACTTCCTCCGCCGCCTATCACGATGGCCTCAGGATTAAGTACGTTTATCAAGCTTGCGATGCCGATTCCTAGATAAAAACCTACTTTTTCAAAAACCTTCAATGCAAGCTCGTCATTTCGGAGTGCTGCTTTGAAGATTTCCTTTGAAGATAAATAAAGTTTACTGTGTAGAGATGACTCCGGAAAGTCGTGTCTGAGCTCTCTAGCGATTCTGACGATAGCGGATGCTGATGTGTATTGCTCCAGGCACCCACGTGAGCCACATCCACATGGCACTCCCATGGGTTCGACGCATACGTGCCCAATTTCTCCTGCTGTTCCATCCAATCCGCGCCAGAGCTCGTTATTGATAAAAATAGCGCCACCCAGTCCAGTTCCTATTGTAAGCATTATGAATGATTTAGTTCCTTTAGCAGAACCAAAAGCGTGTTCACCAATCGCGGCAGCATTAGCATCGTTTTCAATAAAACATGGCAATCCAATCGAGTCCTCTAAAATCTTCGAGATTTCAAGGTTATTAAGAAAAGGCAAGTTGGGAGCTTTAAAGACAATGCCATTTTCTGCATCTAAAGCTGCTGGAATTGCCATAGCTAATGCCTTAATTGAATTTTCATGAAGGCAAGCCTCGGATTTAAATTGATTTATTTTTTCTATCAATTCATTTACCGATTTGCGCGGAGCTTCGGTTTTTAGTCGTCTTAGTATCTTACCGCCTTCATCTATGATCGATAGCCTGAGGTTAGTCCCACCCAGATCACAAGCCAAAACTCTTTTCATATGCCAGTCTTTATTTTTATCATGCTCTAAACATTTCGGGAAACGATAGCTTCTAATTTTGTTGGCTTCGAGTTCTTCTGATGACTTGATAAATGATCCTAAAAATTCAATACTTAATTTTGAGATAAAATTTTACGAAGGAGATGAAAATATGCCTTATCCTGAAATAATGATTCAAGGAATGCGTCGAGAGTTAACCCAGCTTGGTATAGAGGAAACTAGAACTCCGGAACAAGTAGTCGAGGCGATCGAGAATACAAAAGGCACTTTGATGATCGTGGTAAACTCCGTATGCGGTTGTGCTGCTGCCGGTGTTCGTCCAGGCATTGCTCTTGCGCTTCAGAATGCATCAGTAAAACCTGATCGCTCAATAACAGTTTTTGCAGGTGCAGACATTGACGCTACTGAAAAAGCTCGTGAATATTTTGCCCCTTATCCACCATCTTCACCTTCCATAGCGTTAATGAGAGCTGGAAAGTTGCTAAAAATGTTTGAAAGAAAGGACTTAGAAGGGAAACACCCGACTCAGATTGCCAAAGATTTAATCGAAGCATTTGAAAAGCACTGTGTTTCATCAAACGCTGTTGGTAATTAAAAGCGATGATTTACCAGCTCGAATAGATGAAGATACATACGTCGCTGGCGAATTTTGTGTTTTCAAAATTGAGTAAAACAATTCTAGGCTAGCAGTTGCTAGCCTTTTTTAATCATTAAGATGTAACAAGCTTCACTCAGAAAAATCTCTACTTTATGAATGCTTTTTTCGAAGAATCAGTCGGGCAAGATGCTGCAAAGGCCTAACCGAGGATTAATTCAACGACAGTCGACTCAATGATAATAGTCAACTTAATTATATGAGATTATGTGGTATTATTACTCAATTTTCCGCATTTCTCATTCTTGCCGAAAGAGATCTTATGTTGTGTTTATCTAGTAGATGTCTGAAAGATCTAACTGACATCTGTAGAAGAGCCGCAGCCTTAGTTTGATTGCCGCCAGCTTTTCTGAGAGCCTCTACTATGTAGGTTTTCTCTAAATTCTCTAGATGTGCAAAGAGGTTTATACCTTCCTCTGGGAGGACAAATTCAGCTTTAATTCTCTCGGGATTGAAGTTGAGTATATGTTCGGGTAAAGACTCTGGCTGAATACAGTCGCTGCGCTCTAGGGCAACTGCACGCTCGATAGTATGCTCTAGTTCTCTTACATTTCCGTGCCATGCGTAGTTTTCTAGCAAATCCATCGCCTTTTTGCTTATTGAAAGTCTTTTGCCGGTCATCTCGCAGTATTTCTTGATAAAGTGTTCGACTAGCAGAGGAATATCTTCACGCCTTTCCCTAAGTGGTGGCAGGTTTATCGGAATGACAGATATGCGATAGTATAAATCTTCTCTGAAGACTCCCTCATCCACAAGTGATTTTAGATCTCTGTTGGTTGCAGCAATCACCCTAGTGTCGATTGGAATTTCCTCATGAGCTCCTACAGGGCGGACCTTCCTCTCTTGTAAAACTCGTAGTAGCTTGACCTGCATTGCTGGAGACATCTCGCCTATTTCGTCCAAAAATATTGTTCCTTTATTAGCGGCCTCGAATAATCCTTTACGATTTCCAGTTGCCCCAGTAAAGGCACCTTTTACGTAACCGAATAGCTCTGATTCTAGTAGAGTCTCAGTGAATGCACCACAATTTATTGAGATGAATGGTTTTTCAGCTCTTGAAGACAGATCATGTATAGCTCTAGCCACCAACTCTTTCCCTGTACCAGATTCACCGGTTATTAGAACGGTAGATTGAACCTCCGCGACCGTCTCTATCATTTGGAAGACAGCTTGCATCTTGGGCGAGTTACCTATGATGTTGGTGATGCGACCACGCTCACGTTGTGCGCGTTTAAAAGCGCGGTTTTCATCAACCAGGGCTTGCTTTTCTAGGACCTTTCTTACGATCAATTTCAGCTCTTCTATGTCGAAAGGTTTCTGTACAAAATCATCTGCACCTAACTTGAAGGCTTCTCTAGCTGTCTCTACTGTAGCGAAGGCCGTTATCATGACGACGCCTATGTCAGGTTGTGCTTCACGAGCTAATCGCAAAACCTGAATACCATCCATGTCAGGTAATCTCACATCGGAAATTAAGACCTGTATACGTTCTTTCTGTAAGACTTGCAATGCTTCAGTTCCGGAAGCCGCCGTGTGGATTATATGTCCATCAGAACCGAAGACGAGCGTCAACAATTGTCTGTAACTTTGTTCGTCATCAACTATTAATAAATTCGCCATTTTTTTATCTATGTTCGGAGATTTTCAATTGAATTAATATCAATCCTATTTTCGCTGAAAGAGAGGCAGTTTTTCAAGACGTTTTTTGATTCAACTTTTCTCGCATTCGAGTCAAGGTTAGGTAATTTATCGGGGGGAATTCTAGGTTGACAGTGGTACCTTTGCCTTCGATGCTTCTGACATTAATTGAACCACCATGATCCCTGACTATCTGATACACTATGGAGAGTCCTAAACCTATTCCGCCTGTGGTTGATTGTGAGAAGGGCTCAAAAAGATTTCTGATCTGTTGGGCAGACATTCCGCAGCCAGTATCACTGAAAGAAATTTTGATCCGTTGATTGTTTAATCTTTTTATAGCTACGGAGATGGTTCCACCATCAGGCATAGCTTTTATTGAATTTTGTGCTAAGTTCCAAAAAATTTGTTTTAGTTGCGTCGGGTCAGCAAGTATGATCGGATTCGGATCTGATTCGGAAATATAGAATTCATGTTTAGAATTCACCTCCGGGCTATGCTTAAGCAGGGTAAAAACGTCGTTTATAGCCTCGTGAACATTAACCTCAGAGAAATTTGTGATTCGTGGTCTGGCATAGGTTAAGAAGTTAGTTATTATTTGGTTGAGACGGTTGGATTCACGGAGAATTATCTCCATCAGCGCATTTTGTGGCGAGTCTTTAGGGATCGTAGATTGTAAGACCTGAATTGCACCTGAGATAGCACCGAGAGGGTTTCTGATCTCATGGGCTAAACCGGCAGCGATTCTTCCTACAGCCGCCAGCCTCTCTTTTCGGCGAACACTTTCCTCCATCGCTCTTACCTCGGTTAAATCTTGAAATGTGATTATCAGACCACTTATCTGATTGTTTTCTGAAAAGAGCGGAGATAGATTATACCCAACGTGAATAGCGAATCCTTCTGGTGTTATAATGTCACCCTCGAATCTAGGCGGTTGCTCACCTTTTTCTATCGCCTGCAAGGATATGGCTACTGACTCTTCAAGATTACCGAATAAATTCTCAATGCGTTTGCCTTTGATTTCACTTGCTTTGTAACCAGTTATCTCCTCAGCGGCCGCATTAAAAATATGAACTCTCCCTTCAAAATCTATGACAATCAGGCCAGATCTGATGGATTGAATAATCCTCTCATGAAGAATTCGCAAATTTGCGAGAGTTTTGGCGGTTTCATCTAACTCTGATTCGGATACTCGACGCTCTGAGAGTTTTAAGGAGAGTAGCGAGACAATCAATAAAGCGATTACTTGAAATCCGATTATTTGAAATGTTCTTAGATTTGCTTGTGAGACGCCAAATGATTCGATGTAGCCTAGCAAAACTGAAGAGGATATCAACGTAAGCAACGCAGTTGAGAAGATTCCAATAAATAGCGTTTCCTTTGGTCGCATGAAGAGGCTTGCGATACTTATCAGCAGGATGTATAGAACGATGTAGGGTGAAGTGGCGTCACCAGTTTGCCAAACTAACCAGCTTATCAGAATCACGTCAATCGCAAGTTGAATTCTGATCTGCCAAGTGTAGTTACTATTGAGGCGCAATATGAAAAAATAAACAATCGTAAGAGCCACGTAAATAAGGAAAAAGAAGAAGAATTCTTTTGGAAAATTCTCGAATGAGAGCCTAGCGTGCTCACTTCTCCAAAGCCAAGTAGTCAAGAGGATTAAAAATGCAGTGAGCAATCTGCCTATGATAAGACTTTGGATCTTTTGAATCAATTGCTCGTTTTTTCTTTCAGACATTTCTCTCATCAAAAAGTTAGCAAAAGCACGATTGGCTTTTCAAAAACATGCTCAAGATTTGAGTTTAGTTGGTTCTTAGACGATAATAAAGTTTTCATTTGTCGAGGTTTTGCTATGAATCATAATCTATTCAATACGAGGCAGGTTTTCAAAACTGGCAAGGGAGTAGAGGGCATATTTTATTCGTTGCCACAACTTGAGAAGGAAGGCATCGGAAAGATTTCGAAATTACCAATTTCAATCCGGATAGTTCTAGAGTCTTTATTACGAAATTTTGATAATGGTGAGAAGATAGGAGAGGAGCATATTCGCTCGCTAGCGAACTGGGGAGCGAAGGATGAAAGAACCGATGAGATTCCTTTCATAGTTGCTAGAGTAGTGCTTCAGGATTTCACAGGTGTGCCGCTATTAGTTGATCTGGCTGCCATGCGTTCGGCTGTAGCCAGAATGAGTAAAGATCCTAAGATAATTGAACCTCTCGTGCCTGTGGATTTAGTCATAGATCACTCCGTTCAAGTAGATTATGCAGGCTCGCCCGAAGCATATAAGGCAAACTTGGAGAAAGAATTCGAGCGGAATGCTGAAAGATATAGATTTTTGAAGTGGGGAACGCAGGCGTTCAATTCTTTTAGAGTCATACCGCCCGGCATAGGCATCGTTCATCAGGTCAATCTCGAGTATCTAGCTAAAGGAGTTTTTGAACGCGATGGAGTCTATTTTCCGGATACGTTGGTGGGTACCGATTCGCACACAACAATGATCAACGGGCTCGGGATACTTGGTTGGGGCGTTGGAGGAATAGAAGCTGAAGCAGCCATGCTTGGCCAACCTGTCTATTTTTTAACTCCTGATGTCGTTGGCGTACACCTGAAGGGAAAACTGAGAGAGGGTGTTACGGCTACAGACTTAGTATTGCGTATAACCGAGATGTTGCGTCAGGCTAAAGTGGTAGGAAAATTTGTTGAGTTTTATGGAGAAGGAGCAAGAAATTTACCTGCTACGGATAGAGCTACGATTGCCAATATGGCCCCTGAATATGGAGCTACCATAGGGTTCTTCCCCGTCGATGAAAAAACTTTAGATTATTTCCGTTCTACTGGTAGATCTGAAGAACAGATTTTGACCATAAAGAATTACTTTGAAGCCCAGCAAATGTTCGGAATTCCATCGGATGGAGAAATTGAATACTCTGTGGTCTTAGAACTTGATTTAGCATCGGTGGAGCCATCAGTCGCAGGTCCGAAACGTCCACAGGATCGCATTCCACTATCGAGCGTTAAAACAAGATTCACTGAGCTCTTCTCTAAGCCGATCACCGAAAATGGCTACAATAAATCTCCCGAAGATTTGAACAAAAGATTTAATATAACCATTACTGATAACGGATCGAATGGGCGAAAACTGCCACTTTATGGTGAGAGACTTAAAAATGTTTCCGAGGTTGAAATAGGACATGGTGATGTTTTGATTGCCGCCATCACCTCCTGTACAAATACATCAAATCCCAGCGTAATGTTAGCTGCTGGCTTACTGGCAAAAAAAGCGGTCGAAAGAGGGCTGAAGGTATCACCAAGAGTTAAGACGTCTTTGGCGCCTGGCTCTAGAGTGGTAACACGCTATCTCGAAAAGACAGGGCTACAGCGATATTTGGATGAGCTCGGCTTTAATCTAGTCGGATATGGTTGCACAACCTGTATAGGCAACTCTGGACCTCTACACCCGTCCATCGAGAAAACAATCGTGGAAAATGATATCGTAGCTTGCTCAGTCTTATCAGGTAATCGCAACTTCGAGGCTAGAGTCCATCAAAACATTCGTGCTAATTTTCTAGCTTCGCCTCCATTAGTCGTAGCTTACGCGCTTGCAGGAACGGTAAACATAGATCTGGTGAATGAGCCGATTGGCAAGGATAAAGACGGTAGAGACGTTTTTTTGCGAGATATATGGCCCAGCAGTGAGGAAATATTTGATGCTTTTGAAAAAGCCTGTACAGCTGAGGATTATCGCCAGATCTATCGTGATTTTGCTGAACAAAATCCGCTGTGGGAGGAGATACCATCTCCAACAGGTTTAATTTATCAATGGGATGAAAACTCAACTTATATTCAAGAGCCTCCATATTTTGAAAATTTCACGATGGAAGGTGGAGACTTTGAGGACATAGTTGGTGCTAGAGTTCTTGCTATATTCGGCGACTCAGTAACGACTGACCATATATCACCGGCAGGTGCCATAAAACCTGACTCGCCGGCAGGCAGATATCTTCAAGAGCGCGGAGTACAACCGAAAGATTTTAATTCCTATGGCTCAAGGCGGGGAAACGACCGTGTGATGATAAGAGGCACGTTTGCCAATGTTCGAATCAAAAACCTCATGGTTTCTCCAAAAGAGGGTGGTTTCACGATTTATCAGCCCGACGGAGTTGAGATGACTATCTATGATGCAGCGATGAAATATAAATCTGCTAACGTGCCGACAGTGATTTTTGCTGGACAGGAATATGGAACGGGCAGCTCCAGGGATTGGGCAGCCAAAGGAACCAGGCTCTTGGGCGTTAAAGCAGTAATAGCACAAAGCTTCGAGCGTATCCATAGATCAAATCTAGTTGGTATGGGAGTCTTGCCTTTACAATTTTTCGAAGGGCAAAGCGCTCAAACGCTCGGCATAAAAGGTGATGAAACCTTCGATATCATCGGATTAGAAAATGCAAAACCACAACAAAATGTCACGCTTAAGATATATCGAAACGGGGTTTTGGCTAATCAGACCCAGTTAATATTGAGAATTGATACTCCAATAGAGATCGAGTACTACAAAGCAGGGGGCATCTTGCCTTACGTTCTGCGCCAGCTCATAAAGGCCTCATGATTCTCATCTCATCAATCGCTGGATACTAAATCGAGCCTTATTTGGAAAGTGAATTTACTCTAGGATAAATTACACAAGTTTGAAGATAGCATTTGATATTCTCCTAGCGGGTAAATCGATTATTAAGTCACTTTTGAAGCTGATCGATGAACTGAGATTATTATCAGCAGAGGCTAATTTAATTTTTTTATTTGAGAGATGGGTAGTAGGGTTGCGTCAAGAAATTTCATGACCGAAGGCGTGAAGTCAATGTTCCTCTCGACGCTTTCGTTCTCGCTGGCGAACGTTTGTGTGAAGCAAATTTCTCATATACCAGTCATGGAGGTTGTGTTCTTCAGATGTGCGCTTGGAGTTTTATTTTGCTTTTATGGATTGGGCGGATTGCGCGATGAGTGGATCGGAAAAAATCGTCAGCTGCTCTTCTTACGCGGAGCGTTTGGAACAGCAGCCCTCTATTCATTTTTTCTGACAGTTCAGCACATGCCTCTTGCTTCTGCAATGACGATACAGTATCTTTCTCCTGTTTTCACGACAGTAATAGCGATTTTTCTCCTCAATGAAAAGGTTAGACCGATACAGTGGCTTTTTTATGCGATAGCCTTCTCTGGTGTTTTGCTCATTCAGAGATTCGATGTTAGGGTTTCACTTTCATTGCTTGCCGTAGGGATTCTATCGGCTTTTTGTTCTGGCATGGCTTACAATTTGGTCAGAAAACTACGAGAAAAAGAACATCCTTTGGTAGTAGTTTTACATTTTCAGCTGATAGGTGCCGTTGTCGGGCTGATATTTACACTCTTCGAATGGAAAACCCCATCTTTATCCGATTTACTGTATTTGATATTGATAGGTATTTTTTCACAGATGGGACAAGTTTTTTTGACGAATGCTCTTCAGCGAGAAAAAGCAGCAAGCGTAGCAATAATCAATTACTCAGGTTTAGTTTATGGTATATTGTTCGGCTGGCTGTTATTTAATGAATCTCAGTCGTTTGGTTCCTTATTCGGTATGCTTTTAGTAGTCGTGGGAGTTATCGCAAGCGTTGTGTATACAAGGAAGCGGGAAGGGATCGAGAGCATCGAGGCTACCACAGGATAAAATGAATATCTTAAAAAGCGCAGATATCATATGTTTTTCTCATGATTGGACGGGTGATCCATTATCTAAAACTCATATAGTAAGGATCTTGGCTCGCCGTAATCGGATTTTGTGGGTTAATGCCCTAGCCAATCGCGCCCCAACTGCCTCACGCAAGGATCTCTTGAGGATCTTGGACAAACTAAAGGCATTCGCAATCGACAGGTTGTCTCAAGCTGAACCAAATATTTTCGTGATGAGTCCTCTTGCTTTTCCTTCATATGGAAGTGAAACTATCCGAAACATTAACCGAATTATCCTTCGATATCAATTGAAGCAAGCCATTAAGAGGCTAAAATTTAAGAATCCAATAAACTTGATTTTCAATCCTGCCGCCGGATTGCTTGCTCGTAAATTAGGCGAAAGTTTATTGGTTTATTACTGTGTTGATGAATATTCCGCATTTACTGGAGCAGTAAAGGGATTAAAACAAATCGAGGAAGATTTATGCAAAGAATCTGATTTTGTAGTCGTTTCAGCTCAGAAACTTTTGGAGTCTAAGAGCAAATTCAATGAGAATACTTTTCTCATAAAACACGGTGTGGATTGGAGTCATTTTAGGCAGGCAATTAATTCAGCGCAACTACCCGAGGAAATCAAGAACCTACCTCGCCCGATTATTGGCTTCCATGGTCTTTTGGCTGATTGGATCGACTATGAACTGATAGAAAAAATTGCGAAGTATTTTAAGCACGCGTCAGTCGTTCTGATTGGTAAAGTTACAATCGAAGCTGAAGCCTTAGTTAAAAATATCAAGGTTCATGAGAACATTCATCTTTTGGGCCGAAAGTCTTATGCTGATCTCCCCCTTTTTTGTGCTGGATTCGATGTTGCAATAAATCCTTTCATCATAAATGAGCTGACATTGGCCGCTAATCCATTGAAAGTTCGAGAGTACCTGGCAGCAGGTCTACGGACTGTCTCCACTGACATCCCAGAGGTTAGGGATTTCAAATATTGTCTCGTTGCTCGTGATCATCGAGACTTTATAGAAAAGCTAGATTATGCATTGCATCATCCGGTCTCAAGAGAAGAAATCTCAGATTCAGTAAAAACTGAAAGCTGGGACTCGAAAGTTGCGGAATTAGAAAAACTGCTCCTCAAATTCTTGCAATCCCGGGATATTCAATGATTATTTCGCCGATCCCACTATATTCTCGCTGACTGAACTGCCAGAACATGTAACATTAGCGTTTTGAGCGAAGCTGTTCAGTGTCGATCGCGTATAAGATAATCTGGCAGACAAAATTATCAAAATCACAGGTCTAAACGGAAACTTGCTAACCCGCCCAAGAGCAAACACAAATTCGTTGACCCTCGAACAAAGCTTTTCACTAGTTTCAAGAATAATCGATAAGCTGTCAAATGAAATCTCAGATTCAGTTGTTATTTCGCCTAAGTTGGTTCATAATTAGCAATCCAATGAGTCTAGATTGAAGTAACTTCACTGATGATCTCTATGAGGAAGCTGCGATCGGCCAAATAGGAAATTTGAGATACTGAAATTAAGATTGATGAGATGAGGGAATTGATCTTTATGACGCCTAGGAGCGTTAAATTTAACCAATCAGTGCAGGGTTTTATAAAGGATTGTGGATGATTCTGAAAACTCTAATTGCTGGAGTAAGTTCTGAATGAAATATCGTATTTTGTTGTTTTTTTGCTTATTGTGGATAATTGTTTCTCCTTTTATCGCCGAGTTCTTGATAGTTGAAAAGCCGATCACACGTTCAGATGCGATTGTAGTGTTGAGTGGATCTGCGACTTATTCAGAAAGAACTACACAAGCGGCCTTGCTCTACAAAAATGGAGTCTCACGAAAAATCTTCTTGACTAATGACGGGGAAAGAGCTGGATGGGTTGAATCTAAACAGAAAAATCCGTCTTTCTCCGAGTTAGCATTTGAAGACTTAGTAATGCATGAAGTCAAACCAGAAGACATAGAGGTTTTATCGCCGCAAGTAGATAGCACCTTGCAAGAGGCTGAGTTATTGGCCCGAGTTGTTGAAGATCGGCAATTAAAGTCGATTTTGATAGTCACATCTGCTTATCATACAAGAAGGGCGAAGATGATATTCGAATCTAAGATACGCAATAGTCAGATAGGTATAATCCCTACTCCTACAGGTTTGCAAACTCCATCACCTTGGGTCTGGTGGCTGTTTCCAATGGGATGGAAAATAGTTGCAGGAGAATATCTGAAAATACTGATTTTTGCTCTCTCGCTAAACTAGCTTTTGTTTTATCAAGTTTGTGATAAAATCATTTTCGCCTTTGGAGAATTCTTGTATGTTTTGCCAAAGATGTGGTGCGAAAAATCAAGAAGGAGCATTTTATTGCAAAGAATGTGGCGTGAAATTAGAAGACGAGATAGAGACAGTGGTGGCCGTTAGGCAGCCTGAGGATTTAGAAAAACAAATTTTCTCTGTTCGGCCAACTCTATTTTTTGTCAAACTAGGTTATGCGCTGGCTGTTCTTGGTGCTTTCTTTTTAGTTTTTGTCATGCACTTAGTGAGTAGGCTTTTAGGATTCGATATTCCTTCATGGCTTTATGTCCTTACTGGTTTATCACTGCTTCTGATCCCAGGTTATTTTCATTTCAGAAGGAATATGATTAAATATACGCTGACTGATTCAAAGATTGAAATCGACGAGGGATTTCTTTTTCAACATTCTCGAAACATACCGCTTCGTTCAATTCAAGACGTCTCAGTTTATTCCTCTGCTCTACAGAGAATTCTCGGTCATGGAAACGTATTGATAGATAACGCTAGTGAGGAAGTAGGTAAGGTGGTTTTGAGAAATGTGGAGCAGCCAAAAAAACTTGCAGATTTAATCTTGAAAGAATTGAGAAAACTTGATCGGAATAAATAGATATCGGGTTAAGTTATGATTTCAGCTAACAGAAAAGTAAGAGAAATGAAGCAGACAGCGCGAAGAATCTTTTTCGATTCGTCTACGCCACCGACCTGGACAGTCATTAGAGTTGTTCTAATCGCTTTTGCCTCGTGGTATTTAGCAAGCTTTTTGATTAATATCCTAATAGCACTTCAATCGCTGATCTTTCTACTTATTCTCTCTGTATTCTTTGCATATTTGCTCAATCCTCTAATTGGCTACATTCAACTTCCTTTCGAGAGGCGTAATCTTCAGAGGTTTATGCCTCGCACCTTGGCCATTGGCATAATCTACTTAGTTTTTTTTCTCTCCCTAGCTTTAGTGATTGCAGCTCTGGTTCCAAGAGTTAGTGAGCAAGCCAGGCGTTTAGCCATAAATGTGCCTACGTATGCTGAGTCAGTTCGCACCGAGATTCAAGAACTGAGTGAGAGATATGAAAATTACAAAATTCCGGAAAATGTGCAGTCAGAACTCAACAAAAAAATTAATGAAATTGCGGCTGATGCAGCTGGGGCTATCACAAGTTTCCTAAGCGATGCTGCGATCAGTATCGTTACTTATTTACCTTGGTTAGTTATAGTACCGATATTTTCTTTTTTCTTCCTCAAGGATGCGAATGCTCTTAAAGTATGGGTTTTACGCGCGTTTCCACCTGGCAGGTGGCGAAGCAGAGCCGAAGCACTAATGGAGGATATCAATAACACTCTTTCAGCCTACGTAAGAGCTCAGTTAGTCTCCTGTCTTCTGATCGGCATTATTTGTACAGCTGGTTTCTATGCATTTGGTATCAATTATTCTCTATTATTGGGCATACTGGCTGGAATATTCGAATTTATCCCACTTATAGGGCCTTTAACCATAGGTTTGATAGCTACACTGATCACAGGTATCACGGATTCACTGGAAAAGGCTATTTACATAGCAGTTTTTTTGATAATTCTGAGAATAATTCACGACTATGTAACCTATCCGAGAATTGTTAAGGGCGGAGTTCACCTGCCACCTATTGTGATAATCCTTTCAGTATTGATTGGAGAAAAACTTGCAGGGATTCCTGGCGTTTTTCTCTCCATTCCAATAGCTGCTTTGATCACTGTCTTCTATAGACATGCACTTGAACACACGGGGAATACAGGTTTTCTCAATCGAATGCTCAATGAACAGAGTTCACAGCTAGAAGACTCTAAAGACATAGCTCCGGTGACTAATGAGCCTGAAAAACTGCCTAATTAGAGTCAAACATCCATCTAATTGAACTCTGATTAATTTCCAAATTTTCGTAAGCTTCCAAATTTTCTTAAGGGAAAATTCGGAAATCTAGAGATCTGGGATGCGAGTGAATGTATTCAAATATAGATATTTCAATAATATGCGATTTTCATTTTATTGCCAGATTTCACTGGCATGATTATTGCAAGATAAAAGACACTCTGAGCAACAAGCTCAAAATAGATAAATTTAGGAGGCAACAAATGAGAAAGTTTGTCTTTAGCTTACTAGCTTTAGTAATGTTATCGTTAGTCGTCTTCGGGCAGTCCAATACTGGTAACCTGACGGTTAACGTAGCAGACCCGAGCGGTGTGGTTCCAGGAGCCACAGTTACCGTATTAGACAATGCTACCGGAAAAGAGAGGACTTTCGTCACAAAATCAGATGGTTCGGTCGCTGTGCCCAATCTGGATGTAGGTAGCTACACAATTAGGGTATCCGCTGAAAAGCGAAAAACAGCAGTCTTCAACGACGTTAGAATAGAGGTAGGTAGAACTTACGTTCTAGATGTCGTACTAGAGCCTGGTGAAGTTCGTGAAACAGTTGAAGTTGTGGCTGGTACAGAATTAATAAATAGCGCCAGTGGTGAGATTTCCAGAATCATCACAAGGCGTGAGATAGTGGATTTACCCTTAAACGGCCGCAATCCCCTTCAATTGATAACTCTACAGGCTGGAACTTCATCTAATGGCGCCACGAACACTGTAATTAATGGTCAGCGCAGTTCCTTTACCAACATCACACGCGATGGATTCAACGTTCAAGATAACTTCATTCGTGCTAACGCTACTGATTTCGTTCCTGATCGACCTAACGTTGATGACATAGAGGAATTTGTCATAGTCAACCAAAACGCTGGTGTAGAATATGGCTATGGAGCTTCACAAGTTAACTTCGCAACACCGCGTGGTGGTAACAGATTCCAAGGCAGCTTATTCATATACAACCGCAACTCAGAATTTACTGCCAATTCTTTCTTCAACAACTTGAACGGTATCAAAAAGCCATTTTTGAATAGAAATCAATTTGGCTTCCGTATAGGTGGACCGATTTTGAAGAATAGGCTTTTCTTCTTCGGTACATACGAAGGATTTCGTTTGCGTCAATCAACATCGATTACGAGAACAACCCTTCTACCAAATGCGAAAAGCGGTATCTTTACCTATATAGACAATTCTGGAGTGACTAGAACCATTAATGTTCTCAGCACGGCAGGGGTATCTCCAGACCCAGTAATTGCAAGCCGTATAATCTCCAAACTTCCTGCTCCGAATAACTTCATTTCAGGTGGTGATTTTCGCAACACTGCGGGTTATTCATTTTCTCAGAAGCAAGATCAGGACAGAGAGGCAGTAACCACTCGATTTGACTATGATGTCAATGCAAAGCACACATTGAGCACAATTTATGCATATAGAAAAGAGTTCCTGCTACGTCCTGATGTTGACAATGGCGGATTTGATACAGTTCCATTTGGTTTTCAGGCCGCTAAAACTTACACAACCAACTCGGCCTGGCGTTGGACACCCAGCGGAAATTGGATCAACGAGTTTCGTGTTGCACTGCAGCTAAGCAGGCCATTCTTTGACAGAAACAATCAACCAACTGATTTCTTCTTGTCTTTACCTTTGATTTCAAGCCCTGAGTCAACATTTCAAAAGCAAGGGCGTAACACCGCGATATGGATGGTTCGCGATGATGCAACCTGGGTCTACGGAAAACACACAATCCGATTTGGAGGACAGATATATTGGTTCCGTATAAATCCATATGGACCACCAGCTTTTTCAAACTCCACAATCCCAACAATTACGATTGGTACCAATCCAAATACGCCTCAACTTACTGCTTCTCAATTTCCTGGTGGCATTTCTACTGCTCAGCTCGGAGCTGCAAATAGCCTGCTAGCCTTATTAGGAGGTTTCGTAAGCAGTGTAAGCCAGACATTTAACGTCGTGGATAAAACAAGCGGTTACAAGCCAAATACCTTACCAAATCGTAGGCTTCACTACGAGCATTACTCGTTCTACATAGGAGATCAGTGGCGTATTAGACCGCGATTCACTATAAATTACGGTACCCGCTATGAGGTTTACACCCCTCTAAGTGAACCTAGTGGGTTGGCTCTAGAGCCGGTCATTGGATCAAATCCCGATATGCTGTCCGCTATTTTGAATCCGAATGGGACCTATAATTTCGTGGGTACAAACTTCGGTGACAATCGTTTCTTTAAACCAGACAAGAACAACATTGCTCCCAATATAAGCTTTGCATGGGCGCCGAATTTCGGTGGTCCTTTGAAATACATCTTTCCGGGTGAAGGCAAGACAGTAATTAGAGGCGGATTTAGCGTCAGTTTCGTTAACGATGAGTTCGTTCGTTCAGCTGATAATGCTTTAGGAGCAAATCAGGGGCTGACACAGACTGTTACAGTCTCCAGCTTGAATCAGAGAGTTGCTACTTTCTCAAATCCCGTGACTACTCCGACATTCGTTGTTCCGAGAACCTATGCCCAAAATAATGCTTTGGCGGCTAACTTCGGCACAGTTTTCGCCATCGACCCAAATATCCAGGTGCCTAGTTTGTATCAGTACAATATCGGCATCCAAAGGGAGTTGCCATTTAAGCTGGCGTTAGAGGTCCGATATGTCGGTAACCACAGTAATAATCTGGTCAGAGGATTGGATTATAACCAGGTGATCATCAAAGAAAATGGCTTCTTGGCGGACTTCCTAAGGGCCCGTCAAAATAT
>CAZALE010000001.1:495984-498215 GCA_964486055.1 uncultured Blastocatellaceae bacterium
CAGCCCGCTGATTTGGCAATCCTATACATCGCCAATCCTGCCGTCTTTGGATCTGGTGCTAGTGGGGCTGGTCCATTTTTCTTGAGAAACTTCAATACTGGTGTTGTGGACCTCATAGGAAACTTTGCTAGGTCTAGATACAACTCATTACAAGTAGAGCTGCGTAAGAATTTCTCTCAGGGACTCTACTTCCAATTTAACTACACGTTACAAAAGACATTGACCGATGCTTCCGGTGTTGGTCAGACTCGTTTCGATCCTTTGATCGACAATGCTAATCGTCGAAATGAATATGCTCGCGCTGATTTTGACACTGAGCATGTGATCAACTTCAACGCGCTCTATGAATTGCCTTTCGGTAAAGGAAAACCGTTCTTCAACCAAGGAGGTTTAACTGACATATTGGTTGGAGGATGGCAACTCGGAGCTATCCTGCGTTTTTCAACTGGTGCACCGATTTCCATAACAGATCCGAGAGGTACGCTAAATCGTGCTGGTAGGTCAGGAAGACAAACTGCATTTTCACCACTGAGCAACTCGGAGATCTCAGGGTTAATAGGTATCTTCAGAACTCCTTGCGGTGTGTTCTTCATCAATCCAGCCGTGATTAATATAAATCAGATAAATTTAGCCTCTGGCAACTGTACTGCTCTTGGTTCAGGACGTGGAGCCGAAGGCTTCGGACAGCCGGCATTCCCGGGACAAGTGTTCTTTAATGTTGCACCAGGTGAAACTGGTAACATGGCTCGCAATGCATGGAATGGCCCAATTTACTACAACTGGGATCTTTCATTGCTAAAGAACATCAGATTCAGGGAAAACATGCGTCTGCAGCTTCGTGCTGAAGCTTTCAACGCATTCAATAGAACCAACTTCTTCGTTGGTGTCTTCCCGGGTAATGGCAACATCAACAGCACGAACTTTGGCAGAATTACATCTTCTTACCCTGCCAGAGTATTACAATTTGCGGCTAGGTTTGAATTTTAAACATTAAAGATTCTCACTTAGCCAAAGGCGGAAGCTCTACTGGCTTCCGCCTTTTCTTTATTTGTTTTATTCTTTAATTAAAGAAAAGGAGACCAAAATCATGTCATGGAAAGTCGTTATCTCAATATTTGCGTATCTTTTGTTGGTTTCTGACGTAGCGGCTCAAAAATTAACGGCGGATGAGATTGTTAAAAAGCATATCGAGGCGATCGGCAAGTCTGACGAGATTGCTAAAATTAACAATCAAACTGCTTTTGGAAACGTTTCCTTTACAGTATTGAGAGCTGGCGGCGTCGGTGGTGATGGGAAAATAGTTATCTCATCTGAGGCCAGGAAGTTTCTACTGGGAATGAGTTTTCAAATTCCGAACTACAGACTTGAGACAATGGTTTTCGATGGAAAGGACTATAAAATCTCTTATGTGATGAATAATGCGCGCTCGCAGTTAGGGAATTATATTTTCAGATATTCAGAGATTCTAAAGGAAGGACTATTAGGCGGTGTGCTCTCAACTGGTTGGGCACTTCGCAGGCTGAGCGAGACTGGTGCTAAGATACGCCTGGATGGAACGAAGAAAATAAAATCAGAGACCGGAGATTCGGAAACTGAAAGGGACGTATATGTGATAAATTACGTACCTAAATCTGGTTCTGATACTGAAATTCGTATTTTCATTGACAAGGAAAACTTTCAACACTTGAGAACTGAATACAGACGCATAATTTCTGCCTTGCAGGGCGCCACTCCGGATGCATCAGCTAGTAGAAGAGAAAGGCGAGAGATTTTAATAGAAGATTTCTCTAATTTTAAACGTGTAAACAACCTGAATCTTCCTCAGAAGTACAAAATTTACTTGATGATTGAAGGGCAATCTCAAACTCTGGAGTATGAATGGAAAGCTGTTTTCTCGAATTTTTACTTTAATCAACAGCTCGATCCTGACTCATTCAAAGTTAAATGAACTAACAAAGCTTCGCACTAGAAGAATTTTCCTCAATTCTGCTTACAGGCGGGCTGTGTAAATAGCTTCTCTAAGTGTGCTTACATTCCTTTCTCGTATATCATTTCGCCTTTGTGCTTGAGTATTAAGCAGCTTTTTGTACTCGATACTTGTCGATTCATGGTTGAATAATTGACTAACAAAGGTTGTTTAGTGCTGATTTGCAAAACGCATTTTGCCCAATCTGAGGTCCGAAACCCGGAGGTGTCAAAGTATAAGATTTAGAGTAAACATCCATCGCTGG
>CAZALE010000001.1:498315-602907 GCA_964486055.1 uncultured Blastocatellaceae bacterium
GTCCGAAACCCGGAGGTGTCAAAGTATAAGATTTAGAGTAAACATCCATCGCTGGCCTCGCCAGATTGCAGTTAATATCGAGGCTGGAGTTGTAGGAGCTTAGAGAAGAGCGATTACCAGGCTAAGTAAGCGATTAGCAGCGGAACAATCAGCCAAAGAAGCCCTTTTATTAGAAAGAAAAGAAACCCAGCAATACCGAACCGCTTTAGCCAGATAGCCTTCTTGCTTTGATCGGATTTTTCCTTTTGCATTAATTCCAGAATAGATTCTAGTTTTGATTTTTGCAAGTAACGTTTTCCTTCATGACATCTAAGCAAGATTGAGTTTTAGCAAATGTGTGATAACATTTGCGAGGGAAGGCATTTGTCTGAAAATAAAAGTCTAAAAAGTTATCACAGCGGGTGATTATTTAGAATTAGTTTTTGTAACGTATCATTGAAGCTTTGTAAAGTGTTATGAAACCGAGTAGGTTTTTACCTGTAACCTTTATTTTAATGATTTCGGTCCCATTTTTGCTTTCAGCGCAAGCTCAGTTGGGACCGCCTAAAGAAGAGAACAAAAGAGAGGCTGAATTGGTTGAAATAACAAAACTCGATAAGACGATAAAGTTAGATATAAGATACGCGACTACAAATAATTTTGTTGGCAGGGCAGTTTACCCACAAGGTAGGGCTTTTCTGCAAAAGCCAGCTGCTGAAGCCCTCGTAAGAGTGCACAGAAAACTGAAGAGACTTGGGTTGGGTCTGGTAATTTTTGATGCTTATCGACCATGGTCTATCACAAAGCTTTTTTGGGAAGTGACACCACCGGAAAAAAGGCAATTTGTAGCTGATCCAGCTGTTGGGTCCAAACACAATAGAGGATGTGCAGTAGATCTGAGCCTTTACGATTTAAAAACCGGTAAGCTTTTACCAATGCCATCTGAATACGATGAATTTACAGAAAGGGCGTCTCCAAACTACATGGGTGGCACTGAACAGGAGCGACGAAACCGTGATTTACTGATAAAGGCTATGCAAGAGGAGGGATTCATAGTTAATCCATATGAGTGGTGGCATTTTGACTATAAGGATTGGCAGAAGTACGCAATCTATGACATCCCATTTTCTGAGATTGGTAAAAAGGTCAGGAGAAACAAATGAGCGAGATGTCTTTCGGAAGATTTTCAGCACACTGTAATTAATGAGAGAATTGCTCGAGGATAGATCATATGCCAAATAATGATGAGATAGAGCGACTGATTAAATTAATGCATGATGATGATTCTTTTGATGCTCCCGAAGATTCCATAAAATGGGCAAAGGGCATATTTCGTAGTCGCAAGGTCAAGACTAAAGCTGGGTTGGTCAAACGCATTCTTGCCGTGTTGCAATTTGATTCATTGGAACACGCGATTTTAGGTGAGCGCTCGGTAAATGCATCAACGACCAGGCAGATGTTTTTCGTTGCTGAGAGTAATGCTATTGATCTTCGTATTGAAAGGATAGGTAAAAAAGCTAATCTGACTGGCCAGATCATCGGAGGAGGTTTTTCCAAGAGCAAGATTAATCTAATAGGAAGTGATAAAACATACTCTACTGGTGTCGATGAGTTTAAAGCATTTTCCTTTAAGTCTATCCCAGCTGATGAGGAATACTCCATGCTCTTGCAGGTTGGCGAGAAAGAAATAGTTATTCCAAGCCTGAGGATTTGAAGGAGGATAAGATGAAAAGCGTATTTTCTACGCTGTGGGTTATCTTCATTGCGGTAGTTCTTTGTCCTTGTATGGTAGCTCAATCAAAGGGGGTCGAATGTGATTGTTTTCCAGATGAGCTGATTTTTGAGCTTATTAACCCTGAGGATTTACCAGCAATAGCAGCGCAGTACAAGTTGATTGCCACTCCAATTGCTCAATTAGGTAGCCCACCCACTTATCGAATGAGGATTGATAGAGGTCCTAATGGTACTAATCAGACTGCTAGTCAGATAATTCAACAGATGAGTTTAGATCCGCGCATAGCCAAGCCTGAGCTTCATAGAAAGGTTTTCATGTTAGAGCGGGTTGGATTGAGTTGGACTCAAGGACGATCCTGGGCTATCGGTAGATCCTGGGCGATCGGTAGTAGCTCTAAAGGATTTCTGAGACAATGGTTTCCTAGCTTGATAAGACTAAGCGTTGCTCATGAATTCTCCCGTGGTCGAAGGAATGACAATAACCAGCCGGTTACCATTGCGGTTTTAGATACTGGTATAGATGCAAGACATCAAATCTTTCAAGGACGTTTGGTTCAAGGATATGACTTCGTAGATGGCGATACAGACCCGAGTGAAGTAGGAGCGCCTTACGTTAATCCAGCGTACGGACACGGAACTCATGTCTCTGGCATAATTGCTCTGGTTGCTCCGGAAGCTCGAATAATGCCAATTAGGGTTTTGGATGAAAATGGTGAAGGCGATTCTTGGCGAATAGCTGAGGCAATAGTATGGGCGGCTAGCCACGGCGCTGATGTTGTTAACATAAGTTTTGGCTATCCTCAGCAGATACAATTGCTGAGAGATTTGCTAGATGCATGTGGTGATGGCACAACCACTACGGGAAAAACCTTTCCAGAGATTGGAATAAATCGCTTGTTCTTCTCCATTGCTGCAGGCAATAGTGGAGATAATACATTCATTTATCCTGCAGCTGATGCTGACGATTCAAATGGCTCTCTAGCTATTGGTGCAAGTACCCGTTTCGATAGACTTGCTCAATTCTCAACTTTTCACAACAGAGTAAAACTCGTGGCCCCAGGAGATAACATAGTAAGTGCGATTCCTGGGAATAGATACGCATTTTGGAGTGGTACGTCGATGGCAGCTCCCATAGTCTCTGGAGTTGCTGCTTTGGTGAAAGCTCGCTATCCGAATCTAAACCCGATAGAAATTGCTGAGCGAATAGAACAAAATTCTGTGAGGATAAGTTACGGTAATCCGCAGATAAGAATTAACAGAGTTGATGCGTTGTGTGCCGTGACCTTAACTCCACCTGCAGCGTGCAATCCATAAAACTTCAAGCCTGCCGGTGAGCAAATCAGCAGCTTGCTGGCTATATCTGGCTTCCAATTTCTGATTTTTCGATTTAATGCTTGATGTTTTTCATTAAGCGCTCCTTTTAACCACCAAATCTTATTTAGCTTTTCTTTTGGTAGAGTCTACATCAGCATTAGATTGAGAATTTGCAAGACCAGTGGGTGGCATCGTCCCTTGATTTGCTAGATTCGCAGCCTCTCGTTCGATTAATGATTGTGGCTTTCCGGGCGATTTGTAAACTCCATTAAAAATCTCTCCGACGGCTAGTCGCCAACTTATATTTTCTATCTTTGCTTTTGCTCCGGCTTCCTCGAGTTTAGTCTTTATTTGCTCTGCCTCGCCATACAGAATCGGTTTACCGCTTCCAGTAACCTTGTTATTTTCTTCTTTTATCTCTAGCGTCGGCGTAGACTTTGCTATCTCTAATATTTTTGATTTATCATCTCCAGTGAATTCGAAAGAAACTGATGCTTCCTTTATGAATGGCAAATCTTCCCATAGTCGCCTTTTTTCATTCCAAACCTCGATAGCTCCAAAATCTCCTTTGATCCTTTCGTCTCTGATTTGAGGAAGGCTGGCTGAAAATGTGGTTTCAGTGAAACCATTTGCAATGATTTTTTCAACTGACGACTTTTCCATATTGGCTCTGGCTTCAGATAGAGCTAATGTTCCCTGGGAAATCCACTTCTTGATTTCCTCTGGTTTTTTACTCTTCACGGCTTTATAAAGCATTTTGTATGCTTCTGTTGGTGAGTCAGCTGTGTTTTTCTCTTTTTGACAAGCTCCGATTAAAATCAGTATTGCGATAATTAGAACTAACTTTTTCATATCCACAAACCTTGAAAATTTTGGAACAGCAATCATTTATAATACTTTCGTGACTAGTAAGATTCAAAGGGCAGAAAAGGCGAAACTTCGAAGAATATTTATCGATAAACGATTAAGTTTGTCAGATGAAGAAAGGCAAATGTTATCAGCAAGAATTGCTGACAACTTCTTTAAGGCATTTAAACTCGATGATATTCGCGTTCTTCATTGTTTCTTACCGCTTGAGAAGTTCGCAGAGGTAGATACTTTTCTAATACTCAAGCGCATTTGGAATGAGTTTTCAGAAATCAAAACCGTAGCCCCTAAAATTAGCTTGAAGGATGACAAATTAGACAGCGTACTTTTTGATGAATTATCTGCCTTGGAGAGAAACCAGTGGGGCATCAGAGAACCGGTAGATGGCGAAAACGTAAACTCAGAGGATATAGACTTGGTCATTTTACCATTGCTTTGTTTTGATTTGCAGGGATTTAGAGTTGGCTATGGAAAAGGTTTTTACGATAGATTTTTGAGTTCAGTTCGGCAGGATTGCTTGAAGATCGGATTGAGCTTTTTCGATCCAGTAGATGAAATTATAGACGTCAGCATAAATGACGTAAAAATGGATTTTTGTGTCACACCTGACAGAGTCTTTAACTTTAAATGCGGTGGCGATTTAGATAGAAAGTAATCGGAGATGATTAAAAGCTCATAGCTGAATCAAATAAGCATGATTAAAACTTGAAGTCTTTCATACCGCAGATCGATTTAAATCTAACGCAGATCGCAGGGAGCACTTCACTTTGTCGGTTTGTTGCAATGAAGAGGCTAAGAGCTGTTTAGTAGTTGATTTCCTCAATTAAGCGCCTAGTCCTAAACTCCACGTGCGTCTGCTCCCCAAATGAACTTGTGCAACTGAAGATTCAATCTAACTTTTAAATTGCTGTTAGCTACGACATTCGCTATTTCCTGAAGATTAGGAGTTCCCCAAACGGGAGATATCAAAATCTCCTTTGCTTTATTCTGCAAATCATACTTTTCTATTATGTTTTTTGCGAATTCCCAGTCATTAAGATCTGCCACAACGAATTTCACTTCGTCTTTATTTCTATCGAGCATCGATAAGTTGTTCCAGTAGTTTCGATCACTCTCACCTGAAGAGGGACATTTTACATCCAAAATTATTTTTGCTCGCCTATCTACTGGCTCAATTGAGAAATATCCTCCCGTTTCAATTAAAACCTCGTAGCCTTTATCACATAAGATTTTAATGAAAGGAATGACATTTTTCTGTGCTAATGGTTCGCCACCTGTAATCTCGACTAGATCACATTGAAACTTTTCGAGTTGTCGGAGGATATCATCAAATGACATCTTAATTCCACCAGTAAACGTATACTCGGAATCACACCAAGTGCATCTCATTGGACACCCTGTCAGTCGGACAAAAGAACAAGGGCGTCCAACATGCGAGGACTCGCCTTGAATCGATAGAAAAATTTCCGTAATTCGCAACTCCACAATTTTATATCAGCAAAATAAAAAACATTTTTCCAGTCATGCGATGGGTAAGCATTTTTAGTTTAATACACTATTCACTTTTTTAAATCTACCAAAGGCTGATACAGTTTTGCCGAGATTGACCGCTGCTGTGATGCTGCTGTACAATTCTTTCAGATCACTGCATGGCGAGCACTCTTAAAGATTCTTATGGACGAGTGATAACAGACTTACGAATTAGTCTGACTGATAGATGTAATTTTCGCTGTTTTTATTGCTTACCGCATGGAGAGCCTCCGCTGGCTAGCAAACAGAAAATACTCACCTTCGAGGAGATCGAAAGAGTAAGTAGCATATTCGTCTCACTGGGAATCCAGAAAATCAGGTTAACTGGAGGTGAACCACTACTTCGCAAAGACATAGAGATTCTCATCAAAAAATTATCAGATTTGAAAAAACGGAATCCTCTCGGAGGTGAGTTGAAGGAAATTGCAATGACAACTAATGGATTCTCTCTGAGCAGTAGAGCCTTCGATCTGAAGCGTTGTGGCTTAGACAGAGTAACCATCTCACTCGATAGCCTCAAACGCGAAAAATTTCAAAAGATCACGGGAGTTGATAGACTGAATGATGTTTTAGAAGCTATAGAGGCGTCTAAAAGAGCTGGATTAAATCCTGTGAAAGTGAACGCTGTGATAGTGCGAGGATGGAATGATGATGAAATAGTTGATCTAGCAACTTTCGCGCGTCAACATTCCCTCAATATGAGATTTATAGAGTACATGCCACTAGATTCAGCAAAGGGCTGGAGGCGCGAATTGGTAGTTTCGGGAAAGGAAATTTTTCAGAGAATAAACGAAGTTTATCCATTGACTCTCAAAAGAGATTCGAGAGGCAATGAGACCGCGTGGAGATACGTATTTCGCGATGGTGTCGAGGCTGAAATTGGCATAATAGCCCCAATTACTGATATGTTCTGCGGTGCTTGCTCTAGAATCAGACTAACCGCTGATGGGCAGATAAGAACTTGCTTGTTTTCAGTGAAAGAACATAATCTTCGCGATCTAATGCGTAGCGGCGCTACGGATACTCAAATCGCTGAATTCATAGAAAGCGTAACCTTAAAGAAAGAGCCTCGTCATTACATAAATGATATCAATTTCGTTCCAGCCTCCCGCTCGATGAGCCTTATCGGCGGCTGAGATTTTATTTCTTGCTTTTCAATGATAACTATCGTCGACTCCAGATAAAACAATGCCACTGGTGCAGATTTTGAATATCAGTTGAACCGGTTTGCTTGTAAGGTTTAAAAAACTGAAAAATCTTAATTTACTACCTGTTTCGGAAGTCCTTTTGTGAATGCTGCACCAGCATATCGATCCAGTCACAGCTTTGGTCAATCCAATTGAAGAGATTATTAACGTTTAAGTAGTAAGATTAACGATTCCTCACGTACTTAGCTTTGTTGAGGCAACAATAAACTCTACAGGATGATCTGCAGAGTATCACGTAAGCCAAGGAAATATGCGCCCGCTGTAATTCACATAAACGCCTTTCAATTTCGTGTAATTTTCTATCGCTTCCAGACCAAAGTTATAACCACTGCCACTTAAGTTTCTTATACCCGCTGGCATTTGAGGGACAATGTAAGATGGCATGTTCACGAAGACCAATCCGGCATCGAGTGAGCTAGCTACGCGATATAGTCGGTTTACATCTTGCGTCCAGAAATAGGCACCAAGGCCATAGTCAGAGTTGTTGGCTAACTCAATGGCTTCTTGCTCAGTTTTAAATGAAGTTATACCTATCACGGGACCAAATATTTCTTCCTTCCAAATTCGCATATTGGGATGCATGTCGATGAAAACAGTCGGATTTAAAAAGTATCCTCTCTGTAACTCTAAAGGTCTTGTTCCCCCGAAAATCAACTTCGCGCCCTCAGATTTCCCAATCTCTATGTAATCGAGAACTCGATCTAATTGTTTCTGTGATATGAGTGGTCCACAGTTAGTTTGAGAATCAAAAGGATCTCCTACTCGTATTCTCTTGACCTTTTCGATTAAACTCTCTAAAAATCTGTCTAAGATTGGTTCTTCGACCAGAATTCTAGATGCAGCCAGACAGAACTGGCCATTGTTCCCAAGACCGGATTGTAACACTCCATTGACAGCTAATTCTAAGTCCGCATCCGAAAAGACTACATTAGCTGATTTCCCACCCATCTCTAATAGGACCGGTTTCGCCATATCTGCACATTGCATACCGATCGTTCTTCCAACTTTTGATGAACCTGTGAATGCAATTTTTTTGACTTTCGGATGCTTCACTAGGTGTTGGCCTGTCTTTCCGTCACCATGAACAACATTAACGACACCAGGGGGAAAACCTACGTCCAGAAGAATCTTAGCTAACATCGTTACGGTAAGTGGTGTTTGCTCGGCCATTTTAATTACCACCGTATTTCCACACGCCAAAGCAATACACAATTTAATACTTGCCATTACAATCGGAAAATTCCACGGAGCTATCGCTCCGACGACTCCATATGGTTCTCTTATCGCATAACGATGGACTCCAAATTCGTTTGCTACTACCGGAGTTCTTATCTTATCGCAAGCACCAGCGTAAAATCTCCAAAAATCGGCAGCGAAGGGTATGTCCACTTTTAGATTCGATTGGTAGGTTTTACCAGAATCCTGAGTTTCTGCTTTTGCCAACTCCTCTGCTTGCTCTAGAAGTTTATCAGCTACTTTGTATATCAATTTTCCTCTCTCGATTGGAGATAATGCCGACCACTCTCGAAATGCCTTATGAGCAGATTCAACAGCTAAATCCACATCTTCGGCCTCACCATAAGCTACCTCAGCTATGATTTGTTCGGTTGACGGATTCTCCGAAAAAAACGTCTTACCTGACTTGGAGCTAACTTCTTTCCCATCTATTATGTGACATATCTTTTCCATTTGTATTAACTTTATAACGAATCCATCATCCTAATCAAGCTTACAGAGTTTTGGCGAGATCAGATCTGATTATTTTTCGACGGGCGTAGTTATTTCGCCTTTGGGTAGTGGATTTTGAAACTGAAAAACTCGGCTTTGAGTTGGGTTGTATGCTATGATTATAGGCTTTATGGGGAAACTATTTGGAACTGATGGAATTCGGGCAAGAGCGGGAGATTTTCCTTTAGATGTAGACACCGTAAGAGCAGTGGGATACTTACTGGCTAGATATTTCCTAGAAAAACTAAACAGACCACCGAGATTCTTGATTGGTCGAGACACTCGCGAATCTGGTCCTTGGATCGAGAAAGCTTTTCGAGAAGGGGCGGTGATTTCAGGAGCTACGTGTGAGTCAGTGGGGGTTATTACTACTCCGGGGGTGGCTTTTTTGACTCAGAATTTTGATTTTGATGCAGGTGTTGTGATTAGTGCTTCTCACAATCCTTTTTACGATAATGGAATAAAAATTTTCTCTTCATCCGGAAAAAAGTTAGACGATGAGATTGAGAGATACGTAGAGGAGAAGATTTTATCAGGGTTTAAAATTTCGCCGGCTGAAGCGCTCGATGTTCGAGCGTCAGTCGATCCAGCGTATTACAAAGCCTATCTTGATCATTTAACGAGGACTTTTGATCATTTGAAATTGGACAATCTAAAGCTGATAATTGACTGCGCTAATGGTGCCGCTTCTCTTTTAGCCTCACAATTGTTCTCACATTTTGGCTGTCAGGTGAAATTAATAAATGCCGAACCGAATGGAAGGAACATAAACGAAAACTGCGGTTCATTGCATGTAGATAACTTGAGAGAGGAGGTTTTGAAGGTTGCTGCTGATATTGGCATTGCATTCGATGGAGATGCGGATAGAGTTATTTTTATCGATGAGAATGGGGAGACGGTTGATGGTGACGGCATTTTGTATGTTTTATCTGACTTCCTGAGACGACAAGGCAAGTTGAAAAATGGAATTGTAGTTGCTACAGTCATGAGCAATATTGGATTGGAGCTTGCCTTAGAAAAAAAGGGGTTAAAGTTAGCGCGAGTTGCAGTAGGGGACAAATATGTGCTAGATGAGCTTTTAAGAACTGGCAGCGATTTAGGTGGCGAGCAGTCAGGGCATGTGATACTACCGTTTCGCTCACTCGCAGGTGATGGGATGCAAACTTCTTTGTTCATTCTAAAAGCAATGTCAGAAGCTCAGAAACCACTTTCAGATCTAACTAAAGGACTCATTCGGTTCCCACAAATCTTGCTCAATGTTGCAGTAAAACAGAAAAAACCATTTGAGCAAGCCCCTCAAGTAATCAGGGTGCTTCGTGAGATAGAGAAGGAGATAGCAGAGAAGGGAAGAGTACTGCTTCGATACTCAGGAACTGAAAATTTAGCTAGGATTATGATAGAGGGTGAAGATGAAGCTAGAATAAAAACACAAGCACTCATGTTGGCAGAGGCGATAAGAACCGAACTAGGATAACACTGCAAAGTATCCCAGTATCAGAATTTTGCGGAGTTTTTTATTTGAACGTATAAAAAATCGGCTGATTATGGCTTCTAGCCATTTATCGAGTGATTTGAGTCTTTATCAATTTTTTATTTCGGACACAAGGCAATTTTTTGATGATGTCCAAGAGATTTTATGACATGAAGCTGCGCTATGGAGTTATCGCAGGGCTTGTGCTCATGCTTTTTTCCATGTATCCACAACTAAAACTGTGGTATGCTCAAGGAGCCGATTGGAAGGGTCATTATGCGTACAATGATATCGATGAAGTTGCTTATGCAGCTTATCTAAAGGCTCTGATAGATGGCCGATCGCGGCTAAACGATCCTTACACGGGACGCGATAAAACATTACAAGAAAAGAATGAAGAATCGCTTTTCTCTATTCAGTTCCTTGCACCTTACTCAATTGCGATCCTCGCGCGCTTAGCTGGCATCTCGGCTGCCTCTGCCATGTGGCTCTCAGGTGCCGCATTTGCTTTTTTGATCGGATTAGTTTTGTTCGTTTTTTTTCACCTCATTGCTAGAGATTCGATTTTTGCGATGATGGGGGCGTTATTGACTATTTGTACCGGTGCGTTGGCTGCAGGCGAGGGAGCTATCGGTGAGCTACTAGGATTTGGTTTTCCTTATCCGTATTTTCCAGGCTTCAGGAGATATGTTCCGATAGTGGCTCTTTTTGCTTTTTTTGCAACACTAACAATGGTTTGGATGATGTTCATTAGCGAGTCGATTAAAAAGCGAGTGCTTTTTTGCATCCTAGCCTCCATTGGATTTTCGGTCTGTCTTTTCTCATATTTTTATATTTGGACTACTGCACTCGCTTGGTTCATTTCTCTAGCCGTAATTTTCCCATTGTTTCGCCCCTTAATGTGGAAACAGAATTTTCAGGCAGTCTCTGCCTTACTTTTTGCATGCTCCTTGCCAATTATACCTTACGCAATAATGCTCTCTCATCGCTCACAAACGCTCGATCAAGTACAGTTATTGGTTTTTACGCGGGAATTAGACCTCTTGCGCGTTCCGGAGCTGATTTGCTTTTTCATGTTAGGAGTAATTATTTTATTGGCGATCGCTAAATGTATTAACATTCGTGATCGACTGGTAATTTTTACGATTTCTTTATTACTCGTTCCTCCGATCACTTTTAATCAGCAATTAATAACTGGTCGAGTGTTACAGCCGATTCATTATCAGGTTTTCATAGGAAATTACGTAGCCTCACTTTGCATGGTGCTACTTTTATGGATATTTGTGTCTACGCTTAAAAAGGGACGAAATTTCAAATCGTTATGGATTGTCTTATGTATTCTCTCGGTATTATGGGGACTGATTGAATGCCATTATACAGTCAGACCACTTGATGAAGCCAATGTGTGGCGCGATGAGGCAGTGCCAGTTGGTAAACGACTTGCTGAATTGGCAGAGGCGGAGGGCAACGATAAGGTAGTTTTCGCGCCTGATCTGATCCAAGGCGACGATATGCCTACCTTGACCTCTCAGCCAGTTCTTTGGGCTCGGCATCAGCACATATTCCCAGGAGTGAGTTGGGAGGAAAGCAAGCAAAGATACTATCAACACTTATATTTCTCAGGGATTGATAAAGATGACCTGATTTACTTGATGGAAAATGGAGACTTCGTTTCGATAATTGCGCTTTTTGGTTGGGGTAAACATACGGACAGACTGAATCCAGAGTATGAGCCGCTTACATATGGAGAAATTTATCAAGAGGCTGATCGTTTCAATGAATACATAAAGAGTTTCAACCCGAGCAGTTCCCCAGGCACGATTCTGTCTTACATAGTAGTACCGGCCGATTGGGATATGGATTTTTCGAACATAGATCGCTGGTATCACAGGAGTGAACCAGAAATTCATGGTAGATACTTGCTGTATAAGTTGAATCTAAGAGAAGAGATCTGCACATGCCGTGATTGATTGGTTTTGTTTTTAAACTGCCTTATAATCGTGTTTTATGTCCATAATTGATACAAAATCTCAAACGATTCTGGATGCTGGAATAATCGAATGCAATGACCAAGTAAAAACCAGGATAGAGCATCTTCGAGCGTTGCAAGAGATAGTTGGCAATGTTTATCCCAATAAGTTTGAGCGCTCGCGAATTTCTGGATCTGAAGACAGCATAACTAATTTGCTTTCGCTGCCAATTATCCGCCAAGTTTTGGAGACGATAAAGAACTTCAAATCAGATGAGAAACCTCCGGCGGAATTGAAGGATAATCTTAATCAGAAACTGCGGGGATTAGGTGGCGTTCGGATAGCTGGAAGATTAGCCACTCCTCCGCGTATCATGGGTAAGGCCGCATTTGTGCATCTTTCCGACGGAGTTTCTAGACTACAGGTTTATTTTCGTAAAGGCGACTTCAAGATAGCTACCTTCAAAAAAGAGGTCAATAATGATGACGTTGAACTTAATTGGAAAGCGTTCCAGTTGATAGATCACGGCGATTTCATTGGCGTTGAAGGATTTTTGTTTTTAACAAACACGGGCGAATTAACCGTTCATGTCGAAAAATTTCAGTTTTTAGCTAAAGCTTTGTTACCGATGCCGGATAAGATGCACGGAGTATCAGATCCGGAGATTCGTCAACGCCGCCGCTATGTGGATTTGATTGCATCGAGTTTGCAAATAGAGCATGAAGGTCTAACAACACGAGAGGTATTTGAACGCAGAGCTAAAATCATCTCCACCATTCGCAGGTTTTTGGATGAAAGGGGGTTTGTGGAGGTTGAGACTCCGATGTTAAGTGCCGTAGCCTCTGGTGCTGCGGCGCGACCATTCATTACTCATCATAACGCTTTAGACATAAATCTATATGCGAGAATTGCTCCAGAGCTTTATCTAAAAAGATTATTAGTTGGTGGCTTCGAGAGGGTTTATGAATTAGGGCGGAACTTCCGTAATGAGGGCATTTCTTATAAACACAATCCAGAGTTTACAATGCTAGAGTTTTACTGTGCTTACATGGACGCAAACGCAATGATGGATTTGTGTGAACAGCTGCTCAAGGAGGTAGTACAGAAAACAACTGGTTCTCTGCAGATAGAATACGAAGGTAAGCAGATCGATTTCAGTAACTTTGAGCGACTCACGATGCGAGACGCTATAAGAAGGGTAGCTTCAGGGGTTGAGATTACCGATGAAAACATCCTCACGCTTTTTGAGGAGCTTGTAGAACCTACTTTGACTCAGCCGACTTTTATAATTGGCTTTCCAAGATTGATCTCTCCTCTTTCGAAGGCGTCAATTGATAACCCTGACATTGCCGAAAGATTTGAGCTCTTCATAAGCGGGATGGAAGTAGCGAATGGATTTTCTGAATTAAATGATCCGCAGGACCAGTATGAACGTTTTGTTGATCAGATGAGGAAAAGAGAGAGAGGAGATGAGGAGGCGATGATGTTAGATGAGGACTACATAAGAGCCTTGTCCTACGGAATGCCTCCAGCAGCTGGAATAGGCATAGGCATTGATCGCTTGGTCATGTTATTGACTAATAAACACTCAATAAGGGATGTAATCCTATTTCCCCATCTTAGACCTGAGAAAAATACTTCTAATCAAGAATCAGATTCAGAGAAGATACATGCAGACGAAAAGGAAATATCAGCTGAAAAATGAGTAATTCCCCAAAACAAGGTGAGCCAGGAAAAGTTTGGATGAGTGATATATCTGATAAACCTGTGTCATCTAGAACTGCTGTGGCTTCGGCAAAGGTTTTTCTGAACACTGAGACTCTCGATGCGCTGCGAAAAGGAAACGTATCAAAGGGTGATGTGCTCACCGTAGCCAAAATAGCCGGGGTAATGGCAGCTAAGAGAACATCAGATTTAATACCTCTTTGTCATCCCATAAGGATTTCAAAGATTGATCTAAGACTAGAGATCTGTGATTACGGAATTTATTTAGAGTCTGAGGTAAAAGCCGATGAGAAAACTGGTGTTGAGATGGAAGCTTTAACCGCTGTAACGATAGCTGCCTTGACCGTATACGATATGTGCAAGCCACTTCAAAAGGATATAGAAATTGGTGAAATCCGATTAGAGCTGAAAACAGGCGGTAAAAGTGGAGATTTTCGTCGCTACAGAGAGAAAAAGTCCTAAGCATGTCTTCTTGATAACTTTCGGTAACTTCATTCTCATCTGATTTCAACCTTTAATTTTTACCAATTAAATCCTAAAAATTCTCCTGCTTTCATTTAATGCATGTTATCATAGGCTTATAGAATTAGAAGCTTTGTTAGAGGAAGACTAAAGAGCTGAAGAGGGTAAGATAATGAGACTAGTTAAGGATACAAAATCACCTATCAGATTATTGATGCTGGCCACATTTGTAACATTAATTCTGTGGTTCATCCCATATGCCGACTGGCTTGTTTATCCGATAAGACTTTTTGTTACTCTGATTCACGAAAGCTCTCATGCGGTAGTGGGCGCTTTAACAGGGGCCTCCATAAAAGGTTTGGTAGTATTACCAAATGGCGAAGGTTTTGTATTGGCTAGCTTTGATAATTGGTTTTCTGGTCTCATGTTATCAAGTGCGGGCTATTTGGGAACTACTGCTTGTGGAGCGATTTTATTAGTATTGATTCGTAATCAGATCGATTCGAAATTTATTTTATTAAGCGGATCGATATTACTAGGAATCATAACTTTCCTTTTTGCATTTTTGATACCTTCATTGAATCTATTTGAACTCGTATCAGCAGGGAATGTCGTTTTTACTCTTATTGTTTGTATTAGTACCATTGGCTTTCTCCTACTTGTTGCTTTTAAGTGTAGTCAAGGGCTGCAGGATTTTGTAGTTTCATTCCTAGCAGTGCAGCTTATTTTGAATGCGCTACTGGATCTCAAAACTCTTTTCATCTTAAATGCCCCAATTCTCGGATCTCACATAAACACGGATGCAAATAACATGGCTAATATAACTGGTGTCCCAGCGATAGTTTGGGTAATTATATGGATTATACTTTCTGTTATTATGGTTTCCATCGCACTTAGACTTTATGTCATCGCTCAGCGAACTAAACATCAGCTGCCTTTCGATAATGATTAACCTCTGCATGAATATTTTTTAATTCGATTTCCTGAAGTCGCTGCAAATAACAACAAAAGCATCATCTCTACTTTAGGCTATTTAAACGAGTCAGTATCGGATAATATGCGTCACACATAGAATTCATCCTGAGATCCTTTGTCTTTGCTCGAAAGTTTACTCAAATAGTACTCTTTAATCTCAGCGTTGATGCTATTGCAGTAACATGAGAATCTATTTAAAGAGATGTTATGATCCGTGTATTGTCAGCGAGTGCGGCACTCTGGTTAAAAGTTTCGTAGCTTTTCCTGGGATGGTCATCTTGTATGAATGAAGCAACGATTGGAGCGATTGTAGAAGAGCTTAGAGAGATCTTAAAAGGTCGGGTTGTGGGCAAGATATTTCAACTATCACCCCATGCCTTTGTGCTCGACTTTCGATTACCTTCTAATGTCTTTTTGTTCATTAGTGTTGAGCCTAACATGCCTCGAATGTATCTCATAAATAGAAGCATGAAGTTCTTTGAAAAATCTTACTCATCGAATTTTCTAATGTTTTTGCATAAACGGATCTCTGGAGCGATTCTCGAAGACATTAGAAAATTGTCGCAAGAGCGGATTGTGAGATTAGATTTTGCCACGGAGGATGAAGTTGGAGGATCTAAGAGATATGCATTGATAGTTCAACTGACGGGACGCTCTGCAAATTTATTCTTACTGGACGAAACCGAAACTATCTTGATGTCTTTGAGGGAAAATAGAGGAGAGGGGCAGATAAAGGGGTCTAAGTTTCTTCCACCTTTTAATCCACGAGCCTTGAGCGTTGATGAAAGAGTATTCGATCGTGGAAATTACGAGACGCTCTCCGAAGCCCTCGATGCATATTACACAAGGTTACAAGAGGAAAGAAATTTTCAATCTAAGGCGAATGCCGCTGCGAGCGTGATTAAAAAGAATTTAACGAAACTCCAAATAAAGGAGCAAAAATTGCTTGAGGAATTGAAGAATGCGCAGCAAGCCGATACCTTGAAACGTTATGGGGATTTGATATTGGCGAATTTACATGATGCAGTGTGGGAAGATGGACGATTATTGTTAACGGATTACTTCGATGAGAATACTCCGATCATTGAAATAGAAGCGGATGAAAATATCCCATTGACTGAACTAGCCGAAAAATTTTTTAAGCGCTACTCTAAAGCGCGAAGGGCCGAGGAAGAAATAAAGAATCAACTCGAGCGTCTAAAATTGGAAAGAGATAAATTAGCTGAGCTGCAGCAGAAATTAAAGCTGGCCATAGATGCGCGCGATGAGAATTTTCTGGATTCATTCTTAAGGCAAGAGACCAGTAACAATGATGATGAGAAACAAGTGAATAAATTTTCCTCATATGCTAGACGTTTCATATCCTCTGACGGCATGGAAATCCTGGTCGGTAAGGGGGCAAAGGAAAATGATTATCTGACATTCCGCATTGCAAAATCATTAGATTTTTGGCTACACGCCGCCGATTACGCTGGATCTCATGTAATAGTCAGAAATCCCAATAAACTTGAAGGGCTTCCTCCAAAAACACTCTTGGAGGCTGCTGAGCTAGCTGCGTTTTATAGTCAAGCTAAGAAACAACCAAAAGTGGCCGTTAATTACACTCAGAAGAAATTTGTTAATAAGCCGAAGTCAGCTCCTCCCGGACTTGTTAGTTTATCTAAATTTAAAACTATTTTAGTAGAGCCGAAAATGCCGTTTACTTAATGCTCAAGTGCAGGCTAAATCGTGGGTTTAATGCTCTGATATGTGCGAGGAAGGCTTAATGTGGAATTTTGAGTATAATCAATGAGTGCGCCTAAAAAAGACGACTCATTTACCGAATCATTTTTTGTTTAAAGTAAGTAGTCTTTTATTCCTTTGATTTCTCAAGCACTTTTATGATGAAATCCACTGCATCTTTCGGTGAATCAGTTAAATAAATTATCTGCAGATCTTCTGGGTCGATGTTACCTTCATTCAGCATTGTAGAGGTTATCCAGGAGAGAAGTCCTCGCCAATATTGTGAGCCGAATAATACTAGAGGGAAATTACGAATTTTTCGTGTTTGAATCAAGGTGAGTGCTTCGAATAGCTCATCCATCGTTCCAAAACCGCCTGGAAATATGACATATGCATTTGAATATTTGATAAAGATCGTCTTACGGACGAAGAAATATTTAAATTTAAGCGCCTTAGTTTGATATGGATTAGGTATCTGCTCCATTGGCAGCTCTATATTGCAACCTATCGAGGTCTTGCCGGCTAAGAAGGCGCCTCTGTTAGCCGCTTCCATTATGCCTGGTCCACCCCCAGTTATGACCTCAAAACCTGCCTCAGCAAGTAATTTACCTGTTTCCATTGCGGCTTTATAATATGGATCATTTTCTGAAGTTCTTGCCGAGCCGAATACGGCAACTCCTTTGGTTACGGTTGCCATAGCGTCAAAGCCGCTTACAAATTCACTCAATATGCGCAGTACCCGCCAGGTGTCAGATTTAAAATAACTTTCGTCTGGTTCTGGCGAGCGAAGAAGTATTTCATCCTCCGTCAATCTCCAATAGGATTTTTCTTGTTCTAACTTTACCTCTGCTATGGTCTTCTCTTGTGTGGTTTTTTTTCTAGTTTTCATACACCCATTATGTTGTAACCGCAATCAACGTAAATGATTTCACCTGTTATTGCGCTGGATAAATCACTAACCAAAAAGAGAGCTGTATTTCCAACCTCACTTGCTTGGACATTTCTCTTAAGAGGGGCTTTCTCAGCTACCAGGTGCATCATCTTCCCGATATCTCCTACTCCCATGGCGGCTAGCGTCTTTATGGGGCCGGAGCTGATAGCATTTATCCGAATGTTGTGTTTACCTAGATCAGCTGCTAAGTATCGGACACTTGCTTCTAGTGCAGCTTTTGCAACTCCCATCACATTGTAGTTTTGAACCACCTTCTCAGCTCCGTAATAGGTCATGGTCACTATGCTTCCGCCATCTACCATTAATGGTCTTGCGAGTCTAGATAGCTCTATCAACGAGTAAGTGCTTATTTCTAGAGCTTTCAGGAATGCATCGCGCGTCGTTTCGATGAAATCAGCTTCCAAGGCTTCTCTTGGTGCATAGGCAATCGAATGTACTAGAAAATCTAGTTTACCAAACTTTGCTTTAATATGATTAAAAACCTCTACTACTTGATTCTGATCAGTCACATCGCAGGGTAGAAGCAATGTGTCGGTAATGCCTGAAGTTAATTTTTCTACTTTTTCCTTGAGTCTTTCATTCTGATAAGTAAAAATCAGCTTTGCACCATTCCTCATGAATGCTTCGGCACATGCCCATGCGATCGATCTCTGATTAGCAACGCCTGTGACAAGACCAATTTTGTTTTCTAAAAGCATATTTCAATCTTCCGTGTATATTCTTTGTAGAGCTTCGAAATCCAGTAATCTAATATCTACATCTACCGTGGATTTTGAAAATCTCTCCGCTAGTGATTTCTTCAATTGCTGCTCTGCCTCTGGCTCCATCTGAGTCACTATTATGAATAGGAGTTTCACTTTTCGATTAGAACGAATTTTTTGAAATTTGTGTAGTGCTCTTTGTACCTTTGCTAGCACTGTATCTATTTTTTTCTGAGATATGGATGGTGTGACTAGAAAAGCAATTTCAACTAGCGTCGAATAATCCTTATCAAAAAACACTGCGTCAAATTGAGCATCTCCAATCCGCACGTGTCTCCTGAGCGAGACTTGTTTTTCTTGTTCTATCTGACGCAGGGCTAGATCCTCTGCGAGCACGTAAGCAGCTTTTAAGTTACTCAAGTCTTCACCTTTTAGGTTAAGAGAAGAAGCAAGTTCATGGACTTGGGCATTTAGCCTTTGTTTCTGCTCTTCAGGCAACATTAATTCCCATGCTTCATTAGTCACCTTGTAACTTAATCGTCTCAGCTGTTGCTTTAGGAACAAAAAAGTCAGTGCCATTCCAATAAGAGGCAAAACAAGAGCTAAAGCTACTAATTGTCCGCGTAACGACGGATCAGCGTGGCTGATGGTGAGTATAATTGAGGTTACGATGAGCAAGAGAGCGACTAAAAAAGCGATCCGCAGGGCTAGAGATGTATTTAGTCTTGCAAAATTCAGATAAATAGTTTTGCTTTGCCTATTCATCTTTAGGCCGTCATGATATTCTCAAATGGAATGTCCTCAAAATGGGTCATTTTTTTGAAGTCACGGAATCGCTGATTGATTTCGTGATACTCTAGTTCGTCAACTCGTTCTGTGCCGAACTTTTCGACGTTGAAAGAGGCCATTACGGAACCATATATCATCGCTCGACGCAGGGTCTCTTCATCGATTGTTTTCTGGCTGGCTAAGTAACCCATGAATCCGCCTGCGAATGTATCACCAGCGCCTGTCGGATCAAAAACTGATTCAAGTGGATATGCGGGGCAGAAAAATAAGGAGTTTTCTGTAAATAACATAGCGCCATATTCGCCGCGCTTTATTACCAAGGCTTTTAGGCTGCCCAATTTCATGAGCTTCTTTGCAGCTTTGTGAATATTTGGTTCCTCGGCTAATTGTCTTGCTTCGGCATCGTTGATTATCATGCAATCAACCGTTTTCATGGTTTCGATAACTTGCTCTTTCATTGAGGAAATCCAGAAGTTCATCGTGTCCATGGCAGTAAACTCGGCATTTGAGCATTGTTCGCGCACTTGTCTTTGTAAGGTCGGAAGTATATTTGCTAAGAAAAGAAGACGAGAGTTACGGGATTTTTCAGAGAGTTTTGGTTGGAAATTTTCAAACACATTCAGTTGAGTTTCAAGCGTATGTGCAACGTTCATGTCATAATCATAGCGTCCGCGCCAGAAGAAAGTTTTACCTTCGTGGATTATTTCGACGTCATCAACGTTAATATGATGACGTCGAAACACGTCCCATTCTTTTTCACTAAAATCTCCACCAACGACCCCAACTGCTCTTACTTCTGTAAAGAAACTTGCTGATAGAGAAAAATGAGTCGCGGCGCCTCCTAAAACCCTCTCTTTTTTACCAAAAGGTGTTTCCAATGAATCAAAAGCTATAGATCCGACTACTGTTACTGACATATACCTTTCGTTTTCCAATAATTATGCCTATTGTCCTTGACCGAGTGAAAAGCCTGGCTTTCCGTCGAAGTAATACAGATTTTCAGTTTTGATGAAATCAAAACCTGCTTGTTTGAAGCGTGTCAGAAGATTTATTATTTGTTCATGAGTGATAACTGGATTCTCTGGATTTGCGGAGACAAATCGACATCTCCAGTGATCAACGCAGAAGGTATCTGGAAGACCGCCCGGATAAACCTTCGTTCCACGATTCGATATCATTTGCAGCTTCAATCCATCACCATTTAGTTGTTCAATTTGTTTGCCAAATTCTTCAGCAGAGCCGTAGAATTTACCGTTCCACCAGTGCACGAATACATCAACACCTACCAATTCTTTTTTCTGTGGCTCACGAATCGTATATAGCGGTCTTTGAGAGGACAGTTCATCGCTGTCAACTGGTTTGTAGTGAACAGGCTTTAAAACTTCAGGCTTTTGGCCTAATCTCTCGACTACTGCTTGGGCAAATTCCTTAGTGCCGACTTTTTGTTTCGACACTCCCTCTTCATAAATATCGTACGTATGGATGCCATCCTCAATCGTTTTCAGCCACGCGTTATGGCATAGCTCAGCGACATCAGGCTGATTGATATGCACTAACATCATGACTGCTGCAAGGAATAATCCAGATGGATTAGCTAAATTCTGACCGGCACGACGAGGTGCAGAGCCATGGATAGCTTCAAACATTGCGATGTGTTCACCAATGTTTGCCGAGCCTGCAAGCCCCACTGATCCAGCGATTTGTGCAGCGACATCTGAAAGTATATCTCCGTATAGATTTGGCATTACTAACACATCGAAGTTTTCTGGTGTGTCCGCTAGTTTTGCCGCTCCGATATCGACTATCCAATGATCTGCCTGAATCGATGGGTATTCCTTGGCTATTTCATCAAAAATTCGATGAAACAAGCCATCTGTTTGCTTCATGATGTTATCTTTTATAAACGCGGTTACTCTCTTGCGGTTATGGCGCACGGCGTATTCGAAGGCGTAGCGAATTATCTTTTCACATCCAGGACGAGTTATCAGCTTCAGACATTGTTCAACCATGTCTGTTTGGCGATGTTCTATCCCTGCGTAAGTGTCTTCTTCATTTTCTCTTATGATCACCACATCCATTACAGGGTGTTTGGTTTTAACAAATGGATGATAAGAGACACAAGGACGGACGTTTGCAAAAAGTCCTAAGGTCTTGCGAACTGTAACGTTTAAAGATTTATACCCTCCACCCTGAGGAGTAGTTATGGGAGCTTTTAGAAAAACTTTAGTGCGACGCAGCGATTCCCAAGATTCAGGGGCTATTCCTGCTGTGTTACCAGCAAGATAAAGTTTTTCTCCTATTTCAATCTCTTCTATTTCTATTCTTGCTCCCGCCTCTTTCAGTATATGAAGCGTAGCATCCATTATTTCTGGACCAATACCATCACCCTTTGCAACTGTAATAGGAACTTTATTATTCATATGCTCTTCCAAAGATGTAGTCACAAAAGGGAAAGTATAATTCAAAAGCTCGTCTTTACAAAATCAACTGGATGAGATTGAGTCTATTTCCTTGGCTAATGCGAAATCTAGATCGGTTAATCCGCCTTCACTGTGGGTGGTAATGAAGAATTCTGCATATCCCCAGCCGAAAAAGATGTCTGGATGATGATCCATCTTTTCAGCTATTTCACCAACTTTATTTACAAAAGCAAGACTTTCAGTAAAATTTTTGAAAGTAAATCGCTTCTTCAATTTTGTCTCGATAATCTCCCATCCCTTTAGTTCAGCTAAACGATCTTGAATTTCCTTCTGCGATAATTTTCGTCTTTGCATTCGTCTGTTCTCCATTTTTGAGCTATACTTTCGTTCTCGGATTATATCGAATCGACCAAAAATGATCAAAATGAGAGCCATCGTTCTAATTATCTTGCTATCTTTGATTTCTGCCTGCGAGTCTGGCGAGAAGAGAGAAAAACGCCCGATTGAAGTTTTGAAAGAGTATATAATTGCCTTCAAAAGAAACGATGTTCAAGTGATGAAATCGCTTCTTTCAAAAGAGTCAATAAAAATGGCACAGCAAGAGGCCCAAGCTCGAAATGTTTCCTTGGATGAGATCATAAAAGAAGAAACTTTTTTCGAGAAAGGGCTGACAAAAGTTGAATTTAAAAATGAAAAAATCGAGGGCGATAGAGCACAAGTTGAAATCAAAACGTCGAGTGGATCCTGGGAAACCATCTTCTTTGCGAAAGAGGATGGACAATGGAAGATTGCCAAGGAGAAAATCCTTGAGGAAAACCTCAGGAAAACTCAAGAGAACATAGAAAAACTCGATCGGCAAATACAAGAGTATTTTCCGGTTTTGCAAGAAAACAAAGCCCCATAAAAATAGCCCAGAGGCTATTTTTTTGGGTCTTTGCCTACCGTTAAGAAAATTTAAGTCATATCAGAAGCTAAATCTAATACCGAGTTGGAGCTGCCGAGGTCCACCAAATCGGGCAGTTGACGATGCTGTATAAGGAACACCAGCCAAAATCGAAGGTGATGTTCCAGATGGGCAAGATATATTTAAACGGTTTTGGGTATCGACGAGGGCAGAGTTCGTCGTGCAGAAGTCTGAGATAGCATCAACACCGAAACCTCGATTCGGACTCCTAGTAACGTTGAAAATCTCGGCTGATAAAGCGAGCTGCTTTGTCTCACTGAATTTGAAACTTTTCAGTAGTCTGAGGTCAAGATTGAAAAAATTTGGTTGACGAAAACTATTCCGTTTTGTTACTAGGCCATTAATTACTGCTCGATCATTCGCATCGTTTCCATCATTTTGGAAATCGTCGCCGTCAATTATTCTTGCTGTGTATGGAAGACCGCTTCGAGTTATCAAAATTCCACTCAGAGTGAGACCCCATCCTAGATCAACAACTCCAGAAGCATTGAAATTATGCCTTATGTCTTGTTTCGAGGGGCCAGCTTCAATTTTTAAGTTGAATGGATTCAGCGCGGTCTCTCTAGAGAAATTTCGCTCATTTGAGTCGTCGTCACGATTTTTTGCGAAAGTATAATTTGCTTCGAATTGAAACCTCTTGGCAAATCTACGTCTTATTGAAAAAACTAAAGCATCGTAGCTTGAATGCGCGGTCGATTCGTTGACAGAAAAAACCCCGATATTTGGATTTGGTCTTAAAGTTCCACCTTGCGAATTTACCGGAAAGACGGGGAATCCGCTGGGTTGAATTGTCGGTGGAAATAAATTTCTATCGATTCTTCGCTGCAGGTTCCACGCTGAAGTTCTCAAATAACCGATCGAAAGAGCTGTGCTTTTTCCCAATTTTTGCTCCCAAGTTAAAGCTAACTGGAATGTCCTCGGATTTTTAAAGTCTGGATCAAAGCCGAACGCTCTAGTCAGAGCAGCTCCATTTCTGGTTGTGAAGCTTAGGAAAGCTGGACTTGTAAGTTGTGTTAAAACATTCGGGTAAGTAATCAAAGCGCCGCTACCACGGAAATAGCAGTTCGATGGGATCTGTGATGGATTTGTAGCAGTTCTGCAAGCCCCGCTCCTTTCATCTATTCTCATATCGCGGGTTACAACGTTATTATTCACAAAAACTCTATAGAAAAGAATGGCGGGTGTGCGCGAGGCATATATTCCTGAAGAGAATCTAAGGACTGATTCGCTATTACCGAAAACATCCCACGCAATACCAAATCTTGGTTGCCATTGGCTGAAATCATCGGGGATTTTTTGAGTTTCAGGCAAATCTGGATTTGGATGCGTAGGTGTTGGATTATCCAAACCTTCCCAGCGTAAGCCTGCTGAAAAAGTCAAGTTTTTTGTCAGCTTTAACTTGTCTTGTATGAAGAGGGCATACTCACGTTGATAAGCTCTGACTAACAGAGCATCCGGGATAAGTGGAATTGCTTGATCAAAACGCCTGGGGATCAAGTTAATGTAATCTTGCAGACTGTTAAAGCGCCATGTTCCTTTTCCATTAGTAACGCGCTGAGCTTCCCAGCGATTTATGTTGATGTCGAAGCCAAGTTTGATTTTATGATTCGACGTGGCGATAGAAAGAGCGTCGGTTAGCTGATAACGTGTCGTATTGAAGATTCTGGGGCGGCTGTTGGATCCTCCTATTCTTCCAATGCCTGAGATTCTTATATCTGGTCCCGGAAAATTCGAGTCTTCGCGCCTGTTGTCGGTTGCAAGCTGCCCTCTCATCTCGTTTAGCAGATTTGCATTAAAAACTGTAACAATCGAACCTTTTATGCCATTGCTTGATCCACGCCTCAAAACGTTTTGCGTAGCGGCTACATCGGTTATTACCGTTCCTTCGTCAATTGTAACGAAGTTTTCTGCCCTTAATCTTGAGTATGTGTACTGTAGGTTCAGGGTATTTTGTTCATTTAGATAAGAATCAAGTCTGGCAAAAACTGCGGTTGGATCATTTGTAGCTATTTGCTCACCCTCAAGTGCTGCTAAATCGGGTGGTAGTTGTATTGCGGTAGGTGAAAAATCGACGAAGTATGGTATTCTAAGGAAGTTTTGCTCTGCACCGATGAAGAAAAATGCCCTATCTTTTTTGATTGGTCCGCCGATAGAGCCGCCAAAAAGATTTTGGTTGTTCGCGCCGTCATTTCCGAAAGCATCGGGGGAGGTTAGCCGATCGTTTCGGTTGAAGAAAAAAGCTTCGCCTCTGAAGCTGTTCGTTCCTGATTTTGTAACTACGTTAACAAATCCAGAACCGGTTCTACCGACCTCGGCTGTTGCACCGCTGCGTACAACCTGAAACTCTTTCACAGCGGTTTGTGGAAAAAAGAATACTGCATCGTTACCACCTCTTTGATTGCCCTGCAGAGCATCATTAAAATCGGCCCCATCGATCGAAATGTTAGAGTTTATTGAACGCTGACCTGCTATCACTAAACCTTTTCTATCGGATTCTTGAACGATTCCGGGGGTAAGCTGGATGAACTCGGGAAAATTCCTTCCTCTTATGGGTAAGTCTGTGATGGAGCGTTGCGGGATGCTAGTTCCTGTTGAAGCTTCCTCATTGTCAATGATCTCTGCCTCAGCTGTGACTTCTACTTCTGCTACAGCTTCTTTTGGCTGAAGTGTTATAACTGATGAAGTTGTTTCACCGACTGTCAATGTAACTTCTTGCTTCACGGTAGCAAAACCTTCAGCGGAGGCTGTTATTAAATATCTGCCTACGGGAAGCACGGAAGCAAAAAAGCTCCCATCTGCATTACTCGTTAACTTTCTTTCAAGACCTGTCTCTGTATTTTTGATCAAAATAGATGCGCCAGCGATGACCGCTTTATTTTGATCTACAACAAGTCCCTCGATCGAAGCACTCCCAAGCTCTGACTGACTAAAACAACGCAAAGCAAGGAAGCATAGAATCAAAAAACATAATTTTGCCTTTGCCATATATCCTCCTCAGAAGAATTAATGGTAAAGAATATCTGTTGAGGTTTAAATCTTTGTTGAATCGAGGTTAAATTTTAGTTACTCGCTTGCCGGAGGGCTCCTGGTTGGGAGCGGTAGCACTGTCCTGCAGAGATTTATCGAAACTGCTCTGTTGAGATTTCAGTAGCTTTTTCACGAAGTTAGCTCCCAATCCTTCTGCCTATCCAGTGAAAAACTCTGAGCAAAATGGCTAAGATAAGACCTGCTGTAATTAGCGGTAATTTTCTATTTTTCTCACTTTGATAACCACCTAAGGCTTGTTACTCTATTTTGACAAAATCAGAACTGCTTCGCCCAAAAGTCTCAGGGTTATACATTTCTTCTGCTTTAGTTGGGGGAACTATGAATTCTCCTGGGGTAGTTGCACGCGTGTAGTAAGAAAATTCGTAAACTCCGCCCCAAACAAGCGATGAAAAAACTTCAGCTCTTTCATCCCGGAAATTTTGATGTTCGAACCAATTTCTCCGCCACCAGAAGCCGAACATGAAAGAGCGGCTTGCATAGTCAAAAACGATTGTGTCTTGCTTTTCGGGTAGTTTTTCTGTCACTGCTAATTCTGGATTCAGGATTTCCAGTCCAGCAGGCAAAGGATCAACTAGAGCTACATGATAGCGTCTCGATGGTGCTACCAATGTCAAATGAACCCGTACGCGCGCACCGAGTTTTATAGTCCAAGAACCATCAGGGTTTTGCTTAACATCACTCGGTGAATCTACCGGTTCATATTTTCTCAAAACTGTGAAACCGTAATCGACGGGGTTCAGTTTCAAGTCTTTCGGCGCATACTTCATACCGATTCGATAATAAAGTCGGCCTGGACCATTTTTTTGCAGAGTCAGTTCTGTACCCGCGTTTTGTTTAGTTATGTAAGACATCGGAACCTGTAAGGAGTTTGAGCTGGCTGATCTTCCTTTAAATCTCTGCTCCCCGATGTAGTTTTCGCCTAGCCAAATTCGAGCGATAAAGTCGGGTGTTACGTTTTCATAAGCGTCAAAGTATTTTCTTAGTGCTAGCAGTATGAAAACATTTTCCTGGGTCGTACTCCAGCGACCTTTGACTCTGTGCTCTAAAAGCCCACGCACGATCTTTGGGATTAGGTCATTTTCTTTGTCAATTTTGAGCAGAGCTTCCAAGATAACAGCATCAGCGCGGCGGTTTGAGTGCATTATGAGCCATTTTCCGTCTTCATAATCAGTTACGAAGTTTGCCGTTGAAGCTGTCTCTGTGACTTTGTTCATCAAGAAACGCTTCAAATCGGCGATCTGACTCGAAGTGTTTTTGCCATCAGCGAGCACCGATAAAATCCAGCCTATGGCTTCAAAAGGCAGATTCTCAGGCTTTGCTTCATTTAGAAGCCTCACCGCTTTTTTCGTGTCTCTATCTCCTGCTAAATTGCGAACGTAGAGAGCATAAGCCGAAACAGCCCATCCGAGCTTTGGAGTTTTTCTGTGCCATTCATCAAACTTATCTTCAACGTCTCTTACGTAAGACATTGCCTTTTTAAGCATATCTTCCGGGACATCGTATCCATTAGCTTTTGCTCTTAGAAGCGCGTGAGTTACGTGAACTGTGAGAAATGGATATTTGAAGCGCTCATCTTCACGAGTCCAGATTCCAAAGCTTCCGTCATCACGCTGCCGTGATTTAAGAATTTTGATGTCTTGCTCAAACCTTGATTTGATTGCCTCATCACTTGGGAGAGCTTCTGTTTTGAATGCTTTAAGCACGTCATGCATTGCGGAAATTGCAATGATTCTCGAAGCTATACTTTCAGAGGACTCGAACGGATAGTCGCAAAGATATATGAAAGCATCTATTAACTCCTGTAGTCTTGTCGAGGAGGTCGTGATTTCTAACCCTCCAAACTGTTCATAAACATTCGTTGGAGAGGTTACTTTGTTCAAAATAGTTTCGTTTTCGTTGATTGTGCCATAAGTTGCAAATGCTTCTGTCGTTGCAGGAGTCCAAACAGGTATACTCACTTGCGTCGCATCAGACCATTTTCCTGAGGAAGCCACGAATTGAAAATGTGCTGTACCTGCTTGAGAAGCAAAAACAGGGAATCGAACCTCAACTCTATCATTCGCAGGAACGATAACACGCTTACCGTTTGAGTCTTTTAGTTCTGCATTCACTGCTCTGATTGCTAAGTCAACTGTCATCGGATTTTCAGTTTGATTTTGCAAAATAACTGGAAGTTGGGCATCATCGCCAAAATTCAGAAATCGAGGCAAGCTGGGACGAATCATCAAAGGTTTTCTTGCTGTAACTTCACTCTCTCCCAGCCCAAAAAACTTCCCACTTTCATCAGCTGAGATAGCCGTTACACGATAGCGAGTCAAATTGTCTGGTAATTTCAAATCAACCGTAGCTTTGCCCTGTGAATTTGTTTTCAAAGAGGCTACGAAGAGAGCCAGAGGATTGAAATCTTTGCGTATGATGTCTTTCAGTCTTCTCAGTGACTCCCCAGTAATTACCATAGCTGATTTTGAGACTACTCCCATACCTGCTCCTTCACCTATGGCCGTGCCTTCGCCATGCAGGATTCTTTCCTTGAAGGATTTCAGGTTCTGAACTAAAACAAATTCACGCAAATGACTATCGCTAATTCCACTTTGGTTTTCGAGATAAAAAACATCCAGAGGATCTGGGATTTTGTAGCTCATCAAAGCCAAAATGGCTTCATCAACTACAACTAAGGCCACTTCTGAATTTGCTACTGGTTCTCCACGAAAATTTTTTACTTCCAAATTGATTTTGGTGCTTCCACCGGGTTCGAGATTTTTCTTTTCTGGTTCAATTAGGACATTCAAAGAGCGCGTGGCTTTTGAGATTTTAAGATTCGTAGTTCCCTTGGCAAAAGCCGGTTCTTTACCTTGATTATCTGCCTGTGATTGTTCCTCTGAGGTTGCTACTAGGTCAACACGAGCGTAGATGTTTGGTAGAAACTCTTCTAAAATTGGCACTTTTATTATTGCTGACGATTCTCGTATTGAAATTTTTTCAGTCTTAATGATTCCATTTTTGTCGAGAGTAAAAACTCCCTCTGCTTTAGGAAATGGCGAGATTATAAAGAGTTCGGCGGTATCGCCAACCGAATAAGAGGCTTTGTCTGGAATAATCTCAACTTTTTTTGCTTCCACATAGGTTTGTTCGGGTTCTTGAAATCCCGATACCCATACAGGAATATGAGTTTCGTTCAGACGTTGTTTATCGTCGAGAATACGAGCTTTGATCACGTATTTTCCGCTGTGATTTGCCTTAAAACTGCATGTTGAAATCTCTTGCTTTGAGTTTATATTGCAAATCTGTTCATCTATCAAGACTTTTTTCCATTTACCCTTGTCAAATCGTTGTGCTTCAAGCGTTGCAATTATCTGAAAGTCTTTGTTGCTGATTAGATGACCATCGATGTCAGTTACTATTGATTCGACCGTGAATATATCCCCTTTTGAGACAAAGTTACGTTTTGTTCTCAAGCCTACGTAGAGCGAAGATGGATGAACCAGTAAATTGGTTGATGAAGCCCATTTCTGACGGTTTATATCTTCGACTGAAACAGAGGCTTCCAACGCATAAGGTTGCGCAGGCGCTCCATCAATCGATTCGAAACTTATCTGTAAAACATGTTTGCCAGCTGCATTGGTTTGGCTTTTGAAGGTTTGAGTGTTTTCTAAGTCTTCCTCAGGACTAGAATATTCATATTCCTCTGACCACCATGGCTTCCAAATCCCGAAGAAGAAATCTGAACGATTGGGTGGAGTGTAATTTGCGGGTTTTGCCGAAACCGACCATTCCACATTGGCATTAGCTAAACTACCACCTGCATAATATTTTGCTTCAACAGAGACTGAGGCAGTTTCTTTCAATAAATAAGGCGGCTCTGATTCGTTTTTGGCTCTCACTTCGAACTCAGGACGACGAAACTCTTGTACTTGAAATGAATGATAAGCTGTTTTTTCTGCAAGATCCGTTTCAGCAGTGAACCTGATATTAGCATCTCCGAGATTGATATTATCGGGTAACTTGAATTTAAGGTCGAAGGCACCGAAAGAATTCAGTAGCAACGACCCTTTTGTGATTTCATTTCTACGTGAATCCGAAACGATGTAATCGATTTTACGAATTCTGTCTCCAACGGCTTTGATGTCTCCAAATTTACCGCCTTCGTAAAGGCGCACATAGCCTTTAATCGAGACTTCCTCTTTCGGCTTATACGTTTTTCTGTCATCGAAAATAAACCATCGAAGCGATGGAGTTGAGTCTCTTCTGACCCATTCACTATTCGAATGCCAGTAGTATTGACCCTCTTCTGGTAAGAAAGCGACATGATCACCTTTCCGAACAACTAGGAGTTTGGTTGTTTTTGAGATTTTTGAAATGAATGGAATTTTCGCGATACCGTTGATATCAGATTTATCTTTAGTAGAGTCAGGATATATCTCAACTTGAGCGTCTGGAACAGGCTTTCCAGTTTTTAAATCTGTCACGAATGCGACAAGTCCTTCATTATCTGATAAAACGTCGATGCCGAGTTTAGTTGCTTGACACCAGGTTATTATCTTCTTGTCGTAAGGCAGTTTAATCGTCGGTTCGATTATTACGATGGCATTTCCAACGCCTTTGACTAAAGCTTTTGAGAGGTCAATTTTGGTTTCCACTAAATCATCAGGATTTTGTTGTATTTTGACTGTTTTTTGCTCTACTAATCTTCCGGGAATTGTTGTAATCTCGCGCTTGTCTTCATAGAAAGAGATTAGTCTTTTGAAGGGATACCAATCTGAAGGTTGTACTTGGTAAATGGACACTTTAGCCGAAGAAAGATTGATTGAATAGAAAGAAAATATGGGCCGAGAATTCGGATCAAGAACAATAAAATTGGGAATATTTGAAAAAAGTCTGGGTTCAGATTGGCCAACTGTGATCTTTGCGGTTGCTGGCTTATCAAGTTTTTGCCCATAAATATCTCGTAACGATGAATCGATCGTGATGGTATAAGAGGTTTGTCCTTTTTTATATCCGTCTACGTAAATAGTGTTTCCGGAAGGATAAATCTGTATTTCTTCGATTGGTGGTGAGACCTTGACCATCGATGGATCGAAACTTGATTGATCAATTGCATTGGTGAATTCAAAAACCCAAGCATCGAAAGGTGAACATTTTTTCTGAAAACAAGAGCCTTTGACGAATCTCATCTCGCCTTGGCTTCTGAAGGAGAAACTTTGATTGATCGTTGTTGTTAATGGACCTTCTGCTGAAGGTGCGCCCTTTTGAACTGTAACCTCAATCTTAGAATCGTATGGAAGAACATTCTCAGTTGTTCCATCGGCATTTATAGGACGGAAAACTAACCAGGATTGTGGCTTTGCTGATTTTACATATTCCTTGATGGTTTCGTCTTTCGAGATTTCTTCCTCTGTGGCTAGTCTGATGAGGAAAGGCTTTCCTACGGATGTAACAGAGATACTTTTTATCATTGCCTCTGGGTTGATTTTTTGATCGAATGCAATGAACACGAGAGGATTTCTATTAGTTTTTGAACCTTCAACGGGAAAAGTTTGAGTAATTCTTGGTGGTGGGGTGGTGAAAGTCCATGTAAAGTCTTTCTGCAAAGTTTGGCCGTTTATGGATTTTGTACCTGCAGGGATTGTTACTGTAAATTTGGTAGCCATTGGGAATCTTTGTTCTGAATCGAAAATCAAAGTTTTTGTTCCAAGCCAACGCCATTTACCTTTGGGTTGTGGTGTAAGTTTTACTGGAACGATCTGAGAGGCTTGTTCCTGGGAAGTTACCGGTACCATCGGATGGGAAAATGTAACCGAAAGATCTCCAACGATAGAAACGTTCCCTTCGGGAGAATAGCGAACTATTTCCAGAGTTCCACTCGATGTCTGCGCAGGCGGCGTTTTATCGAGAGAAGGTTCGAAGTTGATAGGTATGATTTTGCCACTTTTAGGTGAGGGTAAGGTTTGGTTTCTGATTGAAAAATCAGAAGGTTTTTCTGGTTTTATCGGTGGTACTTGACTTAGTAGCAGATTGACTTCGGTTTCAGAAAGCTTCTCGCCTTCGACAAGCGAGAGGCTCTCTTTTTTTACTTGGATGGCACCAGCTGCCTCTGAAAGCTTAAATTTCAAACCTTTTGGTTTTTCTTCTTTCGCAGATTGCATTTCATCATATGTCTCCCGCCCTTTGGCTACAAAAGGTGTGAGCATGCTAAAGTGAAGCGATAATATCAACACTAAAGAGGCTAAGCGTCTTTTTTTCATACTCCCTCACAGCAGTCCATCATAGAATAGTAAAAAACTTCTGACCGCTCAAGAAAATTTTCAAGGGATTTGATTAAGGAGCAATTTGTTTTGTTGCATTTTTTTGATCACTGCTAATAACTAAATTGACAAAGGTTAATATCAAGTATAGCCAAAGGACGAAATACAATACAATCTGTGATATTTTCTGCGAGCTTCGCAACACGCGCCTGAACTTGTGTTTTCGGTCCGCTTTAGTCTGGAGAGTATCGCTTTGGTGATATATTCTCTCATATGCTTTCAGGCAAACTCTTCGAGGTTTGTGCCGGTGGCTAGCTCTATGTTTAGCCTGTAAGAAATCATTCGCAGGACTTTTTCTTCTTCAGGCTGGTATCTGCCTGCTTCAGCCGTATGCTATTTTCATAAGAACAAAATCTTTTACTCTCGGAAATCACATTGATTCTAAAAAATTTGTTGACAAGCAATTTTTTTTACTATAGTGAATAGTAGTTCAACAGGTTTGTCCTGGAATGTAAAAGTAGGAGAATTGGAGGTAAAGAAACATGATTAAGAAATGGTTGTTCGGACTGGCGTTTATTTTACTGTTAACAAACCTTTTGATGGCTCGGCAAAAGAAGGCCATTGTAAAAGAGGTTGTTGTAGAAACGCAGGATGCAGCTTATTTTGGCGTGCAGGCCGCAAAATTAACTGATCTCATAATTAAAAACAATAACGAGTTTCAAGAAAAGCTTCGACTTTCATTTGAGCTGCCAAAGTCGCTTGAAAGCTCTTTAGCACGAGCTAGAATAATCTTAACAGCTTATAAGAAAGATGGCAGAGTTCTTGGAAAACACATCTGGCCTTCAGTGAAATCAGGTAAGATTGAGGAAATTCCCGGTAATATTTTGCGAGTTACCTTTGATGTTAATTCAGAATTCGAAGGCGCTGATAAATATAGCTTGACGTTGATTAAAGATGATGTGCCCATAGAGATATCTTGTCGAGAATGTGTTGAGTTTGTGAAAGGTACTTGTGGGCGTGGAAATGTTAAAAGCGTTAATTGTGGTGCCGATGGCAGTTGCAGTTTTAGCTGCAAGTAAGATTTAGTCCATAAATCTCATAAGAATCAGGTATAGTAAAGATCTAAGAACTGTGTAGGCAAGTGAGACCCGAAAATATATACCAACAAATTTAACCTTACAGAGTTTTTTAAAGTACAAAATCCATTGTGTATAAATTGAACGTAACGCTTTCTTATTTAGCGGGAGGTAGAGTTGATAATTTTTTCTTGCCATGAATAAACGCTAACACAAACTTAATTTCATCGATCAATTCATGCATTTTTCTTCTTTTTGATAAAGTTCACAAATTTGAGTGAGAAAGTTTTAAAGTCTTCGGTTTTAAAGCTTCTATAAGCACGCAATAGTAAAGAGCGTTTTACCGTCGACTCATAGGTTCGAAGTTCAGTTATTAATCTTTGCTGATCATTGGCTATTTTCTCTAGTTCTTGCATGTTCTTGATAGATTCCAAACGTTCACCTAATACTTTGAAAAAGTTTCTTACCGTTGCTAATTCATTATCCTTTAATTGGAATATGAATTCTATTTCGTTAGGTATCTGACTGCCGACGGCTAGTAAACCTAAGCCATGTCCGTGCAAGAATTCGAATGCAGGGAATTTTTCTGAGACCTCGTGCCAAAATTTATGTACTCCAAAGTCGGCCTTACGTTCATTTGTATCATGAAAAAGAATTATTCCTTTATGAGACATTTTAGGAAGCCAGGTCTCAAAGTCATGTTTTACAGCTTCGTAGCTGTGAAAACCATCAATATGAAGTAAGTCAATCTCTCCATCCGCAAAGTGATCAACTGCCTCGTCGAATGTAGAACGAATCAGAGTAGAAAAACTAGCATAGAGAGGATCATGATACTGCTTTAGGCGCAAGAAATCTTCATCATCCAAATGGCCTGCATGTGGATCTCCTAACCACGAGTCAACAGCGTAAGCTTTAGTATCGAGATTCAATGACCTAATTGCTTGACAGAAAGCGCAGTAAGACACTCCTTTCCATGTTCCGAGTTCTACAAAAACCTTTGGTTTGACGGTAGAAATTAAGAAGAAAGCAAATGGCACATGTTCCATCCAAGCACTCTCAGCTATGAGGTTTGGATAAGATAAACAAATGGGATGTTCTAGGGGGTTAAACTTCACAACTTTACTATCCAGCGATCAGAGTTAATTTAGATAACTACTCTATCTTGAAAAGGCTGATCGATTGGGTCTTCCTCGATCAAATAGGGTGAAATTTTTTCCTGTTCACTCGGTATTTTATTGATCACGGGTAGTACGATTGATTTAGCCTTCTGGATACCTGGCACTTTCTTACCTTTTGCATAGACCGGATGCCTACCGTGATTTTTGTACCACTCAGCTACTGAAGCTGTCTTGTGCATATTCTCAATTATTTGTCTCCATCCAACACCAGTATTGTAAGCGCAGAAGCTTATTTCGCCCTCCTGAGTGCCATAGGGAATGACGCACATTTCTGTCCTTCGGAAGTCATACGTATAAAGATCTTGAAACCACATTCCTTCAATGCAGAGCACTCTCCAAAGGTCAGCATCCGAGGTTGGCTGTTTCATGCGATCGTTACGATCTGAATTGGCGTTCGCTGAAGATGGTTTAAAGAGGTTTATTATCTGGGAAATTGGAAAGTCTCTTGGCGCTTTTTCTGGTTTATAATTTCGCATGATTGCCATGGCTAGCTGAGCCATGGTTAATTTTTTCCCACGAGCCGTATCGGTGATTACTGTTACATCTCTCATGAATTGTTCATAGTCGAAAAACTCAAATAAGGATTTCATCTCACCAGTTTTTTTGTTGACAACTACTAAAGTAAAGATTCCGCAATTAGGATGACAATTGCAGGCTGACCAGCCCCATGGGGCGTCAGCACCTTGTAGCATGTCCATGACACTTGTAAAAGCTGAATACGAGGAGAGAGGGAACCAATCTCTTAATGGCTGTAGGTCAACAAGGTCTTTTAGTTGATTTTGTAAATCATGAGCTAGAGCAGATAAGGTATAACGGTATTTTCTGCGGTTTTCATCTGAGATATCTTCGTCCCTACCGGTAAAGCTGACTGGCTGGAATGCTATTGTTTGGATCTTATCGATATTAGCTGCAGCAAAACGGACTATATCGCCGACAGAGTCATTGTTGATAGTATTTACTATTGTGGTTACCAGGGTAATCTTTATGCCGACAGAGGAGAGATTTTCTATAGCTTTCAGTTTCACATCGAACAAATTCCCAACGCCTCTGTGCTTGTTTTTTTCCTCTCCAACCCCATCGAATTGAAGATAAACGCCGTGCTGACCTGCCTCTTTCGCCCTGTGGCAAAATTCTATATCTTCAGCATAGCGGATTCCATTTGTAGCAGCGAGTATTCTGTAGAAACCTATACCTTTAGCGTATGAGACGGCATCAAGAAAATGCGGAGATAAGGTTGGCTCACCACCAGAGAAGAGTATTATGATTTGACGGCGTGGTTTAAAGCTAACAGCCCTATCGAGTATTGCCTTTATATCCTCGAAAGAAGGTTCGTGAACGTAACCGACCTGATTAGCATCCATGAAACAAGGATTGCACATCATGTTACATCGATTAGTTAAATCGACAGTTAAGACAGCACCTCTGCCGAATTGTATATTGGAAGTTCCATGGTGATGTATATGTGCATCATCTGCAGTCCTGAAATCGCGGCCGAAGAAAAGAGATTCTATTCTTTTAAGGAACTCTGCATCAGTAGCTAGAATATCCTCAAAAAAACCATGTGTAGGACAGGTCTTACGAATAAATATCTTTCCATCTTCTTCAATTAGTTGCGCCTTTATTTCACCAGGATGTGAAAACATCAGTATTTCGAGAGGTATTTCACCCTTAATCACTTCTTCACGGACAATCTTTACACATTTTGGGCACAGAGAGTCTGTTTCTCGCGGAAATCCTAATGGAGGGCGCGTTCTCTCATAAGATTTTAAGAGAGGAGCTGGAGCCCATTTAGGATGTATGGACTTACCCTCAGGCAATGCTGTGTTTACTGCTTGAAATGTCTTCCAACTTAAATCGGCTAGCTTAGCAGCAAGTTTGGAGCTAAAGTTTATTTTTGATTGTCCTTCTCCTCGTCGAAAGTTATCTATGAACATAACTCCTCCTCGATATTTGTCAGCTCAACACTTTTTTCGACGATTAAGCATTTCTTCAGTAAAGTTCGAATCGTTTCAGAATGGATTCTACCGAAGTAGTTCCCACACAAACCAAAAGTATCAGATTCGGTGACGTTTAATCAAGCTATCATATGAGCTGATGACTTTCGGGCATCATCGCTATTTCAGCCACCACTGCGTTATCATTCTGTGTAGCTGCAAAGAAGATGGCTTTAGCTGCGTCCTCGACGGTCAACATTTTTGATCTATCCACTCTCATCGTGGTTATGTTATCCCAGAAATTCGAATCGACGCCTCCGAAATACATGAGGGAAAATTTTATTCCGAACCTTTTGTATTCCTCTTTTAGACATTTAACAAGGCCTGTCAATCCATATTTTGCCGCACAGTAAACAGAGGCTTGAGCCATAGGTGCTTTTCCCAAAACCCCTGGGATGACAATTATCTTACCAGCCTTTCTTTGCGCCATTATTGGTAGTGAAGTCCTTAAAACTAGAAAAGCACTTTTAAGGTTATAGTCTATGCTAGCTTGGAAATCCTCCAGTGTCAGTTCAGCAAAAGGCTTAATGACCCCAAGTCCAGCGGCATGAACTAACACATCGATTCCGCCGAATCTCTTCACAGTTTCATTAATCAACAAATTGACATCGGATTCGACGGTGGCATCAGCTTCCATCGCTAGAACATTTTGATTGCCCTTTGAATTTAACTTATACTCAAGCTCCATTAATTCTGCAAAGTTTCTGGAGCAGATCGTTAAGTTAGCTCCCGCATCCGAGAAAATCTCGGCTGCAGCGCGGCCTATACCACGGCCGGCCCCAACTATCAATACAGTCTTGTTCTCAAATTCCATAAGCCTTCCCCAGCTCGCTAAGTATTTCAAGACAAAAGTTTAGCCAAAACTATTTTAAAATGCATTTCAAATCTCGGTTAGATTGTAATTTTTTGATCTATTTCTCTCATGCAGCGAAATTTACTACACTCTATCAAGTTTAAAGAATTAGGACTCTAAGATAACGTAATTTATCGAGTTTCTATTCTCAAAAGCCATAATTTATCAGCATGGCAATGATGTAGTAAAGAAACCAGCTTAAGCTTTAAGCCTAGTTTTTATCAGTTTTATGCGATGCGGATCGACTGGAGCATTTATGAGATTGACAAGCTATTGATTTTTATAGCGATTTTCAGGCTGTGAGCTGAAGCCAGCATTTCCTATACTGGAATTTATCGAGAATTAAAGCAGTTAAGTAATTAAAAAATGACCTGATATTACTTGTGGTCTGACTCATGCTTACGTTGTTTAGATTCTAAAACCGTTTTTTTGTAGTAGCGTTTCAAAACCTGTTTTATCTACCGCCTTTAGGTAAGCGTCACGAGGTTCGACTATTCCTTTCTTGACTAATTCGAGCAGTGAATCGTTGAGAGTGACCATGCCTATGGACTTGCCGGTTTGCATTGCAGATGGTATCTGAAAAGTCTTTCCCTCACGGATTAAATTTGAAATCGCATGGGTAACTATCAGTATTTCAAATGCTGCTACTCTACCTCCGCCCTTCTTCGGAAGTAGAGTTTGAGCGATTACAGCCCTTAAGGATTCGGAGAGCATGACGCGGATTTGTTGCTGACGGTCTGAAGGGAACTGGTCAATGATTCTGTCAACGGTGCTCGCTGCCGAGGACGTATGAAGTGTGCCGAAGACTAAATGGCCAGTCTCTGCTGTCTCTATCGCGATTGCTATTGTTTCAAGATCACGCATCTCTCCGACCAAGACGATATCAGGATCCTCTCGCAGTGCAGCACGAAGTGCGTCTTTGAAACTTTTGGTATGACTATGAACTTCACGTTGATTTACGAGACATTTCTTATTTTCATGAACGAATTCTATTGGATCCTCAATGGTAATTATGTGATCTTCGCGATTTTGATTTATGAAATCGACCAGTGAGGCAAGTGTAGTGGATTTTCCGGAACCCGTCGGTCCTGTCACAACTATCAAACCTTTTGGTAGAAAACATAAATCCGTAACCGCCTTTGGTAAGCCTAATTGATCTGGTGAGATTATCTGTGTCGGTATGAGGCGAAAAACGCCTCCCATGCCTTTTCTATCGCGAAATATATTAACACGAAAGCGTGCGACTCCTGGCATTTCGTAGGAAAAATCCGTATCATTTCTTTCATTGAATTCATCTTTATTTTTCTGAGGCGTTATCGAGAGCAAAAGCTCTTTTACTTTTTCTGAGGAGAGGGGACTGGAGACACCAGGAAAAGGCATTATTTTGCCATCTTTTCTTATCATCGGAATGACAGCTGATGAAAGATGTAGGTCTGAGGCTCCGAGTTCTTTTAATTTATAAAACATGGATTCCATTTGCGACTTTGGATCGTTTCCTTGCATGAAAATACCTCCTGGATTTGTTGTTTCTGTCATTTTTTGTCCTTTCGATACGTTTTGAGGGATCTCATCATAGGATGAGTAAATCTCTTGAGGACGCAAAGGTGGTTCATATGTCGCATTGTCTGAGAATTTAGTTATGAACTCTGGATCGTTTAGCGACGTTACCTCAACTTTATAATCTTCGGATCCATCATCTTCTGTATTTTCTAAGTTTTCGATGATTATCTCTGGTTGAAAAACGGAAGTCTTAGAAGCATCTGTCTTCTGAGCTGGATGATGGTTAGTGTCTTCTGCATTCGAATATTGACCGCTCGTAGCCTGTCCGGCTAATGGTAAAGACTCATTCAAAGTCTTTTGTTTCTGCTCAGATATTGCAGCAGGACGGATGGTTACATTGAAACCCAGCGGCGATTTTTTTACTAAAAATCTGAATCTGCCGAGTTTATGTGGGATCTCGAACTCTACCTCAGTTTTGTTCGGTAACTCGAGCTTAATATCATTCGGTATGAGTGGAAAAATCATCACGCTAATTTGCGAGCCCAAAATAGGCGCTGAATCTATCTCTCTTGTATTGCCAGCAATTAGAACGTAGGGGATTTTGTTCGGTTCTAAATGCAATTCATTCGCTTTTAAGGAAACGACTTTTTGGAGATATTCGTTGAGTTTGTCCATAGGCTTTGCGTATGTGACGAATTCGGCTCTGAAAGTATAGAGCCAGAAAAAAGCTTAACACAACAAACATTGTTTGTCATCAAAAATCTTGCTTAAACGAATTAATTTCTAGGTCAGTCGCGCACTTTTAGTTTAGGCAGTGTAACTAAAGGAGATTCTATGCTATTAAGACTGGGTAAAATCGTGAAAAATCTAATTGACACTGGCAAGACTTGCATGACGTTAGATTTAGATCAGCAGATTTGCTGCGATGAGCGATTGATCTGCTCTAAGCGGGATTATCAATTTATGCACTAGGTTGATGATTTACGAGAGATTAAATTGAGACTTTCCTGGTATGCATCATTAAGCAATTTCCAAATTTTTTTCAGGTGTCGCTCTTCAGTTCTCAGACTGCCTATGGAGATTCGTAAGGCTAATTTATCTCCGAGCTTTGTGTGAGAGATATAGGCTTGACCGCTTGAGTTTATCGTGTTCATTATATTTTCATTGAGTGCGTTTAGCTCTGCTTCAGATAGATTCTCAACAAATGCTCTGAAGCAGACTAGTGCAAAGTTTACAGGAGCTAAAAGCTGGAAATTGTCTGAATTCGTAATCCATTCAGCCAACAAACGAGCCAGTCGACAGTCCTCGCGTACGCGTTGCTGCATTCCTTGCCTTCCGAAGTATCTAATGATGAACCATAATTTTAGTGAACGAAAGCGCCTGCCCAACTGAATTCCGTAGTCCATTTGATTTATAACGTTTTCAGTCGTCCTCAGGTACTCTGGAACGAGAGAAAAGGCTTCCCTTAATAGACTCATGTCTTTGACATATAGAATTGATAGATCGAATGGAGTAAACAGCCATTTGTGCGGATTTATTACTATAGAATCCGCATTTTGCCATCCTTCGAAGTGATATTGCATTTCAGGTAATATAGCCGCAGCTCCAGCGTAAGCAGCGTCGATATGTAGGAAAAGATTATTGTCATGACAGACGTCGGCGATTGTTTTTACTTGATCAACACTTGTTGTGGATGTCGTGCCAATGGTGGCAACTACGCAGAATGGAAGATATCCCTTTTCTCTGTCTTCCTGTATTTTCATCCTCAGCAAATCGGGTTTCATTCTGAACAGTTCATCGGTCGGGATTTTGACTATTGATTTTTTCCCGAATCCCATAAGTATGGCAGCTTTATCAACTGAAGAATGAGCATGTTCAGAGCAGTAAAGACGGAAAGATGGGAGATTAGACAAGCCATTTTCGCGAGTCTCGGGGGCAATTCGTTGCCGTGCCATTGTCAAAGCGTGAAGTGTTGAGATTGATGCAGTGTCATAGATTATACCATCAAAACTTGATGGGAGTCCTAGCATGTCTCGGAGCCATGTTGTCGTAACTTGTTCTAGTTCTGTAGAGGCTGGAGCTGTCCTCCAGAGCATCGCTTTCATGTCAAAAGCAGATGCCAGCATATCGGCAAATATACCAACTGCAGATGCCGAGGTAGAAAATAAACCATGGAAATTGGGATGATTCCAATGGGTAACGGCTGGCAGGATCAATCTTTGAAAGTCTGCAAAAATCTCCTCAAAATTCTCGCCATGCTCAGGAGCGGCAGCAGGAAGAGAGTTTTTGAGTTCGTTCGGTTTATTTTGGGATAAAACTGGAAAATTTTCTATTTGCTCGAAATAATCAGCGATCCAATCGATGATCTCATGACCGTACTTGCAGAATTGTGCGCTTGGGATATCGCCTAAACTCATAGACTTGACAAAAAATTGAAGAAAGGGCTAAAGAAATGTTATCTGTTGACTCGACAAATCTCAAGGTAAAGTGTAATATCTGAAACGATTGTCTCGCCTAATTTTTGTGGATTTTGGTTATGTCGGCTGAAGCTATTAAGTTAGAGAAGTCGGATGAAGGCTTTGTTCGTGGACTAGGTTTAGTTGATTCAACCATGATTGTTGCAGGTTCGATGATAGGCTCTGGCATCTTCATCGTATCTGCAGATATCGCTAGGCAAACAGGTTCTCCGGGTGGATTGTTGATAACTTGGGTCATAACTGGCTTATTGACAATCTTCGCGGCACTGAGCTATGGAGAACTTGCTGCGATGATGCCAAAGGCTGGTGGCCAATATGTCTATCTCAGAGAGAGTTATTCACCTTTGTGGGGTTTTTTGTACGGATGGACATTATTTTTGGTCATACAAACTGGTACCATCGCGGCCGTAGCCGTTGCTTTTGCACGATTTTTGGGTGTTTTGCTGCCATCGATTTCAGCTGAAAACTACATAATCTCACCTATTCACCTGTCTTCAAATTACGCTGTTTCACTTTCGACCCAACAACTGATCGCGATACTGATGATAGTTCTATTAACTGCCTTAAACATGCAAGGTTTAGCACTTGGTAAGTGGATTCAAAATCTTTTTACCTCAGCGAAAACATTAGCTCTTATTGCTCTGATACTGCTAGGGATTTTTGTTGGAGGAGCCGCAGGAACATTTGCTTATAACTGGGAGAACTTGTTTGTAGCCCATAATCCGGCAACTATAAAACCTGATTACTTTACGAATTTTCTTCCTGAGGTTACTGTCAATAGTGGGCTTTGGGGATTTATAGTCGCTTACTGTGTAGCTCAAGTAGGTTCATTATTTTCCGCAGATGCATGGAACAACATAACTTTCACGGCCGGAGAGGTTAAAAAGCCGGAAAGAAATATCCCTCTCTCTTTGGCTCTAGGCACAGGCTTAGTAATAACTCTCTATGTCCTTGCTAATTTTGCTTATTTAAACACCCTTACAATTGAGCAAATTCAGACTGCCCCAGATGATAGAGTTGGGACTGCTGCGTTGCAGGTCATTTTTGGAGATTGGGGAGCAACTCTAATGGCTATTGCCATCATAATTTCTACTTTTGGTTGCAATAATGGTCTTGTACTTGCTGGAGCGAGGGTTTATTACGCAATGGCGAAAGACAATCTATTTTTCAGTGCCACTGGTAAGCTAAATAAGAATCACGTGCCGGCAGTAGCCCTAGTTCTGCAAGGAATATGGACATGTATATTGGTCCTGCCTAGAACTGTCTATAACGAAGGTGGAGCCGTAAAATACGGAAATCTATATAGCACTCTACTAGATTATGTAGTTTTTGCTGTCCTGATATTTTACATTTTGACAATAATTGGCTTATTTATTTTGCGTAGGAAGCGACCAGATGCCGATAGACCTTATAAAGCATTCGGTTATCCAGTGGTTCCTGTGATTTATATTTTAGCTGCTGGCTTGATATCTTTAGTGCTATTATTTTATAAACCCAAGACTTCTTTACCTGGTTTGTTAATCGTACTAACAGGCGTGCCTATTTACTTTATCTGGAAAAGAATAAATCAAAAGCAATCATAAAAATAATCTCTTAGATAAGGAGGCGTAAATGTCAATTCTTGCGACGAAACCTGTAGATAAGATAATTGCTGAGGCTCAAGAGACAGGGGAGCACACTCTGAAAAGAGCCTTGACTAGTTTGGATTTAACCTTTTTAGGAATAGGCGCAATAATCGGTACAGGAATTTTTGTTTTAACTGGACAAGCAGCAGCTAAGCATGCGGGACCTGCAGTTATAATTTCGATGATACTTGCAGGCGTTGTTAGTGCTTTGGCGGCTTTTTGTTATGCCGAGTTTGCTTCTACTGTTCCCATATCTGGTTCTGCTTATGCCTATGGTTACGCAACTTTGGGAGAATTTGTAGCTTGGATAATCGGATGGGACTTGATTTTAGAATACGCGTTTGGAGCAGCCACGGTAGCTGTCGGTTGGTCTGGATATGTTGTCAGTTTTCTCAAAGATTTCGGAATTGAAGTGCCAGTAGCTCTGAGAGCAGCGCGAGGCACCCAATTCATTAATCTCTCCCCAGAGGTTGCTGCGAAGTTAAATGAAGCAAAAACCATTGCCGTTGATCCTGGTTGGAACGTCCTTAATAAAGCGGTTGAAACGGAATTAGAGAAAATAGGTTATCATGTGTCGAATTTTCCTGTTGAAACCTCTTTAGTTAACTTACCAGCATTTTTGATAGCTGTTGCAGTCACGATTCTTCTAGTAAAGGGGATCAAGGAATCAGCTAATTTCAATACTGCGATAGTCATAGTGAAAACCTCCGTTGTGGTACTTTTCATTATCGCTGGGATTGGCTTCATAAACACTGAAAACTTTACACCTTTTATACCTCCTCAGAGAGTCGATACAGCCGGTAATCCGATATTTGGAGCTTTTGGTTGGAGTGGGATCTTGACGGGAGCTGCAGTGATCTTTTTTGCCTACATAGGTTTCGATGCGGTTTCCACGGCGGCTCAAGAGGCTAAGAACCCTCAAAGGGATATGCCGATAGGAATAATCGGAAGTTTACTTATCTGTACGATTCTCTATGTTTTAGTGTCTTTTGTGATGGTAGGGGTTGTTTCATATACTCAACTCAACGTGCCTGCACCGATTGCAGAGGCAATAAACGCAGCGAGAACCAGAGCTGTCGGCACTGTCTTCGAAACTATCCTAAGCTACATGCCGTTCATAATCAAGCTTGGCGCAGTCCTTGGTTTAAGTTCTACCATGCTGGTGATGGTGATGGGCCAACCCAGGATTTTCTATTCAATGTCGAAAGACGGACTATTACCTACTTGGGCGTCTAAGGTGCATCCTAAGTTCCGAACACCATACGTGACGACCATAATAACTGGCGCTATCGTAGCAATAATGGCCGGTATCGTTAGGATAGATATCTTAGGAGAATTAGTTTCCATTGGAACGCTTTTTGCATTTGTCATAGTGTCGCTTGGTGTGATCATAATGCGTTACACACATCCAAACTTGCATCGTCCGTTTAAGGTTCCTTTCTCTCCTTATTTTCCGATTCTGTCAGCCCTTGCGAGTGGTTATTTAATGAATGGACTGCCGCTTGATACGTGGTTGAGACTAATATTGTGGATGTCAATTGGTTTAGTGATCTACTTCGCCTATGGATACAAGCACAGTCGGCTGGCGCTTCTTACTCCTGAAGAGATGAAAGCCTCGACTCCTGAAGGAAAAGTTCCACTTTCTCCAATGATTGGTGTTTTATTATTGATTGCCTTAACTATCTGGCAATTTGGCTTTACATCTCAGTCAGCAACACAACGCCTGGTTGAAACTTCTATTCGATTGTTCTTATGGATTACACTGGGCGTCATGGTGTACTTCCTGACCTACGGAAGAAAATTGCTCACGTCACAAGATCGAAACGCCAAGATCGCAAAAGTCGGCCTAACTGCCAGCGGTATTAACCTACTTGTTTGGATACTAGTAGGTTATTGGTTCTGGGTGCACTACAACGAATTGCACGGCGTTAGATAAAAATGTGGCAAGTGAAGAGGTGGCGCGGCTACCTCTTCACTTTGAAATTAATTTTCCAGGATTAAATGCGAATCTAGCGAAAGCCCAGTCTTTTCGCTATTTTTGTTTAAATTTGACGAGCAGGGAGTTTACGATGGGGCAATTGAATTTATTTCGCAAGAAGTCAATTGAGCAAATAAAGGCAGACGCAGAAGAAGGCGTAGGTGAGAGAATAAGTTTGCGTCGAACGCTGGGTGTTTTCGACCTTACAATGCTAGGAATTGCGGCGATTATCGGAGCAGGTATTTTTGCAATGATTGGTAATGCGGCTAATAAGGGAGGACCTGCTGTCATTCTACTATTCATCTTTGCTGCCATAGCTTGTGCATTTTCTGCTCTCTGTTATGCCGAGTTTGCCTCGAGAATTCCCATAGCTGGATCAGCTTATACTTATGCTTATGCTTCTTTGGGTGAATTGATTGCTTGGATAATAGGTTGGGACCTGATAGTCGAATACGCCATCGGTAACATTGCGGTGGCCATCTCTTGGAGTGATTATTTCACTGGAATGCTCAGGGGCTATGGCACCAATCTTCCAGCTTATATGACCATGGATTATCTGAGTGCCTATCGAGGGTTCAGCGAAAATGCTGACGTAGTAGCTGAGACTTTATCAAAGGGATACACGCTCGATGCACTCCTCGCCATGAATGCTGATTCGCTCTCTAACATATCCGAGAAATTATCTCCGTCGGTCGTGGAGGCTTATGCAGCCTGGATTACTGCCCCACAATTAGGTGATTTGCGTTTAATTGCTGATGTGCCGGCATTAGCGATTACCGTTTTGATGACAGCCTTAGTTTATGTCGGCATAAGAGAATCGAAGGTCACTGCTAATTTGATGACGGCTCTGAAGCTAGCAGTCATTCTGTTGGTAATAATCTTGGGCGCATTCTACGTAAACCCAGAAAATTGGTCACCCTTTGCACCTAATGGCTTCGCTGGAGTAATGTCCGGCGCTGCTGCTGTATTTTTCGCCTATATTGGTTTTGACGCCCTCTCGACCACGGCAGAAGAATGTAGGGATCCACATAAGGATTTACCACGTGGGATGATACTATCGCTTTTGATATGTACTGTTTTGTATTGTTTGTTAGCCTTGGTTCTAACTGGCATGGTTTCTTACAAAAAACTCGGAGTTGGAGATCCGCTAGCTTTCGTCTTTGGTCCGGAAGGCGCAAACTTACCGTGGATTGCCGGTATTATCGCTGTTAGTGCTGTAATAGCTATGGCTACAGTTTTCCTAGTGTTTCAGATCGGACAGCCTCGCCTGTGGATGGCGATGAGTAGAGATGGATTACTTCCGCCGATATTCTCGTCAATTCACCCAAAATTCAGAACGCCATGGTTTTCTACGATCGTCACAGGTTTGGTTGTCGCAATCCCTGCATTGTTTCTGAACTTAACTGAAGTCACGGATTTAACGGTAATCGGCACGCTATTCGCCTTCTCTATAGTTTGCGCCGGCGTGCTTTTTAAAGATAAAGAATTTGCGAATGAAAAGAGATTTGTGCCTTACATAAATAGCCAGTTTATCGTTCCGAGCCTCATGTTAATCGTCCTAGCTCTTGTTTACTATTTCAACAATCAGGGATTTTGGGATTTCCTTACAAAGATTGAGCCCTTAGAGGGCGAAACAACTTGGCAAGCCTTTTCACATAAGATTCCGACAATTGCCTTCATACTACTTTCAATCACAATTTCCTTACTTTGCTTTGTTAAGAGACTATCATTGATTCCAGTATTAGGTTTACTATGTTGCACTTATCTAATCAGCGAGTTAGGGTGGACTAATTGGCTACGATTCACTGTATGGTTATTTATTGGGCTTTCCATCTATTTTGGTTATGGTTACGTTAATAGTCACATAGGACAGCAGGCTGATCGTCCGTCTAAGTTAACGCCCAGTTTGAGAATGGCATCGATTGGTTTTTTACTCGCTGCATTAGGACTTGCAATATCATCGTTTAACTTCGTAAACAACATAATCATCTACTTGATGCCGTTTATTTCTACTTCAGTGTTGAAGATTTTGGAAGTAGCATTAGCATTTATCGGTATTTTGATAGGAGTGGCCGGAGCTTACATCGAATTAAGAAAATCGTCTGAGGGTAAATAAAAATTCGCCTCGATTGTAACTTATTTTTACGATACTTTGTCTAAGTCGCTAGAGATTTGAAGAAGTGGAGGTATAGTATGAGGAAGTTTACATCGATAGCTGTGATTATTTTATTGTGTGCTGTGGCCTCGATTGCCCAGAATAAGGTGAATTTTTCAGGGGATTGGGAACTTAGCCTGGAGAGATCCAAGTTTGATTTTAGTTCTAGAATTGAATCCATGACTATGAAAGTCACTCAGAACGATAAAGAATTGCGGGTTGAAACTCAAACGAAGTACAAGCCGGCTACGGAAGCACGCGGCGATATGGGCCGAGGGATAAGACGCGGTGATTTTTTAATGTTCTCTGACATGCCGCTTGTTTACTCTCTTGACGGAAAAGAGAGGGTAATTAATCAAGAGACACCCATGGGCACTCTCCCTGTTTCCCTGAAAGCAAAGCTCGAGGAAAACGGAACTTTGAAGTTGACCCGAGTTAGAGTCCTGAGTACGCCAATGGGCGAGATTTCCATAAGCTCGAAAGAGATATGGAAGTTAGGCGAGGATGGAAAAACGCTCACGATAAAACAAGAGATTGAATCACCAAGAGGGGTTATGACTTCGGAGATGTTTTTCATCAAGAAATGACTCCGAGATAAAGAGCATGAGCTACTCAAATCTTTAATTTCATGAGCAAGGTTCATGGAAAATTTTTAATATGAACTCATCGGCGTTGTCTCAGAGTTCCACGCCGATGAATCATGTATCGGAGTAATCACTGGATTTTCAGCTCCACATCTTAGCATTTTTTACAGCTAATTTCTGCTGGAAACTGCCTTGTCTGCCATTTTATTCTCTCCATTGTATTTGCTTTTCAGCGATTAATCTGCAATCTTTATTCTCTTATAGCTTAGAAAATTAAAGGGGAGTTAAGGATAAAATGAGTAAAGTAATAGGCGTTGTCGGAGCAGGAACTATGGGCAATGGAATAGCTCAAGTTGCTGCATCGTCAGGTTTTAAAGTATTGATGTGCGATATTAATGAGGATGTTTTAAAACGTGGTGTTGAAAATGTTAACAAGAGCTTAGATCGCTTTGTAAAAAAAGGTACCCTTGAGGAATCTAAGAAACAAGAAATACTATCTAGCATTACAACGACTACGAGTCTAGATAGCATGAAAGATGCTTTCATCGTTGTCGAAGCGGCTACGGAGAACTTCGATGTTAAAAGATCGATTTTTCAGCGATTAGACGAGATTTGTACCCCTGAATGCATTCTTGCATCGAATACATCGTCTATTTCAATAACAAAGCTTGCTGCAGTCACTAAACGGCCAGATAGATTCATAGGCATGCATTTTTTCAATCCTGTGCCGATAATGAAGTTGGTGGAGGTGATTCGTGGAATCGCTACCTCAGATGAAACATTTGCTCAGGTTAAAGAATTGGCCGAGCAGTTGGGTAAGATTCCTGTCGAATGCAATGATTCGCCCGGATTTGTGTCAAACAGAGTTTTGATGCCAATGATTAATGAAGCCATATATGCACTTTATGAGGGAGTAGCCACTCGAGAAGCTATAGATGAAATAATGAAGCTTGGCATGAATCACCCGATGGGACCGCTGACGCTAGCTGATTTCATAGGTCTAGATGTGTGCCTCGCAATTTTGAATGTTTTGTACGAAGGTCTAGGCGATCCAAAATATCGTCCATGTCCTTTATTGAAGAAATATGTCGATGCAGGATGGTTGGGGAGAAAGACTGGAAGAGGATTTTATGAGTATCAAAATTAGCGGTGAAATGCTATGAAAGGACTATTTTTGCTTTTCTGTATCATGTTAACTCAAGCGACATCACTGATTGCTCAAAGGGTGGAGCCGATGAGATTCAAACAAAGAGTTTTGCCTAATGGTTTACAAGTCATATCTTTACAGGATAATGCTAGCTCAACTGTCGCTATTCGGGTGCTTTACAAAGTTGGCTCAAAAGATGATCCGGATGGGCGTTCAGGTTTTGCCCATCTGTTTGAACATCTGATGTTTAAATCGACAAAGAATATGAAAAGTGAAATGATGGATCGGCTTACTGAGGATGTCGGTGGTTACAATAATGCTTCTACGTGGGATGATTTCACGAATTACTATGAGGTTGTGCCATCGAATTATCTAGAGACATTACTGTGGGCTGAAGCTGAGCGCATGACCAACTTGAATATATATGAGGCTGATTTTGTATCTGAAAGGGACGTAGTCAAGGAAGAATTCAGACAACGAGTTTTAGCTCAGCCTTATGGGATGCTTTTCGGACAATATATAGACAAACTCTCTTACACCGTTCATCCTTATCGCCGTCCCGGCATAGGCAATCTGGAAGAACTGCAAGCAGCGACGCTCGATGATGTAAGAAATTTCTACAAAACATTCTACCGCCCTGATAATGCTGTGCTGATAGTAGTTGGTGATTTTCGTCAGGATGATTTAGACGCGTGGGTTGATAAGTATTTCGGACGAATACCTAAACCTGAAGGTGAAATACCAAGGGTAAATTCAGTTGAGCCAGAAAGAACACAAGAAAAACGTTATGTAAAGACTGCAGCAAATGTACCTTTTCCAGCAGTTGCCATGACCTACCTAGCTCCACCCTCAAAAAGCCAAGATATACCGGCACTGCGAGTAGCAGAAGTGATATTATCCAGCGGGGAGAGCTCACGTTTATACCGATCGCTAGTTTATCGACAGCAGATAGCGCAGGAGGCGGCTTTTTCATTAGACATTCGAGTGGATCGAGGTTTACTTGTTTTCTATGCTATCGCTTCTAAGGATAAAACACCTGAGATGCTCGAGAAGGCGTTGATAGCAGAGTTGAAAAAAATCCAACGTAGCGGTGTAACTGCTCGTGAGCTCCAAAAGGCGAAGAACCAATTGATCACACAAGCCTTAAAAGAACGTGAGACGAATGATGGTAAGGCAGCTGCTATCGAGTATGCTGTTGCGTTTCATTCAGATCCAGAGGAAGTTAATCGTCAGATCCAAAAAATCCAAGCTGTCACAGCGGCCGACGTTCAAAAGGTAATGCAAAGATATTTTGCTGATAATCAACGCGTGGTGATTTATTACGTACAGGAGAAGGATAAATGATAAGAATCTCTTTGATCATCTTGAGTTTTTTCTGCTATATGACTTACGTTTCTGCACAAGAATTACCACCTCCACCAGCCGAACCAAAGCCGATAAAGTTGCCCCGCATAAGGGAAACTAGGCTGAAAAATGGTTTGTTAGTATCCGTAGTTGAAAAGAGGGGATCGTCTTTGGTCAATGTCGGATTAGTCATAAAGAATGGAGCAGCTGCGGAAACGCCTGAAAAAGCTGGCCTTGCCAATATGACTGCGGAGCTTCTTACGAAGGGAACAAGAACAAGAAGTGCAGAAAAGGTGGCAGAGGACATAGAGTTTCTCGGCGGATCGTTGAACTCATCCGCTTTTTGGAATGGAATATATGTCTCGATGGAAGTCACGAACGATAAATTGCATTCTGCTATGCCAATCTTTGCGGATGTAATTCTTAATCCGACTTTTCGTCCTAAGGAGATCGAGATTCTAAGAGCGCAATTACAGGATAACCTGGCATATAATTTGAGGCAGCCAAGCTTTCTTGCCAACTATGTTGCCAGCTCTTTTGTTTACTCAGAGCATCCTCAAGGAGGTACACCGGAAAGTCTGAAAAACATATCTAGGAGCGATATTCTCTCTTTCTATAAGCAGAATTTTTCACCAAGAAATGCGGTTTTGGTCATAGTAGGCGATATCAGCTTTCAGAAAGCCACTGCAATGGCTAATCGTTTTTTCGGTAATTGGAGCTTATCGGAAGGACAAAAGGCGACTGGAAACCCCACGACTCTTAAATACCCTGAAGACTTAAAAATTCTCATAGTAGATTTGCCAGATTCTGGGCAGGCAGCAGTGCTATACGCTAAAAAAATAGGGGTCAGAAGAAGCAATAAGGCAGAATTATTCAGCGCTCTGGTGGCTAATTCGGTGCTTGGTGGTGGCTACTCTGCGCGTCTTAATCAAGAGATAAGAATCAAGCGTGGGCTAAGCTACGGTGCTGGAAGCTCATTTTCATGGCGTGTTGATAACGCTAACTTTAGTGCGCGAGCACAAACGAAGAATGAATCCGCAGCAGAGGTGGTTGAACTTATGCTGGCTGAAGTAAACCGACTTTCGACTACAGAAGTATCAAAAGAGGAGATGAAGCCTAGAAAGGCAACTTTGATAGGTAATCTAGCACGTGACACAGAGACATGCGCAGGATTAGCAGCAAGACTAGCTGAACTTTATTTCCTGAATGCGTCTACCGATGAAATTAGGAATTTTACTGATTCGATTGATCGCGTCAGCGAGTCAGATGTAATGAGCTTTGCAGCTAAATACCTAACGCACGGCTTTTTTATAGTGGTAGGAGACTATAAAAAAATGAAAGATGCATTTGCCCAAAGATTTCCAAGGACTCAGATTAACGTCATCAGTGCAGATAAAATAAATCTAAAGGAACTCTTGAGCCTTCGTTAGACTACGCTATGCATAATAATCTTCGCTCTTTTTTGAATCTTTTGAGGAAAGAGGGAGAATTGACTGAAATTGACGTCGAGGTTGATCCTTTCCTTGAGATAGCAGAAATTCATCGTCGCGTCATTGCTGAAGGAGGCAAAGCTTTATTTTTCAGGAAAGTCAAGGGATCAAAATTTCCAGTCGTTACTAATCTTTTTGGCACGGTAAAGAGAATCGAGTTAGCTTTCGGGGAAAAACCTGAGAGATTTGTTCGCCGCGCGGTTGAAATGGTAAAGGAGGCTTTACCTCCAAGACCTGGAGTGTTGTGGAAGTATCGAGATGTAATCTTGTCAGCACTGAAATTTGGTGTTAGCAATGTCAGTAAATCGAGGGCTCCAGTTTTAGAGGTTCGACAAAATCCTGTCGATCTAGAAGCCTTGCCCTTACTTCAATTGTGGCCTGAGGATGGTGGACATTTCATAACTCTGCCCCTTGTTTATACAGAGAGTCCAGTCAATGGAAAACACAATTTAGGAATGTATAGAATTCAAAGATACGATAAAACGACAACTGGTATTCATTGGCAGATAGGTAAAGGAGGAGGCTTTCATTACTTCGAGGCTGAGCAGATGAATCAGGCTTTACCTACGACTATCTTCCTGGGCGGTCCGCCAGCTTTGATCTTGTCTGCTATCGCTCCGTTACCAGAGAATGTACCTGAATTAATGTTAGCTTCATTATTAGCTGATGGAAGATTGAAGGTAGTTGAAAATCCCATAAATGGGCACCACCGTTTAGTAGCCGAGGCTGAATTCGCAATTTGCGGTAAAGTTCCTCCACATAAACGTTTGCCTGAGGGGCCATTTGGTGACCACTATGGTTATTATTCACTAAAACACGACTATCCAGTTTTTGAGGTTGAAGCAATATTTCATCGCAAGGATGCGATATATCCGGCAACGGTTGTTGGAAAACCTCGTCAGGAGGATTTCTTCATTGGCGACTACTTACAAGAATTACTTTCTCCTCTATTTCCGTTAGTTATGCCCGCAGTAGTAGATCTATGGAGTTATGGAGAGACTGGGTTTCATAGTCTTGCCGCAGCAGTAGTTCGCGAAAGATATGCACGCGAAGCCATTTCTGCTGGCTTCAGGATTTTAGGAGAAGGACAATTAGCCTTAACAAAATTTTTACTGTTGACTGATAAAGAACAAGACTTGCGCAATTTTAAAAAACTATTTGAATACATTTTAGAGCGTGTCGATTGGGAAAGCGATTTTTTTATTTTTGATCGAACTTCATTTGACACATTGGATTATGCCTCTGGGCGAATAAATCTGGGCTCAAAAGCAATGTTAATAGGTGTAGGTCAGAAAAAACGCGACTTGAAGAGAGATTTTTCTACGAGTCATCTGCCTCAAGGGGTAAAAAGAGCAAAGGTTTTTTGTGGCGGATGCTTGGTAATAGAAGCTGATAGTTATGAATCTGACGGGCAACTGCCGGCGCGGCTTGCTGCTGCTACCGAATTCGATGGATTCGAAGTCGTGGTTGTTCATGATAAGTTAGAGTACGCAGATTCAAGTGATAAGTTTCTCTGGGCCACGTGGACTAGATTCAATCCATCAACAGACATTTATGCGCGAGGAGCGCGACTAAAGCATAATCACATTTGCTATGAATCTCCTATCATCATAGATGCGAGAATGAAACCTTGGTATCCCAAAGAGGTGGAAGCTTGGGAAGATACAATCAAGCTAGTTGATAAACGTTGGAAAGAGTATTTTCCCTCATAGAGGATTTTTCATGAAAATCAAGATATGTCTATCAATCCTGGCCTCCGTAGTACTAGCGTTGATTCTTGGATTGATATACGCGTACTACATAGAGCCACGTCGGCTCGTAGTAAGACACCTAGATTTGAAGGTGAAAAATTGGAATCCAGCTCTGAATAATCTAAAAATTGCAGTTTTAAGTGACATACATGCCGGGTCAAACTATGTTACTGAAGATCGGTTGCGGCAAATCGTCGAGCTGATTAATCAAGCCCAACCGGATTTAATAGTCATGTTAGGTGATTTTATTTCACCCAACGGTGAGGAATTTGAACTTCCACGCATTCCGGTAACTAAGATAGCCGAAAATCTAAAAGGCTTACGTGCAAGGTATGGAGTTTATGCAGTTTTTGGGAATACCGATTCATGGGCTGAGAGCGCTTTAAAGAAAGAATTCGCAAGAGTTGGCATACGATTTTTGGAAAATGAGGTAGTGGTAATTCAACACAATGGAGCCAAGTTAAGATTGTTTGGATTAGAGGATCATCTTAAGTTCGGGAATTGGGGGGCAACGAATAAAAAGTGGAAGAAGATCTTGGAAAATAGCGAGCAGGAAGGTGATTTGGTAGTTTTAGAGCATAGTCCCGATGTGTTACCCATTATAACTGGCGATTTGCTCCTTTCTCCACAGTTACGGTTGATACTCGCTGGGCATACTCATGGAGGACAATTTTGGTTTCCACTTGTAGGTTCTCCGATTGTACCGTCAAGCTATGGGCAGAAATACGCTTACGGTCATGTGAGAGAAAATGGGATTGATATGTTTGTGACAACTGGAATCGGTACAAGCATCTTACCAATAAGGTTTTTAGTGCCGCCAGAAATAGTGATCTTGAATATCACCGCCGAAGATTAAGCTTGTTCTAAGATTGCTTCTGCCCTCTCAGCCTCCTCTACTCCTTTTTCTACATCAGTGAACAAAAGAATAGCACCACCAACGAAGAAAAATACTATCAAAGCCAATATTGCCTGGCGGTAAGAGCCAGTTGTATTGACCACGGCGGCAAATATGAGTTGACCAAGCCATGAGGTACCCTTTTCCGAAATTTCATAGAGCCCAAAAAATGAAGATTCTCTACCTATTGGGATCATTTGCGAATAGAGTGATCTTGATAACGCCTGGGTGCTCCCGAGGACTAGCCCTATCAGACTGCTCATGATCCAAGCCTGATAAGTGCTGGTCAGAAATGCGTATGCATATATTACTACTGCACACCAAATTGTAAGACACGCTAAGATCGTTCTCTTAGTACCCAAGACCCTCGATACCCGCTCAAAAAACAATGAACCGACCAGCGCCGCTACCTGAGCCACAAAAAATATTGCAAGAAGAAATGATTGATTTGATTTGCGTCCTTCTTCATCGAAGAGCTCTTGAGAGAGAAAAACAGATGAATTCAGTATGACTGTTTGAATGCCGTCATTGTAGAAGAGATAAGCTATCAGAAATAAAGTTGTTTGCTTTAAATTCTTGAGTTCCTTGCACGTTTTCCAGAGTTCTGTGAATCCTATAATGAGAAGCGGGCGATCCTTTGGTTTTTCTAAGGGAGGCTTGCGGGGTTTCAGCAGAGCAAAAGTTACAAGGGCAAAAACTCCCCACCATAAAGATGCAAGAAGCATTGAAAGTCTAACGGCGAAACTTTTTGAGATACCGAGTTGATCAGAGTACTGAATGGTCGCAAGATTTACGATTAACATCACGATACCACTAACATAGCCATAAGCGAACCCATAGCTGGAAATTTTGTCACGATTTTCTTCTGTAGTGATGTCAACTAGAAAAGCATTGTAGAAGACGTTGGCAGCAGCAAAACTCATGTTGGCTATTATCATAAGAAAACAGCCCCATAGGTAGTCATGACCCTTTGAAACAAAAAAGAGTAGACTGCTTGCAGTAACACCGAGATAGCAGAAGAAAGCCATCATGGGCTTTTTCAAATGCGTATAGTCCGCAATTGAACCAAGCACTGGCAGCAGAATAACTTGTGCAGCCACTGAAACACCCAATGCTGCTGGCACTAAAGCTTCAGCGGTAAGATCTCCTATTGGTCCTAAACTCAGCACTACTCCTCTCTCTCCTACGTCTGCTTGGGCAAGCGCTGTCAGATATGGACCTAGCAACACGCCGATCACAGTTGTATAAAAAGCAGAATTTGCCCAATCATACATCAGCCAACCAAAGATTTCTTTACGATCGTTCTTTAAAATACCCTTGTTAATCTCCATGATGACTACCTCGGAACATCTTTCAAACTGTTTTACTCATCTTGCAGGAGTTCGATTATGGCAGGTGTTATATCCGTAAGATTTCTTATTCTCGCAGCCACCTGCTCTTTTTGCCTACCCCATATGACTGTTGGCACGTTATTCAGAGTGTGTGTTCGTATCGACAAATCCTCTATGTTTCCATGATCGCTGGTCAAGATTATAGTTGTTCTGTCTAAGTCAACTCTTTTCAAAAGTTCTACTAAGAATTCTGAGAGCTGGCTCAAGTGTCCGATGGCTTTTTTCAAATCCTGCGCATGGCCAATCAAATCGGTGATAAAGTGCTCATAGAGAACAAAACTATAATCATATGTTAGGCTAGCTAAGATTCGTGCCGCGTCTGATGCAGAAAATAAAGGTACGTCGAATCCTCGCTCTAAGAGGATTTGATTCGTAAAATCATGATAAATCGCATTACCTGCTTTCAGATCCTCTATTGTGCGAAAAGGTAGCTGGGCAGATTCTACTGCAAGGGTGGTAGCAGATTTCCATCGAGGTTCGCTCTCGAAAAACTGTGGTGTATAGGCGTTTGCAAAAACCAGATCAGAGACCTTCATCTGTTTCAATTTGAGAAATACAGAGTGTTTTCTTAAAAGCTCTGCTAATAATTTATTTGGAAAACCATTTTTATGAAAGCCTAGCGTAGCGGAGGCGTTTATGCCGGTTAATATTGTTGTTTGCCCTGAAGCGCTTTGTGGACGTCCAGAGATGCCTAGTTGCGCATCAGTAATAGCCATTATTCCATCCTCTACGACTCGGGCTTCTTCATTTTTAAAGAATGCTATTGGTGACTCATCGTTGATAAAAGTTAATGGATTGTGCTCTGAGCGCTCTCCTATACCTAAACCGTCTACAAAGAATAATAAAACAGATTTTTTTATTTTCATCTTAGCAGTAAAACCTCGAAATGCCTGGGTCTCAAATCGTTTTCTCGAAGAGTCTGAAAAGTTAAATCATCTACTGCGAATACCTGCATGTTGGCTAATAAGCTTTCTAAAGGTTCCTGAAAAAGTACTCTTAAAGCTGTAACCTCGTTTGGGGAGGCGAAGATGAATGCGTCTACTGCGCCTCCTTTTATAAGGGCTTTCAAGCGTACTAAATTCTTACGATCTTTGATTTTAATCTCATAAAGTGAAAATTCTGTAACTTTTGCCTCTTTTTCTTGCAAAATCTCTACGAGCGGCTCGTAAGAATTCCGTTCCTTTAAAGCCAGAAATTTTATATCCCTAAGTTGATGATTAGAGTAATCGGCTATGGCCTGAAAAATCTTGTTATGATGATGACTAGTTGAAATTATGTCTGAATGAATCTGATAGTGGCGTAAGAGGGTCGCCACAGCCTCTCCAAAAGCGCAAATCTGAACGCTGTCTAATTCAAATAGATCAAAGTTATCATTTTGAAGTTTTTCAACGAATATTTCTGTCACGATTGTATCAGGAAGCAAAATCCAATCAAAAGCATTGACGTTTATTGGCTTGAAAAACGCTTCGGTCTTCTCAAGAGCTATTTCAGGCAATGAAATTACGTGCCCGTGTCTACTCAGAGTTTCTAAAATCCATTTATTAGATTGGCTTTCAAAGACTGCGAAGCTTTCAAGTCTAAACATAAGCTAAATTTTATCTTTCAAAATCTCTTAATCCAATTTGCGTTTTAAGGAAGAAATAAGTAATTTTGATGATTGTTGTTATTGAAAAAGCTTATGAAGGTAATGATTCTAGCGGCGGGATTTGGTACAAGACTTTTTCCTTTGACTATAGATAGAACTAAACCTGCAATTCCATTTCTTGGTAGACCTTTAATACGCTATGTAGTCGAATACGTGGCAAGTTTTGGATTTAAAGAGATAATCATAAATTTGCATCATCAACCGCAATCGATCATAGACGCATTGGGTGAAGGAAGAGAATTAGGTGTCAGGATTCAATATACCTTAGAAGAGCCAAACATTTTAGGGACAGCAGGCGCATTGGATAATGCTCGACATTTGCTTGGAGATGAGACATTCATTGTCGTTAATGGAAAAATAATAACTCGAATAAATATACTGGAGGCAATTGAACGTCATCGCGAATCAGGGGCTATTGCCACAATGGTTTTAAGACATAATGTCAAACGTGAGCGTTTTACGGAAGTTTATGTAGAGAATGGCTTTCTTAAAGGTTTTGGAGATTTTGCTAAGCCTTTAACCGTAGAGGAAATCAAAGACACAACTCGTGACCTTTCAGCGCCGTTGATGTTCACTGGTATACAGGTTTTAGAACCTAGAGTTTTCGACTATATTCCGCGCGGAAAATACTCCGACATAGTGCCTACATTTTATAACCCGGCACTTAAGCGCGGAGAGCGAATAGCTGTTCATATAACAGAAGAACTTTGGTATGAACTTTCGACAATTCAACGATATCTGGATGTATCTTTAGAGCTTATGGAGGGAAGTAATGTTCAAGTAGGTAAAAACTGCCACATATCTGAATTTGCTAATGTTAGAGATACGATAATATGGGACAACGTGACGATACATGAGGGAGCTCATCTGTACAGGACTGTAGTGGCAGACAATGTGGTTATATCAGAGGGCGAGCATTTTGAGAACGCCGCCATAGTGAGAGCTGATATGGTCCGAAATTGCACTGAAATTCCAGAAAAAGCACCTGCTGGATATATTCAGGGCGATAACTACATAGTTCCATTGATTGATTACGTCGACGGATTTACTAAGTAATCAGCACGCCAAATTAGATATTTAAACAAAGCACCTCATAACTGCGCACTTACCGTAATCAAAGAATCCATTGAATCAGATCAGCAGAAAAGGCTTACGAAGCAAGTAAGTTTTCGAGTCTTTGTTCTTTAATCCCGTAAAAATTCTTTATTTGCTGGATTTGTTTATCGATTTCGTCTGGTTGAGACTGGTTATGGTTTTTAACTGCTACGATCATATTATTTTTGGGTGTATGCTCAGGCGAGATAAATTCAAAGACTTTAGTTTTGTAACCCATCTTTTCGAGTATCAGAGCGCGCAGTCCATCAGTTATAGTTTCGGCCATTTTTTCTAGTAATACACCGTGTTTTAAGATATTTTTGAACATTTCAGGCGCTTTTATTTGAGGTCTGATTTCGTGATGGCAGCATGGAGCGACCATTATGATCTCAGCATTAGCCTTTATTGCCTGGAAAATGGCATCATCCGTTGCCGTGTCACATGCATGTAGTGCAATTAGAATGTCTGTATACCGTAAGTCATAGTTTCCTATGAAATTGTTCACAAAGATCAATTTTTCGAACTCAGCAGCCTTTGCTATTGAGTTACAGAACTCCACCAAATTTGACTTTGCCTCGACGCCAGTTACTTCAACATCAATGCCAAGAGTATTTTTAAAGTAGTCATAGACGGCAAAGGTTAAGTAACCTTTGCCACATCCCATGTCTGTGATTTTTATGCTACTACGGTCCTTCAATGGGGATTTTTCGAATGTTTTCGATACAATCTCTATGAATTTGTTAATTTGTTTCCATTTATCTTGCTGTTTTTCTCGGATTTCACTCTTTTCATTGGTAATCCCAAGTGCTTTCAGATAAAACGCCTGTTGGCTGATCAAGGTAGTTTTCTTTCGATCATGGCTGAGGTCAGGTTTAGACTTAAAGGTTGGTTTACCGATGTTCAAACGTGCCTTACCCTTTTTGCCTATGTCCAGATGAAAATCGTGGTTTAATGTAAAGAGATGGGCAGTGAAAAATTCCGTGCCCAGCATTTCTCGAATCATTTTGCTTCCTACGGAAACTTCGTAATTTTTAGCCGTATCACGCGTTTCGTACCGATATAGGAAAAACAATCGAACTCCCTTTTTGGTCTCGATTAGCCTTATCATGATTTTTTGCAGATGTGGGTCAGGACCTTTATAATTGCTAAGTGTTAGCTTGACAAAAGTTTCGGTAGAAAGACTTTTATCAAGCTCTGATATGAATTTCTGAATATTTTCCATCATCTATGAGAAGTTTATTCCATTTGGCTTTTCCTGTAAAAGACCTAAAAGAAGCTCGAAAATTTTATGTTGAAATTTTAGGGTGTCGGGAGGGACGCAGCTCAGACACTTGGATAGATTTTGACCTGTACGGTCATCAGATTGTAGCACATCTGGCACCGGATCTAGCTGGTAGGCTCGTCCATAACGACGTTGATAAAGATGCTGTTCCTGTACCTCATTTCGGCGTGATTTTAGAAATGCATGAGTGGAAAAACTTGGCCGAAAGGCTTAAGCAGAAAAACGTTAAGTTCGTCATTGAGCCAAAGATAAGATTCAGCGGGCAAGCTGGTGAGCAAGCAACCATGTTTTTTCTAGACCCGAGCGGTAATGCATTAGAGTTTAAAGCGTTCGAGGATTTCTCTAAGATATTCGAGAGATGAAAACGGCGATTGTTCATCATCCGATATATAAAAAACACGATACAGGCTTTGGTCATCCAGAAACCTCGAGCCGGTATGAGGTAATAATGAAGGCTTTGAGGGAAAGTCCCGTATTTGGCAACTTACTCGAGATTCTTGCCGATAAAGCTCCGCAAAGCATCATCCAAGCTGTTCATACTAAAGATCATTTCAAGCATGTTGAGCGCGTTGTTGCCGAGGGCTTGGGTTACTTAGACACGGATACTGTAGTATCTGTACACTCTTTCGATGCCGCTCTTTACGCTGCAGGAGGAGTCTGTAATGCGATTGATTCGGTAATGCTGGGTAAAGTTCAAAATGCTTTCGTTGCCGCGCGTCCCCCAGGCCATCACGCTACTGCTCAGAACGCCATGGGTTTTTGTCTTTTTAATAATGTTGCAGTTGGTGCAAGGTACGCCCAGAGCAGATATGAGCAAATAGAGAAAGTTGCAATTATCGATTGGGATGTGCATCACGGGAATGGAACACAAGCAATCTTTTACGACGATCCCACCGTTTTTTTCTTCTCGATTCATCAATATCCATGGTATCCGGGAACCGGTTCTAGAGGGGAGACAGGTTACGGGCGCGGTAAAGGTTTTACCTTGAATATTCCCGTAAGAGCGGGCACTCCGGCTAAAGAGCATAGGCAAATGTTTGAAGCAGCGATCAGTGAGATATCTAGTAAATTCAAACCTGATTTAATAATCATATCCGCTGGTTTTGACGCTCATTTAGCCGATCCACTAGGGCAGTTAAAGCTTGAAGATGCAGACTTTGTGCAGATGACAAAGGTAGTAAAGCAGTGGGCAGAGCAAGCTTGTCAGGGGCGCGTAGTGTCAGTTTTGGAGGGTGGCTACAACTTAAAAACTTTAGGAGATACTGTAAAGTATCACGTCGAGGAGCTAGCTCGAGATTAGTTTGTGACCCCAGTTGTGATAATATGAGGCGGGAGGAGAAACTATATGCCAGACCTAGAGATGACATGTCTGCATTGCAGAGGGGTTTTTATTTTTAGCGAAAAGGAACAGGAGATTTTTTACAATAAAAATCTACACCCGCCACAATACTGTCCTAAATGTAGATCGAAAAAGATGATGAATCGTGAGAATAGGCCGAGGAAATTCGAAATCATTTGTGATCATTGCGGAAGGATGGACATGGTTCCGTTCCAGCCAAAGGTCGGTAGGGAAGTTCTATGCAGAAATTGTTATAACGCAATAAAGGCAAGAACAAGATTTTGAAATAATCTTAGAGGCGACAAAGTTTTTGGATTATCTATGAAAACGGTGAAACTAGAGTTCAGCGAGAACATAGCAATAATAAAGCTAAATCGTCCAGAAAGTCTGAATGCGCTTTCAGCTCAGCTCGTTATCGATCTTCGTGAGGCGATTCAGAGATCTCTTTCGGAAGCAACTAGGTGCGTTTTAATCACTGGCGAAGGAAAAGCCTTTTGCTCGGGCGGTGATCTTCGTGAAATGAAGATGATGTGGGAAAAAGAAAACAAAACTGAGTCATTTTTAGAAGAACATTTACACTCTTTGCACGAACTGATTTTATTGATACGCGAATCGCCTGTGCCATTTGTGGCTGCAGTTAATGGAATATCAGCGGGAGCCGGCACGAACATTGCATTAGCTTGTGATATTGTAATCGCTTCAACTCAAGCTGCTTTCAATGAAGCATTCATAAGAATCGGACTCTCTCCGGATTGTGGAGGAAGTTTTTTCTTACCTCGTTCAGTGGGTGAAAAAAGAGCAGCGGAGCTTTTTATGCTAGGCGAGACGATTTCAGCCCAGAAAGCCCTCGAGATTGGGATGATAAATCGGCTCTGCGCACCTGAAAATCTCATGCAAGAGGCATTTGAAGTAGCTAAGAAACTAGCTGAAATGCCGACCGCCTCTATTGCCAGAATCAAAAAGCTCCTCAATGAATCGTTTCATAATTCGCTACGAGAACAACTTGAATTGGAACATGATTTACAAATAGATTCAGGCAGAGGAGAGGATTTTAAAGAGGGTGTTCTAGCGTTTTTTGAAAAACGCAAACCAAATTTCGTCGGCAGGTAGAAAATTTTGATAAAGGTGAACATTACTGAGTTTCATCTTTAATCGACGATCCCGGAGGAAAATTTTTCTCCGCGGGATGGACGCCATCCGTTTATGAAATCAGATGCTTGCATTCTTTTTCGCCCCTCCGGCTGTAATTCTTCAATTTGTAGAACTGTATTTCCGCCACAAGCTACTCGCAATGTTTTATTAGAGCTCTGAATTAACGTGCCAGGTTCTGCCGTAAGTATCGAGTCATCTGAAATTTGCCGACAGCGCCAAATAGTCAATCTCTTACCTCGAAAATATGTGTAGCTAGTCGGAAATGGTTGAAAGGCCCTCACTCGGTCTGATATTTCGCGAGCTGTTAAATTCCAGTTTATTAAACCATCCTCTTTTCTGAGAATAGGAGCATACGTGGCGAGTGTATCATCTTGCTGTCTGGGCTGGATTTTATCGAGATTTTTTAGTGTTATGGAAAGTAGCTCTGCTCCAAGAATACTCAGCCTGTTAGTTAATTCGATGGCTGTTTCATCCGGCAATATTTCGACTTCTTTCTGAAGCAAGATGTCGCCAGTGTCGAGCCCCTCATCCATTTTCATCGTAGTTACACCAGTGAATCTCTCACCATTAGCTATAGCCCAATTGACCGGTGCTGCCCCACGATATTTAGGGAGTAGAGAAAAATGAACATTTATTGCCCCATTAGGGAATGCTTCCAAAAACTCCTTGGGTAGTATTTTGCCATATGCTACGACCACTGCTACGTCTGCATTATGAGAGCGAAACAGGTTTATTTGCTCGCTGTTTCTTATTTTGGAAGGTTGAAATAATCTCAGCCCTAATTTGCCTGCGAATTCTTTCACTGGCGGAAAAGAAAATCTTTGCCCCCGGCCAACAGGTTTATCTGGCTGAGTATAAACAGCAACTATTTCGTGACCATCCTCGAGAAGCCTCTGCAGACATACAACTGCGGGTTGTGGCGTTCCCATGAAAACTATTCTCATCATGCAAATTTTGCCAAAGATGATGCTGCCTTTAAAATCACTTTTTTAAAAATTTTATTTCTTTGACTGTTACATTTCCGAAAACATCCCCTACTTGAATGCGAAGGGTATAACTTCCATTCTCCAGAGAATCCATATCAATAAAACCCTCGTGTACTTTGCCATCATCGCCAATTTCGTTAGTGATTATGTAGTTGAATCTAGTTTCACCCTCTGCCCCTGACTGACTACCTGGAGCATAGATCAATCCTACTGTGTCTGAGGGAGGTAACGTATCAAAAACGATGTTTTTACTTCTATCTAGCAGGACTATTTGATCTCTTATGAGTTGGTATCCAGCAAAATAAATTCCAAGTTTTCGCCTCTGCGGGTTTGTATTTATCTTATCAAAAGCTGAAACTACAACTCTGATTTTGCCTCTCAAATCATTCTGTTTTATAGCATTCCATGATTCATCGAAGAAAAACACTTTTTCTATAATAGGAGGCACGGTATCTGTAAGTTTAGGAAAGGTGAAAAATTTTAGTGGATTTATCGTTACGTAACTTTTACCTACAGATAGATGCACATGGTTCATTTTATTCAAGCTTCCAATCAGTTCGCCTTCGTGAAACACAGTTCCACGTGTGACGCGTAAATCAGTTGGTTTACCATCTGCGGCTAGTGTGAATTCAAATCTTTCATCCCTAAATGGCTTATCATTTACATCACGTCCAAGTTTTAAGTGAATATAAGTGCCATGAGAAGTCTTCAAAGATTCACGTAAGGTTGCGAAATTAGATACAGCCTTTGGCGAGAGAATCTTTTCCTCCTTCACGAAGTAAGACTTCTCTCCATAATATCCAGGTATATCGATTCCGTTATGAAACCAAGCTGATTCATTAGAAGCGTCTTGTTTAATTTGTCCTCGAATTTCACCGAAAGTTCCCGCTATATCCCGGAGTCTGTCAGCTGGTTGATAGCACCATCTTAAGTTTTTGTCCTCAATTAGAGTTTGCAGTAAAGAACTCTCGATGGTTTTTCCTGGAATCTCTTGGTTTATCTCATGGCTTGTTATTACTCTAACCAGGGCATTATCTGAATCAGATATGATCAGATCCTTATTTTTATCGATCAAGATGGCTGATGGTCTAGAAAACTTAGCAGTCTTTATATCGCCATCTTTAAATCCCATTTCAGTTGAAGTAAGAGTCTCGATGAATGCTGAATTAGGGCTCATTTTTCGGATAGAATTTTCGTCAATCAGATAAATGAAGCCGTCTTCATCGACACTTAATGCCATAGGCAAGCGGAGAGAGGTTTCTGCTGATGAGATGGATGATGATTCGATTTTATCGGGATTATCTTCATTGGATTCGAGTTTATTAATTCCTGCAATAGTGCTGACAATCCCGTTAGGAAGAATTTTTCTCAACGCTGCATTACCAGAGTCTGCTATTAAGATGGTTTCATCCTTTAAAACGGTGATTCCACATGGAGTATCGAATTTAGCAGCGTCCCCGATACCGTCAGAAAAACCTTTATCGCTACCAGCGATTGTCCTGACCACCCCATTTTCTATGACTCTTATTTTGTCATTATATGTATCGGCTACAAAAATCTTTCTTTTTAGCACAGCTATTCCGATTGGGGCGTTGAAAAGTGCCTGCTCTACGCTTCCATCCATGTAACCTCTTTTATTTTCGACACCAGCTAATATCATGACTTCACCTGTTTCAGGGTTGACTCTCTTGATTGTATGAGAACCAGAGTCTGCAACTACTAAAAATCCGTCCTCGTCAAAAGCTATGTGTGAGGGCGTGCTTAGATTCGAAGTTATGAGCTGTAAATTTCCGTCTTTAGAAAATCGAAAAATAGAATTCTTAAAACCATCTGAAATGTAAATATTTCCTTCTTTGTCAATAGCAAGGCCAAATGGTTCGGTAAATTCACCTTTTTGTCCGATTAATGTTCTCACTGTCACATAAGATATTTGCTTCGGAGAATTGTATGAATTACAGGTTGCAAGAAGAATTATTAAAATCAAAAGTTTTATCAGGTAGAGGAGCCTTATCATATCATGTCAGAATTATAGCACTTTCGTCAGGTTCTAGTGTTTTTGGGAACTTAGAAAAATAGTTTGTTGGATAACTTGTTTAAGGTTTACACTATAGATATGAAGATAGCGGTAGCAATGAGTGGAGGTGTTGATTCCTCAACAGCTGCAGCTCTTCTAAGAAAGCAAGGGCACGAATTGGTCGGTTTTACAATGCAGTTATGGAATCAGCGACGTAATCTATCGGTTGACGAAAATGGAGAACCTCTACCCAGTAGATGTTGTTCTTTAGATGATGTTTATGACGCTAGAAGAGTAGCAGAAGGATTAGGTATCCCGTTTTATGTTTTGAATTTAGAAAGGGAATTCGAGAAGGATATAGTTGAACCATTCGTTCAGGGTTATCTTGCAGGTGAAACGCCTATTCCATGCGTTGCTTGTAACTCTCGTTTAAAGTTTTCAGCGCTTGATCGCTTGGCAAAAAGTTTAGGGTGTGACAAGGTAGCAACTGGGCATTATGCACGCATTCAGTTAGATCCCGAAAGAAATGTTTATCGGCTTTTCAGAGGTCGGAATCATGAAAAAGACCAAAGTTACTTTTTGTGGGAACTGACGCAAGAGCAACTCTCAAGAGCTCTTTTTCCATTAGGTGAAATGACAAAGGAAGAGGTTAGGCAGGTAGCACGACAATTTAAGCTCTACACTGCCGAAAAACCTGAATCGCAAGAGATATGTTTCGTACCTGATGGAGACTATGCAGGTTTTATAGAGCGTTATCTAGCTGCTGAGAACAGAGAGGATGAAATTCCTAAGGAAGGTGAAATTGTCGATTCTAAAGGGCGTGTTTTAGGAAAACACATGGGAATTCATCGATATACAGTTGGGCAGAGAAGGGGTTTGGGTGTTGCTCACGGAAAGCCTCTATATGTCTTGAAAATTGAAAGAGCTAAAAATCAGATAATAGTTGGAGAACAAAGTGAACTGTTATCGAAGGAGTTTTACGTGAAGAACGTGAACTGGATTATTCCAGAGGATAGTCTTTTAGAAGCGATCAGAGCCGATGTTAAGGTGCGTTATAAGCATGAGCCCGCTTCAGCTACCATTTATAATTTACCTGAGAGAAAAGCTAAGATTGTATTTAATGAGCCTCAGAGAGCTGTTACACCAGGACAGTCAGCCGTTTTTTATAGAGGTGAAGAGGTATTAGGTGGCGGATGGATAGATACTGTAGTGCGTTAAGGAATCTACGGCTCCGCTATTGTTATTTTTCAGAATCGATAACTAAACGAGATTGAAACTGCTGCTCGCGTTTAATCGATTTAAACGATGAGTTTTGAGCTTTTTGGCAGCCAAATTAACTCTCGATTTGCAAAATCTATCCGTGAGCCCAGAGGATCGTCCGCCCGCTTCGTTTTTATTTAAGCTAACGCTCCATCGCTAACCGAAAAAACTCTGCAGTTACAAAATAATTTAGTCAATAATCACTGCCTTCGATCGACTTTCAATGAATTCCCCATATTTTTATGTCTTAATGCAATGTCGTCCAGCTCATCTCTCAAAGATAATTACCTGCACATAAAACCGATAGCTGTTTATTCTAAAATCAAATTCCAAAAGAATTGTGAAAGCCACTGGTATTCCATGCACTTTCGGTTCATTTCGCGAGGAAGATCGAGGTCCAGATCAGACTCTGCAAGAAGTGGAAAAGCCAGCTCATAAGATTGTCACGAAAAATCATTTTCTAACGGAACATGATTTTTTGGCAGAAAATTCATTCGTGGCGCTTGACAATCATTCGAATTTTATATTATCTTCTTGAAAGTGAAAATCAATTTCAATTTCTGATTTTGAGAGTAAAAATTTTTCGTATTGATTAATCGTGCTAATTTTTTCGGATTGGATTACTCGAGATTTTGGATCAAATCATTTGATTTTTCAGTGGGTAATTTGAGGGACTTTACTAGGTTTGTTCATTTCACTATGGATGTACTATGAGTGCTGGCCGAATCGTTACGGGTAAGTTAAAGACTGGATAATTGCATGAATTGGATAAATCGGTTGATTGGAATGTCTGAGTGACGCGGAGAAAAAGGGAATTGAATGGTTCTATTGAGGTTTATGAGAAGCTTAAGGATTATCGGGGATCTAGGGAGCGTTTATGGCTAAGCAAGAGAGACCCAGAGATATTTTCTGTAGTTTAGGGATTTAATTAATGTTTTTAGCTTATCGATCCTACATTTCGGAGGTTATATGAATCAAGATGCTGATTTAGTCGATGATTTCAGTAAAGATGTTATATTGTCGGAGTTTACAGACCTTATGAGACTTACATCAAATTCTGAAGTAATCGACGAAAGTAATACTCATGTCTGGTTTTGCGGGCGATGTGGGAAATTTCATGTTAAAACCAGGAAAGGAATTTTAACTTTCGAGACTGAAGAATTTGCTGACTTGGTTTCAAGCATTACTGATTTCTACGGCTTAAAATTTTTAAACTTTAACGATGACTTTTCATTTTGAGGTGAATGAAATTATGGGTTTTAACGGATCAAGTGTTTTAGCTTTTAAGATAACATTGATTTTGCTTATGTATGCTCAAGCTGCATTATCGCAAGATGGGATTTTTATTGTTGTGAAAGATGAATTTAGTAATCCCATAACTGGTGCTACGGTTATTTCCGCGAAAGATTCGAATGTTTCGTGTATTACAGATCGATCAGGAAAATGTCTATTAAAAACAACCTCGAATGCTAAAACTCAAGCTTTGGTTAAGGCAAAAGGTTATGTAGAGAAGAGAATTGAGTTAAACGCAGGATCAGAAACGGTAGAGGTTATTTTAGTTCCGCTGATAGCTCATGTATCAGTGACTTCTGTTTACTTATCCGGCGGTGAGGAATCACTACGCGGCATTCCGGGTTCTTTCCAAATGGTAGATAAGGAAAGTCTGGAGAAGGCACGCAATTTCACATCCTCTGAGGCATTACGTCGAGTAACAGGCATCCATGCTCGTGAGGAAGAGGGTTTTGGTTTGAGACCAAATATCTCGATTCGTGGAACATTACCAACTCGTTCAACCAAAGTGCTTTTACTCGAGGATGGTGTTCCATTAACTTATGCGCCATATGGGGATAATGCATCTTATTATCATCCGCCTATTGAGAGGTTCGAGGCAATAGAGGTTTTAAAGGGTTCTGGACAAATTGCTTATGGTCCCACGACAGTTGCAGGCGTTATTAATTACCTAACTCCAAATCCTCCTACCAAAAGAGAGACGACTTTAAAATTCACAGGAGGCAACAGAGACATTTTTGATGGAAATCTGAGTTACGGGCAAAGTTTCGGGAAATTTGGGCTAATTTTGAATTTAACGCGCAAACAAGGACAAGGAGCGCGTGATAACGTGCGAATAGGCTTGAGCGATTTCAGTTCCAAGTTCAGCCTTCAACTCAACACCAAAAACTACCTGACCTTTAAGTTCAGCCATCTTAAAGAAGACTCACGCGTTACGTATTCAGGACTCACCGAAGCTGAATACGCTGCAAATCCTCGACAAAATCCCTTTAGGAACGATTCGTTCAATGCCTTTCGCACGGGTTTTTCAGTCCAACATACTGGCGTAATCGGTAATCACTTGAGCTCAATTACAACTGCCTACGTACATTATTTTTCCAGGGATTGGTGGCGTCAATCATCGAATTCAAATGAACGTCCTAATCGCTTGGGTAGCGATCCAGATTGCAGAGGAATGCAAGATTTATACACTACCTGTGGTAATCAGGGAAGATTGAGGGATTATTTAACATGGGGCATTGAACCTCGCTTCAATGCAAATTTTAATTTGGGTAAAGCAAAAAATGAGGTTAACTTTGGATTCCGGGTTCACGCTGAGCAACAGGATCGTCTACAAAAAAATGGCGATTTTCCTTGGTCACGTGACGGTGTTGTTGTAGAGAACAACTTGCGTCGTAACTTTGCTATTTCTGGGTTTGTACAGCATCGTTTGATTCTAGGACGAGTGGCTTTTATCCCTGGGGTTAGGATTGAGAAAATAAAGTACTATCGCTTGAATCGTCTGAACAGTGCAGAGGGTAAGACTGAGATAACAGAGGTTATACCAGGTTTAGGAATCACTGCAAATGTCTTCAAGGAGACTACCATTTTCGTTGGTGCTCACAGAGGTTTCGCTCCTCCCAGAACAGAGGACATCATCTCGAATAATGGCGGAGTTGTGGATCTAGAATCAGAGAAGAGCTGGAATTATGAGATAGGGGTGAGAACGCGTCTATATAAGGCTTTGAGAGCTGAGCTGACTCTTTTCCGGATAGATTACGAAAACCAGATAGTACCAGCATCTCTTGCTGGTGGTGTAGGTGCAACGTTTACCAATGCTGGTAAAACTCTGCATCAAGGAGGTGAGTTATTCTTTAGATTCGATTCAGCCGAGCTTTTTAAAACAGGCTTCAATATTTACTTCCAGGCGACTCATACGGAGTTGGCTACTGCAGAATTCAGGGGTAAGCGTTATAGTGCTATAAATCCTAGTGTTTTGATTACTGGTAATCGTTTGCCATATGCGCCTAAAAGGCTATCAGACGTCATGCTGGGAGTTTCCTATCTCAACTTAGACGCATTCGTCGAAGCTAACTATATTTCGAGACAGTTTGGCGATGATTTAAATCGCATAGATCCGACTCCCAATGGTCAGCAAGGAATCATTCCTGCTCAGACCTATGTCAATGCAACGCTTAACTATCGAGTCGAAAAATGGAAAACCGTTTTCTATGTAACCACAAAGAACCTGCTAGACAGAACCTTTATTGTGGATAGATCGAGAGGTATCTTGCCGTCAATGCCCCGACTCGTCCAAGTTGGCTTTAAGCGGACTTTTTAGTAATTTACAGCAAGCCTCCGATGCACTCATGTTCATCGGAGGCGATAATTTTTAAGAGAGGACTGGGAAAATGATACTGAAAAAATTGAAAGAATCCACAAGAATTCAGCATGAGCAATTAGAAAAGTTAGTTAATCTCGTCGATGATGGTATCTCCCGTGAAAAGTATATTGCCACATTAGTTGCGTTTTATAGATTTTATCGGTCATTAGAACCAAAGCTGGAAAGATTTGATTTCAGTCCCTTCGGTTATGATTTCTTTAAACGAAGAAGATTGCCTTTACTGGAAAACGACCTGAAGGCGCTCGGATTTAGTGAATTAAGGGATATACCGATTTGGAGTGGATTGCCTAATTTGGAGACCATTGCGGAAGGTTTTGGCTGTCTTTATGTTGTTGAAGGATCGAGCCTCGGAGGACAAGTGATACTTCGTCACTTGAGATCAAGGCTAAATCTTGATGAAAGTAATGGCGCTTCATTTTTTAACATATACGGACATCAAACAGGAAAAATGTGGAAAGACTTTGGAGACACGATAGATAGATTCATGAATGCAGCAGGTGCCGATGAGGAGAAAATAATTCTAGGCGCCATTGAGACATTCGAGGGATTCTCTGAGTGTTTCCTATCCTCGCCAAAAAGTTTTTCTTATGACATCATAGAGTAAATCTAATAGTTTCTAAATTACAAAAATTACTTTATTTATTGTAGAGATATTAAGTTAGTTACTAACGATGCTTCGAAAGGAGAGAAATAATGATTAGAAAAATGCTTAAAATCATGATTTTAGTCATGGCACTAATTTCACTGTGCTTAAATCTTTTTGCGCAAGCAAATAGAGAAATCAGAGGAGTTGTGAAGGATCAAAACGGGTCCCTGATTGCAAATGCCAATGTTGTTTTGCGCAATAAGAAAACGGGTCTTGAGCGAGCCACACAAACTGATTCATCGGGTGAGTTTAGATTTGTTGGCTTAGGGCAAGACGAATATGAAGTCATGGTGACCGTAGATGGGTTTAAGAAGGCTACCATCGAAGTTGGTAACCAGTCTCAAATTGAGGTTGCGCTGGAGGTTGAACCATTTGAAACCATTACTACTATATACTCAGGTTCGCGCCAGGAGGAGTTGCGTGAGAGTTTGAACACAAAGGTTGATGTGATTACTCAAGCTCAGATCAGAGACACTGGATATGAAACTGTAGGAGAAGTTCTTCGTGAACTGCCTGGCGTGCTGACACGCAGAGGTTCAGAAACAGGTTTTTCATTCAGCGGAGCCGGTGAGCAGATTCAAGGAATTGGTTCGAGGCAATCCTTAGTGCTGCTGGATGGATTCCCCGTCATAAACGCGCGTGGTATTAAAAGTGGTGTTATTAATCTAGACAGACAATCAACCGCTCGCATAGAGCAGATCGAGGTTGTTAAAGGTGCAGCTTCTGCTCTTTACGGTTCCGATGCCATCGGCGGAGTCATAAATCTTATAACTAGAGAACCAAAAAGAGCATTGGAAACTTCATTGACTGTTTCAGGCGGTAACTTCGGACGTTTTGATCCAAGAGGAGAGATCGGTTTCAGAAAAAATAGATTGATCGGATTTTTTAGCGTAGAGAGACATAAAAATAATGGATTCGATCTTATCCCATCTCTTCCCGATACTACTGGGGCTGGTTTTCATCGCTATGATTTCTTTGGCAAATTAAAATATGAATTTTCCAGCAATTTCTATTTAACTGGTTTTGCTGATGCAAAGAAAACTAATGTTGCTGGAATTTCGCTAGGTGAAGCGGGTTACCAGAAAGATGACGTGGATGAAACACTGCAGAGTTATGGGTTGACGGCGAATTGGAACATAAACTCCAGGACTGTTGCCCAGATGCGCGGATATTTTTCGCGTTACGATGAGATAGGAAAAGTCTTTGTGTTACCAAACAGCCGGCTTCCTAGAGGTGCCCAATTTCCAGATGAGAATTTATTCCAGAGATTCGGACGTTTGGATGCTTCTCTTCTTTACGTCTTAGGTGAGAAGCAGATGATTCAAGTCGGCGCGGAGTGGAACACTGATCGTTATGCGGGATTCAATAGGCTCAGGAATGCATCAGGAGAAAGAGCTGATACTTCGGTAATATGGGCCCAGGATAAAATTCACATAACGAATTGGATAGCTCTTACATTAGGCTTTCGATTTGATAATCATTCGATTTTCGGATCTGCAATTTCCCCAAAGGTAGGCCTTAACATTAGGGCTACTGATCGCATAAATTTGAGGGCTTCATGGGGAAGGGGCTTTAGGGCGCCGGATTTAGGTCAGTTATACTATCGTTTTTACAATCCGACAAACCTTTACCAGGTATTCGGAAATCCTAATCTTGCTCCTGAGCATTCTGGCTCCTGGCAGGTCGGAGCTGAGTATTCAAGCACTAAGAAAACATATCGTTTTGGTGTGAATTTCTTCCGCAATGATGTTAGAAATCTCATAGAGGCAACAAATTTTGGATTCGTTAGATCTCAGGCGCAAGCTGCTGCAATATTCCGCACGCTTGGATTGAATCCATCCGAGTACAATGTGTCACTGAATAGGCTTTTGTTGATATATACAAATAGCTCTAACATCTTCACTCAGGGTGTAGAGCTTGATGCAGACATAAAACTTCCTAAGAATTTTGCCTTGAGTGGTGCCTATACCTATCTCGATGCCAGGAATAAACTGAACGGAGCTTATTTATCTGATAGAAACAAGCATCAAGGATTTTTTAAGATCGCTTACGATAATCCGAATCTTGGTTTTAGAGCCAACTTGCGTGGAACGTTTTTGAGTAAATGGATCGTCGGCTCCGTTAGGGGATTCAGCGGCAATGTAGTTGCCCCAGGCTTCCAACTCTGGGACGTATACACTGCAAAGTCATTCAAGAATTTCGAATTCTTTACGAGTGTCGATAATCTATTCGACAACAAAGATCCAAACGTTGGTAGAGTTGATCAGATGGGACAACCACTACCAATCTATCGAAGTGAAGCAGGCAGAATGTATAGATTCGGAGTTCGTCTGAACTTAAGTAGGCAGTAATCTCAAGGGTTATTTTGCTCAAGATAGAACTAATTGCTTTTCGCTTTAGAGAAAAAGCGTGTTAACTTAACACGCTTTTTCTTTTAGTAATTACTACCCACATTGTAATTACTATTCACAGACTCTCTAGTGATTACGGCTTTTTAATTAGTTTTCCGGTGCTTACTGACATTATTGAGCTTCTTCGCATTTTTAGAGACCATTTGCCTTTTTGCTGAATACAGTGATTTTAATTTTCTTTTCCCCGATGAATTTTTAAATGGAGACCTAGAAAATTTTTTCATTCATCAGTGTAAAATTCCTGATATGAACTTTGTTTTAGGGATCGATATAGGCACATCTGGTGTGCGTGGAGCGGTTTTTGATGAATCTGGAAAGATGTTATCTGATACCTTTTCGATTAAGCGATGGAAAGTCGCCTGGGATTCTGAAGGCAAGAGTTTCATAAATGCTGATGAAGCATTAACTGAGATTCTAAAGCTCATAGATGAAATAGTGGCAGGATTTAGCGGCAGCTGCATAGAACTTGCTGGTGTTTCTTGTTTTTTACACAGCCTTGTCGGTATTGATGAATCAGGATCGCCTACAACTGAGGTCATTCTTTGGAGTGATACCAGAAGTAATGAGCAAGCTAAATTTCTGAGACAGACTCTTGACGAAAAAAATTTTCACCAATTGACAGGCGCTCGTTTTCATTCTAGTTTTTTGCCTGCAAAGTTGTTGTGGATAAAGGAGCGGGATGCTTACACGTGGGAACGAACCGCAAGGTGGATTTCTTTTGCGGATTATTTTTCATACAGATTATTCGGTGATCTAGCAACCAGCGCTTCGATTGCCTCTGCAAGCGGTATTTTCGAAATTAAACATCGACGTTGGTGTGATGATTTATTGAACTTTTTAAATTTGAGTTCAGCGAAAATGCCTTTTGTAGCGGAATCTCATAACCTTTTTAATTTAAAAGCCGAACTATGTAGACGTTGGCGAGCGTTGAGCCGGACCAGATGGTTTTTACCTATAGGGGATGGTGCGGCCAATAATCTAGGAGCTGGTGGGTTGCACTGTCCTTCGGGAGTTTTGATGATAGGATCCTCAGGAGCTATCCGGACTATTATTGAGGATGAGATGATAGCTGAAATCCCCTCCGGTCTGTGGTGTTATCGCGTCGATGAAAATAGATTGATAATGGGCGGTGCGATTTCTGATGCCGGAACTCTCTATGATTGGTTAAAGGATAACCTAAGATTTACAGAGCCAGAGTTATTCTTTCCTGACTCACACGGATTAAATTTTCTCCCTTTTCTGGTAGGTGAGAGAAGCATAGGATATAACTTAAAAGCAAAGGGAGCGATTGCAGGCATAAGAATCTATACGACTGCCTCTGAGATTTTTCAATCAGCTTTGGAAGCGGTAGCATATGGATTTGCTGATATTCTTGAACAATTAGAATCAGTTTTTCCCATTGATGAGTTGATATTAGTGGGTAAGCCTCTGTTGGAGTCGAAAATATGGAAAAACATCATAGTAGACGTGTTAGGTAAGAATGCGATTTTATCTACCGAAAGAGAGGCATCGCTGAAAGGCTCCATTGTCTTTGCCCTAGAAAAATCTGGCTATGATTTGAGAAACATTGCTCTCGAGCCTACCATTAGGATATTTCCAAACATGGAAAATCATCAAGTTTACAAGAATGCCCGTCAAAAGCATCGTCATTTTTATCGTCTGATGTTAGAAGATACTTGATCTTATAGTTGCTTACAGCACGTTTTCTGAGGTTTTTTGGTATATTTTGTTTGTCGATTTTTTCTAATCAAGTTGATTTAGGCTCTTTTATCATTGAGCAGAGATCATTTAAACATGAAATTCGTCAGAATCAATGAACGTGTCAGATTAATAAATCAAGCACCTGAGAATACAAAAGGTCGTTACGTGCTCTACTGGATGCAAATTTTTAAGCGAGTGGATTTTAATCATGCTTTAAATTTTGCCATTCAACAGGCAAACTTAAGGCGGTTACCATTAGTTGTTTATGAAGGGCTTAAATACTATTATCCATGGGCATCTGATAGGCTTCACACATTTATACTCGAGGGCGTTGAGGAGAAACGAAAGGAGTTTGCACGGCGTGGCATAAGATATATTTTTTATCTACAGAAAGATGCTGATTCGCCTAAAAACGTCGTAGCTAAGCTTGCTGAGAATGCCTCAATCTTAGTGACTGACGATTTTCCATGTTTCATAATACCAAAACACAATGAATCAATAGCCAAGAAATTGCAGATCCCGATTTACGTGGTGGATTCCAACGGCGTTATTCCATTGTCTTGTTTTGACAGGGAGGAATATGCGGCATATACGATTAGACCTAAGATTCATAAATTACTCCCGATATATCTGAAACCTCTGGCTGAGGAAGAGGTGGAGGTAAGCGCTGAGAAGCTAGATATTGAGTGCGTTGAAACAGAAGTCACAGAGGAAAAGATCCCAAGCTTAGTTGCTGAGTGCGATATTGATCATTCCGTTAAACCATCGCCGATTTATCGTGGCGGAACTGCGAATGCTAGAAAGCGACTTAAGAAATTTTTAGATGAAATTTTGCCGAATTATGCGGAGACCAGAAATAGACCAGATGTTGATGGTTCAAGTCGGCTAAGTGCTTACTTGCACTTTGGCTTTTTGTCTTCTTTGGAGATTGCGCTTGCTGTCATGGACGCAAAAGCCCCTAAAGAATCGAAAGATGCTTATTTAGAGGAATTAATAGTTCGTCGAGAGTTAGCTTATAACTTTACAAACTTCAATCCGCATTATGAGTCTCTAGAGTCGCTACCTTCTTGGGCGAAAGCTACGATGAAAAAACATGCATCTGACAAGCGGGCCTACGTTTACTCCCTGGAGGAACTAGAGGCGGCGCAGACTCATGATGAGCTGTGGAATGCTGCGCAAAGAGAAATGTTAGTCACTGGCGAGATGCACAACTATATCAGAATGCTTTGGGGGAAGAACGTCATAGCATGGACTAAAAGCTATGAGGAGGCATTCAAAATTTTGGTGCATCTAAACAATAAATATTGCCTCGATGGACGTGATCCTAATTCTTACACAGGGATTTTATGGTGTTTTGGCAAGCACGATCGACCTTGGGTGGAAAGACCAGTATTTGGCATGATTCGTTATATGACATCTGAAAGCACCGGGCGCAAGTTCAATGCTGCTAGATATATAGGTTGGACTAAGTATCTAGCTGAAAAATATTCGCCGTCAGCTTTGTGAATTTAACTTAAGCTGCAATTCTTCTCTAGTTTCTTCTGGTAGCCCATAGGATTCACTGTCATTCGGATAATTGCCGCTTTTCACATCCTTTATCCAATTGGTTATGGCATCATGGATTACCTGGCGAACATTCGCATATTGCCGAACAAAGCGAGGTTGTCTACCAAAGGTCATGCCTATCAAGTCATGCAGGACCAGCACTTGAATATCGCATTTGCACCCAGCACCAATACCTATAGTTGAAATTTTCAGTTTGCTGGTAATTATTTCGGCGATTTCCCGTGGGATTAGCTCTAAGACGATTGCGAAAGCCCCGGCTTCCTCAAGAAGCATAGCGTCTTCTATGAGTCTTTTAGCAGCGTCCACAGTTTTACCTTGAACGCGATAACCTCCTAATTTGTATACTGACTGAGGAGTTAATCCGATATGGGCAACTACTGGGATTTCTTCCTCCACCAAGCGTTTAACTATATGAACGCGATTACGTCCGCCCTCTATCTTGACTGCTTCCGCACCACCGTATTTCATTAATCGCAGCGCATTCCTTACTGTCTCGTCCTCATTTACGTGATAAGTGCCGTAGGGCATGTCAGCTATTACCATGGCTCGTTCAGTCCCTCTTTTTACGGCGATACAGGCTGAGAGAATTTCGTCGAGGGTTACAGGAATAGTATTTCCATATCCATGAATTACATTGCCAATGCTATCGCCGACTAAAATCATGTCAACGCCGGCCTCATCAACGATTCTCGCTGTTGGATAATCGTATGCCGTAAGGCACACTAATTTTTCTCCTCGCTCCTTTGCCTCACGAATTGCTGGTAAATAAACTTTTCCTGGTTTATCTGGTTGTAAATATGCCATAATCTGATTCAGTCTAACTTTTCGTAATTTCAAAGTCTAGTTCAGCTGGTTTCGATTGTATTGTTTTATTTGGACTCCATCGTTTGACGGATGATTTATCTTCTGTCATCTCTAATAGCTCTCGGATAGTTTTATTAAATACCGGATGAATAAAATCTGGCGCCAATTCGGCCATTGGTACTAACACAAATCGCCTTTGATGAAGGCGTGGATGTGGTATGGTTAAAAATGGTGTCTGGTACTGAAGGTTACCGTAAAAAAGCAGGTCCAAGTCAATAGTCCTGGGTTTCCTCAGGAATTTTTCTTTTCTACCTAGCAAGTATTCGATCCTAAGCATTCTTGCCATTATCTGGTCTGGAGTGATGTTTGATACTCTGATTTCTGCTACTACGTTCAGATAGTTACCATGCTCTTGTTTTTCAACTTCTGCTGGCTCAGTTTCGTAAATAGCTGAAAGACGACATACCTCCAAGTGTGCTTCGAGTAACCCACGTACGGCTAACAATATATTCCCAGCTCTATCGCCAAGATTGGAGCCTATAGAAACGTAAGTGGTTATCGAATCACTCTGCATTTTTTATCAGCTGGTTTTTCCCTTCAGAAATATTTTCAGTTTATTTATTTTTCGATAAAGTGCAAATTCAAAATCAACCTGTTCTAATTTTTATTGATGCTTGGTTACTTTTTTGTTGATATGTCGAAAAAGACAAGGTTATAATTTCTGCTTGAATCTTGAGCGAGGCATAAAGTCGAATGATAGGTTTTGAGATAGGATACTCGAATTTAAGAGCAGTTAAGCTCGATGGCGAACATCAGATTGTAGGTTTTAATCAAACCATTTGGGACACGCGTGAAAGCTTGGTGGCACAAATCATAGATTTTATCAATCGAACAAAGGAGATCTTTGGGGACTTCGAACGGGTCGGAGTAGCTGTATCTGGGATTGTTGACAGGACTAGAAATAAGGTACTTTTGTCAAGGCATTTTGCTGAGCTTAGTTCCACAGATCTAGCGGCAGAACTAAAGCAAAATTGTAAAGTTGAGGCAGTTTTGGAGAACGACGCAAATGCTGGTGCTTGGGCTGAATACAAGCTGGGAGCTGGAATAGGAGCGCAAAGTATCTTTTACATATTACTTGGCAAGGGTGTAGGCGGTGCTATTATTTGCGGTGATAAGTTATGGCGAGGTTCTGCTGGTTTTGCAGGTGAGATAGGTCATGTACTAGTAAGTACAGAAGAAAATCTCAGAGTCGAAGATGTTGCCTCCTACGATGGAATACTTAGAAGGATAAGAAATAGAATTCATCAGGATCAGACCTCCTCGCTTGCAAGAATAAGTGAAGAATTAATCACTATTACAGATGTAGTGCGAGAGGCTAACAATGGTGATGATTTTACGCAAATGATGCTGGAAAGAACCGGTAATTACCTCGGTGTTGCAGTCGCTGGGTTGATAAATATCCTCAATACCGAAAGGATAATTGTCGGCGGTGACATAATGCAAGCCGGAGCTCCAATCCTAAGAGGAATGTCTCAAACTACCGAGCAATTCGCCTTCAAACCCAGCTTTGATTCAACCCAAATAATTTCAGGTTCACTGGGTGAGAAATCTGTCGCCATAGGTGCTGCACTGCTGACTCAATGAAGGGAATTGAATAAAATTTATTAGCAAAACTCATCTAGTGAAAACTTGCACAAAGTTTAGAAAAATTTTATCTTTTTAGTAGAAAAAGGTCGGGTAGTTCGGAAAAAATATCATTCTAGACTTTGCAAATAGAGATAATTTTGTGCAAACTTTGAGAATTTAGAAATTAGAGGAAAAAAATGGCTCAGGTTTTTCATAAGAGTGCGAACAATATAGCGAAAGCCAGCATTGCATTGGCTGTTATATTGGCTGGGGTCTCATTTTACGTATTTACTCAGTTAGCTCGCTCATCTTACTTGACGGGTACGTATTTAGAGAAGCAGCAACCAGTTCAATTCAGCCATAAGCACCATGTTGGCGATGATGGTATAGATTGTCGTTACTGTCACTCGACAGTTGAGACGACAGCATCTGCTGGGATGCCTCCGACGCAAACTTGTATGAACTGTCACTCTCAAATTTGGTCTGACAGTCCCTACCTTGAGATCGTGCGCGCGAGTTATCGTGAAAATAAGCCGATTGAATGGGAGCGTGTACATGATCTTCCTGAATACGTCTATTTCAACCATTCAATTCACGTAAACAAGGGCATAGGGTGTTCTTCTTGTCATGGTGATGTGGCTAACATGCCGGCGGTCTATCAGGTAAATACCTTGCAGATGGAATGGTGTTTGTCTTGCCATCGTAAACCTGAAGAGTTTGTGCGTCCTAAGTCCGAAATTTACAACACCTCATGGGTCAACAATCTGACTCCGGAGGAAAAGCAAAAGCTGAAGGAAGAGTATAAAATCAGACCGACCGAGATGTTAACGAGCTGTTCTACATGCCATCGCTGAAGTGGCAAGTAAATTTCTACTAAAGAGGGATGACTAATGAGTAGAGAAAAAAGGTTTGCAGAATTAAAAAGAAGGATTTTAGGGCAAGAAGGGAAAGTCTATTGGCGTAGTTTAGAGGAATTTGCAAATACGCCTGAATTCGAGGAGTTTGTTAAACGTGAGTTTCCTGAGCATGCAGAGGAATGGGACAACAACCTCAGCAGAAGGAATTTTATCAAGCTAATGGGAGCTTCTTTAGCCCTAGCTGGATTGACGGGTTGTGTAATTCAACCACCAGAAAAAATTGTGCCTTACGTTCAGCAGCCCGAAGAAATCCTACCGGGCAAGCCCCTGTTTTTTGCGACTGCAATGACGCTGGGTGGGATTGCTGTAGGTCTCTTAGCCAAGTCTAACGAAGGCAGACCGACAAAAATTGAAGGTAATCCGCAACATCCCGGTAGCTTAGGAGGCACAGATGTATATGCTCAAGCAGCGCTTCTTGGCATGTACGATCCGGATCGCTCACAAGTAATCACGTATCTTGGAAGTCAGCGCACATGGCAAAGTTTCATAAATGAAATAAGAGCAAGGGTTGAGGAGCTGAGATCATCCGGTGGCGCGGGCATAAGATTTTTGAGTGAAACCGTCGTCTCACCTACTTTAGCAAACCAGATGAAGCAGTTGTTGACTGAACTGCCAAATGCTAAATGGTACCAATATGAGCCGTTGAATAAAGACAATGCGATAGCTGGTGCCAAGATGGCATTTGGAACTCCTGTTCAAGTTGTTTACAAATTCGATCAGGCAGATAGAATTTTATCACTCGATAAGGACATATTTAGCGAATTCAATGTTCGCTACATGAAAGATTTTGCGAAAAAGCGCGCCTTTACAGATGAGCAAAAGGAAATAAATCGTTTATATGCAGTAGAGACGACGATAACTTTAACTGGGGCAAAAGCTGATCACAGATTAGCTGTTAAACCTAGTCAGATGCCCCTCATAGCCACTGCAATCGCATCGGCTCTTGGCGTACCCGGTGTTAATTTTGATTTTTCAACTCTAGACGAAAGAACACGCAAATGGATACAGGTGATGGCCAAAGACTTTCTAGCTCATAAGGGTAAATCCATCGTTACAGTGGGCGACAATCAGCCTCCAATCGTTCATGCTTTGGCTCATGCAATAAATCATGTTTTAGAAAACGTAGGAAAGACCGTCACCTACATAGAACCATTTGCGCCAAATGCAGAAACATTGCAGATAGATCAGCTCCGACAGTTAATTCAGGAGATAGATAGCGGAGCCGTTAAGATTTTAGTGATACTTGGCGGAAATCCTGTTTATAATACTCCGATAGACTTGAAGCTAAATAAAGAAAGACTAAACAAAATTCCGCTCAGAGTTCATCTTGGACACTATGTAGATGAAACTGCCGAGCTATGTCATTGGCATATATCTGAGAAGCATTTTCTCGAGTCATGGGGTGATTCCAGAGCATATGATGGTACAGTTACGATGACTCAGCCCCTTATTAAGCCTCTGTATGATAGCAAGAGCATTTATGAGGTAGTGCAAGTTTTCTTTAAAGAAAATTACGATAAAACTGATCAGGATATTGTAAAGGAATTTTGGCAGAAACAAGGGTTAGGGGGCGATTTTGAAAAACAGTGGCGTAAAGCAATTCACGATGGTTTCATTGAAAATAGTGCATTGCCAGCTAAAAATGTCACTTTGAATAATTCCTTCCTCGGTCAAATTGAGAAAAACAATCGTGAAATTAAGCAAGGAGATCTTGAAATATCCATATTGCCTGATCCAAGTATTTATGATGGACGTTTTTGTAACAATGGCTGGCTTCAAGAATTACCTAACCCAATAACCAAGATCACTTGGGATAACGTAGCCTTGGTAAGCCCTAACACAGCTGCTAGGTTGGGATTGAATCAGGACGGTCGTGATCCAGGAGAGCAGGCAGGTGGGGCTCAGGGGATAAGTTTCTTGAATACAAAAGGAGGCAATCTGTTTTCAGATCTAGTTAAGTTGAAGATTAATGGATCTGAAATTTCTAAACCAGTCCCCATATGGATCCAACCAGGACAGCCAGATGATGTAGTGACAATATTTCTAGGCTATGGTCGCTGGCGTGCTGGTAAGGTTGGGACAGGATTAGGATATAATGCTTACGAGGCACGACGATCTGATGCTCAATATTTCACCTTCGGAAGTCTAGAAAAGACGGGTGAAAAGACCACCATTGCTTCGACTCAAACCCACTTCAACATGGAGGGAAGAGATATCCTTCGTGTCTGGGATTTTGAGCAATATAAAGAGCATCCCGATATGGGACACCAGCACGATGAATATCCGAAATCACTGTATCCTCGCTATGATTATTCAGATGAAAAGGCAGAGTGGAAGCATAGATGGGCGATGACTATTGATTTAAATGCTTGTGTAGGATGCAATGCTTGTGTAATAGCCTGTCAGGCCGAGAACAACATTCCAGTCGTTGGAAAAGAACAGGTAGAGAGAAGCAGAGAGATGCATTGGATGCGGGTTGATGCTTATTATATCGGCGAGGATGTAAATAACCCGCATGATCTCGCTTTCCAACCAGTTTTGTGTCAACAGTGTGAGCTAGCACCATGCGAGGTTGTATGTCCTGTTCACGCTACTGTGCACAGCGCTGAGGGATTAAATGACATGGTCTACAACCGTTGCGTTGGTACTAGATATTGTTCGAACAACTGTCCTTACAAAGTGAGAAGATTTAACTTCTTGCTTTATCAAGATTGGGACACACCGCAGTATAAGCTTATGCGTAACCCTGAGGTTACGGTTAGAAGTCGCGGTGTAATGGAAAAATGCACTTACTGTGTTCAACGCATTGCGTTAGCACGCATTGAGGCTCGCAAGCAGGGAAGACGCATTCGCGATGGCGAAGCTACAACTGCCTGCCAGACTGTGTGTCCAACTGATGCCATAGTCTTCGGTGATTGGAACGATGAAAATAGTTTGGTGGCTAAGATGAAAAAGGATAAAAGAAATTATATCTTGCTTAACGAGCTAAATACGCAGCCAAGAACTACCTATCTTGCTGCGTTAAAAAATCAAAATCCGGAGATGCCTGATTACGTGAAACCACCAGAGGTAAAACACAGTACAGGAGCTAAACACGAAGATATCGAGACAGATCATGGAAAGGAACACTGATCTAGAGGGGTTGAAATATGCAAGACGTCAAACAATTTAGAGAAAGCATGTCTCCACCAATAATCGAGGGTAAGCACGATTTTGCTACCGTATCTGATAAAATCGGCGACATAACTCTCAAAAGAAAGACACCGTTTCATTGGTTCATAGGCTTCGCTATTTCATTTTTGATTGCTCAAATGCTACTGATGACAGTTACCTATCTGTTAGCGAAAGGTATAGGCATTTGGGGCAACAACCAGCCTGTAGGATGGGCGTTTGACATTATTAATTTTGTTTGGTGGATCGGTATAGGCCACGCTGGTACGCTAATATCTGCCATTCTTCTGCTCGTGAATCAAAAATGGCGAACCTCAATTAACCGTTTTGCTGAAGCCATGACGCTCTTTGCTGTAGCTTGTGCTGGGTTATTCCCATTATTGCACACAGGCCGTCCATGGTTAGCTTACTGGCTCTTTCCTTATCCTAATACGATGGGAATGTGGCCGCAGTTTCGATCACCACTGATGTGGGACGTTTTCGCAGTCTCTACATACGCCACGGTATCATTACTTTTCTGGTATATCGGATTGATCCCAGATTTCGCGACGCTTCGTGATCGTGCAAAAAGCAAGATATTCAAGATCATTTATGGGATTTTATCATGGGGTTGGCGTGGTTCTGCGCGCCATTGGCATCGTTACGAAATCGCTTATCTGCTCTTAGCGGGACTTTCAACTCCTCTAGTGCTCTCTGTTCACTCAATAGTTTCATTTGACTTCTCCGTATCCCAATTGCCTGGATGGCATGCTACGATATTTCCTCCTTATTTCGTTGCAGGTGCTATATTCGCTGGTTTCGCAATGGTGTTAATACTGGCAATCCCTCTGAGACACTGGTATAACCTGAAAGATTTCATTACACCGGCTCATCTGGATTACATGGGGAAAATAATGCTAGCTACAGGTTTGATCGTTTGCTACGGTTATGCGATGGAAGCATTCTTCGGTTGGTATAGTGCCTCACAGTATGAATACTTCATGATATATAACCGAATTTGGCACGGACCATATTGGTGGTCTTACTGGCTTTTGATCTTATGCAATGGTATTTCGATTCAATTGCTTTGGTTTAAGCGTTTTCGTCATAGTGAATTCTGGTTGTTTACCATCTCTGTAATCGTAAGTATAGGAATGTGGTTAGAGCGTTTCGTTATCATAGTTACGAGCTTACACAGAGACTTTCTGCCCTCCTCTTGGGCTATGTATTCGCCGACAATATTTGATTGGTCGATGTTCATTGGTACTATCGGCTTCTTCTTTACGTTGTTCTATCTTTTCGTGCGCTTTGTGCCTATTATCTCGATATTTGAAGTTAGAACACTTTTACCAGAAGCCAATGTGCATGGACATCACCAGGATTTTGAAGAGATAGTCAATGAGGTTGAAAGAGAAAAGATAGATCAACCCTGAGGCTGTTTCCGCTTGCCCGCGGTCAGTTAAAAGGATTGCTCACCCAATTCCTTTGACTGCCGGCAAGACTGGGACAGCCACCACTAGGAGGTTTTATGAGCGATAAAAAGATTTACGGAATAATGGCAGAATTCGATACCCCTACTGAATTAGTCGACGCCGCTAGGAAGGTGCGCGATGCTGGATATACAAAGACCGATGCCTTTTCGCCATTCCCAATTCATGAAATAGATGAGGCACTGGGCATCAGGCGTTCTGTCCTACCATTTCTGGTTTTTGGTGGCGGCATCTTAGGTTTACTGACTGGATTAGGTTTGCAGTACTACACTCATGTCTTGGACTATCCGATAATAGTTGGTGGAAGACCTCACTTCAGCCTCCCGGCTTTCATTCCGCCTGCTTATGAGTTAACGATTCTATTTGCCGCTTTTACGGCGGTTTTTGGGATGTTATTTTTGAATGGTTTGCCAATGCCGTATCATCCTGTTTTCAATGTTCCACGCTTCGCTCTCGCATCGAGAGATAAATTTTTTCTACTCATTGAAAGTCGTGATCCCAAATTTGATTATGAAAAGACTAGGCAGTTCATGGAAAGCCTCAATCCCCAGGAGGTGTTTGATGTTGAAGAATAGCTTAATTTTGGTCCTGGCTGTCATGTTTTTCACAGCCTCATGTCGTTACGACATGCAGGATCAGCCGAAGTATAAACCATACAAGAAAAGTGATTTCTTTAATGATGGCAGAGCATCGCGGGAGTTGCCGTCGGGCGTAGTGCCACGTGGATTTTTAAGAGAAGATAAAGCTTTTTATACAGGTAAGAAAGAGATGGTGAGCAGCGTTCAGGTGCAAACGACAACTGATGCCCAGGGCAATACAGTTGTTACAAGCTTCCCAGATTCTATTGAAGAGTTTCCCATACCGGTTACAAAAGAACTCATAGACCGTGGTCAGGAGCGTTATAACATTTATTGCATAATATGCCATGGACCTACTGGCAACGGAGATGGGATGATAGTAAGGCGTGGTTTTACAAAACCTCCGACTTATCATGATGATAGGCTTAGAAACGCGCCCGTAGGGCATTTTTACGATGTGATAACCAATGGATGGGGCAGAATGAATGGATATGCCGCACAAATACAGCCTGCGGATCGCTGGGCAATAGTAGCTTACATACGTGCATTGCAGTATAGTCAGAATCCGAACGGTATGAAACCAATTCTGCCAACTCAAAGCAAGCCAACCTCACAAGAAAATAAAATGATCGCTAAAAATGATGAAAAGGGAGGAAATCGCTGATGCAGAACTACAAAGCCCCAGAGGAAATAAAGAATTTTCAGCGAATAGCGCTTGGTGTCGGCGGCATAGGGACTCTAATTTTGTTGATTTCGGCAATTATATCGCCGGAGATGAGGGAGCAGGCACTACGTTCATGGCTATTGGGCTTTATTTTTTGGGCTGGCCTTAGTATAGGATCACTCGGCATATTGTTATTACAGTACTTGACTGGAGGAGCATGGGGAGTTGTTATTAGAAGAATCATAGAAGCGTCGTCCAGGACTCTCCCACTAGTAATCTTGATGTTTCTACCAATCTTTTTTGGAGCAACATCAATGTATGAATGGACTCATTCAGAACAAGCTGATGAAACACTAAAGAGAATCTTGGAACATCGTGCACCATACTTAAATCTGACAGCTTGGAGTATAAGAGCTATTGTCTATTTCGCTCTTTTGGGCTTGATGATGTACTTACTGAACAAGTGGTCCAGGCAAATGGATGAGACTGGTGATTGGGAATTACTTAAGAAAGCGTCTCAATTTAGTGGACCAGGAATGGTTTTCTTTATCCTCATAGTCTCATTTGCTTCCATTGACTGGGTTATGACTCTTGATCCTCATTTCTATTCTACAATCTGGGGATTCTTATTTGTTGCTGGTTGGGGACTTTCCAGCTTTGCATTCACGATACTGATATTAGCTTGGTTGTCTTTCCGAAAGCCTTTGAATCAAGTTGTGGGCCGAAGGCATTTTCATGATCTTGGTAAACTTCTTCTCGCGTTTGTGATGGTTTGGGCTTATTTTAATTTCTCCCAGTTTTTGATTATTTGGTCTGGTAATTTACCGGAAGAAACATTTTGGTATATAGAAAGAATGGAAGGTGGATGGGGCATCATAGGCGTTCTTCTCATAACGCTTCACTTCGCTTTTCCATTCGTTGTTTTATTGTCCAGGGACGTAAAACGTAATGCTAAATGGATAGCCACGATGGCTTTATTCATTATTCTAATGCGCTTTGTGGATCTATATTACATAATAGGACCAGCGCCGAGAATTAGCACGCATGGTGCAAAGCTAACACTGATGCAATCTCTGAGTTGGATGGATTTCATAGCTCCTTTTGCAGTTGGAGGACTCTGGTTGTGGTATTTCTTCGGAGAGCTACAAAAGCGACCTCTCGTTCCTGTGAATGATCCATTCTTGGAATCAGCGATCGAGCATGGAAAAGCGCATTAGAAAGGAGATTGATTATGGCAGAGAAGTTTTTAGAAAAAGGATACGAACAAAATGTCATAAGTGCCCGGGGAATCATAATATTCGCCATAGGGCTTGCAATACTCATAGTATTCACATTTTGGTTAATGTACGTTTTGGAAAATTTCCTGGAGAAGCAAGCTGCTAGTAGTAAAGATACTGTAAATCCTCTGAGACAAGAGATATTGCAGCGAGATCCGAATGCATTCCTGCCACCTGAGCCTAGACTTCAGGCTGCGCCTGGTCATGGCGTTGACGGTCCAAATGGCAGAATAAGCTTAGAGTTAAAGGCGCCTCAGTCTGAGTGGAGAGAATTACAGAAAATTTGGAAAGAAGAATTAGAAAAAGGACAGATAGATCCGAAGACAGGGACAGTTGTAACGCTGCCTATCGAGGAAGCAAAGAATAAATTGCTAGAAAGTGACTTGATCAAATCAAGAAACGATGAAAAATCGAAAGAAGAATATGAGAAAGCCAGAAGGATCATCTCATATTCTAGCGGAGGGCGCTTAGCTAACGAGATAAGACGATGAGAATCATAAAGGGTTTAACCGCGATAACGATAATAGTAGTAACGACCGCACTCTCTGCTTTAGGTCAAGGGCAACAACATTACAATTCGCCTCTGTATGCCCCTAAGAATTATGATCCTACACAAAACGTAGGTATACCGAAAGTTTTGAAAGAGGTAGGAATAGAGCAAAAACTTGGAAATCAGCTACCTTTGGATGCAGAATTCAAAGATGAAACAGGAAGAATTATTAAGTTAAGTGAGTATTTTGGAAAGAAGAGACCTGTGATTTTGGCGCTTGTCTACTACGAGTGTCCAATGCTGTGTAATGAAGTTCTGAATGGATTGACAGGAGCTTTGAAAGGCTTGTCGCTCGATGCAGGCAAAGATTTTGACGTATTGGCTATTAGCTTTGACGCTAGAGAAAATGAAATAGCTGAGCTTGCCCAGAAAAAGAAAGAAGCATATCTGAGGCGCTATAATCGCGAAGGAGCTGAACTTGGCTGGCATTTTCTAACTGGTAAGCAGGAAGAAATTGACAAAGTAACCGATGCGGTAGGATTTAAATACAGATGGGATGAGAAGACAAACCAATTTGCACACGTCGGAGGGATAATAATATTAACGCCAGATGGTAAGGTTTCCAAGTATTTTTATGGAATAGAATATGCTCCGCGTGATCTTAAATTAGCCTTAGTGGAAGCCTCAGAGGGGCATGTTGGAACTATTACAGATCAGCTTTTACTTTATTGTTATCATTACGATCCAGCAACCGGCACCTATGGTTTTGCGATTTTAAGAGCGATCAGAATTGGTGCTGTGCTGACTTTGATCGGTTTAGGCGGTATGTTCTTCTATTTTTGGAGAAGAAGCAAGTCGCCTCAGTTAAAATGAGATTTGAACGGGTTTAAAAGGTATGCAGCAACAAAATTATTCATGGGTACCATTATTTCCAGAGAGAGCGTCCACGTTTGCCTCTGAAGTTGATGCTCTGTATTTTTACCTGATAGGAATCAGTGTATTTTTCACTATTCTGATAGTAGCATTGCTATTTTACTTCGCTGTACGATATCGTGAAAAAGAAAAGTTTCAGAATGGAGCTGAAATACACGGTTCGCTGATACTTGAGACAACGTGGACCGCAATTCCTTTCTTCATCGCAATGACTATCTTTCTTGGGGGTGCGATAGTTTATTACAATCAGTATAGGCCTCCGAAAGATGCAATGGAGATATATGTGGTCGGAAAGCAATGGATGTGGAAGTTCCAGCATCCCACCGGTCAGAGGGAGATCAATGAGTTACATGTTCCGGTCGGACAAAAGATAAAGCTGATAATGACAACTGAGGATGTACTGCATGATTTGTATATTCCTGCTTTCCGTACCAAAGCTGATGTTGTTCCTGGGAGATATACAACTCTATGGTTTGAAGCCACTAAACCAGGTAAATATCATTTATATTGTGCTGAGTATTGTGGATTGAATCACTCTGGTATGGGTGGTTGGGTTTATGTAATGGAACAAAAAGACTACGAAAATTGGCTAGCGGGAAATGTATCTAATCAAACTCCTGCTCAAGCAGGAAAAGAATTGTTCGAAGCTAAGTTAGGATGTGCATCTTGTCATCAGCAGACTAATCAAGGTAGAGGACCTAGCCTGGTTGGAATTTTCGGAAAACAAGTAAAGTTAACCAATGGCCAGACTGTTGTTGCTGATGAAGAATACATACGTAATTCAATATTAAATCCACAGGGGCAGATAGTAGAAGGCTATCAGCCTATAATGCCGACTTTCAAAGGTCAGGTCACTGAAGAGCAGCTCGTTGCTCTAGTGGCGTACATAAAATCGCTGGGAAATGAAACAGCCAGCAACATGTCGAAATAGGGAGGTAGTTTTATGGAAAACGTCGAAATTACAGCTAAGGAAACAAAGATTAACTATTTGAATAACGGTTACAGCATATGGTCGTGGCTTTTTACAAAAGATCATAAGCGAATAGCCATAATGTACCTTATAAGTGTCTCAATATTATTTTTACTCGGTGGTATTTATGCAGCCGGAATAAGATTAGAGCTATTAACTCCTCAGAGTGACCTATTCGAGACCGGCACTTATAATAAAGTTTTCACTCATCATGGAATCATAATGGTGTTCTTTTTCCTGATTCCTGCTATACCGGCTATCTTGGGGAACTTCATGATCCCAATCATGATAGGCGCTAAGGATTTGGCATTTCCTCGCATAAATCTACTCAGCCTTTATATCTATTGGCTAGGAAGCATAATTACTCTATGGGCACTTATTCAAGGTGGTGTCGATACAGGTTGGACCTTCTATACTCCCTACTCCACGACCTTCTCTAACACGTATGTTGTTGCTGCAGGTTTGGGTATCTTTATCAATGGATTTTCATCAATTCTAACGGGTTTGAATTTTATTGTAACCATCCATACAATGCGTGCACCAGGCATGACTTGGTTTAGGCTTCCATTATTTGTTTGGGCACATTACGCTACGAGTCTCGTCATGATACTAGGTACCCCCGTAATTGCCATAACCATTTTGCTAGTGGCTTTAGAAAGAATAGCGAAGATTGGCATATTTGATCCTAGCATCGGTGGAGACCCGATACTATTCCAGCATCTGTTTTGGTTTTATTCTCATCCTGCCGTCTACATAATGATTCTTCCCAGTATGGGAGTTATATCTGAGCTCATATCTAACTTTTCTAGAAAGAAAATTTTTGGCTACGAGTTCATCGCCTTTTCGTCCATAGCTATAGCTGTCTTTGGATTTTTAGTTTGGGGTCATCACATGTTTGTAAGTGGGCAGTCGATCTATGCTGGATTGGTATTTTCTTTACTGACGATGATAGTAGCGGTGCCATCGGCAATAAAAGTTTTCAACTGGACTGCGACGTTATATAAGGGGCATGTCTCATACGAAACGCCCATGCTATATGCTCTAGGCTTCATAGGTTTATTTTTGATTGGAGGACTAACCGGGCTTTTCCTAGGTTCGATGGGTTTGGACGTGCATCTCACCGATACTTACTTCGTTGTAGCACACTTTCACTACGTAATGGTTGGTGGAACAGTGCTTGGTTACCTAGGTGGTTTGCACTACTGGTGGCCAAAAATGACTGGCAAAATGTATTCAGAATTCTGGGGCAAGATTTCAGCCATGTTGGTTTTCATCGGATTTAACCTAACCTTCTTCCCACAGTTTATACTTGGTTATATGGGAATGCCGCGCAGATACGCCTCTTATGCCCCAGAATTACAAGTTCTAAATATTTTCTCGACTGCGGGTGCCTCTGTCTTAGGTGTTGGTTTGTTGTTACCTGTAATTTACTTGACACACTCTTTGATATGGGGTAAAAAAGCCCCGGCTAATCCATGGCTTTTACCCGGGCTAGAATGGAGAACATCCTCTCCGCCTCCAACGGAAAACTTCGAAGAAGCACCAGTGGTTACCTGGGATGCATATGAGTTCAGTGATGAAAACGGTTTGGATTTAGAAAAAGCAAAGCGAGAACTTGCGACGGTTCAATCGTAGTTTCTCAGAGGTTTTACACTTATCAGGTTTTATTTAATAACCTTGGCAAATGTGAGATCAATCTTTTTGTAGATAGACTAAACTTTGCAGAAGTAGAGAGGAAAAAATGGCTGATACTCATAAAGGATACCATCAAAAGGGTCTTCAACATCAGTTCAATGACATGCAACAGCAGCAGGAATCCGTCACCATCGGCATGTGGATGTTTTTAGTACAAGAAATAATGTTTTTTGGTGGACTATTTACAGTTTACCTCGTCTACCGTTCCCGCTATCCGATGGCATTTGCTGCTGGCAGTAATCATCTAGATGCTTTCTGGGGTGGTTTAAATACATTGGTTCTGATAGTTAGCAGTCTCACGATGGCTCTAACTGTATACTATGCTCAGAAAAGCAACAGAGTTATGCAAGTTGTCATGATTCTACTCACAATGTTTTTCGGCTCCGTGTTTCTTGGGGTTAAGGTCATTGAGTACACGGATAAGTATAATCATGGTTTAATTCCGGTGACAGGATGGAACAAGAAAACCCCAAGGCAAGAGATGGCAGCCGCTACCCTAGAAACTAAGGTCTCTGCTGAATCAAAGCGGTCACATGGAGACGATCACACAACTGAGCATTCAAACTCTCATGAGAAACCCTATCTGAACGAGAATGGAGATTTTCAGTGGCATTATGGTGGTGAAGATCTGGTAATGCTCGCTAAGAAACAAGGATGGTTAACTAAAGCCGAAGAGATAGGATATTTTAACCCCACAACCAAGGAATTTGATCCCAAACTGTTTCAGGATAAAGTTCGCATATTTTACTGGTTGTATTTTGCGATGACTGGACTTCATGCCCTGCATATGGTCATAGGATTGATGATAATGTCTTGGCTCTTATGGAAGGCTTGGCAGGGTACTTTCTCCGCGGAATATTACTCTCCAGTTGAGATCTCTGGACTTTATTGGCACTTCGTCGATATCGTATGGATATTCCTATTCCCATTGCTATATCTGCTTGGAAGGCACTTTTTACACGGAGGTGGACACTAATGGCTACTAATAATCATCATGATGAGTTGCACATCGGTATTCCAGGCTATCTCATGGTGTTTCTGATTTTAGTGATTGGCACCATCTTGACCTATTTAGTTGCACTTAGAGATTTAGATTGGATTTTTCCAGGCGCTAATACACTAGTTGCTTTGGCGATTGCATTTACGAAGATGAGCTTCGTGGTTTTGTATTTCATGCATGTCAGATGGCAATCGAAGCTTATTTGGCTAACAGCCGTGGGTGGGTTCTTTTGGCTTGCCATAATGTTTGCGTTTACCATGCAAGATTATCTAACTCGATCTGTGATTGGAAAATAGTGTCAGTTTAATTTTCGTCTCAACAACATGCTTGCAAATGCTAGCCCATTTGCAAGCATCTTTGCTTTTTAGAAGATTGGTTTGTTATTATCAACTTTTGCATGTAGAGGCATTGTCGAACGTAAATCTCTGAGAAGTAGTTTTGGGTACAGACTAATGACTTACAGTAGAGATAGGTTGACAGATTTGATTGATTTTTACATTTCTGAGCTATGGTTTCAGCTCATTTGGGTACCATATGTCTAACTTTTATTACATCATCTGATTTAAAATTGTGCTCATAGCTCAGTAAACAATTGAAAATCACAATCAATTTTTCGCTATCAGAATTTAATGATGAGAAGAGCTGTTTTAGATATTCTGGTTTTATTCGTCATTTTTTCAGTTGCATGTATTTCTCCTAAGGAAAAGGTTGAAAGACCGATACTTTTGAGAACTGAAGATGCTACTAAAGATAGATTGCTTGCTGAGATCGATCGTCTTGCTCGTATAAGCTCCATGAGGGCTCGAGTTGACCTAAAGTTTGAAGACAATTCTTTTGCAGAGGTTGGTATAGGTGAAAAATATAGATCAGCCGATGGAGAGATTGTAGTTCAGCGGCCAGCAAACATTATGCTTAAGGTTCAGCTGCCTGTTTTGAGAACTGACATAGCTCAAATGACCTCAAATGGCACTAAGTTTTGCGTGGCTGTTCTGAATGATGGTGGAGATGGTCGGTACAGGAGATTCATCTGTGGAAGTAACGATAAAGATTATGCAGAATTGAGTAGAGAGTTGGAAAAGCTAGAAGATGGCAAACTGCTGAGGAAGAATATAAACGCCTTTGCAAATTTACGCCCTCAGCACTTTACTGAGGCCATGCTCGTTCGTCCCGTCAGCAAGGAGAATTCATACGTGCAAAGTGAGATTTTTCAGGAGGAATTTGATCTCAGTGCTGATAAGAAATCCCCGTTGCGTTGGGTTTTGCGGGGTTACTATATACTTGATGAACTTCAAAGTAACGCTGATGGGAGCATGAGGCTTGCAAGGAGATTTTGGTTCGATCGTGTAGGCGGTATTCGCCTTGCGCGTCAGCAAATCTTTGATTATGAGGGACGACTAGAATCGGATATAGTCTACGGGAAGGAAGGAAATTTATCCTCTGAATATACCAACATTCCTCTGCGTATAGAGGTGACTAGACCTAAAGAGAAATACAAAATGAGCTTGAGTTATCAGGATCCAGCAAATGTGTCAATTGGAAAGACATATCCTCAAACTGCATTTGAGTTGCGTAATCGTTGGAATCTACCTGAAATTGATCTTGACAGAAAGCTTGCTGAGTTGCACTCAAAACAAAAATGAAAACGATTTTGCAAACCATAAATTTGAGAAAAAGCTACAGAGTGGGTAAACTCGAAACTCCAGTTTTGCACGGAATCTCGCTCGAAATAAAAGAGGGTGAGCTGGTTGCAATCATGGGGCCTTCTGGATGCGGAAAGTCAACGTTGCTTCATATAATGGGTGGGCTTCTAACTCCTACTGATGGAAAGGTTCTCATTGATGGAGAAGATATCTCTTCAATGTCTGACTCTGCAAGGACTGAGGTTAGAAGACGCAAAATCGGATTTGTATTTCAAAGATTCAATCTGTTTCCGACTCTGACAGCTGAAGGAAATTTAAGATTAGCCGAGCGAATTTACAGTGGTAACGGCAATCGCGATGATTCTAGACGTCGAGAGATTCTACGACTTCTTCAGCTCGAGGACAAGATGCATCATAAACCTATGGAGCTTTCTGGTGGTGAGCAGCAACGTGTGGCTCTAGCTAGAGCTGTGATCAATAGACCTGCGATAATCTTAGCTGACGAACCGACAGGTAATTTAGATTCTGAGAACTCCAAGATTGTTTTAGAGATGTTTCAAAAATTAAATCAGCAGTTTGGTCAGACCATTGTTATGATAACTCATAATCCAGAAGCCGCTGCATTTTGTCATAGAATAATAAAAATGCGTGATGGAAGGATTGTAGCTGATACAAGCAAAGTATGTCCTTGAAGAAGATAGTTCTCTGGGAATATGAGCGTGGAACTTGGCAGTATGATCTACTCTGTGCCTTGATAATCGCCTTCATATTTTTAACCCCGAAAAGCTGGTTTGAAAGAGAACACAAAACGCCCGTTGCAACTAGAAAAGTAATTGTCAAACAATCAGATATCTCATCAGAAAAACAGCAGATAGAGAGAAGGATTCGTGAAATTACTGCCGATCCAAATGTTGAGGTAATTTCGTTGAAAGAGCTACGTAACGAAAAGGGTGAAATATTTTACGAAGTCGATATTAAATGATTTCAAACCTTTTAAGTTTTTTTACTCGTCATAATGCCGTATGAGAAAGACACTTTTATTCATATTATTTTTTGCCTTTATATTTGCGAGTCAAGCGAACGCACAGCTTCTTCTGAATGAAATCCTAAAGCGCATGGATGAACATCATAAAGCCTTAACCTCGCTTCAAGCAAAAGTAATAATGGAAAAGTATAATGCTCAGTTAGATGAAACGGATGTTACAGAAGGTGTTGTCAAATATTTGCCAAAGACATCGAAGCGATCCATGTATATTCGTCTTGACTGGACTAAACCTGTCGTCGAACAGATTTCAGTCATAGGAAATACGTATACACTTTATCGCCCACGGCTCAATCAGGTTTATGTGGGTAAGACTGATGAGGCTCGTAACAACGCAAAAGTTGGAAATGCACTTAGCTTCGTAAGCATGTCACGACAAGAATTGAAAGCGAATTACACGGTTAATTACTTAGGTAAAGAGAAGATTCGCGGAGATATTGAGACGTGGCATCTGGAACTGATACCTAAGAAGCCGACTAACTATAAATCGGCTTATTTATGGGTTGATGTTGACGGTATGCCTAGGCAGGCACGTGTGGTAGAGAACAATGGTGATACCACAACGATTTTGTTGTATGATATCCAAAAAAACATAACCTTGAATGGTGCGGATTTTGAAATCAAGTATCCAGCTAATATAAAGCCCATAAGAGGTTAATTTCTATTTTTGCTCGAGAAATCCTATAATTAAAACGTTATGCCGAAGGCGAGTGGTTGGAGTAGATTTCTACGTGGGGTGAAGCACACCGTTAGGGCATTTGTCTCAACGAAGCATCCAGTATTGGTACATATTGTGCCGATGCGACGTTGTAATCTCTCTTGTGCTTATTGTAACGAATACGACAAAACTAGTGAGCCAGTGCCCATCGATGAAATGATTCGAAGAATCGATAGGTTGGCTCAGCTTGGCACTTCGGTAGTTACGATCAGTGGCGGAGAACCGATGTTGCATCCCCAGATATACGACATCATAGCCAGAATTCGTCACCACGGTATGATCGCCGGGCTCATTTCCAACGGTTACTATTTCCAACCAGAGAAAATAATGAAACTAAATGAAGCTGGGTTAGATTATCTACAAATCTCGATCGATAATGTAAATCCAGACGAGGTGTCGAAAAAAAGCTTAAAAGTATTGGATAAGAAGCTTGTTAATCTTCGCAATTATGCTAAATTCAAGGTGAATATAAACTCTGTAATAGGTAGCGGAGTAAAAAACCCAGAGGATGCTTTAGTTATAGCAAAAAGAGCTAGAGAGCTGGGCTTTTCTTCTACTGTTGGTGTAATTCATGACGAAATGGGATTATTGAAACCTTTAAGTGAGCGTGAAAAAGAGGTCTATAGAAAGATAAAAGCATTAGGGACGAGAAGCTATGCCCGTTGGAATTGGTTTCAGGATTACTTAGTTGAGGGCAAAGAGTATAAATGGCGCTGTCGCGCCGGCGCGCGTTATCTGTACATATGTGAAGATGGTTTGGTTCATTGGTGTTCTCAGCAACGTGGAACTCCCGGGATATCATTGTATGAATACACAGAGGAGGACATGCGCAGAGAATATTTTACAGAAAAATGGTGTGCACCTACCTGCACTATTCAATGTGTTCATCAGGTAGGGCATCTCGATGCTTGGAGGCATCCTCAAGTTCCGCCGGACAGATATCCTCGTCGAATAAGGAAGGAAACTATAGTAAAGATTATAAGTGCTGATTAGAATCAGCCCTAAAACATTTTTCTCTCGATCACAAGGATCTGGAAAATTCGCGTGGTGAGTTGTTATTCTGAACTAGCTTCGCTCTCGTGATTCTCTTCTCGTAACTCAGTCTCCAGCTCTTTTTTTATCATTTCAATTGCTTCTTTTACTCTTTCTGGTGCTGTGCCACCTATTGCAGTTTTTCTAGATAAAGAGTTCTCTAGTGTTATGTATTGAAAAACATCCTCCTCGATTAACTCGCAAAATTTTCGCATTTCTTCCAAAGTCAATTCTTCTAGTTTTTTACCGATTTGCATTGAATATAAAACAATTTTCCCCGTTATATTATGCGCAGTTCTGAACGGAATACCTTTGTTGACCATGTAGTCTGCAAGATCTGTGGCATTGAGATAACCATGATTTGCTGCCTCTAACATTCTATTTTTCTTGAGCCTTAGGTTTTCAATCACGATGCGCGCTACTGTCACACAGGCTGTTACAGTGTCAAATGAATCAAAGACCGCTTCTTTGTCCTCTTGCATATCTTTATTGTAGGCTAAAGGTAACCCCTTTAAGACTGTAAGCAAGGCTAAATGATTACCAAGGACTCTCCCAGTTTTTCCGCGGATTAATTCCAAAGCGTCTGGATTCTTTTTCTGAGGCATTAGACTCGATCCAGTTGCAATCGCGTCTGATAGCTCCACAAAATCAAACTCCTGTGACGAGAAGAGAATTAGGTCCTCAGCAAATCTCGATAGATGTATCATCAGCAGTGAGCAGTTTGATAAAAATTCTATTGCGAAATCCCTATCACTGACTGCGTCTAGGCTATTTCTCGTTATAGTTTTAAAACCCAACTCATTTGCTAGTTTTTCTCGGTCAATCTCATAGCTAGTGCCGGCTAGCGCACCTGAACCCAAAGGTAAAATGTTTATTCTCTGGTGATTCTCGCTGAAGCGTTGGCGATCTCTTCGTAGCATCTCAAAATATGCAAGGCACCAATGCGCCCAGAGTATAGGCTGAGCTCGTTGCAGATGTGTGTAACCAGGCATTATAACATCGATGTTTGCTTCGGCGGATTTAATCAGCGCAATTTGTAATTCTTTTATACCTAAATCTAGCTCGGATAATTTATCACGAAGCCATATGCGGAACGCAGTAGCGACCTGTTCATTTCTACTTCTACCAGTGTGAAGCTTTCTGCCAGCATCGCCGACTAGTTGAATTAATTTAGCCTCGATAAAGCTATGTACGTCCTCAGCCTCCATTTCATCGAAAAAATCATGGTTATACTTGGCTCGCTTGAGTAAGGTAGTAAGGGCACCATTTATTTTTTCCCTTTCTGCTTTGCTTATCAGATTCGCCTCGAATAGAGCATTGCAGTAAGCAATGCTTGCCTTTGTATCGGCTTCGAATAAACGTCTATCGAACTTAAAAGAGCGATTAAATTCCTCGAACTCTTTTTGAAGTTTTTCAGTGAATCTACCTTCCCACAAATTCTCGATCTCAGGCATAAATAGATTGTAGATTTAATGACTTTTTGATTGCAATTCTGACAGCCGTGGAAGTCTTTTAGGGCGCCTGCCTGCGCTTAGAGAGATAATTGATTGTCACTCGAGAAACTTTTACTTTAACAAAGCTTCGGATTTTTGTGTATAATCTTTCTGAACACGGGCAAGCTATTTTCAAGAAACAGCCTACAAGTAGGGTTCGAATTATCAGTACATTAGTAAAAAACATAAGGCATTGGAGGGAGTATGAAGTCTTTCAGGTTTTTATCGATTATTGTGATAGTAATGGCGCTGTGCGCACTTGCTATTGCTGATACTATCAAGTTGAAAGATGGTAGCGTCATAAGAGGTAAGGTAATAGGCTTTCGTGATGGACAGTTTATAGTGATAATAGGCACAGGAGCTAGGGCTAGGCGAATGACTTTTTTTGTTGAGGAGGTAGAATCGATAGAATTTGACTCTAATGATTATCAGGTAACTACAGATGAAAACACGAATCCTAAACCTAATACCCCTAAAGATCAGGATCAGCAAGGTACTTTAAATGCGTCAAGTAAGGTCACAGTGGTAAAAAGTGATCCGCTTACCGCGGATAGCAACATCAGAGTCAAGGAGAGTCCGAAGGTCAAAGAAACCATAAAAATAAACGTCAAGGTTTTGGCGGACAATACGGCAAATGGTTGGACGAATGCTGGTTTGGTTGTTAGAAAAGGACAGAAAATCCGCGTAACTGGAAAAGGTCAAATTTATTTAGGTGGAGGGAAGTTCTGCAGTCCTGAAGGAATGAAAACCTTGCCTGATCCAGAGAAACTCATACCTGACGCGCCAACAGGAGCGCTAATAGCTGTGATCGGTGACGACAACAACGATTTTATCTTTATCGGAGCTCAAAATGAATTCATTGCTCAGCGAGAGGGTACTCTATTCTTAGGGGTCAATGAGGGCAATCTTGATGATAATTCCGGAGCTTTTGATGTTATTGTAGAAGTTGAACCATAGAATAAACCAAAGTAAATTTGAATCAATCTAAGTTAGTGTCAGGGCTAATCAAAGATCCGAAATTTAGGAGAAGAAATCTTATGCGTTTAATTTTGAATTTTCTATTGTGCTTGTTGATTGCGGGCTGCGTTAATTTTATTTTGGTTACCGATGTTTTTTCGCAGGCTAAACCTCAGCGACCTGAGCCGGGCAAAGGCAACCAGAAGAAAAACCCTCGTGTTGAAACTAAATCTGAGGAAGAGTTGAAGCGTGAGGAAGAGGAGCGAAAGCGTCTGGAGGAAGAGAAAAAAGCTGTTGAGGAGAAAGGTGTGATTAGAGTTGAGACTAAACTTGTGAACGTTGACGCTGTCGTCTATAACAAGAAAAGTGGGCAGATAATAACAGGATTAAAGAAGGAGAACTTCGCGGTTTTCGATAATGGGGTCCGCAAAGAGATAGTTAACTTTTCCAATCCAGAATCACCAATAACTGTAGCCTTAGTGGTTGAATATAGCAAGTGGACTGAGGTTTTCGGCTATTATGGAAGTCGAGGTTTAGAGCCAGGTAAGTATGAAGTAATCCGTCCTGTTGCTTATTTCCTGTCTCGATTCATAAAGCCACCAGACGACTACGCCTGTGTTATAGCTTTCGACATGCGACCAACACCGATTGTTGATTTCACTAATGACTCCAGAAAGCTGCGGGCGACCGTTGATTTATTGTTAAGAAATTTTCCAGCCTTTCGAGAAAACAATTTATTTGATGCTGTACAATTCACGCTTTACGGCGGAAAAGCCGAATCTGTAGTTTTGGAAAACTCTAAAGAGGAAAACACGGAGTACTCTGGGATGGTAGCGGTAAAGGCAAAGCGTAAAGCTATCATTTTGGTAGCCTCTGGTATAGACACATTTAGCAGAACCAGTTATGACGAAGTAAGAAAAGGCATTCAGCGTGCAGGGATTCCTATATATGTCATAGGCACGGCCAACATGTTCTACAAACTCTATGAGCCATATCTAGGAGCTACTGACAGTATCTCTGGAATGCCCGGAAGACTCACCTTTCTGCAAGCTCAGAACACTCTCAACACTTTTGCGAAGGAATCAGGCGGCCAATATTTCCCTATGACTTTCGAGTCTGAAATACCAAGCATCCTTGAATCAATAAACGCTCTATTGCGGAATCAGTATAGTTTAGCCTTTGATCCGGGAGAAAACGTCAAAGATGGTAAGCGACATAAAATTGAGATAAAGGTAGACGTCAATGGTGACGGAGTTTTTGATGATAAAGAATATGTAGTTCAGCATCGTCCGTTCTACTTTGCTGATAAATAACCGGCTAGGATTATTAATAAGTTTCTGAGTCTGGGGCTAGAGATCTGAGATATGTCGTTGCTAGTTGAGGGCTTCTGATGATATGTTAGCTGTCGAGTTAATCATTAAAGAGTTCATTAGCCGTAGTTTTTGTCTTTATCACAGTTTCGGTCAGACAATTCTAGGCAGCATCGGATTTTAGAATCTTTACTTTAATGATTCTAGGTTTAGAAAAAACAGCGTATTATTTCTCATCTCAAATTCGGAAGTTAGTACGAGATTTGCTAAAAGTGCTTGGTTAAGCGTAAATGTTAAAGTTTTTCTGATTATTTGAGGATATCACGATGGGAGACCATGACTTCGTAGCCTTGTACCCTGAGTTTTTCAGCCATTGCCTCTGCTATCCTGACTGAACGATGTCTTCCACCCGTACAGCCAATCCCAATAGTAACGTAGGATTTACCTTCTTCTTTATACTGTGGCAAAAGGTATTCAACCAAATCTAAAAACTTCTGTAATGTTTCCTGTACTCGGGGCTCTTTATCTAGAAACTCAATAACCTTAGGATCATTACCAGGTAATGCTCTTAATTCCGGTATAAAGTATGGATTTGGTAGATGTCGAACATCGAAGAGCAAATCTAAACGTGTAGGTAATCCGTACTTATGTCCAAAACTTACTATTTCTACTCTAAGAGAAACTTCTTTGTCGTGTTGTCGAAATGTTTCCAGCAGAAACTTGCGCAGACTGTGCACGGTATGTTCCGAAGTATCAATTATCAGATCAGCCCGTTGCTTGACCTTTTGCATTGCTTCTCTTTCTGCCCTTATCGCTTCTTTCAGTCCTTGTCCCTTATCAAAAGGATGTGGACGTCGAGTCTCAGAAAAGCGTCGCATCAGCACATCGTCGGATGCCTCAAAAAATAAGATGAAAGGACATAATCCTTTTTTTTGTAGTTTCTCAATTTCTTGTTCAAAATCTGAGAGGAAGTGGCGTTCTCGAATGTCTATGACCAGCGCTGCTTTTTCCAAAGATGGTCTATCTTCATCGCCTTGTAAGAGCAATTTCGTAAATTGAGATAGTAAAGTTATCGGCAAGTTATCGACACAGAAATAACCCAGGTCTTCGAAAGCGTTAGTTGCTGAGGACATTCCTGAACCCGATAAACCTGTTATGATGATAAACCTATTGCTTGGTGAGTTTTCTCTCATTAATTTCTGTAAAGATGAATTCGAAGAGCTCTAATTACAGATTGACAATCTAAGCCTAAAAAATCAAATCCTCAACGCTTCGAACTTTTATCTTAAATTTTAACCACGGTTCTTACACAGCTTGACTCGTTTTTATAATGGTAGAATACCTGAAGCTGTCTGTTAATGAAGAGTGTGATTTTTTCAGTATCCAGATGGATATCAAGCTGTATTATCCGACAAAACATAAATTCTGGCGGAATATTGATAAATATTTTTGCGATAGCTCTGAGCTAGAGCAATACGACTTGCTAGCGAATAGGATTAGCCGGAAGAGAGTTGTTTTGTATGTGCTTCTATTAACTTTTGTGCGGCGTCATAACCTTTTAATCTCAACAAGTGCACTTTAACTGCAGTCTCTACTAATGTCGAAAGATTTCGGCCTGGACTAACGGGCAATACGAATTTTGGGATGCTTAAGTCGAATATCTTTTCCTCTTGAGTTTCTACACCCAATCTTTCTATTTCCTCCACTTCATCCCAATCCTTAAGTTCGATACACAAATCTATGCTCTTTTGCTTGCCGATTGCTGAGACACCAAAGAGATCTCGAATATTGATTATCCCAAGGCCCCTTATTTCGAGCAATTCAAAGGTTAACTCTGGTGAGGATCCTTCAAGATGATCTCCGATTCTCTTTACGATCACTACATCATCAGATATCAATTGGTGTCCTCTGGATATTAAATCCAGCGCACATTCAGATTTGCCAATGCCCGAACTACCTTTTATTAATACACCCAAACCATACATGCCTAATAAAACTGCATGAAGCATGGTTTGCGGCGCTAATTCCTTTTGCAAGAAATCTGAAACTAAGCTGATGGCTTGGGAGCTTACTTTAGGAGTTCTGAGTACTATAAGCTTTATTTTTTCGGCAATTTCGATTAGTTCAGATGGTGGTTCCAGTTTTTTTGTTATCAAAATACATGTTATCTTTTCAAGGTCCAGATTTTTTATTGCATCTATTCGTTGCTGCCTTGGCAGTTGCTCCAAATAGGATATCTCGCTCTGTCCTACAATCTGAACTCTTCCTTCATGAATATAATGACTAAAACCAGCTAGCGCTAAACCCAATTTCTGTATCCGTGCAGATGTTATTTTCTTATCGGATAAAACGCTTTTTCCAGCTAAAACCTCTAAAGCTAATTCAGCCGGAGCTTTTTCTACAAAGTTAGCTACCGATATACTTGGATTTTGTTTGTCATTCGAATTATCAAGGTTTAATGAGACCATAGTTGCCGTCTTTTCTCCGATAAATCACGGCTATCTTTTCATGATCATTGGCATTGCGAAACACTAAAAACTGATTATCGCCTGATTCGAGCTCGAGAATTGCCTCCTGTAAGGTCAATGGTTTGATAGCATAACTATCGGTTTCTATGATTTTAGGACTGACCGGAGCTGGGGTAACTTCTTCGCGTGGTGCTACCTGGCTAGTTTTTTTGGCTTTATGATGCTTGTCAATCACTTTATTTTTGAGTTTCAGTGCTTGTTTTTCTAGCTTTTCGATAGTTTTTGATAATGCCTGGTACATATCAGAGAGAGTAGATGTAGCAGTCAGAAGATGATCACGCCATTTTAAAATAATCTCAGCACGATGACGCCCTCGGACTACTTCAATTATCACGTGTGCCTTAACTTCCTGACCATTGAATAAATGTTTTAATCTTTCAAAATGTTTCTCCACGTGAGAACGAATAGCTGGTGTGACTTCAATATGCCTTCCTGTATATTCAAATTTCATATATCCACTCCTGTTGGTTTTTCGCGCAAACAATTATAGTATAAGCGCAAGCCTTTTGTAACAAAAATTTTCAGATTATCACAACCTTTTTATCTGCCATTAAGTCCACGGTCCTTGGCGGAATAATCGATGATGAAACGTCAAACAAGGCAAATTGTAGCTCTCAGTCATACTCAACCAGCACGCAAAATTTCTTAGTTCGAGTTCATGCATTTTCAAGTCGGGCTTGTGTCAGCTTTGCATTGGGAAGCAAGATTGCCACAGGTATGAAGTATGTAGGTTTCATGCCAAGTATCGGTAAATATTGAACTTAACTTAACTCATATGCCTGGCACACTTCTCGCTAGGGATTATTTACGGAAAGAGAAGAAAAACTTCTCGATCCGAAAGAAAATTGAAAACTAAAGGAGAAAGAATATGAAGAGATTAGTTACATTGTTTTTAGCTTTATTGCTCGGAATTGCGGTGAGTGGATCTTCGCTAGCCTTTTCTGGTTTGAGCCAAGATAATCAACAAAATCAACAAACCACTAAGAAGGAAACCAAAAAATCTAAGACTCATAAGAAGCATCACAGAAAGCATCACAAGAAAGGAAAGAAGAATAGCACCAAGAAGAATGAAACAAAAAGCCAAACTCCCTCCTCATAACGCCAAAGCCGAAAGTGAGTCTGAAAAGGGTAGTGCCAAGCCCCTCACCGCAAAGAGCGAAGCATTCTTGCTTCGCTCTTTGTTTAACTCTAGAGGAGGTTCGGGCTATGATTGAAGTTAATGGTAAAAGAGTATTTTGGCTCTTAGTTTTCCTTTGCTTATTTTTTATTCTTTCGATATATGCTACCTTTAGTTTCCTTTCTACATCGACGATTGAAACTATAGTGACGAATTCTTCCCACTCCAACACGGGATCTCAAGCGGTTTATAAGCAGATGCAGATGAAGCACAAGCGAGAGATCAAGTTCAGACAGAAGAATAAGGAAAAAGACCCAGATAAAGGCAAAGATTTGGATAAAAGTAAGGACGTAGATAAAAATAAGGCTCTTGATAAGAACAAAAGTCAGGAGAAATACAAAGATCAAGGGCAGAACAATGAAAAAGAGAGCAAAAATGATAAGCAAAACAATGAGACAGATTAAGAATGAAATTTGACCTGCCAAGGATTGAGCTATTGTTTCACATGCTCGATAATCATTCATGAATGAAACCTTACTTAGAGCGCTTCTTAAATCACCTGCTTGCTGCTTTAAGTGTCCTTGCAGTGACTTTGCTACTCGTTTCGTTAAGCACGCATATTAATTCAACGAGCGTAGGCTTAATAATGGTTTTAGTCATACTATTCGTTGCAATTTTTGCGGGGAGTACTTCTGCATTTCTAGCTTCTATAGTTGCAATGCTATGCTTTAATTACTTTTTTCTTCCACCCATAGGTACGCTTACAATAGCTGATCCACAGAATTGGGTGGCTTTATTTGTTTTCTTGGTGGTTGCATTAACAGTGGGACAATTATCAGCTCGGGTTAAAAGACGGGCTAGAGAGGCTGAAGCTAGCAAGCGTGAAATCGAGAGACTTTATGAAGAGTTACGTGATGCTTTCGAGCAGGCAAGTCAGACGGAGGCCTTGCGCCGTAGTGAAAAACTTAAATCAGCTCTTCTGGACGCAGTTACTCATGATATAAGGACTCCTCTGACATCAATCAAGGCTTCTGTCACAACTCTGATAAGCGAGTTAAAAAGAGAAATCTTATTGGATGAGCGTTCTAAGTACGAAATGCTTCTGGTGATAGATGAAGAATGTAACAGACTGAATAATTACACTGAGAAATT
>CAZALE010000002.1:0-17722 GCA_964486055.1 uncultured Blastocatellaceae bacterium
GTGTTAGGAGATACATCATTAGGTGAAATACTAATTCCATCATCTGCTTTGATTCTTTTCATTGGTGGAATACTTCGAATCATCTACGCAATAATGTTTGAGGATAAATCTGAAAATTTCCCAAACGCCCCTTCTTTTCCCTCAGCCATGTCCCCTGAATCGCTTGATCAGGGAATACCTTATCAGAAAAGCCTGGAATTTAAGGCTGATACTAGCGAATTGATTACTCCCGCTAGTGTCACCGAAGATACGACGAAACTCCTCGAATTGAAACAGCAAAAGAAAGACTAGGCATTAAAGCAGGCGTAATTCGTTTGCCATGAAAAGGCGATAAAAGTTAAAATGTCTGAAAAATATGGTGAAAAGTGTACGCGAATTATTTGATTTGACTGGTAGAGTAGCCATCGTAACGGGAGCCAGTAGAGGATTAGGAAAGGAAATAGCAGAGGGCTTGGCAGAGGCTGGTGCTAGCTTGATGATATGTGCCAGACGAGAAAGATGGCTAAAACCCACTCTAGAAGAATTCCAAGCCAAGGGCTTTAACGTATTGGCAAAAGTAGCAGACGTCTCAAAACCTGAAGACATAGAAGCCGTTGTAAAAGCGACGATTGAGGCTTTCGGCAAAATAGACATCTTAGTCAATAACGCTGGTACTTCTTGGGGTTGTATGCCTGAAGATATGCCGCTAGAGAAATGGCAAAAGGTTATAGATGTAAACTTGACAGCGTGTTTCTTGATGGCACAAGCTGTCGGTAGAGAGATGCTAAAAAGAGAAAGCGGCTGCATAATCAACATAAGCTCAGTATCTGGAATTACATCTAGCGCTAATGGACCATTCTATGCAGGATATGTGGCTAGCAAAGCCGGATTAATAGGTCTTACGCGCGAACTTGCAGCAACTTGGGGCAGAAGAGGTATTAGGGTTAACGCTATCGCTCCTGGTTTTTTTCACTCACGATTGGCCGATAAGGTAATTGAAATTTACGAAAAGACGATTCAAGAGAATAATCCAATTCCCAGGATAGGACGGGAGGGAGAACTAAAAGGCGTGGCAGTATTCTTAGCTAGTGACGCATCAAGTTACATAACCGGTCAAACCATAATAGTTGATGGCGGATTAACCATATAAGTAGAATCAGATTCAAAACCATAAACTTAAAATTGCGGTGAGGGTAGAGTTATGAGACACGGTGCAACTACTTTAAACTTGGCTTCCATTATCGAACATCACGCAAAACTTACTCCACAAAAAGAGGCTTTGGTTTGCTTTGATACTAGACTAACTTACGCTCAGCTTAATTCTCTGGCTAATCAAGTCAGTAATTTGCTGGCAAATATTGGTATTGGATATGGTGATAAGGTAGCTCTTTCATGTCCTAATCTTGCTTTTTTTCCGATCATTTACTACGGAATACTAAAGGCAGGCGCAGTTGTGGTTCCACTGAACATTTTGTTCAAACCTCGTGAGATTTCTTATCACCTCAAAGATTCAGATTCAAAAGCTTTCTTCGTCTTTGAGGGTACTGCAGAATTGCCGATGGCAAAGATGGCGAAAGAGGCCTTTGATCAGGTCGATAGCTGCGAACATTTGATAATAATCACTAGTGATAAGTCAGCCGAAAGCCCTATAGATGGTCATCCGACGTTGTGGCAATTGCTTGAAGGTGCTTCAATCGATTTCAATGCTTACCCAACGTTGCCAGATGACACCTGCCTGATTCTTTATACCTCTGGAACAACAGGTCAACCGAAAGGCGCTGAGTTAACGCATATGAATGTCTACTTAAACACGATAGCAGCATGGAATCTTCATATCAGCGCCATTGACATTCTCAAAGGGCAGCAATTCACTTGTTTAATCACGCTCCCGCTATTCCACACAACTGGACAAACTGCGCAGATGAACGCTCAATTATATGCTGGTAACCGTATAGTTTTACTTCCGCGCTTCGAGCCAGCAACATTTCTTGAAACGATTAAAAAGGAGAGGGTTAACTTCTGGACGGGCGTGCCGACAATGTACTGGTCTATCTTGAAATACGTCGAAGAAAATAAAATAGACGTAACAGAATACGCTGAGAGTATGTTAGTGATGAGCTCAGGCGGAGCTCCTATGCCAGTAGAAGTAATGAAAAAATTCGAACAAACTTTCGGCGTTCGTGTTTTGGAGGGATATGGACTTTCTGAAACTTCACCTATCGTTAGTTTCAATCATCCTCAATTACCATCGAAACCTGGCACAGTCGGTCAACCAATTTTTGGGGTAGAGGTGAAGTGTGTCGACGAAGATGATAATGAAGTCCCGCGCGGTCAAAAAGGCGAAATAGTCGTAAGAGGGCATAACGTTATGAAGTCTTACTATAAAAGACCAGATGCAACCGCAGAAGCAATGAAAAACGGCTGGTTTCATACTGGCGACATTGGTATCATCGATGAAGAGGGTTATCTATCCATCGTTGACAGAAAGAAAGAGATGATCTTACGGGGAGGATACAATGTTTATCCACGCGAGCTGGAGGAAGTTATAATGACTCATCCAGATGTCTCATTGTGTGCGGTTATCGGTATTCCTGACGAAAAACTCGGCGAGGAAATAAAAGCCTACGTAGTTAAAAAACCAGGATCTACCTTGACTGAATCGGAGTTCATAGAATGGTGTAAAACTCAGTTTGCCGCTAATAAGTATCCTAGATATGTAGAGTTTCGTGATAGTCTTCCAATAGGTGGAACAGGAAAAATCCTAAAGCGAATCTTAAAAGAAGAACTATCAAAATGAAAAGACAGATACGAATAAAAGTATTATTCTTCGGAGCTACGGCAGAAATAACAAAAACTAGAGAGATGAACATTAAAATTCCTGCGGATATGAAAGCAGGCGAACTGCTCAACCAAATGCTACACAAGTTCCCATCTCTCAAAAACCATTCATTGTTACTGGCAGTCAATCAAGAATACGCGAACGCTGAGAAAATACTCGAAGATCGAGATGAGATTGCTATTTTTACCCCAGTAAGTGGCGGCTAAAATATGGAAAAAAGATTTAACAAGAATTTCTGTGCTCTGACTAATGAACCAATCGACGTTGGCTCCATATCTCGGCGTTTAGTCCCGGAAAACTGCGGTGCAATAGTTACATTAGATGGATTCGTTAGAAGATTCACCGAAGGTAGAGAGACACTTTACCTTGTCTATGAAGCATACGAGGAAATGGCACTTAAAGAGATGCAAAAATTGGTTGAAACAGCACACGAAAAATATGACATTGAAGCCGTAACAATAGTCCACCGAGTCGGCAAGTTACAAGTAGGAGAGACGAGCGTCGTTGTAGCAGTTGCCGCACCACATAGAAAAGCGGCCTTCGAAGCCTGTCAGTGGTTGATCAGAGAGCTGAAAAGAACTGTGCCAATATGGAAAAAAGAGATTTATAGTGATGGTGAAAAATGGATAGAGGGCGAGGCACGGCAAGAGTGTTCTAGTAATTACATAAGCGACTAAAACACATGGGAGGATGAGCTAAAAAATTTAAAAATTACAAGCTACTATCAATCTTAATTCTCACCTTTTTAAAACTTTTACCATTGAATTCAAGAGAAGTAACCTCGGATTTTTTAAGAGATTGCAAGACTCCGACAGCTAAATCATATCTGCAGTTTCGTTGATACTTCAGGCCAGCAGTCAATCTCCTTGCCCGCACTGAGAACTTCAAAAACCGAATGCTTCCTCGTAGCTCTTGGCATTTTCATCAGCGATATCCTTGCGTACCAGCAGAATCAAATCAACACCAGGACGTAAAGGATAAATTCCATCGATCTTATAGTTAGCTCTATATTTGCGAAAAACCTCAGCATCTTGCTTTCCTTTCTCAGCTATTATCAATTCCGAGTTTCTTATATCGACAATCCTACCGTAGAAGCTTGTGTGTTCGTAATTTCTAAGATACCAGGGCAGTGGCCAGTACTCGGGAGAAACTATGTCAATTGCCGCCATTCGTCCTTTTCCGCTCTTTTCTGCGTAGTAATTGATTTTGCGCACCATTTCAAGAAAAGGACGGCGCGTATGTGCATAAACGTAAGTTAGTGAATCATCGTCATATCTGCGAAAATTTAAGTCATACGCATTATAAGTCAAAATAGCAAAAGCAAATATAAACAATAACGCACCAAGGATTTTGAAGACCTTCAATCTACTGCGTACTATTTCATTGATGGCATAGCCAGATATCAGACACATAGGTAACAAAAATGAGAGAATTAACCAAGGCGTTTTATAAGGAATTAATGAATAAGCAATGAAAAGCCCAAACGCCCACAAAGCCACAAACATCGCAAATTTGTGCTTTGCTTTCAGAAAAGCAATTAAGATTCCTAAGAAGGTGAGCACCACTAATGGATACTCTAATTTCCATAACCACTTTAGGTACAAGCTAGTTTCACCTATATGATCTTTAACGCCAGTCCTTGCCCAAAAATTATAAGCCTCAATTGCTCCAATGATGCCATGCGGATAGGTGAAAAAAGATGAGAAAAATACTGCTGATACATAAGCAAAAGTAACAAAACAAGCTCCGAAAATAATAAAAGCATTATTACGGGATCTAATTCTCTGCTTCAACGTCGTCCAACTAAATTCAATAGCTGCGAGATCATCATTTAAGATTTTAGTTCCCAGCATTCCCCCATAAATTCTTCGCCAAACCCAAATACAAAGCAGCGCTATCAGCATTGTACCAATAGTTATAAAGGCAGTTTCCTTGGTAGCAAAAAATAAGGCGAGAGATGAAGCGATCAAAAGCGGATAGACTAATTGACCATCTTTGTAGTCCAGTATCGACTTTAGGATTAGATATATGATGACAGACTCAAAAGCTAGAATTAGGATTTTGAGCGTAGTGGTGATGCTTTCATCTTGAATGTGAAAAAGGTAAATAGCGTTCAAAGAAGGAAGCAAGCAAACGAAGCATATAATGGCTAGGCTCAAAACGGCAAATGTAGAAGGTTCATTTCCTTCTAAAAAACGCAGAACACATAATACAATAACCAGACTGCAGAAAACGAAGAATGTTTCGTGAATGAAGTACCTGGAGATGTATACCATGCCTGGAGTAACAGCTAAAAAGGCAGCGGCAGTAAGACTGCCAATTCGACCTAAATAGCGATTCAAAGATAAAACCAATAAAACCATCAATACTCCAAAAATCGCAACGGAAGCACGTATGGCAAAAGTTTCTAATCCGAATAGTTTGGAGAAAACAAGTGCTATGTAATAGAGTGTGGGGCCATGATAGTTAGTCGGGTCATATCTATAAATGCCTTTGGTAAATAACTCAGTCAAGAAGTAACCATTCACACCCTCGTCATGGTGTAAAGGCTTCAATTCTAAATCATAAAATCTGAAAACGATGGATATTATCAGAACCAGAAAACCTGCCGCTTGATACCATCTGTTCTTTAACCAATCAACTATCATGGCCTGCTAACCTCATAAACTTTGTAAGAGCCTGAATGAGCTATAAGGGGAAATTTTGAAAAATAACTCTCATTAACAATATCCAAATTACCCAATTCTTCTGGAGAGATAATCACGTAATTAACCCCGTATTTCGCTAACAGAATATCAGCAGACTTCCCTCCTTTGTAAATTTCCCTGACATCTCGCTCTCTCTGCCTAAAATCTATGCCGTAAGATTCTAAATGCCCGGTATAACGCATCAAGGACTGTCTGCCCGTCAGCACAACAGCAGAGTTGTAAGTAGGTGCATTTAAAAATACAGCTTTAGGTGATGTCTGAGCTTTTATCATCTCAGCTACTTTAACAGCATCAGCACTGAAAACTTGATAGCTCATTTGTCCCGACATTACTCTCCAAACATCCAAAGCCCCCGAGAATATGAGGGTTACGAAACATAAAGCTGCCAATGCCCTCATCTTCCAATTTTTCCACATCTCAAACAACACCATCACAACAAATGGAATTGAACCAGTAAACCAGTAGATTAAGACTTTTATATTATCCCATTCCCAGGGAGCAAGTTTTAAAGTATTCCCGATCAAAAAGCATATGAAAAACGGGATGTAAAACCGCACTAGCTTTTGATTCTCTTTCTTAAATGCCAGAAAGACACCCACAAATAAAAGTGGGATGAAAAGTCCCAAGTTTTTTAACCAAAACACCAAGAAATTACTATTACCTTTGTCCCATCCGAAGAAAGGTTCAATAAAGCGGCGCATGCTGGTGGCACTACCAGTCATAGACCAGATTAATTCTGGTAATGCTACCGCTGTAACAACGATACCAAACAAAAACCACTCTCTACATCTTTCAAAACTGAACATGAATAAAGCAGCACAAACTACAAACAACACTAATAGCGTATGCACATGAACTAAAGGCAAACAACCCGCAAGAACTCCCATGAGAACATGCTTCCAAGCATTCTCTCGAAAATCAGTTTTTTCAGCCGAGTAAAATTTCCACACATGAGACAACAAAATCATGGCCAAAGGAAAGCCAAGTAGGAAGCTTCTCTGAGTTATGAAGAGCGTCGTCAGAGAATTTCCCCATCTTAACCCTTCTGCTCTTATCGTATAGTCTTTTTCTAAATGCCACAAAAATTCAGATATGCTGCGCCCATCATTCCAATAATCCCTAAAAAATTCAAAAAATCCTAAACCACCGCAAAATAACAAAATTAACACAGAAACTTTGCCGATTACTCTACTTTTCAATTGAGCAAAAGTGAAATACTCGACTAATAAAATTACAGAAAAAATAAGGTAGAGATTTTGAGCTAACAGAGCATCGCTTGCACTTGCTCCTAACTTTATCATCGACGCAGCAACTAAATCTGACATGAACGGATAAGTTAACTTCGTATATGTGAAAGAGGGATTAAACGGTGGAAACTGGCCTCCATCCGTGAAAGCGAAAATTATCCCTAAATGAAGTGGTAAATCACCTAAATTATGTCCGACACCTGTAAATATGCCATCAGAACTCTCTATCATTGCTCTCTGAAAGAAAAAATACATCGCTATCAATAACAGAGAGTAGAAAGCAGCGTTACATATGAGTCCAGACTCTAAATCTTTGAATGACTTGTGAACACCACTGAGATCGGATTTTAAGGAACATCTAAGATCATCCCGGAAAAATAACAAAGACAGAAGAACAATTATAGATAGAGAAAACAATATCGTAGCCTTCGAGAAACCAAAGATGGATGCAACTATGAATAAAAAAAGAGAAAATAAAACTTCACCGATAACATGTCCCATCGCAATTCTGAAAATGAATGGGATTTTTGTTCTCTCATATGTGTAAGTCAGCGCCAAACCACCTAACGTAATCAGGCACAAAGCAACTATTGCTAACCACATAAGATTCTCTTAAACGCTCTTCTTATACAGATGGATTTTTTGACTACAAAAGGCACTCAAAGTACAAAGGTTTACAAAATGTAAGTGTTTTAGCAAGCTTGTTAGGCAGATTTTTTAACTCTCGTCCAAAAAAGTTAAAATGATTTAATTTTGGAGATATCAAAATGCTAAGAGTCGGAATAGTTGGACTTCCAAACGTTGGTAAATCGACACTTTTCAATGCCTTAACTGCTCAAGAGGCAGCTCTAGCCGCAAATTATCCGTTTGCAACTATTGAGCCAAACATCGGTGTAGTGCCAGTTCCGGATGATCGTCTCGACGTATTAGCGAAGATATATAATCCTGAGAGGATCGTTCCCGCAGTCATTGAATTTGTCGATATTGCGGGATTGGTTAGAGGAGCATCTGAGGGAGCCGGTCTCGGTAATCAATTTCTCGCTAACATACGCGAGACTGATGCTATTGTGCAAGTTGTGAGATGTTTCGAGGATGATAATATAATCCATGTCGAAGGGTCGATCGATCCAGTCCGTGACATAGAAACAATCCAAATCGAATTAGCGCTAGCCGACCTTGCCTCCATTGAAAAAAGACTAGAAAAGACTGCCCGTGCGGCTAAGTCTGGAGATAAAAAAGCTAAAAGTGATTTAGAACTAATCGAAAAAATAAAACCAATTCTCGAAGATGGTAAGCCGATCAGAAGTATTGTCCTGTCCGATGAGGAAAGATCCATTATCAAGAGTTGGTTTTTATTAACTTCAAAACCAAATATCTATGCAGCAAATGTAAGCGAAGAGACGCTAGCAGATCCAGCGGCCAATCCTCACGTGCAAAAAGTCATGGAATATGCTAGCCTCGATGGCTCAGAAGTAGTTGTCATTTGTGCAAAGTTAGAGGCAGATTTAATAGCTCTCGAACCAGAGGAAAGACGCGACTATTTGAGAAATTTAGGGGTTAAATCTAGCGGGGTTGATAATTTAATCAAATCTGCATACAAGATTTTAGGTCTGATGAGTTTTCTTACGGCCGGTGAGAAAGAGGTCAGAGCCTGGACGATTCCGGTGGGGACTAAAGCCCCTCAAGCTGCAGGTGAAATACATTCCGACATGGAAAGGGGTTTTATAAGAGCCGAGGTAATATCTTTTGATGATTTAGTACGCGTCGGATCCGAAAAAGCAGCTCGCGAACAAGGATTGATCAGACTCGAAGGAAAAGATTACATAATGCAAGAAGGAGACATAGTCCATTTTCGCTTCAACGTTTAAAAGTCGGATCTAAACTTATCGACGCATCTCAACCATGTTCTCGATCCACATTTATATTGTCTCATCGAGCTTTCTTCGAAAGCCTTTAGCTCAGTAGCTCAATAAAAACCTCATGCATCATTGAGGTTTTGGTGATTGAGCTGGTGATGGTTTTGGCGAGGCTTTCGGAGTCGGCGTAGCTGAACTCTTGTTTTCCTTAGGAGTTTCGGGAGCTGGAGTCGGAGATGACTTAACCGTCGGTAATTGCTCATTAGAAACATTAGCTGATGGAGTTTTCGTTGGCTTCATGTTCGAATTGGTATTTTTAGGAACAATTATGTAGATATTGCCATCGGCCGGCATGAAGGGACTTTCTGGATTTACATTAGCATCATAATACTGCCCAGTTGGTGGAGGAATAAATGCACCTCTGGACCACGGGTCTGAGGTACGAATGCTTTCTGATTTGCTATTATTGATACCTGAGCTAACATTAGAAATATTCTCAAAACCGCTCATATTTGACAAAGTCTGCTCCATTGAACCTGTCGCTGGGTTTATTGGCTGCAGCGGAAGACTGTTAGCATCTGTGGGAAGAGATGTAGGCGGATCTATTTGTTTTACCTGAGTTAGATAGATGAAAACCGCAGCAAGCGTTATCATACCAACAAAAACTATGAATGCCGTCTTCCAAGGATTAGAATCTAAAGCTCTGACTGGCTGAACGGACTGATCTAAGTGCTTCTTTGACAAATTGACAGTGAAATCAAAACCCTCAGCAAACCCCTTCATTGTCTGAAATCGATTATCTACAGACTTCGCTAAAGCCCGAAAAACAATAGCCTCTAGCTCATCTGGCACATCGTTCCGATACGAGGATATTGAAGGCGGTGGAGATTGCATGTGCTTCAACTTTATTTCCTCAATTGAATGCCCAACAAAGGGAGTACGACCTGTCAAAAGCTCATATGCGATTATCCCTAAAGAATAAATGTCTGACCGCGCATCTTTAATATCTGGATCAGTGAATCTCTCAGGTGCTGCATATGCTGCTTCTTCAATAGTCGTAATCCTGCCAGTACTCTCAAAACCAAAAACTTTTACGAACTCTTTGCTATCTGCTGATTTTGCTATGTAGATGTATTGTGGATTTAATTGCCCATGCACTATGCCGTTAGCATGAGCTGTAATTATGGCAGATGCGATTTGTTGAATCAGCTCATTAACTCTTAGAAGACTTAGTGTTTCACCTCGTGAGATCAGATTTTTGAGATTCTCTCCCTCGGGCATCTCAAAAATAATGAATGCCTTTCCATCAGCATCAATTCCATAGTCTATCAAGCTCAGAATGTTCGGATGATTGAGGCGCGCAAGATTGCGTACTTCTCTGGTGATCACGTCAATATTCGAATTACGAAATGCCTTCATCAGCACGAACTTTTCTAATGTCAGCTGCTTGCCTTTATAAAAGATCGCCTCATCGTTCTCCATCAATACTGATTCAATCTGATACTTTCCTAATATCACTCTCCCAATTTCTTGCTTACTCATATTTTTCACAAAATCTGGAAAATGCGCCTAATTAAAACTTAAACTTTCTTGAGACTAACTTCAACTACTTTGAAAAAAGAGCCATGAGGAAACTATTAACTATATCGCTGCTTTTATTTATGATGACTAATTCGACTCCTGGAGCTCCCATCGGATTTGAGCGAATCCAGAGAGTCATAGATCTGAAACCCACTAACGGAAATTATGTGAAACTCAGATTAATTGATCCACCAAAGGAAGGCGCTGAAAATCAACAACAAACTACCTCACAGCAAGATGAGAGAGTTATAGTCGAAACCAGTACACAGATCGTTGAAGATGAGGCTTGTGAGTGCCCTGTTGTTTTAACCGCTGCTGGTGGTTTCCCATGGTGGCCCTTATTAGGATTAGGTGCTATTCCTTTCATTCCACTAACATTTACTGATAACTCACCAACACCTACAGTTACCCCTACTCCAGACATAACTCCAACTCCCAGTATCACTCCTACACCGACTGTTACTCCTACACCAAGCATTACTCCTACACCAAGTGTTACTCCTACACCAAGCATTACTCCTACACCGAGTGTTACTCCTACGCCCAGAGTCACTCCAACACCCAAAGAGCCAGTTCCAGAACCGATGACAATTCTCTTGCTGGGGACTGGTCTAGCCGGTATAGGTTTGTTAGCCAGGAAAAAAATATTCGGAGGTGAAAATTAAAGATGAAAATAGCGATGATGATAACTCTCCTAGTATTAAGTAGCGGTTTCGCTATTGCCAATGATGAACGTAAAGCTCCAAAAAATACAGGCATCTTATCCGTCAAAACTACCCCTGATTCATACCCAGTTGTAGTAGATGGCGTTGTGGTCGGAATGTCAGGCGTCGATAAACCAGCCGAATTTTATCTATCGCCAGGTACTCACAAGATCGAGGTTCGAGGACCAAATGGCCAAGTATTTTCCAAGGAAATCGAGATAAAAAAAGGGATAAGAAATTGTATCTGTCTGAAGGTTGTCGAGACAAAAAGCAAACGCCCATGTCCATATGATGTCGTAGTTGAAGCCCCAGAAAAAGTGCGAGAAGGTGATCTGATAACTTTTGTGGCCTTAAATCGCATGCAAAATGCTGAGCAAGTGCCATTGAGATATAAATGGAAAATTTCCCCAGAGAGCGCCAAAATAATAAGCGGTCTCGGAACTTCCAGCATTACAGTAGACTCTACTGGAATCGGTGGACAAACCATAACAGCAGAACTAGATGTTACAGATGATATCTACGGTAAGACCTGCTTTCAAAGAGCTCAAGTCAAAAGCGAAATCGAAAAAATTTCCTTACCAGAGCCGAAGTCATATGGTTTTGACGAGTTTGTATCTAAGTCGTTCGATGACGATAAAGCTAGATTAGATAATTTCGCAATCGAGCTTCAAAACAAACCAGATGTACAGGGACATATAGTGATCTTTCAAGGAACTGACAAGAAAAGCAAAACTCGCAACAAAGCAGATGTATTAGCACAGCGCGCTTTAGATTATCTGGTAAGAGTTCGCGGGATTGATCCAAGACGAATTATGATTACCCAAGGTGGTTTCAAAGAAAAAACTACTTATCAATTATGGATAGTTCCTCCCGGCGCTCAAATGCCAACAATGAAATGATTGAAAACTTGTCACTAACTAAAAGCCCATAACTGATGATTCTTTGCACAGCGAAAACAAAAAGAGAGCTAAACAGCTCTCTTTTTGTTCAAATTTTGCAGAACAATTGCTAGAGGTTAATCTACCCTTAATTTCCCGACTCATGGTCGAAGCGCTAGCTGTCCTTTAACCCAATTCTCTTTCTTCGTTTTTCTGATCTTTCTATCGTTTCTTTTGGAATATGCAGAGCTCCTCTAGTTTCCACGAATTCAACTACCAAAAAATCTTCCATTTCTTCCCTATTATCTTTTTTAACCTTTACATAGCGTGGCATCTTATCGACTATGAAGAGCAGGGTTTGATTCTTGACGGAATAGGCATTTTTTCGGCTCCTGCCTCTAGTGGTTTTGGCTAGAGAATTAGCTTTGTAAGCCTTCTGTAAAAGACTTTTGAAATTTCTAGGCCTAACCTCCTCGAGAATATCACTAAATGTCTTCCTCGTCTTCATCTTCCTGCTCCTTACATTATCAAATGATTCACAGGTCGACTTTTAAATTTTACCGCTTTATTTAAAAGTTGACAAGACCTTACTCAATGTCTAGAAATTTCTATTTCAGCTTTATGAGACCAGTGTCGCAATGGAACAATTATTTTTAATTAAGTAATTCGAGAAATTTTTATCAATCTTCACGAGAGAATCTGAGAGTGAATCTTGATAAACTTTTAGTAGATGCAAACAGATTTCGTGGTTATTGGAAGCGGGATTGCGGGATTGCGTGCAGCAATAGAGATAGCTATGAGCGGCGCAAATGTAGTGGTGTTGACAAAAGACAGGGCCGAAGAATCTAACACGGAGTATGCTCAAGGAGGCATAGCCGTAGCCCTGGCTGAGGATGATACCGTAGAGCTCCATGAAGAAGATACAATCCTAGCCGGCGCTGGACTCTGCGATTTACAGGCAGTGAAAACCTTAGTTTCAGAGGGTCCTCATTACATAAATGAACTAATCGAATGGGGAGCAGAATTTGACCGAGATGGAGGGCGCTTGACGTTCACTAGAGAAGCCGCTCATTCCCGAAAAAGAATATTACATGCTAATGGCGATTCCACGGGAAAAGAAATTATTCGAACTCTCATTGCGAGAGCAAGAGAGGAAAAAACTCTTGTCTTGATGCCATTTTCTCAAACTGAAAGCCTGATTGTGCAAGATGGGAGATGCTTTGGTGTAAGATTTTTAGATCCCATGCTTCGTGCTCCTAGAGAGATAATTGCAAAAGCTACTATTTTGTGCACCGGCGGAGGCGGTCAGATTTTTCTTCACACCACAAATCCCCCGACAGCAACTGGTGACGGTATCTCAATGGCTTATCTTGCAGGAGCTGAGATAGCGGATATTGAGTTTGTTCAATTTCATCCAACCGTATTGGCAATGGAAAATGCTCCACGATTCCTATTATCCGAGGCAATGCGTGGCGAGGGAGGTGTTCTGCGGAATGTCTACGGTGAAAGATTTATGAAACGCTATGATGAGAGAATGGAATTAGCTCCCCGTGATATTGTCTCTCGCTCGATAGTGATTGAAATGAACAGAACCGGAGCACGTAATGTCTTTCTAGATATGACACACCTAGACGAAAAGTTCCTTCAACATCGCTTCCCTAAAATTTATGAAACATGCAAAGCTTATGGAATCAATATTGCAACGGATCCGATCCCAGTATCCCCAGCCTCTCATTATTTCATGGGCGGAGTTAGAACTGATCTGTGGGGAAGAACTAATTTACAAGGTCTCTATGCAGCTGGTGAAGTCGCCTGCACTGGAGTTCACGGAGCTAACCGACTTGCTTCAAATTCACTCCTAGAAGGTCTTGTTTTCGGTGCTAGAGCTGGTAAAGCAGCCTTTGAAGATAATCTCTTCACGAAAGTCCCAGTCATCTCTCAACAACCGCAGAACGAGGCTGTCTGGAAATCTGGCAACATAGCCACAGCAGTTAGAAAGAGGATTAAAAAGATAATGTGGGATCGCGTTGGTATAATCCGAAACAGAGAAAAATTGCTGAGAGCCTTGAGCGAAATAAATCAAATTTCTCAGGCTAATCTAGGCGCTCAATCGAGAAATTTTGTGGTACTCGCTCAATTAATCGCTACAGCTGCTTTGTGGCGAGAGGAATCGCGTGGAGCGCACTTCCGCACAGACTTTCCAGAGAGAGATGATTTAAATTGGTCATTGCACTCAATACAAAAAATTAATCACGAAATTTTCTCCGTAAAGAATATAACCTCACTTTCAGAAAAATCGTCAACTAGCAAATGATTGCTTACAACAAAAACGCCTGCTGCTTACCGTTGAAAACAAAGCTGTAAATAAATCCATCGAATCTAAACATTCATAGAATTTAAAAAAGGGCTGTTATCTATTCGAATAGAAAACAGCCCTCTTAAGTGGTTACTCAGTTTCTCTAAGAATTAGAAGAAGAAACGGAAACCGAATCTGACATCACGCGGTGCCTGGAAGCTATTTGGCAACTTATAGTCATTTCGGAACCCAGTGGCGGAAACACCACGACTATTTAAGTAGTTAAGCACAAATTGCTGAATTCCACCGCGATTAAAGATGGTTTGGAAAACAGCTGCTTCGTCACCACAGGTTGTACATCCACCTTGTGTTAGAGTAGAGGCCGTAAAGTTGGTGTTACTTATTTGTGTTTGAAGCCCTAGGACATTCTTTTCATTGAACAAGTTGCGGATATACAAGAACCCTTCGAGCGTATAACGCGCATCTCTACCAAATTTGTAGCGATGGCTGATACCTAAGTCGCTCTCAGTAAATGTTTCAGTTCTACCCAAATCTCCTCTTCCATAGAGGATTACAGGTAGCAAGCTATAAAGGTTATAGACAGTTGTTAAAGGTGTGCCAGACTGAATCGTTGTAAACCCTGAAACGCTTGTGCTATGGACTTTATTCCCAAACCAATCGAAGGTATAAATTCCATAAGCTTTGAAAACATGAGGCCTATCAGTTGCCAAACGACCATTGTCCGGCTGTCCATTAGCGTTAAAGCCAAGTGGCGGTAAATCAAAGAAGCGATTAACGTTCGGGCTAGAACGTCCAAACTCATCAGAGCTTGCTAATCCTGAATAATTACCGAACAAACGGCTCAAAGTATAGCTAGCTCCAAAACTGAATCTTATTGAACGTCTTTCGGCCCTAATCTCTAAGGCATCATAATCTCTCTGAGCTTTGGCACATGGATAATTTCCTTGTGCTGCAATTCTGCAGTGTAAACCAAAGCCAGGGTTCCCAATTATATAAGCCTCGCTTCCTTGAGCATTAAAGACCCCTATGTCTTCAATAGCACGATCAATTTGTTTGTGAGTATATCTAGCGCTGAGAAGAAAGTTCCTGAAGAGCTGATGCTCTACACCAAAGGTATACTCACTCTGCCGCGCAGCTTTTATATCTGGATCAATGGCGCCAGTTGTAAAAATGTCTGCATTGGGCAGATTGGTAGGAATACGAAAATCAAACTGGCAAACAGACCAACCAGTGCTGTTAGTAATCGGACAATTTCCTCCGATCGGGTCAGGGTTGTTTCCAATTATGTTTCGGAGAGTGTAATTACCATAGAAGGCTCCGCGAGAAGGTAATATTTCAAAGTAGTCACGTCGGAAGAAATCTCCACCGAATGAGCCTCGCGGGAGTTCGTACTTAAATCTATCATAGAAACGACCGTAATTGGCGAATATTTTTGTTTTTCCGTCACCGAAAAGGTCAAATGAAACACCTATACGCGGAGATAATTTATCCCCCCAGTTGAATTTTAGAGTAAGCCCTTGTGAAGAAAAGGTAGGAACTAACTCTCTTTCAGCTCTCAATCCAAGATTGAAGACAAATCTACTAATTCTCCATTGATCTTGTATGAAAACTGCCTGATTCGAGCTACTCGCTTTTCCAACGGTTCCGAATCTTTGGAGAAATCCAGAACCTAGATTACCTGAGGTTGGAGTACAGGAGCCCCAATAGCATTGATTGGAATATTGTAGTACAGTACAACAATACCAAGATCTTTGTAACCCTGATCGACGGTATTGAAAAGCCTATTATACTGATAGCCAAATTTGATATTGTGGCTACCAAAGAAGTTGATTCCAACTACGTTAGCATCAGCATCTAAGGTCGTTCTTGTGGAGACATCATAGTTTATCTGGAAATTATTTGCTATATTCTGAAATCCAGGGGTACACCCAGAGCCAGGCACATTCTGTGGAGTACCTGAAGCATTACAGATAAACCTGGTAATTCTGGGAAGTCCATAAGAATTGAGTTTTTCGTTTAAGAAAGATCTCCCCGAGCGAACATTTATTACAAATTTGCTTATGGGAGTCCATGTTATTTGACCATTAATGGCATTAGCATTTTGTCTTCCACCTTGCTGTCCGAGAAAATCAGCGCCTCTCAAAACTCCGATGGGAGGGCCGAAGTTAGCCGCCTGAGGAGCGCCAGCCAAGCCTTCAGTTGAGGCAGGAAGAACTCCTTTCTGGATTATAGGATTCCAGAGGTATGTTACATAAGCCCTTATGTTGTTTGTAGGTTGTGTATCAAGTCGAAGCAAGGCATACTCTTGTTTCACAGTCTGGTTATACTTTATTGTCTCCGATACTGCTCTACCATTTGGATTACTTCCTGTAGTGAAGTAATCGATGGTTCTAACAGGTTCAGATATTAGCGGAGAATAGGTTGCAGAGAACCAGAGCTTGTTTTTGAAGACAGGTCCAGTGAGTTGTGTAGTGGGAAAATACCCAACACCGCCATCTTTCGGAGGCTTAAAATATTCGTATTGCCCTGTGGAAGGACCATAACGGTTCAAGAAATTTCTAGGGCTGCCTTGAAGTTTCGCTGGAGTAAGAGAAATTCCAAAAGTTCCATGGTAGTCGTTGTTTCCTCCGACGGTTATAACGTTAATAACTCCACCCGTAGCTCCGCCATACTCAGCCTCATAGCCAGTTGACTTAATTTGCACTTCTTGAACTAGATCAAATGGCAAATTGAAGTTAGCATTTAATTGCCCAGTCCGAAAATTTGTAACCTCTTGACCGTCAACAACGAAGACATTTTCGGCACCACTTGCGCCATCAATCTGAAAACCAGCATTTAAGGCTTCAGGTCTCACATTCGGAGCTATTTTTAGAAGAGTGGAAAATTGAGTGCCCTTTGGAAGCTCTTCTATAACTCGCTTCGTTATACTGATATCGATCTTCGTATTACCAGGATCGACCGTTACCGTACTATCCGTAGTTACAGTGATTTCCCCAGCAACTCCTCCAACTTCCAATGTAATGTTGCTGGTAACAACCCTGTCTAGGGCTACCGTAACTTCTACACTCTTATTTGCAAACCCTTCTTTGGAAACTGTAATTGTGTAAGTTCCTACAGGAACTTGCGAGAAGAAGAAACGTCCTTCAGAATTGGTCGTTACAGTCAGTTTGTAACCCGCTGTTGTGCCAACACTTTGGAGCGTCACACTCGCACCAGGAATTACAGCGCCTTGAGGGTCTACAACTGTTCCTTCAACATTTCCTGTCGTTCGCTGTCCAAACACGAAAGCCGACAGGACAAACAATAAACTTACTAAGCTGATCAATTTTTTCATACTTTTTACTCTTTACTCCTTTTTTTAGGGCTTTTAAACTTAAAACTTAGTCGAGGCAAAATCTTAATTCAAGACAAAACTTATGTCAAGTACAAATTCATTGAGGTAAGATTAATTCTAAAGATTTTATTAGTTGTATTCTTCTCAAAAAATGAAAAGCTCATAGAGCCTCCTATAAAACTCAGAAAACGTGTCTACTTTAAATTAGAATCGACTATATAACTATGCTACATCTCTTTTTGTGGCATTCCCGAATGAATAGAAGATCTGACCAAAAGT
>CAZALE010000002.1:17822-26958 GCA_964486055.1 uncultured Blastocatellaceae bacterium
ATGCTACATCTCTTTTTGTGGCATTCCCGAATGAATAGAAGATCTGACCAAAAGTTGTTGATTGAAAAATTACTAAACAGAAGGATGAAAAATCCTCATAATAAGCAGTTATCTTTCCGAATAAGTCATTTGCCTTGAAAAAGCTAGTCAATTACTAAACTACAAAGCCAGCAAGATTTAAATTTACTGATTTTTTACATTGCCTATTTCCTATGCTCAACTTCTCTAATTAAAGGAAATTAATTCAGGAATTATCAGTTAATGCATCCCTAACAAAGATCTACGATTGCGGCAGATGGATGAGGAAAATACGATTCAGTCTTAGCAGGTGTTAATCATCTGCTTGCGGTAGAGGAGATTTTGTTTTCATTAAGGAATACACTGAGTGCCAGCAACAAAAATTAGTCACTTTAGCCATAATTTGATGTTCGAAAGTTTTTTCTTTAATTAAAACCCTATTAAGATTTTTCAAAAATCTCTTACAAGAAGCTTTAAGAAAAAGCCACTAGAAAATCTTTATAAGAATCCAACTTTTGACAAAGTCCAAATAATTTTTCGATTCCTCTGAACATCTTGCAGAGAGTTGAGTGTGTTTTCGTGGGATTGCCTTACATTAGACGCCTACAATTATAAAGTTATCTTTACAGTTTCCATTTTTAATTCTGATTGAGTAATCTGTTTATAGAAAAATTACATAATTTTTACAAAAAGAGCTGATCATGATTTTCGGATTAAGTGAGGAACAGCTACAGATAAAGTACAGCATAAGAGAATTCGCAGAAAGTGAGATTCGTCCGCATGTTACGCAATGGGATGAATCTCAACATTTTCCTGTAGAACTTCTTCCCAAATTTGCTGAATTAGGCTTGATGGGCATCATTTTTCCTGAGGAATATGGGGGAGCTGGAATGGGATATGTTGAATATGCCACGATAATTGAGGAGCTAGGTCGTGTAGATCCTTCCATAGGCCTCTCAATAGCTGCTCACAACTCTCTATGCTCAAACCATATCTTCATGTTCGGAAGTGAGGAGCAAAAAAGAAAATATCTGATTCCATTAGCCCGTGGAGAGCATTTTGGAGCATGGGGACTGACTGAACCGCAAGCCGGCTCTGACGCATCTGGAACTAAAACAACAGCCATCAGATCTAATGGCGGCTGGATAGTCAATGGTTCAAAAAATTTCATTACACATGCTATATCTTGCAAGACTCTGGTAGCAGTAGCAGTTACTGACCGCGATAAAGGTAATAAGGGGATTTCTGCTTTTATTTTCGACAAGACCATGAAAGGTTTTAGAGCAGAAAAGAAAGAAAACAAACTCGGGATGCGAGCCTCAGAAACAGCATCAGTAGTCTTCGAGGATTGTTATGTTCCTGAGGAGAATTTATTGGGTAACGAAGGCGAAGGTTTTTTGCAAGCAATGCAAATTCTAGATGGTGGCAGAATTTCAATTGCAGCATTGTCGGTAGGAATAGCACAGGGAGCCTATGAATCTGCGCTGAAATACGCTAAGGAGCGCGTGCAATTTGGTAGACCGATAGCAGAATTTCAAGCGATCCAATTTAAACTAGCAGACATGGCAACACAGATAGAAGCAGCAAGATTGTTAACTTTACAAGCTGCCGCGATGAAAGATGCTGGCAAAAAGGTTACAAAATATTCCTCAATGGCTAAGCTCTTTGCATCGGAGATCGCAGTCAAAGTTGCAGAAGAGGCAATTCAAATTCACGGCGGATATGGTTACACCAAAGATTATCCAGTTGAAAAATACTGGAGAGATTCAAAACTTTGCACCATAGGTGAAGGCACTAGCGAGATTCAAAGATTAGTAATCGCCAAACAGATTCTTAAGTCCTAAGAGCGTCGCGATTGATCTAGATTTTATCGGCTAAAGATCAGTTTTTGTCAAGTAAAATACTAACGAGTTTGCGTAACTCGCCAGTTAAAACAGGCAACATTGGATGTTGCGATTAGCAGGCGTCAGAATAAGTAGACATTGAGCTGTTTTTATTGTTTTTATACATCGCAATTAATCGTCAAAATTAAGAAAACAAAGAGGAGATAACGATGAGCACAATAGCAGATAGATTCGCAGCTGAACTCAAACATGAAGCCGGTGTAGCGCGCAAACTTTTAGAGCGAATTCCGACCGAAAAATTCGACTGGAAACCACATGAAAAGTCCATGACAATGGGACGTTTAGCTACTCACATAGTTGAGCTAATCTGGTGGCCACAAGACATAATCGCTAAGCCAGAATTCGATTTTTCTAGTAACACACGATCTTTCAATCCACAAACTAACGCAGAGTTACTTGAGCTATTTGATAAAAATCTCCAATCAACCATTGGGTCAATCAGCACAACCTCTGATGAACATTTTCAAGAAAACTGGACATTAAGAATGGGTGATCACGTGATTTTATCCATGCCACGCTCCCAAGTCATCAGAACAGTGATCCTGAATCATTTGATTCATCATAGGGGACAACTTTCAGTTTATCTTAGATTAAATGACATACCAGTTCCGTCAATCTATGGTCCATCGGCCGATGAATCTTAGATTTTCGCGACTAATGCAAGAGTTTTGGCTGGCAAACATCGCTCATCGAGCAAGAATGTTAGTAACCATCGAAGATGATTTTTCGTCTTTAAAACCTTAAGTCTTTTTTACTTTAGAAGGTTTGTTAGGGTATTTCACCCTAAAATTAGAAACCTTTTAGTAAAACAGACGTAAATTCTTTCTAAAACTAAAACCTAATTAACAAGAGGAGAAAATTATGTTACGAAAAAGTCTTTCTTTGTTGATACTGGTAGCCTTATTCTCGCCAAACTTGATTCTAGCAGGTGAAATATTTGTCCCTGATGAGGCAACGATCCAAAGGATCAAGGAAGAGGGTACAACGAGATCTCAAGTGATGAACATTGTGCGGCATCTTACTGACGTAATCGGAGCCAGACTTACTAATTCACCTAATCAAAGAAGGGCGAGTTTATGGACAAAAGAACAGTTTGAAAAATGGGGTCTGAAAAACGCTCGGCTAGATGATTGGGGTGAATTCGGACGTGGATGGGAACTGAAGAAATTTTATGCAGCCATTCAAACTCCGACTGAATACATCGTTTTTCGCTCTTATCCAAAAGCATGGTCTCCATCGATTAATATCACCTCCGAGGTTGTATTTGTTGATGCAAAGAATGAGCAAGAGCTTGAACAATATAAAGGCAAACTTAAGGGTAAAATAGTGTTTACCGCACCAGAGGTAGAGGTAAAACCCGGGTTTAACCCAGTAGCCTCCAGACGCTCTGCCGAAGATTTAGCCAAAATGGAGGCTGAAAAATCGCCAGAGGCTCAGGATCGTCGTTATTCACCTCAGCAAATGAGCCAATTTCAATTCAACATGAGAAAATTCCGTTTCTATTTTGAGGAAGGGGCAGCCGTTTTGGTAGAGCCAAGTCCGGGCACTGACTCAGGTACAATGCGAGTGATGGGAGCTTCTCCGGTTCCCCAGCCCAATCAAAACAACATGAACCCGTTTGGCGGCGTGAGAGTGTACTCTAAAAACGCTCAGCCAACAATTCCGCAGATCGTAGCCGAAGTTGAGCAATACAATAGAGTGCTCAGATTAATGAAGCAGGGCGTACCGATAACCATGACAGTTAATCTCGAAACTAACTTTTATGAAGACGATCTTCGTGGTTACAATACAATCGCTGAAATTCCAGGCACGGACTTAAAGGATGAAGTAGTGATGCTAGGAGCTCATCTTGACTCATGGCACTCTGGCACTGGGGCTACTGATAATGCGGCTGGTTCAGCAGTCGTGATGGAAGCCGTTAGAATTCTGCAAGCTGCAGGAATCAAGCCAAGGCGAACTATCAGGATCGCTCTATGGACTGGCGAAGAACAAGGTCTACTCGGATCCAGGGGATATGTAGCCAAATATGTAGCCACCATCGGAGACGGATCAGATAATGCAGCTATGCAATCCATGATGGGCATGGGAAACAGACAAATCAATAAAAAAGCCGATTACGAAAAAATATCAGCTTATTACAATTTAGACAATGGCACAGGGCAGATTCGGGGCATATATCTGCAAGGAAATGAAGCCTTACGCCCCATATTCAAAAAATGGTTTGAACCATTCAAAGATTGGGGCGCCTCGACCGTTACCATAAGCTCGACAGGAGGGACGGACCACTTGGCATTCGATGCAGTCGGTATTCCAGGCTTCCAATTCATACAAGATCCAATAGAGTACTTCGCAAGAACCTGGCATACGACTCAAGATGTATCTGATCGCTTGATCGAAGAGGATTTAAAACGCTCAGCAGTGATAATGGCTGCTTTCGTCTACAATACCGCAATGATGGATGAAAAACTACCTCGTAAACCCATGCAATCGACTTCTTCCATTAGGCTTTTCGATGCTCAATCGGAGCTGGAAAGATTAGCCTTTCAAAATTCGCGCTTAAACCATTCAATCTGCGGACACATAATACAACACACTGAAATTCCCGATGTATTCCCTGCTTTCCTAACATTAGGTTTTAATTACGAAGCAGATGAACACATCCATCTCTCTGAATAATGCAAGCAGCTCTGAACAAATAGAACAATCCAGGATTTTCCTGGATTGTTCTATTTTATTCTAAACAAATTAACTAAAAGAACTCGTAATCCTGATCGCTGCATTAACTCTATTTTAATGCCGGGCAGCCTATGTAGCGGGAAAAAGGCTCTATCCAATTAGTCTTTTCCCAGGAGTTTAGCGCGGGGTATATACTCTTGATTAAACTTCTTTGCATTCCTCACAAAGTCCTCTTATGACAACCTCAAAACTTTCTATGGAGCTAGCTCCCGGTAAGGTACATATCTTCAAATCAGGCAGTATCTCAAAATCCACATCCTCTACTTTCCCGCACTTTCTGCAAACAAAGTGATGATGACGCTGAAAATTCGGATCTAGCCTGACAATTCCTGATTCAAAAATCTCTTTCAGTAGCCCATTCTTCTTCAGCCAATTTATTGTGTTATAAACAGTTGCGCGAGAGGCCATAGGAAATCTTCTGTTAATTACTTTCAAAACTGCCTCCGGAGTCGGGTGATTCTTAGCTGACTGAAGATATCTAATTATAGCTCTACGTTGAGGCGTGATTTTTAGTCCTCTCTCCTTCGCTATCTTCTCCACCAAATCTAAACTCAACTTCTCCATAAAAACTCTAAGACTATCTCACGTCCAATCTTTAATTTACAATTCGGCTAATAATCGGTCAAGAAATTCTTATTATGATAACAATAAATTATTTGCAAGATTGCTTATTAAGGCATATAATCAGATTACAAATCAGAGAAAGGAGGGAGCAAAATGACTACATACAAGGTGTTGATTGTAGGCGGTGGGACCGCTGGAATTACGGTAGCAGCTCAGTTAAAAAAGAGATTGAAAGCTGGAGAGATAGCCATCGTTGAACCTTCAACCAAACACTATTATCAGCCGTTGTGGACGCTCGTAGGTGGTGGCATTTTTCCAAAAGAAAGATCTGAACGCGAAGAGAAAGATTACATTCCAGATGGAGTCGAATGGATCCAAGCACGCGTTACAGAATTTTATCCGGAGAAAAATGCTGTTCTAACCGACAAGCATGGAGAGATCGGTTATGAATATCTGGTTGTATGTCCCGGGATTCAGATAAATTGGCACTTAGTCAAGGGATTAGAGGAAAGCCTGGGTAAAAATGGGGTATGTAGTAATTATGCATACGAAACTGTCGAATCTACGTGGGAGAATATCCGTAATTTAAATGAAGGTATAGCTGTCTTTACTCAACCCAACACACCGATAAAATGTGGCGGAGCCCCACAAAAAATCGCATACTTGGCTGAGGATTATTTCAGGCTGAATGGGAGGCGCGATAAGATAGTCGTCAAATTTATCAGCGGCATGCCATCAATATTCAGTGTTAAAAAGTATGCTGATGCTCTGATGAAGCACTGTCAACAAACTGGCATAGAAACACTTTTTAAACACAACCTTGTAGAAATTAGACCTGAGAAAAAAGAGGCAATTTTTATCAATTTAGACACTCAACAAGAGTTAGTTCAACCCTACGACATGATTCACGTTACTCCGCCCATGGGGCCGCCTGATTTTATAAAAAATAGCCCCCTCGCGGATAGTGCAGGATGGGTTGATGTAAACAAGTCTACTTTACAACATAATAAATACCAAAACGTTTTTGGACTTGGCGACGCCAGTAGCTTGCCAACATCCAAAACCGGTGCAGCAATACGCAAGCAAGCTCCTGTATTAGTCAAAAACTTATTCAGCCTCATGAAAGGTGAGCCGCTTGCTGCATCTTATGATGGATATACGTCTTGTCCTTTGGTAACTGGTTACGATAGCTTGATACTTGCCGAGTTCGACTACGATCTGAATCCAAGGGAAACATTTCCATTCGATCAGAGCAAGGAGCGCTACTCGATGTTCTTACTCAAAAAATACGTGCTGCCACCGCTCTATTGGCATGGCATGCTACGAGGTAGGGCTTGAAATATAAATGTTGACAAAATGAAAGCCTCTAAAAACTCTTGTTAGCGAGAGCAAAGAGAAAGTACTTAAAGCTGGCAAGCATCTTTCACCGATTTAGAAACTAGTTGAATTCGAAAAGATGCTGAGCTAAAGATTATTTAAACCGGAAAAGGAGAGTATCTTACTTCTCCTTTTCTTCGAAATGTTTTCTTTACTGATTTGCTCGATCCTGAAATTTGATCTTATTTTCAGCTGATTTGTACAGAGAGATTTACGTTTCAAGGGTTCGAGGTAAGCCGTGAGTATAAATTTTGATTCTAAAAGGATCTGGTAACAAGATCTCATATGTCTGAAGAATTAGTAGAACGAATATCTCAAGAATTAGTGAATTCAGAAATGTCGGAACCCTTGTGGATATAAGTTTTCAGTTCTATCGCCAAAAATAATTTCTACTGTCTTAGTATCGGTAATCTCACCAATTAGGGTAATTTGCTGGTCGCACAAAAGAAGCTCCATTTCGGCGACTTTCTGTGGACTGACGGTGAACAATAACTGAAAATCCTCTCCTCCATTTAGTGCTAAAGATAATCTTTCATGCGCGTCTTGGACGACTGCTAGTAATTCCTTACTCACTGGAATATTCTCGGCTATGATCCTAGCACCGACACCACTCGAACGGCATATGTGCCATATCTCCGACGATAGCCCATCGCTTATATCTATCATTGCTGTTGCAAGTCGATTCTTAGCCAGGGCCATTCCAATAGCAAGTTGAGGTTCTGGCTTTAGATGTCTAGATATCAGTATCTTAGCTTCTGTTTCACATATTGGATCTAAATCACCCTGCAGCAGCTTAAGTCCTGCAGCAGCATCACCCAAGAATCCAGTCACATATATCAAATCACCTGCTTGCGCTCCAGATCGAAATATAGCATGTCCCTTTTCAATCTCTCCTAAAAGAATCGAATTCACTGAAAAACCATGATTACTTCTTGATATATCCCCACCTATTAGCTCTATTGAAAATCTTGCTGCGAGAGCCATGAAGCCATTGTAAAATTCTTCGGTAAAATCTGTTTTCCAAAGGTTTTCAGGCACTGCGATCGAGGTCAAGGCATATAGTGGCCTTGCGCCCATCGCAGCTACATCCGAAATTGAAACGGCCAAAGCTTTGTGACCTATCTGTTGCGGCGTGGACCACTTAAGGCAAAAGTCAATTTCCTCAACTAACAAATCCGTCGTTATGACAAACTCAGTATTTTCATCCTTTTCAAGGATGGCGCAGTCGTCTCCTATCTTTCCTAAGCGGAAAATTTCGGATAAATGCTCTATAAATTCGAATTCGCTAGACATTTATTGAAGAACTACGGTTTGGCCGTATTGTGGAATCAATGTGCTCCAACCGAATCTTTGCTTTATGTGCTCAGCCATTGCTGCGCTTGCATCTGGTTCCCCATGAGTCGTAAAAACCATCTTCGGAGCTTTCTTTAAACCCTCGAGCCAACGCAACACCGTCTTCCAATCAGCATGAGCCGAGAATCCTTCAACAACTTCTACATGGCATCTGACTGGCACTATTTGCTTCATTATCTTTATTTCTTTGGCTCCATCGATGATTTGTCTACCCCTCGTGCCAGCCGCTTGATAGCCGACAAAAACAATGGTAGCATTTTCGTCAGGCAAAATTCTCATTGCATGATGCAAAACTCTACCACCAGTTAGCATACCGGAAGCGGAGATAATTATTCGCGCTCCTCTCATTTCGTTTAAACGCTTAGACTCTTCGCGCGTCGAAGCTAAACGCATCCAATTGGTTTTCAGTGGATGAATTTTCCTAGCCAAGATTGAGGCATATTCCTCGTCGTGCTCTTCGGTCCATCTATTATAAATCTGGATAGCTTGAAGTGCCATCGGTGAATCCACGATAACAGGTAGAGAAGGAATGCGACTCTCCTCTTCCAATTCGCGAATCAAATATAAAACTTCCTGAGTTCTTCCTACGGCAAATGCTGGAATCAAGATTGGAGCATCACGCATGGCAGCTTCATTTATTATTTTAGCCATTTGCTCTTTCGGCGAGACATCCCCATGCAATTTATTACCGTAAGTAGACTCAACCATAAGATAATCACACTCTGACGGTTTCTCAGGATCTTTTAAAATCGGTTGATTGTAATGTCCAAGGTCCCCTGAAAATAAAAAACGCAGTCGATCTGAAGTTCGAATTTCAATTAAAACTAAACTCGCCCCTAGGATATGTCCAGCAACTCGAAAACTCGCCTTGAATCCTTGACACACTTCTATTGGCTTACCATCATTCGCAACCCCGACTAATAGCTCCAAAGCTTGCTTTGCATCAGATTCATCATAAAGCGGCAGTGCAGGACTGTGTGAGGTTAAACCATGGCGATTGCGATAATCTGCCTCTTCCTCTTGTAATCTTGCTGAATCTGGAAGGAGGATTTTAAGTAGGTCAGCCGTAGCACGAGACGTGAAAACCTTACCTTTATATCCTAGCTTCACTAATCGGGGTAGATATCCGCTATGATCTATGTGTGCGTGGGTTAATATTACAGCATCAAGCTCATCGGGATTAA
>CAZALE010000002.1:27058-126078 GCA_964486055.1 uncultured Blastocatellaceae bacterium
CTATGATCTATGTGTGCGTGGGTTAATATTACAGCATCAAGCTCATCGGGATTAAATGGTGGATCTTGCCAGTTCCTTTCACGTAGCTCTTTCTCACCTTGAAACAATCCACAATCAATCAAAATCTTCCTGCCATTTGCAGATAGCAGGTATTTAGAACCTGTTACGGTACCAACGCCACCATAAAAGCTAATCTGTGCCATGATAAAACTCAACCACTTGTAGCCGTCAAGCCTGCAGCGGTTACAGCTTTCTGAGCGGCATCACTCATGCTTTGTGCGACTATAAAGTTCATTCCAGATTCGGCAATTATCCGATTCCCTTCCTCAACATTCGTACCTTCTAACCTTACAATCACAGGTACTCGTACGTCTAGATTCTTAGCAGCGTTTACCACACCACGAGCCACCATGTCGGTTCTAACAATGCCACCAAAAATATTTATCAATACAGCCCTAACATTTTTATCCGCCAACAATATGCGAAATGCCTGCTCTACCCTTTCCTGTGAAGCGCCTCCACCTACGTCCAGAAAATTCGCGGGCTCACCACCATGAAGCTTAATTATATCCATGGTAGCCATCGCAAGCCCCGCACCATTGACCATGCATCCAATGTTGCCATCAAGTTTTATGTAATTCAAATCGTATTTCGAGGCCTCAATTTCCAGTGGCTCTTCTTCATTCAAATCTCGTAACTCTAGATATTCTTTATGTCGGAAAATTGCATTATCATCAAAATTTACCTTCGCATCCAAAGCGATCAACCTTTTGTCTTTCGTTAAGAGAAATGGATTTATTTCAACAAGTGAGGCATCCATCTTCTCATATGCTTCATAGAGCTTCAGCATGAATCCGACAGCCTGATTTATCAGTTCGGCGGGAATGCCCAAGCCAAATGCAAGTTTTCTCGCTTGAAATGGACGCAAACCAACGGCTGGGTTTATAGTTTCCTTCAAGATTTTCTCCGGTGAAGTCGCAGCCACCTCTTCGATGTCCATGCCACCCGCTGCAGAAGCCATAAAGACGTTACGTCCCTGCTGACGATCCAGGGTAATTCCTAAATAAAACTCTCTATCTATAGGTAGTCCCTCTTCAATAAGTAGAGTTTTTACTTCGCGACCTTCAGGCCCTGTCTGATGGGTTATTAATTTCTTACCCAACATCTCAGCGGCTATTGTTTTGGCTTCTTCTGGACTTTTTGCTAATTTGACTCCTCCAGCTTTTCCCCTTCCTCCCGCATGAATTTGGGCTTTGACTACGACAATATCTGTCCCGAGCTGTTTTGCTGCCTGTTCAGCCTCATCCGGTGTTTTCACAACGATCCCACGCGGGACTGTCACACCAAAATCTTTCAATAGCTCTTTCGCTTGATACTCATGGATCTTCATCTCTATTTAACACCTCCGGCAAAACCATCTCTTTCGACGGCCATGGCAACAGAATTACCACCGCCTAAGCAAAGTCCCGCAACTCCTCTTTTTACACCTCTACGCTTCATTTCATAAAGCAAAGTAGTTAAAATCCTGCTGCCTGAGCTGCCAATAGCATGTCCTAAAGCGACAGCGCCGCCATTTACGTTTACTCTCTCCGGATCTACGCCAAGTTCTTTCATCACACCTAAAGCTTGAACAGAGAAAGCTTCATTTAATTCGAACAAATCGACATCAGATAACTGCCAACCAGCCTTAGAGACGGCACGACGTACGCCTTCGACTGGTGCCATCATGATCAACTTAGGTTCAATACCCGACGTGGCATATGAAACTATCTTAGCAAGTGGTTCGATGCCTAATTCAGCTGCCTTCTCGGCGGAGGTGACAACGACGGCAGATGCGCCATCATTGACTCCCGGCGCATTGCCTGCCGTAACGGTACCGTCCTTCTGGAAGGCTGGCTTTAACTTCGACAAAGCCTCGATGGTCGTATCAGGTCTTATTGGCTCATCATAGTCTAGAATTATCGGCTCGCCTTTTTTCTGCGGTATTTCAATTGGAACAATTTCTTCGCGAAATTTACCCTCACTTTGTGCTTGAGCCGCCTTACGATGAGAATTATAAGCAAACTCATCTTGCTCAGATCTCGAAATCTGATATTTTTGAGCTACCACCTCGCCGGTATTCCCCATGTGCCAGTTTTCAAACGGGCACCACAAACCATCGTGGATCATTAAATCTACAACGTTTTGATTACCCATTCTATATCCATCCCTTGCCCCTGGTAATGCATAAGGAGCATTAGACATCGATTCCATTCCACCTGCAACCACGAACTCAGCATCGCCCAATCTGATTGCTTGCGCTGCCAACGCAACCGCTCTGAGACCCGAACCACAAACCATATTGACCGTGAGTGCAGAAGTTTCAGGCGGTAAACCAGCCTTCAATGCTGCTTGACGGGCCGGAGCTTGTCCTAATCCAGCCTGAATGACACACCCCATTATGACTTCATTGACCTGCTCAGGCTTTATCCCAGCCCTCTTCACCGCCTCTCTTACCGCTATGGCTCCTAAATCTGTTGCCGAAAAACCTTTTAATAACCCTTGAAACTTTCCTGTCGGAGTCCTGACCGCACTTATTATGACTGCTTCTTTCATCATTCATCCCTTTCTTTTTTGTTAATTAAGCTTTAATTTTATTTCGAAAGCTGAACAGGTTCAAATACTCTCGAGGAATTCATTGCAACATGAAAAAAGCCCTGTATTCCTACGTAAGAAAAACAGGGCCTTTTACCTTAAGCTGCTTACTAAAGCCTAGAAACTGAGCTTAGCAGCGAGCTGGATCCTCCTAGCGTTATTTACAACGCTATCTCGGATGCGTCCGAAAACAGTGGAATTAGCTACGGCTGTCGGCAAACCGAAACTTGGCACATTGAAAAAGTTTTTCATATCAGCTCTTATGTCAAAGCTTATTCTCTCAGTTATGGCGAATTTCTTAGAAATAGATACGTCGAAGTCGAATCTTCTAGGACCTATGAAGAAATTCCTGCCAGTATTTCCGATTGAACCTGGTTGAGGAACGCTAAACAAGCTACGCTGCTGAGAGCTAAACCAATAGTTGGTGCCGTTTTCCTGAATTAGCCGTCCCATTTTTCTTGAGCAGCCGTTACAATCGGCAGTCGATTGGACAGCATTGCTGAAGGTCGAAACTCCTGAGTAAACCGTGAACGGTCTGCCGGAGGCATAGTTGAGAATGGCGGATATCTGCCAGCCGCCAATCAAATAGTCAATCAGACGCGGAACATCAGAGGCAAAAGTCTTGCCCCTACCGAATGGCAGCTCGTATATGACATAACCCTGCCATACATGCCGGCGATCAAAATCAGACCATGCCCAGTTTTGGAAGCGCCGATTTATGTCAAAAGGCGTGCTTGAAGCCGATTGTGCATTTCCACGTGCAACTACAGTGAAGGTTGGGTCAAATGAGCGAGTGTCTTTCGATTTGGAAAAGGTATAGCTTATTTGATAGCCAAGTCCATTTTTAACGGCGCGTCTAAGGACTATTTCCAACCCATTGTACATGGAGAAATCGTTACTATCAATCACATTTAGCGCACCTGTGAACTGAGGGAATTTCTGGAAGAGAAATGGGCTGAATCCATTTACGGCTATCATCTGCTGTCCGGCCGATAATCTTTGAGATACTGACAAAGCAGCTGCACCGACTGCGCCAAGTGCTATGTTTGTTGAGTTGGTGCTTCTGAAGGTAGCGGTTCCGGAGTTATTATTCGGATCGCCTGTATAGAGTGCGTTTATGAAGGGACTGTTGTAAGTAGAATCACTTCGGATTCGATTGAACTCATCGAGAAATGTTGTGTTAAACCGGGGGTCACGAGCGAAAATATTGACCTGATTCGCATCATAACCGCCGAGCAGGTGCACTCCTCTCTTACCTATGTAATTGACTTCCAAGACATTTCCCTTCCAGAGCTCACGTTGAAATCCCACATACCAGGAGTAAACCTCCGGAAAACGTAAGTCTGAGTCAACAACCGTGATGCTACCCGTGCCAAAAGCTGGAGGTTGACGCAATGCATTCGGGGTCGTTGTAGGTGCCAGAGATGGTAATCCACTTCTGAGAAGCCCTCCAGACTGCCCAAATGAGCTATTGAAAACGCCTATATTATTTCCAGGAGCGCTTTGGAAAATGCTGCTACCAAATAGGAAGGTTGGGAATCTATCATAATTAACGCGAAAATTGGCTCTGACAGCTGTCTTACCGGTCTTGAATGGATCCCAAGCGAAGCCTATAGAAGGAGCGAAGTTGTTATAGTCATTGTCAAAAATCTTGCCCTCAGTCCAGCGAAGTGAGTTAGTAGGAGCCGAGCCATAATTTATTTGTCCTTCAGGGCGCAGAATAGGCCTTCCCTTCGAACGAGGAGAGAGTTTGATTTCATAACGCAGGCCTATGTCAAAGGTTAAATTTGGTCGGAACTTCCATGTATCCTGGATATAAAAATCGTATTCAGGATAATAATGTCTGAAGTTCCATCTAGTGCCAGCCGGTGCGAAAGCACTTCCATCGGGTAATGCCACAAAGGCTTGACTAATCGTCCCAACTCTACCTAATAAATCATTTATCATGCTTCTCAAGCGTGCTAAATCATTGGAGTTTATTCCGCTACTAGGTAAACCAAAGGCCGAGAAATTGCTATTAACCGCAGCGCTGAAATTAACTATGGGAGTTATATCAGCGCCCGCTACAGATGACCTGTCATCGAATTGTTTACCAAATCGGAAATTTATCCCAGTCTTTATCGTGTGATCTCCCTTAACCCATGTTAAGTTATCAATTAGCTGAAGCGTTCTAGCGCTTCTAGCGTTATATGTGAAGTTGCTATATGGATCAGTGACAAGATTCAGTATGAAGGGATAATCGTTCCGCGGACTTGGGTTACCAAATCTAAATTTAAAGTAGTTAAAACCTATGATAGCTTCATTTATCAGACTAGCCGATGGTGACCATCGCCAGTTAATCGCTAGATTTTTGGGATCTCTATTTGTATCGACTAGACAAGGAGTGTTCGGAAATGGTTGTAATCCCCCATTTACACTATCACAAAGCGTGTCTTGTTTTCCTTGAGCATAACGACCATATATTGTGTTGCTTTCAGAAAACTTATAGTCAATACGAAAAACGAGGTCGTATTGCTTTTCTCGCTGAGGAGCTGCGAAGTTAAATCCAGCCGTATTTAAGCCATCTCCAACGAAAAAATTGTTAGGTAAGGGAGTTGAATTGATAAAGCCAGTCAATGTGGGATCTAAGCCGACTCCGGTCGGATTAGAAGCTATATTGTAAGTGTTTATGCAGTTAGTCGTGACCGAACCACTACATTGAGGGAAGAGAGGATTTCCAGCTGGGTCAACTGATGGATTTGTCGTGCCAGCTGGCGCATTCTGACCGCCTTGCACATAGCGAAATATTCCTTGTCTAGCAGTCTGAGTATAAACAGTTCTTGTCACTAAAACAGTTTCAGCTGTCCGCAATAGCTGCAAATTGAAAAAGAAGAACATTTTGTCTTTTTTTATGGGACCACCCAAGCTACCACCGAAGATGTGTTGAACAAATTGATTCTTCGGTCTGCCATTCAGATTGTTTGCGTATTCATTTGCAGTAAGTTCAGGCGTTTGATAATACTCAAACAAATTGCCTCTAAAGTTATTGGTTCCGCTGCGAGTTATAAAAGTAACCTGTGCTCCACTGCTTCTGCCTAGCTCAGCGGTGAAGTTGCTGGAAACAAATTGAAATTCTTGAATTGAATCTGGGTTAGGTCTGAGCGGAGTAAAATTCGAACCGCCAGCTGTAGATTCATTAATGTCAACGCCATCCAACGTAAAGTTAAAAGCTCTATCACGAGAACCATGAACGTGAACTCCGCCACCAGTGTTCGCCCCAATCACAAATCCAGGCTGATAAATCAATATGTCCAGTGGGTTACGACCGCGAACTCCGACGATTGGCAAGCTTTCTACAACTCTCCTATCAACAATACCACCCACGTTACCTGAAGTACTAAGCTGTACTGGCTCGGCGGTCGCCTCAACGGTCACGGTAACATTCAAATCACCTGGCTCTAATACAACATTGACGGTAGTCGGTTGGTTTACGTTAACGCTGTTGTTCTTCGAAACAAAGCGCTTGAATCCTTGTTTTTCGACAGTTATTGTGTAAGTGCCAGGCAAAACTAAGTCAAACGTATAAACCCCACTCTCGCTTGTTTGAGATTTCGCGCTTGTATTAGTTCCCTCGTTAGTCAGCGTGACGGTAGCACCAGGAACAACCGCACCCGTGCTGTCGGTGACGATACCTGTCACCCTGGATGTAGTCCCTTGCCCCAGCGCAAATGCCCACAAAATCGATAAAAGAAACACCACGAAACAGATTCTTGCTTTCATCTCACCCTCCATTTTGGTTTTGTATTTTAAGATTTCCTAAAAACTTCAACATTCAGCAATTATTATACTTTTTTATTTTCTGTCAAGTTTTGTTGATATCATTTTCGGTAAAATTGCAAAATTCTCTCGCGCATTTTTAGCTGAGCTTGAAACCGTAGGGTCTTGAAATCTTGCTGAGGCACTTGGGGAATGGGAAATCATGATAAATCGCTGCTTTTAAGGGTTGGTATTTTTATTTACTACAAGAGTCAAAAGGAATTTTTAGAAGACTGAGTGTGGTAAATTATTCTTTATGGGAGAATCGGCGGTTAAGGATTTGTCGCTAGCGGTTCGGGAATTTTTAGTCCAAGAGGCACGCTCGATAGAGTTAGCAGCTGAAAGGTTAGACAGTAACGCTATTAACAAAGCGCTGAAACTTCTGCTTGAGTGCAATGGCAAGGTCATAGTTACCGGAGTTGGCAAATCAGGAGTAATAGCTAACAAGATAGCTGACACCATGACCTCTACTGGCACAGTCGCAATTTTTTTACATCCATCCGATGCTCTACATGGAGGATTAGGTATTATCACAAAGGGAGATTGCGTTATAGCAATAAGTAACTCAGGCGAGACGGACGAGATTTTAATGCTGCTTCCATCGCTCGAGAAGCGGAAAGTTTCCATCATAGCGATAGTAGGAAATACTAAATCTACACTTGCTAGGCGCTCTGATGTTGTGCTGGATGCTTCTGTGGATAGAGAAGCCTGTCCGTTGAATCTAGCACCTACTAACTCAACTACTGTTGCTTTAGCGATAGGTGACGCTATAGCCATGGCTTTAATGATTGCAAAAGGTTTAACCGCTGAGGATTTCGCAGCAAATCACCCAGCGGGCAGATTAGGCAAACGTCTGACCTTGAGAGTTAAAGATTTAATGCATGAAAGCCCTGATGTGACGCCAGATTCGGGTTGGATAGAAGTTGTAAGTAAGATATCGCAGTATGGATTAGGCGCGGTTACGGTAGTAGATGAAAAAAAACATCTTTTAGGCATCATAACCGATGGCGATCTTAGAAGAACAGTGGAGAGGACAGATCCCCAAAAACTGATTTTTTTGACTGCGGAGAAGATGATGACCTCCTCACCCGTAGTTGCAGAAGCTGAAATGTTAGCGTACGATGCGCTTCAACTGATGGAAAATCGGCCATCTCAAATTTCAGTCCTGCCGGTAGTAAAAAATGGCAAATGTATAGGGCTGATAAGACTTCATGATATTGTCAGAAGTGGTTTATAAATCGATTTCATAGCGCATCACAGGAGTTTCTTCTGCAATATCCAATCTATCTGAGGATCATTGCCTAATTGAAATATATGCTCTCCGACTCTTTCAAAACCGAATTTGCTATAGAACTGCTGCGCTCGAAAATTGTACTCCCAAACACCTAACCACATAACATCGTGTCCATGTGTACGGGAAAATTCTATGCAGTGATTCATCAGTATTGTCCCAAATCCTCTACCTATGTATTCCTTCAAAAGATAGAGTCTACATAGCTCTATTGGCCTATCAGCTAGAACACATTCTATGGTCGACATTGGTTTTAATTTCGCATACCCAACTATGTTTTCGGCGTTCTCTAGAGTGAAATAGACAATGGAATTATCTCGAAGCTCAGATAGTATTTGCTCGACAGAGAATGCCTTATCAGTATAGATCCTCATATCTTCCGGTGAATTTCTAGGATCATCAGCAAAGGCCTGATAAAATGCTTTCTTCGCTACTGCTGCTAACTGAGCTGCATCCTCCGCCTGAGCAATTCTTATTCTCATCTGAAAAAGCTGAGTATTTCGTTATGATTTATAACTGCGTTCGAGTTTTTAGAAAGGGCCATTTGTAACTTGCTATTAAAAACTTCATCCTTATCGGCAAAGCTAAAAAGAGAGTAGGCCGAGCTGAGAAGCTTTTGTGCCTCCGCCTCAGTCGACGGATGTCTTACAGAAACAGCTTCATCGATTAGTGCTATCAAATAAGAAATTCTTCTAAGCCATGCAAAATGTTCGTCTTCTAGAACAAGTTGAAAATAAATGTATACATTTTCAATCTTGCCATTTTTTTCTTCATACTCTGCTTTGGCATCCTCCAAGAGTATTTTGTGAAAACGAACCATCGCACGGCTTAGCTCTTTCAGTCGATTGCGAGTATCATCAGTTAAAGCATCTAAATCCATTGTCAACTTCCACGACTTTATAGATTTTCTGAGCTCAATTTTACATTCGTATTAGGGGCGTTTCAAAGACTCGCTCTGCTTAACTAATTACTTCAGCCGATGTGTTTCTTGACCATGAAGCTCAGATTTGATCATAAGAGCTCTTTAAAACTGTATCCAACGCATCATTCATGATTTCAAAAGACAATATGTAAACTACCTCATGATAAGCTCTCATGCAGAAGCTTCTAAATTACGCTGAAAAATGTTTAGTGAAAACAAACAGCAAAGTCTAGAGAAAATCTATCGATGCGGCTTTTATTTAACTTCTTTCCACACTTAAGGTTGGATATTAAACCGAGGCATCTTCATCGCACAACTAGACTCTCATTTCTCCTTGGCTTTTGAGCTGATCATTTTTTAGATTTGATCGAACAAAGGTAGCGAAAGCGTGAGAGATCAAATGTGCTACAAAGTACTGCGGGATAATTGCTAGAGGATATGTAATTGGAGCCGGTGAAGGGACTTGAACCCCCGACCTACTGATTACAAGTCAGTTGCTCTACCAACTGAGCTACACCGGCTCGGCAAACGAAAATAGTATAAAATTTTTTTCGACTGTGCAAGCGAGGGTATCGAGGTTTTGTAGTCATTAGAACACTAAGAATCTGACAATAAGATTTAGTTATAAAGAAAGCTTTCAGAGTGAGTCCGCAGTAACAACTATCGTAAATTTAATAGGCCCAATTCTTATAAAGATATCCTGCAGATTAAACGCAAGAGACAATTTATGCTAATCTTCTAATCTTATGGATATCAAAATGGACGTAAGAAAAATAGCTAAGCTTGCTCATCTGGAAATAACTGAAGAAGAGGCTGAGTTATACGGGCCACAAATGGATAAAATAGTCAGCCATGTCGAACAACTCAACGAATTAGATACTGAAGACATAGAGCCGTCAATAGGTGGACTCACTGTAGAAGGTCAAACAACCAGTGTTACGAGAGATGACGTGCCTCATGAACCATTAGGTCAGGAATTAGCGTTATCTCAAGCTCCCGATGCAGAAGCTGGCTATTTTCGGGTGCCAAAAGTCTTGTAAAAATGAAACAGATTTTGTATCTTTTGATTTTTACTTGTGCTTGCAGTGTACCTAACTTAGAATCACCCGAATGCTCGCAAGCTAGAGAACAACTTAAGGATTTTTACTCATATCACTTCGCAGATGACATGAGTTTTTCATCCATGAAACTACAAAACAGCAAAAAATACTTGACCAAAAGGTTCTTCAGCGAATTAGAGCTTACTAACACAACCGCTGATGTATTTACGAGTGGGAATGATGATTTCCCCAAGGCTTTTCGGATAGGAAAATGCGAACTAGTTAATCCAGACAAGGCAGAGATTGAGGTTTTACTTTTCTGGAAAGATGAGAATAGGACAGAGCAAAGAAAAATAAAAGTTATAACCATTCGAGAAAATAATAACTGGCTGATAGATAGGATTGAACGATGAGTAAGATCAAGATAGAGATAGAAAAAGTTATAAGCAACGCAGAAAAACTCAATAGCACGTTGAATGCTTTTCTTAGCATCGATAGAGCATACGCTCTGAGCCAAGCCGAGGAGCTCGCCAACGCCTCGTTTCAGGGAAAACTGTACGGGATGCCTATCGCTATAAAAGACAATATATGCACAAGTTGGACACAAACAACTTGTGCCTCCAAAATTTTATCCGGATATCGCCCACAATATAATGCGACTGCGGTTGACAGGTTAATTTCAGAGGGCGCTGTGATAATTGGAAAAACTAATATGGATGAATTCGCAATGGGTTCCTCGAATGAAAACTCAGCTTTCGGTCCTGTCAGAAATCCATGGGATGTAGAGAGAGTGCCCGGCGGCAGTTCAGGCGGCTCAGCGGCAGCAGTTGCTGCGGGTATCGTTAGCGCCGCTTTGGGATCCGATACCGGGGGATCTGTGCGTCAACCTGCGTCATTCTGTGGAGTTTTTGGAATCAAACCGACATATGGCAGAGTCTCAAGATACGGTCTAGTAGCATTCGGTTCGTCACTCGATCAAATCGGTGTCTTTGGGAGAACTGCTCGTGATGTAGCCAGAGTTCTGGAAGTAATTGCTGGTCGAGACCCAAAGGACGCAACGAGCGCTGAAGTTCCAGTTCCTGATTATAAAGCCCATCTTGATGATGAAATAAAAGGCTTGCGAATGGGCGTACCGTATTCTTTGTTTGGAGATGGAGTTGATCCACAAGTCAGAAAGGTAATAGAAAAGTCGATAGATGACTTTGCGTCCCTCGGTGTAGAGATAGTAGAGATAGATCTACCGTTACTTAAATATGGAATCGCTGTTTATTACATAATAGCGACAGCAGAGGCATCTTCAAATCTAGCCAGATACGATGGTGTCAGATACGGATTCAGGGCTGAGGGAGCTCATGAACTGCGCCAAATGTACTACAAAACACGTGAAGAAGGTTTTGGTGCTGAAGTCAAACGACGCATCATGCTGGGAACTTTCGTGCTTTCAAGCGGCTATTACGATGCTTATTACGCTAAAGCACAAAAAGTAAGAACTCTGCTGAAAAGAGATTTCCAATCCGCATTCAAGAGATGTGATTTCATAGCTATGCCAACTTCACCAACGACTGCATTTCGAATAGGTGAAAAGACTGACGATCCTTTAGCCATGTACCTAAGCGATATTTACACCGTTACGGCTAACTTAGTAGGAATTCCAGCCATTTCGGTTCCTTGTGGTCTATCAGAGGAAGGTTTACCCGTAGGTCTACAACTTATGGGTAACTACTGGAGTGAGCAGCTCCTTTTAAATCTCTCACACGTATACTCGACGTCTTTTCCGGTACAAGAAAAACCAAAAATCTACGTTGAATGATGAGAGTGCAACTGATATAACCGCTTATCCCAACCGATGAAAATAATGCATTGAATTTATCCTTAAGAGCTTATGAGATGAAAAATTAACCCTGAGCTACTCTCAATTAGCTCCTGCTCTAACATTTTAAAAGCTCCTGTATTAATTCGCTTAGTAAAAGACCCTTTTACTAATCTACTGACTCGTGAACCTTATTAAAGCGCTCTACGACTAATGTAGCTTAGTATCCTCAACCTCGACGATTGATATGTCAATTAGTTCGGATGACGCGTTTGCGTCAATTAGCGGAATATCCAGTATCTCGGCCTCTATCTGCTCATCTTCCTTTGCCATGGCTAATGGTTCAGTATCTTGCGCGACTGGAGTTGGATTTACCTTCTCACTTATTTGACTCGGGCTTTGACTCGGGCGGGTTTGAGAAACTGACTGAGCTAGTTGAATCGAAGGATTAGATTCAATTTGTCGAGCCGGCTGTGTTCGGGGCGTTGGTAAAAGATGCTGCCAGTTGAATCTTTCCAGTAACATCTTCTCTGCCATCTCTGGAGGTAGAGGTTTAGAAAATAAAAAACCCTGTCCCATCTGGCAACCCAATTCTCTTAACTGGTAGAGCTGATGAACATTTTCAACTCCCTCTGCGACAACTGCAAGTCCTAAAGCTTTTGCCAATGTAATAATGGTTCTAACTATCGCTGCTTTTTCTGAATCTCTCTCCATTCCTGTAACAAATGATCTATCAATTTTTAGAGCATCTACTGGAAAACGGTGCAGATAGCTCAGGTTCGAATATCCAGTACCGAAATCATCTATCATTATCTGTGTCCCAAGCTTTTTGAATTTATCAAGTATTTCAACGGCCCTTTCCGCATCTTCCATGATCTTACCTTCGGTTAATTCTAGCTTAAGACTACTAGGCATTATGTTTGATTCATTGATTATGCTTTCGATTACACTGTAAAGATCCTCTTGTGAAAAATGGGTTCCTGAAAGATTAACGCTTATCGTTAAATCAGGCAACATTTCCTGCCAGTAAAACAATTTTCTACAAGCCTGTCTGAGGATTGAGTATGTCATCGGCTCGATCAGACCATTTTTTTCACACAACTCAATGAACTCGCCAGGTGGAATTATCCCCTTTTTGGGATGTTTCCAACGCATTAAAACCTCAAAGCCTGATAAGGTAAGGCTGTTTAGAGAGACAATAGGCTGAAAATATGGCTGAAATTCACCACGCTTTAATGCATTTTGCAACTCGACCTCTAATTCATGAAGTTTAACCAGCCTATCATGCATGCTCTGATTGAAAATAGCATAATTCTTCCCGGTTTCCCTTGCTTCTTGAAGAGCAATCTTAGCATCTCTTAAAATGTCATCGATTCTACTGTAATTTTCATTTACGATGCTAGCCCCAAAAAATGAATTTAGCGAAATTTCCTGTTCTTTTATTTTGAATGGGTAGCTCAGCTTTCGTTTCAATAATTCAATTACCCTGCGAGTTTCACTTTCATCGCTATTGGTTAGAATCAACCCAAATCTGGCTCCCTCGAGGCGTGCTAGGAAATCATCAGGTTTTATTACGTTTTTAATTCTATCCGTAGCTTCTTTGATTAAACGATCACCGTTTACGCTTCCTAAGACTTCATCAATTCGACGGAATTCTTCAAATTCTACGAGCACTACAGAAAATGTGTTGTTGAATCGAGAAGATCTTCTTTCTTCAAGCATCAATTTCAGGCTTTCCTGAAACAATTCCTTACGAGGTAGCCCCGTCAACATATCGTGGTATAAGGCCCGACGCAACTTCTCACGACTTTCACGGAGCGTTTGACTCGCCTCCTCTTCTTTGCGCAGCTTTTCCTTTAACTGACTGATTTGGCGTTCAGCTTCTGCAAATTTCTTCTGTTCAGACTCTAGCTGTTGCTCAAATTTCCTTTTAAGAGAAGAAATATAGAGGAAAGAACCGACTCCTGCTGCACAAATTATTGAAATCAAAATTAATAACCAAAACAACATAAACTTAAATTTATCTCCCTACTTCGACCCACCTTACTCTTCTGTCGCCTCTTGTTTCAGAGCGGAAACTCAAAGACAAAAATAACCGTCTGTAGTATAAACCTATCCACAACAAAATTCAAGATATTTTAAAAAATAAAAAATATCTTTATACTGCGGTTGAACAGAGGATTTATAATTATTTACTGGATGATACTAACTTTGAGTTACTGAGCGACAGTCTGATGATCTAGAATGTTTGTGGATAAATTAAAGTGATATTACTAGACTAATGAGCGCATCAAGTCTTAATTTCCGTGATTAATTCGGCTTTATTCGACTATCCCAACCTGTATTAATGCAAAAGCGTACTCAAATGCTATTTCTTTAAGACGATCGTATCTGCCGGAGGATCCACCATGACCCGCACTCATGTTGGTTTTTAAGAGAACTATGTTATTATCCGTCTTCAATTCCCGCACTTTCGCTACGAACTTCGCTCCCTCCCAATAAGGCACTTGACTATCATACAAAGATATCTCTACCAACATACTAGGATAATTCTGTGGTTTGATATTATCGTACGGCGAATATTGAATCATATATTCAAAAGCTTCACGCTCATGAGGATTTCCCCATTCAATCCACTCCTCTGTAGTCAGCGGAAGTGTTTCATCAAGCATTGTATTTATGACATCCACGAATGGAACTTGAAGAATGGCAGCTTTAAACAGCTCAGGAGCCATGTTTACAACTCCACCCATCAACATTCCACCAGCACTTCCACCTTGAATCACCAAACGATCGCTAGATGTATACCTGTTTTGAATTAACCATTTAGCACAATCTATGAAATCATGGAACGTATTCAGCTTTTTGAACATTCTGCCATCGAGACGCCACTTTTCACCCAGTTCTGAGCCACCTCTCACATGTGCGATAGCATAAATCATTCCTCTATCAAGCAAGCTCAATCTATTGGTCGAAAACCCTGGCATTATGGATATGCCGTAACTTCCGTAAGCATATAAAAGCATTGGAGCAGTTCCATCGAATTTAACTCCTTTTTTCCAAACCATAGATATTGGCACACGAGTTCCATCCCTGACAGTAGCCCAGACGCGTTTAGTCTCATACTGGGTTTTATCATAGCCGGAGGGGATTTCTTGCTGTTTCAGTAGCTTACTCTTGCCAGTTTTAAAATTGTACTCATAAGTTGATATTGGAGTAATCATCGAGGAGTAGTTGTAACGTATCACTGGAGTATCGAATTCTGGATTAAAAGCAAGATTAATTGTATAAACGTCTTCAGGAGTTTGTATGCGATGTGGTGGCTTGATGCCCTTCAAATCTATTACTTTCAGATACTCAAGCCCATTTTCCAGCTCAGAGACAACTAAATAATCTTTGAAAAGATCGATAGACTCAATTTTTACCGAAGGATTATGCGGGATAAAATCAGTCCAATTTTTCTCGCTTGGATCGTCGAGAGGAGCACGGACTACCTTAAAATTCTCGGCATCTTTATTTGTTCGAATGAAAAATTCTCCATTGGAGAAATCTGCCCAGTATTCATGATTTTCACGACGAGGCGCTATTATTTTCCAGTTACCAAGAGGATTGTCCGCGGGTAAATACCTGAATTCACTCATCGTCTTAGCAATCGATGCAATAAAGAGCATTTTCCTGTCGCGTGAGCGATCTACCTGCGTTTGAAACAATACATCCTTTTCCTCATATACCAACTCATTTTTACCCGTCGCTAGCTCGTGTCTCCAAACTTTATCAGAGCGTTTAGACACTGGGTCCTCTTGCGTATAAAAAATGTATTTCCCATCATTTGACCATTCGGCTGAAACCACACGCTCTATTTTGTTTGCTAACAATTTGCCGGTCCTTAAATCTTTGATCTGCAGAGTGTATTGCCTGTAACCAGTGGTATCTACAGAAAACGCTAAGAGATTACCGTCATCGCTCGGTTTGAAAATCCCTACAGCAAAGTATTTATAATCTTTTGCCATTTCATTCTGATCTAATAAGACCTCTGGATTATTACCATTTTTATTTGTACTTCTGAGATATATCGGATACTGTTTGCCCTCTTCTACTTTAGTAAAATACCAATACTTGCCTAGTTTGTAAGGGACGCTCATATCGGTTTGCTTGATTCTTCCGAGCATTTCTTTGTATAACTTATCGATGAGTTGCTGATAAGGCTTCATGTAAGCGTTCGTATAGGCATTTTCAGCTTCGAGATACTCGATAATGTCAGAGCGTTTTTTCTCATTTCTATCACGAAGCCAGGCGTAATTGTCTATTAGCTTACGACCATGAATTTCAAGAACCGTGGGTTCTTTCTTTGCAACTGGTGGCTTTAGTTTATTTTGGGCAGACATGGTACTTATGAACAGAATGATTGTCAGGAAATAGTGGGTAGATATGAAAAGAATTCGTGACATATTTACTCTGTGATTGCAGAAATAAACAGATGAAACGGGGTCAGCATAGCTGCCCACCCCGTTCATCAAATAATCATCTCTGATCTATTGGAATGTATGTCAAGCCTCTAGGACCGATATATTCAGCTCGCGGGCGAATCAATTTATTGTTTGCATACTGTTCTAGGATATGGCCTGTCCATCCAGAAATTCTGGAGACAGCAAAGATTGGTGTGTATTGATCAAGTGGAATTCCCATCAGGTAATAAGTAGAGGCTGAATAGAAATCAACGTTAGGATAGAGACCTTTCTTCTCTAGCATTAATTTTTCTAACTTTTGAGAGATCTCAAACCATTTCGTTTCGCCTCTCTTTTCACCCATTTGACGTGAGAACTTTCTAAGCCAGGTAGCGCGAGGATCTTCTGTCCTATAGACTGCATGGCCAAATCCCATTATTTTTCTTTTTGCAGCGAGCGCCTCTTCTAACCAGCTTTCAACCTTATCTACATCACCAATTTGGAGTAACATTTTCATGACAGCTGTATTAGCTCCACCATGCAATGGTCCTGAAAGCGCGGCGATGCCAGCAGTAACTGCACCATACATGTCCGCAAGTGTTCCAGCTACGACTCGAGTGGTGAAAGTAGAAGCGTTAAGCTCGTGGTCAGCGTGCAAAATGAGAGCAACATCGAAAATACGCTCTTCGTCTGCCTCTGCTCGCTCACCTCTTATCATGTAGAGAAAATTACCTGCAATGCTGAGTGATTTATCAGGCTCGATAATGTCTTTCCCATTTCTTATTCTGTCCCACGTAGCAACCAATGGACCCATTCTTGCAGTAAGTTTTACTGCTGTTTTAAGCGCAGTCTCTCTATCTGTGGCGCATCCTTCCTTGTCATAAAAAGCTAACGCAGATACGGCAGTACGCAGGACGTCCATCGGATTGGCATCTTTAGGAAAATTCTTCATCATCTGGACTATTTCCGATGGAATCTCGTAATTCTGACGTAGGTCGGATTGTAGTTTTTCTAGTTCATCACGCTTAGGCAAACGTCCGTGCCAAAGCAGAAAAATCACTTCTTCGAAGGTTGAGTGTTCTGCTAAATCATGAATATTATATCCCTGATAAATTAAAATCCCTCTTTCGCCATCAACATCTCCAATTGAGCTTTGAGCGGCCACTACACCACGAAGACCTGCAGCAACCGCAGTCGAAGCCGTTTTTTCCTTTTCTGCTTCCATAATTTCCCTCTCTTATAAGTTTGTTTTTATCTGCGCTCTTCGCAGAGGCTTTTAGTCACTAATTCAAAGATATCAAACCAACTTTGTAACTGACAAGATACCATTCTTGATTTTATTCAGCAGGATTTTTATCCGAGACTTCCATTATAACCTGATCACCAATCGAGGCGCCGAGACGTTCTTGTGCGGAACCTCGGAACACTGATATCTCAAGGAAACCAGAACTACCTATGATTGAGAAAATCTCATCTGTCAATGCCTCAGCATAATATGTTTGGTGCTTCTGAATCAGATTGTTTCCTATCTTCAATGAAAATCTTTTTGGGAGTTGTGATGAGTGAAAATTAGTGATCAAATTACCAAACCTATCAATGTGTATGATCTCCCCAGAAAATAGTGATTTAGTAAGCATCTTTGGCGACGGGAATGACGAAATAATCGGATCATCGACCTGCGGACCAAATTCTTCGGGAGGGATCCCCTTAGATAAGTGAGCTGCCACAGGGGCGAAAATATCGCGACCATGAAAAGTATTACTCCGGTTCGGAAGAAAATATCTTTCATTTTCTAGGCTGAAAATCCTTAAATTCTTATCTGAAAGGAAGATGAAACTCAGTAATCCATTATCTGGTGCAAGGAAAAAATGATCTTCTGTTGCGACCAAAAGAGCTCTTCTAGATGAACCTACACCCGGATCAACAATAGCAACATGTATGCTACCTTTAGGAAAGTACTTGTAGGAATTTTGTAATATGAATGAGCCTGATGAGATGCTTTGCGGAGGAACGTCGTGAGAAATATCAATTATTGCCAGACTTTCATTTATAGACAACATTACTCCCTTCATCGCACCGACAAAATAATCTCCAGTCCCAAAATCTGTCAAGAGGGTAATTACTATCATTCTTTTCGATACCTAATCTTGCCGCGAGCTAGAATTTTATCTTAGTGAAATCAACCCTCATCGCCACTGAGCTACAATCCTCGAGCTTTAGATTCGATTTATTCTTGTTGACTATCTTATTCTAGTCTCGTATGCCGTTTTTATTCTCAGCTGTTGTCCTCTTACAAGCTTTATGTGTTTTCCTCTCTCAACAAAAATTGTGCCTACACCGAAAGCAGCTCCAACACCAGCACCGACGGCTACTCCGACTGGACCGCCTATAACTCCACCTATTACTGCCCCACTACCGGCAGTAACTCCGATCCTAGTTGCATCCTCTTTCACGGAACTCTTGCCTTGGACACTCCCCTCATTATCTACTTGCTTGACATTATCACCTTTAACAGGAAATACCTCTACAACCATGGCGTTGTAGTTTGCCCAACGATTGTTATCGAGCCTTATGATATCGAATGAAAGCAACATCTCAGCTCTTCGAATAAGTCGCGCTGGTTTCTGGATTTTACTTACTCTACCTTCGATTGTTGCACCATTTAATTCTCTTGGAGAAACAACCTTTGCCTTGAATTTGTCACCCTCTTTATTAGTAGCTGTCGAAATTTCGTCCTGCAATTCGATTATCAACTCAGTCTCTGCTGGAATTACTATCACAGAGTTATTCTCATAAGCACGCGTGTTAGTATTCTGCTCTGTGCTTTCCTTTGACTCAGTATCTGCTTGCTGCCGTCTCTTTAAGTTTGTTGGCACCTCTGAATTGAAATTACGTTTCTCGTAACCATCACCATAACCCTTCTCAAATCCCTGTCTGTAACCATCCTTGTAATCTTCCAAAGAACCAAAATCACTACGATACCCACGATCAGCATTTTTGTAGTCTTCATGGCTTGAATAATCTCTGGCGGCGTTTTCAGTCGCATCACGATATCCTGCCATGTAGCCATCCGAGTAACCAGTTCTATAACCTCTATAAAGCGCCATGTCTTGAGCTTTTGTAGTGAACGCATCGATAAAAAGACCACCTACGAACAGAGAGAAAATAAAAAACAGCGCTAAAGTCCTCTTAACCCACATCTGTTATCTCCTTTTTTATGAAAATCTAAAACTATCTTAAGTTTATAAAACAAAACCTAAGGAAAAACAAGAAAGATTTCCCTGAAAACAAAGATGAGAAATTGCTCACAAATTCAGGCTTTGATAATTTTTATTAGTGTGGGCAAAGAATTTGTGAGTTATTAAAGATAGTATGCTTGAGATAAAACATTTTCAGACTGAAAGAGGCGGAGAATTTGTCATTGAGCGAAGTGGAAATCGTGCGGCCGAGATGGCCTATACGAATGTTAGTGATGATAAAATCACAATCGATCATACATTTGTTGAGAAGCCATTGAGAGGCATGGGTATGGGGAAAAGCTTAGTTAAAGCTTGCGTAGAGTTTGCAAGGGCAAGAAACATAAAGATTCAACCACTTTGTCCATTCGCAAAAGCTTTAATAGAGCGTGATTTTTCCGACGTTCTCTAATTCGAATGCACACCAAAAAACTCTCAGCCTCTAGCTATTCGAATACAGCACCTCTTGTTTGGTCATTTATTTACGGACAAAATAAGGGTAAATACGAACTCATTTTAGACACCGCACCATCGCGCTCTGCTCAACTCTTATCTCAAAACAAAGTAGATGTGGCTTTAGTGCCCGTGATCGCCTATCAAGAGATAAAGGACGTTAAGTTAATACCTGACGTATGCGTCGGCGCCAAAAAAACTATCGGTAGTGTAGTTCTGGTCACCAAAGATATGGACCTCACAGAAGTTAAAAAGGTATCCCTGGATGCATCTTCAAAAACCTCCGTGGCCTTAACCAAAATCGTATTTCGGGAATTTCTGGGGTTTGAGCCAAAATGGGAAAAGTTAGAACCTAATCCAGATGCAATGTTAAGCTCTGCAGATTGTGCTTTAATAATCGGTGATCCAGCGCTTAAGCTGCCTCGTAACCTTAAAAAGTTTGATTTGGCTGAGCTTTGGCATAAGTTTACTGGACATGGATTCATCTTTGCCATGTGGATGACAAGGCTGGCTAAATGTGAGATAGATTTCAAGTCCGCAAGAGATGAGGGATTATTGCATTTAGATCAAATCGTAGCTAACTACAAAGAAGATATAGGTTTATCCACAGATGAATTCATGCAATATCTAAAAAACATAGCCTACTCAGTCGACGATTCAATGTACGACGGATTAAAGCTATATTTCAAACTAGCCAAAAATCACAGATTAATCGATCAAAATAAACCACCAGTATTTGTCGGCACGTAATTTGCTTCTAATCAGGTTATCAAGCTTAAAGTGGCGTTTTTTTGCAATTGAAAGTTAGCAATTTGCCATTTTACTTTTGCAAAACGAAAATAGGTTTTATGGATAAAATTGAGAGCATATTAGGAAAGGTTCTGGATGGTGGTCGGATGACTGCTGAAGAGTGCGCTACTCTGTTAGAAAGCTATGAAATTGCTAAGATAGGCGCAGCCGCTCACGAAATTAGAATGCGGAAAAATAACCCAGGAATAGTAACTTACATAATCGATCGTAATATAAACTATACAAATGTCTGTAACGTAGTCTGCACGTTCTGCGCATTTTATCGTCGGCCAGGTAAACCAGATACCTATCTGCTTTCATTCGACGACATCTGCCAAAAAATCGATGAAACTATAGCGCTCGGTGGTACAGGAATCCTGATGCAAGGCGGATTACATCCAGATTTAGGAATCGAATGGTATGAGGACTTATTATCGAGATTAAAAGCAAAATATCCCAAATTTCAGCTGCATTGCTTCTCTCCACCTGAGATTCACAACATTCATTTAATTTCTGGATTAGACTATGAAACGATATTGCGTCGATTAAAAGATGCAGGACTGAATAGCCTCCCGGGCGGCGGAGCAGAGATCCTAGATGATGAAGTCCGTAAACGAGTCTCAACAAAGTGCACCACGCAAGAGTGGCTCGACGTAATGAGAGCTGCTCATAGGGTTGGGCTTCGCTCAACCGCAACCATGATGTTTGGAATCGGAGATAGCATAGTACACCAAGTTCGCCATCTGCAGAGAATCAGGGATTTGCAAGATGAGACAGGTGGTTTTACTGCCTTTATTCCCTGGACTTTCCAAAGAGAAAACACTGCTCTGGGCAGAAAGATAAAGCATGAACCCACTGGCGTGGATTTCTTACGCATGCTGGCTGTCTCGAGACTATTTTTGGATAACATTCAACATATACAAGCTTCGTGGCTAACACAAGGTATAAGACTAGGCCAAGCTGCATTGCACTTCGGAGCTGATGATATGGGATCAATTATGATCGAGGAAAATGTAATCTCTGCAGCAGGGGCAAATACAAAGGCAAATGAAATGGAATTAAGGTATCAAATCCGCAAAGCAGGATTTCGCCCACAACAAAGGGACATTTTATACAATTACATCGAACGCGGAGCGCCTGAAGTAGATGAAACACAAGATCACTCAGCATTAGAGAGATTGAAATTAAAAGTCTGCTGAGGTTTTCTATTCTCAACACTAGATTCGCAGTGTTGTCTCCTCATATGTTTTCCCTGACTCCCAGCAGTTGTCAGATCTTTAGTATAAGCACTAGATTCGCAGCATCATTTCTCGGCTCATTTGGACGTTTACTTCATCTCAAAAAACGTTATCGTAATCTTCAACCTGATTCTTTAACGCTCATCGCCATAGTCAACCAAACTTAACCCTCATGCGGCCATAAAAGAGATCTACTTTGTTTTGAATAAAACCTCATGATAGATTAAATATTCATCTCTTCTAACTTCTCAGCGAGCAAATTTAATTCGAGACGGGCTCGCAGTTCGACCAGGAGGAAAATGTAAATGATGAAAAAAGCGTTGTACTCAGTTTTCATACTTTTACTCATCGCTAAATCTGCAATTGCTCAAGATCTTTCTACAACACTTGCTGAGATAGACGCTTACGCAGAGAAAGTTCGCAAGGATTGGAATGTACCCGGTTTGGCGATCAGCATCGTTAAAGACGGAAAAATTATCTTTGCCAAGGGATATGGAGTGAGAGATATAGGAAAAGCAGAAAAAGTAGACGAAAACACGTTATTCGCAGTAGCATCTAACTCAAAAGCCTTCACTACAGCGGCACTAGCGATTCTGATAGACGAGGGAAAAATCAATAGCTGGGATGATAAAGTCACTAATTATCTACCAGAGTTTCAGTTATACGATGCTTACGCTACAAGGGAAATGACCATAAGAGATCTAGTTTGTCATCGAAGCGGGCTCGATACATTTAGTGGCGATTTACTATGGTATGAAACCACATACACTCCCGAAGATATACTTAGCCGCGTCCGTTATCTAAAACCAGTTTCGAGTTTCCGCTCAAGATACGGCTACCAAAACCTTATGTTCATAGCTGCTGGTAGAATTGTGGAGAAGGTTTCAGGCAAAAGTTGGGGAGAATTTATAAGAGAACGAATTTTACAACCATTGGGTATGAATCGCACCACGACCACTGTCCGTGGTTTGAAGGATAATTACGCGATTCCTCATAACGAATCCGGAGGAAAAGGCTTGCGTCCATTGCCACTCGGAAATATAGATAATGCCATCGGAGCAGCAGGGCTTAACTCCTCAGCTGCTGAGATGGCAAAATGGCTGTTGCTTCAGTTGAATCATGGAAAATACGAAGATAAGCAAATTTTCAGCGAGAAACGTGCTGCTGAGATGTGGTCTCCGTGCGTGATAGTTAATCCTAATCCTATGCCATCGAAAAATTCGCCAAATCAATTTGTGACTACCTATGGACTAGGCTGGTTCATTGGCGATTACCGGGGCAGGAAATTAATCTATCATAGTGGCGGGCTCGACGGTATGATATCTCAAAGTGCTATGATGCCATCTGAAAATCTAGGCGTTATTATACTAACGAACAGCGAGAGCTCGGCTGCTTTGGCTTTGCGAAATAAAGTCTTAGATGTCTTCACTGGAACACAGGAAAATCGGGATTGGAGCACTGAATACCTTAAGATCGCAGCAGAGAGAAAGGCTAAGCAACGAGAGATTGATAAGAAAGCAGAGGCTAATCGGGCTATAAACACGAAACCATCTCTTGCGTTGAGCGAATATCAAGGAATTTACTCGAGCCAAATGTATGGCGATATTCAAATAACATTAGAAAATGGCAAATTGGTAATGAGATTTTTGCCAGCTCCCAATTTTGTTGCGGACCTAGAACACTGGCATTACGACACCTTCTTGATAAAATGGCGCGATACTGTGAATTACAACTTCCCTAGAGGATGGATAACTTTTGTTCTGAATAGAGATGGAAAACCAGACGAGATAAAAATTGATCAGCCAAACGACGACTTTTGGTTTTATGAATTAGAATTAAAGAGGAAAGGAAAGTAAAAATTTAATTGGAATGATCTCGCGCACCTGAGAATAAACCTTAAAAGTTTTTAGTTTCAAGTAAATCAGCGCGACTAGATTGGTATCTTCGGTAGAAAGATAAAAACCATTAGAGCCAATGGATGCGAATATCAAATCGATCATTTTGCCACTGCAGAACTCGCATTAGCTATACCTTACGAAAATCCCCCAAAGATCAGAACTTAAAGAAAACAAAGCCTGCCATTGCATGCAGGCTTTGACTAATGGAGATTGCGGTTCTTGCTTGCTGATTTATTTCACTTGAAACGAGGCTGGTGGAAGATCGCCCTGTTGTCCCCATTCAAATGCTAACAATGTGGAATTTGATGAACGTCTTACGTAGAAGAAGTTCTGAGTTGGGTCAGAATTTGGTCTCCAAACAGCAATGTCCGTTGCTCCGTCTCCATCATAATCTGCTGGAACGGATATGTCTCCGGTTGCACCCCAGACTATCGGAGTAGCACCAGTGCCAGTTCCAACTGTAGTTAGAATGTAATGTTGGTAGTTATTATTCGAGTCAGTGCGTCTTACGCAAATGTCCGTTCGACCGTCCCCATCGAAATCCCCAGGAATGATGGTATCAGTGGCCAGTCCCCAGGGAATAACACCTGATGTAGCTTGGGATGTTAACAAATAGAAAACACCTGCGCCACTTTCATTGCGCCTTACAAGAAAATCATTTTTCCCGTCACCATCAAAATCACCAGCAACTGGAACATCTCCTGGAACACCCCAACAAGTGTATAGAAAATCAACGTTCTGGCTAGATGGACGATAAAACCACACGCTCCTGTTACTACCACACGGAGTATTAGCATTCGGTCTAAAAACTGCTAGATCGGCTTTTCCATCTCCATCGTAATCTCCGACGATGGATGGATCATCGCCGGTCGTACCGAAGATAGATGATTGCAAAGTGTTAGTGGAACTTCTGAGAATATAAAAGTAAGCACGATTCGGCATTGGATTGCCTGTTTCGCGCCACACAGCTATATCAATGATACCATCGCCATCATAATCAGCTGGTACAGGACGATCTGTGGATATACCAAAAGGGATTCTACTTTGAGAACTGCCACCATTCGTCTGTACATACCAAACCAATTGCCCTGACTCAACTCTGGTAACAGCCCAATCACTGCGATTGTCTCCATTAAAATCCACATTCGTTCTATTTTGTGGTGCATTCGCAGTAGTTGAAATACTTATATCATCTACTCCAACCCATTCATCACTGCCTGGCGCATTAGCAGTTATAACACGCACCTGTACAAGCGATTGATTTCTCGCAGCCGCTGGTAATGTCACTGAAACAGGCGTTACCAGGGTGGCTTGACTTGGCCCAGTAGTTGCGTCAGCAACGAAGCCTTTTGGAAGATTAATGAAGTTTCCTGTATTACCGATCCTGTACTGCAAAGCTACCGGCTGAACAGCATTGTCTGCTGAACCATCTATGTCTCTGAGGTTATAAGAAACCCGCACATAGTTCGTTCCGATCCCAGTCGTATTTAAATAAAAAATCAGGTAAGGCGCATCGGCAGTACCTGAACCTTGCAAGGCTACTACAGGATTCGATATTCCGTCAAACTCAGCAACTCCCCCACTTGTCAACGTATCAGGATTCGATTGATTGGCTATTACATCCAAATCATTGGTGGCTGCACTTGTCGTCAACAATTTCTGTGGATCGGCCCCCACCGCAGTCGTGATATCTTGGCCAAGATATCCTTCAATGCCAGGGACTGGCGACCAATCATCATTAGTCGTAATTAAGTTTGTAGACCAATTTTGTGAAAACGGCAGACTTTGCGGAACATTGTCAGCTTTAACCGTCATCAAATAAAGCATCACCGCACAAGTCGCCATTATCGCACTCGCACTCAAAACCGCTCGAAAATTTTTCATATCTTTACCCCTTTCCATCAAAATCTTTTTGAAGTTTGATTTAGCAAACTATATCATAAACGAAGAAAAGCAAAAAAAGGTGTTACATAAATTCGAAATTTTTAGGATCATTATTTTCTCCCTATTCTTGAACTTTATCGTAGGCATCTGCATCGCTCAGCAGAAACAGGACGATGACGAGATAATCCGCATCGAAACTCAGTTAATCACGGTTCCTGTTGTGGTGGCCGATAAGAACGGCAGACCCATGCTCGGATTAAAGAAAGAGAACTTCGCAATTTACGAGGATGAAAAACGTCAGGAAATAGCCGTTTTTTCACTTACCGACGCCCCTTTTGAGATCGCCCTACTCTTGGATACATCGGGCTCTACTAGAAATGAATTAAGTTTGATCCGCCGCGCTGCACTTAATTTCATTTCATCGCTCAGATCTGACGATAAAGTAGCGATAGTTGCATTCGAAAGCACAATCAAAGATGATAGACAAATCGCCGTAAGCAAAGTGCTGACAAAATTAACAAGTGATCGCAGTAAGCTAGAAGCAGCTCTGGCAGAAATGAAAACCAGTAATGGAACTCCCTACTACGACGCTTTAATCAAAATAGCAAATGAGGTATTTGATCAAGAGAGTAAAGAAAATCTTCTAAGACGCCGTGCGATAGTTGCGCTGACAGATGGAGTCGACTCTGTAAGTCTGGCTGACTTTACAGAGGCAGCAGAAAAAATCCAACAAAAAGGCCTTGTAACATACTTTATACAGCTCGATACTAGGGATTTTTTTGAAGAAGGTCTTTTGCAAGACTGTCAAACAGCCACTAAATTTTCTGCAGCTCAGTTACGTCGTTACTACGCACAATTTGGCTCTAAATCGAAGGTTGAAAAGAACTTTGATTTCTGCTCTCTTGGACACTTTGAGCGACTCGCCATCAGCAAAAAACTTTACGAGATAGCTGATTATGAAATGCAGAAATTAGCCAAGGAATCAGGAGGGAAGGTATTTCCAGTATCTGACATAAATGAGGCGAGAGCAGCATTTAAACAGATAGCTGAAGCTATCGGCACAAGTTATACTCTTGGTTACTACCCATCGAACAATAAAAGCGATGGAAGCTATCGAAAAATCAGAGTCGAAATAAGAGGCGTTCCGAACGTTGATCTCATAAGATATCGCGAAGGCTACGTAGCAACCCCACCTAAATAGATTTCCTTAGTAGGTTCTGTGTAATTCTCTGCTTATGCACGGATAACTTCCAAGATCATTGTCTGGTATCCGGAGTTCAAACCTAAAATCATCATCTCAGAAATCAGATTAGAATCTAATACTGGTCAAATCAATGTCGGCAGAATAGTTAAAACATTGCCTCGCAGACAAAACATATTTGTAATTTGACGGATTTTGCGTTTGGTAATTTTCTTCGTTTGATTGATAAATTTTTCTGATTGATAAAGGAGGGTCTGAGCCGTTATCATGATTTTATATGGGACGAAAATTTGATCGCATTTGTCTGATAGTGCTCGATTCTGTAGGAATAGGCGAAATGCCGGATGCTGCTGATTGGAATGACGCTGGGGCTGATACTCTGGGCCACATCTTGCAGACTCATCCAGTAAAGTTGAATAATCTACAGAAACTCGGATTAGGAAACATCCGAGAGTTACCCAATTTACCACCTGCGCCCTCACCGAGCGGAAACTATGGTAAGTGTGCGCTGAAATCAAACGGGAAAGATACAACGACAGGGCATTGGGAAATTGCAGGTATAATTCTCGAAAAAGCCTTTCCAACGTACCCTCAAGGATTCCCGGATGAAATAATTCAAGCATTTGTAAAAGAAGCAAAACTAACAGGGGTTTTAGGTAACGTACCAGCTTCAGGGACTGAAATAATCAAACAACTTGGCGAGGAACACCTCAGAACTGGAAAACCGATAGTCTACACTTCTGCTGACTCTGTTTTCCAAATAGCAGCCCACGAAGAAGTAATTCCACTAGAAAGACTCTATGAAATCTGTAAAATCGCTAGGAAGATTTTAGATGGAGAGCATAAGGTCGGTAGAGTAATAGCGAGGCCATTCATCGGAACAAATGCAGAAAACTTTAAACGAACTGAAAATCGTCATGACTATGCAATTTCGCCACCGAAGGAAAATCTTTTACTGATGATGGCTGAGGCTGGTTATGAAGTCATCGGAATAGGCAAAATAGCATCCATTTATGATTCAATGGGAATAACAAGCGATTTACCAGCTAAAAATAATATGCAAGCCATCGAACAAACCATCAAAGCTCTAAAAGAATTCAATCGACCAGGATTGATTTTCGCCAATCTCGTTGATTTCGATATGCTCTATGGACATAGGCGAGACCCTAAGGGATATGCAGAGGCACTAGAGTATTTCGATCAGCGCATTGCAGATATAATTGAAGCCTTAACAGAAAAAGATCTATTAGTACTGACCGCAGACCATGGAAACGATCCTACCTACAAAGGCACAGACCACACCAGAGAATACGTGCCATTAATAGCCTTCGGAAAGAACGCGAGAAGAAATGTAGACTTAGGCACTCGCGATTCATTAGCTGATATAGGAACGACAATAGCTGAGAATTTTGGATTAAAACTAAAAGTCGGAGAAAGTTTCCTCAAGATGATATCTGATTAATCGCACACTGCCAAATGAGTAAACCTCTTGCGTAGAATTAAGATCAGCTGAGTTAAAACTTTATGAGCTACCCTCGCAACCAAATTTTAAATTAATGAGGCATTTATCAGCAGCAAGACGGGTATTCATACATAAAAGGCTCCGCGATGGAAAAATGAACGGAGCCTTCAGAAATGGTTACTTTTTCAAAGCCACGTTGATAAAGTTAGCGACATCCTCTTTTAACTTACGCAGAGAGTTTCTCTCAATATACATCATGTGTCCCGCTTCGTAGTAGGAAAAAACAACATTTCTTTTCAGCTCCGGCTCTAGGTTCATGGATGAGAAAGTATATTCTGCAGCAAAGAATGGTGTAGCCATATCATAATAGCCACATGCGACAAAAATCTTCATGTAAGGATTCTTAGACATTGCAGACTTTAGCGACGGCGCAACATCTGCATAGTTGTTGGTCACATTCCAATTCCATGGACCTATTCCGCCACCGAGTATGTAATATTCCAAATCAGAATAAAAACCCAATTCCCGTCGCACGTAATCGTTAAAAGTTGCGGTGTAAGGCGGACGAATAGCAGTCAAGCTAGGATCGAAGTCGGGACTATCGCCGGCAGCATCTTTATCTATACCAATGAAACGACTGTCGAGCCGGCCTGTCGTGCGCCTTCTATCCCTCAGAAGCTCTTTATTGAATTCTTGCAACTCTATACGAAAATTGTTTTGTTCGATGAAAGTCTGATTCAATCCAGTAAATCTGCTCATTTTCTCTAGCAATGATTTTCTCTCCGCCTCGGTTAGCCTATCTATTTTAAGTAATGCTGGAGCATATTCATTGATGGCAAAATTCCTCGCCATCTCTACTACTTGTTCTAACGGTTTCGATTGCAAATCCTGGGGAAGCCTTTTGTGATACCATGCTGTCGCAGTATAAGAGGGTAAAATTAGAACTAGCGGTAAATCATTACCATCGGCAAAGCGCAGTGTTTGGAAATTTAAGACAGCAGAGATCAACATTATCCCATTCAATGCAATGCCACGTTCAAAAAGATGATTAGTAAGGCCAGAGACTCTGGTCGTACCATAGCTTTCACCAACCAGGAAAACTGGTGAACTCCAACGTTGATTACGCACTAGATACATCCTAATAAACTCTCCAACTGATTCGATGTCACCATTCAAACTAAAAAACTTCGAGCCCAGTTCTGGTTTAGCAGCTCGACTAAAACCCGTGCCAACCGTATCTACGAATACCAAATCTGTTAAGTCAAGCCATGTGTACTCATTATCGACTAATTCATAGGGTGGTGGCGGCATCATTCCATCATCAAGCATTTTCACGCGTTTAGGTCCTAGCGCTCCTAAATGAAGCCAGACTGACGAAGAGCCAGGTCCACCATTAAATGAAAATGTCAGAGGTCTTTTTGAGATATCCTTGACATCGTCTAAGGTGTAAGCCATATAAAAAATTCTGGCCTCTAGTTCGCCAGTCTGAGCATTGCGAATGGGCATATAACCAGCCGTCGTAGTATAGTTGAGAGTTCTGTTACCTACGCGAATTGTATGCTTTTTAACTACTGGTTCACTCTCCTTGACCTCAGATGCCTTCGGCTCGACTGATGTTTTTGATTCCGCTACACCGGATTTCTGAGTGTCCGTGGGCGTAGGAGTTGGAATCGTTGCTTGAAAGAGAAAAAATGAAAGTAATACAGCAAGCATAGTTTTAATCCTTTTAGATTCGGTTTTTTCAGAGCTTTAAGAACGATAGCTTAGCTTAAATCCGATGAGGATTCAAACTGCTTTTGTTTTAAGTAGCTCTCTGAATATAATTGCTGTTTATGAACTACCAAATTAACGAAACTCATGATCCTAACTTAAAAAGTTGGCTTGATTCAGCAAATGATCCAAAAACTGATTTCCCGTTACAAAATCTTCCTGTTTGCAGATTTATTCATGCTAATACCTTGAAGATAGGAATCGCAATCGGCGATTATGTTTTAGATTTCGAGCCTTATTATGACACCTTCGTTTCCTCTGGCTATCGAAAGAAAACCCTGGAGCTCGCAGCGAGTCATGAGGTAAGAAAGCAGATAATCGAAGATTTTAAGATAGACGCACCAGCCTCCAAGAAAAATCTGATAGCCAGCAACTTTTTAATCCCGATTAAATCTTGCAATTTTGTTCTCCCATTTGAAATAGGTGACTATACTGACTTTTATTGTTCCATTTTTCATGCCACGAATGTAGGCTTAATGCTCCGTCCGGATAATCCGCTTTTCCCTAATTACAAGTGGCTTCCAATTGGTTATCACGGACGCGCCTCTTCAGTTGTTATTTCGGGAACTAAAATCAAACGCCCTAAAGGACAAAATAGAAGCGATGCTAGCCAGCCGCCATCCTTTATGCCCTGCAAAAATCTGGATTACGAACTCGAAGTCGGCTTTTTCATCGGAAGAGGAAATGAACTCGGAACTTCGATTCCAATATCAGAGGCGGAAAACCACATCTTCGGATTATGCTTAGTTAATGATTGGTCAGCGCGTGATATTCAGGCTTGGGAGTATCAACCTCTCGGCCCATTTCTTGCTAAAAGCTTCGCGACTACTATCTCCCCTTTTGTTGTCACTTTAGAGGCTCTTGCACCATTTAGATGCAGAGCTTTCGAACGTCCAGCCGGTGACCCACAACCGTTAGAATACCTGTACGACGAAAATAATCAAAAGCACGGTGGAATAGACATAAAATTAGAGGTGTATATTCGAACCCAGAGAATGAGAGATGAAGGAATAGAACCTTATCTATTAAGCCGAAGTAACATGAGAGATTTGTACTGGACAATAGGTCAAATGGTGGCTCATCACACTTCAAACGGATGTAATCTAAGAAGAGGAGATCTATTAGCCACTGGAACTGTATCAGGAAAAGAAAAACACGAGAGAGGATGTTTATTGGAACTCACTTGGCGTGGCACAGAACCTATAGAGCTTCCTTCAGGTGAAACTAGAAGATTCTTAGAAGATGGTGATGAAATAATTATGAAAGGTTATTGTGAAAAAGAAGGGTTTCGCAGGATAGGTTTCGGAGAATGTACTGGTATGATAATACCTGCAAATTAAACAGTGCATCCACGAATTAATGGTTTAAACGTAAGTCAATCTAGACAATCAATTCGAGTGTTTGGACGATGTCAGAATCAACTAAGTAATAAAACAGAGCTTCTGCAAAGAGTTCTCTCGCTCACTAATCCATGATCGAAATTACCCCTAATCGCTTAACTGAAACTTAAATCTCTTTGGTCTTCTCCACATCGATCAGTCAGTTTCCAGACTAAACTAGATCTGAATCATCGACATTTTCTGGTTGCCCCTTCTCGTTAGAAATCTCGTCGGACGCTTCCTCGATATCCTCTGCAGGGCCGTAGACCTCATAGCCATATGCATCGTCGTAGTAATAGCTACGATTTTCTATGTCATCCTGCCATGAATTTTTAGTAACATCCTTTGCTTTTTTGCTGTCTTTAATCATAATTTAAAAAGTATGCGCCAGAAAATATTATTGCTCTCTTCGTGTGCAATTCTATTACTTTCATTATACGTAACTGAGTGGCATTCAGCCCAACAAAAAACACCTGTTAAAACTGATCTGGAGTATCAGCTAGGAGCGATACTTTATATGCAGAAAGCTGCTGAGTATAGAGCACTCTGCTATCAAGCTTTTAATTGGGCAAAAAGGGTGATAGATGAGGACGAACGCAATTTGAAGAAACTGCCGAAATCTGAACGAAAGAAACCACGTGCAATCGTCTTTGACATAGACGAAACGATCTTAGATAACTCTCCATCGCTTGCATATGGTTTAGTAAACAACAAACCTTTCAATTTGCAAGATTGGTATGCATGGGGAGAGATGCGGAAAGCTAAGCCAATACCTGGTTCAGTAGAATTCGCAAAGTATGCGAATTCCAGGGGTATCAGAATCTTCTATGTATCGAATCGTGATGAGGTACAAAAACAAGTCACTATTGACAACTTACAGAATGTAGGTTTTCCGGATGTTTCCAACGAGACCGTCCTCCTGCGCCAGAATGAATCATCAAAAGAGCCACGCAGACAGTTCATAGCATCAAAATACAGAATAGTCCTCCTAATGGGTGATAACCTAAACGACTTTGCCCAACAGTTCGAGAAAAAATCGATTGAAGATAGATTTGCAGAAACCGACAAAATCCGAGATATGTGGGGCGGGCGCTTCATCGTTCTTCCAAATGCAATGTACGGAGACTGGGAAAGTGCTATATACGGCTATCAACGTCTGACAGAAGAACAAAAAGCTCAAAAGCGTTTCGAATCATTAGAACTACCCTAATCAAAATTACTCTGAGAAAGCGATATGAGAAAGTATTTGATTCAGAGACTAATATTGCTTTTCACCATTGTCTCTTTTTTCTATTCAATTCCGGCCCAAGTCCTGACAGTTCGAGAGATAATGAAGGAGCCATCTATCGCCGGAATGCGACCCGAGGCTGAGGAAATATCTCCTGATGGTAACTGGGTTATATTCTTGTGGAATGAACGACAAAAACAACCTAGAAATTTATACATAGCGTCAACTAAAGGTGGTAACCCAGAACTTTTGATAGACGCTGCCTCTATTTATGATCCTCCTCAGTCAACAACAGACAACAAGTTAAATTACGGATTAAACTCCCGCGACGATTTTATCAAAGACAGAGAGAAAAACTTATCGAGCGCTCGATTCTCCCCTGACTCTAAGCAAATTGCCTTTGTCCAAAATGGAGACATATATCTTTTGAATCTTGAAACAAGGAAATTAAAGAGAATTACGAGGACTCAGAATCCTGAGACACAGGTTCGATGGCTGACAAATACTAAAATACTCTTTTCTAATGGTGCAAATTTCTTCGTTTTCGATCTAGAAGAACCGTCTTTCATTCAACTTACCAAAGAAGGTAACCCGACGACTTTTCAAAACATAACTCTCAATGCAGCTAGTAAGGATGGTCGAAACTTTGCGTACGTCGTCAGTGATGGATCGAAACAGAGGGCTTTATCAGTACCAGACTATCTTGATGAATTCGTGCAAACCAAAACCGTCCGTCGAGGTTGGGCTGATCAGAAAATTTTTGTAACTAAGACCGATGCTAGTTTAAATAAACCTTACGAGATAAAACTTCCAAAGCCTGATGGGAATTATTACATAAGAAGCATCAAATGGGCAAGCGACAATCAGTCGCTCATAATCGACAGGGTCGACGCAGACACGAAACGCCGGATAATTTTCTTAGTTAGAGGCATCGGCACAAGAGAAGAAAAAGTAATCAACATTACCCAAGAAACGGATGAAAAATGGATTGCCCCATTATCACGGCTAATAGAACCTCACCCGACAGACGCTAACCAAATTCTATTCGCCTCCGAAAGAGATGGCTTTAATCACTTGTACCTTGCTAAACTCGATGGTAACGACAAGCTCCAGGTAACGCAATTAACCCGAGGAAACTGGGAAATCGATTGGGTACGTTGGCTCGATTCATCCCGCATAATCTATAGCTCTACTGAGGAAAATCCAGCCCAACGGGAATTTTATATCTTAAACCTAACCGATGGCAGTAAAGTTCAGCTTAAGACCGAAGGGAAAGGCATGAAAACTAACCCACAGCTTAGTGAAAACGCAAAAGTGCTACTTTATTCATTCTCTCAATGGAAAACTCCTACAGAGCTCTATGCAATAGAGATTTGCGACACCTGTAAATCCGTAAGGCTTAGTAATTCAATACCAACGGAGTTCCTGAGCCGTAAGTGGAATGACCCGAACTTTATAGATATTCCGACGCGTGACGCTAAGTTCATCAAAGCCAAAGTTTATTTCCCTGAAAACTTCGATAAGAAACAAAGGTATCCGATGGTCATCTTCGTACATGGTGCGGGTTATCTCCAGAATACAATAAACGGCTGGAATAATTACTACCGAGAATTTCTGTTTAATCAACTACTAACCCAAAAGGGCTATATTGTCTTAGATATAGATTACAGGGGATCTGCGGGATATGGTCGTGACTGGCGAACAGATGTATATGATTTTCTTGGAGGCAAAGACTACGACGATCATTTGGATGCGATTGACTTCATGATAAAAAATTATTCAGTTGATGCAAGGCGCGTAGGGGTTTACGGGGGAAGCTATGGCGGATTTATGGCAAGTATGCTGGTTCTTCGTGCTCCGGATAAAGTAGCCTGCGCAGCTGCGTTGCGTCCTGTTTTCGACTGGAAAAATTATTATGCTTCGTCACCAATATACACTACCGAAAGGCTCGGGCATCCAGAAAAAAATCCAGAGGCGTACAAACGCTCATCGCCTATAGCTTATGCAGATAAACTTCAAAGGCCACTTTTAATCCTACATGGATTGCTGGACGATAATGTTCATGCACAAGATTCAATTCAAATGATAGAAAAATTAATACGACTAGGGAAAACTCAGTACTTTGATGCGATGTTGTATCCATCAGAAAACCATGGCTTTTTGAGAGATACCAGCTGGGCTGATGAATATGAGCGCATATTGACGTTTTTTGAAAAATGCTTAAAATGAGTAAAGAGCTATGAGAATCTTAGTGACTGGAGGAGCTGGTTTTATCGGCTCCCATTTATGTGAGAGGTTGTTGAATGATGGTCATGAGGTAATTTGCTTAGACAACTACTTTACAGGTCGTAAAGAGAACATCGTTCACTTACTGAGTAATCCGCGCTTTGAATTAATCCGTCATGATATAACACAACCCATACTGCTGGAAGTTGACCAAATATATAATCTTGCATGTCCCGCCTCACCAATTCATTACCAATACAATCCTGTAAAAACAGTAAAAACGAACGTAATGGGTGCCATCAACATGTTAGGACTTGCTAAGCGGGTAAAAGCTAGAATCCTACAAGCCTCAACCTCAGAAGTCTACGGAGATCCACAGGTGCATCCCCAAACTGAAGATTACTGGGGAAATGTCAATCCAATAGGATTACGAAGCTGTTATGATGAAGGAAAAAGATTGGCAGAGACTCTTTTCATGGATTACCACCGGCAGAATGCTGTCGACACTAGAATAGCCAGAATATTCAATTGCTATGGCCCCAGAATGCTTGAAAACGACGGAAGAGTAGTCTCTAATTTCATAGTCCAAGCCCTTCAGGATAAAGAACTAACCATCTATGGTGACGGAAGCCAAACACGCTCCTTTTGCTACGTTGATGACATGATAGAAGGTCTAGTCAGATTGATGAATACCGAGGCAGAGGATATCCATCTACCAGTTAATCTGGGTAATCCTGAGGAGTTTCGCATAAAAGAACTGGCAGAAGAGATAGGTAAATTACTAAATAAAGAAATCAAGCTTAAATACCTTCCGCTGCCACCAGACGACCCAAAACAAAGGAGACCAAATATCGATAGGGCAAAGAAATTACTTAATTGGTTACCCAAGATCACCCTCTCTGAAGGATTAAAAGCAACGATAAATTATTTTTCCCAAAAGATAAAAGTAGGAAACACAGCAAAAGCTTAAAACTAGACTAATGAAGAAAAATAGGAGATCGATATATGAAAATTTTAATAACAGGCGGAGCTGGATTCATTGGTTCACATTTAGCTGATAGACTCCACTCTGAAGGACATGAAGTCACGGTAATAGACAATCTTTCTACTGGCAGATATGCAAATATAGGACATTTGGAAGGTAAAGAAAGATTTCGATTAATTATTGACACAGTCCTAAACGAAGACTTGATGGAAGAATTAATCAAGGAAGCTGACAGGGTGTTTCATATGGCAAGTGCGGTTGGAGTCAAACTGATAATGGAACGTCCGGTTCAAACTATAGAGACCATATTCAAAGGCACTGATGTGGTTCTCGGCTTCTGTGCTAGATATCGTAAACGCGTTCTGATCCCATCGACATCAGAAGTTTATGGTAAGGGCACAGCTGTGCCGTTTCGAGAGGAAGACGATATTCTAAAAGGCTCGACATCAAAACATCGCTGGGCCTATGCTTGTGCTAAAGAGCTAGACGAATTTTTAGCCCTAGCACACTGGAAGGAATCTCGCCTACCAGTAGTCGTTGTAAGGCTCTTTAATACCGTCGGACCTCGTCAGACGGGACAATACGGCATGGTAGTTCCTAGATTCGTGAAAGCCGCTATTGAAAATAAACCGCTGTCAGTTTATGGTGATGGCACTCAATCAAGGTGCTTTGCTCACGTGGCAGATGTCGTAGATGCTCTAATAAAACTTCTGGAAACCCCAGCCTGCTTTGGTCAAGTCATAAATATAGGAAACGATAAAGAAATTACAATAAAACACTTGGCTGAAAAGGTCATAGAATTGACCGGTAGTAGTAGCGAGATTCAATACGTGCCCTACGAAAGCGTTTATGGAGATGGATTTGAGGATATGAAACGGCGGGTTCCATCATTGGAAAAAGCTCGTCGATTAATAGGTTACAATCCAACTCGAACCTTAGAGGATATCATCGATGATGTAGCAAAAAATTTTCGCAAGGAGCTCGAACCTGAGGGAGTAGCAATTTGATGAAGTTTCTGTCAATACTAGCCACACTAATGCTACTTTTTACCTCGTCATTCGCACAAGGTACTGGTACCCTAAAGGGCAAAGTGCGCACTAGCGAAGGTAAAGCCTTATCCGACGTTCTCATAACGGCTAAAAAGGACGATAAAGAAATTAAATCAACTAAAACTAATTCTAAGGGTGAGTTTTTGATGACCTTAGATGAAGGAAAATATAACTTAGTATTCACGAAAAAAGGGTACAGTCTAGGAATCCTCTATAACGTTGTAGTTGTTAAAAGCAAAACAACTGACTTGGGTGATAGATTGATTTTGAACATTGATCAAGGCACTTTGGTCATCATCAAGGGTAGCGTCTTCAATGCAGATGGACTGAGCATACCAGAGGCTAAGGTAGAAATTGAAAGAATCCTATCCGATGGTACAACTAAAAAACTCGATTCAACCTATACCAACATTTCCGGCGAGTTCACATTCAAGTTTCCTGAGGAACCAGCAAGATTCCGTGTTACTGCAACTAAAGACGGAATCTCATCCAGCAAAGAAATATCTGTCGATATAGCCGCAGTTTATCGTTTATCTATCAAATTAAATGTACCCAAAAAATAACATCAACAAAGGTCTGGCAGTTTAGCTGACATAAAGTTGCGCCATGAAAAAACGCCGGACCTTTTTATTTCTTTTGATTTTTGATTGACTCAACTCGGATTTTACTACTTAAAAAATTCTGTCAAAGAGAATCGTACCTTAAGAAACAAATTAGCTCAGCTATTTATCAAATCCAGCTTACCTTCTTTCTCAATTTCCTCTCTAATCTTGCTACAAATTAGTGTAATTCCTATTTCGTTGCTGCCACCTTCCGGAATGATCATGTCAGCATGGCGTTTCGATGGTTCTACAAACTCGAGGTGCATTGGCCTTACAGTTCGCAGATATTGGTCAATTACCGATTCAACCGTTCTTCCACGTTCAGCTATATCTCTCTGCAAACGGCGTATGAATCGAATATCATCCGGCGTGTCAACGAAAATCTTTATATCCAATAAATCCAATATTCGAGACTCAGCAAAAATCAGGATTCCCTCTACAATGATTACTGGCTTCGGCTCCACGTGCTGTGTCTTCTCACTTCTTGTATGAGTCCTAAAATCATAGATAGGCATCTCGATCGCCTGTCCCATCTTTAATTTTCTAATGTGAGTCACGAGTAAATCAGTGTCAATCGAATCAGGATGATCAAAATTAGCTTGATGCCTCTCGTCCAAAGGCATATCTGCCAAATTTCGGTAATAAGAATCTTGTGTGATCAAAATCACTTTATCGCTGCCAACTGTCTCAATTATTTTTCTTGCAATGGTAGTCTTACCGGAGCCGGTTCCTCCACAAATCCCAATAATCATACAGCAAAGATTTTGAGACAAGCAGATGTGTTTAGTCAAAACTAAAATGCTCTTTTAAGTGCTATCGAGTTTACAGCCGTCACGAATAATGAGTCTGGAGCGTAAAATTTAAGCTTAGAAAGTTTGCAAAAAACACAATTTACTTGTAAACATAAACTTTATGCATCCCAGGGTTTGGCGGCGCATTTCATCTCATTTAGTGGCGGATTGTAAAGTATTTGCAGTTACGCAAAGATTGATGGAGAGTGAAAATAAAAGTATAGATACTTACGTAATAGAAAATCCTGATTGGGTAAATATCATAGCCTTAACAGCTGAGATGCAGGTAGTCTTGATAGAGCAATTCAGGTATGGAATCGAGAAAGTAATTCTCGAATTACCTGGTGGTATGATAGACGAAGGTGAAGACGCAGAAAGAGCCGCTCGTCGCGAGCTCTTAGAGGAAACTGGATTTTCTGCAGAAAAGTTTATGCTCCTTGGCATATCCAATCCTAATCCTGCCATTCAAAACAATCAGATCTATCATTATCTGGCCATAAATGCCAGAAAAACTTCTGATACAGACTTCGATGAAAATGAATCAATTTCGACAAAATTGGTGCCAATCAAAGAAACCGACTATCTCATAAAAAGTGGTAAAATAACACATTCGCTCGTCATATCTGCTTTTCATTATTTCTCTCTTTGGCAAAAAGATTTTAGTTGATAGAATTTTTTAAATTATGGAAGTGCAACTCCTAAAATTGGCCCATGCTAGAAGCGGTGATAAGGGAGACACAGTAAATATAGGCCTGATTGCATTAAAGGACGAGTTTTTTCCTATTCTCCTGCGGGAAGTAACTGCAGAAAAAGTAAAACAACATTTTGGAGAAATGGTAAAGGGACACGTCGAGAGATTTGAGCTTCACAATCTAAAAGCTCTAAATTTTTTACTACATGGTGCACTAGGTGGTGGCGGTACCCTGAGCCTTATGACGGACGCACAAGGCAAGACTTTTTCAACCGCTTTACTACGTATGAAAGTTCAACTCTCTGATGAAGAGGCTAAGACACTAGGAATCGCCTAATACATATGTCTGAAATTCTATACGAAGTCCAGGACAAAATAGCACATGTAACGTTGAATAGACCAGAAAAACGTAATGCTCTGAATGAAGCATTGATAAATTCTCTTAAGGAAGTTCTACAGCAAATCGATAGGGATTCTTCGTTAAACGCAGTCGTTATCAGAGGAGCGGGGACAGATTTCTGCGCAGGCGCTGACTTATCCTCTCTTAGAAAAATATCTGAGAGCGATATTTTGCAGAATCTATCCGATGCAGAAAAACTAATGGATCTTTTCCTTTTATTGCGGCGTCTTAAATTACCAGTAATTGCAGCCGTTACTGGTAGAGCTTTAGCTGGTGGATGCGGATTAGCTACAGCGTGCGACATTGTCCTTGCTGCTAAATCTGCAAGTTTCGGTTATCCAGAGGTCAAAATAGGTTTCGTTCCTGCAATGGTGACTGCCATCTTACGTAGAAATATTTCTGAGAAAAAAGCTTTCGAACTCATAACGCAGGGATTCATCTTTTCAGCAGAGCAAGCAGAGAAAATCGGTCTTGTCAATCGCGTTTTTGATGATGAAACCTTCGAACAAAGCGTAAAAGAGTATGTATCGGTATATAACAAACTTCCAAAATCTGCCGTAAGCCTCTCTAAAAAACTTCTATATCAGCTGGACACGCTTGATTTCACTTCTGCTTTACAAATAGGCGCTGGGATCAATACAATAGCTAGATTTACTGATGAATGCAAAGCTGGCATTGAAAAATTTCTCTCTAAAAAGGAGTAACTTCAGAATTAAGCATGATCTATTCGTTGAATTCGAAAAAAGTGAGATTGTTATTCGGATCGCCAATCAGGTAATTTAGGTATCGCATCTTTTACCTTTCTTACATAAATAGAGGCTCCTTCTATTCTTGTAATCATGACTTTTTCGCCTTGATTTAGTGGCTCTTCACCCTCCTCAGGATATGCTCTCCAAACCGAACCATAAACCTTCACTGCAGCCTCATTTAATACTCCTTTGCTTGATTCAGTGACTATTCCGATCTTGCCAGGCAATGCTTCTATTCCTATCGCTACCTTCGTTTCAGTATTTAGAAATTTAACGAGGATTTGCCTTGAGAGTAATGTTAGAGCAGCTGAAACAATAGCAAATACCAGAAACTGAGTAACATAGCCAAATCCTAGCAAATTCATTAATCCAGCCAAGAGAGCACCAATACCAAACCATAGCAATACAAATCCAAGCGTGAAAATTTCAGCCACGATGAATATAACACCGATTACTATCCAAATAATCCATCCGTATTGATCCATAGCTTTGTTTTCCGAGGTCCTTGAGAAAACTCAAAATATAGGTTTTGTCAGCACCGTTCCTCTGTGATAATCTAATCGTATTGAAGCACTATTTGACCTGAAAATCAAATTTTTATTTGGAAAAGCTGGGGTGGCGGAATAGGTAGACGCACAGGACTTAAAATCCTGTGGAGCGTAAGCTCCATGCGGGTTCGAGTCCCGCCCTCAGCACCAAACAAAATCATTCAAAACTCTACGGAAAAACCTTGGGATAAACTTTTTAAAAATTACCATAAAGTCACCTCTGAGATCGTTACTATTACTTTGTCTTCTCTGTTGTGTTAACTCGGTTAATTCACAAACTCCGACAGCGACTATATATACACTAACTGCAGGAACCATAATAGAGGCTGAACTAAATGACCCTATCGGTTCAGCTTTTTCTTCAATAAATGATGTTTTCACTCTCAGCATCACAAAGCCATTAATAGTTAACAAAATTGAAGTACTGCCTGCCGGAACGATAATAGAAGGTCGTGTGACAAATGTAAGACGCGCCGATAAATTCAGTAAAAATGGTCTTATCAGTGTAAAACTTGAGTATCTGAGGCTTAGCAATAGTACTAAGAGACTTATAGACGCAGACATAATAGACTTCCCAAAATTAAGGTCTAAAACCTTGAGACGAGTGGCTATTTATTCAACTTTAGCAGGAATAATCGGAGGAATAACCACTCTCATCTTAGCTCAAAGAGAGAATACAGCTGTAATCATTGCTGCTGCCTCCACCATCGGTGCTACCTTAGCACTGACTCAATCAGGAGAAAATATAACCATAAAAACCGGTGAAAAACTCAAGCTTAGATTAAATAAAGATCTGATTTTGCCAACCCAGGATTTTTAAATTGATTCTTACGACGTGATAAAATGCAACTATCGGTTAAATAAAAACGTAATTCAAATTGCAATCTAGTTAAAAAGGAGAGAGACTCATGTCCGAAAACGAACCTGGAATAGAGAGAAAACAAGATCAAAGCTTAATTCACATTGGTTCACCGGTAAAAGGGAAAGATGAATTCTTAAGTGAATGGGGGCTTGATGAGTATCAACAAAAACTTCAGGAAGGTGCGATGAAAGCTAAGGAGTATATAAACGAAAAATTCAATCAGGCAAATGAGAAATTTAAAGAAATATCTAATAAAGATCCAAAGGAATTGATCGAAGATGCCAAGGAGTTCGTCAAGAAAAATCCTGGTCAGGCAGTTCTCATATCAGCTGCAGTCGGACTCATACTCGGTGTGTTACTAAGAGGACGAAGATAGCTGCAAAAAAATCTAACCGGAAAAAACTTTAATTTTAGATACTCGTCTTAAAGCTCTGCTAGATTTCTAAATGAATTTTGGAGATTCTTCTTATCTGAAGCCCTATGAATGAGAGAAAATCTTTGCAGGAGACTTATGCACCTAACAGTATCTGCTTCGGATGTGGAGTTAAGAATGAGAAGGGATTACGAATTAGAAGCTTTCCATCTGAGAATGAAGATGAAGTTATCGCTGAGTGGAGAGCTGAACCACATCACCAAGCTTTTCCTGGAATGCTAAATGGCGGCATAATTGGAGCTTTGTTAGACTGCCATTCGAATTGGACGGCAGCTTATTTTCTCATGAAAAAACATGATAAGCAAAAACCTGACTGCACGGTAACAGCAGATTATTGTGTGAAACTACTACGGCCAACTCCATTTGATACTACTATTTATTTGCGCGCAAGAGTTGTAGACTCCCAGATGGATAGAGCAGTTGTGGAGGCGGAATTAATAGCGAATGACAAAATTTGCGCTACTTGCCGAGGTACCTTCGTTATAGTTAAAGAAGGACATCCCGCGTTTCATCGCTGGTAGAAAAATGAATGAAGAAATACGCTCCCTTTTCCCTGCCCTAAGTAATTTTGTCTACTTGAATAATGCTGCTGTTTCACCTATTCCAACTCCATCCGTAGAAGCCGTAATTTCACAACTTAGGGATGTCTCCGAAAATGGAGCTCTAAATTATACTAACTGGGTTGCTACGAAGGAGAGAACCCGAAAATTAGTTGCTGAGATGCTCTCTGTGCAACCGGAAGAAATAGCATTCATGAGAAATACTTCAGACGGATTCTCAGCCGTAGCGATGGGATTACAATGGAAGGAAGATGACAATATAGTCACTTTCGAGGGAGAGTTTCCCAGCAACTTTTATCCTTGGAAAATGATAAGCGATCGTTTTGGTGTCGAACTCAGGATATGCCCCAAAAGAAACGCTTTGATTGATATTGAAGAGCTCATTCGATTAGTTGATAAAAACACAAAAGTCATCGCACTTAGTGCCGTTCAATTTGACACTGGATTTAAAGTTGACTTAGAGAGGATCGGCAGCGTTGCCAGAAAATATGATGCACTGTTCGCTGTAGATATAATCCAAGCCTTTGGCGCCTTAGAGCTTAACCTAAGAGAACAGTTTGTTGATATTGCCGCGGGATCCTCTCATAAATGGCTATGCGCTCCTGAGGGATGTGGAATTCTGTATATTTCCCAGCGCGCAAGAGATAGAATATTTCCCTCATTCGTAGGCTGGATAAGCGTCATAGATCCATGGGATTTCGATAACAAGCAGCAAAGCTGGAAACCTAATGCCCTGGCTCTCGAGTCCGGCACATCTTGCAGTAGTCTTTTCTACGGCTTAGAAAAAAGTCTCGAAATTATAAAAAATGTCGGCATAAAAAACATAGAGATTTATTTGGAAAAACTCACCGATCATTTATGCGAACGCTTGAGTTCAAAGGGTTATCAAATCATCAGCTCACGTAAAAATGGCGAAAAATCGCAAATAGTGGCCATAATTCCTAAGTCCGGAGATGATCACATCAAAATTACCAAGGATCTTGAGAGACGAGGGATAATCGTTTCAGCTCGCAATGGTTTTGTACGAATCGCCCCTCACTTTTTTAATAATGAAAATGACATCGAATTATTGATAGAAAATCTGCCATGAAGTGATGCGAAATCGTTAAGGTCTGTCGTACTTAGGTATCGGTAAATCCCCTGAAGTCCCAAACTGTATTGCGTTAAAGCTATTATTGGAACTATTGATCCAGTACCATACTCCAACTCGCCACACCGCTATATCATCTCTTCCATCACCATCATAATCTCCAACAACTGGTTCATCTTGATCAATTCCAAATTGAATTACAGAAAGAGAGGAATTTGAACTATTCAACCGGTACCATGTGCCATTCGATCGCCTGAAAACGCATATATCGGTTTTGCCATCACCATCGAAATCTCCGGGAGCTGGAATATCATCACTTACTCCAAATTTTATTGCGGTCAGCATATTGCTTTGGCTGTTTAGAATGTACCATGTTCCATCTGACGGCCTAAACACGGCAATATCATTTCTACCATCACCATTATAGTCTCCTACCACAGGAATGTCTCCGTTAGTGCCGAACTGTTGATAGCTAAATGAGCCATCTCTTGAGTTTCTGATATACCATGTGCCATTTGAAGGGCGAAAAACCGCAAAATCAGCCTTTGCATCTCCATCGTAATCCGCTTGAACAGGAATATCATTCGAAGTCCCTAATTGCACCGCGCTGAAAATATTGCCGTTACTCGCCAAAACATAAAAAATTCCTTCTGATGGGCGAAAAACAGCTATGTCAGTGACGTAATCACCATCAAAATCCTCTGGAGTTGGAATGTCTTGATTTGTGCCAAATTGTCTAGCCTGGAAGCCACCGTCAGAGCTTCTAAGAAAGTACCATGTGCCATTCGATGGGCGAAATACTGAGACATCAGTTCGCAAATCTGTATCGAAGTTAGCTGACGCCTCAGCTTTTACTATCTTCTCCACTGTTCCACCTAATCCAACAACGTAGATTTCTCCATCGTCATCTTCTCCAAATGAAGATATATTTCTGGGAGTGTCTATTATTGGACTTGAATTTCCTCCAATCCAAATTTCTCCTGTGCAATAGTCACCATATATGTAACTTCCGCTGGCAAAAGTTCGTCTGATGCCTCGATAGACATATCCACCGGTAACTGAACATCTTCCGCTCGAATGAGTATACTCATAGACTGGCGGCGTATGATTTATAGGGCTTGAGCCACCAGCGCATAGTTGCGGATCTAAACCGGTGCACTGCGAGCCTTCGTAAACTCTCCAACCATAATTGCGACCTATCATTATAACGTCGATTTCTTCGATAGCATTTTGTCCCACATCTCCAGCCCATAATTGTCCAGTGAGGCGATCGAATGACCATCGCCAGGGATTTCTAAGACCTATGGCATATATTTCATCAGCGCCGGGAGTTGGCCCGGCATACGGATTATCTGGCGGAATGGTGTAAGGTGGTGCAGAGGGAGATTCGGAGATACTGGGAGCAATTCTCAGCATCTTACCAAGTAGTTCATTTATATTTTGAGCGCGTGCACCAGGATCATTAGCTGACCCACCATCTCCCATTCCAATGTAAAGGTAACCATCAGGACCAAAATCAATCATTCCACCGTTGTGATTAGCGAACGGTTGTGGAATGACGATTATTATTCTCTCGCTATTCGGATCGCCAATTGTATTATTGTTTATAGCCCTAAACCTAGACACAACTGTAGCCCCGTCACTTGCACGCGTATAATTAACAAAAAAGTAACCGTTCGTTGCAAATTGCGGGTGAAAGGCTAAGCCTAATAGTCCTCGTTCAGTTCCAGTTTGACTGACTCTATCTGAAATATTCAAAAAATCAGTTGCTATGTTGGTGCCTGGCTGAACTACCTTTATAATGCCTCTTTGCTGCACAACAAAAAGTCGCCTCGTACCATCTTTTGAGCTTGTTATGTAAAGAGGCGCATTTAAGCCAGAAAGAAACGGTCTCAAACGTATCTGCGCATCAGAAATCTCAAAAAGGAGGCAAAGAATCAAGACGCAGATCCAGGTAAAGCAAAGTAAACGTTGCATCGCTCCTCCTCTCCTTCATTTACTATTTGTGTAATAAAACACAAAGGCATAATGTTACCTTAACACATCTACTGGTGAAACACCACAGCCTATCAGTTTAAATGATACGATAGTAGACAATCAGTCCTTAGTAAATTACAAAAATCCACGGGAGCAGTGATATTTGCGAGATTTTCATTACACAAATATCGTAAGATTGTCGCATTTAAGATCTACTTGAATAGACAAATGGGATGCTGAGCACTGCAAATCTTGCGACGTGATTAACAAGAAAGAAAATAACTAAATATCGCTCAAAGCAGCTTGAATCCTTTCGATAGCGGACTTTAAAATCCTGTCTTCCCTCGCAATGCAAAAGCGCATAAAAGAGTTCCATCGCTCAGAATCAGAAAACGCATTACCAGGTACACCTGCAACTTGCCTTTTTTCGATTAGCATTTGATTAAACGACATTGCATCGCTGAATCCTTGTGGTATTCTTGCCCACAGATAAAATGATGATCCCGAATCATATATCTCAAAACCTAACTGACGCAGTTTTTGACTTAAGAACATTTTCTTGCCTGAAAAGATACTGGTTAGCCTTTCGTAATAATTCTGTTCTTTGAGCAAAATTTTTGCTAATGCAGCTTGGAGAGGCGTTGCGGGGCAAACATAGATAACGTTGGCAGCGGAGTTTATCTGAGTAATAAGTTCGGTGGGACCGTAGCAATATCCCAATCTCCAACCTGAGATATTCCATGATTTTGAAAATGAATTAACTGTAATGGTCCGTTGCCACATTCCCGGTAAGGAAGCAATTGAAATATGTGGGTTTTCCGCAGATACGTAGTGCTCATAAACTTCATCGGATATGACTAATAAATCCAAAGACAAAGCTATATCAGCTATGCTCTCAAGTTCCAACTGTGCCATTACTTTTCCAGTTGGATTCGCTGGACTACAAACGACAATAGCACTTAAAGGATACTCATTTCGAAATTTCAGTTTTTTGCAAACCTGATAGAGCTCATCTTTATTGAATTTCAGATCATCATCCAATTCAAATCGCTCTGTCCTGCCACCAAATTGCTCAACTATGCGACGATGATATGGATAATAAGGATCAAATACCAATACGGATTTTCCCTTGAGAAAACTAGCAGCTATTCCCACAAGGGCACCTGTGCCTCCATTAGTTATTATCACCTGTGGTTTAGTTGGATCTACCTCGATACCGTTGAATCTTTTTATCTTCTCTGCAACGGCCTTTCTTAGATTTAAATCACCTTCCGAGGGACCATAATGGTTTTGACTCGAGGAAATTATTTTTGAGGCTTCTGCAGCCAACTCGGGATGAATTGGTAGCTCAGATTGTCCTTGAACTAAGTTACCCTCAGGCGGAACTAATTTAGTTATGGATCTAATATCTGGTTTAGCTATCCTTAATTTCTCCATAAGAAATCCCTTTCGCATGTAATAGAAGATCTATGACTTCGCGAACGGCTCCCTCTCCTCCATTCTTAGTCGTTACGAAATCTGCAACGCTCTTTACTTGTCTTACTGCATCAGCAACACATGCTGAAAACCCGACAGCCTTCATCGCATCCACGTCGCCGACATCATCTCCAATAAAAGCCATTTCATCGAATCCAATTTTGCTCTCTGCCGAGATCTTTTTAATAATTTTTAGCTTTTCATCGATTCCCTGAAAAAGCATTTTTATGCCTAGCTCATCTGCTCTAACCCTTACTATTTCTGAGCTTCTTCCCGAAATGATCGCGGAAAGAAAGCCTGCCTTGTGCCATAAAACAATCCCCTGCCCATCACGCACGTGAAAAGCTTTCATAATCTCGCCGGATTCAGAAAAATAAAGGCGGCCGTCTGTCAATACGCCATCACAATCCATCAACAATAATCTAACTTTCCTCGCTTTTGCCACGAGCTCCATACTCAAGATCCATCCTTTTTCAGGCTTTCATCCTTTTTCTCTTAGCGTTGATACTAGCAGATCACTTAAATCTCTGATTCCTTGACCTCAAAAATCTCAACCCCAGCTAATTTCCACTTTCCTAAAACTTTCGATAGATAAAATACTGCCATGCCATTTGCTTCATTTCGGTTTATGAGACGAATTCGAAGATTTACCTCAACCAGGAAATTATTATCGTCTAACTTGTCTGCATGCAGCACCTTTGTCTCCCATGCCTGAGCTTCACTGGAGACTGTGGATGCAAATTTAAGCATCTCACCGGGTAATATCAATTGATCTATATTAGCGCGGCTCTTTGAGACTGCAGCTTTATCAAACTGCAAGAAGAAATCCTTTATGCTGTTGTCCACTTGAGAACTAGACAGAATGTTGTTTCTACCCTTTCTGGCTGACAAAGTGGCTCCATACTCTGCATCTGAGCGTATGGCCTCCTCAAAATATTTAAGTGCTTCAGTGGTTTTACCAGATCTACTTGCAATCTCACCTAATCCGACGTAAGCCCAAGCCATGTTCTTCGCCATGGCTAACTTTTCGTCTAAAACCGCCTTGAATTCACGTTCAGCTTCTGAGAGTTTATTCTGCGCAAGTAAAGACCTGGCAAGAAGTATTCTGGCTTCATCAAAATGTGGATATGAGGATAGAACAACCCGTGCGTTTCTCTCAGCCGTCGCAAAATCCTGTTTATCGAAACTTCTCTTGATGATTAAAATCGGATCAGAATCATTAAATTCACGAGGGGCAACATCATCAGAAAAATCCAATTGCGGATATAGTTTTTCTGGATCAATCTCAACCCTTACGATCTTAGAAGAAGTCTTAAAAACGGCCTCTCCAAAGCTTTTAGGCGACAACGAAACCTCAGTGATCAAGCGTTCACCCTTATCGGTTAATGCCAAAACGGTCGTATTCACTGCAATAGAGCCATTGTTTCGCAAAGCGATCTTCGACTCATTACCGATGGCTTGCGGTAGACCTGCCAGTAGGTTTACATCATTTAAGCTATCAAACCAAAAATCCAAAAATTCCTTTTGATCCGGAAAGAGCGATCTGATTTCGGAGAGAGTGATCGTCCCGTTCTTCATTTGATTTCTTATGATTCTAAAAAACTCATTGACTCCGACTCTTTTGGATAACAACCTCCATATCAGTGCCCCTTTATTTGCAGTGGAACTGAAATAAAAGTCATCCAAGGGTGCAACTTGAATTAGAGTAGGCTCTCGTCTCGCAATCGCCGCATATGAAATTCTTTGTCTCAACCACTCATTTTCCGCTGCATCTTTGCCAAACTGTTTTTCTATGAAAAGATTAGCTATATAACGTGCTAATCCTTCCCTAATGACGCCGTAAGCTTCTCCACGAACCAACACTGCATTACCCAGCCACAATTTTGCAGCAGATTCTGCTATGGTCATTGCCGTCTGAGCGTCTATCTTACTACGTCTGAATGCGCCGTACTCTAATAGGATCGTGCCACCGTCGGCAAAGCCAGCGCCTCTTCTGACAGCCACTATTCTAGACGGCGATTCCGTGATCCCTCCTAAAAGCGATGCCACAAATGTTTTAGCTTCGATTAATAAGTTAGCCAACTCAGTGGCTCTCTGCTTCTCAAATTCAGTGGAGCCTTTTGGAAGGTAAACAGTCACACCTTTAACGTCCACCAAATCCCAATCCCCGACGACAAAAAACGGTAAGCCGTTCAGTTTTTGTTCGAAGGTGTTCGCATTTTGGCTTCCCGACGAGACGAGCGTACTGCTCGTATTTACAGTCAACTTGAATGGGGCAAAATCAGCACCCCTGGGAGCATAAAAACTATTTGGAGTCGGGTACCAGAAGGATAATGGTAGAAATTGTGACCAAGTCGGAGATATTGAGCTCAACCCGGTATTCTCTTCGACCTTGAGCTTATATTCAACGGTCAACGCTATAGTTGAGCCTGGTTGCACAGCAGGTAAGTTCACAATTATTCTTTGGATATTTTGTGTGCCCAGTCTTTCCTGGCCCTTTGTAAAGGTAGTAGCCACACTATTTATAGTAACTGATGAGACTTCAGCCTTCTCGTTTATACGTAACGTTACCCGCGAAGCTGCTGTATTACCTATATTCTGCAAGCTCAAAGAAGCTTTTCCATTCAAAAATCTGTCAGATAATGAGACTTCTATTTCATATTTTTTAGCTTGCCATGCAACGACTATACGCGTTTCATCTTGAGGCAGAGTTGAAGTTGTTGAGATAACAATCCATATTAAAGCAAGGAGAAATCTTCTCATATGTAAATCTCGAGAGCTGGAATTTAAACTTTATGATGCAGAAACTTTCTTTCTTGTCTTACCCTTTGCTAAAGATTCATCTTCAGCAGCTGTCTCAGATTCCGTCGCGTTGAGTCTATTTATGATTATCTGCTGAACGAAGCTAACTATATTTCCAAAAAACCAGTAAAGAAGAAGTCCGGATGGAGCCCCCCATAAAACCCAAAGCATCATAAGAGGCATTAGATAAGTCATCATTTTCTGCTGCATTTGCTGTTCAGGCGTCATTGCGGGTGCTGTAGGCGTTAGAGCCATTGATATCATCATCGAGCCTGCAAATAGAAACTCTAAAAGATGAAGCGGATCAGCAGCTGAAAGATCAGGAAGCCATAGAAAATGCGCCTGCCTAAAGTCAAGTGATACTGTTACTGCTACATAAAGAGCTATGAATAGAGGTATCTGTAGCAAAAGAGGTAAACAGCCACCTAGTGGCACGGCACCTTTCATCAATCTTAATTGCTCCATCTGAAGCTCCCTCATGCGAGGGTCATCGAGCGGCACTCCCTTCTTCTGCAAGTCCTTAATCTTGCTTTGAATCTCCTGCATTTTCGGAGCATTGGCTTGCGCTTTCTTAAAAGACTTCGATTGATACCATCGAATGGGAAAAAATAATGAATAAAATATGATCGTGAAAGTTATGATTGCTGCTCCATAGTTTCCGACATAACTGAAGATAAAGTTCAAAGCGCGCAGAAGAGGCACGGCTATAGGTTTTGTCACAGCCCCCGTCCACCCCCAATTTATCAGGTTATCCAGATTTATCTCTCTACCAAGATCCGATGCAAGAATCTTGTTGTATTGTGCTAGAGTAAAGTAATCCTTTGAGCCAGTATAAATTTTGATGCTACCCCCATCTGCATTTATCGGTAAATAAGCTGATACCAGGTGACGAGTGATTTTATCAGTTTTTCTACCAAAGAGTCGGGCAAAAATGCCGTCGTAGAATGGTTCCACGTTAACTTCGTACTTTAGTGAATGGAATTCAACTTGATCGACAGTTTGTGCGGGGATAGCCGCTATTGCAAAATAGGTATCTCCGACTGCAGCCCAGTTCACGCTACCATTGAAGAGCTTAGATGCTTCTGAATTGCTGTACGTGAATGAATAGCCGCCATAACGATTGGCCTTTCCATCTATTAACGCTACTGCTTCCGGCTCGATATGATAATAGTTGTGATGAACGATAGCTCTATCGCCAATACCTGAACCGACAAGTAGTCTAACACGCTCTAGATTCTGCCCGCCATGCGTTGCCTTCACAGAAAAATCCGTAACGTAACTATCAGCATGAAAAATAAAACTCTTTGTTACTTCTAATCCTCCCTGCGTTCTGAGAACGAAGTCCAAGCGCCTGCTCTCTCCACTTTTGAGCTCTATGAGCTCTGAATTTTCGGAGATAGTGTAGTTTCGTTCGTTCAAGATGCTATCCAGTTCCTTACTGTCCGTTGCGAGTCTGAATGGCAAAGCACGCGCCTCCAGTGCCTTTTCTGGAATCAATTCCAGTGGCTTACCGGAAGTTCCATCAGATCCATCAGCAAAAAGAAGCTTTTCGTGTTGATCGTGAACGTTTTTTATCAAAATCCAACTCTTAGCCAGTGCCCCTCTGCTATCAATCTGTATCTGATAAAGAGGTGTTTTTATGGTGACGGTGCGGTTTGGAATATTATCCTGTTCTTCAGCCGTTATTTGTATTGGGAGAGCTTCCTTCTCCTGCTGAATCTCAGGGGTTGGGGAGGAAACTTGCTGATTTATCTGCTCTCTTGGTGGCTCGGGAGCAAAAAAATATGTCCACGCAGTAAGAACTATCATCGATAGCGTTACGGCAAGCAAAAGTCTTATTTGTTGTTCTTTTTGTTGATCCATTTTTCCCTTGAAAAATTTAGTCGGTGATTTTAGTTTACGGGGTCGTATCCACCTTTGCAAAAAGGGTTACAGCGTAAAATTCTCCTTATACCCATGAGAAAACCGATGATAAACCCATGCTTTTCTATAGCTTGATACATGTATTCTGAGCAAGTCGGCTCAAAACGGCATGCAGGTGGAATGAACGGCGAAATAAACTTCTTGTAAAAACTCAAAAGTGTGAGAGCAATGATTTTCATACATTTTCGCAACCCTCCTCTGCTTTTACAGCTTCGATAATTTGCATCAGTTCCTCAAGAGGAGCTTGCAACTTTGTTCCAATCAGAGACCTTTTAGCGTTTAATACCCAAAGATATCGCTTTTTCATGGAATAAAGTAGAGGGTTATTAAGACGGAAAGCCTCACGTAATAGGCGTTTTGCACGATTGCGATTATGCGATTTCCCAAGAGATTTTCTTGAAGCGGTAATCCCCAGCTTATGAAAATCGCCCTCAAAAGGTAATACAAATACAGTCATATACCGTCCGTCGAATCGTTTCCCTTGCGAATAAACTAACTGAAACTCTTTTGGCTTACGAAGTCTACACTCTTTGGGCAGGCGAAAACCTAGTAATGATGCGGCGTCAGACGTTTGCGCCCTTTCGCACGACGACGCGCTAGAACGGCTCTGCCACCCCTGGTTGCCATCCGCGCACGGAATCCGTGCTTCTTCGCTCGACGACGGTTGTTTGGTTGGTAGGTTCTTTTCGGCATATTGCATTATTACTCCAAAGAGATTGAAAAATAAAAGTTTAACGGGAAAATACACGGGTTGTCAAAAGTGGCTATTTAATTAGCTGTGAGCCCTCCGCAGCTCTTCCTCCATCGCACTATGATGTCTCGTTTACAGCAGCGATTGTTTATTCATATTTCGGAAATTTACCAAAAAAGCTAAAATTAGACTATGCAGGAAGTATATCCTCCCAAAATCATGGACAAAATCAGCAACCTGAGTCATGCAGGACGTTTGAGGCAATTCGACACAGAAGGCGTCGAAGTCTCCTTTATTTGCGGTACGATTACAAGGTTCTTTCTAAAACTGGATGCAGACCGTAAAACCATCTCCGACATATCTTTTCAAAGCAATGGTTGTGGGTTCGTTTTGGTTGCCTCTGATTTCTTCGCTGAAAATGTAAAAGGAAAACGACTGATTGAACTAGAGGGGTTAGAAAAACTCAAAATGCAGTTAGAGGAGGAACTTGGTGAATTTCCGCTGAATAGGGAGCATTGTCTAACGATGGCCTTTGACGCTTTAAAATCGGCTTTTGCGGAGTTACGAAGAAAGCAAATTCAAGAGTTTTCCGGTGAAAAGGCTCTGATATGCACGTGTTTTGGCGTATCTGAGGAAACAATAGAATCAGTAGTCAAGAAAATAGCTGCAGAGACAATCGAGCAAGTGATTGAAGCATGTCGTGCTGGATCCGGTTGCGGTTCTTGTCGCCCATTAATTCAAGAAATAATTGACCAGTCAAAACTCCCCTACTAACATCAGTCAATATCTTTAATCGCCCAAAGAAAGACAATTGTCATGCTGAATCCAACATAAAACCAGGAAACTAATCTTAAGTCATGAACTCTATGTTGCAATCAATCATATCAAACCTGAACTGAAACCACTTATCTACAACCAGCAATGCGATCAAGCGCTGAAGGTGGATCAAGACTTTAATTTTAAGAAGATAGTCGATCAAAATGCGGCTGCTTTAATTTTCTCTGGATTTGTATTTTCAGGGAGGAGTTTGCTTATTTCCTCGACTATTTTTTGTGTTGAATTAGGTATTATGAGTTTTCCCGTCGCCATTTTCATCGAGGCATACTTTCTTGAATCCTCAAGCAAGTGTCTGATCATCGGAACGATTTCTGAGGGTTTATGCAACAACAAACCAGCGCCTCTCTGAGTAACTAATTTAGCTGTTCCTGCCTCTTGAGGCATTGGAGGAGTTATGGCGTCCGCAATTATAGGTAAACGGCACGCTAGAGCTTCAAACGTAGTCAATCCACCTAGTTTACTAATCATTATGTTTGCTGATTGCATTAATTTTTCGATTTCATCAGAGTAACCGATGACCTTTACAGGAAAGCGTGCTTTATTTGCTAATTTCTGAGCTTCGCATCTAAGCCTTTCGTTTTTTCCCGCAAGGAAAATAGTTTGTATATCTAATTCGCCCTGCAGCAACTCCCGGAAAATTTTAGGTATGTTACCACCACCAGCCCAACCGGCATTGACGAAAATGGTAAATTTTTTCGGATGCAAGCCTAGCGATTCTCTTATTTTCTCAGCGCGCATTTCATCGATTTCATGAAATTTTGGATGAATGGGCATGCCAGAGATTTTTATTTTTTCAGCGTCTATTCCATAGTCAATCAACTGTCTTTTTGCCTCATCGTTTGCAACTAGATAAAGTGAAATCGAATCGCACGCCCAGCCTTTCCAGAATCCGTAACACGGATCAGTAACTATCGTTACTATCGGTATCCTGTCTATTAGATTCAATTCTTTAAGGAATCTCGCAAAAAAATGTTGGGTTAATGGATGTACGCTCACAATTAAGCTCGGACACCACTTATCAAATAAATTCTTAGCATAATCGTAGCCGAGTCGATAGAAAAAATCGCGAGTTTCGGGACGAACTTTATTAATTGACCAGTATAGATATTTAACCCATTGTTGACGATTTCTAAGTAGCCAGTTGTAAACCCCAACTAATTTAGCTGTTAGCTGGTGTGCTTCTTCGATAGCCTTTATTATCTTTACTGCTGTTGCTCCAGTTTTCAAAAACTTACTGAATCCATCAGCGATTGCTTTGGCCGCGGATCGGTGACCACCACCAGTATCAGAGGAAACTATCAAGACTTTTGGCTCTCTATCAGACATCGCTTAACTTCACTTTGAAAACTTCACTCTTAATAAAATCTTCTGAATTAGAATTGTTGAACTTTCACGGTCGCTTCAGAGGTTGTGAAGCCAGAATTTTCAAGCTTTTCTGCCGCTTTTTTCATCTGTCTTTCTAAGCGCTTTATCTGAACAAGATGTTTTAAGTTAAAGGGCAAACTTGGATAATAGCAATTTGACTCATGGGTACAGAAGCAGCCGTTAGCTACCTCTTTTCGGCGTTGTCTCATCAATTCTGATTGCCATGCAGCTTGGAAATTCCAGTCATAATCCCTTAAATTAAGCACCTCAGCTTTATTTTCGCATGAGGACAGAGCCCCATTATCATAAATGACAGCACCAGCGCTACCAGCGTAGCATTTAAGTTGCGGTCTATTCTCGAGCTTAGTTTTTGCTATTAGATCATGCATGTATATATCAACTGCAGCCTTGAAAAATCCGGCTTCTCCTACGTAATTGTTCTTTATAGCAGCATTCTTTGTATCCTCAAGTATCATTTGCGCTAATCTAGCGTATCTTTCGTGATCAAAATCTAATTCAGTCGGATCAGCTGATGGAGGGCGAATGTAGTTTATATTTATTTTATCTGGCTTAAGCTCATACTTTAGAAATTCATACCACTCGAAGATAGTATCTTGATTTGAACGCATAACGCATGTACAAGTTTGAATATCAAGGCGTGGATAACTTTCACGTTTCATTTGCTGCAGCGTTCTAGCTGTATGAATTGCTTTGTCCCACGAACCAGGCTTGCGACGAATTTTCTCGTGCGCCTCTTTTACTCCGTCAATTCCAATCGCGACAGCTACATTTAAATTAGGACACTCATCGAGAATCCTGGTTACATCTGGAAATATCCTCTGATGAATCTGTCCATTAGTCATTAAATAAACAGACTCAAGGCGATTATTCTCGTAGAATGCTCTGACGATTTCAGGTAAATCTTTGCGAGTGAAAGGCTCTCCTCCAGCTATTACCAAGACTCCCAAATTCCCACCCAGCGTCTCAGAAATCTTTATTATCTCTTGTGTTTTCATTTGAAATTTCTTTCGCGCCCTGTCATCAAGTTCTTCGGTAAAGAAGCAGTGCGTGCAACGCATATCGCATACACTCGTCACCAAAATGTTTAAAAAAATGGGCGCGATTGGCTTTCCAACCACTAACCTAGCGTATCTTTTTAAAATTTCTCTCGTAGCAAAATCCATGTCTAGCCCTCAAAATAAAAGCTAAATTAGAATTTAACTCTTCTGACAGACTAGCGCAAGTCTGTGATATTTCAAGTCGTGCTAACATCGACAACCTAACTGAATAAACATAGGCAGCAACATCATGCAAACATTGCCCTTATCTGAAAAACAAATAATCCAACTGGGTCTCATCAGTAAACAGGAAAACCTTGCCTCAAATGTTATAAACTATTAAAGTAGAACTCAGAAAGCTCGGGAGAAATAAGCAATCTAAGCGAAAATCAGAAGAGCACTAAGTTTGTGGATGTGCTGAACCAGATTCTCTAGATGGAGATTTTGCCGAGCCGACCAAAAAGGCGAAGAGGAAAAAAATGAGACGTATATACTTAGACAATGCATCGACCACGCCGATAGATCCAGCAGTTCTTGAAGAAATGATGCCGTATCTGACAGAAAAATTCGGCAACGCTTCGAGCATTCATTTTTTTGGTCAGCAAGCAAGAGCAGCAGTCGACAAGGCAAGACATCAAGTCGCAAGTTTAATAAATGCTCGTCCAAATGAAATTGTTTTCACTTCAGGAGGTACGGAATCAAATAATCTCGCCATTCGCGGGTTAGTTCAGGCAAATGAAAAATATGGCCGACACATAATCACATCTCAAATCGAACATCCTGCAGTCAAGGAAGTTTGTATTGACCTGGAAAATAAGGGGTATGAAGTAACCTACTTACCAGTTTACGAAAATGGAATTGTTAAATTAGAGGATATCAAAAGTGCAGTGAGACAAGATACGATATTAATAACGATAATGACAGCTAACAACGAAATTGGAACTCTTCAACCAGTAGAGGAAATTGGGGAATTCGTCAATCAATTACGAGAGCAAGGAAAGAGAATTTGGTTTCATACTGATGCGGTTCAAGCTGTGGGTAAAATCCCCATAGATGTGGAGCAGATCAAGTGTGATCTGCTGTCTATCTCCGCACACAAAATTTATGCGCCTAAAGGAGTAGGCGCGCTTTACGTACGCAGCGGCGTCAGAATAAAAAGACAGAACATTGGTGGTCATCAAGAGCGAGAACGTCGGGGCGGAACCGAAAATGTAGCAGGAATAGTCGGATTCGGTAAAGCTTGCGAGCTGGCTCAGCTTAGATTAGCTGAAACAAGCGAATATCTGAGAAAACTACGTGATAGATTTGAAGCAGCTATAGCTGAGAGAGTAAATGAAATAGTATTCAATGGAGATCGACAAAAGCGGTTACCTAACATCTCCAACATTTCTTTTCGCTACATAGAGGGCGAAGGTCTCCTCATAAACTTAGACATGAGTGGCATAGCCGTGTCAACTGGCTCTGCGTGTAGCTCAGGCAGCCTGGAACCATCACCCGTAATACGAGCATTAGGAAGAGACGACGAAATGGCTCGTAGCGCCATTCGTTTCAGTTTCGGAAAATTTAATACTGATGAGGATGTAAATTATTTACTCGAAGTGTTACCAAAAGCTGTCAACCAGATGAGAAAGTTTTCAGGCTTACTCGAAAGGAGTCGTTTCTGAAGCTGTTATCAGATCGCAAAACTATCCGTCCTCTCCGCAGTTAAAAGTAAACGACTCGATAAAATCGCAAAACTCGCCTGACATTATTAAGACAAATTCTGACAGGCATATTACGGTTTATCATCTAACAAACGCATCTAGTAGTTTTGTAAAGCGTTGTCAAATCAGATTCTACGCTTGATCATACCTTTTTCTACTAGTAGTTCAGCATTCAGAATCGCAGCTCCTGCAGCTCCTCTGATCGTGTTGTGGCTTAAACAAACAAACCTATAATCGAACACGTTGTCTGGAAAGAGTCTTCCGACCGTGATAGTCATCCCGTTACCACGATCTCTATCAAGCCTAGGCTGCGGTCTATCCGGTTCGTCACATACATATATGAACGGTTTAGGAGAAGAATGCAGTTCTAAACTTGGGTAATCTATCATCGCTTGTCTTACATCTTCCAGAGTAGCAGTCTCCTTTAGCTTGACCCTCACAGAAGCAAGGTGACCATCCACAACGTTAACTCTGAAGCATTGGGCAGAAACGGTAAAATCTGCCTTAACTATCTCTCCATCTTCGAATTTTCCTAGTATTTTTTGTGATTCAGTTTCGACTTTTGGCTCCTCACCGGAAATGTATGGAAAAACGTTATCTGTTATGTCATAAGCTGAGATTCCTGGATATCCTGCACCAGAGATTGCTTGCAATGTCGTTACTATGACAGCCTCCACTCCAAACTTCTCGTGCAACGCAGCCAATGGAGGAGCAAAGCTAGTAACAGCACAATTGGGATTAGTAACTATAAAACCATCATCAAATCCGCGATTTTGCTGTTGCTTTTCAATTATCTCTAGATGATTATGGTTTATCTCTGGAATTAACAGGGGAACGTCCTCCTCCATTCGAAAGGCAGAAGAGTTGCTTATGACAGGATAACCTGCTCGTGCAAACTTCTCCTCGGTTTCCCTCGCTATACTAGACGGAAGACTTGAAAAAATGATGTCGCACTCAAGCGGAGGTTCTATTGGAGAAACGATTATTTCCTTCACAGAATCTGGCATTGGAACACTAAGCTTCCAAGGCGCTGCTTCTACATATGGCTTTCCAGTAGAACGCTCAGAGGCAGCCAAAGCTGTGATCTCAAATTGTGGGTGTGATGCTAAAAGTTGAACGAATCGCTGTCCAACCGTTCCTGTCGCCCCTAAAATTCCTACTCTGTATCTCATAAGGATTTTAACACCTGTTTCATTCGTCTAACACCTTCTTCCATCTCCGTGTAGTCATTGCAAAAGGATATACGAAGGAAGCCTTTTGCTTCAGTTCCGAAGGCTATACCTGGCACCGTTATCACACGATTCTGGAGAAATTTTTCTGCTATCTGCAAATCATCACCGAAGCTCCTGATATCAGCCATCGTGTAAAAGGCGCCCTCGGCTTTCGTACATCTTATTCCTAGCTCTTCATGCAGAAGGTTGATTAAATATTCACCTCGTCTTTTATAGATTTCTCTGGCTTCTGCTTTAGCTCTTTCCGCCTCTGGCGTCCATGCTAAAAGAGCCGCCTTTTGTGAGATGGTCGAGGTACAAACGGTTAAAAATCCATGTACAACTAACGCAGCCTTTACAATATCTAGCTGCGAGCTAGCAATCCAACCTATTCTCCATCCTGTCATGCTTAAGGATTTTGATAAACCTGATACAATAACAGTCCTCTCGTAAAATCTCGATGCTGACGGTGGGCGCTCGCTTGTGAAATACAAATCAGCATATATTTCATCGGCAATCAGATAAATTCCCGTATCATTTAAAACTTGAGCTATATGCTTGAGATCTTCTTCTGTCAAAATTCTACCGGTTGGATTCGAAGGTGAAATTATGACAGCAGCTTTTGTTTTTTCATTTATCTTTGACTTAAATTCGTCGATGTCAAATCCAAAATCTAATTCACTAGGCATTCTGTAAAAAACAGGTATTCCACCAGCTAGCTTGACACAATTTTCATATGCAGGGAATGATGGATTTGGAAGTAAAACCTCGTCACCTTCCTCGATAAGAGCCAAAAACGTAGCAGTCATCGCCTCTTGAGAGCCAACCGTAACGCATATGTGATCGGCAGTTAGATTGAGGTGCGGATAACTGGAGGCTATTTTCTCTCTTAAACTCAAAAGTCCAGCATGAGAGGTGTATCCATTTTTTTCTTCTATCGCTACACGAGCTGCTTCTTGACGAAGGAATAAAGGCGTCATCAAATCTGGTTCACCGAGTCCAAAGTTTATCGAACCAGGGAGAGCCCGCTCGAAAAGCTGCCTGATTAGAGTGGTTTGCACTCCTTGCATTCTTCTTGGAGGCTTGAATGTTTTACCTTGCTCGATCGGTTTCATAACGATAAAGTTAACCCATGGAAAAGGAAAAATAAAGCTACAAAATTTCTAAAACTCCACCCAATCAGCGATAAAGACATTAGTTTCACCCGGCTTTGATGCATTTCGGTTCGAGGCAAAAACCAATTTTTTACCATCTGGGGAAAACATAGGAAAACCATCGAATGTTTCGTTGAAGGTAACTCTTTCAAGCCCAGTTCCGTCAACATTTATCAAGGCAAGCTCAAAGTTGCGCTTTTTTGGATCAGTCGCAAAATAATTAGTTGAGAAAATGATTCTCTTACCGTCAGGCGTAAAGAACGGCGCGAACGAAGCGACACCTAATCGCGTCACTTGTCTTTTATTGCTTCCATCGGCATTCATGACCCAAATTTCAAAAACATTCGGCTCGATCAAGTTTTCACTTAACCTCTTTTTATATCTTTCAATTTCTTCGGGTGTTTTGGGATGATAAGCGCGATAAACGATCTGCTTGCCATCTGGCGAGAAAAACGCTCCCCCGTCATACCCAAGTTCAGTAGTGAGTCTTTTAACGTTTTTGCCATCCACGTCCATGACGTATATGTCTAAATCACCATCCCGCATGGAAGTAAAGACTATCTTTTTTCCATCTGGAGAGACAGTGGCCTCTGCATCGTATCCAGGAGTGTCAGTGAGTCTTTTTAACTTTGATCCATCTGAGTTTGCAACGAAAATATCGTAGCTGGGATATACCGCCCAAACATATCCTCTTGAATAATCAGGAGCAGGCGGACAATCAGAACTAGCTAAATGGGTAGAGCTATATAGGATTTTTTTATCTCCTTTGAGAAAATAACCGCACGTAGTGCGACCAAAACCAGTGGATACCATTCTGACATCCGATCCATCTACATTCATCGTATAAATCTGATCACATCCTCTACCATCACGCTTGGACTGAAATATCAATTTTTTCCCATCAAATGAAAAATATGCCTCGGCATTTTCGCCACCGAAGGTTAGCTGCTTAATGTTTTTCAACCTTCTCTCACCTGGAAATAACAATTTACCCTCATCCTGCCTCATCTGAATTTCATACAGAAATTCGAGTGGGCTCTGAAATTCCTCTAAAAAACTACAAGCAAGGCTATATTGAAAAAGTAATACAAATAGCGTAATAATATTTGCGAGTTTCATAAGTTTAGTCCTTAGAAAGTGCAACTAGTAAATATCAGATTAACGAATAAAAAGATGTGAAATCAAACATCCAAGGAGAATGTCATGAGGTTCGAAACGCACAAAGATGTATTAGATTGGTATGAAAAGCAGCCTAGAGCACTTACTAAGGAATACGTAGAATCAATAAATTGGAAAGATGTACGCAATTATCCCATCGATAAACGATTCATACCAGTCCTTCTTTATATGAGAGATGTGGAGGCACTAACCGAAATGTACTACGAGGAATTGATGAGAACCCCGACAGGAAAAGATCCGATAATCAAAAAATTTATGGATAGATGGGGAGAGGAAGAAATCACTCACGGAGAGTTGATAGACCGTTTTCTAAACGAAGCAGGATTTCCTACCCCAGAAAATTGGAAGCATCAGATAAGACAAGCTGTTCCAAAATCCTACACTATATCAACCAACATACTTACATCGCTAACTAACTTAGTCGGTCGCAGCTTCACTGGTACACATATGAGCTTCGGCGCCATTCACGAAATGTCAACAGCGCAGGGATATAGAAGGTTGATGGAATTAGCTAATCATCCAGTTCTGACACAAATCATCAAGGGCATTTTAAAAGAGGAATCTATGCATGCAAAATTCTACTTTAGTATCGCGCGCCTAGAATTGAGCAGATCCGCCTTCTCGCGAAAGCTAGCAAATTTTGTAATCAATTTTTTCTGGAAACCTGTCGGAGCAGGTGCAAAACCAATTAAAGAATCTTATTACGTAATTAAGACGCTATTCGGCGATAACGAAGGCTTGGAATGGATCGATCGTAACATCACGCAGAGGATCCAATTGCTACCAGGACTCGAAAACTTGAGTAAGATCAATACCACTATCCGTCAAGTGGTATCAAACCCTAAAATTTCTGCTCTTAGTCCCTAAACGTGCTCTTAAAAATCTTTTTCAAAGTTAAATTTGACTAGACCATAAACCAGTTATAGGTTATATTTTCTTGTGGGTCTGTTTTGATTCCGCAAAAGATTATGCAGAACAAACGAGAATTAAGACCTGCCTTAGTTTTCTTAAACGGTGATTTCTTTGCTGCTCCGATACCTCTAGAACGTCATAAGGTAATCTTAGGAAGGGCTTTGGAGGCTGATATAAGAATCAACGATCCGAAGGTTTCACGTCTTCACGCATGCATAACCATTGAACAAGATCCTAACACCGGTGATACTGCTTACATAATAACTGATCTAAGCTCTAAAAATGGGACATTCATAAATGGTGTTCGAATTCAAAAAGAGAGACTACATAACGGAGACAAAATAGCCATTGGGAAACATCTGCTTAAATTTGAGTTATTAGATGAGATAGATCAAGAGTATCAAAAACAAATTCGTCGCCTCCTCTCTCATGATGATCTAACCGGACTACTTTCAAGTAGATCCTTTTTCTCAGAGCTGAAAAGAGAGATAGCACGTTCCAGCGCTGAAAAACGTCCATTTTGCGTTCTGATGATTGATGTAGATCACTTTAAGAATGTTAACGACACATATGGACATTTAACAGGTAGCAAAACCTTAGAGGAATTAGGCGTTTGTATTAGTAGTGTTCTCAGAAGCGGGGATGTTGCAGCAAGATTTGGTGGTGAGGAATTTGCTGCATTCTTACTCGACGCAAATCTCGCGCAAGGCATAATCGCAGCTGAGAGAATTCGTAAAACGATAGAAGATCATAATTTCAGTATCATAAAACGAGGAAAGGAATCGGACGAATATCACAAGATAACGGTAAGCATAGGAGTTTCGTGTTTTCCGGAGGATTCTTGTGATCCCATAGAACTAGTTGAAATGGCAGACTCCGCCCTTTATCGAGCAAAAAGAGAGGGGAGAAATCGTGTATGCTCTTATCGAGAAATAACACAGCAGGAACTTGAGCAGCCTCTTCCTCCACGTCGTGATTACACAGAAAGCTTCTCTCTACGTTCCCTTCACAACGAAACACAAGATTGAACGAACCAAGCTGGACAATGGGTTAACTATTCTCACTTGCAGCATATCGCATCTACAAACTGTAACACTTAGCTTCCTTATCAAAAAAGGCTCCAGGCATGAGCCAGCCGAGCTAAACGGCATCACTCACTTTATCGAGCATCTAGTTTTCAAGGGCACGAAAAATAAAAACATGAAACAAATTGCGACTGAATTGGATCTTCTCGGTGGCGATTTTAATGCATATACAAGCTATGAAAATCTCACTTTCCTGATTCGCACAATAGAGAACTACTGGAGACAGGCCTTTGAACTATTGGCTGAAATTGTAACTCAACCTACATTCGATAAAACCAGCATCGAATTAGAAAGAGACGTAATAAATGAAGAAATTCAGATGATAGAGGATAACCCAGAGTTTCTGCTTGATGAACTTGTTCAATCTTCCATCTTTCCTAATCATTCGTTAGGAAGGCCAATAACCGGCTCTAAAAAACATCGAAAATTTTACTTCAGAAATATTGCAAAACTATCATGCTTGTCTGCTAAAACCGGAAAACCTAATAATAGCCGCTGCTGGCAACATAAAACATGAGGAGCTTGTAAACTTTGTGATTGAAAAGCTCAAAATTAATCCCTCAACTGAAACAAAAATTCCAGTTGAGCAAAACCCAAAAATGGATTTTCCCTTTTTAGTCAAAAACAGGCGAGAGCTAAATCAAGTGCACTTAGCATTCACTTTTCCTTGGATCAAAGCTTCAGATCCTAGGTATCATACCTCAATCATTTTGGAAAAATTGTTGGGAGATACTTATTCTTCAAGACTTTGGCAAAAAATCAGGGAAGAAAAAGGATTGGTGTATTCACTTGGACTAGATGTAACGAGTTTTCCCGATTGTGGATATCTTTACCTGACTATGGCGACTGCCCCAGCAATATCGAAAAATTAATAAAGATTACGTTTCAGGAAATTAAGAAACTTAAAGAGAATACATTTTAGAAAGCCGAGCTAGATATTTTCAAAAGACAAGCGGAGATCTCTATTCTCCTTGCTACCGAGGATAGCGTAGGACTTTTAGAGCACATGCTAAACTCAGAACTTATACACAATAAACAAATAAGCACCCAAGAGCTTATCAGTTCTATTAAAAAAGTTACACCTTACCACATTCAAGAGCTGGCCAACGAATTCTTCCTATCTAACAGAGCAGGCCTAATATGTCTGGGTAAAGTTGATAAAGACACTTTAAGATCACTCTATTTGGATGCCACAGAGTCATTAAAGTCATAAAAATCAGACTGGATTGAGGGCTGCTAACCATCCGATATTGATGCGGTTCGATAGCTTGCCGATATCTTTAACTTGGGAGCATCTCACGGGAAAGATATGGAATTGGATCTGAAGCACCTGCCTCTCTAAACCCTCTTAACCTCAGCAAACAAGAATCACATTCACCACACGCCACATCCTCTCTTTTGTAACATGACCAGGTTAAGTGAAATGGTGCACCTAACTCTAATCCCCACCTGACGATCTCTGACTTTTTCAGGTTGATTACGGGTGTTTTGATAATTATGTTAGTCTCAGGTCTGGTTCCAAGGTCTATGACTCTCTGGAAAGCTTCGTAAAATTCAGGTCTGCAATCTGGATAACCACTAGAATCCTCGGCTACAGCGCCAATATAAATATAAGATGCCCCCAAGGCTTCCGCCCATGACGTAGCAATCGACAGTAAATTCGCATTTCGAAATGGAACATACGTAATTGGTATTCCTAATCGACCTATCTCCCCCTCGGGAATCTCCAAATTTTTATCTGTAAGCGCCGATCCTCCAATGAATGAAAAGTAATCTAAATTCACACTTAAAACATGCTCTACACTAAAAAAATTTGCCAAATCATAAAAAGCCCGTCGCTCGCGCTCCAACGTTCTTTGACCGTAATCAGCATGCAGAAAAGCTAAATTTCCAACTTCCTTACGAGCTATCGCAGCCGTAACACAAGAATCCATTCCCCCTGAAACCAAACAAACCCCAATATGTTTTTGCATAGTTCAAGTTTTTCCTTGTTTTTTTCCGTCTTTGGGGTTATTATAACTCTGCTTGATTTAGATTTATAAGTGAAGTTGGGCTTTATTTAGAAACCAGTAACGGAGGTAAAAATATCATGAAAGATTGGTTGTTTGCGATCATTGCAGTGATCTCAGCGATCCTTGCCTTTATTTGCTTTAGGCAGTATCAAGCTAATGCCCAAACCCTTATGCTGGCATTAACGATTATTTTCGTTTTGGGGCTGATTGTGTTCGGTGGAATATTCTTAGCTAAAAAATTTAGTAAGAAGGAAGAAATTCATATAACTCAATAAAAGGCAAGAACAAGGACACATGATCAAACAAATGGCGGCTTCAATCCCGCAGGGAAAAGTCGCCTTTCGTCATTTTTAGCCCTTCGAGCTTTTTGATAAGATTTGTTTATGTCACAAGAATATAAACCACCAAAACTAGAGATTCTTCCGGACGGAAAAATTGAGATAAACTCATTAGCCACCCTAATAGATTGGTTTTTAAGCTACGATAGAAGAACTTCTATCATGAGACACCCACAAGTCGAGGAATTGTTTCATTGGAAGCAGGAAGATGACCTTGCAAATGGCATTGAGGTATATCCCTTCGAGAATGCAGAGTCTAGATTCGCGATCGGAGTTTTTCAAGCCCTGAATGAAAACGATAGTGAGCTCAAGCTACAGGAGTGGATAACTTATCTAGTTCAAGTACTTAGCGAAGCCAAAAAAATGAGAGAAGAATTTGTCAATTTCTATGATCTCAAAACCAGTGAAGGTGCCTCCTTTGTCTCTGAATCTGAGAAATTGCCCACTGAAGTAGAAAAAAGAGCATTTTTAACAAGCGCATGGTTAGAGGCAATTTGCACTGCCGAAGCCAGAATTTTAGGCTGGATATATCAAGAGGTCTATAAAAAACCGTTTCAGATTCTTAACTGACGAGTAACACTCTCTGTCGCATTCTGTAAAAAGCTCGTCTGAAATGCTGAAGGAAGCAATCATCGAGGAGCAAATAAATCCAAAAGTCCAACGATTAGAGAAGGCAGCTCTGTTTTTTCTGATACTAATGGTCCTTTTTTCACCTCACTCGATTGCTGCTTCCCAAACAGCTTGGATAACAGGTTCTTTCCTTCTACTAATAAGATTTTTTTTTAAACCAAAATTCAATCTGCAAAGAACACCGTTGGATGCTGCATTATGGGCCTTCTTTTTATGGTCATTTATCTCTTGTGTCCTATCGTACACTCCATTAATTTCATTAGATAGGCTTCGCTCGGTCGCGATTTTTCTTGTGTTCTACTTTGTCATAAACTGCATAAAAACCCGTGAAATGGCGATCAAGCTCTGCTTTCTTCTCATTGGCTCCTGCATGATAAATGTTATTTACGTACCAATAGAGAGAATTTTAGGAAGAGGGGTTGAGATTCATGGCTTGAGTGCTAATGGTCCTCTGACAAAAGCTTTACTAATGAATGGAGACACGCTATTGAAGGTAAATGGCAAAAAGATAACTTCAGCTGACGAATTACTATCAGAGCTCGAGAAGAATGAGGAAAGCGATGTCTTTTTTTATCGTCCAGACTTCTATTACACAGTAAAGGTCAAACGTAGTGACCTACTTCCTGGTAACACCTCACTAGAAAAACTCGGTCTTCAATCCTGGAAAAAAAGCCATAATTGGAGATCTACAGGTTTTTTTGGTCATTGGACAACCTATGCTGATGTGCTTCAATTAATAGCCTCTCTTACTTTTGGGATCTTGATAGCGCTAGCTAGTCAACTCGCATATTTTAATGACTCCAAGTCTCGTATATCCGGGAGAAATCTACTCTCTATATGTCTCTTATTTTTTTCATTTGCGATGATGACATTAGCCCTAATATTTAGTGGAACTCGTGCTCCATTGATAGCTCTTTTAATTTCTGCTACTTGCATCCTTCTTCTTAATAAGAACAAAAAAATGCTAGTTGCCTTCATTGCAATTTCAGGACCCGTACTGTTGATAGGTTCCATGTATCTTCATCAAAGTCGTGGGGTGGGATTTATTGATGAAAGAGATGACTCAACTCGATATCGTCAAGTCGTATATCGTGAAGCTCTGCAGTTATGGTCAGAATCTCTCAGACACGTGATATTCGGGATAGGCATGGACTCTGTAAAAGTTTACGCTGAGAAGTGGAGGCTCTTCGACAATGGAAAATTACCCATGGGTCATTTTCATTCTACACCGATCCAGATACTTGTGGAGAGGGGATTGCCAGCCATTCTCATATGGATATGGATCATTCTAACTTACTCAAAAATTCTACTTAGTGCATTAAAGAAATCATCTGGGACCGAAAAAGGTGTGCTTTTGGGTATCTTTGGCGGATTTATAGGATTTTTAATAAGCGGCTTAGTTCACTATAACTTGGGAGACCAAGAAGTCGCTATGATTTTTTTCTTGCTCATGGGTATCGCTTTTACGCTTTACAATTCTCAAAAACTAGAAAGGCTCTCAGCCTCCAATACTTCAACACGAGCCTCGGGCAAAAATGCATTTATTAGGAATCTTATCCTGCTATCGTCAAATTTTTCGACAGCACGCTGAAGATCCGTCAGCAGTCCGTTTACCTCTTCCAGCGAATATTTTTTAATCTTGCCTATGTAAATTTTCGGATGTTTAGTCTTTTCTAGGTTTTCACCAGTTACTTCTAATTCTTCGAATAACTTCTCTCCGGGCCGACGTCCAGTGAAAATTATTTCAATGTCCTCGTATGGCTCGAGACCTGAAAGTCTTATCATATCTTCAGCGAGGTCCAGAATACGGATTGGCTCACCCATGTCTAAGACGAAAATCTCTCCTCCCTTACCGAGAGCGCCAGCCTGAAGGACTAACTGAGTAGCCTCGGAGACCGTCATGAAATAGCGTTTCATCTCAGGGTCCGTAACTGTTACAGGTCCACCACGAAGTATCTGTTCACGAAAAATGGGTACTACGGAACCGTTCGTTCCTAAAACATTACCGAAACGAACGGATATATAACGAGTCTCGAACTTCTCACCGAGGCTCTGCACTACTATTTCAGCAAGACGTTTCGAAGCTCCCATTATCGAAACCGGATTTACAGCCTTATCCGTCGAAATAAGAACGAATGTCTCTACACCGTTTTCTCCAGCTAACCGTGCTAAGGCCGCAGTGGCAAATACATTGTTTTTAATTGCCTCAGGTACGTTTTCTTCCATCAATGGAACATGTTTGTGGGCAGCCGCATGAACGACGATTTTTGGTGAGTAATCGGCAAAAATTTGCCTCATTCGCAATTCATCACCAACATCTGCAATGAGAGATTTAAAATTCAGTCCTGGGAACTCAGCTTTAATAGCACAATCTATATGAAAGAGCGCTGCCTCTGATCTTTCGACTAATAAAAGCAACGAAGGGCTAAACTTGGCTATCTGACGGGCTAGCTCCGAGCCAATTGAACCACCAGCCCCAGTTACTAAAACAACTTTCTCATGAAGAAATTCATGTAGGTTCTGTAAATCTAGTTGCACAGGCTCGCGCCCGAGCAAATCCTCGATCTGTAAATCACGGATACGACTTATACTGACTCGACCCTGAATGATCTCATTCAGACTAGGAACTATTCTTGTCTTTACTGAAAGCTGGCTACAAATTTCTAATATTCGTCTAACCTGTCTCCCCTGTGCGTTATCGATCGTAATTATTACTAACTCAATGTCTAACTCCTTGATCAATTTCGCAAGGTCAGACGTAGTGCCTAGAACTTTAACTCCGCTAATTATTGATCCCTTTTTGCTTTTATCATCATCCACAAAACCTTTAATACTTATGCCAGCATCAAATCGCCCTGACATCTCCCGCACAAGCGCTGAACCAACTCTGCCTGCACCTACTAAAAGAGCTCTCTTGGGTTTAGGTCTTCTAGCAATGACAGCAAAACGTTTTTTCTCCGAGAGCTCATAGAGGAATTTTCTCAGAACTCTGACTGCAATCAAGCCAGAGAATGCAAAGATTGTGTCCATTAATGTTATTGAAAGAGGCACTTGCCACCTGACAAATAACTCAGGCGAGAGTAGTAAACGAAACGCGATAAGTATTGAGGCTGAGATAAGTGATGCCTTAATAAAAGTTTTCGTGTCCTCAAGGCTTACATAACGCCATAGAATCGAATACCCACCAACCAAAAATAAAGATGAAAATTGAACTAGAACAACAAAAGGAAGTTGGTTTAATGCATTCTCCAAGTAGTATTCACTCAAATAAAAATCGAACCTAAGTAGATAGGCAAAGAAAAATGATGCACATAAGATGGCAAAATCGATGAGGATTTGTAAAGGACGCCGCAAAAACCAAAATGTTTCCTCAAAATGCTTTCTCATTGTATCTAAGAAACCAGTCAGACATGGGATGTCTGACTGGTGCTAACTAGTCGGTTTTGGTCGCAACCTTAGTGGCTTCATGTCTCTCTGGATAGGCTTTTCCCTTCTCAGGAGCTCTCCACAAATTCGAAACCAAAAGTTCCCTAATAAATGTCATCTCCTTCGGAAGCCTATCATAAAGTTTAAAGAAAAGATCATCATGCGAGGCTATCTCTTTTAACCATATATCTCGGTCAATACTCATGACTCGATCAAAATCTTCTCTCGTAAAATCCTCCATCCCGCGCCAATCTATGTCCTCGTATCTCGGCTGCCATCCAAGCGGAGTCTCTACGCCTATGGATTTACCTCGAGCCCTCTCCACGATCCATTTTAGGATTCTCATGTTTTCTCCAAAGCCTTTCCATAAAAACTTCCCATTTTCGTCTTTCCTGAACCAATTTACCGAGAAAATTCTCGGGGGCTCTGGTATGCTTCTGCCTAGGTTAAGCCAATGAGAGAAGTAATCGCCCATGTGATATCCGGCAAATGGCAACATTGCGAATGGATCGCGTCGCACCTCTCCTATGTTTCCGAAGGCTGCAGCCGTCATTTCCGAACCCATGGTAGCCGCCATATAAACACCAAAAGCCCAGTTGAAAGACTGCAGTACCAAAGGTGCCACGGTGCTTCTGCGACCTCCGAAAACGAATGCTGAAACCGGCACCCCTTCTGGATTATCAAAGTTTTCGTCAACAGATGGACATTGAGTTATCGGTGCCGTAAATCTAGCATTGGGATGGGCAGCCTTTCTTCCACAGTCTGGTGTCCAATCATTTCCTTGCCAATCTATAAGATGTGCTGGTACGGGGGCGTCTTCTTCTAAACCTTCCCACCATACGTCTCCGTCATCGGTCAATGCCACATTTGTAAAAATTGTGTTGGCTTTGATGGTTTCCATGGCGTTTGGATTAGTCTTATAGTTTGTGCCTGGGGCAACTCCGAAGAAACCAGCTTCCGGATTTATAGCACGCAAGCGACCATGACTATCAGGTTTGATCCACGCGATATCATCTCCCACCGTAGTAACACGCCAGCCCTCTTCCAAAAAGGGTTTGGGTGGAATTAACATGGCAAAATTGGTTTTTCCACAAGCGCTGGGAAATGCTGCACAGACATAATCCTTGTTACCATCTGGCGATTGAACCCCTAAAATCAACATGTGCTCAGCCAACCATCCCTCATCCCTGCCTATTACAGATGCGATTCTAAGAGCTAGGCATTTCTTGCCCAATAGAGCATTACCACCATAACCTGAACCAAAGCTTACTATAGATCTTTCCTCAGGAAAATGCACTATGTATTTATCTTTCGGGTCCGGGGCACAAGGCCATGGAACATCTTTTTGTCCAGGTGCCAGAGGCATTCCGACTGAGTGCAGGCAGCGAACAAATTCACCTTCGCCCAAGGCTTCTAGCGCTTTTTGCCCCATTCGAGTCATGATGCGCATGTTGACTACAACGTATGGAGAATCAGTAATCTGAACTCCATACTGGGAGATGGGCGAACCAATTGGACCCATGCAAAACGGAATTATGTACATGGTTCTACCCCGCATGCATCCATCAAATTTCGCATTTAGGATGGCTTTCATCTCTTTCGGGCTCATCCAATTATTAGTCGGACCCGCATCACTCTTGCTCAGCGAGCAAATGAAGGTTCTGTCTTCAACACGCGCAACATCGCTCGGATGAGAACGCGCCAAGAACGAATTAGGACGTTTTTCGGGATTAAGACGAATAAACGTCCCTTTCTGAACCATCTCTTCACACAGTCGATCATACTCTGCCTGAGAACCATCACACCAGTAAACTTCCTCTGGCTTGCAATGCTCGACCGTTTTTTCTACCCATTCGATCAATGCTTGATTTTTTACATAGGACGGAACGTTTAGATTTATCATAAAGTCTCCTAATATTGCCTTTTTATAAGATTATGCTAAAAGTCAATGCAAAAATATATCATAAGTCAAAAATTTTTGAACCCGAAACTGATATCAAATAATTTGTAGTTGATTTGAAAACTACAAGGAAAAAATGAAAAAATAACTCGGTGCTAACTCAAAATTCTGAATTATTAAAGGTCAGAAATCTAAAAAAGTATTTTCCCGTAGAAAATTCCGATGAAGTTGTAAAAGCTGTAGACGGCGTCAGCTTTAACATATTGGCTGGTGAAACCCTTGGGCTCGTCGGTGAATCAGGTTGTGGTAAGTCTACGATTGGAAGATGCATATTGCGTTTAATAGAACCAACCTCTGGGGAAATCATCTTCGAAAATAAGAATGTACTTGGGCTAAACAAAGAGGAATTGCGCTTACTCCGGCGCCGAATGCAAATAATTTTTCAAGATCCATACTCGAGCTTAAACCCAAGGCTCAGTGTTTATTCAATCATCAGCGAACCTTTAAAAATTCACGGAGTAGGCACAGAATCGGAGAGAAAGGAGATGGTAGCTGACTTGTTGCAAAAAGTCGGGCTAGACCCAGCCTACATGGACAGGTATCCTCACGAATTTTCCGGAGGTCAACGTCAGAGAATCGGAATAGCCAGGGCAATTGCTTTAAAACCAAAATTAATAGTCTGTGATGAGCCTGTATCAGCCCTAGATGTGTCGGTGCAAGCTCAAGTGATAAACTTATTACAAGATTTACAAAATGAATTTGGCCTCACATACCTTTTTATCTCACATGGTTTGGCGATTGTTCAGCATATTTCAGACCGAGTTGCAGTAATGTACCTTGGAAAGATCGTAGAAATAGCGCCTTCAAAGAGACTTTACGAAAATCCGCTGCATCCGTACACTAAAGCATTGCTATCAGCTATTCCGATTCCAGATCCAAAAAAGAAACGCGAGAGGATAATCCTACAAGGAGATGTTCCAACACCGATAAATCCACCATCGGGATGCCGCTTTCGCAATCGCTGCCCGATGGCAGTAAAGGAATGTGCCGAGCAAGTTCCTGTTTTAAGAGAGATAGAAAAAGAGCATTTCGCAGCGTGTATACGAATAGATGGTTATACGACTGCGAAAACTTTCGAAATATGAAATTTCACTAATGCATCATCTAAGATTTAAAAATTTAAAACTAACTGTGCCCCGAAAACGTTATCTACATAGGTAATCAATCAAAAGGCAAAGGAGGCTTCTGAAATGTCAGAATTAGCTACAGTATTGAGTATTTTTCTTGAACCAGGTAAAACCTTTGAGGCATTACGAGACAAACCCTATGTTATTTTAGGAACCATTATCTTGGCCATCTTAACCTTTGGGTTTTCGATAGGCGTTTTGTACAAGTTCGGAGACGACAGATATCGCCGGTTTTTTCAGGAAATAAATTCCAAGCAGGCATCATACCAAACACTTCCTGAAGAACAAAAAGAGGGCACAATTAACACTCAACTAGCGACTACAAGGTTTTTCAGCTATGCCTCATGGCTATTTACAATAATCTATCTCGCGTTCGGTGGGCTTATAACACTTGCAATCTGTAAGGCATTCGGTTACGACCTTACCTACAAACAAGCCTACTCCTTATGGTTATATTCCGTTCTGCCAACATCGGTGATCTTCACAGTCGCTAATTTAATCGTGCTTTACTTAAAACCTGCTGATGAAATTGACATTTTAATGACAAGGACGGGTTTTTTGCCTACGAATCCGGGATTGTTGGTAGATATGAAAAAACATCCAGTCATGGCAACATTTTTGAGCTCATTCGATCTCTTCAGGCTGTGGAGCTGGGGATTATTCGCCATCGGACTACAAAAATTGGCTAGATTTTCAACATCCATGGCATATATCGTAACAATAGGGCTTTTTCTGTTGATTTTAATCGTGAGCGTTCTTCTCGTTTTTCTGTCTCCAACACAATAGAAGCAAGTGGAAGAATTCGCCGAGAATTCTTCCACATGTTTCATCTATTCATACCTTAGCGATTCTATCGGATCGAGCCGTGCTGCTTTCCAAGCGGGAAAAAGTCCAAAAATCAGACCGATACTGACACTGACACAAAAACCAGCAACTGGGGCCCACCAAGGAACATAAGACGGAAAGAATGATGCTACGATGAAAGTCAATAACCATCCGATGAGTAGTCCTAAAATGCCGCCAAGACCAGTTAGAGTGGCGGCTTCAATTAAGAACTGAATTAATATGTCGCTCTGTCTCGCACCAACGGCTTTACGAATCCCAATCTCTCGAGTCCTCTCTGTAACAGAAACTAACATTATGTTCATCACACCGATACCACCGATCAATAAGCCTACGGAGGATATTAAAACCATGGCTAATGCCACACCAGCAGTTATGGCTCTGAATTGTTTTATGATACTTTCGGCTGTCTCCATTGAGAAATTGTTTGGTGCATCAAATGGAACTTTTCTACGTAACCTCATTAAATCTTCCACTTCATTCAGTGCCTGCTCAAGCTTTCCCTCTTTAGCCACAGCAAGAATAAAGACATCATCTGAATTTGGTTTTATTCTCTTGGCCGCACCAATAGGCATGTATATTACGTTACTTTGATCATTGTTTCCTCCACCTCCGCCAAAAAGTTGCGGTCTCTTTTGTAGAAGTCCTATGATTAAAAAAGTTCTACCATTAATTTCTATCGTCTTTCCTATTGGGGATTCGTATGGGAAAAATGTTTGTTTCACTGTATCACCTATTAAACATACATCCTTCGCCTCTTCATTTTCATATTCGGTAAACCATCTACCCTCTATCAATATCTCAGTGTTAGTTTTCTCTAGTTCGGGTTGAACCCCACTGATTTGAATGGTAGATGTCTGCTTACCGCCTCTCGATACTATTGTTTTCTGCCCAAAAAAACTGCTGGAGACATCGAGAAAAGGCACTGCTGTTTCGATGGACGGCAGTTTCCTAAGGGCCAAAGCATCGTCTATCGTTAAATTAGGACGAAGTCTCTCTTCTCTAGTAGGTGCACTGGTTCGAATGCCTACCTCAAATTTATATAGAAATATAGAGCGAGTGCCAAAGGATTCAATCTCTTTCTTAACTGCTGTATCGATGCCGCTGATTATCGAGGAAATCAACATTACGGTTATAACCCCAACTACCACGCCGAGAACAGTCAAAAATGAACGCAGCTTATGACTTTTTACTGTGTCAAGAGCCATCCTCAAGTTTTCCCAGAATGTTGCTCTAATGTACTTGATCATAATTTACTCCGCCCGTAATGCCTCAACTGGATCTAAATTAGAAGCTTTCCATGCTGGAAAAAGTCCCGCGGCTATGCCAACTCCACCAGATACCAAAATCGCTATGACAGCAGACCAAATGGAGATACGCGTTTGGAATACATATTTAGTCAAAAAATACCCTGCAATCTCCGCAATTATTAGTCCGATGATTCCCCCTAATGCAGCCAGCATTGCTGATTCGCAAAGGAACTGCTTGAGAATATCTATTTGCCTTGCACCGACTGATTTCCTTATGCCTATCTCCTTCGTGCGTTCAGTTACTGCAACGAGCATTATGTTCATTATCACAATCGCTCCTACGACCAACGCAATGGATGGCACAGCTAGAATCACAATCGAAATTGTGCCAAAGATCCGATCCTTTAAACTGCTGACAGCCTCTGGAGTAAAAATCGAAAAATTATCTTTTTCGCCAAGCGCAAGCTTGCGTTTTATTCGCATCAATATGCGGGCTTCTTCAACGGCATCATTGAATACCTCATCGCTTTTTGCTATTGCAACAAAATAAAGCCCACGACTCTGGGTTAGACCACCAAAATTAGCACCATAGGTCTTTATCGGAAACTGAACAAAAACATCCTGCGGTTGACCAAAAACAGTCCCCTGCTCTGCTCTGACACCGACTACTTTATAAGGCAAACCCTCAATGTATATCTCACCACCAACCGCTGAACCGTAAGGAAATAATTTCTTAGCCACGTCTGAACCGATAAAACATACTCTCTGAGCATTTTCATTTTCTGAATCGGTAAAATAGCGACCCTCTGCTATATCTATTTTCTCAATGTCAGCAATTATGGGTTCAGCTCCCTCAATTCTAACATCCTTTAAAACCTCGCTTCCTCTTCTTACCTCTCGAGAATTAGGCAAAGCCTTGGCTCCGATCTTATCGATAAATTGAGCTCTTTCCTTTATGAACTGTAATTCGTCAAAGCTGAGTTCTTTATTTCTTCTCTGCGCCTCTGCTATTGTGTCGGAATCTTTGAAATCGTCAAACCCGAATCGCCTTATCGTGAACGTATTTGAGCCAATACCAGCTATTTTCTCATCGACATATGCGCTAAAACCTTGTAAAAGCGATAAGACTATCATGAAAGCTGCAACGCCGATTATCATGCCGAGCAAAGTTAGGAAAGAGCGCAGTTTATGCGCCCAAATTGCCGAAAATGCTAATTTGATGCTCTCATACAAATTCATAAAACTTGATAATTAAATTACGGAAAAATCGGGACAATAGTTTCCAAAAAAAGAAGACCTCAGATTGTGCTGATCCGAGATCTTCTCAAAGATACGCCTTGTTTGTTATTTACTCTTTACATCACTATTTGCCTGCCGAATGTTTTCATCGACCAGCCCAACATGTATCTTCAACATGCACCTCTCTTATACCTGATCATCGAAGTTTAATCAACCAAGAATCAAATGCCACTGAGGACAACGACAAAATCATTAATCATCTCTTCCTTTTCGTCCAGGTGACATTGGGACGCTTGGCGTTGTATCTAAAATTGATGGAGAGCTGTTCACCGGAACAGGAGCGGTGTTGACAGGAACATCATTCATACTCCTTGGCCACCTCTCAGCTGGAAACGCGGTAGACCTCCCAGTCATCGGCACTTCTTTCATTTCCCTCTGTACTCTCAAAAATGGTGGTTCAATTATAGGAGGCGTATCTTCACGCGGTTTCGATGGATTACCAGTAGGAGTATTGTTTCCTGGAGCGTTGCCTGTGCCTGGGGTATTTCTTGGAATGTTTTGTTGCCAAGGCATCACTGGAGTATTCAATCGCCAAATGTCATAAGGTAGCCAAAATCCATATGGAGAGCTCCAACCATAACCAAAAGGTAAAAAGCAATATCCAAAACCTGGATGATAAACCCAAAGTCCCAAAGATTGGTACCAATTCAACTTATCCGAATAGCTTAGCAGGCTATTTTTTAGAGCTTTTGATTCCAACTTAGAATTTATCTTAGCTAGGCTCTTAGCTCTGTCTCTGCTCCATTGCTCAAATTCATCTTTGCTATCACGATCAAACTTTTCTATGGAAAATTTTCCATTTGAGTTAATAGCAACCTGCTTTCCTTTACTTACCTCAGTCGAGCCAACAACTGCTAATCCATTGCGAACTTGCAGAATAGCGTTCCCGTCATTACCAACTTCTATCCGGTAGATACCTGATTTGACAAGCTCTGCCTGTAGCTTCGGCGTAATGACTTTTATGCTGAATTCTTTTGTCGTGATAACCTCGAACAACGCAATACCTCGCAGGATGCTGACTCTCATGTTGTCAAATGAAGTGTCTAAAAACATTACCTCGGAATTCCCATTTAAACGCAGATATGAACCAGGATTAAGCAAAATCTCAACTCTCGAATTAGCCGAGGTTTTTATTCTTTGACCAGCATTCACCTTTTCCACTTCACTTAGTGACTTAACTTCATCCAAGGTAGCATCCCCCTGAACAAAATTTATGTAACCCGCCTCAGCCGAAACTTTGTAATAAAGACGCCCACTTCGATCCTGTGCATTAGCTACGAATACCGCAGCTAATAGCAAGCTACTGAAAAAAATCACTGATCTTTTCATCTCTCCTATTTCTCCTCTATTTGGAATTTACTCAAAAAGAAGGTTCTTTCGCGTGTCTATGAGCCTGTAGCTAGCATAACAAATCACTGCTTCGATTGCAATTTTTTTCTTAATCAACAAGAGGTATGTGTTTGTGGCTTATCTAAAGAAATTTCAGCATCACATATCATGATTTTTCACGATGATTTTCCTAGGCTCTACACCCTCACCCTCAATTTTTATCTCTATGATTTTCCTGGAGCCAAAACTGAAATTGCCTAATTTTTCAGCCCATTCAATTACTATGACCGCAGGCTCTTGAATTATCTCGTCCAAAACAATTGAGCTTATGATTTCATTAACATCATCTAAACGCCATAAATCGATGTGATAAACTCGGGTTTTCTCCGTCTCGTAAATATTCATGAGCGTAAATGAGGGAGAGTTAACTTCATTTTCATCGAAGCCTAGTGAGGATACGATACCTTTAGTAATCAAAGTTTTTCCGCTTCCTAGACCGCCCGAAAGCAAGATTATCTCATCCCCCCGAAGCTCGTGTGCGAGTTTTTTTCCAATCTCAAGAGTCTCTTCAACAGAGTTTGAAATGTAACTTTTCAGTTCACCGTCGCACATCATCTCACTTCAAAATCTTTACTCGCATCAACAAGATACTTAGTTACTTCACTTGGGAGTAAAAATCTTCGCGAAATCTGATTAGCCGCAATCTGAGCAGCTTTTCCTGCAATGTAGAACCCAGCAAGAAGAGCCTGAAAAATATTATCAATGCTTTTTCCTTTAGTTGATAAGGTTTGTGCGATAAAGGCAGAGAGTATTCCCGTGAGAGTATCGCCTGCGCCTGCCCTCGAAATTCCTGCGTCTCCAGTAGGATTTATAACTACAGTGCCATCAGGCTTTGCAATTAAACTTCTCTCGCCTTTCAGAACTAATAGGACACGATGCTTAATGGCAAACTCTGATGCATCACTGATTCTATCTCGAATATCTCTACCAATGAGACGCTTGAACTCCCCGAGATGAGGGGTTAGAATAAGCAGCATCTCATCATCGCCCTGTAGATCAAATGGCGAGAGTGCATTCAATGCCTCTGCATCCAGCAAAACCGGAGTCATTCTTCTATCTATAATCCGCTTAACCAATTCTTGGGTCTGCGATCCAGCAGATAAACCACAACCAACTGCCACTAAATCAAATTCGCCAGAGAAAATATCCTGATCTTCTATGTTTCTAAGTATCACCTCATTTAAAAGTCTTGAGCTAACAGCATCACGAATGGCTCTTGGAACAGCTAGCGTGACCATCCCCGCACCAGATTCGAAACATGCATTAGCCGCTAAAGCGGCTGCACCTACATAGTTTTCAGAACCGGCTACGATCAAAACTCTTCCGCGCTTTTTCTTATATGAATCCGGTTTAACCTCAGTTTCTCTAATCCATCCTTGAACATCTCTCTTTTCAGTCACGAAAATTCTCGAATCAACCGACTGAATTAAACTCGCCGGAGTACCGATATTTGCCACGTGCAGTTCGCCACATAGATTTGAACAAGGAGGACAAACACATGCGAGTTTAGGAGCGGTAAAAGTGATCGTAACATCAGCGCTAACAGCAGGTCCTATCGGCTCAAACCTATCAGCGTTCAACCCAGATGGTATGTCTACGGACATTACAAATCTAGAAGAATTGTGTTTGCTTTTCCAGTTTTTCAATGATGACAGTAGATTAACTAATTCTCCCTCTATAGGACGAGAAATCCCGGTTCCAAACAACGAATCAATCACAACATCTGATATTTCAAGCTCATCCAAAACTTTCTTCACATTCGAAGCTTCATAAAATTCTAATACCGAACCAAAAAGAGGTGCTTCTGAACCATTCAGCCTTCGCAAAATATTAAAATTCACCGCCGCATCACCTTTAGCATCCTCAACCCTACCAAAAAGAAAGGCCTTAACCTTTGCACCTTGCATCCATAAAATCCTCGCCACTACAGCTCCATCACCACCATTGTTGCCTCTACCACAAAGGACTAAAAATCTCTTATCACGTATTTGGCCGTTGAATTTGGCTTTTATTGTTTCGACCACAGATCTTCCCGCATTCTCCATTAAAAGTAACGATGGAATACCGTATTGACAAGTAGTAAGCTCATCTACACTTCGCATTTGCTCAACCGATAAAACTTTCAGCATAAGGAAAATTTTGCCATGATCCTCTCAAAATAAAAACCTAAGTTAAAACATAACCGATTAGTATTGACAAAAAACAAAATTTTGTAGTAGCGTCAAAGTAAGAGTATAATTCTCTAGAGGGTTTACGGAAGGAGTTGAACGGAAGAAAAAAGATAGAGTTACCACCAAGAGGGATCGAAGCACTTTTCGGAGTCCAAGATCAAAACATAAAATATCTCGAGTCAATTTTGGACGTACGAGTCAACGTCAGAGGTCAGGATTTAACCGTCGATGGGAATCCTGAGGATGTAAAGACTGTAGAGCAAATCCTCCAAGATTTTGCTGAGCTATTTTCCGAGGGTAATACCTTCAGCGATAGAGAGTTAAGAGATGCTTTCAGACACATTGCAGAGGATCGTGCCTATTCATTGCGAGACTACTTTACTAAGGCTCGCTTCAATCCATCAGGCAAAAAACAAGTAACCCCTAAAACCTCAACTCAAAGACGTTATATAGAAGCTATTCAAGAAAACGATCTAACCTTCGGTATTGGGCCTGCTGGTACCGGAAAATCCTTTCTAGCGGTTGCGATGGCAGTCCAAGCGCTTTTCCAAAAACAAGTTTCTAGAATAGTCCTGACAAGGCCAGCAGTTGAAGCCGGTGAGAAATTGGGCTTTCTCCCGGGAGATTTACAGGAGAAGGTGGATCCGTATTTGCGCCCACTATACGATGCGCTCTTCGATCTAGTTGACGCAGAAAAAGTAACTAAAATGATCGAAAAACGCATAATCGAAATCGCGCCTCTGGCATTTATGAGGGGACGCACCCTAAATGATGCTTTTATAATATTAGACGAAGCCCAAAACACCACTGCTGAACAAATGAAGATGTTTCTAACCAGAATAGGTTTCGGCTCTAAAGTGGTAGTAACCGGCGATAAAACCCAAATTGACTTACCTAATGGGCAAAAAAGTGGCCTACTAGAGGCAGAAAGAATCCTGAAAGATGTGTCTGAAATTGCCTTCGTATACTTCACTCATAAGGACGTTGTCCGCCACAAACTTGTTCAGCTGATAATTGAAGCATATGAAAGAGATAGTAAAATGACTGAATATGCCACAAATCATAAACAAGCAGCGAAAGGTCAAGGTGAACCAAGCTGAACTAGAAAATTTTCTACTCCTGCTAACTGAAAAAATAAAAGAATTACAGGGAAGAGATTTCTGTGTGGTTTTGGTCTCAGATCAAAAAATCAAGCAGCTTAATAGGACTTTCAGACACAAAAATTCGCCCACAGACGTTCTCTCCTTCCCCTTTAATGATGAATCGCTTGAGAGCAACTTTCTAGGAGACGTTATAATAAGCACAGAGACTGCTAGTAGACAGGCCAGCGACAATAATCTGACTATAGAAAAGGAAATAAAACAACTGATTCTACATGGAGTTCTACATCTGTGTGGTTATGATCACGAAACAGATAATGGTGAGATGAATCATCTCGAGCTAAAGCTTAGAAAAACCTTAAAAATAGACTGATGCAAGCAGAAGTAATAATAGCCATCCTAATATTGTTTCTACTAGTGTTTTTAGCCACTATCGACATGTCCTTTACTCAATTGTCAGACGTTTCTCTACGCCGTCTTTTAGCAGAGCTTAAATCAAATGAAAATTCTAATCCTGGAATACGCGAAATCTTAGAGAATCGTCCGCGGTTTCGCTTCACACTCTCAGCATGCATACAAATTTTACTCATAATTTTTGCAGTACTCGTAACAATGATCGTCCACCAAAGCCAGCTCTATCAAACTCCTCAGCAAATGCTTTTGATTGCTTTAGCGATTGCCTTACCTCTATCTGGTATCTTTAGGCAATTTATTCCCAGACTTTTAGCGTGGCGTAACCCGGAGAAAAAGCTACTTTTGCTGCTACCTTTCGTTCGCCCGCTCTATAGCTTCATGTCATTTCTGGCTGACCCTTTCGAAAAATTCCTACACCGCCACCAAAAACCTGATGAGACTGAAGATAGCGAAGATGATGAACACATACAAGCACTTATTGAGGTCGGACAGGCCGAAGGCATAATAGAAGAGCAAGAGAAAGAGATGATTGAAACAATGATAGACTTTCTCGATAGGAGAGTCTCTGAAATAATGACACCTCGAACTGAAATATGCGCTCTTCCAATTGAAACCACAGTGCGGCAAGCCAGAGACTTGATCATAGAAGAAAAATATTCTCGCATACCGGTTTATAGAGAAAACATAGACAACATCGAAGGAGTCATCTACGTACGAGATTTGTTGACGGCTTGGGCAGAAAATAAAGAAGATGAAAAGATAGAAAATTTCTTACGCCCTGCTTTCTTTGTACCAGAGACCAAAATAATCCCCGAATTACTAAAGGACATGCAGGCTAATCATTTTCAGTTGGCGATAGTCATAGATGAATATGGTGGTGTTGCTGGTTTAGTAACTCTCGAGGACATAGTAGAAGAAATCGTAGGGGAAATAGAGGATGAAGATATTGAAGATGAGGAAATTATTGAAATAATCGAAGGTGAGGAAGGCTATTTCGATGTGCTTGGCTCGACGGAGATCAGTAAAATAGAAAGATTATTCGACTTGTATTTTGAAGATGAGGAAGTTACGACCATCGGAGGTTTGGTTGTCAATGAGTTAGGCTACGTACCAAAGCCAAGAGAGAAATTCAATATCCATGGCCTTAATATCGAAATTCTAAGATCTGATGATAAAAAAATCCACCTACTTCGCCTCCGAAAGGCTTCTGAGGACAAAACACCTCACATTGAACCGCAGAATTAAGAATTACCAGATTCATCCCCTGAATAAAAACCCTATCATTTTTTGGCTGAACAGATCATTTTTCCAAATCTCTGTCGAAAGACTCATACTTAAAGAGCGAGGATGAGGAAGGTCGTATCTTCAACATCGGATCACCCAACAGTTCCCACGATAAACGCACATCTCTACCATTTGGTATTGCTGTTTTTGCATCTTTTATCAAGTCACCTATTCTGTCATAGGGACCATTTCTCAGGTTTCGATAAAATCTAAGTGCCATAGTTTCCTGAACATCCGGTGTTGTAAGTGCACTCGAAGCCCATGAAGCCACAGCTCCACCTTGAGATTTATTAACTAGTGCCTCGGCTAACCCCTCCTGACTAGCCTCAATATAATAGCCATTCAAACAAGTTAGCACATTTACGATGATGAGGTTATTGTTCGTATTGTTGAGGGACGGGACATCATTGCGGGTAAAGAGGCTACCTGCCCACCCCGCGAAAGTTCCATGGCCAGAGTAGTTTACCAAGAATGGACCATTGTTAAAGCCGGCTATTACTCTATCCCTAGCATCTGAAGCTGAGCGATTGACAGTAGTGACCGGGATGCTGGAGGGAAGTTCGGCTATTAGGCGATTGTTTAATGCCTCAAAATCATAACCTTGGGGCAGATCTGATGGGAATAACCCACCGCGTGAGAAAGCCTGGTTTATTCCCTGTTCGAAAGACATCGTTTTAGCCAATGCTGCTGCTATGACGGATGCGCTGCGAGTAGCAATTCTTCCTATGGGAATTTCAGCTAAGCCATCGTCATCAAAATCTGCCAGGGCTTCGTCACTTCCAGTTTCCATGAATGTTGTATCGACTATCATTGTCGGAATGAAATTGTTGAATCCATTACCAGAGTAGTTTCTGGGGTCAAAAGTTGCATCACCAAGTAAAAGAACATAATCAGGCTGAATACTCCAATTCGTTTTAGCATATTGTAGGAACCTGCGAATGGATTCGCCCGTAGGCAAACCAAAATCAAACTCATCGAATATATCCTCAACATTCACCACCTTAACCGTTATACCCTGACTACGGCGATAATTAGCCCAATTTTCAGCCTCTGTCATCCAGTTAGCATGAGAGATTATTATGAGCTTACCTGCGTTGCTCGGGCTGGACAAGGTCGATGGAACATTAGGTCTTATAAAAACTGGGTTTTGGATGCTGCTCTCCGTGGCTGCATAAAATATACCTGCTCGTGAGCTCGGTAGAACTAAACTGTAAGACCCAGAATTGCTTTCGATCGTAGGATTAACGACAAATCTAGGGGCGTTCGGATAAGTGATATCGTAGAGTAATATGTTTTGAGAGGAAAACCCGTCAACTTTAGTTAGCTTGTAGTTTTGAGTATAGAAAAGTAATTTATCCTCGAGAGCACGATAGCGCCTATTGTATGTAACTTTTACTTGATCGATGAAGTTGTTGCTATTTGAGACAGTCTCAATCAATCTTATGGTATTATTGCCTTCATTAAACATCGAGGTCGGCAGAATGAAATTGGCCGTCATTAAGTCACGATACATGCCATTTATCATTCCAATTTGGGTGTCGTTTAGCAAGACTCTAATTGAGTGCTCAGTATAGCTGAAGCCTTGAACACTAACCTCGAGTTCAACGTTTGCGGAAGTCGGATCTAAAGATGGAATATTTACATTAATAGTGCCTCCAGAAGCCGAAACTAAGGCACCAAAGAAATTAGATCTGGAACCATTCAAAATAGAGTTTATATAAAAAAGATTATCCCTTTTAATAAGCGACTGCTGGAATGATCTGGCTAAAACTCTGCCATTAATGGCACGAATGGTTCTATTTTCAGTTCGCCTGCCGTTATTATTACCAACTACTAAATAATAAACTCTGGTATCAGTTTCATTTAGATCAATACCACGTCCATAAAATTCTATAAATTCACCGTTACCTATGATTCTTATCGGTTGCTCAACTCCGTCTGTGTAAAGTTGCCATCTCTCAACAGGGGCGTTGACATCGAAACCAGCGCTTTGTAGTGCAGAGCGAGATATCCTGTAGATGCCATCTTGTTTTATACCAATTTTTACACCTGGCTGTGCCGCGACCCATCTCTGAGTATCAAAGTTCGCATTATCTTGAATAAAGTCGCTTTCAGTGGGTATATCAACATCAGCAGGAATCTCTAAATTTTCACGATAAACAAAGGGATTAGCCGGAGCAGAGGTTCTATTTAACAACTCTTCACTAGAAGTGCCAGCGATCTCCTCTAGATTTTTTACTCTTGTAGGTCTGAATCTCTGGCTTTGTTGAGTGGTACCATTCAGAAAAAGTATCTCGATGGAATATAAGGTTTTTATATCGCCTCGTGGATCAAAATAACTATAAGATCTACCCCATTCAGGATTTTCTCCACTGAAAAGACTGGCCGCCGCTATATATCCAGGAGTTACTAGAGATTCTTCCTTACCCTTATGTCTATAAATACGAAAACCAGCGATTTCATTCTCACTCACAGTTTTCCACTCAAGCCAAACCCCTTTTCCATCAGTGTAAGCTTTTGTTATTACGTTTTCGGATGCTTCCACAGAGGTCTTATAAAGATATATAGCACCACATAAAAGGAAAATCGTGACACCTAAAAGCCAAAGCGCTCTATTTCTTTTCATTTTCGACTTACCCCTTTTTCAATTTGTTTGGTCTTTCTTTAAAATCCGCCAGCCTAGCTTGAAAGAGTTAAATATCAGGGAAGGACTTCGCCAATGCTGAATGAATTGTAGTAAATCTGGCAATCTTAGTCAAGTCATCACTTATCTTCTTTCTTCTTTCCTATTTGGACTTTCTCCCGATATTGATTTATCGCTACGTATACGACCTCTGCTTCTGTTACTCTGACAATCTGCCCGTGTGAGCCGAATCTCTCTGCCTCAACTACTACTTTTACGGTTATTGAAGTATTGCCAACCTTCGTAGTTTGAGCGTAAAAGCTAACTAAATCTCCAACAAATACTGGCTCATGGAAGACCACTTCCTTCATTGCCACAGTGACGAAGCGTTCATGACCAGTATGACGGATGGCTTCAATTCCTCCTGCAATGTCGATATAACTCAGTATTACACCACCAAAAATCGTGCCATGGGCGTTAGTGTCCCGCGGCATCATCGTAACCCTTATAGCAGCATTTCTCAGTTTACCTTGCTCCATAAACTCATTTTTGAAAAAATTTTAAATCAAATATGGAAAAATATCCCTAATTATCCAATTTTTGATCGCGTCTTTTAATTGATCTAAATGGTTATCGAAAAAGTGTCCACAATTTCTAAAGATTATCAATTGCTTAGGACAATTTAACTGATCGTAAACTTTTTTGAGGTTTTCTAAAGATCCAAACTCATCTGAGTCTCCGTGTAAGAAAAGTATAGGTTTACTGCATGATTTCAGAAATGAGTAATCGTATTTATCAACCGGTGAACCAATGCTTATCAAGGCCGATACTCGCTGATCACTTAAAACTGCCTCTAGTCCAAATCTAGAGCCGAATGAAAAACCAGCAAAAACACAAAATCTATTTGGGTATTTCTCAATTAAAAAATTGAGCGCTGTCAGTACATCCTCTTTTTCTCCTATACCTGAGTCGTGAGTTCCAGTCGATAAACCAACTCCTCGAAAGTTAAATCTCAAGGCTACTAAACCAACCTCAAGCAATGCATTGGCGGTACGAAAAACAACCTTATTATGCATTGTTCCACCACCTAAGGGATGAGGATGCGCAACTAAAGCTACACCTTTTACTGTATCAGCCGGTTCTTTCAAGATCGCCTCCAAGCGCCCATGAGAGGCCGGTATGAATAGATTACCCTTTGGATACATAAAAAGTAATCATACACAAATGGTAAAAACTTTTGCTACCTCAGCTTCACGCTTTTAATCTCAATTTTTTCTTGTAAATAATCAGGTAGGACGACAGATGGAGTTTGAACATGAGATTTATTTATTTTTAGATCCTCAGGCTTCAGATTTTCTATCAATGAACGTGGGGCGAATAAGGACACTATGGCTACACGCCGAGAGCCATGCTCCTCATATGGTACATTGAAGATTTTCTCAATTCTTTTCTCACCGATGATAAGGTAGACATCAACGCTTGGTTCGAGCGGTCTGATCTTAGGATTTATCACATTAAGTCCGATACCTTTCGCCATGAAACTCTCACTTCGATTGTCTATGTTTATTTTCTCTGTTGATACGCTGTCTATTGAGCGAATATAGCTTTCTGGACCTCTAATCAATATTTTTTGGGGTGTGACCGTAAACCCGTAAAGCTCAAAATCCTTCGCTGGTGTACCTTCGATCTCAGGCTTAACACTCACCTCCTTCTCTTCAAGCCTTTCTAACCTGACGGAGATTTTACTTGGTTGGATCTCCTCCAGCTTGACCCCGCTCGGCAACTCTATGGTTACATTCTCCGGCGCTAAGGTCAGTGTCCGATCCCCAGGCTTGAAATTGCTTAAATCTAATACAACAACCAAATCTTCTCGCCTTAATTTATCAATTTTATTTTTATCACCAGTCACTATGAGATCCACTTCTTTCACAGAGGCATTTAGAAGTTCCATGTCACTCGGATAGCTTAAGCTTAGTTGAACATTTGAAATTCGCTTGGATACAGGTGAGCGTAAACCGCCTACATTGACCCAAAGCCCTAGCGCGAGAATAAGTGCGGTCAGCTTTAAAGGCCAATCTCTCAAAAAAATTCTTTCCAAAATCTGACGTAACGAAAGTTCATCTTTTATCGAGTTAAAATTTGTCATCTCGACCCAAACTAACTAATGGAAATCTCTGTATCCTTCACTGGTTTTAATTTTGCGTTTTCTTTCTCTACATAGGCAGATTTACCCACAGAGCGTAAAAGAAGCACTCTTAAAGTGGCAGCATCTAGATTTCTGCGTATCTGTCCACTTTCAGCAAATGATATGATCCCAGTTTCCTCAGAAACAACTATTACAACAGCGTCTGTATCTTCTGTAATTCCAATAGCTGCCCTGTGACGGGTTCCCAGCTCCCTCGATATCTCAGGATTCTTTGTAAGAGGCAAAAATACTGATGCAGCTGATATTTTCTCGTTGCGTATTACGACAGCTCCATCGTGCAAAGGAGTTGAGGGATTAAAGATCGTAACTAGCAAGTCATAAGAGATGCGGGCATCTAGCCTAACTCCAGATTCAGCAACGTTATGTAGGCTGACAGATCTCTCGATAACTATTAAAGCTCCGATTCTGGAGGTCGCTAAAGTCATAACTGCTAAAACTATCTCATCATAAACACTTTCTCCCATCAGCTTTCGCTCTTTCCTAATTTCTGGAAGTCGCAAGCGATTCCCAAAATAGACTAGCGCTTGTCGTATCTCTGATTGAAAAAGAACAATAATGGCTATGCCTATATAAGGCAGAGCGCTTCTTAAGACAAACTCTAATGTAATCAACTCTTGCACAGTCGCTAGCCAATAAAGCACTACAAACACCACCATACCCACGAGCACTGGCAAGCTACGGGTTCTTTGTAATAATTTCAGAAGACCGTAAAAAATTATGAAAACCAGAAAGACATCTAGCAAGTTTCTCAATAATGTGCTCGTAGAGTAATGGTCAAACATGTTCATATCGCAGTTTATCTGGCAAACAATCTAAAATGCCAACTATTTTTCCTTCTTTGTCGAGGACTACGACAATATTTAGCCCATTTCTTTTCATTTGCTCCCCGGCCTCAGATATTGAGGAATCTATGCTTATGAAATAATCGGGATTAACAACTCGCATCAAATCGCGAATTCTTTTACCGGCCCATTGACTTTCTGGCAACATCCTCAAGTCTTTCAATGAAAATACTCCATGCAATCTTCCGCCTTCTCCTACTGGAAAAACTAACTGCGAGGTCAAGGGTAAAATTTTATTTAAAAATTCTGCTAGTAGCATATCCGGGGATAGTATCATAGAATGTTTCACTAATTGTCCTATAGACACCTGATTATGATTTGATCGCCCCTTGATAAAGCTAGTAGCAGGAATCCATAAAAAAACTCCTACGAGACTTATCCAGAGACCAGCAAGGATATCTTTTCTTATCAGAGAAAAAGCGATACCTGCAAAAACAACTGATAATGCTATAAATTGGCCAACTCTTGAGGCGAGGTTTATGGCAGTATCTGGGCTCTTTCCATTTCTCCATAAAATCGCTTTAAGTATTCTTCCACCATCAAGTGGAAGCCCCGGTAGCAAATTGAACAGGGCGATAAAAAGATTGCAGAAGAATAAAAACGCAAAAGTGGACATCAGAATCAAATTGTCAAAAACTTTCGCTGGAAGTAATAACAATAGGAAAGTTAGCGAGAGCATTAAACTCATTAGAGGTCCGGCGATAGCTATTCTGAATTCTTGTTTTGGAGAATCAGGCTCCTTTGACATGACTGATAAGCCACCAAATGGGTGCAATAAAATTTCATTCACGGCGATACCTTCTCTTTTCGCTACAAAAGTATGAGCCAGCTCGTGTAACAAAATTGAAGTGAAAAATAGCACAGATCCCAAAATGGCCGCGATGATTCTCAAGATTAAACTTTCAGCAGAAGCGGGAAAGCTCCAAAGAAAAAGCCATGTGACTAAACAAAAAAAGGCTATCCATCCGTAGTCAACCATTACAGGTATTTCACGAATACGCAATATTTTTAGACGACCCAACAAGAGCCTGCTCGATCTTGCTATGATCAAAATGAACGATTTTTTGATCAGCTCCTTCAAAATTCTAGAAAGATTAAACCTCAAAAGGGACTTCTGCGTTTTGTATGAGATCTGGTTCCCTTCTAGTTACTTTTTCCATTAGCAGAGGCTCATCAAACATCTGTAACAATCCTCGGACTATCGCATAGCGTGGTTCATCCGGCACTAAAACCGGCAGACTAACTTTTTCAGCAAGATATCTATCTATACCATGCAACAGCGCTCCGCCACCAGTCAAAAGAATTCCTCTATCATGAATATCAGCAGCCACCTCTGGACGGAGTTCGGTTAAGGTATCAGAAATTACTAAAGCCACTCGTCTGACTATAGCTTCTACGACTGGATAAAGCTCTCCCACTGTTATTTCGACGGCAGACGGATTGCCAGTTATCACATCGCGGCCACGAATCACTATAGATTTTGATAAATCATCTGGTAAGTAAGCTGTTACAAAATCAGTTTTTAATTTTTCTGTGGTCTCTTCGCCTATTTGTAGGCCTCTATGACGTCGAACATGAGTGGCTATAGCTTCGTTTATCTCATTGCTCCCAATGCTATCAGATCTCGAGTGAATTACATTACCTTTTGCAACTATCGCTATATTAGTCGTGCTTGCTCCTATGTCCACGACTGCAGAGGCTCTTTTGTCTTCAGGCGATACGCCTGCACCAAATGCCGCAGCCAGCCCCTCTTCCATCATATAAATTTTGCTGATATTAGCCTCTTCAGCTGCATGCAACAAAGCTCTTTGCTCTACTGGAGTTATTTCTGAGGGAACACCTATCACCGCTTTGGTAACAACTTGAGTACCACCAGAACGTGCCTTTTTTACGAAATGACTCAAAAGGCTTTTTGCCCTTTCAAAATCCGCTATTACACCATTTGAGAGAGGAGCCACAACAGTGATGTCTCTACCCTCTCTGCCACGCATGTCAGCCGCCTCTTGTCCGTACGCTACGATTTCACCAGTTATTTCGTTGATTGCCACTAGGGAAGGCTCGTCCACTACTATGTCCCGCCCCTTAACAGCAATTATTACACTGGCTGTCCCTATGTCAATTCCCATCGAGTCAGTAACTAAATTTTTGAGCCTTCTTATACTAACCATAAGATCCCCTTGCTAAAAACAAAGTCAATTCCATTTTACTTCAAACAAAGCAACTGGTTGCAACCTATTTTTCACCTTAATTGCTTGACGTTCAACCAAACGAAAAGATTCTAGGCTCTCTTTAGCAGTTGCTTCAGTTATCAGAATTTCACCAGAGGCTGCCAAAGATTCAAGCCGTGAGGCTAAATTTACGGTATCTCCTATTGCCGTGTATTCACTTCTTTTGTCTGATCCAATATAACCGACGGTTGCAATGCCGGTATGAAGACCAATGCCAACACCTATCTCTCGATATCCTTCAGCCCTTAATTTTTGGTTCAACTCAACTAAGTTTTTTTGCATTGCCACGGCGCATTTTATTGCATTTGTTGCATCCATCGGTGAGACGGTAGGTGCACCGAAAATTGCCATCAGTCCATCACCAATGTACTTATCTAAAGTTCCACCGTGTTCAAATATTAACTCTGACATCGTGGTAAAGTAGCGATTCAGTAGCTCCACGATTCTCTCCGGGTTTTCGTTCTCGGCTAGAAGAGTAAAGCCACGGATGTCAGCAAACAATACCGTTATCTTTTGATTTACGCCACCCAAACGAAATGAAGCTGGATTTTGTAGGATCTGATTCACCACATATTCAGGCATGAAGCGAGAGTAATTAGCTCTAGCGATTTCCTCACGCGCTAATCTTTTATGTGCCTTAACAGTCTCTACAGTTATTGCTGTCTGCGCTGCAACAGCTGTTATCAACTCCAGATCTTCCTGTGAAAACACCTCGAAAGGGTTAAGTCGGTCTGCGTAGATGACACCATGAACATCAGTCTCAGTTATCAGAGGTGCACAAATCGTAGATCTAATCCCTTGAGACACAATCGACTCTGCTGATGAAAACTGCGCATCAGCACGAGCATCCTGTGAGAGAATGGCTATCTTTTCTGCAATCACTTTCTTAGTTATGGTTTTTGAAACCGAGAGTTTACCCGCTAAGCTACTAGTCTTTTGATCTCTAACCCTAATGGCGACGGGAGATAAGGCATAATCCTCAGTATCTTCATCGAGCAAAAGGGCTACTACCCTTTCAGCAGGCGTGGCTTGAAATATCAGATCCGTCGCTTTCGAAAAAATCTCTCGTAAATCGAAAGAGCTTGAAAGCATCTTGCTCATCTCATATAACATTCGCAATACTTCAGCTTTTCGACGCAAATTTTTTATTTCTTCTAATGAAAGTTCTTCCTTTTCTGGTAATTCTCCTGAATGTTTCTCAATTATATCCTTAGCCGAGATGAGAAATTGAGTCTGACCGAGCGGCTGCTCCTCAAAATTTATGTCGCTACTTCCGGTCTCGATAAATACATCGTCTTTGATCACTCTAAACTCTAATCGGCTACTGCCTATTGTTATAATATCTTCGCTTTGCAACACCTTTTCATATGCCTGCACGCCATTTACAAAAACCTGATTTACACTTCGCCTCAGTTCTCCGTTAACAAAATACCCATCAACGAGAATAAACTGACCATTTTCAATTCTGATGTGTGCGTGATAACGCGACACACGACGATCATTTAGAACTATGTCATTGTCATTGGCTCTGCCAATCTTATAAATACCGCCAGATGGCAATTCAAAGATCTGCTTATTCCCATTTATGTCTGTAACCTCTAAGATAGCTTTCATTTTGAAATCTCCATAAAGGATGAAAAAATTATCTATGAAAAGTAACAAAAAAGACAAATGAAAATTTATCTTGATAACAATTCTTCAACGCCTCTAGCCCCAGAAATAATAAATGCACTGCGTCATTTCAGACCAGAAAAATCCTTAGTACGAGATGCTCAAAAGTCAGTTGCTGAATTAATAGGAGCAGAAAACGAAGAGGAAATAATTTTTACTAGATCCGGCTCGCAAAGTAATTTGCTCGCTTTTCTAACCGCTATCAAGTTTGCCCCTCAAAAAAAGCACATCGTAACAAGTTCAATAGAGCATGTATCGTCGCTAAGGATCCTGCAAAAACTCAGTCAAATAGGATTCGAGATAACGTTCGTTGAGGTTGATAAAGATGGTCTCCCAGACATGCATAAATTGAAAAATTCAATTCGTAAAGACACTCTAATAGTCAGTTTTACTGCAGCAAATGGTGATTTAGGGATTTTAACACCATTCGAGAAAATCTGCCAGATAGTCAAAGATACCTCCGAAGCTTTCTTTCATGTTGATGGAGCAATGATAGTCGGTAAATTACCTTTGAATATCAAAGGCGCAAACATAGATTTTTTTAGCATTTCCGGCAGAAAAATCCATGCCCCCAGAGGCATTGGCGCCTTATATGTCAGAAAAAAATATCTGCCTTTCTTCGGCAAAAGTGGGAAAATGCCACCTCAAAAGATTTTTGCTCTCGGATATGCAGCAAATCTGAGTAATGATCGAGACTCGATGATGAAGATAAAATGCTTGCGAGACAGATTAGAAAGACAAATTCTGACGCAAATACCCTCTGCAAAAACTCTATTCGCAAATGCGAATAACGAATTACCTAACACCCTGCTGATATCCTTTCCTAATATGAATGGCGAGGTTATTTTATCAGCATTAGCTGATAAGAACATAATTGCCGCGACTCTCTCAGTCTGTAATTCGCAATCGCACAAGCTTTCTAGTCAGCTCATGTCCATGAATCTACCTTATAGCCAAATTATGGGGGCGCTGCGCTTTTCGTTATCGCGATATAACACAGAGCAGGAGATTGACATTACCAGTCAGTGTCTTGCGCATGTTGTGAGAAAATTTACCCACGTATGCCCGTGATTCACGTTGCGTGTACAGCCGAGATTGAACTTCATGAGTTATCATATGCAAACTAGGATTCGTATTGCCGAACTTCCAGACGTGCGCTGGCGTTGTATAAGTTTTTACTTGTCCTCAGATCGAACTCTTTCACATTTAACCTTGACAACTTTGTGAAACGGGTTAAACTTTTTCTTGGGAATGATTATGAAAGGTTTAGGCTCGCAAGTTGAAAAAGTGTGGCAAGGCTTGCGACCGATGACAAAAAAGATAATCGTTGGAGCCCTGCAAAAAAATCAACCTTCCTCTAAACAAAGCTACGATATTCACTCTGATTGGGAGCTCAGTCAGTTGCTGAAAGTACTCGATGAGCAACTCTCTAAAAAAGAAACCAAAAGAAATAAACGCAAGCTTACAGAGATAAAGAAAATAGCGGAGACTTGCGCTAACGTGTTGCAGGCTCAGACAGAGTCTGCAGAAGTCTTCATCCAACTCGTGGAGCGGGCTCTCAAACAGAAAGATTATCAAAAGGTCGAAGCCATTTGCCAAATATTAAATGAACGCTTTTCTGCTGGAGAAGTTTGTGAAATAATAAGGCAAACCGATAACCCAGCAATCAGAGCGCTGGCCTATGAGTCTTTATGCTTGTTTCCAACGGCTTCATTAGCACAACTAGTGGATGATCCGCTTTATGCCGATATAGTCAAAAACGCTCTCGAGGTGCAGGCTTTCGACTATGAGTCGGAAGAAGCCCAAGATATACTTAGTCAGATCGAAGAGGGCTAGTCTTTGTCGCGCACGCTAAGATCAGCTCTGTTTGGTGTCTCTATTTGTTTCAACTTTACCTCGAGTCTGCCTAGTTTAGTGTAAATTCGAGAGGCAACTGGGATTTTCCTGTCATTATCGGCTATCCAAATTATCATTCTGCCTTCTTGTTCTATCATTCTATCAGGGCCAAATACCTCCGGTTCTATCTTAAAACACCAAACCTTCCCAATTATGGTATCAACCAACTCCCTACCAGTTACTTTTATCGGAATTCTATAAACTAACCCAGAGTCACTTACCACAGTTTCAAAGGTTTTACCTACATTGAAATGATTTTGCCTTAACCGATAGACACCCGAAACCAGGTCGTGAGTTTCCTCTTCAATCTTAGAGGCTATTTTACGTGGCGGCTTTAATGGATCTTTTGGATCGATCTCTGTAAATACAACCTTTTTTTGGATATAGTCAAATATCGCCTCTGAATCTCGAATCCTATCTCCTTGCTCATCGCGCTTTATCGTTTTCAATATTCGAAATCTCTCAGCGTCGATCTCAGATTGAAAAATTTGAACTATTCTCTGTCCGAAAAGTCTAAGTAAAGTCCCTTTTGATCTAGCCTCAAATTTGATTTTATACGACTTTCCAGTTTCGTCTTTATCGACCGAGAATGCCAGAGTTCCTATACTCAAACCGCGAAATATAGCACGAGTATACTTCACTTCGTATATTAGCTTTTCGCCTGGTAGTAAAATTTCTGGTTTAGGGGGCGAAGACTGAGCTAGTAAAAAGCTCAATAAACTCAAAGTTAAAATTACAGTACTACAGATCTTTCTAAGCATATTCCACTTAACCTTCTTTCAACCGCCTTGAAAACTGTTTCGACCGAAATATTCATGCATATCCAATTGTGACAAAATCTTCGATGACAATCAGCCCGACAAGAAATGTCTATTCTTTCTACGCATATGTCCTCCGGATAAGGGCTACCGTTGCGCCACCATTCAGTTGGTCCAAAAATACCAACTATCGGGGCTCCAGCAGCAACTGCGATGTGTGTTGGACCAGTATCACCACCAACATAAATGCGTGCCATCTTTGCCAGTTCATAAAACCCTTTCAGTGATGGATAAGCCTTTATGAGCTTTCCACTCTTGCTACTTTTCAAGACTCTATCTACCAATTCGGATTCAGCCGGTGTACCAGTAACAACTGAGCTGATACCGAACTTCTCCCATATCATGTCAGCTAAATATCCAAAATTTTCTGCATTCCACAGCTTAGTCACCCAACCTCCGGCGGGATTAAGAATAGCAAATCCTCCACCTACATTTCTTGCTATGATCTCCGCCTCTTCTCTATGCTGCTCCCTCGCAAAAATTGGAAAACTCAGCTTCTCAGGAAATGAGTAATTGATCTCCAAGGAATTTGCAACAAGAAATAAATTCTTCTCTATTACATGGATCTTTCCGTCGGGTATTTTTACTTGCTCATTTAGAAACCACCGACTAGCTGGTTCTCGAAGCGCTTCTGAACAAAAACCTATACGTCTTCTCGCACCGGACAATTTAGCGATCAGAGCAGACTTGAGAAGCCCCTGAAAGTCGATTGCGACGTCGGGTTTCACACTGCGCAGCAGACGAATCGAATCAAATAATTCAGACACATTGCTTTTTCTTATTGAAATTATCCCGTCAAGCAATGGGTTATCTTCTAGAATAGGAAAAGATTTCTCCTCCACTGCCCAGAATATCTCAGCACTAGCGAACTTTTCCCTGAGCGAGACTAAAGCTGGCAGAGTATGTACTACATCGCCTATGCTTCCCAGTTTAATAATCAGTATGCGCACTTGACTTTTATCGAGCTTCTCCCTGCTTAAGCAATAGCCCAGATCTGATTTCTATAAAACATATTTCATATCTTCATTAGAACAGGCTCATTCGGTAAATCATCCAACCACTCTGAGAACACCTGTAACAATTCCTCCCGAGTCAAAAAGCCCTCTTCCTCTGGAACATCTATGCTAACCATGGGTGAGGCTTTTATCAGACCTATTGCTTTTTCAAGTACCACCAACTCTTTCGAAGACAGCAATGGAATCTCGCCACCCGACTTTAATATTTCCGCAAGTGTATTTGCTAACCGTTTTTCGTCTTCTCTCTTTGAATTACGTGCCATCTGTTCCAACATTGAGACCAAAGTTTCTTTCAAAACTCTGAGTACTCTACGGTAGCTCATTCTTCCTCTCTCAATTATCTTTCGCAGCTGATCTGGCAAACCCTTCCACTCTTCAGCCTTAGACAACCTAAAGGAGCAGGTGCATAGTGGATAATTCTTTAAAACCTCTCGGACATCAGCCTTACAATCTAACCTTTTCCCCTGAAAATAAATCTCCTTAGCTTTCTTATAGTGACTATTTGGAAATATCGGAAACTTAGAGAGATTTTCGAACTCCCACCATTCATCGCTACGAATTATTTCCTCGAAGCTATCCTGAAGAGACACATTTTTCATCACTTCATCATGTCTGACCGCAAAATAATCAGCGTATTTTTGCTGGAAGCTATTCCATACATTTTCAAATTCTTGATTGAGCGTTTCACTAGGAGAGTGCAAAGACTGTGTGGTGAATTTAAATAGCTCCTTACGCAAAGCCTCAATCACCTCATCTTCAGTAATCTCACACAACGAAATGTATTCCCAAACCTTATTGCGGAGATCTGCTCCATTAAGAAAGTCCTCGAGTTTAACTAGATCTTTGGTTCTATCTATAAAGACCTTTTCAGAATTTAAGAAAGCGTCAGCTATTGCTTGTAAACACTCCTCCAATGAAATAGACTCCTCCATGAGATCCTCAATAGCGCTTGCTACAACACCGAAGGTTTTGCCGACATTTGCTGCTAGTCGCCAAACGCGTGTGTTAAGCGAATCTTCCGGTAGTCTCTCGAATCTTTCCAAAGTCTTTGCAGCTTTCCAATCACTTAACCAGTTAGTTAATGCTTGTCGAATCTGTTCCCTATCTTGAGGATCATCTAGAGTTTGAAAAGTGTCTACAGCTGTGAGAGTTCGTGCCCAATCAATTAGCTCGATGCTGGAATAAGAAACTGTTTCCGGACGAGTTATTCCGACTATATCGTCCCAGATAATCTTTAAATCCAGCGATCTGTGATTAATCCTGTCTCCCTTGGATGTAACGAATTCTATTCTGCGTTTTGCTACCAATGCAGCTAGGAAAAGCTGGGTCATCTCTTTAGAAAAACCATATGGTTTCTCTCTTAGATGCCTATAAATCTCTCTGAGCGATAATATCTCCTCACTGCTTTCATTGAGCAGTGATAATATCTTTTGAATTGGCTCTAAACGTAGCAAATCCTCCTCTGAACATGGCATCAGGTAATCCCCTCTAAGGGTTACTAATCCTAATGGTTCAGCGAAATTTACTGCTAGAGATTGCGTATCTCCTGATGCAATCTTTCTTCCTCCAAAAAGATCGCTGACAAGTGAGGAAACTTCATTTATCCCAAGTGTGCCATTTAGTATTGGATGCTCAGGATAATTAGCCTCGAATAATGGTGTAAGCATCTGCGTGAATGTGCTTGTCAATAAGCGCGAATTTTTAGCTTGATTGGTAAACTTATATTCCTGACCATTAAAAACTAAGACTCCTTCCTCGAGAAATATTCTTTCCCATATCTTACCTATGGTGGTCATGAGAGCGTGGCCAGCTATGCCTATCTGATCTCCGAACTCTTCCTCTATCCATTCATCGGTCACCAGAACATGATATCTAAGTATTGTTTCCGCCTCATCAGCGGTCAAAACTGCTGGCTTCCAGAAAATCGTCTGAGTTGAGCTAGCCTCGTTTTCGCTTATGTCTTTTTCAGGTTTAGTTACGATAATTTCCCAGTCATAGAAATCAGCTTTATGATCTGACGGATTCTCAGTCTCGTTCCAATTCCATATTATACGCCCTCGCCTTAGGCCACCTCGCCAGACAATGTTGCAATCTACTGAATCAAAAACCTCATTCTCCGTTAGTAAAACCCAGTCATTAAATCTCTCACTGGCAAAACGACGCAGCACTTTTGGAATTACATCGGATGATATGCCTAGAGCAGCCTCACGCAGAGCCTGATTCAAGCTATCCTTTCCAGCAACCTTGAAGCAGTAGCGAATTTGCCCACTCTTTTCCTCGAATCTATTGAGTCCATCCGGCACTGCCTCTGCAAATTTCTCAAGTATTTCAGCGACGGAGCGACTTGGATCTTCTGAGTCTTCGTCAAATACTAGCGTTGCAGCACTTATTTCAGCAGCCGTCGCCCCCTCACCATTAAGCGACATCAGCAACAAAGCCTTTAGTATCAGTTTGGCCTGCAATCTCTGAAGTACTGGGATCTGATTTATAACTTCTGCACTTATCCTATCGAAGCTTTCAAATGCATTCTTCAACTCATCAGACTCTCGAAGGCCAGATTCAACTAAATCAAAAACCTCGTCAAGACAGATCAGCGAATTGGCTGGACGACCCAAAATTTTAGTTCCTGCTTCGGACGCGAATCCCATCATGGCGAAGCTTTTTACATATAACCTGACGAAAGGCGTTATCTCCATGATCAATGGATGAAGCGGGTATAGTGATATAAACTTTTGCTCGCTCCAATGAAACGCCGGAAGAACACCACGAAAGTACTCGTATACTTCACGCAAAGAGGTTAACTCTTGAGCATATTTCGGGAAAACATAGGTGTTAATTATCCGATAAAGATGGTCCTGATCTAAATAATCTATTGAGTAGCTCCTTGCTACAGCTACATTTACACCATCCGCTCCAGCTATATCGTCATCCAAGGCCACTGCAACAAATATGTTCAGATTTTTAGCAATCTCAGCTATCTCACCCAACAAAGGACCATCATTCCTAGAAACCCTTTGAACTCTCTCTAAAGCCGTGTCAATAATCAATACAAAAGGTAGATCGCCGGCCTTTGAGGCAGCCGCTTTTAACAATTCCTCCAATGAATCACTTAGACTTGTCCGCTCAACCTCAAAAGATATAGCTAGCGCGTCCTTCAGCTCCTCGAACAAATCCTTGTTTGTACCTCTTCTTACATAGGCCACGGGATGTCTACGCCGTTTCAGCTGCTGAGCACTTGCAGCTACTAAAGGATCACTTATCTGAGACCTCAACTCTGGATTAGAAACTATAGCCCCCATAGTTGCTAGAAAGTGACTTTTTCCAACTCCTCTGTATCCCGCCAATGCCCTCGCTGCACCACTTTGGGTGCTCACTTCTGATATTTTAGTTAACCATTTAGACATCATCTCTGCGGTGGCGTCCGTAAATAGATACGCCTCTAAGGTCTTTGCAGGGTCAGAATGATAATCGAGTAAACTATTGTAGTGCCTAACCTCTACTAAATCCTTTACCTTTTTTTCTATCCGCTTCATCTCTTAATTTCCCCAAAGCTTTGAAATGAAAATGACATTATAAATTTAGCAGTTTTTCATAATTAGTTGAACTACAAATCAGCCTAAGCATTAATTTTTTAAAATTTACT
>CAZALE010000002.1:126178-172862 GCA_964486055.1 uncultured Blastocatellaceae bacterium
TAGCCAATATAAGTACATCATTTTAGGATGTCTGTCCTCACAACCTTATTCTCAACTAAATCATCAAGAGAATGTTGTAATCAATATAATCAAGAAGTTAGAATAAAGATGAGAAAAGTAAGGAGGCCCGCCATGTTTAAATTCCTGCAAAAGTCAATAGCTTCCATGGTTCTTTTATCTTTCTGTTTCAATATCGCCGGACTCTCTCTAGCCGTAATTGCACAAGAGAGTAAGCAACAAGAAAAAACCGAGAAAACTCAAAAGGACAATAATAAAAAACAAAAAGAAGAGAAAAAAAATCAACAAAACCAGAACCAAAGCAATAAGAACCTTTCAGAGAAAGAGGATCCTTCGATGATAGGTAAAAGAAATATCAATAAGGGGGATGGTTTCTTTGCATGGTTAGGCGGATCCAAGGAAAACGAGATAAAAATAGGCAGACAGTTAGCAGCTCAAATTGATCAGGAGGTAAAGATAGTTGACGATCCTCTAGTTAGTGAGTACATTAACCGCGTAGGGCAAAATCTAGTCTTGCATTCTGATGCAAAAATACCATTCACCATAAAAGTAGTCGAGGATGATGAAGTAAACGCATTTTCTATCCCTGGTGGATTTCTCTACGTAAATACTGGCTTAATTCTCGCAACAGATAATGAAGCAGAATTAGCTAGCGTAATGGCACATGAAATAGCTCATGTGGCTGCCAGACACGCAATCGAAAATTATGGTAAAGCAAGATTGATGAGCGCAGGCATATTGGCAGGGATCATATTTGGCGGGCCAATTACTTCGACCATATTGCAAAATGCCGGAGGACTAGGCGAAGGATTAGCATATCTTCATTTCTCCAGAGGTGCAGAAATAGAAGCCGATATGCTAGGAGCTCAATATCTCTATGCAGCTGGATATGATCCAACGGCAATGGCAACAATGTTTGAAAAATTAGCTGCACAAAATCGCAAGAAACCTAGTTCAGTGAAGAGGTTATTTTCAACCCATCCACCCTCACTCGAAAGACGGGATAAGGTCCTAAGTCTAATATCCAAATTCCCCGAAAAACAGGAGTATATAGTAAGCACATCAGAATTTCAGCGGGTCAAAGAACATTTAATGCGTCTAACAAATGCTAAAGCCATAGCCTTGGCAAGTTCCGATCAGGATAATTCCAAACCCACTCTAAAACGACGTCAACCTGATACTACAAATCCAGATGAAAAGAAAGATGATCAACCACCCCAGCTAAAAAGAAGGTCACCCGAACCAACTCCCTCACCAAATCAAAATCCATAAGTTAATCGGCTTGCTTTCTAAGCAAGCCGATTAATAGAATGAATACCTGATTCGCTATAACTAAACTTTCCTTATCCCCGAATGATCCCGATCAAATGGTAAATCGAACCTAGTAAAGATCAAAACAAAATAGTTGAAATACTTAAAAATTGTGCTTAAGAGCATAAACTTTATCGCTTGTAGCCACTATCATTTCATTTTCATCTGCAAAGCAAAGCCCAACGATGTTAGCACCTGCAATAGCTAATTCAGCTTCACCTCCATCGGGGGAGATTTTTACGATTCCTCGACGCCCTCTTAAACAAGCGGCAACGTATAGATTGCCATGCGGATCGAACGCAAGGCCCTGAGGTCTTCCCAGACCTCTGTAAAATACTTCAACAAATCCTTTCTTATCAACTTTCCATATCGTATCAAAACTTGAAAGACTCGGAGCTGTAACGAATAGATTATCTTCCCTATCGAATGCCAAGTGATATGCGGCTACTGATGGCTCTAAATTCGTAAAAATTTCTGCATCTCCATCTTCACTTAAACGATATATAGTGCCGCCTCGGTCACCCACAAACAACTCACCTTTACTATTAAAAGCTATTCCAGTAGCTATGCCCAGATTCGTGCTGAAGGTGTAATAGTTACCGTTTCTTTCTAGCTTCACCACTTCACCACTGGCACGATTAGTAATGAATAAATCGCCTTCTCGGTTAAAAGCCAAACCTGTCGGATTCATCACCTCAATTGGCAACTCTTCTAAAACTCTATCCTTATTCAACCTAAACAAGGTTACAGGGAGCTTTTCACCTCTAGCTCCCGAACGAGTCAAGATTATCGATTTATCGATAGGATCAACAGCTGGATTAGCAACCATGTGTAATTGATCTGCCAGTCTCTCCCCTACGACCATTTTCGCAGGCTTGCTCCGATATTCTTTACTTTCCAGGAAAACTTCTATCTCTCCAGCAATCAGTGTTTCCGGAACGATAGCCATCACCCTCTTGGATGAAACTCCGATCAACCTAGCCTGGATTCCATCAAAGTAAGCACCATAATCATCGCCATAAGAGAAAGAAAAACCCTCACATTTAATCAAAACCTCGCCGCCTGGTATAGCATATTGAGGACTTATTGATACCTCTACTTTTTCCATAAACATAAATTTTACCCTTTTTGTCCGAACGAGCAATCCGGAAAGTTTGCTTGATTAAACTTTGTGGTATAATTTGCCATCAGGGAATTGCCAGAAAAGGAGAGGGGTTTATAGGAAACATAAAAGGTTTCACAAAAGGGCTGAAACCGAATCAGTTACGGCGAATTGAAAAACTGGCTACGCGCCGAGTCCATCCAGAACAAATCATCTCTACAGAGCTCGCTCGCCAAATGGCGGAAATATCTCATGAAACTGGTAGACAAATAGGCGTATTAATAAACCGCAAAGGACAGGTCGAATTCGTGATGGTAGGTGATGCTAAGAAGATTGAACTACCTGACTTCGGGCGTATAAGAACCTCTCAGGGCAGATTCCGCGGACTACGCTGCATTCATACCCACCTAAACGGAGAGTATTTGACTCAAGATGACCTCACTGATTTGGCACTATTGAGATTAGACCTGATGGCTGTCATAGAGGTCAACCCGAAGACTGGTCTACCCGACTTAATTCATGCAGCTCATTTAATTCCAACAACCGCCGATAAATTAGCCAACGGGATAAATCATCCCCAGATTTCTACATTCCACACAAATCATCAGGAACAAAACAAAAATCAGAGCGGAAAGTCTCCAAATCCTTATAACTTTGATATTCAGGTAAACCCAAATCTTGCTTATCAGTTCTTACCATCCAAATCTCCAGCCCAGATGGATATAAATTTTCTGGCAATGATAAATTCCCTCGAGGAAGAGATGGCACGTAACCGCCAAGCCTCTTTCAAACAAGGGAATCAGGATAGAGCCATATTGGTAGGCGTCACCACAAATTACATCTCGGAGGCTGAGGAATCCATGGCAGAATTGGAGGAATTAGCTCGCTCCGCAGACGTTGTGGTGTTAGACCGAATAATCCAGCGCCGTTCTCAAATTGATCCAAGAACGGTTTTAGGAAAAGGTAAGCTAGATGAACTTTTAATTAGAGCCATGCAACTTAGTGCTGATATTATAATTTTCGATACGGAACTCTCACCAGCACAAGTAAGGTCTATATCAGAAGCTACAGACTTGAAAGTGATAGATCGTCAACAACTGATACTTGATATCTTCGCTCAGCGCGCCCAATCGAGAGAAGGTAAACTTCAGGTAGAGCTCGCGCAATTAAAATACATCCTGCCCCGCCTCATCAGTGGGCAAAATTCAGCTTTTTCAAGATTGGCAGGCGGTATTGGTGGAAGAGGGCCCGGTGAAACGAAGTTAGAGATTGATAGAAGGCGAGTAAGAGATCGTATCACACGACTTGAAAAGGAAATTGAGAAATTGACTTACCAAAGAGAGCAGCGACGCAAGAATCGAAGCCGTCATCAAGTTCCGGTTGTCTCTCTAGTCGGTTACACGAATGCTGGTAAATCAACTTTGCTCAACGCTTTGACAAACAGCCATGTTTACACTGCCCAGAAAACATTTGCAACCTTAGATCCAACCTCGAGGCGGCTTCGCATACCAAACGAACAGGAAATAGTAATTAACGACACAGTAGGCTTTATTAGAAATCTCCCGGATACATTAGTAAATGCCTTTCGCGCCACCTTAGAGGAAATATCTGAAAGCTCATTGCTGCTGCACATAGTGGATGCGGCTAACCCATTGTTTATGAAACAAATAGAGTCAGTCGAAAAAATTCTGCTTGATCTTGGTTATAATAAAATCCCATGCATAATCGTTTTGAACAAAACTGATTTGCTACCATTAGAAACTGTACGAGCTATTAAACGCTCCATAGAGATGGAAAAACAATCTGATGTTATAGCTATCTCAGCCATCAAACCTCAGACATTACTTCCATTAGTAGATAAAATCGCAGAGTATATTCGCTCATGCACAACTCAAAAAAACTTCTATTCACTTAGTGAGCTACACATATGAAAAAACCACTTGAAAAACCCGCCTCAAGTGTTTTTCAGAGAGCTATTGAGTCTGTAAAAAAACCTCTTGACTCGCTAAGTGATAATCAAAGGTTCTGGCTATTATTCACACTTTTCACAATTCTAACTGCTATTCTGATTCAAAATCCGCTGTGGGAGAGGTTCCAAGTCTATCGCGAGGGAGACATACTTAGGGAAAGCATAATCTCCCCATCAGATATAACATTCGTTGATGAGAAAGAAACTGAAAGATTAAGACAAGAAGCTAGAAACAAAACTAAACCAATCTTCGTTATTGAGCCAACTCGCTCGGAAAATGCAGTACAAAATTTCCGCCTTTTTTGGGAAAAACTATCGAAGAGATTTGAAAACTCAAATACTAACACTAAATCCCTTGGCAACAAGAATCTCTCTGCACAAATATCTTTAGATGTAGACAACGAGGCTGAAAAAATATTAACCTCAAGGAAATTTACTGCCGGTGAGATTGAAGCTGTAACCAGAGCCTTACGAGAAAGCACTGAAGGTTTTATTTATAATGACAGCGACAGGAAATATCTTCAAACAGAGGTTTTAGTCTTCGATCAACAAAGACCCTCTCAACAATCAATTCAGGCTTTACCAGAAAGTAATTGGCTGTCTCTCTCGAAAGCTAGAGAAAAATTAAAGGAAAGAATCTACAACATAAAAACTCTTAGTGAAAAAGAAAAGCAAGCTTTTTACACTATTTTGGAGAAATTCGTCCAGCCAACTGTTTTCTACGATGCAGAAGCAACTGAAAAGGCAAGGAAAGTGGCGGTTGAGGCTGTCAATCCAGTGGTTATCTCGCTAAAACGTCAGCAGAAAATTGCAAGTGAAGGCGAAATCGTAACTCCGGAAATACTCTCAAAAATTAATGCCATAAGCTCCTATACGAAATCCCATAGAAAATGGAATCGATTCTTTGGTATTTTAATTGTGCTAACAGCACTTTACTGGATAGCGTGGAAATACATAGAACAAAGAGGCCCTGCACTAAAGACTACTCTTTCATCAGAACGAATCTTCTCCCTTTTCGGCGTCGTGATGCTGCTGCAGATTCTACTAAACACAGTGTGCTTCAAAATAGCAGAGTTTACTGCCCTGCAAAACATTAAGGCGCCTCTAAACGATGCCACCGTTTGGGCATTAGCCATCCCATTCGCCTTTACCAGCCTATCTCTTGTCTTACTCATAGATAAAAGATTGGCTCTATTTTCCGGTATACTCGGCTCTTTGCTTACTGGTTTAATCGCTCCTCGCCCATTGGAGTTCGTCTTGTATTCAGTCATCTCTTCCTCTATAGCAGTATATGGAATCAAACGATACCATTCGCGATCTTCCCTGACATCAGCCGGTTTTTTTATAGGACTTGCCAATGCCATCACGGCTTTAGCAATCATCGCATATCTTCAACAGCCTTTTGTTTTCGATACCGTCGTCTCTTCGATCGCTTGTGGATTTTTGGGAGGCATAATTTCCTCTGCAGTTACAGCGGTCGCATTGCCACCTCTAGAATCAGCCTTTGGCATTCTCACAGACGTTAAACTATTAGAGCTATCAAATACCGAGCTACCATTACTCAAGCAACTCGCCTTGCGTGCGCCAGGCACTAACCAGCATTCCCATGCTGTAGGACAGCTCGCAGAAGATGCATGCCGGGCTATAGGAGCAAATGGTCTACTAGCTAAAATCGGCGCTTTATATCATGATATCGGGAAAATAGCCGCCCCAGAACACTTCGTCGAAAACCAACACGGGAAAAATCCCCACGATAAACTCAAACCCTCTCAGAGCGCAAAAATTATTATTAGCCATGTAACATATGGCATGAAACTAGCAAAGGAGCACAAGTTGCCACAGATTATTGCCAATTTTATTCCTCAACACCACGGAACTCGAACGTTGCACTACTTTCTAAAAAAAGCACAAGCACAATCATCAAGCCCTGAAGACATAGACGAGAATGATTTTCGATACCCAGGTCCTAAACCGCAATTTAAAGAGGCTGCTATTATGATGATAGCCGATAGTTGCGAAGCAGCAGCACGATCTTTAGCCGAACCTTCACCAGAAAACCTGAGATTTATAGTCACTAAAATCATAGATGCAATTTTGGCTGATGATCAGCTGGACGAATGTGATCTAACATTGCGTGAATTAACAATCATCCGAGAGTCCATGATTAGATCATTAATTGCAATATATCACTCTAGGGTCGAATATCCAGGCTATGTTCCACCTACAAAAGTTGGCGATTTTCCAAAATATGCTAGTCCCGCTGAAATACCAATTAGTAAAGGCGGAGAGATAGAAGATGAAGCTATCGACCGTTCGCAAGAACCATCTACTGTCTCTAAACAAGCCAAAAGCACTTAGTAAAAATCTCCGAATCCTTGACTTGAATCAATAAAAAAGATTTTATATTCTTGTTTTGTTATAAAAACATTACAAATTTAAGGAGAGATACATTATGACCGAAGCTAAAGAGATAAAATTGAAGGAGTTTCCAGTTTTTGCAAGACATATGGGAGTTTGGGAAGGTACTTACACGAGATTAGATACAAAAACTGGTAAGATTCTAGATCATCATAGAAGCCGTCTTACATGCAAAATCCTGGAAGATGGAACTTATTGGCAGCAAAATGAGTACTTCTGGGATGATGGAAAAACTGAAGTAAAACAATTTCCGGGTGAATTTCGTGAAGGTGCACTGCGTTTTGATAATGAACGTTTACGAGGTGAAGCATATGAAGTCGACGCTAATACTATTTTTCTCTTTTGGCAAAACAAAAATGAACCAAATACTAGATACGCTGAGATCATAACATTAGAATCCAATAATCACCGATGCAGAGTTTGGCAGCACTTTGAAAACGGAGAGTTTACTAAAATAACTGTGATCGATGAGAGGAAGGTCATTTAATGAATGCAGTCAATGAAAATTACTCGCTAAAACTATTGCTGGCTTTGATGATGCTATGCCTCTTATCGATTGATCATCCTGCTCAGAACTCGACTAAGCCTCAAACTCCTAACGAGATAATCAAAAAGACAATAGAGGCTTCAGGAGGCGATGTTTGGAAAAACCCTAAAACACTTCAGCTAGAGGGCAGAGCCATAGTTTACTTTTCAGGTCAACCTAAAAAATTGACTCTCTACAAAATGTGGCGAGTTTTTCCTGAAGAGAATAATGCGGCTCACTCTGCAAATGGAAAAATAAGATTCGACGCTTTTGAGGGAGATGATCTATTCTTTCAAATTGCGTTTGATGGCCAGAAAACATATCAAAAACTAAGTGAACAAGCTAAACCATACTCTGAGTTTCTACGTTGGAGCAATAATTTCGGATTCTCCATCTTTCGCTACACAAAAGACGATGGTTTTGAGATTGAATTGCTCCCTGAAGATAGCGTAGACGCCCACGAATGTTATTTCTTAAAGATAACGGATCCATCTAAAAATGAAACTATCTTCGGCATAGATAAAAATTCGTTCCTCATTCGCTACGTAGCCTTCAGAACTCCCATAGGATTTCACCAACGCATCTATGATGATTTTTCAAGGGACCCGAAAACAGGATTCATACAACCGCGCAGACTCAGAATCTTCAATGAGGGAATTAAAATTGCCGATGTGTTCTGGGAGAAATTTAAGATCAATGAACCAATAGCTGATCAAATTTTCTCTCTCAGATGAAAACTATCAGATAAGTAATTCTTTAGTTGCTCCTTCAGCTAGCACTCTCACTGAAATTAGTAATGTAAATTTCAATGATGCAGCCTGTAAATATCAAGGGCTATACTTCTAGCCTCTGATAATTTCGACTGATCTATTCCAGTTCTTAAGCCCATCTGCTCTAACATACACACGAGTCCCTCGCTTGAAACATTACCGACGGCGCCAGGAGTGAATGGACATCCACCTAAACTGGCAACGGCAGAATCAAAAACATTCCATCCGGCAAGTACTGCAGCCTTTATGTTATCTAACCCACCTGAATTCGCACCGTGAAAGTGACCGGCAAATTTCTTAGACGGGAACGCCTCTTTTGCCATATGGCATAGCTCATACACTTCAGATGGTACTGCGATTCCGAGTGTATCGTTATATGCTATCTCATCCGCTTCGGTCAATTCTGAGGTTATGTCCAAAACCTTTTGCCTTGGAACCTTTCCCTCATAAGGACAAGCCCAACAAACTGCTATTGACGCTCTTACTTTTACCCCCGCATTGTGAGCGTCATAAATGCATTTCTTTATGTCCTTTATGCTTTGCGCAACTGAAGTATTGGCATTTTTACGAGACATGCTCTCAGTCGCTGCTATTACATAGCAAATCCATTCAACCCCTAGCTCAATAGCCCGTTTGTAACCCTTTTCATTCAACACTAAAACCATCCGACTAAAATTTAATTGATTACCCAATTGATTCAAGAGCTGGACGGCATCAGCCATTTGTGGGACATACTTCGGAGAAACAAGAGAGGTTACCTCGATTCTCTTAAACCCTGCCTGTCCTAAGGCTCTTATCAAGTTGAGCTTTTGCTCAGTTTCAACTACGCGGGACAGCCCTTGTAATCCATCTCTAGGACTAACCTCAACTATCTCTATGTAATTCTCGCTTGCAGTCATATGATTCCCTCAGCCATCAGCTCCTCATATTCGCTCTGCTTCATTTGAAGAAAATCTAAATAAATCTCTCGATTATGCTTACCTAATTCTGGACCAATCCAGTCCGTGCCCCCTGGTGTCTCGGACATAAATGGCACAACGGTTGGAATCTTTACGGTATCACCTGGCTCTATCTCTACAGTCTCAAAAATGCCCCTGGCGTTATATTGCGGATCTTTTACAATATCAGCTATCGAGTAGACTGGCCCGCATGGCACCTCAGCTTCTATCATTTTCGCGTAGGCTTGATCATAAGTCTGTGTCAAGGTCCACTCAGTAATTGCATTGTCTATCTCAGCCTCATGTTTTACTCTGCCGGCATTGTCTTGCATCTCCGGATGTTCGGCTAAATCCGGTCTACCTATCGCATACATTAGCCTCCTGTATATCGAGTCACCATTACCGCCAATGATTATGAACTTGCCGTCTTTAGTTGGGTAAGTGGATGTAGGAACGATACCATCAAGCTTCGCCCCGGTTCGCTCACGTATGAAGCCCAACTTATCATATTCAGCTAACATGGACTCCATCATGTTAAAAACTGCCTCATAAATTGCTACATCGACAACTTGTCCGCTACCACCTCGGACATCTCTGTAATAAACAGCTATCAGAGCCCCCAAAGCCGCATGCAAGCCTGCGAGAGTGTCTCCAATCGATGTGCCAGTTCTGACCGGAGGTCTATCCGGATAGCCAGTAGTGTATCTTAATCCTCCCACTCCCTCACAAACATTAGCATATCCAGGACGTGAAGCATATGGACCAGTTTGCCCCCAGCCAGAAACACGAACCATTATCAATCTTGGATTGGTTCGTTTTAATTCATCGTACCCCATCCCCCACTTCTCCAATGTTCCCGGTTTGAAATTCTCAACCAGAATGTCCACCCTGTCAGCTAACCTTCTTGCAATCTCCCTGCCCTTTGGCTTACTTAGATCCAAAGTTATCGACTTCTTGTTTCTAGCCATCGAAAGCCACCATAGAGAGGTTCCCTTATAAATTTTTCGCCAGCCTCTCAGTGGGTCTCCGGTCCTGGGTTTCTCTATCTTTATGACCTCGGCGCCAAAACCAGCCAGCATTGCACCACAAAATGGACCAGCAAGAAGCTGTCCCATCTCCAACACTTTTAAACCACTTAACGGACGATTTGTCATATTCTTATAACCTTCAATAGATTTTATCAAATTCTTACCTGAAGTCGAAGCCAATGAGGAAAGCAATCAATGGTTGGATTTTAATCAGATAACGTGTTACGATGAGAATTTCGAGGTGGTGTAAGAAAGATGATAGGAAAAGATAGTCCAAACGAAGAAGTTGTCATAAAGGTCAATGATAGGCGGAAATTTAATTTGGATGGCAGCCTGCGTGAAGGAATCGTAATAGAGCAGCGGGAAGAGAAAAAGGTAACCGATAGTCAATCATCGGTAAAGCCGCAAGATACCGCTAAATCTGAGAAAAGAAAGGTTGACACAAATAAAGAGGACAATCCTACGGTTTTCATGAATTTTCTCTCAACAATAGTTACAAACATAGCTACTGTATTGGGTATAGCACCTCATCCGATAACTGGGCAAAAAATGGTTGATCTCGATGCCGGAAAGTATTGGATCGATGTTTTAGCGATGCTAAAAGAGAAAACAAAGGGAAATCTCGATCCTGATGAAGAGGAAATGTTGGATCAGTTGTTGGCTGAATCCCGTATGCAATATGTGCAGATGATGAGACTGACTGAAGAAAAGCTAAAAGCCCAAGCTGCCAAAAAATTCTCTGCGAAGGATGTTTTAGGTAAGAAGTTTTGATGGTAGTTTGAGAGATTGCTCGGATTCCAAGAATCTTCATCAATATAAAGGCAGAAATCTTATCGTATGAGATTGACATTTTTAGGTACTGGGACCTCAACAGGAGTTCCATCTATAGCCTGCCAGTGCGAAACCTGCCTTTCTGAAGATCCAAGAGATAAAAGGTTGCGAGTATCTGTCCTCGTAGAACATGATGGCAAGCGTATTCTAGTTGATACCTCAACAGATTTCCGCCAACAAGCACTAAAGCACAAGATAACCTACTTGGATGCTATACTGATAACACATTGCCATGCAGACCATGTGTTTGGGCTAGATGACATTAGGCCACTGAATTTTCGTTATGGGGCAATAGGGGTTTATGCAAACGAAGCAGCTTGGCGAGATCTAAAACGAATTTTTAAGTATGTCTTTGAACCAAGTCACATAGGCGGAGGATTACCGCAGCTGATTCCACATGTGGTTTTCCCCAACTCTCCATTTAACATCGGCAAAAATCTTACGATAACTCCGCTCGAGGTTATTCACGGTGAATTGCAAGTAATGGCTTATCGCTTTAACGATTTTGCCTACGTGACTGATCTAAAGTTTATTCCACCAGAGTCGCTTACTGGGCTAATGGATTTGGATGCCCTAGTTCTAGATTGCGTCAGAATAAGACCACATTCGACTCATCTGTGCCTATCTGAGGCGCTCGAGTACATAGAAAAATTAAGGCCCAAACGAGCTTTTTTAACCCATTTAAATCATGAGATAATGCACGAACGTGATTCTAAATTATTGCCCGATAATGTCTGGTTTGCGTACGATGGTTTAGTCATCGACAACGAGAGCTGATCTGAAGATGAGAATATTCCACGGCACTGAAAATGCTAACATAGCGCGCAGGACGGTTCTTACTCTCGGAGTCTTCGATGGTTTACATCTTGGACACCAGAAAGTCATACAAACCGTCGTCGAACGAGCTAAACAGATCGGTGCTGTCTCAACTGTCATAACATTTGATCCACATCCCCGTGCGATTCTTTATCCTGAAAGCGCTCCTGCTCTATTGCAAACTCTAGATCAGCGTTTGGCTGCCTTTGAAATTCTTGGGGTCCAGCAAACAATCGTCATAAATTTCAATAAGGAATTTGCCTCCATTGAAGCTGAAGATTTTCTGAGAAAAATCGTGCATGAAAGACTCCAAGCCAGAGAGGTTTACCTTGGTAAGGGGTTTGCATTTGGTAAGGATAGACGCGGGAATATTGAGCTACTCAGAAAAATAAGCAGTGAACTAGGATTTTTTGCGGATGAAGTACCTGAAGTGACTTTGCGTGGACAGAGAATCTCTTCATCTCGCATAAGAGAACTTTTACTCGACGGCAAGGTAAATCTGGCAAGAAGAATGCTCGGTAGACCCTACGGAGTTGAAGGCGAGGTGATTAAGGGAGATGGAAGAGGACGACAAATAGGTTTTCCTACTGCAAATCTATACACACACAATCGTGTAATTCCCAAAAACGGCGTTTACGCAACAGCGATTTTAATTGAAGGCAAATGGAGAAGAAGTATAACTAATGTAGGCACGAGACCTACCTTTCACAAAAGCTCTGATGTGCTGATTGAAACACACGTATTTGACTTTGAGTCTGAGCTGTATGGGAATGTGCTACGCGTCAGGTTCCTTCATAGAATTCGCGATGAAAAAAAATTTGCTAGTATAGAGGATTTAAGAAACCAAATTCTTAGAGACGTGACACATGCTAAAAGATATTTTCAGAGGAAAGGAGTAGTTAAATCATTAGATTTAATTTGACTTATGATAGACAGATATACTTTGCCGGAGATGAAGGCTATTTGGTCGCTTGAAAATAAGTTCAAGAAGTGGCTCGAAGTGGAAATAGCAGTATGCGAAGTACATGCTGAAGATGGCACCATACCTCTAGAGGCTCTCAATGAAATCAAAGAGAAAGCTTCCTTTTCCGTTCAGAGAATAGAGGAAATCGAGAAAATCACTGATCATGACTTGATAGCCTTCACCACGAATTTAGCAGAGAATATTGGTGAAGCTGCAAGATACGTACATTATGGACTCACCTCATCTGATGTGGTTGATACTGCTAACGCCTTGCTCTTGCGAGAGTCCTGTGACGTTTTGATTGACAAAGTAGATAAATTACTCGAGGTTCTTAAAAGAAGAGCATTTGAATTCAAAAATACTCCGCAGATAGGGCGCACTCATGGCATCCATGCAGAACCGACTTCCTTCGGATTGACCTGGGCGCTATGGTATTCTGAAATGCAACGAAATCGACGAAGGCTTCAGGCAGCCAAAGAAACCATATCTGTCGGGAAAATCTCCGGAGCAGTCGGAAATTTTGCTCATCTTTCCCCGGATTTTGAGAGAAGAGTGTGCGAAAAACTCGGATTAAAACCTGCAGAGGTATCAACCCAGATAATTCAGCGGGATAGATACGCCGAATACCTTTGCACGCTAGCGATCGTTGCTTCAACACTGGAAAAAATAGCTCTTCAGATAAGACACTTGCAAAGGACAGAGGTAAGAGAGGCGGAAGAAAAATTTAAGACTGGACAGAAGGGTTCATCTGCGATGCCACATAAAAGAAATCCAATACTATCTGAGCGAATTTGTGGTATAGCCCGTACCATTCGTGCCAATGCCATAGTTGGCCTCGAAAACGTAGCTCTTTGGCACGAGCGAGACATCTCACATAGCTCAGCTGAACGCATTGTACTGCCAGACTCCTCCTCTGCTCTTGACTACATAATCGCTAAGACCACTTCTTTACTGGATACACTCGTGGTGTATCCAGAGAATATGCTGAAAAATTTAGAGCTGACACGCGGATTGATTTTCAGTGGGCAACTATTATTAGCTCTGACCCAGAAGGGTATTTCTAGGGAGCAAGCTTATGCATTGGTACAAAGAAATGCCATGAAGGTATGGGATGAAGGCGGCAACTTTAAAGATTATGTGCTCTCTGACTCTGACATACGAGCAAGGCTCTTAAAAGAGGAAATAGAACAAGTTTTTGACCTTCGTTACTATCTTCGTCATGTAGACTCAATATTTGACAGAGTTTTCAGTAGCTAAACTAAGCCCATTTTTCAGCCATGTCTCCTATTACTGGTAGCTTCCACGTTTCATTTTGATAAGCCTTAATGCAGGCAATTATGTGTATTGCTAAAGAACCAAACCCTATTATTATTTGAGCCCCAGATGTAATGATCTGTAAAAAACGCATGTCGAGAACAGCCAACATCGTTTGTATAAACAACACTAGAAAAGAAATGACGAACATAAAAATCGACAATAAAATCGATTGGAATGCATAGAATCTTACAAATTTATTAGTCTTTTCGGTTACGGCCAAAATGATCGAGAATATCAGATTGACAAGGCAGATAGGGATATAACATAACATCGCTGCTATGTTCGCGTCTAATCCTATAGAAGTTTTGCCTGTATTTTGCATTTTTTCTTTTCCTCCTCGTAATTAGAAAATCGAACTTTGAGAGATTATACTTTAATTTTTAAAAACAGCAAAAGGAGAACCCATGAAAGCGAAAGTTTTTGTAACTTTAAAACAAGGTGTTTTAGATCCACAAGGGAAGGCGATCCACACTGTGGTAGAGCTTCTGGGCTTCGAGCTTATTAGGGATATTCGTCAGGGAAAATTCTTTGAGATTTACCTTGACGGTAATCTTTCTGTCTCAGAAGCCGAGGAAATGGTGAAGAAAATAGCAAACGAGGTATTGGCAAATCCAGTGATTGAAGAATATAAGGTCGAGATAGAAACGTTATGAAATATGGTGTCATAGTTTTTCCCGGTTCAAATTGTGATCACGATGCTTATCATGTCATTTCTAAGCTGGTTGGACAGCCGGTCGATTTCATTTGGCATAAGGAAACAGATCTTAGCAAATACGATGCGGTTATCTTACCTGGCGGATTCTCTTATGGTGATTATCTAAGAGCCGGGGCACTTGCACGTTTCTCTCCTGTTATGAAATCTGTAAAGAAATTTGCTGAGGAAGGCAGATTCGTCCTCGGAATATGCAATGGATTTCAAATTCTTTGTGAAGCAGGGCTTTTACCCGGCGTTCTCATCAGAAACAAAAACCTACATTTCATCTGTAAGCATGTCAAAATAAGAGTTGAAACCAACAATACACCATTTACGAGCGATATTGAGCCAGGCAAGGTGCTTTCAATTCCCATAGCTCATGCTGAAGGTAATTATTTCTGTGACAACACACTTTTAAAAGAACTCGAGGCGAATGATCAGATCGTCTTCCGCTATTGCGACGACGATGGTAGAGTTACCGAAGAGGCCAATCCGAATGGCTCAACTTCAAACATTGCGGGGATTTGTAATGGCAACCGAAACGTCTTAGGTATGATGCCTCATCCAGAGAGAGCATGTGAGGAAATTCTCGGCTCAACCGATGGGCGTGATATTTTCCGCTCGCTCACTAATTCTATAGAGAAAAGACTAAAAGATGGTAGATGATTTAGGCCGTAGCTTCAACGGACGCAATATATAAAATCCTTGTGCAGCTTTCACAAGTCACTATTTTTTCACCTCGCCTGAGTTCTACTATGACTTGAGGTCTTATTGTCATGAAACAATAGCTACATGAATCATTTAGGACTTTGACAACAGCAACACCAGTTCTACCAACCAAAGTCTCATAGATCTGAGCTGTTAACGGAGTAAGCCTCGAAAACAATTCTTTTCTCTTCTCGCTTATAGCTTTAAGATCAAGTCGGTCTTTTTCCAGACTTGCCTCGAACTCATCCAATGCAGCTTGCCTTTTACGTTCCAGGGAAGCTATCTCTTCGGCTCTTTCCTTAAGAATTCGTTCAGTTTCCTCAATTTTTTCTATTTTTTCTAAGATTTCTGTCTCTAATCCGGAGAGCTGTTTACGAAGAACATCCGCTTCCCTCATCGCAGCTTCATATTCCTTTTGATTGTGTGCATTCCTTAAATTTCTTTCCGCCCGTTGCAAGTGTGAAGTAACTTCTGCTATCTTTGCCTCTAACTTCAAACGCTCCGAACTGGCCTGCTTATTTTCTTGCTGTACCTGCCTGATCTCAGAAGCTTGTTTCTCAAATTCCTCTTCTATTTTCTTGCGTCTTTCCTCTGAAGTATTAATATTTGCCTTTAGCTGGCGAATTTTATTATCAATCTCTTGTAGCTTTATTAATATGTCAAGTTCTTCTGACACCTTCACTTTAACCTCTTTGTAGAAATTTTCTGCAATAATGGGAGTTTTCTACCAACCGGTAGAAACAATTTGTGATGTTGAACATTTAAAAATGATATAAGGGAAGAAACTATCAACTCAATCACCGAAAACTTAGTTTAGCATAGATTTAAATCAACCAAAAGATCTAAGACAAGAAATTTTAGTCCTGTATAAGCCTATCCAAGTGAATCATGGCATCTGTTATGTCGAAGGGAGAATTGCTTTTTTCTGTAAACCACTTAGGGCTTTGAGGATTTAGAAGCGACAATTCAGAACTATATTCAGGTCTGCCAAAATGGGTAATACGACAATATGCTAACGCCCCTCCTCGCATAAAACCATCTTTTGGTAATCTGGTCCAACCAATCTCTATAGATAATCTCCTCAAACCAAATAAAACATTGACCCGGAATCCAGTCAGTAGTGCCTGTCTCATCTGAAATTTATAACCACCATGCGTTTCTACATCTAACTTGAATCCTTCCTCGATTTTTATCCTAATTGCCCTGAAAAAGTGCTCTAACAGGGTCTTACTAGCGTCTATTCGAATCTTTTCATTGGCTGCCTTTAACTCAAAAAAATCCCTCAGTGTTTCATTGCCCTGCTCTGCTGCCATTAATTTCGCAGCGTTGATCATTTCTAACCATTTTTCCTCAAAGGAGTTCATCTTCGCACAGCCAGAATTGAGCATAAAACCAAAAGCTGACTAAATCAATCTTAAGTGTGTTATCCTAGCATTTATGAAAAAGTTTTTTTGTTGTGTTCACATTGTCTTGCTCTTATCTATTCTCGGTAGTCAGGTCTTAGCCCAAAAACAAAAAACTGCGACTAGTACGAAAAAATTGGAGCAATTAGATGAAAAACAAGAACTGGAGAAGGCACTGCAAACAGAAGATCAGGCACAGAAAGTAATCGCCCTCAACAAATTCCTTGAAAACTTTCCCGAATCCAAACAAAAGGACCTTGTAGCAAAAAATCTAGTAGAAACCTATATGAGCCTATTCAGGAAAAAAATCCCTGAGGTAAGACAGGCAGACATCGCAGATATCAAAAAAGCCATAACTCTACTATCTGAACCGATCGATGATGAGTTTTTTCTCAAAACCTTAGTGAAACTGCCAGGATTATTGTTCTTTAATGGATATAGAAGCGATGCAATAGAGATCGCAAGACTCGTAGAGGGAAAAATTAGGAATAACCCCAGTCAGCTAGCTAATTTGGCACTATTCTACATAAGCATAGAGGATGGAACGGAATCAAAAAGGCTTTCTGAAAAAGCCCTTAATCTCGATGCGAACTCCACGATAGCCTATCAAACACTTGGTTTGGCTAATAGGCTAAACTTCGATTTACCATCTGCTGAACTAGCCTACTCAAAAGCTGTCGAACTCCAACCCAAATCCACCGCGGCAAAGAGAAATCTAGCTGATATAAAAAGAGCCTTAGGCAAGGCAGAAGAAGCGTTACAACTTTACCAAGATGTTTTAGAAAATGATGCGAATGACATAGCTGCTAAGAGTGGCCTTGTGCTGACCCTTTTTGATCTAGACAAATTAGACATTGCCGAGAAGGAACTCGAGACTACTCTCTCGTCCAATCCAAGAAATTTTGTACTACTTGCCAGCGCTGCTTATAAATACGCTCTAAAAGGAATTACGGACAAAGCCATTTTTAGCGCACAAAAGGCAATCGAGATAGAACCACGTTATGTATGGTCATACATAGCTTTGGCCACAGCTTTTATCATCCAGAATAAATCTGCTGACGCTGAGAAAACCATACAGACCGCTAGGCAATATGGAAATTTTCCGACTTTGGATTATGAGTTAGCTTTAGCGAAATTTCTGGCGGGATTTTATACGGAAGCCTTAGAGACGATTCAAAGAAGTTTCCAGATAACAGATCAAGGTGAAATTAAATCGCTTCTAGGTAATCGTGTTCCAAAAATTAGCACGAATTTCACAGACATAATAACAGCAGAGTTCCAAGCAGGTATATTTCAGCCGAGAGTGTTTAGTGATCCTTCAATAGACACGAAACTTAAAGCTCTTCTAACCTTCGCTAGCAAGCTCGATTCAGCAAGTGATGAGGAATTGAACGAGATAGTGCAAGGCTTTGTCGAGGGGAACGATAAAACAAAGGTCCATCGGGAGATTTTCATTGCAAATCGTTTACTAGAAAAAAGAAAGGCTTTACCTAAAGTAATCGAGTTAACTGAAAGAGCAGCCGAACATCTAGAAGACGGTCTAGATATACCATCTCCTTCAACCTTCGTTTTGGCTGATGCGCTGTATGAAAATAGAAAAATCAGTTCCGCACGTGGACAAATGCTAGTAATTCCGGAAGTACCCAAACAAACACTTTCTAATATTCTGAGAGGTAGACTCGAGGAAATCAATGGCTGGGCCCTTTATCAACAAAATAAACCTACAGAGGCCATCATCAAACTAAAACGTGCAATAAGTATATTACCTGAAAACAGCATATGGTGGCGCTCTGGCCTCTGGCGGCTCGGAGTCTGTTACGAAACTATCGGTAATCTTCAATCCGCCCTAGACTCTTACGTTAGAAGTTATAAAAGCGGCGAACAAGATGCGATCCGCTACGCAACCATCGAAAATCTTTACAAGAAAATATACGGTAACACCGATGGCTTAGAGGACCTTTTGAAGTCCACCACGAAAAAGGACTTTCTTCTAAAGCAATCAGAAAACATTGCAAAAGTTGAAAATAAATCTGTTGAAAAATCACATGAAGTCTCACAAAACCAAGAGAAAAATCCAGAAACCTCTGAGAAAACAGAGATTCCAACGAAAAATCTAGATGAATCAAAAACAGACACTAATCAGGAGAAAACCACCTCTATCGAAAAGAAGTCTCTGAACAGCATGTCTAATGAGGAGAAAGCCTCTGAACAAGTGGATCTCGCTAGCGCTGACACAATGGAAAATGCTCAGTCAAAAATCGAAGTTAAGACTGAAGCGAACAAGGTCTCTCCATCAGAGAAACAATCCGTTAATCCGATAATTTCTAAAGTTGAACCTCAAACTGAAAGTAAAGAAACACAATCCTCCGATAATAGAGTTCTAACCGAAAGTCCCATTAAGCCGCAGACGGAGAAAGTCACTGAACCAAAAGATCTGAATCCGAACACCACTCTCAGTAAATCGAAAACAACAGCAGATAAAAAATCAGAGCTATCAGATCAACCAAAACCACTAACCCAAGAAAATCCTCAGGAAGTCAAACAAGAGGAGCTCAATATCAAAAACTCTTCGAATTCAGATAAAGAGGAAATCCTGAGAGATTTACAAGTAAGCGAACCTAGGAATAATACCTCTGAGAAAATTCTCCCGAATCCAAAGCCCCGACAATCTCAATCCAACACGAGCACGGTTAAGTTCTCATATAACAACATAAGTGATAAAAATCTATCTTCTGAAGGGAAAAATGAGGAGCAATCTACCAGTCAAGATGCTTCTGTGGTTAGTCCTCAAAATCCTCAGCCGAAACCTTACCAGCAATTAGAGAATAAGAATGAGGCTAATGAGAACAACGAAAGCATCTCAAACTCAAAATCACAGGAACTAACAAAAGTAAAAACGCCAAGTTACGATATCAGACCACGAGTAGTAAATCCAGACGAGTTCAACACTGAGGCCGATTGCTCACTTATCGTATCTCAAAAAGAGGTAATGATTCTTAAAAACGGCGGACGAATCGGTGTCCTGGTCGGTTATACAAACCCAGAGAAAGACCTGAGAAAAATAAAAATAGTCTCTGAATCGCCGCAGGATATAGCTGTCAATATAGAGCCCGAAATAGCTAAGAATCGACTATTCGTGGTAATGAAATCGATCAGTGATAGAACCGGCAGCTTTACGGTTTTTATCAAATCACCTTGCGGCACCTCGAAAATCTTAGTAAACGTTAGGTGAATTTACCTTAGCTTTCTGATAACTTATCACTTGTGAATGAAAGCAAACTAAAATGCGGTTACGTCGCATTAATTGGTCGCCCGAATGCTGGTAAATCCACCTTACTAAACTATCTTGTTGGGGAGAAAATAGCCATCGTATCCGATAAGCCCCAAACAACCAGACATAAGATCAATGGCATAGTAACAGTTCCGAATAAAGGGCAAATAGTCTTTGTCGATACTCCCGGAATTCATAAACCAGGATATCTGTTAAATCGCCGCATGATGACTGCTGTTCAAGACGCTATATTATCAGTGGATCTGCTGATTTTGATTCGGGACGCATCAGTATCAACCGGTAACGGAGACCGCTTCGTTCTGAATCTCGTCAAAGAATCTCAAAAGCCCTCTATATTAGTGCTCAATAAAGTTGACAAGTTAAAAAATAAAGCCTCGTTGCTCCCTCTAATAGAATTCTATTCAAAGCAACACGAGTTTAAGGAGATAATACCCATCTCAGCTCTGAAGGGATTTCAAGTCGACATCTTGCTCAATAGAATAATTGAATATTTGCCTGAGGGCGAACCTATATTTGATCCTGATGAATTGACCGATCAACCGCTAAAACTGCTGGTTGCTGAAATTGTCCGAGAAAAAGTTTTAGAGGAAACTCGCGACGAATTACCATATGTAACAGCTGTAATCACCGAAAGGTTTGACGAATCAGACCCGAACCTAACAAAAATATACTGTGCTATAATCGTGGAGAAACAATCACAAAAACGAATAATTATCGGCAAAAATGGGAGAAAAATTAAAAACATTGGAACTAAGGCAAGGCTCGAAATTGAAAAACTCCTCGGAAAACATGTTTATTTGGAATTATTCGTAAAAGTAGTAGAAAATTGGCGCAACTTGGAGTACAAACTAGATGAAATCGGCATCACAGAATAAAAAATCCTGGGATGTTTTCGAAGTTGAAGCTTTGAGTGAAGCCACAGAGGCCATCGAATTTGGATTTAACCAAGCTCAGGCATTAGGGACAGAAATAAATAATTTAGGTAAAAGTCAGCCTTCAGAGACCCTCTCGATAAGAGGCTATTTTGAAAGAGGTACAACCAACAAAAAACAACTAATAAATCATTTAGAGAAAGCCTTACAAGCTTACGGAATAGATTTTCATGCCATTAGAGGCGTAAGAAAGAGAAAAATTGTTGAAAGAGATTGGTTAGCAAGCTGGAAACGGCATTGGAAGCCCGTAGAGACCGAGAAATTCGTAATCTCCCCTTTTTGGAAGAAAATAAACAGAAAAGATAAACAAATCATATACATAAATCCAGCGATGGCATTCGGGACTGGAACTCATGAAACGACGCGGCTTTGCTTGCAAGCCATAGAGAAATTTTTTAAGCCATCTATGACATTTTTAGATGTGGGAACTGGTACCGGCATTTTAGCTATAGCCTCAGCAAAGTTAGCTAATGGTAATAATAAAAAAATCATTGCATGCGATATAGACGAAGAATCAGTTCATCAAGCTCGAAGAAATGCTCTTTTGAATAATGTAAACATTGAGATTTTTCATGGCTCTATTACTGAAGAAAGCCCAAAATATGACTTTATCTGCGCTAACTTAACATTGGAGATCATACTTCCGCTTTTACCAATACTCATTGAAAAAACGAACCAAATTCTCGTACTCTCCGGGATTATGAAAGACCAAAAAGAAAAAATTCGACAGGCACTATTCAAATACCAACTGACCAACTACGAAATTGAGGCTTTGAATGAATGGATTGCCGTCATCGTGATTCCATAAACCTCATCATTGCAACTTTAAATTACAAACTTTGCCGACTGATCATGTTAGCAACAAGCAAAGTCAAAGTGATTTTGCTAAATTCGGGGTTATCGTAAGCTAAATCTCAGTCTAGTAACCTCAATTCCCTTAGATCTTCGATGGGCTCTTCGAATGAGCAGGATCCAAATGAGATTGCGGCTTTCTCTCTAAGCTGTTCAAGATACCAATTACCAACAAAATGTTCGTGACGCCAATAAATACCATCCTCGGCAAAGATAAAATTCTGTGGATTTTCATCCTCCAAGATTTCTTGAATTAGAGATGGTTTCAAACTATTTCGGGCAAATGCCGATGCGAAGAAAACATTTAAGAAGCCATACATTTTTCCGACTGGGGCATTCTGTTCATAGGTTAGAGGTTTCTCACAGCGTATCGGATGATGCAATCCAGCGGTGAATTTAAATGGCACATTTGCCGCAACACAGGCTCTTATGAATTTTAGGAGCTTTTCAGTCGCTGGAAATGCATCATGCGTAGTGCCTCCAGTCCTCATTTTAGCCCTCTGTCTATGGATCGAAATCACCGAGATTAAATCTGACAAGTTATCCTCCACTGGTATCTCAAAATAAATAACGAGTTGATCTCCTAACCTCTCTGACGCCTCTTCAATTGCCCAGACACTACTAGCTTTCATTTCCAAGGTATCGCATTGCCCAGCACCTTTAAATTCATCATTGAAATCTCTGATTTTTTTCAACGTCACATCCAGAGTTTCATCTGCAATCACACTCAGACTCCATGGGTTTCCGTCTTGACCTAAGATCTCTTTAGAATTCGATATGAATTCATCAATGCGTGACGAAGGCACAATGAACTTAGCTAACATCCATGAATACTTGCTTTTTCGGTAAGAAGCATAATTTGCTACAGCTTGATCCATCGGCAGTTTAGCTGGCGGAAATAAACCAGCGTAATCTATTATCTCAGAGAGCAAAATTTTGAGAGATGGTTTTATACGATTAGACATTTGGGATGCGGTTTTAGAATCAGTTTTACTAGTAAACACGGTTTGCTATTTAAAGTTTAATAACTGCTTAAATTAAGAGCAAGTAAATATCTACAGATTCTAAGAATTAATATGAATAAAAAAGGCACGCTTTATAAGAGCGTGCCCCTGCTGAAGTCTTTAAATTTCAGATTATTTTGGTAACAACACTTCATCGATGACATGAATCACGCCATTAGCTTGCATCACGTCATACGTGCTGATGCAAGCAACACGGCCATTTTCATCAACGACTACAACGTTCGTCGGGCCATTCATTTTCACTGTTAAAGTTCCACCTGACAGTGTCTTTAATTCAGCTTGGCCTTTGCCTTGTTTTATTAATCTCATGAGATCCTTGGACGTGTATTTACCAGCAACCACGTGATAGGTCAATACTTTCTTTAGTGTCTCCTTGTTTTCTGGTTTGAGAAGATTTTCGACCGTGCCCTGCGGCAAGTTCTCAAATGCATCATTAACAGGAGCAAAGACAGTGAATGGCCCCTTACCCATCAGCGCATCGACTAAGCCTGCAGCTTTGACAGCTGCTACCAAAGTTGTGTGTTTTTCTGAATTAACAGCATTTTCAACTATATTCTTATTGGCGAACATCGCTTTGCCGCCAACCATTGGATTGTCATTTGACATCTGCGCTAGAGCAGAAATGACTCCAAACGCGATCGTTAGCATTAACATTAAACCTAGTTTTCTCATATTTTTCCTCCTAGCTTGTTCTTTTTCAGGCAGTTTTGCCTTCTAATCTGAATTTCGTTATCAATTTGAGATTAGATTCACAAAATTACATTTTTATTTCAAAACTTAATAAAGATGAGAGAAAAGTTTTAAATCTCTGTTAATGGATTTCGTGATCCAAACACAGAGCTATTTCAATGCTGGATAATTAGAATATCGCTCAGTATCGCGATGTGCACGTTCGTGAAACTCGCCTGGCCCACTTATCTCAGTGCTGGTTCATTAGAATATCGCTCAGTATCATTACCTATAGTTTCGTAGAGATGAGCAAAAAGTCTATCCAACCGAGGTGGTCGCTTTAAATCAGTTTAGAGAGAGTTTAGAGCGTAGCTCTATTCTAGTAATTTTCTTTTCATTTACCACTCGAATTGGGATTTCCCATCGCAGAGTCTTTATCAAGCAAACACCAGTATTATCCTCACGGCAATAATAAACATTAAATTTTGCATTTATTGTTGCACTCCCTTCTTTTATGGCAGTAACAGCTATGCTCAGTGGTACTTCATCAAATCTGTTTTTCTCAACCGAGATATTTATGATCTCTGGTTTATCAACTTTCATCTCAAAGCGGTTAGGTGCATTTTTATTTAAGTGATAACCCTCGGGAAATTCGGGATCAAAAATGATATAAGCTTCTGATTGCGAGGAAATAAATTCTTCAGGATGTTTAATGACCGACAAGTTCGGCTCTACAGGTAGAAAATTCTCTGATTCCTGTTTCGGAGGAGTTAGTCCGGGGATTTTCAATGTATAAACCGATTTTGTTTTAGGATCAACCACACGAATAGCATGATTATTGGTGTCCGCAACGTAAATTTTTCCATCAGCGATGCTAACCCCTGCAGGCTCATAGAAAGTCGGATTATTCCCATCCTCTTGTCCTGGTTTTCCATTTCCTAAGTAAGTCTCGAGCCTCTTGCTTCTTATATCAAGAAGTTTCAATTTATGATTGTAGGTATCAGCTACGAGCAATTTTCCATTGTAGAGAGTAATTCCCATCGGATGCTGCAGACGCGCTTCTTCACCTTCACCATCCTCATCACCAAAAATGAATAAATCACCGCCAGCCAAAGTCTCAACTTCCTTCTTTCTTAGATCCACCATTCTGATTGCGTTCGTTTCAGTATCAGCGATGTAAAGAAAATTGCCATCGGATGCGATGCCAGATGGTTGACCGAATGCTGCCCTACTTAACTCATCATCTACGCGTCCTTCAGCTCCACTACCCGCAAATGGGAAGATCAGATTTTTGACTAAGTCGAATTTCCATATCTGATGAACGCCAGCCATAGCAACATACAATGAATTTCCAACCCTTACGAGATCCCATGGTGAACTCAAGGAAACTCTCTTGGCTACACCGCCCATCAGAGGATAAGTCGCTTGCTTTCCATTACCAGCTACGGTTTCAACCATCTTTGACTTTAAGTCTACTCTCCTGATTGCATGATTACCTGTATCCGCCACAAATAAAAATTGTCCAGATAGTACAAGTCCTTGAGGGCGATTGAAGCGGGCTGCCTCATAGCTTCCATCTTTCAATCCCTCTACTCCATCACCTATTATTTCCAGCAATTTTCCATCCAGATCTGTCACTACAATGCGATTGTGGTTGGTATCAGAAATAAACAATCTTTTCGTTCTACTGTCAGCTAACAACTTTCCTGGAAAGGCAAGTGGCAAACTGCCAAACTTAGCTCTCTCTAGTGTAAGATTTATCGGACTTTCATTAAGTCTACCTCGTGCTCGATATTCTGTTATTATGCGCTGAATCTCTGTTTCGATTTGCTTAAATTGCCCCTCACCTATCCATCGATTGACTATGTTACCATCAGGATCAATCAGCACTAGTGTTGGATAAGCGGAAACTCCGTAAGCATTCCATATTTTAAAGTCGGAATCATTGACCACTGGATGCTTTATGTCGTATCTGAGGATAACTCTTCTTATATTCTCTGTATCTGCCTCATTGTCATATTTGGCAGAATGAACACCGATAATCACCAATTGATTGGCATATTTTTCCTCCAGACGTCGTAGATCGGGTAAAATATGGATGCAATTTATACAGCCATACGTCCAGAAATCCAATAAAACTAATTTTCCTTTTAAATCAGCCAATGAAAGTGGGGACTCAGTATTTAGCCAGCTAACTCCTCCTATCAATTCAGGCGCGCGTGTTTTTTGGGCAATAAGCTGATTAGATAACAAAAGAATTAAAATTACGAATAAAGACAGTCTCATAAATTTGCTTCTGAATTGGGAATTCGATTTTCTGGTTAGTTCAGATTCATCAATTTAGTGACTGAGCTTGACAACGTATCGCAAAATCAGCTTTATTATGCGACAAAGTCCCTTTAGAATGAATGACGATAAAACATGCTGCTCTGCAGTCACAGATTACAGTCGACAAAAGATACACTTAAATGGAAAAAATAACTGAGACTACTAACAAAGAAACGGATGAGGCTAACAACATTAAGGGTGTAAATCCAAGACATGGTAGAAATGGGCGAGGAAGTAATAAAATTTCAATTGGATACATGAATTCCTATTCGATTTGAGGTGCCAGATTTCCATCAATCAAGGCTTAAAGTTTTTCTTAAGTTTTTGCCAGCATAGATAGTAATCTTTTTGCAGAGCCGGGGTTTGCATGGCGAATTTAGTTGGTCTGATTATGTAACGAGATTCGAACATGAAAGCCATCGTTCCCTCGAGCTTTTGAGGTTTTAGATCTGCATTTGTAGCTTTTTCAAAAGCATCGCTATCAGGGCCATGAGCAGACATGCAGTTGTGCAAAGATCCTCCTCCCGGCACAAACCCCTCCTCTTTGGCATCATAAACCCCATAACATAAACCCATGTACTCGCTCATTACATTTCGATGGTACCAGGGTGGACGAAAGGTGTGCTCAGCTACCAGCCATCTGTCCGGAAATATTACGAAATCAACATTAGCTACACCTTGCTCTGATGAGGGAGAGGTTAAGACGGTGAATATTGATGGATCAGGATGATCATAACTTATGCTGCCGATTGTGTTGAAACGTCTAAGATCATACTTGTAAGGTGCATAATTTCCGTGCCATGCTACTACATCTAATGGAGAGTGATCTATTTCGCAGCTCCAAAAATTGCCTCCAAATTTAGCTATCAGCTCGAATTTGCCCTCACGATCTTCAAACCATGCTATTGGCGTTTGAAAATCCCTAGGATTAGCTAATCCATTTGCTCCGATGGGCCCTAGTTCTGGAAGTCGAAAGTAAGCTCCGTAGTTTTCGCAGATGTAGCCACGTGCATTACCATCTGGTAATTCAACTCTGAATTTCAACCCTCTCGGTATTATCGCAATCTCGCCAGAATCGATTTCTAAAATTCCAAGCTCAGTGAGGAATCTAACCCTATTTTTCTCAGCAACTACCAGCATTTCGCCGTCAGCATTGTAAAAAAATCTATCGGTCATGTCCTTATTACAGGCATATATGTGGACGGCCATACCTATTTGCATGAATAGATCTCCATTGCCGGCTATTGTTATTATTCCTTCGATGAAATCCCTTTGTTCCTCAGGAATTGGTAGAGGGTTCCAACGAAGTTGATTCGGCGTTGTGGGAACTTCATTGAAAGGTGAGGATTTAAATAACTCAAAGCTTGTTTGTCGAAAAGGTTTATGCATGACTGAAGGTCTGATTCTATATGTCCAGGTTCTACGATTCAGCAGGCGTGGCGTTGTGAACGAAGTGCCACTGAATTGCTCAGTGTATAATCCGAACGCTGGTCTCTGCGGGGAATTTTGGCCAATTGGTAACGCACCTTTGATCGCCTCAGTCGCAAATTCATTACCAAAACCGCTTTGATATTGCAATTGCTCGGCAAAAATCGGCTTCATATCACCCTCCTTAAAGCAAGTTGCCTCTACGTCTCTGTTCTTCTTCTATCGAGACAAACAAAGCTTTAAAGTTACCCTTTCCGAAACCCTTACATCCTTTTCGCTGTAGAATTTCAAAAAACAATGTTGGACGATCTTCTACAGGTTTTGTAAAAATCTGTAGCAAGTAACCATCCTCATCACGATCTACGAGAATGCCCAATCTCTTTAAGTCCTCAATGTTTTCATCGATTTTTCCTACTCTATCGGTCAATGTTTCATAATAAGTATCGGGAACACGCAAGAACTCAACCCCATTTGCCTGTAGCTTGCTAACCGTATGAATAACATCCTTACATAGCAAGGCGATATGCTGAACACCTGGGGATTTGTAATAATCTAGATACTCCTGAATTTGGCTTTTCCCTCTTCTACCTTCTGCTGGCTCATTTATCGGGAATTTTATATTGTGACTATCATCAGACATCACTATGGACATCAGAGCAGAGTATTCAGTGGAGATATCGTTATCATCAAACGTTATATAACGATGAAACCCCATTACATCCTTGTAAAAATCGCACCAATAATTCATTTTGCCAAGCTCTACATTCCCAACTATGTGATCAATCAATTGAATCCCAACCTGCTCTGCGTCGACCTTCTGCTCAACATAACCTGGCAAAAACACACCATTGTAATTGTGTCCATTCGTATTGTAAGAGATGAAGGAATGTATTGTGTCCCCGTAGGTATGTATTGCTGAGTGACGAACTGATCCAAATTCATCTTTTAGCTCTCTCGGTTCAATCGCAGGCTTAGCGCCACGACGCACGGCTTCCTCAAACGCCTTGTCAGCATCCTCTACCAAAAAAGCTATGTCTCGAACTCCGTCTCCATGCAATTTTATGTGTTCCGCAGCATAATGCTCTGGCTCCAGAGGAGTCGTCAAAACGAAAGTGACTCTATTTTGCCGCATTACATAGCTTGTAGTCTCACGGTTACCAGTCTCCAAGCCAGAATAAGCTATCCGTGAAAAACCAAAAGCTTTTCTGTAATAGAATTCTGCTTGCTTGGCATTTCCTACGTAAAATTCAACATGATGAATTTTTTTCAATCCCAAAGGATTTTCTTGCTTCATAGACAAAACTCCCGAAAGTTAATTTTAAGAGGATAGACCGATGAAACTCTCTATGTATTTCTTAGTCTGTTCTTTCAATTCATTATAGCTTGAAACTACAAAAAGCACAGGCTGCATGTCTGAGTAATTGTACGGAGTGTTGATTACTTCCTCTAAGTCGAAAGGTCTGCGCTCTACCTTATCGCTAAATGCATGCTCTAATTCACCGAAACTCGATAATAATCCAGCTCCATATGCTTTTATCCCGCCTTTCTCCTCTACCAGACCAAACTCAACAGTAAACCAGTAGAGGCGGCCTAGCTCTTGTATCTGTCTATCATTAGCTAATCTAGCACCGTGACCTATAAACTGTGAGAAATCAGCAAAATCTTGATTGGTAAACATCGGAATGTGGCCTATGGCCTCATGTATTATGTCAGGTTCTGGCGTATATGCTGGCTGCGAATGATGCCTTACATACTGTGTGCAAAGCATGACTCTATATGAAAGCCAACTCAAAAACGCCCTCGTCTCAACCAACCCTTCGATAGGTGCCAATCTAAAACCTGTTAGCGCTTTCAGGCGCCGATTCATCTCACTTAGCTGAGGAATATGATCACTAGTTATACCTAAATTACGCTTGGCCTCTAAGTAAAATGAACTTGCGTATTTCTGATGCAGTTCTTCTAGCTCCTCCACAACGTATCGCCAAACTCTTTGCTCTCTCGGAGTATAGTCTACATCAGTTATCTCACCAGTCTCACGAAATCTTTTCGCTAAGGATGCTATGTAATCCCTGCGTTTCCTATACTCTGGATCATTAGCACCAGGATGCTCTAGCTCCAGCTGATCTATGTGCTCAAAATCCATGTCAGTAAACTCAGGCAAATCCTCATCACTTACCCGAAAATTTTCTATCGGAAAAGATAGTTCCGCGCTTACTGCTTTCATTTTTACTCCCTCCTTCAGAGATTTTATCTCCGATGCATAAGTCATTATAATCCAATTCATCAACTACTTGAATATAAATTTTCAGTTTTTTATAACGCGATAATTTAAATTTTATGAAATTTTTACTGTATTGCCTTAAAAATTTAAGGAACAATTGATCTTTAGAAATATGATTTCAATCATATTTACTAGATCGAGGAGGTTTTATTCTGTAAGTATGGCTTTCAAGATTCTACAAATTGCAATTCCCTTTATATGGGCCGGAATGGTTGCGGCAATTTCATTCATGGAAGCGCCATTAAAATTTTTAGCACCCGGAATTACAACAGCACTCGGTGTAGGCATCGGTCGGATTGTATTTCAGGCGCTCAATAAAGTCGAAATAACCTTCGCAGTATTACTTCTACTTTCCGTTTTATTCAAACCTTTCGGAGAGAGGCTTCAATTTTATCTTCTTGGGGCGGTGATATTTATTCTGTTGCTACAGACTTTTTGGCTTTTACCAGCTTTGGACATCAGAGCGCTTAAACTAATGGCTGGGGAGCAGATAGAACCGTCATCTCTTCATACCGTCTACATCCTGCTGGAAATCAGCAAATTTCTTCTACTGCTTTACCTCGGCATTCTTTCTACCAAAATTCAGGAAGGTATATGAGAGATATATTATCCAGGGCTGACATAGACACATTGATGCAAAACTTTTATCAAAAAGCAATGAAAGATCAATTGATTGGCTATATATTCACTGATGTTGCAAAGCTAAATCTAGAAAAGCACCTGCCTATAATAGGAGATTTCTGGGATTCAATACTTTTTAACTCTGGAAAATATCAGAAACATCAAAGAAATCCGATGCTAGTTCATTTAGAGCTAAATCGAAAAACGCAGCTAAAGCCTGAACACTTTGATAGATGGTTAGCGATTTTTAATCAAACCGTGGATGAACTATTCAGCGGAGCTAATGCAGAACTGATAAAGAGTCGAGCGGCAATGATCGCTGAAAGGATGCAAATTGTATTAGCTAATCAACAAAACTTGCCAGGTATACACTCAGTGCCTCGGGACTGTCGATAAAAATCTTACCATGTTCGATCCTGATTAGTTTTTGCTCTGCTAATTTTCTTATTGTTCTTATAGTTGTTTCGACGGTTAGTCCCGTCATCTCAGCGATATCTTGACGGCGAAGCGTGATCTTGAAAGGTTTTGTAGGGTCTTTACATTCTCGACTATAAAGTCGTAAAAGCGTTTTTACGATCCGACGTGATGGAGATTCTGCAGAAAAAGTTTCGATGAGCGCAGTTTTTCTGCGTAGCATTTCAGCCATCCAGCTAATGACCTGAAATGAAAACTCAGTTGATTCTTCCAGCAATTTCAGGAAATCCCTACGTGTTATCAGTAAGAGTGTCGAGTCCGACATTGCAATTGCAGTAGCCGGATACATGTTGCCATCGAAGGCTGCTGGTACTGCAAACATCTCTCCACTTTTAAAGATGTCAATTATGATCTCTCTTCCGACCTTTGGGTATTGAACTACCTTGACTGTTCCATGAACTACGATCGGAAGAAATTCAGCTCTTTGACCCTCCAAGAATATAATCTCTCCCTCCGTAAAATTCTTTGTCCTAGCCATTGAATACAATTTCAGCTTCAGCTGTTCACTTATGCTGCCGAGTAATGGTTTCATAAATCTTCATGGCTTATGTTACAGTAATTCCTCAAAACTGTTAAGATAAGAATCATGAGCAAGAAAATAATTGTTTATGAAAAACCTACATGCACCACGTGCCGAAAACTTGCAAAGTGGCTTGAGGAAAATGGCATAAAGTACGAAAACGTAAATTATTACATAGAGCCTTTATCTGAGAAAAAACTCCGAGAATTGCTGAAAAAAGCTAATCTCAGAGCGTTTGATGTTTTGCGTAAAAAAGAGCCTATCTTCAAGGAATTGAATTTAACGGAGGATACGCCTGAGGATGAAATTATCGAGGCTATACTGAAACATCCGGATCTCTTGCAGCGGCCTATCGTAGAAGTTGAAGACAAGGCTGTGCTAGCAAGACCCATCGAAAAGATCAAAGAGATTCTATGATTACAAATGGCAGTAAGAATGGACATCATCCTAAACCGAAGAACGTGCTGGGCGGAGAACTAAAATGTTGTTGTCTCAAACCGCTCACAGGTTTTTATAGAGATGGCTTTTGCCGTAGCGGAATTGACGATCTCGGCAAACATACGATATGTGCTGTAATCACAGCTGAATTTTTGGAATTCACTCTATCTAGAGGCAATGATCTTGTAACTCCGCGTCCAGAGTACAAATTCCCTGGTTTAAAAGCTGGCGACAGGTGGTGCCTGTGCGTATTTCGTTGGAAAGAAGCGTTAGATGCTGGTGTTGCGCCACCCGTAGTCTTAGAGGCCTGTCATGAATCAGCTTTAGAAGTTGTCAGTCTCGATGACCTTAAAAAACATGCTTTTAGAACATAACCATCTCTCAATTTGAGAAAATGCAATCTGAAACTCAATTGTCTTTTGACTTTCACGCTGCTGAACCCAAAATCATAACAGACTCTACTGAAGGGCTTAAACTAAAACTTGGTGATTTCGCAGGTCCGCTCGATCTACTTCTTTTTTTGATAAAGCAGGAGAAGGCAAGTATATTTGATATACCAATCGCCCGCATCACAGATGAATATCTACGCTACATAAAGCTCATGGAGCAATTAGACATAACCGTAGCAGCAGACTTTCTAGTTATGGCGGCTACACTGATCGAGATAAAGTCAAAGATGCTCTTGCCTAAAAGTCCTGCAGAAAATCAGGAAGAGCCCATTGAGGAAGATCCAAGACAAGAGTTAGTCAAGCAATTACTCGAGTATGAAAAATTTAAGATTGCAGCGCAAATGCTATGGGAACGAGCCGTTGTTGAACAATCTATCTTCAGGCGTGGAAAGACAGAATATGATGACGACAAAAACTCGGTGATAAACGTCAGTGTATTCGAACTTTTTGAAGCCTTTAGAAAGGTTTTAGAAAGAAAAAGTAATGAAGACTCGATCGAGCTTGAGAAAGAACAAATTTCACTCGAGGAAGTAATAGATAAGCTCAAGAAAAAACTAAATGAACATGGAATATTAAGCTTCAATCAGATTTCAAAGGAGTGTCGCACGAAGATTCAGTTGATATTAAGCTTTCTTGCAATCCTGGAGATTGTGCGAACCGAGAACGTAATTCTGATCCAACAAAAACCGTTTGATGATGTAGTCTTAAAAAGAGTTAATGTCGCTTAACCCGCAACCGCTGTTCGAGAAATTCAGTCATTGATTCAGCGTCAAGAGGTTTTGAGAAAAAGTAACCTTGGCCGAATTTACATCCATGAGATTTCAATAATTCTAGCTGGTCTGAGTTCTCGATACCTTCAGCTATTATTCTTACATCAAGACTCTCTCCTATCATAACAAGTGTTTTAATTATTAACTCCCTTTTTTTATCCTCATTAGCACTATTCACAAAACTTCTATCTATTTTTAGCCATTGAAACGGAAAATCCGCTACGTAATTGAGGCTGGAATAACCCGTTCCGAAATCATCCGTAGAGAGTAAGACGCCGAGTTCGTGAAGTTGTGTTAGAATTTTGCCGGCCAGGATTCCATCACGAAAAACTACATTTTCATTAATTTCGAAACAAAGTGAAGATGGCTTCAACCTTGTATCCTCTAAAACTTTGATAACTCTTTGATATAAATTCGGATGCCAAAATTCTTTAGCCGAAAGGTTGATGCACATAAATAAATCATCATTAAACTCCTTTTGCCACTCGCTGAGCTGCGAGCAAGCCTTTTGCAACACGATTTGTCCGATTTCAACAATTAGTCCAGTTTCTTCCGCAACATCTATGAAATCTTTGGGAGAGAGTATGCCCAAAACTGGATGATTCCACCTAAGTAAAGCTTCAATTCCTACGATCTCGTTATTCTGCAAATCCATTATTGGTTGATAGAAGACACGAAAATCGTCATTATTTATTGAATTTCTCAAGTCAGCATCGAGCTGGAGGAAATTTATACTTTGGTTCCTCATCTGCGGCGTAAAGACTTCATAGCCTGCTCTTCCCTTCTCTTTTACTCTATACATAGCAAGATCCGCATCACGAAGGTATTCTTCAGGACGCCTCATTTCATCATCTGAAAAAACAACTCCCACACTTGCGGAAGTGAAGATTTCGTGACCTTTTATATTGAAAGGCTGATTTACCGTCTTTAAGATTCTCTCAACAATGCCTAATGCATCATCTCTACTCTTTATTCCGTTAAGTAGAATTATTATTTCATCACCACCAAGGCGCGCAATCACATCATTCGGTCGGACACACCTTTTCAACCTCTTGGCGACAATCTTTAAAACTTCGTCACCAATACTGTGCCCGAAAGTATCGTTGATAATTTTGAATCGATCCAAATCTAAGAATAATAGGGCAAATTTAAAGTCAGGATTCTTTTCTGCTTTCTGTGTAAGTTCTCTAAGAGTCGGCATAAAATGTGAGCGATTTATTAAGCCGGTCAAGTTATCATATTTAGCTAGACGACTCAATTCAAGCTCTAACTCTTTTTGCTTATTTATGTCTGTATTGGTACCAAACCAACTTATAATGTTATTATTCTCGTCTAGTCGTGGCACACAGCGTATAGCATGCCATAAATAATCCCCATCACTACTCCTTAAACGAGCTTCCATACGAAATGCTCTTTTCTTCTTCAATGATAAGGCGAGCTCTCTGAGGAATTTCGGCAAGTCATCAGGATGAAACATCTTCTGCCATCCTTGCTTTTTTAACTCCTCTAGAGAGCATCCAAAGAATTCTAAACATCTGCTATTAGCAAATTGTATCTCTCCATCAGAAGAGGCAATCCAAATATGGTGCATTACGTTTTCAGTTACTAGGCGATAGAGCTCCTCACTGTCTTTTAAGGCCTTCTCTATTCTTTTCTTTTCGGTAATGTCTCTCCCTATTCCATGAACTGCCACAGGTCTGCCATCTTTAAGCACAAGACGCGTTCGCAACTCTAAAGTTATCCGCCTACCATCTTTTGATAAAATCTCTAATTCGTATGAAGTAGAGTTCCCAGTTCGCAGCTTATCTCTGAACATCTTTTTTGCAAGATCTATATATTCAGGGGCTACTACTTTAGTGAAATTCAGATTCTTTATTTCTTCCTTTGTATATCCAGTCAAAAGCTCACCGGCTTTATTCACGTCTATATAGTTTCCCTCGAGGTCATGAGTGTAGATAACATCGTTGGCGTTCTCGAAAAGGTCACGATAGCGCTCCTCGCTATCTCTCAAAGCTTGCATTATGTATTTTCTCTCGGTGATATCGCGAATTATCATGACGAGGGTTTTGTCTGTTATTGGCGAGAGGCAAACTTCATAAAATGCATCTTCCCTTAACGTCTTAAGATCCATTTCGAAGCTTACGACCTGATTTTTTCTCAAACTCTCCCGAACTTTCATCGAGAAGAAATCTTCATGATCTGATGGGATAATTTCTTTTATTGATTTACCGACTAAGTGAGAGAAATCTTTACCCAATATGCTCAGCGACTTTCCCGAAGGAATTTTGATCAAATTACCTTGATCATCTATGACAAAGATGCACTCTGGTAAAGCAGCAAGAATTGCCTGGATTTCAGCCTCTGAACTACGCAATGTCTCGATGAGTTTTTTACGTTCGGTAACATCTCTTGCAATACCCTGGATGGCAATAGGATTACCCTTATCATCATAAAGAAAGCGACTATTGATTTCTAAAGTTACAACTCTTCCATCTCTAGCTAAAAAATCTGCTTGATATATCGTGCTGGTAGCCTTTCCAGTTATTTTTTCTTGTAATTTTTCCTTTATGATAGGAAGAGAATCTGGGAGCACTATTTGCTCGGCCCTTAGTTTATCGAGTATTTCATCACGAGAATAACCTAGAATTTTCTCGACAGCAGGATTTACCAAAATCCATTTGCCATTAAGATCAGATAGATAAACCAAATCACTGATATCCCAAAAGAGACGAAAGTAAAAATCACTAATATGATTTAATATCTCTTCAGCAAAGCTGTGATCTGTGAGATCAATTATTACACCTTGCCAACAAAGCTTTTCGCCTTCTCGATTACGAATGAAGTAAGCTCTATCGTAAACTCTATGGATTTTGCCATTTTTTCCTAAAATCCTATATGTACTACGCTTTTCTTTCTCTCCTTTCAACGCCCTAGCTGTTTCTTCCTGAAAAGCTTTTCGATCATCTGGGTGCAGAAACTTGCTCCAGTCTGATCTTTCAGTTCTGTACCAATCCTTTAAGGAGTATCCGAATTTACCGAATAAGGGACTAAAATAAATGGGTGAATAAGGCTCGCTAGGCTCAAGGCTATAAAACATAACGGGTAACTCACCTACCGAGCTTCTATATTCGGGCAAGAATCTTTCTATATCTTTCATATAAACAGCATCAATAGCAGTTGAATCTTATTTTAAACCTTCTATATCACAACCGTAGAGCCACTGTGCTAACGCACAGTATTCTCCGCTGGTTGAATCCTATTTTAAATCTTCCATATTGCAACAACAAGATCAAAATTTGTCAGGCAAATATGACAGAATCTGTCAAGCTCTTCGTGAGAGACTCATCCACTCTTGAAGTACTCAAGACGTAAGACTATAGGGCGGTTTAAACGTACCTAGTGGAGTATTCCAATAGGCAACCTACTATTTGCAATCTTTATGCCTTACCTTCTTCTTTGCTTAGGATCCAAATACTCTCTTATTCCATCTCCAATGAAATTAAATGCAAGAACGGTTAGTGCAATGGCAATCCCTGGGAAAAACAGCACATGCGGGGCGTTATAAAGAGTGTCAAGACCTCTTGCCTCCTCTATCATTGTTCCCCAAGATGGAGCCGGCGGCGGTACTCCAAGCCCTAAAAACGAAAGTGAGGCCTCTGACAAAACTGCGCCAGCCATCCCTAATGAGGCTTGCACTATTATTGGCTGTATGGAGTTTGGTAGAATATGCACAAAAAGTATTCTGAAATCACTAGCGCCTAAAGCACGAGCAGCTTGCACGAAATCCATCTCCCTTACTTTTAGAACCTGACCGCGTATAACACGTGCATATCCAACCCATCCTATAACGCAGAGGGCAAAAACAACCTTCCACAATCCTGCACCTAGAAAGGCTACTAGTGCAATTGCCAGTAACAGTCCCGGAAAAGCTAAAAAAACGTTGAAAATATAGCTGGCTAGAATTTTATCAATCCAACCTCCATAATAACCAGCTATCGAGCCGATAATAACACCGATGAAACTCGATATAAGCGTGACGATCACTCCAACTTGTAGTGATATCCGAGCGCCGTATATCACTCTCGAAAACACATCACGACCCAGGGAATCTGTACCAAACCAGTGTTCAAATGAAGGAGGAGCGAAGCGTAAAGCTAAATTCTGGGCGGTTGGATCATGTGTGGCGATAAGAGGAGCGAAAACAGCCACAATTAGAAGTACTATCACTACGAAAATGCCTATATAAGTCAATCTATTCATCAGGACAGTCTTATACGGGGGTCCAATAAACTATAGATCATGTCGGTCAGAGTATTGACAAGTATGTAAGTCATGCTAATGACTAAAACACATCCTTGAACCAACCTGTAATCTCGCTTAGCTATACCGTCATCAAGCAGTAAAGTTCCTAACCCCTGCCAACCAAAAATTTTTTCCGTGATAATGGCTCCAGCCAAGAGAACGCCCAGCTGTAAACCTAAAACTGTGACTACAGGAATTAAGCCGTTTTTGAGCACATGTTTGTAGATAACAACTGTTTCGCTGAGTCCTTTTGCCCGTGCTGTTCTCACATAATCTTCACCAAGTTCCTCTATGACTGAGCTTCGCACCATGCGAGTTAATATTGCAGAAAGAGCAGAGCCTAGTGTGATAGCTGGTAAAACTATATCCTCTGGATTGCTACTTCCCGTCGGAGCAAACCACCGAAGCTTGACTGCGAAAATGTATACCAGGAATGGCCCAGTTACGAAACTTGGCAAACTTATTCCAAGTAAGGCAAAGAATGAGGCGACATTGTCTATCAACGAGCCTTTGTGAGTGCCAGCCAATACTCCAAGCGGTATGGCAATTAGAACAGCTATCAACATTGCAGCTAACGCTAATTTCAAGGTGTTCGGATATCTTTCCAGAATCATATCCAATACAGGTCTATCAGTACGAAATGAAACTCCTAAATCTCCCCTTAGAATCCCGGAGAAATAAGATGCGTACCGATTATCAAATCCATTCCATTCAATACCATCATCCGAAAATGTTATGAAAAACGCTGGTTTATTTAATCCGTGCTTACGTTCAAACTGTTCAATCTGCTCAATCGTCGCATTTTCACCTAAGATTGCTGTTGAAGGCTTGCCAGGAATCACCTCAATCAGCAAAGTAACCAGAGAGACGACAGTCCAAGCAACTAGCAATATCAATCCAAGACGATTGAGGAGATTAAGAAGCTTGTATTTGAGTCTTCCACGCATATTTTACTTATGAGCAACGTGAATTGCAGCAACCCCTCCAGTTAAATTCTCATACTCTACATGCTTGAACCCAACTTTTCCCATGATCTCGGCAAGTTTCCTCTGATTCGGGAAATTGGCTACTGATCTTGGAAGATACTCATACGCAAATTTGGCACCAGATATTAAACCACCAATCAAAGGTAATATGCGCCTGAAGTAAAAATTAAAAAGCTGTTGAAAGCCAGGTAATATGGGAGTAGAAAACTCCAAGACTACTAACATACCCGAGGGTTTAATTACACGATACGCTTCGCACAAGCCCCTTTCCCAGTCAGAAAAATTTCTCAATCCGAAGGCCATAGTAACTGCATCGAAAAACTCATCTTCAAATGGAAGAGTTAATGCATCTGCCTCAACATATTTTATGTGTTGATTCTTACTTTCGGCTATTTTAAGCATCGGTCTACAGAAATCTGCACCGATAACCTTTGCCTGACCAGCTTTTTTTATCTGTATCGCTAAATCACCTGTTCCACAGGCTACGTCCAAAATAATAGCCCTCGGATCTTGAACAACATCCCCCAGCCTCTTACAAACGCGTTTTCTCCAACGTTTATCTATGTTCAATGAGAGTAGATGATTTAAAAAATCATAAGCAGGTGCAATTCCTGCAAACATTTCTCGCACCGCTTTAGCCTCTCGCTTTTTTTCATCGACTCCTGTCATTATCTGCATTAAAGAATCTAATTCGAAGATTATGAGCAGTAATCACCAGCAAAAATCGATCATTTAGTCAAAACCACATTGACTACTGGTCTTTTACGCAAATCCTGTAATGTAAGATTAACATCCCGTAGACTCACTGAGTTAGCTTTACTTATTTCATCTTTTAATGAAATTAGGCCGTAGGTGTCTACATCAAGCCATAAATCATAAATAGGTCTTGAGTTAAAATCTTTCAAAACTTCCATTTTTGCCTTTTCAAATTCTTCCTGCGTTGCATCCTTACGTAAAAGCTCAGTCAGACTAAACTCAGTTCTAGAATTTTCGCTGGCTGGATTGATATTCGAAGTGCCTATGGATACCGAAACTTTTGGCATTGACAAACGGGCTATCAAAATCCCAGGCAGAAAATTAGATTGATTAATCACCATGGCTTTGCTCATCCTGGCTGGCTGGCTGATTATGCGTTGCGATAATATTTTAGCTAAAATTTCCGTTGCAAAATAGTTGCGATCGTTTCTTGCTATTCCACGCACGGCAGAGCGTGCTTCAATCAGGTTATCAGCTTTAGAACTCAATAAAAGAAGTGAAGTATCAGGTTCATCTGGCTGACGAAAAGTTGCAGGTATGGGCTTTTCTGATTTTTTCCACGAGCCGAAAATTCTGCGTACTGCCATGTATGTAAAGTCGGGGGAAAGCTTGCCATAGATGACTAATGTTGCATTATCTGCAGTCAAATAACGATCTTTTGCAAATATTAAGTCTGCAAGTTCTATTTTACGCAAGCTCTCATTGCTACCCTCGATTGGTCTTCCGTACGGAAAACTCCCGAATAATCGTTGTCTAACCGCAACGTCGGCTCGATACTCATCATCCTGTTCTAAATCCTTTACTCTGTCAATTTTTGCATCAAGAACTTTCTTGAAATTATCTTTTGTGATCGGTGGATTTGAAACTGCACTAGCCACCGCCTCTAGCAACGTGAGTAGGTCTTCAGGTTTACTACTAGCTTCGATCTGAATGTAATCGTAGCTGACCTGCACCGATAAATTACCACCTAGTTCTTCACGAAACAAGCGTTTCGCTTGCTCATCAGGAAACAAGATATCTGCAAGCAACGACATCATGCCAGCTTTATCCTTTAAATCAAAAGCCGCTCCCTTATGAATCCTAAGTTTTAAATTTACGCTACTTGCTTTTTCATCACTCCAAATCAATAACTTTAGACCATTAAGCAGCTTCTCTTGTTTAGTTGGCTGCTGAGCAAATGAAGTGTTGATTAAAAATAAAAGCAGAGCAATGAAGATTAGTTTATGCTTCATAACAAAAATCCCCAGAACACGAAATTATAGAATAAGTCATGATTTGCCCTAAGCAAATTTTAAATGGAGTTTTTATGATGCATCATCTGGTAAGTTTGTTTGGCATGCGCCAAATTTCTATAATCGAGTGAAATGGGAAGAGTATTAGGAATCGTGGCAATTGCTAAGAACTTTGCAATAGGGAAAGCTGGAAAATTACCCTGGCACTATGCAGAAGATCTGAGATTTTTTAAGCGACTTACAACTGGAAACGCGGTCGTTATGGGCTATAACACATGGCTTTCTCTAAAAAAACCATTAAATGACCGACTAAATATAATTTTAAGCAAGTCCCGATCGATCAAAAATCAACCTGGCGTTCTTCTGCTGAGATCAAAGGAAGAAATACTAACCCTAAATAAATATCTAAAATGCGATCTTTTTATAATAGGCGGTGCATCTACATATGCTACCTTCTCAAAAGAAATAGAGCAGTGGTTTGTAACTGAAATTCCCCTTGAACCAAAGGACGCTGATACATTCATGCCTACTAATTTCTTGCATGATTTTCACCTCAAGGAAAATATACAACTTAACTCCGATCTCTTAGTAAAAGTGTATGTTCGCTCAGCAGAATCTATCGTGAAATGAGTCTACCAAAGAACAGGCATTCCCAGAAAATCATCAGAATAGATTCTCCGAGTGAATTTTATTCTTTCATTAAGAAGTTGCAGGATCTTATTTCAATTTACCGATTGCAGGAAAAATTCTATTTCTTCGCTCGCTCCTTGTAATAATTCCATTATTTTTCCGATTGGGAGATTATTATGCTGCGACGAGTATTCAGCAGATAAAGCTGGCTTTATGTCTTTCTCTAATCTCAGTTCAGGTAGAATCGGCAATATTACGTAGTACCCATTTCTCTCGATCGTTCTGTATACTTCTTCTTCGGAAATCATTATCTCATGGATTTTTTCACCAGGTCTTATTCCTATAAATTTAATGTCAACCTCACGATCGCCCATCAAGGCTTTTGCAATATCCACAACCCTCGCAGAGGGGACTTGAGGAACATAGGTTTCTCCTCTATTGGCATCTTTTACAGCTGCAAATACAGTATCTACAGCTCTATCTAAACTCAACAAAAACCGAGTCATTTCAGGTAAAGTTATAGTCACCGGGCCGCCATTTCTTATTTGCTCTATGAATAGAGGAACTATAGAACCACGAGAAGCTATGACATTACCGTATCTCACGCAAATAAATCGAGTCTGCGGTAAATCCCTATTAGCCTCTATGAAAATGCGCTCTTGTAACGCCTTAGTCATACCCATTACATTTATGGGTTTGCAAGCCTTGTCAGTAGAAATGCCGACAACTGTTTCAATCTCTAATCTATTCTCTCGAATCGCTCTAATGATGTTATAAGCCCCGATCACATTGGTTTGCACCGCCTCAAAAGGGGCGTATTCACAAGTCGGCACTTGTTTCATAGCAGCAGCATTAAATACGACATCAGCATCATATAATGCCGAAGTTAAGGAAGCGAAATCTCTGACATCGCCGATCCTAAAACTTAGAATTTGCTGAGAATTCTCATAAATGATTTCGTCGGTCGCGGTTTTTCGATGAAGAAAATCTAATCGCATCTGATGTTGCTTGGCTTCATCTCTGGAGAAAACCGTTACCTTCGCGGGTTTACCCATCTCACCAGCCAAAAGCCTTTTCACTAATTTCTGTCCTAACGAGCCAGTTCCGCCTGTAACTAAAATTCTTTTTCCATCTAAGATCATCGTTATAATCACTCCATGATTTATATGGTCTTCGTAACCTTCGATAAAGAACGCGGTGCATCTGCATCGAGGCCCTTCGCCTTTGCCAGAAGAGCAGCAAAAAGTTGCGCTGGTATTATGAAGGGAATCGGCGACAAAAATTCATCTATCTCGTTAGACATCAAAATATGCCTTGAGCTCAACGATGCAACCTCTGCATCGTTGGTTATTGATAAACAATCCGCCTTAAGCTCACGTAATCTCTTCAGCAATGAAAGGTTACTCTCCTTAGTAACACCACACGGAGCGAACATGATGACAGGAAATCTTCTCTCGACTATGGCTAAAGGTCCATGGAAAAAATCGGCAGATGAAAACCTTTCCGCCACTACATAGCAAGTCTCCATCAGCTTCAGCGCCAATTCGTATGCGTTTCCGTAATTCAACCCTCGACCGACGACCACACAGTTTTCCATGAAAACATATCTTTCAACTATCTGTTCGACCAAAGAACGCAATTGCAGAGCCTCAGCACAAAAATTAGGAATCCGCTCAAAAGGTATTTTCTTGTCTATTAGTGCAGAGGCCAACATGTAAAAATGTAACATCTGTCCTGTGTAGGTTTTTGTTGCCGCTACTGCCTTCTCGCTACCAGCATGGATCAAGAGGGTTTCGTCAGCTATCTTTGTCATTGAGGATTCTGGTTCATTCGTTATCCCAATCGTAAAAGCGCCGCACTCTTTCGCCCTCTGCAAGACTGTGTTTACATCGATACCTTCACCCGACTGTGAAACTCCAATCACCACCGCTCTATTAAGCCGCAAGGTTGAGTTGTAAATAGTAAAAACAGATGGAGCTGAAAGAGAGACAGGAATACCAGTAGTAATCTCCAACAAATATCTCCCAAAGAGACTAGCATTATCAGAACTTCCTCTCGCTGCTAAGACGATCAAGTCTATATCTTTCTTCCTTAAGAGTTTTCCAACTCTCTGAACCTTACTTAGTTCCTCTCGTATCGTTCTCTCTAACACGACTGGCTGTTCAGTGATTTCTTGAAGCATCAAAGACATCTTTCCGATTCCTCTTTAAAGATTGAATTTATCTCAGCACCTATGAGAATCATCATTGCAGACAAATAAAACCAGATCATGAGTATGATTACTGCTCCTAGCGAGCCATATATTCGCGCATATGTGTTGAAGTACTTAAGGTAAACATTGAACCCTAAAGAAACTAATAACCAGGAAGAAATCGAAAATAAAGCTCCCCAAGATATCCATCTCCAGCCCTTCTTACCTCGATTAGGGCAAAGATTATCAACTAATGCAAAGATGAAAAATAATGCCACTAAAATCAGCGAATTTTCAATAAAATCTGAGGCGAGCTTGTCTCCAGAAAAAGAGCTAACTCCATAAAAGCTGATGAAGAAGACAATGCAGATAAGCACACCTACGATAAACGTTAGAGATAAAGAGATTAATTTAATAAGCCACCACGGTCTAGTCTCCTGAAAATTGTAAATTTTGTTAAGAGCAGAGCCGATACTATCGAAACCTGCTGAAGCAGACCATAAAACAGCTAAAATTCCTAACGTTAGTTTACCACCAGAGCTTCTTTCGGTAACTTCTTGTAGAGTTTTTTCAATTAATCCGTATGCAGATTCAGGCATTACCTGTCTTAACCTAGCAAAAAGACTAAGCTGAAGTTCATCCGAATTTTTCAAAAGTAACCCAAAAAGGGTTATTAAAAACAGAATCAGGGGAAAGATAGAGAAGAAAAAATAAAAAGCAATCTGAGCCGCATGACTAGATATCTCATCCTCCGACGCCTTTCCGTAAAGTTTTTTCAGAAAAGATATTACATCCTTCATCTTTCTTTGCTAGATCCTTAAAAATAAAGTGGCAGTCTAAGTAGACTGCCACTTTTAGTTATACCTTACTAACCACGCGCGGTTTTGGTCTTCACTTCCTGATTAGTACTAACATCCTCAGTCGAAGGCCTGGACCTCTTTCGCGAGGCGCTACTTACCTTCTTTGAAGCGTTGCTCGTCTTTTTGCTTGATGATTTTTTAGTCCCTACCTTTTTTTTTTCCACGGCATTTACGCCGTTTAGCAATGAAATCCAGCGATACTCAGGTTGCGGAATCTCTTTGCTTAACTTTTCAAAAACAAAGTCTGTAACAGCATTAACAAACCAGTTATGATTATATTCTCCGACAGAGGCTAACTCTGCATCGGGTGCAGGATTCATGAAGTCGATTGCATAGGGCACACCATCTTTTATCGCAAATTCAACGGTGTTGATGTCATATCCAAGAGCTTGACATATTTTTATCACGTCGGATTCCACTCTTTGAGCTAATTCCGGCTCAAGGTAATTTTCTATCTGAACATATTGTTGACCAGAAAGATAAGGTTTCGTTGGGTCGTATGGCATTATCAACACTTTCTTTTGTCCAACGCAATAGCACCGAACGAACTTATCATAATCAATCGCTTCTTGTAGCACCATGCAGCGAGTCCCAGTCTGATTGTATTGATACCAAAGCTGCTCTAAAGAATGAATTTTGGAAACCATCTTCCATCCGCCACCATCGTGCGGTTTTAAAAATGCAGGAAAGCCTACATAATCAACTATTCCCTGCCAATCCAATGGGAACTCCAAGTTTCTTAATGACTCGCTTACAATGTCAGGTATATAAGAGTGTTGCGGAAGCAAAACGGTCTTCGGAATTGCCACGCCTAATTTCGCTGCTAAACTGTAATTAAAGAACTTATCATCGGCTGACCACCAGAAGGGATTATTGATCACATAGGTTCCCTCTAATGCCATCCTTTTAAGCATGGCTCGGTAATAAGGCACTTCGTGAGATATTCTATCGATGATTATGTCATATTTTCTCTCTTGATTTAGCGGTATGCCGCCAACCTTCATCATTTCAGCCACAACTTCACCTTGTCCTCGCTCATTTATGCTTTTGATAATGGCCTCTGGAAAACTTTTTTCTCGTCCTACTAAAATTCCTACTTTTTTCATAAATACTCCTTGTGTAATCTAAAACTTTTAAATTTGGCTCAAATCAAAGCCAAACTGGCAATTGTAATCTATGTTTGAAGGTCTCGCAAACAATTAACAAGAATTTCACTTAATTCTTTTCTCTTTAAAAAATTTTTTGATTAACATTTCACGTCGCATTTTCGGTAGGTGATTGATGAAAAGCTTACCGTCGCAGTGATCAGTTTCATGCAAAAAACATCTAGCTATCAATCCTTCTGCGGTTTTTTCAAACCAATTACCCTCAATGTCCTGAGCACGTATGGTGACTTTATTTGGGCGCACAACTACTGCGGGGACTTTCCCAATCGATAAACATCCTTCCTCACCCGATTGTTCGCCTTCAACTTCTATTATTTGAGGATTCGCTGCGACTAGCTTGACACCGTCACAATCCATCACAAAAAGCCTCAAGGAGATACCTATTTGAGGGGCAGCTAAACCCACTCCCTTAGCTGCATACATCGTCTCGAACATGTCCTCGCATAATTGTACTAATTCCTCATCAAAACTCTCCACGGGTTTTCCTGACTTTAACAGAACTTCATTCGGATACTCCACGATATTCCTCACCGCCATACAAAAACATTCCCTCTGTCAGACGTCTGCCTGCAATCACGACAACCCACAGTTTTTTCATCTAGGAATTACGCCAAAACGCGACATACGGCGGAAATCTTTCTTAGCGAAAAATCCCCTCTCTTCTCTTCTCAAGCATTCCCAACAAATAACTTTCTCCTCATTGGTTGGGGTAATAAAGACGTTGTAATACCTCGTTTCACGATCACATTCAAAACAACGCCTGAGCTGTTTCTCTTGATTACCGTTATTCATGGTTTCCTTCTCAAAAGCCTTAATCTTTCAAGATAAAAATCTTTTTGCAACAAAATAGTGTAATTTGAGCTGATGAAATTTTCCAAGTCTGCACAGGCTGCTTGGGTTTTTGGATTCTGACATGTCTCATCAGTAGCGAGCCATATCTCTTCAGCATCTACTGGAATCTTAGAAATGATGAAACTAATTTGCTTCCTGAATGCAGCTTCGCTTCCCGGATTTGACTCTAATCCCCATTTAAAAAATTGCTCATCCGGCAGGATTTTATTAATTCCTCGATAGTGAGCCATGAGAGCCAATGCATCGTATGCTTGAAAAACTATAACGGGCTGATTTTCAGTTTCCCTCGCTTCTATAAACCGTGCAATTCTCATCCAATCGCCACGTTTCGCCATGGGAGAATACTCTAAATAGAAAGAATAAGCAAACATGAGGGCATTTAAACATGCAAACGAAAAAAGTAACCTTCTAGACGGAATCCTCGACAGCACGAACATCAATAAAAAAATTACAGTAATAAACCAAACCGATGCATGACGAACTTGCACATAAGTGATACCCAACAAGAAATATGAAATCAATAGACATGACCCAATTGTCAGAAAAATTACTACCAATGCTTCAAATTCAGAATTAAAAATTTCCCTTCTCCATCTAAACGCTAAAACCATGATAGCCAGAAGGAAAAGCCTAACAAGCCAATTTCTCACGCTTACTACGACTGTTTGTTGTTCATCGGGTGGAAAAATCCCCATCGGAAAGATGAAAGTTAAAAAAATATTCCACAAATTCTTCATGCCCTCAAGGATGGATGTATCTCTTCGAAAGCTATCTGAAGTAATCCAATTTACTTGCTCAATGATGATGAAAATCAACG
>CAZALE010000002.1:172962-288733 GCA_964486055.1 uncultured Blastocatellaceae bacterium
CGAAAGCTATCTGAAGTAATCCAATTTACTTGCTCAATGATGATGAAAATCAACGGTATGCTCAGAAGAGTTACTACAAACATTTCGCGCAGAAATCTGAATACTTTGACTTTCCTCGCTGTTAAAAGCAAATACAAGAAAAAACCGAGTAGAATGAAAACCAGATAGTAATTCGTGTAAACAGCAATGACTGCCGTTAAAATCATTAGAAAACTATTCTTCCTGGAAAAACTTTCATCAAGATACTCAGCAACAAAGATCTTAAGTAGCAATAACGATAACAGAATTGTCAGCGAGTAGACTCTTATTTCACTACTTGCCCATATCAAAAAGGGATGAAGGGAGAAAAAGACAGTAAATAGGTAAACAAAACCTTTTGGGACGAATCTTTCTACAAGCTCAGCAAAAATCTTTATGCTAAACAAGCTGAAAATGATTGAAAGCAAACGTGCCCATAAAAAAGAGTCATCAATTGTTCTCCAAAGAGCTAAAATCAGAAAGTACAACGGGGCTTGTTTCTCTATTACCAACGAGTTTTTCAAAACTTCTAGGATTGGTGCATTTGTTGTAAAAAGTGATGAAGCTTCATCAGCCCATACGTTCAGATTTGCTGATAACAACATCGCGATTAATGCGTGTAGTAGAATTAATAAAACAATTGATATTTTCCTCATTGTTTTTGAAACAGAGCCCAGAAGAGATCCTCAGCGGGATATCTGAAGGTTATTCCATCGGGAATCCATTTAATCAAAGGATGTACTTTCTCGCCTAACCGATATTTCAACAAGGATTTGGCATGTCTACCTGAAATCTTCTTTACGGGGCGTCCTTCGGCTATCATTCTGAAACCAACCTTGAATAACGAGCGTTCTAGAGTTTCTGGTGAAAACCAGTGTAAAACACTCGGCGGAGAATATTCATGCCAGTGCTTGCCAAAAATCCGAGCGGTTAAACTTTTGAAATTCCATGTCTCTATCAGCAAAAAACCTTTATCTACGAGGATCTCATATGCCTTGTCAAAGGCTTTTAAAGGATTACGAAAATGAGCAACAACCTGAATCATCGTGATTAAATTAAAATTCGAATTGAAATCGAGTTCCTCAAAGAATCCAGTCTTTATTTCTAATCCGAAATTTTCTCGACCGTATTTAGCCATACCAGGATTAATCTCAACACCGATTCCTTCCCAACCCTCATCTCGGAATCCAAGTAATATGCAACCAGCCGCTGCGCCAACATCCAACAAAGTCCCTCTAGACATAAAATTGTTCAATAAGCGCGCATAGTATCTTCCACGCGTTCTCAACAAGTCACAATCAGCCAAATAGTCAGAGTATCCTGCCTCTCCACCCACAAAATACTCATCTGAATAAATCCCACTTAGTTTCTCCTGGCTTACATCAAAATTCGCAAAGCGATGTCCACACGAGATGCAATCATGTATTGGAAAACCTTTTGCTGAAAAAATTTCTATCGAGTCACCCGAGCAAAGAGGACACATAAAATCACCTTATTTAGCCTGAAAAACAAAGAGCCGATGAGGCAATTTCCCCACCGGCTCTTATTCTATCTAGACTTACACACTATGGAATGTAAGTCTTCGGTAGCGGTGTATCGCTTGACAAGCCGAATGAGCTTACAAGCAGGCCGGAAGTTGAGCGATTAACGTACCAAGTGCCACTGCGGTAGACAGCTATGTCATCCGCTCCGTCACCGTCGTAATCACCGGGAACTGGGACATCTCCTGAAGCTCCGAATTGGACAAACTGAGCCTGTCCATTACTGCTTCTCAGGATATACCAGAACCCATTCGATGGCCTAAATACAGCAATGTCATCTTTGTTGTCATTGTCGTAGTCAGCAGGTACAGGCAGATCTGTCGAAAGTCCCCAGTTAACAAAGACAATATTGCCATCGCTTGATCTTCGTGTAATCCAAGTTCCATTGCGGAACACAGTTAAATCACTCTTACCATCTCCATCAAAATCTCCTGCAACTGGAATATCGCCTGCTTGACCGAATTTCGTCATCGAAAGAATGGTGAAGTCACTTCCCTTTAAGATATACCAGAACTGATCAGATGGTCTATAAAGTGCGAAATCAGCTTTACCGTCACCATCATAGTCACCTGGTACTACTTTATCACCATTCAATCCCCATTCAACCGATAGCAGAGTATTCGTGCTACTTCTCAAAACAAAGAAGTCAAATTGGCCCGGGGTATTGTTGCCACGGAAAACAGCTACATCTGTCTTCCCATCACCATCATAATCTGCAGGAGCTGGAATATCGCTACCTGAACCCCACAAAACAGCGGTGAATCCTGCTGTAGAGCGTTGTAAATACCAGGTGTTATTCGAAGAACGATAAACTGATAGGTCAGTCTTCCCATCGCCGTCGAAATCAGCCCTCGATTTGACACTAGGCGATAAGCTACAGGTGTAATCATCAGATTCAAATGTTAATTTCCATCCTGCCATTGATCCAGAGTCACCGCTGGCGTCGTCAACAAGGTAGAGAGTCCAGGTGCCATTCAAATTACTCCCGTTAGTTCCAAAAACGGAGGTAAATGTGTCAGTTCCGGCAGGAGCTGCATTAGCATAAGGGCCTGTAGGAGCAGGTGATGGAAATGGATCGTTAGCTCCAGAATTGTAGGGTAAGAATTCACCCGCAACCCATTGTGAAGTTGAAGGTTGTTGAGTTGCAGAATCACTCAAGGTGAACGTTAAGTTAGTAACGTCACCACCACCACCCGAGTCAGATAAGAAAATATATTTTTGTCCTCCTGGGCCAACTAGTAAGAAATCCAAGTCACCTGGGAAGGTGTGGGTAATACCAGTTACTTCAAATTTAATCTTCTTGTTACCGCTTAAACCGGAAACATTGATCGTCGTTCCGTATGGGGAAGATGGACCACTATCTGGTATTGTTAACGCTTGAGTATTCGAGAAAGTGACAGGAGGACCACCGACGGGTGCTCCTAAACGGAACTCTTTAGTTACAGGAGGTTGAGCTCCTACGTCGCTTGAAACATTTATTTGAATCTGATGCATGCTGCCGCATGGCGCAGCCGCTGGAACTGTGTATGGAATTTGTCTTGTTACAGTTTGACCATCAGCTATATTTCCATAGCTGACATTTGGTCCACCATTGATGTTAGCGAAAACATTATTAATGGTTGAACCCGTGTTGTTTCTTACTGAAACGCTTATCAGAAGGTTTTCACCTGGCTCCGGATAGCCATCGTTGTCGCCAGGGGCATCGCTTACTACCAGTGGATCCGTATATTGAACATTCGGGAAGTCGAATGCTTCAGTGACTTGCGCTGGCGATGTTGATTGTATACTAGCGCTGAAGCCCATACCGCGACGGCGGAAACCTTCTCTAACATCGCTGACATTGCTAGATGAAGTTCCGCAAAAGTTGGGGAGTGAGTTTGCAGCTTGGATTATAGCATCACGCTCTTGCAAAAATGTTGGGTTTAAGGGAGCAAGCTTCATGCCATCAGTAACTACCTGAAGAACACATCTCGTCCCATTTGCCCAACCGAGACGTTGCACCATCAAAGCACGAACTTCCCAAAGAGCTGAACTCCATATTTCACCAGCATTGTGGACCTGGTCACAAGTAGAAGAACCTATAGGACCACGCGGGAAGGCGCTAATATTCGCAGTTGTGGTTGTTCCTATTTCAGTGTTGCAGTTTGAATTTAAGTGCCTAAAGGTTAGCGGGTTGTGCGGACAAGGTCCATTATTACAAGCTGGACGATTTGGTCCACCAGTGAATGAAATAACAGCCTTCGGAAAACGACGAATACCGTAGTAGTAGTTTGCTGTAAACCCAGCTGTTATTAGATAAGTGACATAACCGCCTGTTGTATAGATTCCGTTTATCGGATCGGTTGGTTCGCTCAACATCACATGAGCGTAAAAATCAGACCAACCTTCGCCCATACCACGGGACATATTTGAAGTCAAACCACTTGCGTTCCCATGGAGTCTATTGGAAGTTCCGTGTGTGACTTCATGAATTATGACATCAGCATCGGTGGTACCGTCGTAGTCAGGGGTTGGTCCTGTCCAAATGTACATTTGCATCCTTCCACGTCCACCATCGGCCGGTGTCGAAAAGTTAGCATTGTTAGTTCCTGAAGAATCCTGTCCTTCAGCTGAAACTCGGTCTCCACCTAGACCACCTCTTCCAAAGTTGTCATTCTGAAAGTTAAAGGCTGATTCTGTAAAACCTAAGCGATAGAGTTCATCGTGATACCAATTCATCACGTAAAACATCTGAATGACAGCTCCTCTTTGAGCTTGTGTTGTCAGTGGATCATCTCCGGGAGCGGGATTTCCTGGGGGAGGATTCCACGCAGGTGATGATGTTGTAAATACTCTATTCGGATTGCCAGTTTGTGGAGCGTCTACTCCATTCGTTCCGTCACGGTCAATACCAGCCTCAACAGCATTACCGTCCGTTACGTTTTGTCCATCAGTGATCCAACCGAGATTATTAAACGTGTACGGAGACTCATTCCCAATGCGGGTTATATCTACACGGCTTATCACAGGTGCTTGAGTAGCGGTTGTCGGATCGGTCGGGCCAGGTGTAAAAGGAGCAGGACTGTCATGCACTGGAATAAATGCATTAGGATTTGCATAAACATTATAAGTCGCAGACTGAGTCTGATCCTCAGTGATGTTCTTGCGCCATAGCATTACACCGGTTTTCGCGTCTACTATGACGTAATAAGCATTCACAGGTTTCCAGATCAGCACTCTCCAGGCTGGGACAGCAACACCAGGTTCAGTCGGAAAATACATTTTTTCGGCTGTGATGTCCCAATCACCGCCACGTCCGAATTTGACTTTCAGATCATTTGACACAGCTTGATTTATAACAGTGTCATCCTGCTTGAGTTCGTAATTGGCATATCTAGCCGCCGCAACAACAGCGTCAGCAGGATTTCCAAAATCTGTAGAAACATTCTGGTAATCGAGTCCCGGTGCAAGATTATTTATGATACGCAGAATCTCACGATTTTTAGTAAAACCTGCCTTAACTTCACCACGGAACACTGGGATCCCATTGATTCTTTGCTCGAGATGAGCAAAGCCCATGTTACCGGCAGGGTTCTCGTAATCGGCTGTCACCACTAATGAATTCGCTTGATCGTCAGTAATTCCAAACAAGTCATTGTACTGCTTAACGAAGTTACGCAATATTTCAGAACGCTTCATCTGCGAGGGTTCTGTAAGTGTTGCTATTTCGTTTCTCCATACATCAGGTGTGATAACCTCAGGAATTTTTATATCGGTGTTGTATTCAAATTTCACATGTGGGATTCTGCTCTGTAGAGCCTTCTCTCCACGCACAAAACCTTCTCTTATATCCGCAACTGCTGCGGCATCTTTACCAGCTTTTTCGCGAAATTCTTGCAGAATCAAATGCGCTTGTTTCGAATTATCTTCACGAATGTCGTAATTTTCTAATCCTTCCTCATGGCTTTCTGTTCTTTGGATCCCTTTTTGGGGGACTTTGCTTTGTGTGCTTGCCTCAGATTGGAATAGCCATGGGATTAATATTACTCCCAGCATCAATCCAATCGTGAGCAAACTTATCGATAAACCTTTTCTTGTTTCATCTAATTTTTTCCACATATTCATTTCATCCCTCCTCAAAGATCTTGTTCTCTAACTCGTCAAGCTGCTGACGACTTAAAAAGTTAAAGTTTAACTCAATCAGGTAAACTAGCTCTTTCAGTCAACGAGTTAGAAAAGATCTTTTAAAGGCTTCTTAAAAATATACAAAAAATGATTCTGAAACGCAATCAGAGAAGCCATAACTTATGAAAAATTTCCATAAGTTTTTCAAATAGGAAAGCCATTTAAGTCATAAAGACAGGACAAAACAGAGAATTATTTAATTGATTGACTTAAAACGTGTAAAACTATTTTTCTTTCTCTTGGGCCATCGAATTCACACAAAAAAATGCCTTGCCATCTTCCCAGTAGCAATCGACCACTGTGAAATGGAACTATCGTCGACGAACCAATTAGAGAAGCCTTTATGTGAGCATCCGAATTATGTTCGAAGTGACGAAAACCCTGATAGTATTGTGGTATAGTTTTATTCAAGAATAATAAAATGTCATGAGGTACGTCAGGATCAGCATTTTCGTTGATGGTAATGCCGCATGTGGTGTGCTGGACAAAAAGATAGCAGATACCTTCACCCTCAGAGGGAATAAACTTCTCGACCTCTTCGGTTACGTCTATCAGCTCCTCTCGTTTCTTCGAATTAACTTTTATTATTTGCATTCCTTGTTCAATGATAGCACAAGATTTTCAACTCTCGCCTCAAGATCAGCTTGTTAATGACTAAATTATTTTCGTTGGCGTTGCGGACGCTGACGGTTTGGCAGACGGAGTAAAAAAGGGCGAGGGCGCAGGTATGATAAAATTGTTCGAATTCCCTTGCGGTGTTGGCGGTGTAGGAGTGACTGATGGAGTCGGTATTGGTGTTTTCGTCGGTGATGGCCTCAAATTGCCGTTAATACTCATGTTGGTTACAGATCCATTGAATCCATAATTCGTGTTACCATTTACAGCCCTGTTGACGTTAATGTTTTGATTAGCATTAGTATTCGAGACTGCGTTTTTATCATTTGATCTATTAGAAAAAACCAAGTAACCTGCAAAAAATCCTATGCCCAGCAAGGAAACAGTGGCTACAATCGTCAATAAAATCACACTTGTCAAATTGCTCGACTGGCCGTTCTGGGTGTAAAAGGGTTCTTGATATCTGGCAACGGAGTAATCCGGCTCACTTGCTGGGATAATGATGTGCGGTTTGAAGTCTTGTGAGGCTTGACGATTGTGCCTTATGATGGTTTCCTCCCCGAAGTCAGGTTGTACAGAGAAGTCAGGGTTATTTTTGTCGACTACTGGCGTGCCGTCCCTTGGACAAAATCGAATTATTTCATCTTCATACTCGGTCTGACATGAAGGACAAAGTTTCATGCTTCCTCCAATTTGCTGTACGTTTCAAATGAAACTTGAAATCAATGGTTGACTTGATTGTATCATAAAGTCTCATGATAAAAATAGGATTTGATTTAAGGCAGGCTAGTGAATGAAAGAAGTAATCGTAATAGGTGGTGGATTAGGAGGACTCGCAACAGCATGTCGTCTAGCAAAATCTGGATTTCCCGTGACCATTATAGAAAAAAATGAGAGGCTGGGCGGCAAAGTTAATTTAATTGAAGCAAATGGTTATAGGTTTGACACGGGGGCATCGCTTCTTACCTTGCCAGAGATACTTCAGGAACTTTTTAGTTTCTGTGGGAGGGATCTCACTGAATACCTAAGCTTAGTTCCTTTGGATCCAATCTGTAGATACTTCTGGGAGGATGGCACCACATTAGACATATATAAAGATTTAGAGCTGACCAAAAAAGCAATTGCTCAGATTGCGCCGGACGATCTAGCCTCCTTTGACACTTACATACGCGACGCCAGAGCAAAATATGAGATTTCAAAACGCACCTTTCTAGCCACTAGTTTGAACAAGCTGCCAAAAATTCTGTCACCATCAAACGGTAGATTTTTTAAGAACTTATTAGATTTACTGAGAATTTCATCGCTGAAAACACTAGACAAACACAACAAGAGCTATTTTCGCTCACCAAAGTTACGCCAACTATTTAATCGATACGCGACCTACAATGGATCGTCACCTTATAAAATCCCCGCAACCTTTGCATTGATTCCATACGTAGAGCTTGGTTTCGGTGCTTGGTATCCGATAGGAGGAATCTATGAGATCCCTAGATCACTAGAAAAGCTAGCTCGAGAACTCGGTGTAAGCATCTTGACCAAAACCGAAGTGAAAAAAATAGTGGTTGAGGGCTCCAGAGCCATCGCAGTCGAAACTCCAGACAAAACTTTAAAAGCACATTACATTGTTTCTAATGCCGATGGAGTAGAAACTTACCGGAGATTACTCTCAATCAACAACCGTTTTGTAAATCGTGAACCATCATGCAGCGGGTTTGTGCTGATGATAGGTGCTAAAAAACGCTTCCCAACTCTTGCTCACCACAATATCTTCTTTTCCAAAGACTACGGGGCAGAATTCGAGCAAATCTTTGACAAACTATTACCGCCAGATAATCCCACCATATATGTTTGCGCTACGTCAAAGACAGATTCTACACAAGCACCGGATGGTTGTGAGAACTTATTTATCATGGTAAATGCTCCATATCTGACCGAAAAAGTAAATTGGAGCCATTATAAAAAGCCTTATCGGGACTTAATAATAGGAAAACTCGAGAAAGCCGGCTTAGATGGACTTGAAAAGTCTATCGAATTCGAGGCTACCATTACCCCTGAAGATTTCGCTCAAAACACACGCTCAAATAAGGGTTCAATCTATGGAATCTCCTCAAATGGCATCTTATCTGCGTTTCTCAGAATACCAAACAAATCTAGAGAGATAGATAATCTTTACTTCGTCGGTGGTGCCGCACATCCAGGAGGCGGAATTCCTCTAGTTCTACTTTCAGCTAGAATGGTCTCTGAGATGATAGTTGAAAACAGCCTTGGCATTCAACGCCACGGACATCGAGGATTGAATTCGCACAAAAGTAACCCTTGTTTGCTCTAAGAAAATCAAGCCCCGACCATCTGCCTTTTTCTGGCTTGTGATTGAACAGCAGTGATCGCTACGGCGTCTACTATATCCTCAGCCTTACAACCACGAGATAAGTCGTTACATGGGCGATCCAGTCCTTGCAGTATAGGTCCGATCGCGATGCCACCCGTGAGTCGTTCAGTCAATTTATACGCAATATTACCAGAGTTTAGGTCGGGAAATATGAGCACGTTAGCCCTGCCGGCTACTTGACTTCCTGGCGCCTTAGAGGCTGCAACTGACGGTATCAGGGCCGCATCGGCCTGCAGTTCACCGTCTATCTGCAAATCGGGTTTGCGAGCTCTGACTGTTTTTACTGCTTCCACAATTTTATCGATCGATTTATGCTTCGCACTTCCCTTAGTAGAAAAGGAGAGTAAGGCAATGCATGGCTCTGCATCGAGAAAAGTTCTGCAGGATTCGGCTGATGCAATAGCTATCTCAGCCAACTCAGATGCTGTAGGTTCGATCACCACGCCACAATCTGAATAAATCATAGCGCCATCTACACCAAATTTCTTGTCTGGAACTACCATCAGAAAAAATGAGGAGACTATTCTAAATCCATCTCTTAAACCTATACATCTGATGGCTGCTGCTACTGTATGAGCCGTTGTGTTAGTAGCGCCTGCAACTGATCCATCGGCTTTTCCTAATCTAACTAGAAGATTTGCGTAATACAGAGGATCTCTAACGGTTATCTCTGCTTCTTCAAGTGTTACTCCCTTTGAACGCCTGATTTCGTGGTAATACTGTGCTATTTTTCCGAAATTAGGATCTTTTCGATGATCAAGAATCGATATCCCATTCAGATTTACACCGGCGTCTCTAGCAACCGCACGTATCTTTTCCTCGTCACCAAGAAGAGTTATTTTAGCTATCTTGTTCTTGGTGCAAATCTCTGCTGCTATCACTGTTCTTTTATCTTCTCCCTCAGGTAAGAGAATATGCTGAATGTCTGAGGAGGCCTTTGATCTTATCTTTTCCAGGATCATAACAAAACAAAATTTAACATAGAAACTTTCTGATCTGAAACTTGCAATCTAGCCGAGGTAAATTCTAAACTTCTTGATGTGCACGGCGAGATGAATAAAACAGAAAAGAAGCAAACGGCTAAAATTCATCTAAAGTCGAGGATTAAAAATCTTTTGCTCTTTCTTCCGAATCTACTATTACTACTGGGAAGACTGATCAAAGATCCACGCGTGCCGAAGACTGAAAAAGCGCTTTTACTAGCAGCCATCGTCTACGCCATAGCTCCGCTCGATTTTCTACCAGACCTTATTCCATTTGTTGGACAAGTCGATGACATTTATCTGATAGCGCTTACTGTTCTGAGACTAATTAATAACACTGAAGAAGAAATTGTCCGCCAGCATTGGTCTGGCGGCGGAGACATTGTTGCTTTGGCTGATGCAGTTGCCAACCTAGCCCCAATTATCCTGCCAAAAAGAGTCTCAAAAGTCATAACTTCTAAGGTTGAACTAGCAAAATCGGACGAGATAATTAACTCACTCGCAAAAGGCAAAAACCGCATAATAAAAGAAATCCCGCAATAGAACTTTGCCCGCGATAAAATTGCTCAAGAACCTCATTTCTCTTTTGCAAAACTGCACTCAGAACTTCATCAGGATTTATCAGCCAAATCTTTCAGAGCTTGAAAGGTGATCAAATCTAGCCTTCTTTCTCAATATTTCCAATGGCTCTAAAATCAAGTTTTCTCTCATCCAAAAACGCCTCGAGGATGTTTGCAATCCACCAAAAAGCCCCCTTGATACCAAGGTGTTCAAACATCAATTTAAATACCTTCGGATGCAAAGTAGCAGTCTTTATTAGTAATTGTTTAAATGAAGCAAAGCGCATCCTATCTTGGAAAAGCTCTCTTGCTATCTCTGGTTCAAGTTTGCTGAGCGCCATCATCACAGCGTTCATGGTCTCATTAACCACTGACGGCTTACTCTTCGGCGTCGGACGCATGAATTCGGCAAGGCTTGCCATTTGAGCTACATTGGATTCATACGCACAGATATTTGATAAGCTGGACTGATTAAGCTCGTTACTCTCCAGGGCTTGCTGAGTTAGAGTAGTCAGCTTCCGAAAATTTCTAACAAAAGAGCCAAAACCACAAAACGTAAGAGGACTTGATAACCCAGCGGCATCGCCCATTAGCAACACTCTATCCACAGCTACCTGCTTCAAATTCCTCCAACCCTTATGATGAAAGCTAGGAATATATCCAAATACTGGCTTAACAACCCTCCAACTTCCGCCTCTGGCCTTGTATTGTGGCAATTTCTCAAAATACTCCTCAAAAAGCCTAAACAAGGATTTATCGGTGCTAGAATCAACTGAATCATAGAAAAACAAGTACGTTGTGTATTCATCTCTCAGAGGATCACCAGCGAATCCTTCCCAGATCAGTTGTCGCCCATCCGTTATATCTTCCGTAGAAACTAATATCTCGCCGACTGAAAAATCAACTTCATTCTTATCAAAACCACGCTCAAAACCTTTGGCAACCGTCCCAACCGTGGGACATACATGAGTAATTGAACAACCTGAGTTTAATTGTCGTGAAATATTGGAATTAGTACCCGTCGCGTCTATTAATAATCTCCCAGCAAAAAATCTTTTCCTTTTAGTTTTGACCTCCTCACACTCAACTAAAACTTCATGCCTTAAGACGTAAACTCGGGTGAGCTTCAAATAATCAACTATCTTCGAGTTGGTGTTTCTTATTTTCTCTGAAGCCAAAGATAAGAGTTTATCAGCGTCTATCGCTACATTGAGAACGTTTTCCATTCGGAAGGGCGGAGCCTTTACTTTTGAATTCGCGTCATAAAATTTAACGAAACCGTACCTGTAACGATTTACGATGGCTCTTTGTAACTCCTCTTGGGTAAAAAGTCCAGATTTTACAAACTCTTGCAATTCCTCATCGGAAATATTCCAATCACGGTGGGTTTTACCAACCTTAAAGGCATCGAAAACCAGCACTCTTCTTGAATATTTGAGACTCATTAGAGTGGCATGCAAAAGTCCGAGCGTACCTCCCGCGTAGATAATGTCAAATCCCCTCTCTACATCAACATTTCTAGGCTCGTAATCAAAGATAACAATCTCGTCAAAATGTTTAGGATTTTCTACGAAAGATTTCCATCGCTGCTCTAAAGCCCATATCCGCCGTAAGTACTCCTCTCCATTCGCTAAGTGTGATAGGTTTTGAATCAAGAGCGGATATTTTTTACCAATAGAGACCAAATTGAAATCTTCAAAATCCATGGCTATTTTTTCGCTTTCTCCCACAATTGATCCATCTCTTCCAAAGTAGCTCCTTCTAGATTCTTTCCATCTTGACCCAGTAGCTCCTCGACTTTCTGAAACCGCTCTCTAAATTTTATATTGGCCTTTTTAAGGGCTGTCTCTGGCTCTACTCCTAGCTTCCTTGCCAAATTAACCACCGCGAAAAGCAGGTCGCCTATCTCTTCCTCAACTTCAAATTGCTGGCCGCGATTCAATGCTTCTTTCAATTCATTAATTTCCTCCTCGATTTTGCGGAACACACCGTCAATATCCTGCCAATCAAATCCAACTTTAGCTGCTTCTTTACTTAACTTCAAAGCTTCTAAAAGGGCAGGAAAATGGATAGGCACAGACTCTAGGATAGACTTTTGCTCCTTAGGTTTGCCACTAGTTATTTCTCTTTGAATTGCTTTTAATCTATCCCAATTTCTCAAGACCTCCTCAGCATGCGTGAATTTTTCATCGCCGAAAACGTGGGGATGACGTAGGATCAATTTCTGAGTCACACCGCCTACAACATCTCTGATGTTGAAATCTCCGCGTTCCTCTGCTATAAGCGAATGAAAAACTACCTGCAGGAGAATGTCACCTAATTCCTCTTTCAGCGCCTCTGGATCGCTTTCGACTTTCTCAATCGCAGAGAAAGCCTCATAACACTCTTCTATCAAATAAGGGGCCAAACTTTTATGAGTCTGCTCTCTATCCCAAGGACAGCCCCCGGGCGATCTTAGCGTTCTCATCGTATCCAATAGTTTCTCAAACTCATCAGCCATAGTTTTTTAATACCTCAACATGTACGGAACTTTTTAAAATTAATCCAAAAACCAAATCTGAGCGATTTCTTCTTTCTCTAAATCGCGTTTTGCAGGAATATGAACTAAAGCATTAGAGCGGGCGAATGCTATAAAATTTGACGAACCAGCAAACCTGAGTGACTCAACAACTAATCTACCTCTTTCATCTGTCGAAACAAAAGCGGGTAAAACAGCATCTCTATCCTTAGTCGCCCTTAATCTTTCCTTCACAACTGCAAATCCTTTTCTCAACTCGACATTAACGGCTCTTTGCATCCTCAAAACAGCTCTTCGAACGAATAAGTAAAAAGTCACGGCTGCTGAGACCGGATTGCCAGGTAACCCAAAAATCAGGGACTGACCGAGTTTAGCAAACACGCTTGGCTTTCCAGGCTTTAAAAAAACTCGCTCAAAGAAAACCTGCGCTCCTATCTGCTTGAATATTGTCTTCGTAAAATCGTAATCGCCTACTGATACCCCTCCAGTGGTTATTAAAAGCTTCTGTTTATTATCGGATAAGATTTTTTCGGCTATTAAATCGGCTAGAGCATTTTTATCATCGGGCAAATTGGGCAATATTTCTGCCTCAATTCCCATTTTCCTCAGAAATGAGTAAAGCATAATAGAGTTAGAATTTCTGATTTCGTCCCTCATCGGTTTTTTATCAATTTCTACTAATTCCGACCCGGTAGACAATATCAAAACAATCGGCCGTTGATAAACCTTTATTTGCTTATATCCAAATGAGGCCAGCGTTGGGATCATTCGCTCGGCAACTTGTTCACCAACACAAAAGACTCTCGTGCCTTTCTTTATCTCCTCTCCTCGCAGGACTATATTTTCCTTAGGCTCAACACTCTTCAGTATCTCTACAAATTCATTCTCAGTTTTAGCAAGTTCAATTTTCTGCACAGCATCTGCTCCAATCGGAACGCGTGCACCAGTCATTATCTTGACTGCTTCGCCCTCTTTCACCTCTCCATCAAAACCTTTGCCTGCTATGGACTCGCCTATCACTCTAAGCCTTACCGGCGCTGAAGCAACATCTACAGATCTGAGTGCAAATCCGTCCATCTGTGAACGATCGAAGGGCGGTAAATCCATGTCTGCAAAAATTTCTTCTGCGAGAATTCTGCCTAGCGCCTCCTCTATTGAAATTAACTCAGTAGATAAACCAGGGGTATTTTCATCGATCAGCTTCAGAGCCTCTGCGATCGGAATCATGTCCATAGGTTTTATAAGCGAAAGAATAAAATGCTAAACTGTTAATGAAGATTTTATCATTTTGAGAAAGGAAGAATAGAGCTGTGATTGATTTTGAATTTACCGAAGAACATCTGGCCTTGCAAAAAACCGTAAGAGAATTCGTTCAGAGGGAAGTAGAACCATACATTAAGGAATGGGACGAAAAAGAGCATTTTGAACGCTCTGTATTCGACAAAATGGCAGATCTAGGACTTTTAGGGATCTGCATACCAGAAAAATACGCAGGTGCAGGCTTTGACTACATTTCATTGGGGATCGCCTGTGAGGAACTAGAAGCTTGTGACACTTTTATGCGTGTAGCAATGAGTGTACACGTTGCCTTGAACTCCCTAACTTTATTGAGTTGGGGGACCGAAGAACAAAAGCAGAAATATCTAGTTCCGCAAGCGAAAGGAGAAAAATTAGCGACATTTGGATTAACCGAACCAAACGCTGGTAGTGATGTAGTAGGGATGCGCTCATATGCTCGGCGTGATGGTGATGATTGGATTCTAAACGGTGAGAAAATGTGGATTTCTTTAGGCGATGTAGCTGATCATTTCTTATTTTTCTGCTGGACGGACGAAGAGAAAAAACGCCAGAGAGACCATTCAGGAATTAGCTGTTTTATAGTCGAACGCGGGATGAAAGGATTCTCATCAGGCACCATACACGGCAAAATGGGAATTAAGGCCGGCAATACTGGTTACTTCTCGCTTCAAGATGTTCGTGTACCGAAAGAAAACATGCTTGGCATGGAGGGCGAGGGATTCAAAATCGCAATGTTCGCCCTAGAAAACGGAAGATATACAGTAGCTGCCGGGGCAACCGGCGTCATCCGTGCATGTCGTGACGCTTCTATCGCTTACGCAAACACTCGCGAAGCACAAGGACAAAAAATAGCAAACTTCCAATTAGTCAAACAAAAGATTGCAGAGATGGAAGCCGATTATCAAATGTGCCATCTTCTTTGGTTGAAGTGTGGATGGCTCAAGAATGTAGGTAAGCCATCCGCAAGAGCTGCATCTCTCGCTAAATGGCAGGCTACAATCCGCTCCGAAAAAGCCGCATCGATGGCAATAGAGATTCACGGAGCTAACGGATATACTAATGACTATCCAGTCGAAAGATACTACCGAAATTGTAAAGCTGCGATAATCTATGAGGGCACTCGTGATATACATACCTTAATGCAAGCTGATTGGGCTCTTGGATTGAGAAAAGAACCAAAAGCCCGCGTAACGTTACCAGCTTACAAAGCAGCTAAAGCTTGAATCAGGTCTATTGAATTAAAGAACAAAAAAACGGCTTGGAAGGCAACCTCCAAGCCGTCAGTCTTTTTACCGCACACTTAAAGGATAAAGTTTAAAATCCTTTTAAAGTGCGGAATGAACGACTAATACAAGTCAGCCTTACTTATTGGCATTAGCCGGCTTAGCTGCATTGGCATTTGTATTGCCGGCAGTGTTAGCTGGCTTACTCGTATTAGTGTTGTGTTGAGCATTTGCTGCGTTACCGGCAGTGCCAGTATTAGTATTCGACCCTGTAGTTGTAGTTGTAGTAGTTGTTGTAGTAGTCGTACTAACATTAGCAGCCGGTGTAGTATTTGTAACGGCAGCATTAGTATTAGCGGCAGTATTTGTTGCCTTATTTGCGTTGGTATTTGTAGTAGTTTCACCACCGCAAGCAGCTATCAACAAAGCTAATGATGCAACCGCTGATAGAGTCAATATCTTCTTCATAACCTTTCTTTATCTCCTCTAAAGTTTTGATGTTGTTTGAGAAAAACATCACAATTTTTCTCAAACAAGTTGTTGATGCTACCAAAAATTAAAATTTTTTCAAGTTATCAGAGCAAAAAATTCATCAATTCATTAACTTTTTTTAGGAAAATTTCACATAATCAATTAAAAATTTACTGAGTCTTTTTGATCTCGAACTCAGGACTTTTATTAGTGATTTTCCACTCACCTTTCTCCTTAACGAATAAAAACTTGGTCCAAACCAAGTAGTTACCTCCTCTTATCTCAGCAACTGCTTTATCACCCTCTATGACCTCGTTTCTTACCTCATATGGTTTTTCAGGTATCGTTTCGAGCTCTGAGATGAATTCGACGAGGGATTTTTTTCCCTCTGCTTTCATATCAACCTCGAGAGATTTAAGCGTATCAGATGACAACAGCTGCCTCAGAGTCTTTTCATCCTTATTTTTCAGAGCTTGATAATATGCATTGATAACTGGTGTTAGCGTAGGAGCATCATTTAGCTGCGTGCTTTCAGGAGTCTTGGATGTCCTTATCTCTCTTTCTGAAGCTCTTTTATCTTCTAATTGAGTGTTCGAATTTGTAGAACTGTTTTTATCCGTCTCAGTGCCTCTGTCGCATCCCATCAAAAATGCAAAAAGTAATACAACGACAATTTTTCTCATGACAATGTTTCTCCTTGCTGAATAAGAACCTCACGCTTGATAAAATATAGATTCAAGATTATAAAACACAAGCTCATTATGAAAGAAGCCTACAGAATCGAAAGAAGAAGAGCTTTTCTCTTTGAGAGTCTGCCAGCTCCATTGGAGCGTTCTAGTCGTCACTTACAATATTTTGACAATTACATAGAAAACACAAATCTTCGAATTCGTTCTATTCGCTCCCCTGAGAATAAAGAATGGACCTACATACTGGAGAAAAGATTTCCTGTAAGCAATGCAGATCTGTCACAATGGTATACCAACGAAATTTATCTAACCGAGAGTGAACATAAAATATTTGAACAGTTTGAAGACGTTAAAATAAACAAAAACGGTCAAATCATAAGTAACGAACTGAGATTCAATCGTTATTTATATGAGCTTAATGGAGTAATCATGCATCTAGATGTCTTTTTATGGCCTTTATGGGGACTAAACATTGCCAAAGCCTTCTTTGAGACGGAAAGGGAGATGAGATCTTTCAAAAAACCTGAGTTTACTATCATGGAAGTTACAAACAACCCATTCTTTGTCGGGAGGAACTTATTGGGAAAAAGCATACAGGATGTAAAGCAGGAAATTCAGAAAATGATAAAGGCCCCGGCTTAAGCTCTAAAAACCAAAAAATTTAGATCAAGTCCTTTTCCTAACTTTTGAAAAATAGCTTTCCTCAAAGCACTTTAACGAAAAATCCCTTCTAACCATCATTTCTAGATGAGGCCCGAACAACTTTCATTGATTTTACATATTCCAAATTCCTTGTAGTTTTATTGTAAAATGCAAATAATGCAGGTTTGGCAAAGACTGTTGATTAGATTAGGTCTTCGAGCGGAAGTAGCTGAGCGCGCCCCCATTCGCGTGTTTCTACTAGATGATGACCCCAGAAGACATGAATGGTTTAAGTCCAGGTTTTACGGTGATACTTTGGATATTGCAGAAACGGTCGAGCAGGCTAAACGGTTACTATCAGAGAGCAGTTATGATGCAATCTTTCTCGACCATGACTTGCTCCCACATCACTACGAATCGAATGATCACAACGATTATGAGAACACTGGATACGCTATCGCTGAGTTTTTAGACAAGAATCCACAATTACAAAGAGCAGCAACAATAATAGTACACACGAGAAACGCAGACGCAGCCATTCCTATGGTACAGAAGCTTCGTGAATCAGGCAGACATGTAGAATACGTCCCTTTTCCAATGTTGGATATTAAAATCAAACATTATTGGCGAAAATAATCAAATAATCATAAAATCAAATGAGGAATTTATTTCGATATTATGAGTAACCCTGATTTCGCAGCATTAATTTCGCACCTTGTAATTTACATGGTGGTTTTGCTTTTGGCTATTTCGGCACATGAAGCAGCACATGCATGGATGTCAAACAAATTTGGTGATGACACCGCCCAGATGCTCGGTAGAATAACGCTCAATCCCATAAAGCACGCTGATCCTATAGGAACAATAGCAATACCCATTGCCAGCTTCATTTTCGGGGCGATAGGAGGAGCTTTAGGCAGTATTCCACTGATAGGTTGGGGAAAACCAACTCCTGTAAACCCACGTAAGTGGACCAATTACAAACTGGCAAATTTCATGGTCTCAATCGCTGGAGTCTTGGCAAATCTATTCTTGCTGATTATAGCCTTCATAATAACCAAAATAATGATATGGCAAGGCATGAGCCTAGAACATTTTTTTACAAGTGATACAAATCCCGTAGCTATCTTTCTAAGTAACATGATGTTACTGAATCTCTCGCTATTCGTTTTCAACCTCCTACCAATTCCACCTCTAGATGGTGGCAAAATACTGACAAGCATCCTCCCAGAAAGCTTTACGCCGATACTGGAAACAATAGAACAATTCGGCTTTGTAATTTTACTACTATTCGTCTATTTTGGACTTTTTGGATTGATAATCCGACCATTTCTGATCTTACTTATAAGACTTCTGATGTTATGAGGAAAAGAATTCTAAGCGGTGTTCAACCAACAGGTAATCTACACATCGGTAATTACTTAGGCGCAATTAAAAATTGGGTGCTATTGCAGAAAGACTATGATAGCTTCTTCTGCATCGTTAACCTGCATGCTATAACTAATCCACAAGATCCGGAAATTTTGAGAAAAAAAACCTTGGAGTTAGCAAGAATATACCTTGCAGCTGGAATTGATTTAGATTTTTCAACCATTTTCGTGCAATCAGATGTACCACAACACGCAGAATTAGCATGGGTTCTCACATGTATCGCTCGAATGGGTGAGTTGGAGCGAATGACACAATTCAAAGACAAATCCAAAGGCAAAGGTGAAAATATAGGAGCAGGCATCTTTGCATATCCTCTGCTGATGGCTGCTGACATTTTGCTCTACAAAACACACCTAGTTCCTGTGGGACAAGATCAAAAACAGCACCTAGAATTAACGCGAGATCTCGCTGAGAGATTCAATCGTGACTATGGGGATACATTCATAATTCCAGAGCCATACATTCCACCAATTGGAGCTAAAATTCAATCCCTACAGGATCCCACAAAAAAAATGTCCAAATCAGATGAAAACCCAAATGGATCGATTTATTTGCTGGACGATCCAGATACTATAAGGAGAAAAATCAAAAAAGCAGTGACTGATTCAGGTAGTGAGGTAAAATTCGATCAATCGCGCCCGGCTATTAATAATCTTTTGACAATCTATAAGCTCGTGACTGACCTTCCGGCAGAGGAATGTGAGGCAAGATTTGAAGGAAAAGGATATGGTTATTTCAAAACAGAACTAGCCGAAGCAATCGTAGAGTTTCTCCGCCCATTTCAACAAAGAGCAAAAGCCTATGACGAGGCTGAGTTGATCGAAATTTTAAATGAAGGAGCGAATAAAGCTCGTGAGGTCGCTTCTCAAACCCTCATTGAAGTTTATGAAAAACTCGGAATAAAGTATACATGACCCTAACAAACTCTATACTAATGACCCGAAAACACACGACTAATCATCTAGTAAGTCGGATTTTACAATACTTAAGAATATTACTCCCCGACAAAATCGAGGGCTTTAAGTCCGCAAGTAAGCACAAAAACTGACTATTCGGGATTTTTTATGAAACGAAAGCTCCCATTGAAGCCCAGAACTCTCGAAATCTTCATGGCGGATTTTCTCACTAAATCAGCTATTTTCGGTAGCTTTGCATCATCGATGTGTAGAGTGACGCTAGAGGTTCCAAACGCGGCTATGACTTTGCCAGAGGCATCAAAAATAGGCGATGCAACACATCGCACACCCTCCGAATTTTCCTCGTCATCCACCGCAAAACCTCTCTGCCTGACCTTTTCCAATTCCAATAAGAATCTCTGAGGTGATGTGATTGTGCGTTTCGTTTTCTTCTCCATTCCCCTCAGTCTTAAAATTTTTAATATTTCCTCTTCAGGCAAAAATGCGACTAGAGCCTTACCAATGGCAGTCGTATGAATAGGTAATCTGTGCCCGATCCATATATCCATCTTTATGAAACTACTCTCATCTTCAAGCTTCTCTATATACACAGCTCGCCCATTATCTAAAACCGCAAGATGGACCTCGGGTAATTTACTTCTCTTAAGAAATTCCTCCATAACTGGCTTAGCCGCCTCTCTTACATCTACATGAATACTTGCCACACTCACTAAACTCATTAACTTTAAACCTAAACGATATCTGCCATTTTTATCTCTTCTCAAATAATCCCTTCGCTCAAGCTCCCTCAAAATATAGCTCGCAGAGCTCTTAGGAATTTTTAATCGCCTGCTTAGGTCTGAGTTACTCAAGCCATTTTTGCTCTCTGCTATTAATTCCAAAATCGAAAGTGCTCTCGCAACAGCTCTACTACTTCTTTCCTCTTGCCCGCTCATACAAAAATAATTCTAAAGCATATACACAAGCCACAAAAATCCATAAATCCGTCACCCTACATTTGCCATAAAACACATAAATTTAATTCTACTTTCATTATAGTGAAAAAATGTTCAATATATCGAACGCATTCGGATTTCCTCTTGAAATCCACAAAAAGGTATTGTAAATTGTCATTCAGAATTAAGAACTTATGTTCAAAATACAGAACAGATTTCGAGGAGATATTTATGTTTGCAAAAAGTGGAACAACTAGCATTTTCGATGAAAGAATTAATCACCCGCCGATTGGTTTTAATCCAGAGGTGGATTTACCTGTAGGCTTTTATGAGTTCTATCAGAAGCTTCATTCAGAGTTTGTAGACCGATGGATAAATTTGAAGCAAGCCAGAAAGCGCGTATTAGAAATGGCGCATCGAGGCAAGCTTCCAGATTATTTACCACCATCTGAAGCCACTCAAACCGATTGGAGAATTGAATTACCAGATTATCTGAAAGATCAAAGAAATCAGATGACTGGACCAGCTGATGATGCTGAGTTAGTCGTAAAAATGCTCAATTCTGGAGCTCCAGGGGTAATGATCGACCTGGAGGATTCAATGGCAAATTTTTGGGAAAATTTGGAGCGTGGAATCAACAATGCCATATCAGCCTTGCATGGGGAGTTAAGCTATTACGATTTCAGACGTGATATGAAGGTGCCGATTTTTTCCTCAAATAGAACCGTAGCAATTGTTCGGGTTCGCGGTCTTCACCTAAGTCAAGGTGGCATAATTCAAGGTGAGCTGACATCAGCATCAATGTACGATACGGCAAGAGTAGCTTTCGGCGTAGATCGTGCAAAACTTAGACACAATTTGACTTTTTATATACCTAAATCTGAGTCTGCAGAGGAAGCATTATTTTGGAGGGATTTATTCCAAAGAATCGAGGAACTCCTCGGATGGGAGAAAAATTACATAAAATGCTTCGCGCTTATTGAATCTCATCCGATTGCCTATCAGATGGAGGAATTTATCTACAATTTGAGAGATTATCTAGTTGGTCTGAACTTAGGAAGATGGGACTATATGGCGAGTCTTATACATTTTAATTTTGAGGATCCACAATGGGTTCTGCCAGATAGAAACACCATTCCTCATGATGTGGCATTTTTCCAGACACTGCGCCATCTAATGGTAGAGATTTGTCATAAACGTGGAATCTTAGCAATCGGAGGAATGACAGCCTTATTTCCCAATAGGCAAAACGCTGAGTTAAATGAAAGAGCGCTCAAGGTGCTAGAAGCAGACAAAAGGAATGAGGCAGAGATAGGAATGGATGGAGCATGGACTGGGCATCCTGATCAAAACGAGGTTGCAGTAAATCAATTTCCGTATCCAAATCAGCTACACGTAAGAAAGCAAATAGATAGGTATCCGAATCTCAGAATTCCGCCCGAGGGAATAGGTAAGAAAACTCTAGCAGGCACCAGGGCAGCCATCCGAACAGTCATACGATATCGCAATGGCGTCTTGAACGGAAAAGGCGCTTCTTTGCTAGATGGCTACATGGAAGATCTAGCTACAGACAGAATCTATAGGTTAATGATCGCCCAAAGAGTAAGACATCGCCATTCTGTCAAAATAACAGACGACGATGATAATTCGATAGAACATACTCCCGAGTTAGTCTCCAAACTCTTCGATGAAGAATTGGAAAAACTCCTAGCTGAGTATCCAGCAGAAAATCATGAAGCTTTAAGAAAAGCTCGTCAGATCAGTGAAGAAATGATTACAAATGGCGAGTTTGATCCAATTTAACTCAATTTCCGAGAGATATTAAACCAAAAAGGAGGAAAAATATGATAGAAGAAATCAAAAATCTTGAGAGAGAATGGAATGAAAATCCCAGATGGCAGGGGATCGAACGTCCTTATTCAGCTAAGGATGTAATTCGTCTGCGTGGTTCGATAAAAATCGAATATACGTTGGCTAAAATGGGTGCAGAGCGCTTGTGGCATCTCTTACATGAGGAAAAATTCGTATCAGCCTTAGGCGCTCTAACGGGCTCTCAAGCCATCCAGCAAGTGCAGGCTGGCCTGAAAGCAATCTATTGCAGTGGATGGCAAGTTGCAGCAGATGCAAATGTTGCGGGACAGATGTACCCTGATCAAAGCCTCTATCCCGCAAACAGCGTGCCTGAATTGGTTAGAAAGATCAACAATTCACTGCAACGCACTGATCAAATATATCATGCCAGTGGGAAAAATGGAATCTACTGGTTTGCACCAATAATAGCCGATGCAGAGGCCGGCTTCGGAGGTAATTTAAATGCATTCGAGTTAATGAAAGCAATGATTGAAGCTGGGGCAGCAGCAGTCCATTTTGAAGATCAATTATCGTCAGCAAAAAAATGCGGACATCTAGGTGGAAAAGTTTTAGTTCCGACTCAAGAGGCTATACAAAAGCTAATAGCTGCTCGTCTCGCTGCTGACGTTTGTGATGTCCCAACAGTTATAATTGCTAGAACAGATGCTGACTCTGCTTCCCTTCTGACAAGCGATATAGATGAACGAGATAAACCCTTCTGCACAGGAGAAAGAACTGTAGAAGGCTTCCATAGAGTGAAAAGTGGGCTGGAGCAAGCAATAACCAGAAGCTTAGCTTACGCACCATACGCTGACCTTTTATGGTTTGAGACCTCCAAGCCAGATCTAGAGGAAGCTAGAATATTCGCTGAAAAAATACATGAAAAATATCCAGGTAAGATTCTTGCCTACAACTGCTCACCATCTTTTAACTGGAAGAAAAATTTGAGTGATAAAACCATAGCTAATTTTCAGGAAGAGCTCGCCCAAATGGGATATAAATTCCAGTTCATAACCCTCGCCGGCTTCCACGCAATGAATCTCTCGATGTTTGAACTAGCCTTTGATTTCCAAAGAAGAGGAATGTCAGCCTATGCAGACTTACAAGAGAGAGAATTTACACGCGAGCTAGACGGCTATCGCGCTGCTAAACATCAATCGTTCGTTGGAGCTGGCTACTTCGATGAAATAATGCAGGTCATAACCTCAGGACAATCATCGGTTACTTCGCTAAAAGGCTCGACAGAACTTGAACAATTCTCTCCAACAGCAACCGCTGTTAATCTACACACCTAAGTAAACTCCCTTCTTTCTCCTATCTCTAAAAAGTGCCTGTCATAAGTGACAGGCACTTTTACCTACTAGGTCTCTAACACTAAAATTAATTCTGTAAGCCACCTCAGCAATTTGCCTATATGAATCGCTTAAAATTAGGGTAAATATGAATCAACCGAGCTAAGGACAACATTAGCTCTTTTGCCTTGACCTTCAACAAAAGAATATAATTTTTGTTTACACTTTTATGAGACTGCAACAAATTCAACAATTCCTTACGGAAGAGATCAGAAGGCTCGCTCGAGAAAAGTTTGCGGTGGATCTAGAAAAAATCCATTCAGAAATTCCCCCGAAAACTGAACTAGGTGATCTGGCTTTTCCCATAGCTTTTGAGCTTGCAAAGCGAATAAAACAAACTACCGGAGAAAAGAAAAACCCAAGGGAGATTGCTGATGCGCTGAAATCCTCCTTGAGCAATAATGAATTCATCGAACGAATAGAAACAGCAGGAGCTGGCTACCTGAATATCTTCTATGATCGTGCTCGTGTTTTGGCAAATCAAGTAGGTGCTAATCCGCTACCTGAGCTTGATGAGGAAACCTCAGGGGAAAAAATTTGTGTTGAGCACACATCCGTCAATCCAAATAAATCTGCTCATATAGGGCACGTCCGTAACGCAGTGTTAGGAGACACATTTGCACGGCTTTTAAAAGCTACAGGTAAAAAAGTCGAAATACAAAACTACATCGATAATACTGGAGTTCAAGTGGCTGATACGGTTGTTGGATTTATATATCTCGAAAAGATGGATTTGAATTCTATCATAGAGCTCGACAATCGGCTTAGCAGAGAAGGAAAAGCTTTTGACTATTACTGTTGGGATCTTTATGCAAAAGTAGGCCAAGCTTACCTAAATGATGAACAGTTAAAGGAAAGACGAAAGGAAATCCTGCATGCGATTGAAAATGGTAATAATGAAATAGCTGATATCGCCGACTATATAGCAATGCGAAACGTCGAATGCCTTCTAAAAACCATGGAAAAATTAGACATTCGTTATGACCTCCTACCACGCGAATCAGAAATCCTCCACATGAACTTCTGGCAGAAGGCTTTCGAGGAAATGAAAAATAGAAATGTCATAAGATATGAGACTGAGGGAAAAAGAGCTGGATGCTGGGTAATGCCGTTAGATTCTCACGAAGGTAATGAAGAGTACGATGCTGATAAAATCTTAGTCCGCTCGAATGGTACAGTTACATACACTGGTAAGGACATCGCTTATCAGATGTGGAAACTTGGCTTATTAGGATTAGACTTCAATTACAAACCATTTTACGTATACGAGGATGGTAAAAAAGTCTGGGTTACGACCTCCTCTCCATCATCACCTGATGATATTCCAAGCTTCGGAAAAAACGATGTAGTTTATAACGTTATAGATTCCAGGCAGAGCTATACACAAGAGGTAGTAAGAAGAAGTATCGCTGCCATTTTCCCAGAAAAAGGCGATGAGGCAAGCATCCATCTCTCCTACGAAATGGTTGCGCTGTCGCTGTCAGCAGCAGAGGATTTGGGATTTACAATCTCTGATGAAGACAGAAACAAACCATTCATAGAAATGTCAGGAAGAAAAGGGCTGGGAGTAAAAGCAAATGATCTCATAGAACTTCTGGAAAAGAAGGCATTGGCAGAAGTAGAAAAAAGACATCCAGAAGAAAAAGAGGACGAGAAAAAAAAGATTGCCAGAATCATAGCAATCGGCGCCCTCCGATATTTTCTCTCAAAGTATACGAGAAATACTATTGTAGTTTTCGATTTCAAGGAGGCGCTTTCGTTTGAGGGAGAAACCGGGGCATTCTGCCAATATTCTGTCGTGCGTGCAAATTCAATATTTAAAAAACTTCATGAAAAGGAGCTCGAACAATCCATCAGATTTGTCAAAGAAAACACAGAAAAAATTCGAGAGATACTACAGCACGAAAACGAGATATGGGCACTTTTGATACAGTGTTTTCAGCTCCCCGAGGTAATATCAGATGCAATAAAGGCTAAAGAACCGGCTGTCTTAGCAAAATATTGTTTCAATCTCGCTAAAGCTTTTAATCTTTTCTACCACACTCATAGAATCATTGCTGAGGAAGACCAAGCGAGGAGGGCTCTGTTAATCGTTACCGCTAATATCGTCAGAAAAACTTTAACATCGGCTTTAGATATACTAGGCATTAAAGTGCCAGACAAAATGTAAATGTGGCAAGCTACTTGCTTGTACCTCAACATAAAGTCAAAACTTGAGACTTATTCTCGTTTTGCAAAAAGTTCTGAAAAGGTGAGAAAGATATGTTGATCGTAATGAGACCAGATGTAACTGAAGAAGAGATAAGAAGAGTCGAGGAAGTCGTCAGGAAACTAGGGTATCGACCACACACTCTTCCCGGCGCTACCCGAACTGCAATAGGCATAACCGGGAATCCAGGCGCAATAGATCCCGCACACTTTGAAAATCTCCCAGGAGTTATAGAGACCATAAGAGTCACAAAACCTTACAAGCTGGTAACAAAGGATCTAAAGCCAGAGAAATCCGTTATTAAACTTGGAACATCTGAGATTGGTGGAAAAGATCTCGCTATAATCGCGGGACCTTGCGCAGTTGAGTCTAGAGAACAAGTTTTTCAGGCTGCAGAGATAGTGGCCAAAAGTGGTGCTAAATTTTTTAGAGGTGGTGCCTTTAAGCCAAGAACATCTCCATACGCCTTTCAGGGCAAAGGTGAAGAAGGATTAAAGATCTTGGCTGAGGTTCGTGAAGCCTTTGGTCTAAACATAGTCACCGAAGCGATGGATGAGAGGGGCGTGGACTTAGTCGTGAAATATGCCGATTGTATCCAGATAGGGGCGAGAAATATGCAAAATTTTTCGCTTTTAAAGTATGTAGGAAAAACAAAAAAACCAGTTCTTCTCAAACGTGGTATGTCAGCCACACTCGATGAATTTCTGCTCGCCGCTGAATACATAATGGCTGAAGGAAACTATAACGTAATCTTGTGCGAAAGAGGAATTCGCACGTTTTCTAATCACTCTCGCAATACTTTAGATCTTTCGGTAGTTCCAGCCGCCCAAAGAATTTCTCACCTTCCGATAATTGTAGATCCTTCTCATGGAGCCGGTAAAAATTATATGGTAGCTCCGTTAGCAAAAGCAGCTGTCGCCGTCGGAGCAGATGGATTGATAATTGAAGTACATCCGTGTCCAGAAGAAGCGTTATGTGATGGAGCTCAGGCACTCACCTTAGCTCAATACCAAAAACTCTATGAGGAACTTCTAGCCGTCCACAAGGTGGTATCTGAGGAAAACGCAGTTTTGACCCTCTAAACTTCACGATTAAAATTGATTGCATATAAATGAAATCATTAACCCTCTTAAGCTAATACAGGCCAGGAGGGCTTCAGTCTAATTCGAATTCTTAATTATTTGTATTTCTTACCTTACAAAGGTTTTACCTCTCAACTCTCAGTTAATAGAGGCTTAGATTTTTACTAATGACTTATCAGAAGAGACCATAATACATTAAAAGAGGCGCGCTCAAACCGTATCGAATATGGGCAGCTGTATAATGCGAAACTTAATGTTCGAGATCTAGAGAAGATGTAAATACTCAAATTGATCGATTTAGAGTTAATGGGGAGTCGAGAGGAAAGATGCTGAAAAGGTGCTATTTTCTTCTTGAGAATTGTTCATAAGCAACACGAAATAGCTCGGCTAATGCCTTTGCTGTTTCAGGACTCAAATTTTTATCAGCGCGTAAATGAGCTTCTACAATTTCAGGTGTTGATTCACTCGGATAGTATATAACAGCCTCCAGATTATCCTTCTTAGACTTCCTTAATATTCTATCTAAAGGCATCTTTAACCAGTCAGCCAGGCGAGCTATGTTGTCTGCATCAGGCTTTCCGACACCGTTCTCGATTCTAGACAGGGTAGAAGCTGATATGCCTGTCTCTATGGATAAGTCCCTCAGACTCAAACCTAACTCCTCTCGACGCCTCTTCAAAATTTTGCCTAGCTCTTTAATGTCCACTAATTTTTTATTCTTATCTTTCTTTGCCATATCAACGCGTTCCCTTACAACCTTAAAAATAACATAGAAAAATTTCATATGCAATATTGTGTTTCATGTTTGACACTAAAACTCATAAATGATAATCTGTTTCACAGATGAAACAAATTTGGCAATAGAAACTGCTATGGCAACAAAAACGACAAAAATGGGCTGCAACGAAGAGAAAATGAAGCATCGTGATTCGATTTGGTTAGTAGAGGCTGCGGGTGACTGTTTCAGAGTTCGATGCAGAGAGAATCAGAGCAAGTATTATGAGGTAAGGGAAGGCATCGATGGTAGATTAATGTGCAATTGTCCAGAGTTTATGGAGAGTTACTTAGCAAGAAAGGTTTACTTGTGCGAGCACATGATAGCTGTAGAAAGCTTTATAAAGAGCTCTGATCGGACATCTAGTGATTTAATGGGTAATCATGCAGTAGGTCTCAAGCTTTCCTCACGAGAAAACTCGTCTTCAGGCGATGAAACAGATAATGCAACTAACCTGATAGATGTTGATTTCTTAAAGAAACTAGAGCTTCTTCGTCAGCAAGTAGATCCGAGATTGATAAAGCAGCGAGAGGGCTGGAAGGATGAGGATGGAAAGTCTCATTACATAGATTACATAGAATGGCATACCGTAGCAGATATCTTGGATGAAAAAGCTCCTAATTGGTCACATAGTATAAGAGAAATAAGGCAAGTAGGGGATTTTGTTGTCATAAGCGTGTCTATAACGATAGATGGAGTAACAAGAGAAGGAATTGGTACAGGACTTGTTAATTCCGAAATAGGTATAAAGAAAGCTGAACATGAGGCATTAAAACGTGCAGCGCTTAAGTTTGGAATCGCACGCTACCTTTATAAGAAAGAGACTCGAGATAATAACGAAGAATCATCGAAATTTCCGATTACTCCGCTAGCAAGATCATCGAATGAGCTACTAACCTCAAAACAGAGGGGAATGATATTAGCGTTAGGTCAAGGGCTAGGCATCGATGTAGAGCAAGAATGCCAATCTCTTTTTGGTTGTGCACTTGATGAAATATCCAAGCGAACAGCTTCGGCATTCATAAACTATTTACAAGATTTTCAAAAAAGGCAAGCTTCCAACCAAAAACTGCAACAAGCAGTCTGAAAAGCCCCTAAAAGAGTTGCAGGTCATTCGGTCCACTCCAGTTTTTAAGAACTCCTCACCTGCAACTCTCTCTCCTTAAATGCTGACTGGATATTCCCTCGATACAGTGAAACTATTCTTTGGATTCTTTTCTGTCGCTGAGAAAAGAGGTAACAACTTCAACAAAATCATTTGATTTTTCTTCCTGCGGTAGGTGACCGCAATTTTTGAAGATCACTAATCGTGAATTGAGAATATCCTCGTATAGCCTTCTAGCATTGGAAATATCTATTACTTTGTCATCTTCACCCCATAGGATAAGAGTCGGCTGACTAATCAAATGAGCGTCCTCTTGTATGCGATTGGCATCCCATCTTCTAGCAGTGGCTATCAAAGCACTCTGAGAATCTTTAGCACGTATCGGCATTCTAAGCATTTCTATCCGCTCTTTACTCATCAGACCATAATTTGAAGGAGACAAAGAATTTTTCATCCTCCATTTGATAAATGATCTAGAGTCTACTAGTAATGCTGAAATCACCTCGGCCAGAACTGGCACTCGAGCCATTCTCATGAGAGGATGCGACAGAGGTTTATTATTGCAAACAGGACTGACCAGAATTAACTTTTCAATTCTTTCAGGATAATCGAGTGCCATCGATGCTGCAACAGCTCCGCCATATGAGCTTCCGATGACAATAGCCTTTCCTAGTCCCATACGATTCATGAATCTAATCAGCATTCGCGCCTGTGACTCAATGGAATACTCAAACCAATCAGGCTTCTGAGAAAATCCAAAGCCTATCAAATCAACAGCTATTACCTCAAAACCTTTTTCAGCAAATAGAGGAGCAACTGTTTTCCAAACAAGACATGAGGAATTGTAGCCGTGAATCAAGATTATCGTTTTTCTCGCCGCCTCATTGGAGAAGCGTTGATAGTGCATGCGAATACCATCCACGGTTATAAAGTTCGACTTATCGCTATGAGGTACGTATTTGTTTACTGCATCCCAATCAATCGTGTCTATCCTTGATAAGACTTTCCAAACTACAAAGCCCGTGACAGCTCCGACCCCAACCCCAATAAACAGATGTCTTTTTTTCATAATTAAAAATGCTACATTAATCAGCACTCACGCCAAAACTATTTTTGGTTGAATAATTCCCTTCTCTCGATTAAAGATTGCTATTGCGATCAGATCATCTCCACTTGTTAATCTTATTATTTCCTTATCATCAGCATGACCATTACTCTTTGAAATTGACATGCCATTCTTAATCTTAGACACTTCTGCTGGGGTCAATTTCATTTCCTTCAGATGGGCAAGTGCTTCATTCATAGAGATCAACCTTAGTTTACCTTGAGCAAAAAGCGTCTGAATCTGTTCGAGAGTGAGTGCTTGATCCAATCTAAAATCACCCACTCTCGTTCTCCTCAGCTCTACTAAATGGGCTCCAATATCCAATCTTCTACCTATCTGCTCAGCCAATACTCTAACATAAGTTCCAGCAGAACATGCAACACGTATTAAAATATCAGTGGGCGACAGCACTTTTATCAACTCTAGCTCGTGAATATTAACCCTTACCGGCCGGCGTGCAACTTCGATGCCTTGCCTGGCAAGAACATATAGTTTTTTCCCTTCTAACTTCTTAGCAGAGAACATGGGTGGTATTTGCTCTATCTCACCGCTAAAAAATGATAAGGCTGAGTTTAGCTCGTCTTCGTTCAGATTTACTATTTTGGTTTGTTGCTTTGCCTGGCCAGTGCGGTCGCCAGTAGTTGTCTCAAATCCGAAACGAATAGTTGCTAAATACTCCTTATCATCTCTTAGGAATCTTGCCAATCTAGTCGCTTTTCCAATCAATAAAACCAATACTCCCGTTGCGAATGGATCTAAAGTACCCGTATGACCTATGCGCTCAGTCGCGAGTATTTTGCGACATTTAGCCACTACGTCATGAGAAGTCCAATTTTCAGGCTTATCAATGACCAATACGCCATTCATACCATTCATATCCTCGAAAGGGTGTTATTTACCCTCTCGACATCTATTACTCCGGAAACTTTTTTTATCGAGCTGATCACCCTATCCAGGTGATTCTTGTCAAAAACTTCTATTGTCACTTCAATGAGCCCCTTACCATCTTTAGAAACCTTCGCTCTCGCATCACGAATGCTAGTTTTCATGTCAGCTATGGCACTCGTAATTCCTGCAAGCATGCCAGTTCTGTTTTCAGTGATGACCATGATTTTTGCAGCCTGCACTCGTTTTTCTGCATCTTTTGCCCATTCGACCTCAACGATTCGCTCCTTATTAACCATCAAGGCTTTAAGATTTTTGCATTCTTTATTATGCACCACTATGCCCTTACCCGACGAGATATAACCCAAAATCTCCTCTCCTAATATTGGATTGCAACATCTTGCACGAGTTAATAACAAATTGTCTACTCCCTTGACCACTATGCCTTCATCACCGTAACCTATGAATTTTTTTACAGCCTTAATGCCCGATTGAATAACTGATTCTTTTTTCTTCTCGGGATCGAGCTCGGCGAACTTCTCTGGTCCGAGATATTTAGCCAGAACATTACGTGGAAGGGTTTTACCGTATCCTATTGATGCCAATAAATCATCTACTCTTCCGAATCCATACTCATTCGCGATGCGTTTTAAATTTTCTTCATCTGCTAAGACTTTTTTGCCAGATAGATGAAACTTTTCAGCTTCATTCATTAAAAGTTTTCGGCCTATCTCAATTGACTCAACCCTTTGCTTTTCAGAAATCCAGTGTCTAATGCGATTTCGGGCTTTTGGAGTTGTGACGTGGTTTAGCCAATCAGGGCTAGGATGAGCGTTTGGACTAGTCAATATCTCCACTATATCACCAGTTTTAATCTCTGTTTTTAGTGGAACGATTCTTCCATTGATTTTTGCACCGGTGCATGTATCACCTATTTCTGAATGTATGGCGTAGGCAAAATCTATTGGGGTAGCGCCGCGTGGAAGTTGTATCACTTTACCCATGGGGGTTAGAGCGTACACATCTGTTGGATAGAGATCTAACTTGAGAGATTCTAGAAACTCCCGCGAGTCCTTAAGCTTTGCACTCTCCTCGACTAATGGCATTAGCAACCTCTCTATAGTTTTTCTGAGTTCATTTAAGCTTTTATCTTCATCAGTCTTTCCTAATCGCTTTTCTTTGTATTTCCAATGAGCTGCGACCCCCTCCTCAGCTATCTGATGCATCTGCTGAGTACGAATCTGAACTTCGAAGAGCTGCCCATTTTCACCTATGACAGATGTGTGTAGTGCCTGGTATAAATTATCTCTCGGTACTGAAATCCAATCCTTAACTCTTCCAGGAACATGCGGCCATATACCGTGAACCACACTCAATGCCCAGTAGCAATACTTCTTATCGTTCTCAGTGATTATCCTGGCTGCTATTAAATCATAAACCTCATTTATCGTGATTTTGCGTGCCTTTAGTTTTTTCCAAAGAGAGTATAGACGCTTAACTCTACCCTGAATTTCCAGGAAAGGAACATCGTTTTTTCTTAAGTTTTCAGAGATCGTCTGCTTTATGTTTTCAAGCATTTTTTCTAATTCAGGTCGACGCGATTCGACCTCTTCTTCTAGCTTCTTATATTCATCTGGGTAAAGATTCTTAAATGCCAGATCCTCCAGCTCGCTGCGCAGCTTCCCCATACCGAGCCTGTGAGCTATAGGAGCGTAGATTTCCAGGGTCTCGCGAGAAATACGCATTCGTTTCTCAGATTCTAAGTATCCGATGGTGCGCATGTTATGAAGACGATCTGCTAATTTAATTAAGACAACCCTCGCATCAGTCACCATCGCTAAAACTAATTTCCTTATATTTTCAGCCTGTCGCTCTTCTTTAGATAGATTACTGACATGAGCTATCTTCGTTAAACCATCAACTAAACGTGCTATCTCCTCTCCGAAAGAATTGCGTATAGTTTCTAAAGTCACCAAAGTATCTTCGACAACATCATGCAAGAGGCCCGTCGCCACGGAAACCTCATCCAAACGCATATCGGCAAGGATGTCCGCAACAGCTAATGGATGAACCAAATATGACTCTCCAGATGCTCTCTTCTGCCCTTTGTGATGAAGTGCAGAAAAAATATATGCCCGCCTTATCAAATCAACATCAGCATTAGGATAGTTTTTTACGACTTTGCTGATTATGTCTTCAATTCTAATCATAAAAATTATAGAGAAACCCATCTATATTTTAGTCGAGTCTTTACCACGTTGAAACACATTTTTTCAAAAATCGAAACATTAAAATATTACCAGCCTAACTCTTGGAGAATGAGAATTGATTTCTTTTGTCATTCTAAAAAGATAGATGGCAGTTTAAGTGCAATTTCTAGGCAGTTTATCATATGCTTCATGCTAAGGATGTAGGCGAGCTGTGTAACCTATCACAACCATAAAAAGTATTCGCTCTCTGGATTGACAGAGGTCGATCAATTTTATCCCAGTAGCTAATTAGAAAACCCTGCAAAGTTCAAAAAGTGACAGGGCGTGGGAATCCTGAAAATGAAGGTTAATCGTATTTCTATGAGGCATGAGTATGTTCTAAGGGAAAAGCCAGCGACATTTGAAAGATCGCTGGCTTTGAAGATATAGTGGCAAATATTTTAAGACATGATCAAAGGGCGACATTTTATTGTTTTGCAGCTTGCTCCTCTGCTTTTCTGCGGGCCTCTTCCTCTTCTTTTTGTTTACGCTTAGCTTCGGCGAGGCGGGTGAATTCGGCCCTAGCTTTATCTGCCTCTTGTTTTAACCTCTCTTTATCCTCTTTGCGTCCGTCCATTTCCGCGAGACGTTGCTCTTGGATCAAGAGTGCTGTCTTATACGACCAGATGGAGTCACTACTTTTGTCTAAAGCGAGCGCTTTATCGACTAACTCCTTACCCTTAGCTATACATTCTTTAAGCTGTTGGTAGGTTTTTTCGTCTGGAGGCTTCACATACTGATATTCCTCTTTATTGCCCACCTTAACAGTCTTTCTTACTGGTGGATTCGAGGTAATCTCATTAGCACAAGAGCTTTCTTTAGAAGCAAGTAATGTATAGGCAGCAGCTCTTATAGTATCAGGGAGAGTTTTATCTTCTGCGATCTGAGTCTGCCAGGCCTTCCATTCATCATTTTTTTGCATAGTTTCAAGTAGATTACCCACTGCAGATATGGAACTACTGAGCAATTCTTGCACGCTTTTAAAGTTCTTTATGGTTTTATCATCGTTCGGATTTTGCTCCAGGATTTGCTTCAATCGATTATATTCATCTTTTAATTTAGGTATCACCCTCTTGTACTCACTTATTGCCTCTTCAGCTTTTTCTGGTTTGCGACTTGAAACATACTGAGCGTGTAGAGTTCTAGCCAGGAAGAGTATTCCAAGTGGCTCATCAGGGCTTAAACGTATGGCTTCCCTGAAATGCTTTTCAGCATCGTCATAGTTTCTGTTCTGATAAGCTTGAGTTCCATCAACTAGGTTCTGCTGGGTTTTTATCTTATACCAAAAGGAACAACCAGCGTTTGCTAAAACTACAGTGATAACCACAAGTATGGTTTTTATTCGATAGAAACTATTCATCATGACAGACTCCGAAGAAATTTTTTATTGTTCAAGATCATCTATTTGCAAACCGACTGGTTGTGCACCAGCGGTTTTGACAGCATCTATAACTTTCGCAACATCTCCATAACGAATCGAACGTGGAGCTTTAATGAAAACAGTTTTTTCTACTTCGTTGGTTCCCTCGCGAAAGATTCCCTCCCTCTCTCGATAGTTGAAAACTTCGCGTAACTTTTGAATTAAAGGGTCAGGGTTAGACAAATTTCCCATATCATCTCTATTGAGACGCAGCTTCCCATCCTTCGAAACAAAAACTATTAGCGCATTCGGATTTGGTAGAATATTTACATTTTCCTGTTGAGGCTTTGGTTCGGCTGGAACTTTCGCTTCAAACCTCGTGGGCTTAGATGGAGATATCACCATGAATATGATTAAGAGCACCAGCAATACGTCAATCAGAGGCGTAACATTTATATTAGGCTGGGCTTCCTCATGTCTTATCTCTACTTCATCGAATAATGCCATAAGCTTCTCCTTTCATCATAAAGTTCCTGAAAGATTTTGAGTTCTACTGAACCACTTTCCTTTTATCAGCTACGAGGCCAATTCTATCAACATTCTGCGCTCTTATTATGTTGATAGCTTCAACGACAGCGCCATAAGGCACATTCACATCACTTTTAATATACACGATTCGCTTTTCAGTTTGCCCCTGAAGCTGACGCTCAATTTTTTCGCCCATCACTTCTTTTATTTTTTCACCCAGAACAGCACGAGAGTATCGCTCCTTGCCGATGTAAAACTCATTCTCATTTGGGATTGCTACTATTACGGCTTTTTCATTGTTAATATACGAATCCTCTTCAGGCGATACCATATCGCGAGGGATATTCACGGTCACACCTTGCTGAAGTAATGGGGTAACTATCATGAAGATGATTAGCAAAACCAACATGATATCCACCATCGGAGTCACGTTGATTTCGGAATTATACTCATCGCTACCACCAATTTTCATTCCCATAACTCAATTTCCTCCATTCCTCACCATTCCCATAGTGGATTGGTGCTGATAACGTAAACTTTCACTAAGCCAGAGAAGAAGCGTATTAACCTTTCTGGCTTAGTGTTTTTATGAAAGCAGAGATTAACTCTTTAACTGCTTAGTGCGCTGTTTAATAAAGTAATCGATAAGCTCAGAGGCAGAGTTTTCCATTTCAACGCTGAAATTTGCTACTTTATTTGTAAAGTAGTTGAATAGCCAGACAGCAGGAACAGCCACAGCAATACCAAAGGCCGTAGCTACTAATGCCTCTGCTATTGCACCACCGACAGCTCCAATACCAGCACTTTCCGTTTTTGCAAGAGATACGAAAGCTCCGATGATTCCAACTACGGTTCCAAAAAGCCCGACGAATGGAGCCGTAGAACCAACGGTAGCTAATCCTGAAAGTCCTCTTTTCAGCTCAGCTTGTTTGACTGCAATAGCTCTTTGGAGCGCCCGCTTAGAAGCCTCTAACTCATCGCTTGTTATCTCTACACCCTGATGAGCCTGAAACTCCTTTAACCCTGAAGCAACTACCATTGCCAAATGGGAGTTCTTGTGCCTGTCACTTATGCTTATCGCTTCTTCTATGTTATTGTTCTTAAGAGCCTGAGCGACTTTCTGGGCAAATATCCTAGATTGCTGTTTTGCAGCATTATAGGTCATCCAACGCTCGATGCCGATTGCGATAACATAAACCGACATCAGTATGAGAATCACTATGACTACCCATCCTGGGATTGTTAAACTCTTCGCGATCTCATACAATCCGAATTCGAATTTTTGCTGTTCAGCAAACATCAAGAGAAAACTGGTTAACATCTTTATCCTCCAGAAAATAAAATTATTGCTGTTTTTAATTTTCGATGATACGTATTAAAAGGAGGCAGACAAAGCTGCCACCTTGAAACTATTGCAGAACAAACTTATAGATTATGATTCCGGTGGACTTTACCGGAACTCCCGAAAGCAAAGTCGGTTTAAACTTTGCTCGTCTAGCTGCATCTACCGCTGCCTGTCTGAGAAGCGGATGCCCACTGACTGCGACAGCAGAAATCACATTACCTGACTCGTCGATGGTTACCTGCACCGTAACATCTCCTGATGCCCTTACGGCTTTTGCAGGAGCTGGATATGGTGGCTGTGGCAAGCTTATCGCCTCACCGTTTACAACTCCTCTCGAAACCGGTTTGGCTGGAGTCTTAGCAGGAGTTGGTTTAGGTGGTGGTGGAGGTGCTTCCTCATCATCTGTTCTGCTACCTGAATCTTGAGACAGCCCGGAGCCCCCCGTACCTCTTTCAATCCCAGTACTGGGATTCGCTGCCCTTATGTTTTCACTTCCTATTTTGAATTTCTCACCAGGCCGAATGGCCATAACATCTTTCTGTCCTAAAACATCTTTCGGCGGTTCTTTAGTTGACTCTATCGTCGCAAAAGCTTGCTTTACTATGGTTACGTCTGTTTCCTTAGTCTGAGTCTGTTTTTCTTGCTTTTGCTCTGGTTCTGGTGGCGGAGGTGGTGCTTCCTCTGGTAGCGGCGGTGCTACGAGAGTGGTAAGCACTAGCCCTTCATCACTCAATCCCAGTTCCTTGGCAAATAGGCTATAAACCAACCCTCCAAGGAAAAGGGACGAGACAATTATGAAGGTTACTAACAATAACCCGCTCCGCTTCAGATTCTCTTCCTCATGACTTCTTGATTCAACTAATTGATCTAACATATTTTTATCCTCCCTCTTCACTCAGCGCCAACCGAGGATTAGGATCTTTTATTATTGCGTTTTCAATAAAGCATTAAATATGTATCACAAACGTATGATTCGTCACTCAGACTCCAAAATCTAAATGATGACGTTTTGAAGTCTAAAACCTGCCAATTAGAAAGTCAAGATCAATAGCTAAATTTTCAAGTTACCTAGCAATAGAACGCCTGACGGTCGAGCGTCTAGATGCAGTGGCCAGTTTTCCTGTTTCTTTTTCAGGTTGCTCCATCTCAGCCACACCAATTATAGATTGCCACCAAATTGCAATCGGGCTGGCTATGGCAATAGTAGAATAAGTTCCAGTTATCGAGCCGACTAATAGCGCTAAAGAAAAACTTCTCAAAACTTCACCGCCAAATAAGACAAGTGCTAGAACTGATAAGAGCACTAAACCGTTAGTCACAACTGTTCTAGACATTGTTTGATTTATAGAATCGTTGGTGAGCTTGTAGATAGATTCGCCTCTGTGAAGAGTCATATTTTCACGGATACGGTCAAAAATAACGATTGAGTCGTTAACTGAATATCCGACTAACGTGAGAAACGCCGCTATTACGGTAAGATTGATTTCCCATTGAAAGATTGAGAAGAAGGCAAGGGTTACTAGAACGTCATGAAAAACGGCGATGACGGCCCCAGCTGCATAAGTCCAGTCGTAGCGATATGCTATGAAGAGCAGTATACCCACAAGACCTAAGAGAGTTGCCGAAACTGCTTGATTTCTTAATTGTGCGCCGGCTACTGGCCCCACAACTTCAGTCCCAACAATCTTATACTTAGCCTGCTCATCTTGTTCTAGGGAAAGATTGGCCTCAGCTTCTTTACCGAATGTGTCAAGGGCTTTTTTAACAAAACATCTACCTGCTTCATCCACATTCGGGCACTCATCACGACGCCCTAGAGTTGGCACCTTTATTAGGACCTCATCGGCTTTGTCAATTGAATCTTGTATTACAGCATCTGAGATACCTTGAGCCTGCAACGCAGCTCTTATTTCGTCGACCGATGGCTTTTCTTTAAACTTTACTGTAACTACCGTGCCGCCACGGAAGTCTACGCCAAGATTGAAAGCACTGGAACCGAATAACTCGCGTCCAACTGCTGAAAGTAGCCCTGCGAGCAAAACGAAAACCGAAATAAAGATGAAGAGCTTTCGTTTGCCCATCCAGTCGACATTTATATTTGAGAAGATCTGCACCATCGTTTTATATACTCAACTTTTGCATATTTGGTCGCTTTTCGAGCAACCACATGAATATCGTCCTGGAAACAAAAACCGCCGAAAATAAATTTATTAATAAACCTAGGATCAATGTTACGGCAAAGCCTCTTATTGGCCCAGTTCCGTACATGTAAAGTATTATCGCGGATATGATGGTAGTAATATGCGTATCTATGATTGTGACAAATGCGCGATCAAAGCCTAAATCTATCGCTTGAGGCACTGTCTTACCTGCTAAAAGTTCCTCGCGGATTCGTTCGAAAATGAGAACGTTGGAATCGACAGCCATACCGACACCTAAAATCAAACCCGCTATGCCTGGTAAAGTCAAAGTAGCATCGAAGAATACGACGGCTGCCATGGTCAGCAGAAGATTTAATAACAAAGCTATAGTTGCGTTTACGCCTGCCCCTCTATAGTAGAAGAGCATAAATAGTATTACAAACACTAGCCCAGCAATCGATGCAGATAGACCTGCTCTTATTGAATCTGCGCCTAATGAAGGTCCGACTGTTCTTTCCTCCTGATATTCTATGGGAGCTGGCAGAGCTCCAGATTTTAATGTCAATGCCAAATCCTCTGCAGAGGCTTTTGTGAATCGTCCTGTGATTTCACCGGAGTCAGTTATTTTCGATTTTATGTAAGCTATAGATTTTATTTCATCATTCAGCCTCACAGCCATGTAATTATTTATGTTCTTTTCTGTCCATTCGCCAAATTTTTGGGCTCCTGATGGCTTTAGGCTAAAAACTATTTGATAATCTCCTTCTATACCTGTTCGCGAAACTGCCGCAGCATCTCGAAGCTCACTTCCATCTATGACGGCTGGTGTCTCAACAACTACGAAGCGTTGTTTCCTCTCTCCGTTAGTTGTTTCCTCTCTTTCTGTGTATGGAAATACTTTCCTAGATAAAGTTTCTCGACCGCCAATTGATGCTAGCGCCTCTTCACGAGTAGCGTAAGTCTGAACTGGGCTTGGATAAGGTGGACTTACAACTTTCATTAGTTCTAGTTTGGATTCAGCACTAACGAGCCTTTTTACTCTTTCAGGATCTTCTACACCCGGCATTTGTAGAAGTATTCTACCCGAATCCTCACTTCCAATGATTTGCAGTGTCGGTTCTTTCACACCGAAAGTATTAATGCGGCTTTCTATAATTCTCAAAGCTTGTTCGGTAGCTTGTTTGGCAAGAGCCCGCTGACTTTGTACAGGCAGAGTCCACGTAATGCTATTATCTGTAGAAGAAACGTTCCATGGGGCAATGGGATTATTGAAGTCAACTTTCTTCTTAACTGCCTCTATGATGGCATCTTTCTGCGATGGATCTGAGAATGTTAGAGTAACTGAATAATTCCCATTTTCAGCGGTTTCAGTTGCATCAGTTACAGAGAGTCCAGCTTCTTTAGCTGCTTCGAAAGCGGCTTGACGGTGATTGTCTGTGACTGCCTTCAGATAATCTTCTATCTTCACGCGCATCACTAAGTAAGAGCCGCCCTTTAAATCTAATCCGAGGTTAATGTTTTCACTAAGATTCTCCTTGATGCCTTCCCAAGTGAAATCGTTAGCCGAAATTCCAGAGCGCGGACCAAATACCATGTAAATCCCTAAGAGGGTAACCCCGATTGAAATTATAGTCCTTGTCCACAAACCGCTTCTTTTTTTCATGTCTCTCAATCCTGCTACTTCTTCTCTTCTCTCCTGCCTATAACGGCATTCTTCCCTATCTCAATAAAGGATTTTTCGGCGCTTAGAATCACGAAGGTTGTATCACGTATTTCTTTTATTTTTCCTATGATACCACCGCTAGTTATTACCTCATCATTTATCTTTAGACTCTCAATCATTTGAGCAAGTTCCCGTTGCTGGCGACGATGAGGCACAATTACCAAAAGATAAAAAATTAAAATCACGATGAAAAGAGGTAGAAGAGACCAAATTAATCCTCCTAACCCGTTCTGAAGAAAAAGAAACATCATGAGCATTTTCTTAAGACAAATTAATAGAAAAAGCAATTATTGCAAAGGATTTTGATTTTCGCAAAGGCGGAAAGTCATTTTTTACAAAAAAGCACGAAAAACCAAGAGCAACGGCTTTTCGTGCTTGATTGTTATCTTTTTACGGTGTCTTTTAGCTTTACTGCCAGAGAATTTATTTTTGGATCGAGGAGGCTACGGCTTCATCAAATATCTCGAGCGCTACATCGACGTTCTCTTTGGTTAGAATCAGAGGCGGCGACCAACGAATGGAGTTTGCGCCGCAACCCAGAACGATAAGTCCTCGCTCAAAACAAGCCATCTCAACCTTATCTCTGAGCTGTGGTGCTGGAACTTTGGTTTGTTTCGACTCTACAAATTCAACTCCGATCATTAAACCTAGTCCTCGCACGTCTCCGATACAATCATATTTATCTTTGAGTTTATTCAAACCTTGCATCAAGTATTCACCAACTATTCGCGCGTTATCGACCAGTCCATTTTCCAAGAGCTCGATCGTTTTGAGTGCGGAAGCTATGCAGACGGGATTACCACCGAACGTTGATGCATGCGCGCCTTTGTGCCATGACATGATCTCAGCCTTTGCCACACAGGCTCCAATTGGCAATCCAGAACCTATACCTTTAGCCACGCAAACTATATCGGCTGTCACTCCATAGTGCTCTAGAGCAAACATCTTCCCGGTTCTACCCATTCCAGACTGAACTTCATCAACTATCATCAAAATGCCATATTTATCGCAGATGCGCCTGATTTCCTTGACAAATTCCGCGGGTGCCGGTATGTAGCCACCTTCGCCTTGAACCACCTCCAAAACTATCGCGGCAACCTCCTCAGGAGGAGTCGTAGTGTTAAAGATCTTATTTTCTATCCAATCAATTGTACCCAAACAACAGGTACCATCAGACGATTTTCCTTTGTTGAATGGGCAACGATAACAGTAAGGGTAAGGCACATGTACAACATCTAACGCCTGCCGCATAAACCCAAGCCTTTGAGCCTTTTTAGATGATGTGAGACTAAGTGCCCCCAGAGTTCTACCATGAAATGAACCAAAAAAGGAAATAAATTTTTGTCGGTGAGTGTGATACATGGCTAGCTTTAGCGCAGTTTCAATAGCTTCAGCGCCTGAGTTAGCAAAGTGAGTTCTGGTCTCACCTTCTATCGGACATATTTCCTCTAGCTTCTTTCCTAGTTCAGGCATTAGGCTGTAATAAAAATCAGTGCCACACATATGAATTAGTTTAGATGCCTGCTCTGAAATCGCCTTAACAATCTCCGGGTGACAGTGTCCGGTGGAACAAACAGCAACACCAGCATTGCAATCAAGAAAAACATTTCCGTCAACGTCTTCAATCCAAACGCCGTAGCCTCTTTCCGCAACTAGCTTATAATCTGGACGCGGATAAGAAGGGGTTACATATCTTTTATCTGCTTCTACTACTTGTCTGGCCTTGGGTCCAGGTAGTTCGGTTTTGATTACAGGTCTCTGCACATCTACTTTCGTTATCATAGAACATCTCCTTTCTTTAATTTATCCAACACTAGCCTTTTAAAGATCTTTAAAACTAAATTTCAAAAGGATGCTGATTAGTTTTGGATTATTTTGAGTTTATGAATATTAGCTCAGAGAGCAGACTATGCTGGGAGGCGAATAATATTAGTCTCCACCAAATAAATTCGGGCGGATTAGCGAGGGGCAAAATTGTATGCAAACCATCTGAAACATTACATTTAAATCATACCAAACACCAATTTATCTTTCAAAACATTTCAGTCTTATCGTTTTCGGAAATAGATTCTTGCTTTTCCGAACGAGTAAATGAAACAATAACTTCATGCAGAAAAAATTTACAAATAGGCTCATAAATGAAACTAGCCCTTATTTGCTTCAACATGCTCACAATCCTGTTGACTGGTATCCATGGTGTGAAGAGGCATTTGAAAGAGCAAAGGCAGAGGACAAACCAGTTTTAGTTAGCATCGGGTACTCAGCTTGTCATTGGTGTCATGTAATGGAGAGGGAGTCCTTCGAGGATGAAGAAACCGCGAAAATAATGAATGAAAACTTCATAAACATAAAAGTCGACATGGAAGAGCGACCGGACGTCGATCAGCTCTACATGTTATTCGTACAGGCTACGACTGGTAGCGGTGGATGGCCACTTAATGTCTTTGTTACTCCAGATAAAAAACCTTTTTTTGGTGGAACCTATTTTCCACCTCAGGATCGTTTCAATCTACCAAGTTTTCGTCGGGTATTAACAGCTGTATCAGAAGCCTGGCGAAATAATAGAGAGGAAATACTCAAATCAGCAGAGCAAATAATTCAACAAATTCGTGAGGTTACACGTTTAGAGTCAAACATTTCAAATCTAAAATTAGACCTACTGGAGGCAGCGTTCTTACGGCTAGTCAATCAGTTTGATCAGAAGAATGGAGGCTTTGGAGGTGCTCCAAAGTTTCCGCCGTCTATGACCTTAGAGTTTCTGCTTAGATACTATCACAGAACTAAAAACGAAAAGGCTCTGGAAATGGTCGAGAAAACGTGCAAAAAGATGGCGATGGGTGGAATTTATGACCATTTAGGTGGTGGTTTTCATCGCTATACCGTGGATGCCATATGGCTCGTCCCTCATTTCGAAAAAATGCTTTATGACAATGCACAGCTAGCAAGAGTTTATCTGCATCTTTTCCAGCTAACCAAGGATGAATTTTTTAAAGAAATAGTCGTCGAAACCCTGGATTACGTGGAAAGAGAGATGTTGAATCCTGAGGGTGGTTTCTATTCCAGTCAAGATGCGGATTCAGAAGGAGAAGAAGGAAAATTCTTCCTCTGGAAGATGGACGAGATCGAAGAAATATTGGGTGAAGAGGATGCGAAAATTTTCTGCTTCTACTTTGGCGTCACAGAAGATGGTAATTTTGAAGGTAAGAACATACTTCATAATCGATATTCCCTTGAGGAAACAGCTGAACTATTAAAGGTTTCGCTCGATCAAGTCATCGGTGTTATTCAGAGGGGTAAACAAATATTATTCTCTCACAGAGAAAAAAGAGTAAAGCCTAATAGAGATGAGAAAATTATAACCTCTTGGAATGGATTGATGCTAGCAGCTTTCGCCGAAGCATCTGCAGTTCTGAACTCAGAGAAATATCTAAAAATTGCCATCCACAACGCTGATTTTCTGATTAATAACCTTTTCCAAGACGGTAAACTTCTTAGGACCTGGAAGGACGGTAAAGCCCGAATATTAGCCTACTCTGAGGATTATGCAAACTTTATAGATGGCCTTATAGAGCTATTTCAAGTTTACCCTGACCCAAAATACCTGAACATGATTGAATTGTTATCTGATGTTTTGATAGAAAAGTTCTGGGACAAGCAAGAGGGTGGATTTTTCTTTACTTCAGATGAGCACGAGGAATTAGGCATTCGTCAAAAGGATTTTCAAGATAATGCAATTCCATCAGGGAACTCAGTCGCCGCTGAAACACTTCTAAAACTTAGCAGACTAACGGGCAGGATCGAGTATGAAAAATACTCAATTTCTATTTTCGCTAGAGTTGTTAATCAAGCTGCCTCGTATCCAAATGCGTTCGGCCGATTACTATCAGCTTTAGAATTTTATTTCTCCTCACCTAAAGAGGTCGTCATCATTGGGTCGAAACCAAATCCACTAGAAAGATATTTATATTCAAACTATCTTCCAAACAAAGTGGCGATAGTAAATCCTCCAGCAGATCTATCGTCAAGTTTACCGCTTCTGGCTGACAAGAGAGCAATCGGCGGTAAACCAACAGCTTTTGTCTGTAAAAACTTTGTATGCGAGAAGCCAACTACTGAACTAGAAGAATTCAAAAATCAATTGAGTTAAGCCTGTCTCGACATTTGCTGAGGGTTTGTTTACACTAATTTGGTTAAAGCTTTGGCAAGAGCAAACTTCGTGTATCTGAGGAGTAGAACATGTCTGAAACCAATATAGAATCTGTGTTACAGGAATCGCGTCTATTTTTGCCCTCTGCTGAGTTCTCGGCTAGAGCATATATCAAAAGTTTCGAAGAATACGAGAAAATCTATCAAGAAGCAGAGCGTGATCCTGAGGCCTTTTGGGCTTCAGTAGCTGAAAATCTAGCGTGGTTCAAAAAATGGGACACCATTTTGCAGTGGGACGAGCCGCATGCTAAATGGTTTGTAGGCGGGAGGATAAATGCATCTTACAACTGTTTAGACCGGCATCTTAACTCCTGGAAACGTAATAAAGCAGCTATAATCTGGGAGGGAGAGCCGGGTGAAACTCGCACTCTGACCTACCAACAGCTATATCAACAAGTTTGCAGATTCGCAAATGTCCTGAAGAAATTAGGAGTAAGCAAAGGTGATAGGGTAGCCATATATATGCCTCTCGTTCCGGAGGCAATAATCGCGATGCTATCCTGCGCTAGAATCGGCGCCACTCACAGTGTTATATTCGGAGGTTTTTCGGCCGAGGCTGTCGCAGATCGTATAAATGACTGTCAGTGTAAACTGATCGTCACCGCTGATGGCGGTTACCGACGGGGCAATGAAATAAAACTTAAGGAAACCGTCGATACAGCAATTAAGAAAACTCCCTCAATAGAGCATGTAATAGTTTTTAAGCGCACTGGTTCGCCAATATCGATGGAACCTGGACGTGATCATTGGTGGCATGAACTGATGGAAGTCGTCGATGAAAATTGCCCCGCAGAGGAGTTAGATAGCGAACATCCATTATTTATACTTTACACATCAGGCACGACAGGTAAGCCGAAAGGTATTCTTCACACAACAGGTGGCTATTTAACTGGGGTTTACATCACTTCAAAGTGGGTTTTCGATCTAAAAGACGAGGATATTTATTGGTGTACTGCCGATGTCGGATGGATTACAGGGCATAGCTACGTGGTTTATGGCCCTTTATCAAATGCCGCAACTGTTTTAATATACGAAGGCGCGCCAAATTATCCAGATTTTGACAGGTTTTGGGCAATTATCGAAAAGCATAAGGTGAGTATCTTTTACACTGCGCCCACGGCTATTCGCTCATTCATACGTTGGGGAGAGCAATATCCCGCAAAGCATGATTTGTCAAGTCTGAGATTACTGGGAACAGTTGGAGAACCCATCAATCCAGAGGCGTGGATGTGGTACTACAAAGTGATCGGCAAGCAAAAATGTCCGATAGTGGATACATGGTGGCAAACCGAAACTGGGGCCATAATGATATCACCACTACCGGGCGCTACTCCACTCGCACCAGGAAGCGCTACAAGGCCTTTTCCCGGTATATTCCCTGATATCCAAACGAAAGATGGGAAATCTGTTCCAGCGGGTGAAGGAGGCTACTTAGTCATTAAAAAGCCATTCCCTTCGATGTTGAGAACCATTTGGGGCGATGATGAAAGATTCAAAAAGCAGTATTGGTCAGAGATCCCCCACGTATACTTTACAGGAGATGGCGCAAGACGCGATGAACGTGGGTATTTCTGGATAATGGGTAGAGTAGACGATGTAATCAACGTAAGTGGTCATCGTTTGGGTACTGCAGAGATAGAATCGGCATTAGTGTCTCATCCAGCTGTCGCTGAAGCTGCGGTTGTCGGAAGACCCGATGAAATCAAAGGACAAGCGATAGTCGCTTTCGTAACATTGGAGAGCTCGCGCCAACCATCTAAAGAATTGAAAGAGGAACTAAGAAATCACGTCGCCAAAGAAATAGGCTCACTTGCAAAACCTGACGAGATTCGCTTCACGGAGGGGTTACCAAAAACAAGAAGCGGAAAAATCATGCGTAGACTTTTACGCGAATTAGCAGCTTCTGGCACAGTCATGGGCGATATGACTACACTAGAGGATTTCTCAGTCTTAGAAAAACTCAGGCAGGAAGATGAGGAGTAACTCATAGGAAATATGAAAGAGAAAGTAAGAGTCGCTTGTGGACAAGGATTTTGGGGTGATTTACTGACGGCACCAATAGATCAGGTACGCAAAGGACCTATCGATTATTTAATGTTGGATTACTTGGCTGAGGTCACAATGTCTATAATGCAGAAACAAAGAGCACGTAATCCTGAAGCTGGTTATGCTAGAGACTTTGTCGACCTAATGCGTGAGATCTTACCTGATTGCGTTGAGAAAAACATAAAAGTGATTTCAAATGCAGGCGGTGTTAACGTAAGAGGTTGTGCAGAAGCTGTCAAAAAAGTAGCACAAGAAAAAGGGCTAAACCTGAAAATAGGTATCATTACCGGAGACGATATTCTGGAACGATTGGATGAATTCATCGATGCCGGCGTAGATATAAGAAACATGGAAACCGATGAACCTTTATCATCCATTCGTGACCGCATTCAGTCAGCAAATGTCTATCTAGGAGCCAAACCAATAGTAGAGGCACTACAGAAGGGTGCTCAAGTCGTCGTAGGGGGTAGATTGACCGATACAGGGCTTACTTTGGCACCATTAATCTATGAATTTAACTGGCCTTACAACGATTGGGACAGGTTAGCTGCTGGCACTGTAGCAGGACACATCATCGAGTGCGGCGCACAGTGTTCAGGAGGAAATTGCCAATATGAATGGAAAACAATTCCAGATCTTGCAAACATAGGATTTCCCATCGTCGAAGCCTATCCAAACGGGGATTTTGTCGTAACAAAGCACGAAAATACAGGCGGTCGTATAAATGTTCCATCCATAAAAGAGCAGCTTTTGTACGAAATGGGAGATCCGACTAGCTATATAACACCTGACGTCATAGCTGACTTTACAACGATAAACCTTCTTCAGGAAAGCGAAAATCGAGTCAGAGTTTTCGGTATAAAGGGGCGGCCGAGTACAGAATTTTATAAAGTTTCCATAGCCTATTCATCAGGTTGGAAGGCAGTAGGAACCCTCGTGTACGCTTATCCAGAGGCTTTTGAAAAAGCAAAAGCTGCAAACGAAATCTTAAGAGCCCGTTTACAAAAGCTTGGTCTTAAATTTGACGTCATACTGACCGAATATGTGGGGGTTAATGCTACACACGGTCACTTGGCAGGAGAACCATCACCGGACATTCCTGAGGTTCAACTGAGGATAGGGGTTCGAGGTGAGGATAAGGCTTCGATAGAGCGATTTACAAAAGAGATTGCACCACTCATCTTGACCGGTCCTCCGGCAGTTACTGGCTTTGCAGGTGGAAGACCTAAGGTAGAGGAAGTAATAGCTTACTTCCCTGCCCTGATACCTAAAAACTTGATAGAAACAAAAGTAGAAATCATTGAAACCTGATGATGCAGATTTCTGACGATAGAGCCCTGGCTAAGCAAGCTTATCTAGCCCATCTAGCTTTGCTTACTGTACAGATTTTATTTGGAACTCTCCCAGTTATTGGAAAAACTGTTCTACAAAAAATACCTGCAATTTCCCTTGTTGGGATCAGGGTTGGAGTTACCGCAATGGCTCTCATCCTCATTCAACGATATCGCGGTAATCTAAAATTAATTCATAAATCAGACTATTCAAAGCTCTTTCTTCTGAGCTTTTTTGGGGTAACCTTCAATCAGATACTTTTCATCGGTGGGCTATCGTTGACTAAAGCCTCAAATGTTTCACTTCTAGCCGCTACGATTCCAATCTTTACCTTCGGAATCAGCTCCTTAATGGGGAATGAAGCTTTTTACAAAATTAAGTTAATGGGCATTTTAACGGCGGTCTGCGGTGTTTTAATTTTAACCGATATTCACGATGCTTCATTTAGCTCCGATACAACCATCGGCGATTTGATGATAATCCTTAATTCGCTATCTTACGGTATTTATGTGGCAATATCGAAGAATGTAATACTACGCAATGGACCCATAAAGTCAGTTACTTGGCTATTCGTTTTCGCAAGCATCTTTTGTGTGCCAATCGGCATGCTGCAACTGTTTAGAACAGAAATCTCGTCCATACCATTTAATCTCTGGATGTTGACACTCTATATCGCTATCTTTGCTACTTTAGTTCCATATTTATTAAACGCCTTCGCACTTACGAAGGTTACTCCTTCATCTGTCGCCGTCTATATTTATCTTCAACCACTTATAGGATTCCTCTCTGCTGTTCTGATACTCAAAGAGGAAATCACAACTTCGAGTCTACTCGCAGCAATCTTCATAATGGTCGGGGTATTCATCACAACTAAACCTTATAGAAATGAGTCATCAAGTTAGTAAAATGACTGATTAATATACCTGCTAGACGGGCTTAAAAACGCTGAGAACAAACGTGCGTGATCTTTAATGATGTAGACAAAAAAGCGGTTTGATTTAGATAAAACTTGACCAACTAAGCATTTGCGCCTGATTAATCATGACCATATCGCTTCAATTTACGGTAAAGCGTTGATAGATCGATTCCTAGAATCTGTGCGGCTTCGGCTTTATCGTAGTTTGTAGATCTCAGAACTTCAAGAATATATCTGCGCTCCATCTCCTCCAGAGTTGGACGATATCCCAATGGATCCCTTATCTCCATGGAGTTCTTAGAGTAATCGACGATCTTAGCAGGCAGGCAATCTAGCTCTATCTGTTCTGACTGCGACAGGATAAAAGCACGCTCGATGGCATTCTCTAGCTCACGAACATTACCAGGCCAGTTATAAGCCGTAAGAGCGAGCATAACGTCTCTTGGTATCTTTTTTTCGGGAACACCTTGTCGTTTAGAGATTTTTTTGATGAAGTGTCTAGCAAGCAATGGAATATCTTCCTTACGTTCTCTCAGTGGAGGAAGATTTATCTCTATAACGCTTAGCCGATAGAAAAGATCCTCGCGGAATCTGCCTGATTTTACCTCCTCCTCCAAGTTCTTATTAGTGGCTGCAATTATGCGAGCATCAAATTTTATTGGGATGTTAGAACCGACAGGGGTTACTTCATGTTCTTGTAATGCTCTTAAAATTTTAACCTGAAGTGACGGCGGCATTTCGCTCACCTCATCTAAGAAAATCGTGCCACCTTCGGCAGAGCGAAATAATCCTTTACGATCAGATTTTGCATCTGTAAAAGCTCCTCTCACATAACCGAATAGCTCTGACTCAAGAAGACTCTCTGGTAAAGCTCCGCAATTCACGGCTATGAAAGGTTTGTCCGCTCTCAAGCTATTGTGATGTATAGCCCTTGCTATAAGCTCCTTGCCAGTGCCACTCTCACCTTGTATTAAAACCGTCGAATTTGTCGGGGAAATCTTTTCAACTAGTCGGAAAACATTTTGGAGGCTTTCCGAAGTACCGATTACCTCTGAAAAACTATAACGCTTGTTTAGTTCTCTCCTTAAATAACGATTTTCCCTAAATAACTCTCGTTGTCGCAATGCATTACGAATCGTCTTCAACAACTCCTCATTTACGAAAGGCTTTGTGATGTAATCATACGCACCTTTTCGTAGTGCTGCAATCGCTGAGTCTATTGATGAGTAAGCAGTTATGATTATCACCAAAGCGTTTTCATCTATGGATTTGAGCTTATCTAGCAGCTCTAATCCATCCATACCCTGCATTCTTATATCCGTCACGATCAAATCTATGTCTTCCACAGAAAAAATCTCTATCGCAGACTCTCCGTCCTCAGCGGTGAAAACCTCATAACCTTCACCCTTCAACAATTCCTCTAATATTACACGCATTAGTTCTTCGTCTTCTACGATGAGAATCTTAGCAAAACCCATCTTCTAACCTTTATGAAAATTCTATCATAAGAACATACCACACTCCGGTGCCTGTTTTTCAGAACCAAAATCTCAGCTCCTTATTTGGGTAAATTTTGACCATCGCGACCAAATAGCAAACATAGTAAAGTCAAAATTTTCACCCTTTATATGCCCAAAGCAAAACAACCTCTATCTTGGCTAAAACTATGTTTTACTTGACAAGTTACTTTGTGTTAAGTCTGATTTGGATGAAACTTAAATCTAATTATTTTTCGTCTTTTGTTCGAGCTTAATTCGACTTGCTTTCTGTTAGTTTCGATCAGAACACAAAAACTTCACAGACCCTCAGAAAAAGGGATCAATGAATAGTTTTAAGGTCTCGAGTGTGAATATCTAGCCACTTCACGAGACCTTAAAGATAAATAGACGCAAATCAATTGTTTTTTCTCGGTTGTAAAGTAGGTGTGTTTTTCAATCCCCCAGTTGGAGTTCTACCAGATCTCGTTATTGCAATTCGCTTTTCTTTATTGGGGCCATCAGCCACTACTACGTTTATTGGTATAAAACCGTTCGTGGCTGATTTATTGGTTGGATAGTAACCTATGACGTACTGAGTGCGCATTTCTGAGGCTATGTCTCTTGCTATTGATTCCAACTCAGACACTGATTGAGGAAAATAAGCTTTTCCTCCTGTTTCCTCAGCGAGTCTTTTCAGCAAAGACTCGGCCTTTTCTTTCGGACTCTTTTTTATTAAGCCACCCTCTTTATCCAAGTCGCTGGTAAAACCGATGGTGTAGATCTGAACATCGAGCTCTCGAAGCAGCTCAAAGAGTTGTTTTTCGGTGTAATAGCTATTTCTATCCTCACCATCAGTGACGACTATAAGAGCACGTCGTTTTCTATCATCTGCGTTTTTAGATCTCTCATACTCGCCTACCTTTTGGGCGGCTAGATATATCGCATCGATTACAGCTGTCTGTCCGCTCTCTATGAACATCTTGTCTAAGGCCTCAGTCAGAAGGGATTTATCACTGGTGAAATCCTGAAGCACCTCTATCTTTTCAGAACTTATGAATCTTATGACGCAAGTTTCATCATCAGGCAAGTTGGAATTTATAACGACTTTTCCAGCTTCGATTACTTTATCCAGCTGCCTTTTTATGGATCCAGAGTTATCAATTACCAAAGCATAGTTCGTAGGGACAAGCTCCTTGCTGAAATATTCAATCTCTTGCAAAACGCCATTTTCATAGACCTTAAAATCTTGTTTTCTTAAATTGGTAACCGGACGCCCCATTCTATCGACCACGCGAACGTAAAGATTGACGAGATCAGTTTCAATCCTGATCGGCTCACCTTCCTCGTCTACAGGGGTCGGCGTAGGTTTTGGAGTGCTTTTCGGTGTTGGGCTCACCTGTGGTGTGCTAGTAGTTTTTGGATTTGGCATCACTGCTTGTCCGAATTGTCTTTCGGCAAATAGAGCGTAAAATCCCATAAGAAGCAAAGCTGCGAAGAACGCATTATTTATACTTAATCGTAGGTGTTGCATAGTATCCTTCTCTTGTTCTCACAATTAGACGTGACATTCCCTTCGGAGGTTTAACCTTAACTTTTACCTTACGCCATCTTCCGTCTGGCTGAAAATTTTTTGGTGTGTAACCGATAGAGTATTGATTACGTAGCTCAACAGCTATGCGCTCAAAAATTTCATCCATTTCTACACTAGTTTGAGGATAAAACGATTTGCCTCCACTTACTGAACTCAACTCGTCCAAGAATGCTTGTCCTTGCAATCCTATCGGATCTCTGGAGTCGTTATTGTCCATTATTCCAACCGAGTAAATCGTGACATCCGTTTCCTTTAAGAGATTCCTCACTTCCTTGAAGCTATAACGAGACGAATTATCTTGTCCATCGCTGATTATCAATATTGCTTTTCTCTGATGAGCACCTCGAGTAACTCTTTCAATCCCTAGATAAACAGCATCATAAAGTGCCGTGTTCTCTTTAGGTCTTACAAGAGTCAGTTTTCTTAAAAGCGCCTCAGAATCTCTGGTCCTGTCTAGTAATAACTGTGCTCTACTATTAAACGCTATCAGAAAATACTCGTCCATGGGATGACTAATGTTCATGAATCTTTCTAGTGCCTTTCTCGCACGCTGGATTTTCTCCCCGCTCATCGAACCAGAGATATCGAACAGTATGCCTATGGAAACTGGAGCATCAGTATCAGCAAAGAATGTGATTTCTTGCTCTTGCCCCTCATCGTATACAGTAAAAGCATTCTTTTTTAACCCAGAAACGTAGCGACCGTATTGATCTGTAACTGTTAAGGTCAATGTGACAAGATCAGTTGTTACTTTTACAGGTTTATCTTCATCTTGAGCTGAGATTGGTACTGAAATAAGCAGCAGTAGCATGATGAAGAGGATTTTATTGAAGCTGAGTCTGGCGGCCATAAAATTTACCTTCCCATCTTTTACTTTACTTGACGAAATTCAATAAAAACAAGTTTTTTATACTCCTCGGGGAAAAGTTAAGATGTGCTGTAAAACCATAATGTTGTTTTCATCGAATCATCAAATGCAACTTTTTTATTATTTCGACGTGTTTAATCGTGGAGTTTCAATAGAGGATTAAGTTAAAATTAGTGCTGAAATTTTATGGCTGAATTTGTCTGCCGTTTAGGAACACCATCAGGAGAGGTCGTTACAAAGATAATCGAGGCTGACCGATTGGATGAGGTACGAAGACGCCTCGAAGCAGAAGGATACAAAATCTTTCACATATCAGATAAAGATAGCACTTTCAACAAAATCATTCCTCTTGAAGTAGTTAAAAAGCCGAGAATAAAGCAAAGCGACTTTCTGCTTTTTAATCAACAACTTTCAGCTTTATTACGTGCTGGTATTCCCGTCCTGCAATCCATAAGCTTATTGAGAAAAAGATCAGCCTCTCCTACTCTCAGGAAGGTTCTTGCGGAGGTAGAAGAAAAAATCAAAAGCGGGGCATCGCTCTCACAAGCATTTGAAAGTGAAGGAGTCTTCCCAAAAATCTACACTGCCTCTCTGTTAGCAGGTGAAAGAAGTGGTGCGCTAGACGAAGTTCTAAGTCGCTACGTCGAGTATCTAAAGAAAACTGTAAATCTGATTCGCAAGATAAGAAGCGCCATCACCTATCCAATTTTCTTAATAATCGCCGCAACTGCGATGATCAGCTTTCTGACACTCTATGTAGTGCCACGAATGTCCGAGCTTTTTAAGGGCTTAGGCACCAATAAAGATCTACCGACCATAACTATAATCGTCCTAACCATCTCAACGACAATAGCCAGGAATCTGATATGGATAATTCCTTTATTACTAGTGCTCACAATTACTTCATACCTGTGGTTCAAAACTCCTAAGGGAAGATTATTCTTCGACTCGATGTTATTGAAACTTCCTCTAATAGGGAATTTGATTCGTCAAATAACTACAGCGCAATTTGCGCGTTCGATGGCCACACTTCTAGCTGGCGGTATCACGATACCAGATTCATGGGAAATAGCAGCCGCTAGTATAACGAATGCAGAACTTCGTCGCAGATCTGAGCTAGTTTTACCCATGATCCGCGAAGGCAAGAGCTTTACCGAAGCATTAGAGAGAGCAAATTGGATTCCAGAACTAGCGCTAGATATGATAAGCATCGGTGAAAGAAGTGGAAGCCTCAAGGAAATGCTAGATGAAGTAGCAAATTTTTATGATGCTGAATCAGAAGTGCGCCTCGAACAGTTAACTTCGCTTCTCGAACCTGTAATTCTGGTTTTGATGGCTGGAGTAGTAGTTTCGATTCTTTTGGCTGTTTACATGCCTATAATTCAGGCCATATCCGCAGGGCCCTTCGCAGGGAGGAGATAAAAATCTATGAGTGAATCCGCAACACTGGCATCGAATCAAATAATCGAGAACGATCCGCCTGAGGTAAAAACCGCAAAGGAATTAGCACAACGTTATCGTCTGCCTTATGTGGATTTATTGCCACCCGACAAAAAATCTCCGATAGACCATGAGGCACTTGCAAATATTCCAGTTGATTTAATGCTTCGATATCACTTTGTTCCTCTGAAAAGACAAGGTGAGAAGCTTCACGTAGCGATGGCTGATCCTACGAATTTTGAACAAATCGATGAAATAGAAAGCCTCCTGAAAGTCAAACTAGTGATACACGTCGCACCACAAGGCGCCATCGATGCCGTTCTAAAAAGAGGTGAAGCCACCCAAAGAGTATTACAAGAGGCTACATCGGGTTTCAGGATCTCACTTGTTAAGGAGACGGATCAAGGTGAAGAGGTGTTGGACTTAGATCGACTTGCAACCGATTCAGAAATGTCGCCTATCATCAAGTTGGTCGACACCATAATTTACAATGCCATGGAAAGCAGAGCCTCTGATATTCACATAGAGACGACCGATAGAGACGTGCGGGTTAAGTTTCGTATAGACGGAGCACTGTATCAGAAAGTTGATCCGATAGATGTCGCATACCACCAAACGTTAATCTCAAGAATCAAGGTCATGTCAGAGCTTGATATAGCTGAAAGGCGAATTCCTCAGGATGGAAGGTTTCGTGTCAGGTACAAGGGACGCACTGTAGATTTTCGTGTCTCAATAATTCCAACCATTTACGGCGAAAACTGTGTGATAAGAATCCTCGATAAAGAACAAATATCAGAAGAATTCAAAAACCTGACTTTAGACGTTGTAGGGTTCGATCCAGAGGATTTACGTAGATTTCGCATATACATAAAAGAACCTTACGGGATGGTCCTCGTAACTGGACCTACAGGATCTGGCAAAACTACTACCCTTTATGCAGCCCTCAACGAAATTCGTAATGATGAGGATAAAATAATTACAATCGAGGATCCTGTAGAATATCAACTCCAAGGAATCATGCAAATACCAGTCAACGAAAAGAAGGGCTTGACTTTCGCTCGTGGACTCAGATCTATTTTGAGGCATGACCCAGATAAGATAATGGTTGGGGAGATCAGAGACGAGGAAACAGCTCAGATAGCCATCAATTCAGCATTAACAGGACATCTAGTTTTCACAACAGTACACGCAAACAACGTAATTGACGTCATTGGCCGTTTCTTGAACATGAATGTTGATTTGTATAACTTCGTATCTGCCCTAAACTGCGTCCTTGCCCAAAGATTGGTACGTAAGCTTTGCCAGATTTGTAAACGAAGATACATACCAAGCGAACAAGAATTGCTAGAATCTGGTTTAGAGATATCAATAAGGGACCAACAAGTCTTTTATCAGAACGTTGGTTGTGATGCATGCAACCATACGGGATATCGGGGACGAACAGCTATACATGAGCTTTTAGACATGAGCGATACGATCAGAGAAATGATACTTGCAAGACGTCCCGGCTCAGAAATACGTCGCCAAGCCGAAAAGGAAGGCTTAACGAGCCTTAGAAAAGCAGCCTTGAAAAAAGTATTCACCGGTATCACTACTCTACATGAGATAAATCGAGTAACTTTTGTCGAGGAAATTAAATAGAGTTGCAGTTTAACTTTGAGAATTTGAAAAAATAGCTTACACTTTCAGCACAGGAGTTGAGATTATGAGAAAACATGCGTCAGTCCGTTTCGTCAGTCTATTCTTGATCTTATGCCTTCTTTCACCAGTTGCTACCTTGGCGGGAGATGGCAAAAAACATTTTAAAGAGGGCTTAAAAGCAGAGGCCGCAGAAGATTGGGATAAAGCAGTAGAAAAATTTGCACTGGCAGTTTCCGAAAATCCTAAAAATGCAGAGTATAGATTACACTACTTCAGAGCTTTATTTAACGCTTCTCAAATGTACATGAGACGTGGAAATGCTTTAGCAGAGCAAAAAGATTATGTAGGAGCCTACAATGCTTACAGAAAAGCTTACGCATATGATCCAGCGAATGAATTAGCAAAGACTCAGATGGAAAAAATGCTCCTGCTAATAGAGGAAAAACAGCCTACTGAAAAAACAGAAAAAACTTCAGCGGTCTCGATCATACCTGCAAATTATAAACCACAATTACCACCGAAGCTAGAGAAATTAAGGGACTTACCATTCACGAGTCCTGTAGAGTTAACATGGCTAATCAAAGAATTAGCCAAGGACCTGGATCTGAATGTAATCTTCGACTCTCAATCCCGCCTCGAAGGTAGGAGAATAAAAATTGAGTTAAAGAACGTGACTGCCGCAAAAGCGCTTGATTACATTTTTTTACAGGAAAATTTATTTTTCCAAAAAGTTGGCCCCCGTACAATACTTGTAGCTGATAATAATAGGAGGCAATTTTTCCAACAATTAGTGCTGCGCACATTCTATTTATCGAATGCAGATCCGCAAGAAATAGCCAAGATAGTTCAGTCAGCTATACCTGTTCAACCTGGACGGTCACAACCAATACCTTTAATCGATAAAGCAACCAACAGCATTACAATAAGAGATACAGAGGAAAATATAAGGATAATCGGTAAGTTGATAAAGTCCCTCGACAAAGATAGGGCTGAGGTTGTGATGGATGTAAACATCTACGAAGTGTCTCGTCAAGACTTACTAAAACTCGGCAATCAAATAGGTGATGAGACCCAACTCTCGGCTCTTGGTGTTTCAACGCCAGGTCTTATCCTCGGAGGAGGAACTCTGACCTCACTACCAAGAAATACTCGCGATAACTACCCGACTGCTATGGCATCTGCTCTATTAGTGCCTTCCTCTACGCTCTCAGCGTTCCAAAGGAAGGCTGCAACTCGATTAATCGCCTCCACTCAAGTTCATGCCTTTAACGGCGAAAAATCTACAGCGAAGATAGGTCAGAGAGTTCCTATAAGAAGCGCCCAAATTACTACGGGTGGAATAACCACCCCTGGTTCTACAAGCTTCATTAGCGATGTAATCAGCTATGAAAATACTGGATTAACCTTAGAATTTGAGCCACTAATCTTTCCTAATCAAGACGTCCAAGTTAAGATGTCAATAACTTCCAGAGATATAGCCGGTGTCGGTGTAAACAATAATCCTGTTTTTGTGGAACGTGAGATAAAAGGCTCGGCCAGGGTACAAAATAATCGCACTCTACTGCTAGCAAGCGTTGCACAAAACCGTGAAGAGAGAGGTAAATCAGGTCTTCCACTACTTGGATTAGTTCCAATTATTGGCAGGCTCTTCTCTACACCGACAAAAAACGACAACAAAACTGATATACTAATAGCTGTAACACCACGGGTATTACGTGCTCCAGTAATTCTACCCGAAGACGAAGCAGAAAGACCAACAGGTAGCATCTCTACCCCAACCAACAGCTCGCTCGAAGCTGCCCTGATTCAAGAAGAATTAGAAGAGCAATTAGCAAACGCCCGTAAACTGGGCAATACTGCAACCGTTCAACTTCCTGATAAAAAACTCAATGAAATCCCTGAATATGTTCGGTCTCAAGACACCTCTAAAGTAAATCAACCAAAACAAGAGAATGAAACCCCGATAGCCTTTCAAAATACGCTCAAGCCAATCGATACAACCAATAAAGCCATCGAATTAAAAACCGTAGCACAAAGTATAAACAGCACGTCACAAGCTAACGAATCCGTCACCTCGAGTAACGAATCTGACAAAATTAACGACAAGCCCAGAGCTGAACTAATGATGATCTCGCAACTACCACAAATGAAAATAGGCGATAAAGCTAAAGTTGCAGTGATCGTAAAGACATCAACACCTTTCCGCTCAGCGATCCTAGGATTAACTTTTAATCCAGCCAAGTTAGCAATTCGATCAATTCAATTGGGTGATATATTTGGCTCACAGATAGCTAAAACTGAGATAGTACCGTTCCTCAATCTAAACGGAAAAACATTCGTTGCATTGTCACCAAACAAAGATGTAATAATCTCGGAATCTGGTGTTCTCGCTTACATAGAAATAGAAGCGCTCTCTGAGGGAATCCCGGAGATTGCCTTCGCGCCAGAAATCATGAGCATTCTTACAAACGATGGAAGGACGTTTGAATTAAAGCTGAAATGACGATCTATCGACACAATTCAACCGAAACTCCTAGAGCCTCTCATCTTCAAAAATCCAGGAGTGGATATACTCTCTTGGAATTAATGATAACTCTGACGGTGCTCTCAATAATGGTTTTAATTGCATTACCATTAGCCGAGAACGCAGTCAGACGACAGAAGGAAATTCAACTACGAGAGGCTCTACGACAGATTCGCTCAGCAATCGATGAATTCAAACGCGATTCAATGGGCGCCTGTATGCAAGGAGCTATCACTTCAGTAAATCCAGCAAAAGTTCAAGAACAACTTTTCGTTCCGGCAGATCCTCGTAGTCGAGTCGTGATAGACGATTGTTCAATCTTTACACCTGACAACCTTGACCGCTATCCGCCTTCGCTTGAAATTTTAGTTGAAGGAGTAAGAGTTAAACCAAGAGGGATCAACTTCAAAATCAAGCCAGTTCAAGTCTTCAACGACGATCAAGAGCAAGATAATAAGGATTTAAGCGTCACAGAGACCAAAAAAGTTTACTTACGTGAAATCCCCATAGATCCTTTCACTGGTAAAAAGGATTGGAAGCTCAGATCATCATATCAATCCAGAGACTCTGACACATGGGACGGAATCAATGTCTTTGACGTCCGATCTGCTTCGAATGAAACAGCATTAAACGGTGAAAAATATAGTGATTGGTAAATTATGAAAAACCAAAGAGGTTTCTCACTTTTAGAGCTAGCAATAGCAATGTTTATCCTGGTTCTGCTCATCTCAATAGCAGTGCCAACTTATCAATACACCGTTCAACGAGCCAGGGAAACGGTTCTTAAGGAAAACCTCTTCCAAATGAGAAAAGCCATTGACCAATTTGTAGCCGACAAAGGTCGCCTACCACAATCGATTGATGAATTAGTAGAAAAAAAATATCTTCGTGAAAAACCAATCGACCCAATGACAGAGAAAGCCGAATGGGAAGAGATTTTCGGAACCGATCCAAACTCACCTGAAGGAGCTCAAGGGTTGATCGATGTAAAAAGTCTCGCTGAGGGCGAGGACGAAACCGGTAAAAAATATAAAGATTATTGATCTATGTTCTTCAGACCATCTTTTCCGAAAAATGCGATTGATATTGAAAGCAACTATATAACGGCTCTCTCATTAGAGAAAAAAGCCGGTAGACACATCGTAAACCGAATGGCCATCGTACCAGTTCCTGAGAATACGATTGTGCCTAACTTCTCTGAAAAGAATATCCAAAACCCCGAGATGTTGCTCAATCTTCTCGAGCAAGCAGTAGAAAACGCTGATTTGAAAAGGCGTAAAAAATGGTCTATCGCACTTCCAAATGAAACAATTCGCACTGCATTAATAACTATCGAAAATCCACCTAAATCAAAGAATGAATTTTACGAAATTTTGGACTGGAAAGCAGAGAGAGCTTTTGGTGTCCCCGCAAAAGAGCTACGGCTAGCACATGAAAAAATCTCAATAGACCAACCCGACAAAGTAAAATATCTGGTAACCGCAATCAAGTTGTCAGTGCTTCAGGAATACGAAAATATATTTGAACATCTACGTTGGCATGCCGGTCTAATATTACCTCGTCTCTTATGTGAAATGAAATGGCTTCTTACGAATGCAATTGGCGATTCTCTTCTTATAAGCTTGCATTCAGATGGCTTCTCATCAGCGATAATACAAAGTAGCGTTCCCAGCATCATCCGCAACGTCAATTGTGCATGGCAAGAAGTGGAGGATGAAATCTATCGGTTATTGATGTTTTATAGAGAGAAATTCAACCCTCAACAAGAGGATTTATTTGGAATTTTAATCCTAGGTGACTCTGCCAAAACAATAGATATAAATAAAATCACGACTGATGTTTTCGGATATACACCGAAAGTACTCTCCCCAGAAGATGTAAATCTAGATGTTCCGATAATGAATATTAATTCTGATACCGTCGTAGCATCTGCTGGATTGGCATCCTTAGCTTGGAAATAACTCGACAATTTAAGCTAATAAAGAACACAAAACTACATGCTCTGCTTCATGAGATTTTTCGAAAGCCTTTCATCTCGGTAAAGGCTCGAACGTTAAATCCAAATACCCAAGCTAATTTGAATAAGAGTTTATAGCAGCTTAGTACCGATAGACACCACATAACAGAGGAATAATTGAAACTAAAATAACCTCAGAAAATTTCAGATTGAATTTACAGATGTTCCAAATATAAACCCCTGAATGAATTAGTGAAAAAAGCGATTTAAAAATTACAAAGAAGAGAAACCAAGACGTAGAGTCCTTTTGCGTAAAATCAGTCACAGCTAAGCACTGAATTCGTTAAGTGCAAAAACACAAAAGCGCCTCAGGAAAATCAATCCCTAAGGCGCCGAGATTAAATCAATGAATTTTTATGCTAACCGATGAAAAGCTCTTCGTCAGAGTAAACTCTATCGATAGGCTTTGGAGCGGGAGCCAATAATACCTCTAGTCCTTTTCTTATTCCAGCCATTATGGCTGCAATCTCTCTCGCTGGCTCAACCACTTTTCGCTGAATAAAATCTGCAGTTTCAGTCACCTGTGTATTAACTCTATCAACCGTGTCACCTACAAGTTCCACTTTTTCTTTCGCTACTATGGCAGTATGGCCCACCAATTCCTTTAGCTCAGCTATCTCTTCTTTGATTAACTCTGTAGATTCAGAAAAATTACGAGTTGCACTGGAGAGATGCTTGGACATCTCAGTAAACTGTTCTGAAATCAGGCGCCCCTGTTCTCCAATCGCAGTAACTTTTTCAATTAATATCCCCACTTTACCAATTACCGGGTTTACTCTTTCCTCAAGCCTTTTAACACTATCAAAAACTTTCTTAATAACAATGGCTATGAAGCCAAGAGCAATGACCATGAATATAAAACATATGGCTGTGATAATTGAAGCAATCATCATCCAAAATTGTGGATCTTTAAGGCTCATATAGCTTCGGTCGATTAGGGTTATTTCTCGTTAGTAAGACGACTATATTAGCTCTTTTTGGTTTGCTTAGCTTTATCCTGAACTGGATAGCTCGGGCGACCTTCAGTAATTACCGAAGATTCAGTCTTTCGTTTTTCTTCGATGTAGGCCTGCTTACCAGCTTCCACTGCGGCTGTCAGCGGATTAGCAGCTTTTGTGGCGACTTCTTTAGCCTTCTCGGCTAATTCTTCGGCTTTTTCTTGAGCAGTATGATATATCTCACTCGCTTTTTCCTTGGTGATCTCGTAATACTCACCAGCTTTCTCCTGCAACTGAGCCGCTGCCTCTTTTCCTTTTTCGAGCCCCTTACGCGTAGCATCCGCTATATCGCTTCGCAACTCTTGTCCCGACTTTGGCGCCAGCAACAAAGCCACAACAGCACCAATTCCTGCACCAATTAATAGATAAGTCAATTTTGTCGATAAGCTAGCATCTTCTCGCTCTGGCATAATTTCAAACCTCCTAATTTATTGCCAACTTGAAATATATCAGAAAAAACGCCATAAAAACAAAATAATAATGTAAGAATTTCTATCACGGCGAACGCTTAGTAGCTACAACAACTCGCAAAAATCCCCGTAAATCGGCTATGAAGTCAACATCATTCCATCCACTTTTCTGTAAAATATCGGAAACTGCGTCAGCCTGATCATGCCCGATTTCCATAATCAGTTTTCCACCTGGTTTCAAAGCGCCTCTAGCCTGTAAGATCAACTTTTGAATTATTTCGAGTCCGTCCTCTCCTCCTAACAGAGCCAGCCGTGGCTCATAGTCACGAACTTCCGGCTGCAAATTAGGAAATTCAGATTTTGAGATATAGGGAGGATTGGAGACTATAAGGTCAAATCCATTTGAGATGTCAACATTTAGTAGTATGTCAGAGACTATCAGTCTAAGCCTATCAGCAACTCCATGCATTTGTGCGTTATTCCTTGCCAACTCCAAAGCTCTTTCAGACACGTCACAACCAACCGCAAAAGAATTTGAGACCTGCTTTAAAATGGCGATCGATATACACCCGGAGCCGATTCCGATATCACAAAATTGCCGAGTTTCTCTGATCTGAAGAAAGTTTATGGCCTGTTCAACAACGAGTTCTGTCTCTGGTCTTGGTATCAAAACATCTCTAGAGACTGAAAATTTCAGGCCATAAAATTCCTGGTAACCACAAATATACTGAAATGGCTCCCTTTTGGCTCTTCTGAGTGAATATTGCTTGAATAAATCCAGTTCTGGTTCTGACAATTCATAATCAGGATGGGCAATCAGAAATGCCATGTCACGATTTATTGAGGTAGACAAAAGTAAACGAGCCTCCCACCTCGCATTTTCAACTCCAGAGCTGGCTAGTAATTCAGTCGCAAACTGAATGGCTTCTGAAATTCTCATTAGTGGCTCTAAGATCTAAGTTATAAAATCCTTGCCAACTGGACAAACGAAGAATCGAACTCTAAAATTTCATTATGTGCTCCCGTAGCTCAGGTGGATAGAGCGACCGCCTCCTAAGCGGTAGGTCGTGCGTTCGAGTCGCGCCGGGAGCATTAATCATATAATCCTGCTAATCTTGCATTCTGATTTCCCGATTTTAAATTATCTGCTCTCGTCTTTGTTTGTGTTCATTCAAGTCTTCCTCGAGTAAAATCACTACCACCCTTTACGAAATCCAAAAATCGCAGTCAAAATTTTACAAATTCTTAGGATTTTCTGGAATAATTCTCGCAATGATGCTTTTTTATGATTTGGTAAGGTAGAATCGAGCGCAGTGGCATTCTTAGAAGTGGTAAATAATCAAGTTTGCTTACTTCATGAGTTAATCCTTGTTTGAGCCACCAAAACGTAAAGATATCTTTAATCAATTCCCTTAAATATCCTGATTAAATCCGCGATAAGCTGACGACATAAAACTATTGGAAGGTTGAAGCTCTAGCAATAGCTAAAACATATACTTTTTTTGCTCCAGCGGCTTTTAAAGCCTTTGCGCAATTTGAAGCGGTAGCTCCTGAGGTAAACACATCATCGACGATCAGAACAGCTTTCCCAGACACATTAAAGGGTTTAATTACTGAAAATGCGTTTTCCACGGACATCTGGCGAGCCTTTTTGTCCATACCTGGTCGATGCTTTTTCGTATGCACGGTTCTAACCAAGCTGTCACTATCAATCTTAATGCCAAATGGTCGTAGCGCATTAGCGATCAGATATGCTTGATTGAAGCCTCTCTCAGCCAATCTCGCTTTCGAAAGTGGTATAGGACATATCACGTCTACGGACTGAAACTCAGCACTCTGAAAAGACTTTCGAATCAATTTTTGTAAATGAAGAGGGATATCAGGTGTAGTCTTTAGATAAAGCACTGTTTTCATCAATGCTTTTTCATAGAATCCAACACATCGGACAGTATCATAAGCGTCATCGTCACATTCATTACAAAAAACAGCCTTTTTAGAGTGGCCTCTGCCCAGAAATCTGCTACATTTAAAACACTTTATTATGGATTCATCGAAGAGTTGAGTTTCCGACCAGCACCTAAGACAAGCTATGCCTAACTCTCTTGATTCGACCTCGCGATTACAGATATGACAGGGTTGCGGAAACGCCAAGCTCAGGGTTATATCAAGCAGCTTACTGAAAAGATTCATTCCTCTTCTTCAATCAACCCCTGCTCAACTAACTCCTGACAGTTTAGACAGTAACGTGCCCAAGGTATTACCTCTAAACGCTTAGACTGTATCGGTTTACCGCAATTCAAGCATAAACCATACTCTTCATCATCTATTCTCTGAAGAGCTTCCTCAATCAGTTTTAATTGACGACTTTCATTTTCTGATACGGCTAAAGTCACATTTTTTGAATAATTTCTTGCCGCTAGATCAACTGGGTCTGGCGTCTCAGTATCATCTACCGAAAGATCATTGCTTGCTAATTTCGCAAGAATCGCTTTTTTCTCCGATAGTAATCTCTCTTTCATTTTCTCTGCGTTTATTTCCCTCACTTTTGATATGGATAACCTTTCATTATTGTATACGCACGATATAATTGCTCGAGCAGTATGACCCTTGCCATCTCATGCGTAAAAGTCAGAACCGATAAGGATAAACTAAAATTAGCCCTTTGAGCAACCTCAGAAGTCACTCCTTCAGCTCCTCCTATTACAAAGGTGATTTCTTTTGTTCCGAAAACCTGCCATTTTTCAATTTGCCTAGCTAATTCAACCGAATTAAGCATCTTACCTTTCTCATCTAGCAGGATAACAAAGCTTTTTTGATTCAAGTTTTCTATGATTTGTTTGCTTTCTTGAAATTTATCGTTACTTTCCTTCAGCTCTAGCACCTCAACCTTCGTAAAGTGCAGCAAACGTCGCAGATACTCCTCCTGTAAACCCAACCAATTTTTATCTCTCGTTTTTCCGATCCAGATAAATCGAAGTTTCATGTTTTAGACGGGTGCACGATAAAATCCTTGACTGCGCTCATAACTCCTTTTGAAAACCTCGTGTAACGTCCACTTAAGAGTTCTCTCATTATAGGCACAAGACGTTTGACACGATTCTCCGGCAGCTTAAGTCGATTTTCAAGATGAAAAATATACTCAAATTTTCTTTTGATCAGCTCATCCAAACAAATAGCAAGATCAAACCTACTAGCTATGTGAGGATATCTAGAAATCGCTTCCTCGATTTTATAGAGTCTCTCAATGTCTTTGTGAAGTAAATCTATCGTCTGACTCATTGGCAAAGAGTATTTTTTTTGATGCTTTAACAAAAATCCCAATGAGCGAACAGATCCTTTAGTGGTTGTTACGGACGGAGATCCAAGACCTAACTGTTGACCAGAATGTAATCTATATTGAATCAAAGGTTGTTCTATGAACTTCACCTCTGACAGGATAGACATGGCTAACGCAATCCAACCATCATGAATGGTGTTTGGTAAATCTAATGGGATAGGCAGAAATGCCTCCCTAAATTGTGAACGAAAGGCCATCGTGGCTCCCGTAACAACATTGGAGTCAATTAAAACTTTGCGAAGCCCAGAATCCAAAGCTTCTTTACGCTTTTTTGATGGAAAGTAGTAATACCAAAGGCTCTGGCCGAGCTTGTTAGAATTTTCATCTATCAACTCAGCATCGCTAAAAATCATCCCTATTTTTTCGTTTAGTAAGAATTCACGTTCGATTATTGCGATCTTGTTGGAAAACCAAATATCGTCCTGATCACATAAAAAGATTAAATCTCCCTGACACAATCTTATGGATTTCTCAAAATTTAAAGTTGAGCCGAGATTTGTTTCATTCGAAAAAAAGCGAACAGTAAAGGGAGCAGTTCTAATAAATTCGTTTATTATATCAACGGTCGAATCTGAGGATGCGTCGTCACAAATAATCAATTCATCAGGAGGACGTATCTGATTAGCTATACTTTTCAGTTGTTCTGCTAAAAATTTTTCTCCGTTGTAGGTACAGAGAGCTACCGAGATTCTCATAGATGCCATTATGATCTGCGAAAGTAGCATAAAACTACTTTCGCAGGCCGGTCACTTTAAAAAATCAATCAACCTTAATCTCAAGATTCTTGATCAAGAAAGCATAAATATCAGTTTGCTCATCAATCTGCTTAGATGTAGGTTTTCCTGCACCATGCCCCGCGCGGGTTTCGATGCGAATAAGCACTGGCGCCGCGCCAGCTTGTGCTTCTTGAAGAGTAGCTGCGTATTTAAAGCTATGCGCAGGCACCACCCTATCATCATGATCAGCAGTTGTTATTAGAACAGCAGGATATTTTGTGCCTTTCTTTATGTTATGAAGAGGAGAATAAGCATATATTGCCTTGAAGTCATCGGGGTTATCTGGGGATCCATATTCGGATGTCCATGCCCACCCGATAGTAAATTTGTGGAATCTAAGCATATCCATTACGCCAACCGCAGGCAGGGCAGCCCCAAAAAGCTCTGGCCGCTGATTTAGAACTGCACCTACTAGTAATCCCCCATTAGAGCCGCCAGAAATTGCCAGTTTTTTCGGCGAGGTGTACTTGTTGTTGATTAGCCACTCGGCTGCAGCTATGAAATCATCAAACACATTCTGCTTCTTTGATTTTGTACCTGCTTGATGCCACTCTTCGCCATACTCCCCTCCACCACGCAAATTCGGCATTGCAAACACGCCGCCCATTTCAAGCCAAACTATCCTTGAGACAGAGAAAGAAGGAGTCAAAGAGATGTTAAAGCCACCATAGCCATAAAGCAGTGTCGGATTGTTACCATCTAGTCTAATTCCTTTCTTATGTACAATAAACATTGGGACGCGGGTTCCATCCTTGGAAGGATAAAATACTTGTTTAACTTCAATTTCCTCCGGATTGAATTTCACACTGGGTTGACGAAAGACTTCTGAAACCCCAGTTGCCAGATTATAGCGATATATCGTCGGTGGGACTGCAAAGCTAGTAAAAGTGTAGAAGGTTTCCGTGTCGTTACGACGACCATAAAAACCACTAGCTGTGCCAATCGTGGGATACTTCACATCACGAATAAATTTACCGCGTAAGTCATACACCTTGGTTTGTGTATAAGCATCTTTCAAATAAGAAACAATTATATAGTCACCGACTAAACTGGCATCAGCTATTGTTTCATTTGTCTGTGGAATTATCTCTCGCCAGTCTTTTCGACCAGGGTTTTCAATATTAATGGCTATGATGCGCTTACGAGGCGCTTGGTAATCCGTTAGAAAGTAAAAAACCTTACCATCATTGCCCAAAAATCTATAATCATTCTCAAATTCGCTTATCAGCTCAATCACCTTGGAATCCTGTTTTGTAAGATCCTTGTAAAAGATTAAGTTCCTTGGATCTGTACCCTTCCAAACATTGATTATGAGATAAATTCCGTCCTCTGTAACCTCTCCGCCAAAGCCCCACTCCTTATGATCGGGTCGCTCGTAAATTAATTTGTCTTCTGATTGCGAGGTGCCTACTTTATGGTAGTAAAGTTTGTGATAAAAATTCTGCCCTGCTAATTTCGTCTTTTCATCAGGTTCAGGGTATCTAGAATAAAAGAATCCTTTTCCATCCTTAGTCCAGGAAACTCCGGAAAATTTCACCCACTTTATTACATCAGAAAGATCTTCACCGGTGTCTACATTGCGCACTCTCCATTCCTGCCAATCAGAGCCGCCGGAAGAAAGTCCATAAGCGAGTAACCTACCGTCTTCTGATACCGCAAAACCAGTAAGTGAAATAGTTCCATCAGAAGATAATTTGTTAGGGTCTAATAAAACTCTTCCTTCACCGCGTAATGAATTGGCCACATACAAGACTGGCTGATTTTGTAGACCATCATTCTTAAAGTAAAAATACTTATCTCCGCGCTTAAATGGCGCTGAGTATTTCTCATAGTTCCACAGTTCGGTCAATCTTTTCCTTATTTTATCTCGCTGTGGAATATTGTCGAGATATGCTCTAGTGATTTTATTCTGCTCCTCAATCCAGGCTTTTGTTTCCGGCGCATTGGCATCTTCTAGCCACCTATAAGGATCTGCGACTTTTATGCCATGATAGTCATCAACCTGCTCGACTTTTTTGGTTTTCGGATACTGTATACTTTGTGCTGATATGTTGGGTATCATCGCAGCCAATAACATAAAAAATAAGCAAAATCTTTTCATGACTCCCTCCATTTTTGAAAATGCTGAAGATGATAGTTTAGCAACTTAGTAATGAATTAAGAAGCAGCATCAGCTGAAGCAAGCTTATCTAAAAATACGATTCCTTACCTTATAAGATAACCCAATAGCTCTTTTTGCATCAGTGGGTTTCCGATCTTAATAAGATCTAAAACATAACCTTCCTTACGAGCATTCATGAACATAAGTTTTGAAATTTTTAAATCAATAAAGCAACAAAAACACGGGCTAATCTTCAATCGTTTTCCATAGCAAACATTTCTTCAGTTATCCCAATTGAATTCAAAAGGGCTTTTGCTTTTAAGTTAGTTTCCTCGTACTCTGCTGAGGGTTCACTGTCGATTACTATTCCACCTCCAACTTTAAACCTAATATTTCTTCTACTCATATTCATTGTTCTTATAGCCACTGAACAATTAGTTAAATTTTCGGCGCCCAGAACTCCATGAGCAAAATCAGGATTCATCATATGGTAACCGATAGCCCCCATCGATAACCCTCTGTTCGAAGGCTCTAATGCTTCAATTATCTGCATAGTGCGAATCTTAGGCGCACCAGTGATAGAACCACATGGAAAAAGAGCAGTTAAAACATCTGAAAATTTAATATTATCCCGCAATTTACCAGAGATAGTCGAAACCATTTGGAATAAAGTCGAATAAGCCTCTATTTCACACAATCTTTCAACTTTTATTGAGCCGAATTCACAAATTCTTCCAAGATCATTTCTCATCAGATCGACAATCATGATGTTTTCAGCACGCTCTTTCTCTGAGTTACTCAATTCCATCATGAGTTTTTTATCATCGATTGCAGTCTTACCTCGCTTACGAGTGCCTTTTATGGGCGAAGCGATTATAGTTTTACCCTCAATCCTGAAAAATTGCTCAGGAGATGCAGAAACAACTCGATCTTCTCCTCTATCTATGAAGGCAGCAAAGGGAACTGGATGATTTCGCCTTAAACGAAGGAAAATCTCCGCAGCTACTGGATTATCGTAACTCTCAACCAAGATTTCCCTGGTTAGATTGACTTGATATGTATCCCCGCTGCAAATAAAATCCTTTATTTTACGAATCGCTGACTCATAACTGGATTGATCCAGATCTGAAGAAATTTTCTTAACTTTTGACCTATCAGCTGAAACGAAGCCTTTCGAAGAGCGAAGTGATTCTTTAAGCTCAGTAAATTTTTTTTGATTCCCTACCAAATACGTAGACGATGTTCGATAATCGTGAATTATCAAAAAATCAAAAATCGCTAGAAATATATCGGGCTCACTTGAATAATAATTTTTTCGTCTTTGTATTTTGTTTAGTTTTAACCCAAAGTCATAAGATATCGTAAAGATACAGAAAACATCTTCTGTTTTAAGTAGATTATCTAATTGCGTTAATGAATCTTTTGGATCTTTATGAGAAATTTTAAAAGTTTTTATCGGATCGAAGGATGCAAGCAAGAAATGATTCTGTCCGAAAACACCGCAGCTATCTAAGATATAAACCTTACGTTCACCAGTTATGGATACTAACGCTCTAATTAAATCCTCAGCGCTGACATTCAAATTTTCCATGTTAAAATTTTATGAGTTTTGCTATCAGGAATGGAAACAGAAAAACATCTTATGAGTCAAGAAAAAAGATTTCTTATCAGAAGTTTAGGGTTAATAGCTGCAGTTTCGATAATAATTGGCAATGTAATAGGAACTGGTGTTTTTTTGAAAGCAAGGGTGATGACCTGTAATGTGGGCTCGCCTGATTGGGTTTTGATAGCCTGGATATGTGCAGGACTTCTATCATTAGCCGGAGCTTTAACCTACGCTGAGCTATCCGCAATGAAACCATTCGCTGGTGGAGAATACGTTTTTCTCAGAGACGCTTACGGTAGATTCTGGAGTTTTCTCTACGGATGGATGCAAATATTCATTGCAAAAACAGGGTCGCAAGCTGCTGTTGCTATGACTCTCGCAATCGGTTTAAACGATTTTTTCAACGGAGCATTGAAAAAAAGTATTTTTAACGTCCAATTAGGAGCTTATCAATATGAATTAACCTCATTACAATTGGTAGCAGTGGCTGGGATCATGGTATTTACTATCTTAAATTGCGCATCCGCATCTTTCAGCGGTCGGGTAGCAACGTTTTTAACCGTGGTAAAAATAGCACTGATACTTTTCATAGCCATAGGAGCATTTTTTTGGTTCACAGGCGGGACATTCTCGAACTTTATGTTGACTGAATCTGGGGCCAGCTGTGAAGGAGTTAACGACTCAGTCAGGTACAGCTCGCCTACTTACTCATTTCTTGCAGGATTTGGTGCAGCAATGATAGGCGCCCTCTGGGGATATGACGGCTGGAATAACTTGACTTTAATTGCAGGTGAAATCAAAAATCCTCAGAGAAATATCCCATTAGCCCTGATAACAGGCATGTTAGTGATAATTGCTCTTTATGTACTGGCTCACATAGCCTACTTCTATGTGCTAGACCCAACAACTATCGCCTCGGTTTCCAAGGATTCATCAGTTGCTAAAGAAGTGGTCTCACGATTTACTTCAGTATCAGGCGGCGTAGCTGTATCTATCTTCACAGTAGGCTTGATGCTGTCTTCAATCGGAACATTACACACGTCCATCTTGACAGGCTCGAGAGTTCCATTTGCGATGGCACAAGATGGCTTAATGTTTCGTTCGCTTGCAAATCTTACTGAAAAAACCCGTGTTCCGTATGTTTCTATTTTGTTTCAAGGTGTATGGGCAAGCGCTCTAGCCCTCTCTGGCTCGTTTGATACACTCACAGATTACGTGATTTTTGGCTCATGGATTTTCTATGCCCTGGTAACATCATCGATTTTTGTATTCCGGAAAAAATTTCCGGACGCTGAAAGACCTTATAGAGCATTTGGCTATCCCTTCGTTCCAGCTGTCTTCTTAATTAGTGCATTCTTGCTTCTAATCAATACACTCATAAACACACCAACGCAGGCATTAGCAGGAATTTTTCTGATTTTGCTTGGATTACCAATTTATTATTATTTGATAAGAGCAAAGTAAGCTATTTACGGGAGTAAAACATGATTAGAGACAGAAGAAGTGGTGGAGATCGTAGAAAGGCTGAGCGATTCGAGACAAATATAGAAATCGAATGGGAAGGATTGATAGGAAAAAGAAAAGGAATAATCACTGATATAAGTACGGCAGGCTGCTTTATTTTATCCTCCGGTGAGGTCGAAGATGGTGAAAGCGTCAAAATATTCTTTCCGCTTACCGATGGCAGAAAAGTGCAATTTTGGGGAGAGGTTGTAAATCATGTATATGAGATAGGTTTTGCGATTCGCTTCGTGGAATTGACCGAGGCTCAAAAGGAATTCCTCGAGATTTTCGTCGATACATTAAGAAGCGATTGACACCATATATTAAAAGTTTGTTGAGTCATTGACTGGCTCGAAAGTGCTTTCTCTCTAAACCATACTCACGCAATCTTCTATATAGAGTAGAAGGGGATATGCCAAGCAGCTTTGCAGTTTTTCCGCGATGCCAACCTGTCTGCTCCAGCGCCTGTAAAATCTGCCGCTTCTCTAATTCGTGCAAAGCCAAAGGGGCTGAAGCTTGAGAAATATCCTTCGATAGTGTCCCCTTCGCAACTGAAAAAATCGCTGAGGCATTGGTTAGTGTGTTTGCTCCAGGATTTACGATCTCTGGTGGCAGTTCCTTTAGGGTTATAACTCCCTCATCAGCCAGTAGCACGGCCCTTTCCAAGCAATTTCTCAATTGGCGAACGTTCCCCGGCCAATCATAACTCTTCAATGCCTCGAGTGCCTCTGGGGCAATCCTCGGGGGATTTTGATTGGTGATTTTCTTCAAGAGATAATGAGTCAGGGGCTCTATGTCCTCACGTCTTTCTCTAAGCGGTGGAATATGTATTTCAAAGCTGTTGATTCTGTAAAGTAAGTCTGGTCGAAATAATCCCTCAGCAACGGCTTGCTGAGGATTACGATTTGTAGCTGCAATTAGGCGAACATTTACCTCTACCTTTCTTATTCCTCCGACACGAAAGAAGGATCTGGTTTCCAAAGCGCGTAGCAATTTTGATTGCAAGGTCAGCGGCATCTCCATTATCTCATCTAAAAAGAGCGTACCACCATCAGCGATTTCAAATAACCCAAGCTTACGTCCTCTTGCTCCTGAAAAAGCCCCAGCTTCGTATCCAAACAACTCTGATTCCAATAGATTATCCTGCAAAGCTGCGCAGTTTAGGTCTACAAATGGACTTGATGCGCGTGCACTTAAACGATGTATGGCTTGTGCTATTAATTCTTTTCCGGTGCCACTTTCACCAGTGATTAAAACGTTGGTCTCGCTGACAGCCACCCGCTGAACTAATCTCAAAACCTCTTTCATCTGGATGGATTCAGCAACGATCTCTGGCAGATCTACACTTTTACGCTCGATCTGAGCTCGAAGTCTCTGATTGTCTATTTTTAGTCTGAATTTTTCAGCGGCCTGTGAGACTAAAGCTGCTAATTCGGTAATACGGTAAGGTTTTGTGAGATAATCGTAAGCTCCTAGTTTCATGGCCTCTATGGCATTTTCTATGGTCCCGTGCCCGGTAATCATTATGACTTCAGGCGGATTTTGCCTTTTTTCCTTGAGACGTCGGAGAAGTTCAATTCCGTCTATGCGAGGCATGTTTATATCCGTCAAGATAACCTCAAAGTCTTTCTCTTCCATTATCTGCCATGCTTCTTCACCATCAGACGCAGTTTCAACATAATGCCCCATTCGGCTCAATTCTTTTTTAACAACGAGCCTCAGATTAGTTTCGTCGTCTACAACTAAAACTTTTGCCATATTTAATCTCTAGAGATTTCCTTTTGCTGATAGGCGGGAAAACTCATCGTGAAAGTACTGCCCTCTCCAACCTTAGAACGGACAGTGAGCCGTCCTTTATGCTCTGTTACTATGCCATAACAAACTGCAAGACCAAGACCAGTGCCCTTGCCAACTCCTTTCGTAGTAAAGAAAGGCTCAAATATCTTAGGCAAATCTTCTGGTGGAATTCCGCACCCGGTATCTTGGACTTCTATGACAACCCGATTCGCTTGAGAAAATGTGCGAAAAGTCAGCCTGCCACCGTTCGGCATAGCATCGATTGCATTAGTGGCTAATGCAATAACAGCCTGCTGGATTTGTCCCTCATCTGCATTTATCAATGGGAGATTTTCTTGTAAGTCCAAATGAATTGATATTCTCTCACTTCTTTTCTGGTGCTCGATTAACTTAGCCGAGGACTTGATGACAAAATTGACATCAATTGGCATACGATTAACTGGCCTTGAGCGACTAAAATCTAAAAGATTGTTGGTTATCGTTTTACAACGGAAGGCTTCACTTCGAATCAGACTTAGATATTCACAAAAATCCTCAGTCTCGGGTAAATTCTGAAAAGCTCCTTCCTTAACTCGATTTTCTAATGATTCGGCACAAGCCGCAATCGTAGCCAGAGGGTTATTTATTTCGTGGACAACGCCAGCAGCAAGTCTACCAACAGCGGCGAGTTTCTCAGCACGAGCTATGGCATGAATGGCTTCAACTCTAGCCGTAATGTCTTCGCCAATCGCTATCACGTGTGTAACCTCGCCAGTTTTCGGATCACGCATTGGCACTTTACTTATCAACCAATGCTTTGTATTGCCGTCTTGATCCACTGTCTTTTGCTCCTGACGTTGGATTTTCCCGGTCCGAAAGACTCTCTCAAGCTCGAGCCACAATTCTTTCTCAGGATATCTACTTAAGACCTCAAAGATTTTTCTGCCTATTACTTCATCTTTAGGTACGCCTTGCAATCCTATCTCACGATTCTTATTCCACGCTACGATCTTGTACTCTCTATCTACAACATACAAAGAAACGGGAAGCGCATCGAGAATTGCCTCGATAAACCGTTGATTTTCTTCCTTTGTTTGGGTTACCGATGCATCTATTGCATTGATGTAATTAGCCGATAAATTCAATGAAACAGCTGCGACTTGCGTTACAGCGTCTATGAGGGAGCAGTCTAATTCTGTCAAATCATCTTGATCTCTGAACGCGACAATTAAAGCACCTTTGACTTCGTTGGCAATGTGTAAAGGTGAGATATACTCTCTTTTCGAGTCGTCTATATTCAGCAGAAAATCCTCTTTTTCGTCTGTCCAGTATGAAACTTGCGGTGGCAAAGGCTTAATCCACTGCCTGAATCTTTGCCGTCGTAGAAGATCTTCTACCTCGGATCCGGAGTGATCGATGGCGCACGATATAAGACCAAAGTTGTCTAGTTCAACGACAAGTGCACAAGCAAGAGCCTGCGTTTGGTTAAGCAAGGCCTCTACGACTTTCAAGGCAGTCTTCTTCGGATGAACCGTATCAACCAGGCTCCTACTCAGTTCAGATATGAATCTTAATTCGAAGTGTTTTTCCCTCGCACGCTCAGAAAAGCTCACTTCATTTATTTTTTTTGAAGGTTTAGGAGCGATCATTTCTATATTCGATTCTTTTTTAGAACGTCTTGCCGCTCATGGGAGGAAGAAAACTTCCTTTTAAGATTGAAAAAAATTTTTAACAATTTGTCAAGGATTTCTTTACCAAACCCTAAGATTTAATGAGTCTCAGTGCCTTTTTCTTTGGTCATGTCCTTATGATTAGACCAAATAAGCATTTAACGACACAGCTCCGAGCTCTTAAAGCATATCTTAAATGAAACCGACAAATATTGTATATATTCAGCTGAGCTTATGAGCTTGATGTCAAGAAGAGGCTCATGTGGTTTTTATGGCGCAGGATTTTAATTGGGTATTTGATAGGACTGTCTAGATCGTACGATCAGGTCTGGGCGATTTTTAATTTTTACGGATAGGCTTCTTAGTTTTCCTTTTGGCAAAGCCTCAAACTCTGGATAATAGTTTAGTACGTATTGATTGAATAACTCAGAGGATAATCTGAAGAATACATCTCCGAGCTCATCTTCGTTGATTGGTGAATAAAGCGCTCCTCCAGTCTGTTGAGCTAACTGTTGCATCCTTCTTTCTGCAATCAGGAATGTAGTATTTGAATTTCCCGAACGCCTGCCTGTTCTTATATAGTTTTCAAAATCGGAGGTAATGATGACGTAAACTATGCAATTGTTCATCAAAACCGTGCGAATTGTTTCATCCAATGAGCTATCGCTCATATTATCATCGCCATCTGATATAACCACTATTACACGTTTACCATCCTGATCTTTTAGGTACTCGGAGGCCATTAAAATCGTATCGAACAAAGCCGTCGCTCCACTAGGCTTTTTTAATCGCTCTAAAGCTCGAATCAAAAGACTCGGGTTTGTAGTCAATGGTTGTTCTAAATGTCCTCTGGTAGAAATTGAAAAAAGGGCTGCAGAGTCCCTACCTGGCCGCAAGACCTGTTTGAAGAAACCTATAGCAGCTTTCTTCTCAAATTCCTGCGCTACATCTACGCTTGAACTATTATCAAATAAGAGGGCTAAACGAAGCGGAAGATTTTCAGCCGTGGAGATACTGTCAATTTTAACTGTTTTGCCGTTATCCTGAACTATGAAATCCTCGAGTCTAAGCCCCTTAACAAAAGACCCCTCAGCGTCTTTAACTGAAACGAAAATGGGAATGAGAACAGACTCTATTCTAATAACAGAACTGCTTTCATCTAGGTCTTTTGTTTGTGAGTCGACAGATGTTTTCTTGTCTGCAACCTTTTCATTAGATCTTAGCTCCTCATTCCTTTTTCTCTCAGATTTTCTCTCGTCAGTTTTCTTATCCGATGGAAACTCTTTTCTCTGGCGAATCCTTCCACTTTGCGGAAAAATAGTAGCTACCTGGATCACAAAGATCAAAATTAATAGGCTTAGAGATTTTAGAAAACTATTAAGCATTTCCGACGGCTGTTAGTCGAAGTTCACTCAAAAAAACTTCCCACTCTTTTAATGCAATTTCTATTTGTTTTTGATGCCTTTCTTTCTTTTGTCGATAGTGTTTACGTAACTCTTCAGGCAGCGGTTCTAAAAGACCAAACGTTATGTTCACTGGCTGAAAATTATCAGTTTCTACATTCGATACATAACGACACAATGCACCGATGGCTGAAGCCTTGGGTGCTCTGACTGGCTGCATACCCAGTGCGATTCTCGCCGCATTAATACCGGCGAGCCATCCGGTACCGACAGATTCTAGATATCCCTCCACGCCAGTGATCTGCCCCGCGAAAAAGAGTTTCGAATTCATTCTCGTCTGCATAGTTTCTAGCAAAACTCTCGGAGAGTTTATGTAAGTATTTCGGTGAATTTGACCGTATTGCAAAAACTCTGCATTTTCTAATCCCGGGATCAATCTGAATACTCTCTGCTGCTCGGGATATCTTAAGTGATTTTGAAATCCCACCATCCCATATGCATCTGCCATCAAATTTTCTTGTCTTAGTTGCACTACTGCATACGGCTCACGACCAGTTCTTGGATCTATTAAACCCTTCGGCTTCATCGGCCCGAAACGAAGAGTATCTATGCCGCGTCGAGCCATCTCCTCTATGGGCAGGCAGGCTTCGAACCAACGAGTCTCCTCGAATCTTTTTAGCGGGACCGATTTTGCGTTTATTAGCTCATAATAAAATCGCTCGTATTCTTCCTTATTCATGGGACAATTTATGTAATCGTCCCCGCCCTTTCCATATCGAGCGGCTTTAAAGGCAATAGACATATCTATCGAATCAGCCGAGACTATAGGAGCAATCGCATCGTAAAAGTAGAGCTGATCACTGCCGGTTAGCTTCATTATCTCTTCAGTCAGAGCATCACTGGTCAATGGCCCTGTAGCTATTATGACCAATTCATTTTCGGGTATTTTAGTAACTTCCTCACAAACAATTTCTATATTTGGATGAGATTTGATTCTTGCCGTTACAAATTCTGAAAATTTATGACGATCAACGGCTAGCGCAGCGCCTGCAGGAACTTTGTTACAATCAGCTGCCTGCATTATCAAGGACCCACCACGCCTCAGTTCTTCCTTAAGCAGGTGAGGAGCCGTAGCCTCCTCATCAGATTTCAACGAATTGGAACATACTATCTCAGCAAACAATCCTGTCCGATGAGCTGGAGTCTGTTTTAATGGCCGCATCTCATAAAGAATGACTTGAACCCCCATGTTAGCTGCTTGCCAAGCAGCCTCAGATCCAGCTAGCCCAGCACCTATCACTTTAATCTTTTCCATCACTTTAAATCCTAAACGAAGCCATATTAAATAAACAAGCAAATTAACTGCGCAAAATCATCAAGCGACCTGAAATCAACGTCATTAACTTTAAGAGTAGCTACCATTGTCTGCGGCTCTTTCTCAAGATAATCCAGGCTTTAATTACTCTCTCCGGACCAGCTCAGGCAAGCAAATAGCACTAAACAATGTGAGTGGACGAATTCTTCAGGGAATCCTAAATTTTCTCTGGATCCAACTAAGACAGAGGCTACGCTCAGAGTTAGAAGGATCTTGAACTCTTCAATAGAAACTTTTTATTCTAAAATTCAACACACACTTGACTGTAACGAGTCGGAACTGCTTCAGATAGAAATTCAAATTAAGTAAAATCAGATCGAAATAAATTGCCTGAGAATTCGATATCGGTTTATCATTAAGACTTATGAAAAATGGTTGGGAAGCCGTAATTGGCATGGAAATTCATGTTCAACTTTCTACCGACACAAAAATATTTTGTGCTTGTCCTACTAGCTTTGGACATACTCCAAATTCAAACACATGCCCCGTATGCTTAGGGCTACCCGGATCTCTGCCTGTTTTAAATTGGCGTGCTGTAGAGCTCGGAGCTAGGGCTGCATTAGCTTTAGGTCTAAAGATAAATCCTGTATCCATATTTGCACGTAAGAACTATTTTTACCCTGATCTTCCTAAAGGATATCAGATTTCCCAATATGACAAGCCTTTTTCCTCAGACGGGATCTTGACCATAATGACAGCAGAGCGTGACGAGCAGGGACATCCAAAAGAGTGGAGGCCAATGCAAATTCGCATAATTCGTCTTCATCTCGAGGAAGACGCTGGAAAAAACGTACATGAAGGGCTACCAGATGTGGACAAATTTTCTTATATTGATCTAAACAGAGCCGGGACACCTCTAGCTGAAATAGTAACTGCGCCAGATTTTCGTTCTTCATGGCAAGCATATGATTATGTGAACCACGTGCGAAGAGCGCTTCAATGGGTAGGAGCCTCTGATGCGGATATGGAAAAAGGTAATCTACGCTGCGAAGCAAACGTATCAGTGCGAAAAATAGGCGAGGAAGGCTTCAGACCTAAAGTTGAACTAAAAAATTTGAACTCTGTTCGCTTCATGCAAAAAGCAATTGAATATGAGATAAATAGGCAAATAGACGCCTACGAAAACGGCAATGAAGTTTTTCAGGAAACACGCCTGTGGGATGAGAAAAGTAATACCACACGGGTAATGAGATCAAAAGAAGAAGCGCACGATTACAGATATTTTCCCGAACCTGACCTGCCTCCCTTAGTTCTTTCCGAGGAATGGATCGAGAAAATAAAAGCAGAAATGCCGGAATTACCCGATAAAATGAGGGATCGATTCATTGAGCAATACGAGCTCAGTTTTGCAGATGCTTCCTTGCTTGTTAGTGAAAAATCGCTTGCTGAGTTCTACGAGAAGACAGTAAAACTCTCCGGTAATCCAAAAACGACAGCAAACTTCGTATTGTCAGAGTTTTTGAGGGAACTGAACACAGCCGGCATTAACGCTGCTGAATCTTTACTAAAACCTGAAGCGCTGGCTGAATTGATTAAACTTCGTGAGGACGATCAAATTAATAATAATCAAGCGAAAGAAATTTTGGTTGAGATGTTTAAATCAGGTAAGAGCGCCTCAGAAATCATAAAAGAAAAGGGTTATGAGCAAATCTCAGATGCTTCAACTATCGAAGGGTTCATCGATGAAGTGATAGAGAAAAACCCAACTCAGGTAGAAGCATATAGACAAGGTAATCAAAAACTATTTGGTTTTCTGGTGGGACAAGTCATGAAGCTTTCACAAGGTAAAGCAAATCCCAAAATCGTCAATGAATTGCTCAGGAAAAAACTCTAAATAATAGGCTTTGTCTTAGGTTTGACGATAAAATCTAATAATTTTTTGGGTAGAACGGCTGGATTAAAACCAACTTCCCTGCCAATTTTCTGCTTAAAACTACTCAATATCGTATAATCATCGGCAAGAAGAGAGCCATAGCTTTCAACCCATAGGTTGCCGCTAGGAAATGATTTATCAGATTCGCTTATCTTGCGATTATTCACTATCACATTATTGCGAAACTCATTAGTTAGCGACCGAACATCAGGATGACCATGGATTCCATACAGTCCATGACCAACAATGTTGTCTCTGAATACAAATTTCTTAGGCATTGCACCATGAAAAGTTACAATGTTACCCTCATTGAAAACAGTATTATTAGCAATCAAAATATCTTCACCGTCGCTTATTTGAACAAAATATCCACTACCGGAGAATTCCGGGCCACCAAGCTTCAGGAATAGATTGTTAGTAATCTTAAGACGACGCAAAGTCTGGCTTGGGAATTGATCATCTTTACCTAAAATGTTGATGCCGTCACCCGATCCAACTATTACATTGTTGTAAATTGAGACATCCTCTATTGTACTGAAAGGAGCTTTTCCGTCTTGATTACGCACAGTTATTCTGAAAGCAGAACCATCCCAATTATTCTCCATATAATTCTCGGCAAGAACTACTCGTTTGGCATTTTTTAGTTCAAATAAGCACTTTGTCGTAGCTCTGCCCTTCCATGCTGATGGCTTATTAAGATGATTACCTCGAATCTCTATCTCCTGTGGTATCAGCTCGGGACTTGCAGGATCAGAGCCGCCAAACATTATGTTTTCAGCGCCTCCCTCAATATAGTTATTCAATATCTTGATGTTCCTACTTCCAGTCCATCCAGCAATGCCTTGAGTTTCCTCTTGAGGATATCCAAACCCCTCAAATGAGCTATTTTGTACGACTATATTTATCCCATTAACGGCTAAACCACGCCGGGTGACGCCTCTATCCGAGGACTTAAAATAGCATCTATCGAACTCAAAATCGTGCGGAAGATCATTAACGTTATTGCTATCGGTCCCAATGTAGACTAAATTGTAAACATAGTCCGTCCCAACATGAATAAAGCCGACACAAACAAAACGGTAATGATGGGCTGCGGTCGCAGTTGTGACGGCCGATGAATGCCCTTCTGATGTAGCTATCTTCGCAAGCGCATTTTTCTGCTTCAAGCAGTCGGAATCCATATCAAGGGCGGTTTTTATGACTATAAAATCCTTAGTGTCTTTATTCAGAAGCTTGATAGGTTTATAGATGGCTCCGGGCTTTAGTTCAATTATGTCTCCACCCTTTGCAATCTCGATTGCTTTCTGCAAATCAGCATCGGCATTAACTTTCAATATTCTTTTACCGTTTTCTTCAAGAATCCTTATTTCACTTTCGCCTCGCAGAGGTGAGAAAATCTCTGCATTACAGCTAAAAAGAAAAACACATAAGAAGACGAAAATTTCTACATTAAAAAATCGCATTTTATTGCTCGCGCTACGCTAAAAATAATTCCTTAACTATGGTATTTTATTCTCTTTCACAAATATTACCATCTTTGCAGCTCAGACTCACAATTATTTTTGAGTTGAGGTAAAACTTATGAATTCAGAGATAATCATTGGTAACCTATTTCAACCCGTGATTTTGTTTTTCTTCCTGGGATTACTGGCATCAGTATTAAAATCTGATCTTGAAATACCTCAGCCTCTACCAAAACTTTTTTCTTTGTATCTTTTGATAGCAATCGGGCTTCATGGAGGATACGAGATATCCAAATCCGGCATCGATTATTACGTTCTAAAAACCCTCATGGCGGCAATGTCCCTGGCTTTTATAGTCCCGATATATGCTTTCTTCATCCTGTTAAGAAAGGTGGACGTTTACAATGCTGCAGGCATTGCGGCCACTTACGGCTCAATAAGTGCAGTCACATTCATAACTGCCACCAACTTTCTTCAGACTCTGAATACAGAATATGGCGGACATATGGTCGCTAGCATGGCACTCATGGAATCGCCGGCTATCGTGATAGGCTTAGTATTAGCATCACTCTTTTCAAAAAATAACTCAGGCGTTCAATTAGAATTTAGAGAATTAGCCAAGGAATCGCTATTGAATGGATCAGTCTTTCTATTGATGGGCTCTTTGTTTATCGGTTTTGTGACCAAGGAAAATGGATGGAAAGCCATGGAGCCTGTCTACGGCGATTTGTTTAAAGGTCTACTGGCCTTCTTTTTGCTAGACATGGGGTTAGTTACAGGTAAAAGATTGTACGAGATTAAAAGAGTCGGCAGCTTTCTAGCCATTTTCGGTATTATCTTTCCAATATTCAACGCGATAATCGCCATAATAATCGCTAGATTGCTGCTCCTGACCAAAGGTGATGCTTTCTTACTTTCCGTTTTAGCCGCCAGTGCATCCTATATCGCTGTCCCTGCTTCGCTGAGAATCTCGCTTCCAGAAGCTAGTCCCGGTTTATATGTCACCATGTCTCTTGCAGTAACTTTTCCATTTAACATAATTTTTGGAATTCCACTATACTACTACGTTGTAAACTCACTCTGGTGACGTTAAATTATTGGCTGTATGAAAAAACTTGAGATAGTTACTAATAAATCCAGCATCGAGAGAATAATAGAAATACTAAATAAAGCCCAAATATCGGGGTATTCTCTCTTCGAACATGTAAAGGGAATGGGTGAGAGAGGCTTAATGATGGACGATGAGCTTACTGGCGCCTTCGAAAATGTTTATCTCTTCACATTATGCGATGAGCAAAAAGCTATGGAGATCGCTGAGAAAATAATGCCCGTGATCGAAAAATACGGTGGCTTATGCATTCTTTCGGATGTAAGCGTGATAAAAAAGGCTGAGAAAAAATCTTCTTAAGCATTGAAATCTGCTCATCATTGACTCAAGCTAAAAGTTCTCAGATAGATCATTAAGATGAGCGACGTAGAGATATTTATCGAAACCCTTGATTAAATTTTAAAAGCAGTCTAGTTGGCTCCTCAATCAAAAACCGCGCCACTCGCAAGCATATCACAGTATATCCATTCCAATATCTCGCAGCCTATTTTAAGATTTTTTACCCGGCTATTTCATACTTTGCCGCAAGATTCTCGGCTCTATTCCTGCAAGTCTGTTTGCCCGGAGCCTTCCGCTAATAACAAATCGCAATAAAAAAATTTATTTGACCATGCTGAATCTCCGTTCGATTTATACTCACGATAAACGATCTGGCCTTTTCTTACTGGAATTGGATTTTTGAAACATGGGGCGTCGTAGACGAATGTATGAAACTCACCGTTTTCACCGCAGGGATCTACATTTGGTGGTAAATCTTTCACAAAAGTCTCATCAACTTCTCTTCCACAAAATTCAGCACCGAGTTTGGAAGCATCCACACAAACCGTTATAGCTCTGAATCCACAAAAAACGAGCTCTTTGATTAATTCACTCGTTGACATTTTCCACAAAGGGAATACTGCTTTCATGGACTTCCTCGCAAGCTGAGATTCGCGATACTCCCTTAAATCTTCCAGGAAAATATCGCCAAAGATAGAATGAGTAATCCCGCATCCTAGCAAAAAATCCATTGCCTCACCCATCTTTTCCTCATATACAGACATCGACGAAACTTCTGGCAAAAAAACCTCTAATAATTCAATGCCGAGCGCTTCTGCTTGTTTTCTGAGCAATTCTCTCCTAACCCCATGCATCGAAATTCGCTGCCATTTCTCATTCACCGTAGTTAATAAAAATTTGACTTCGTATTCACCAGACTCTAAAACCTTTTGTAAGGCTAAGGCTGAGTCTTTTCCGCCACTCCAATTCATTACTGCTTTTGGTTTTTGCATATCTCAAGAGCTCTATGATAATCCTCGATCGTGTTAACATTAAAAAGCATTGGTTCTTCAACTTTAAGATAGCCAACTTTTACTCTCTCAAGAAACTGCTGAACTGAAACCGAAGTTTTTTCGCTCAGAAGCTTCTCAGATATAGGTCTACAGCTATCCACTTTGTAAGCGCCGCATAATGGTTGAATGATTCCATCACTTCCGCGTGCTATGAATGCATCCATGCCGGTAGAGAAGCTATTCTTAATGATAGATTCAATTACCCAAGGTTCGACTAGCGGCAGGTCTACGGCCATAATGAAGGCAAGCTCGTCTTTACAATGCGTTAATGCCGCATGAATTCCACCCATTGCACCACGACCTTCGAATAAATCAAATATAGGTCTGACATCAGAGGGCAGCATGTTTAGTAATTCCAGCTGAGTGGAATTGAGCACTACATAAAGCTCATTACAAAAGGCACGTAGTTTTCTAGCAGATCTTTCCAAAAAAGTTTCGTCCTGAATTACGAGGAGAGCTTTGTTCCTGCCAATCCGCGATGACTTCCCACCAGCTAATATGAAACCCGATATCGACTTACTCATGAACTAATGCGGAAATCTTTACTTTGACTAGCTTGGATGTTGGACACAAGCTCTTATCGGCCACGCTATTGACTGGTATTAGTGGATTTGCCTCCGGAAAATACATAGCCACACACCCTTCGGCTATTTCATAACTTATAAGTTTAAAACCAACTACCTCCCTGCGCTCATTATTAAAATAGCTGGTCACCCTCACCTCTTGATTTTCCCTCAAACCCAACCTTGCCATATCTTTCGAGTTCATCAAAACAACTCTACGAGAGCCCTCTATTCCCCTATACCTATCATTTTCAGAATAGATAGTGGTATTAAATTGATCATGCGAGCGGATAGTTGTCAGCAAAAGCTCATCTGAAGAACAACTTACCAACTCCATTCTGTTGAATACGAACTTGGCTTTACCCGTGTCTGTTGGAAAAACACCTTCCCGCGGAGGATTAGGAAGATAAAAACCTCCTGGTTGTCTTATTTTTTGGTTATAATTCTCGAAACCCGGTACAACATCAGAAATGGCTCTTCTGATTAGATCGTAATCATTTATCATCGATTCCCAATCGACGGTCGTTTTGTTTCTCAAGACTGCTTGCGCTATTTTGCCTATTATCCACACTTCACTTCTCAAATGCTCCGAGATTGGATCTAGAATTCCTTTCGACATCTGAACATTCAACATAGTGCTTTCTGTGGAAACAAATTGCTCCCTTCCACCAGTCATGTCTTTTTCTGTTCTACCTAGACACGGAAGAATAAGAGAAGATTTACCAGAACAAACAGCCGTCTTATTTAGTTTTGTGAGAACGTGCACTGTGAGATCACAATTTTTCAGAGCCCTTTCGGTATATGCAGTGTCTGGTGCTGCACTCAAGAAATTTCCACCTAAGGCAAAGAAGACCTTTACACGTCCATCATACATGGCTTTTATTGCTTCCACTGTTGTATAGCCTTGCCTCTGCGGCACTTTAAAATGAAATCTTTTCTCTAAGCGCTTGCAAAAAGAATGATTAATCCTAGATGATATTCCCATGGTTCTATCGCCTTGGACATTCGAGTGTCCCCTAACTGGACACAATCCGGCGCCCTGCTTACCTATATTTCCTGTCAGCAAATGAAGGTTTACGATATCCTGAATAGTAGCAACTGATTGTTTATGCTGAGTAATTCCCATTGCCCAACAGGTTATAACTCTCCGGGAATTTACAAACAATCTTGCTACTTGCTCAATCAGGTCTCTTTCTATTCCACTTCCTTTCAGTATGTCTTCCCATGAGATCTGCTCTAGCTGCGCTATGAAATCCTGAAATCCCTCGGTTTTATTGTTTATGAACTCATAGTCGAGTATCGGATAAGGGCTTCGTTTCTCAAGCTCCAATAAGCACCTCATGAGTCCTTTTAAGAATGCCATATCACCACCGATCTTTATGGGGATGTAGATGTCAGCGAGCCGGGTGTAATTTTCGTTCATCAGTGTCAGTGCATAACTTCGGATTGAAGGATAATGCTGCGGATTTGGATCAATGAACCTCATCAATCCAACTTCTGGTAGAGGATTGACTGCAATGATTTTAGCACCAGCTTCCTTTGCTCGCCTTAGATAAGTCATCATCCTAGGCGCATTTGTGCCAGGATTCTGTCCCAGTATAAATATCAAGTCTGCATGGCTAAAATCCTCAAGCCGAATTGTGGCTTTGCCAAAACCTATAGACTCAGTCAGAGCAACAGAGCTCGATTCATGACACATGTTGGAACAATCCGGGAGATTATTAGTTCCAAACTGCCTGACGAACAGTTGATAAAGAAAAGCCGCTTCGTTTGAGGTTCGACCCGACGTATAAAAAACAGCTTCATCAGCTGAGGATAGCGATTTAAGCTCCTTCGAAATTATTCGGAAGGCATCTTCCCATGAGACCACTCTGTAATGCGTCTCCCCTTTGCCCAGATACATTGGCCTTGTGAGCCTGCCTTGTTCATTCAGCCATCGGTCCTCCTTCTCTGCAAGTTCTTTAACGCTGAATTTAGCAAAAAACTCTTCATCTACGCGACGCGGTACAGCCTCATCTAATATAGCCTTTGCTCCATTCTCACAAAATTCGGCAAAACTGCGATCTCCCTCTGGATCTGTCCACGCACATGCATTGCAATCAATGCCGCCAGCTTGGTTTAATCTCAAAAGAAGTTTTGTCCCCCTGAGCAATCCAGTTTTTTTGCCTAACTCTTTTAAAGTACTGAAAACTGCTGGTAGCCCGGCTGCATATTTCTCTTTATCACTCATGTTCTAATCTCTCCCAACTCTACTCAACGAGACGCCCAAAATCCGTGTATACATTAAAACGATCTTCTCGCACAAAGCCTAATAAAGTTAATCCAAATTCCTCAGCTGTTTGGAAGGCTAAGCTAGACGGTGCCCCTACAGAACAAACTATGGGTATGCCCGCCTTTAACGCTTTTTGAACTAATTCAAATGAAGTTCGCCCACTTAAAAACAAAATAGAATCCCCTAAAGGTAAATTCCTCTCGAGAAAATAAGAACCTATAAGCTTATCAACCGCATTATGACGCCCTACATCCTCTCTTATTCTCAGAAGCTCACCGTTTAAACTAAACAACGCGGCGGCATGTAGTCCCCCGGTTTTAGAAAATAAAGATTGTGCCTGCATTAACTTTTCAGGTAGAGTATAAATTACCTCGACGGGAACCCTGGGAAATCCATGCTCGAGCTTTCTAACACCCATGTCTTTCAGAGACTTAATTGAGTTCTTGCCACAAATTCCGCAACCCGAATGCACGAAAAAGTTTCGCTGTATTGATTGAAGCCCTGATGAAACATCAAGGTTCAAAATAATTTCTACCGTGTTAGGAGCTCTCTCGTTTACGGTGATAATTTGAGATTTATCCTCTAGCAATCTCTCCGAGTACAAAAATCCCGCAGCAAGCTCTAAGTCCTCCCCTGGCGTCCTCATGGTAATTGAAAGAGATTTTTTTACAAATTGTCCGTCCTTGAAAAACCCAACCTTTATCTCTAAAGGTTCCTCTAAAGCTAGATCATCACGAAAAAATCTTTTTCTTCCATCAGATGAAATAAACAAAACTTCTGCATGAAAGGTACAATCTCGGGTATTCTTCTCTGGCATTTCGTAGCAGTTAGATTCTATCAAAATCCAAATCAAATTAAATCAAACAAGAACTATTTTCTGAAAAACTGAAAATAGCTCTAAGCGTCACTAAAATCTCAAAGTCATTGCTCAAATTTAAAAGAATCAAAAACATTTTTACTAAAAAATCATAAGACTAGTTGATATCTTACTTATTGAATTGCAATCGATGAAAAAAGTTAATAAACTCTTTAACGATTAAGATTGTTTCCTAGACAATCTAGTAAACAAATCTAAAAGAATTCTCTGGAGGTAAAAATGTAACTATGAGTTATTCAACAAAGGTCAGTTTGAAATTTACCATGGCCTTTTCATTTATACTCATGCTGGCAATAAGTGTATTGCCGCAAGCAGAAACTGGTCAATTATTCGGTAGAGTAGTAGACCCAAACGGTGCGCTAGTAGCTGGCGCAACTGTTACTGTCAAATCAGTCGGTACAGGAGCCACAAGAACAGCATCTACCGATGCGGATGGCTCTTATTTAGTCACCAATTTGCAACCAGGTTTGTACGATGTCTCTGTGCAAGCTCAGGGATTCAATGAGGTAACTCAAAGGACTCAAATCACCGTAGGTTCCAGAACTAAACTAGACTTTACTCTTGCCGTAGCAGCAGTAACTGGAGGAACAGTCGAAGTAGTCGCTGGAGGCGGAATCGAAGTTAATACTCAAACTCAAGAGCTTTCGACAGTTATATCTGAAACCCAAATCCGTCAACTACCTACGCTCACGCGTAACCCATACAACCTAGTGGCACTCTCAGGCAACGTTTCGACTACAGATCCTACCGGACGTGGTGCCGGTGTTGCAATAAATGGTCAACGAGCTGCAAGTACTAATATTCTTCTCGATGGCGTTGACAACGTTGATACATTTACGGCAACCGTCGGACAAAGCGTTCCGTTGGATTCTGTTCAAGAGTTTCGTGTGGTGAGAGGAACTTTCACGCCTGAATACGGTCGCGCCTCAGGTGGTGTAGTCAACGTAGCCACTAAGTCGGGCACCAATGAATTCCGTGGTACGATTTACGAATTTTATCGTAACGCAAAGCTATCCTCGAATAGTTTTGACAACAATGCAAATGGAGTCCCGAGACAGCCATTCAATCGCCATCAATATGGCTATTCCATCGGAGGACCTGTCATTCTTCCTAATTTCAACGGAAGAAATAAGCTCTTCTTTTTCAACTCGACAGAATGGATAAGAGTGAGAAGTACCACTACTGAAATCAATGTGGTTCCTACTCCGCAGCTGATAGCTGCATCCAATTCTAACACTCAAGCATTCTTCAGCGCCTATGGTACCTTAGCTACCCCAATAAACGGTAGGGTATATACAGTCAGTGAGGTGATATCAAAATTGGGTATATCCTCCGGTGCTTTCGCAAGCTTACCGCCTAACATGCCTGCTCTCGGTCAAGTCATATACCAAAGACCCGGCGATCAGGGTGGTGGTGACCCTCAAAACTCTTACTTGACTGTAAGCCGCATCGACTGGAATGTCAGTGACAAAACACAAGTCTATGGAAGATATGGATTGGAAAGAGTAAAACTTTTTGACGGAACTGTAAGCTTCAGTCCTTATCAAGGCTACAATACTGGCACAAGCACCCTAAATCAGAATATTGTGCTCTCAATAACCCATACCTTCTCGCAAAGATTGGTGTCCCAGACAAAAATAGCTTACAATCGTCTCAGAACCGTACAACCACTAAGCAGTAAGGGGACTGTCCCAACACTTTACTTATTCCCAAACTTCCCTGGATCAATAGATGGATTTAGAATAGCATTTCCCGGATACCTACCATTCAGCCCAGGAAGTGGGATTCCCTTTGGCGGTCCACAACATCTCGGTAACCTGAACCAGGACATAAGCTACACGATAGGCGCACATCAACTCAGATTTGGCGGCCAATTTGTCTACATTCAGGACAATCGCACATTCGGCGCTTTTCAAACTGGCAGTCAAATTTTGGGTAGTAACTTCACTAACGCATTCAATAATTTCGTTAACGGGCAGTTAAGACAATTCCAGGTAGCTGTAGATCCGCAAGGTAAATATCCTGGTGATACCATTACCTTGCCTGTAGGTCCGCCTCAGTTTAGTCGCAGCAATCGCTATAAAGACTTTGCACTGTACTTCAACGACACGTGGCGCGTTGTACCTCGCGTAGCCTTAAACCTCGGTATACGCTATGAATACTATGGTGTGCAACGCAACAAGAATCCGCAATTAGACTCTAATTTCTACTTCGGCTCGGGATCCGATATCTTTCAAAGAATCAGAAATGGCCAAGTATTCCCTGCTCCGAGCAGCCCGATTGGCAAACTTTGGAAGCCAGAAAAGACCAATTTTGCCCCACGCATCGGTTTTGCATGGGATATCTTTGGAGACGGAAAAACTAGCCTGAGAGGTGGTTATGGAATAGGCTATGAACGTAACTTTGGAAACGTTACGTTTAATGTAATCCAAAATCCACCCAATTATGCTGTTATTTCTGTGTTGGCTCCAACGGATTTTCCGGTCATTCCTATAAGCGTGAGCAACTACGGAATTTTGGCAGGATCTTCCGGCAGCAGCATACTACCAATAACCAGTTTGAGACACGTCAGAGAAGACATAAAAACCGCATACGCTCATCTATACAGTGTTTCTTTAGAACGTGAAATATTACCTCGCACCTTATTGTCCGTCGAATTTACTGGTTCGGCAGGACGCCGTCTGTATGACATTGCAAACATAAATAGAAATGGTACGGGTTTGCGCTATCTAGGAAGTGTCACTCCTCGACCACCGGCAATAGGTGGAACCACTACGAGATTAAATGGCCAATACTCTAATATCAACACTCGCGGGAGCAACGGAAGATCAAACTACAATGCGATCGTTCTTTCATTGGATAGCAACAACTTCCTCAACCTAGGATTAGACTTTGGTGCTCGATATACCTACGGAGTCACCAAAGATAACCTTAGCTCAACCTTTAGCGAATCAAGCAATAACTTCAACTTGGGTTATCTTGATCCCTTTAATCCTGATCTTGACTATGGTAATTCCGATTTTGACATCCGTCATCGATTCATCGGAAACTTCACCTGGAATCTACCAATTGCCCGTAACGCGAAAGGATTAACTCGTCAGGTACTCGGCGGCTGGACTCTTGCAGGAATCGTTGAAGTCCGCAGCGGTACTCCATTCACTGTCTACGATTGTACCAATGCCTTGACAACCTGTATCCGTTTAATCCCGACTGGTTCGCTGAGTTTCAAGGGCTCAGGCAATCCACCTGCTGTGCCTGGCACCCCAAATAGATTCAACTACATAGATCTTAGCAACCAATCCCCGAGCACATTTACTGACGTTTCTGGATTCACTGAAGTTGGTCCATTCCCGTCCAACATGACAAAGCGAAATGCGTTCCGCGGACCGGGATTCTGGAACGTCGACTTGGCACTCTACAAGGAATTCTTCTTCGGAGAGAAGTATAGATTGCAGCTACGTGGTGAATTCTATAATGCATTTAACCACGCAAACCTCTTTGTCTCTGGAGGAGAAACTGATATAAGCTTCATAAACTACGTGCCTGCCTTTCGTGATGGGCGTCGTAACATCCAACTAGCAGCGAAGTTTATCTTCTAAGCTAAGAACTATGGGAGTGGGGTTTTTCTCCTACTCCCATGCTACTGTTCATATGTTCGATCAGAAAGAAAATGCCAAGACTAAAGGGCGTGCAAACCACGCCCTTTTCTTTCGTTTTTTGTTCATGGCATGCATGAACCTGTTCTCTGTTCATAACATGTATAAACCCTTGGAAACTGCAAAGAGTGTCAGCATCTAAAGCCATACCTATAGTTGAATCAGCCCGTGAGAACAACCTAAAATAGCTCAGGAAATACAATCAAAAGGATGGGACCAATGGATGAAAGATTGGAACAGTTGATAAAAGAATTGAAACAGTTGAAAGCCGAGATTGAAAATGTAAAAAAGTTGGCAGATGAATACAATGCCGAGATTAAGGAGAGAGTATTGAAGGGTGAAGAGGATATGCTGGTCCCCTTTCTGTTGTTCGGAACTTCGTTTACTAAAAAGCCACAAATCACTGCAAAACAACTCAAGAATCTATTAAATGAAGGAGCAGAAGCTTTGCGTTTAGCCATTGCTGCGCGTGCTAGGGACTTAATTAGAGCTCTCTCGGCAAATCCAAATAAAAATGAAAGATTGTCATTCGCTTATCAAATTATCGTAAAGCGTAAGGGGTTCAACATTAATACTCTCGAGGGCAGAAAAGCAGCTGAAGAATATTTACTCGAGAACGTGATGAGACTATACACTAAATACGCAACTCACCTAAAAGCATTGAAGGAGGCCAAAGGTGATTTTTTAGAGGAATTTATAGCTCGCTCCACCTTTTATACTGAGCTCGGGCTTTCATTTGAAACCGATCTTGCCCCCAATTATGCAATTGAAAATGCTCTAAGCGAAATACAGGAAGAAGGTTTACTCAAGACCATCAAGCGCGTAGCAATTATCGGTCCTGGCCTAGACTTTATGAGTATAGCAGGGTATGATATTTATCCACCACAGTCAATTCAACCATTCGCTATTATCGATAGTTTAATCAGGCTTGGTCTTTCAAATGAAAAAGAGTTGGCCGTAGTCACATTAGATATAAACGATCACGTAAATCAACATCTTTACAAGGCCGTTATAAATGCTCATTGTGGCAAAAATTATCACCTGTGGTTACCTTTGAATTTGAATATACCTTGGAAAAAAGGATACATTGATTACTGGAAGACAGTAGGACAAAAAATTGGGAAACCAGTACGCCTATCAACAAATTTAGGTCTTATACCGAATTTGAAAATACGCGTGTTGAGCGTGCCACCACGCTATGTAAAACTCATTATGCCGGTTGAATTGAATGTAATGAGTCCTGAATTTAATGTAATGAGTAAGATATTTGTGCTAGACGACGAAGAAAAGTTTGATTTGATTATCGCAACCGACGTCTTCATATATTATGATATTTTCGAACATCACATCGCGCTTTCGAATATATCTTGGATGCTGCGTCGTGGAGGTTTTTTACTCTCAAACAATAGACTTTCAGAACCGTTCTCCTGCCCAATAAGCTCAATCGGCTCCTCCATAACAAAGTACATTGAGCTCGAAGGTGACGAAAATTATATAGAAGATTATGAAAATCATATAGTTTGGTATTGCAAAATCAAGTAAATAAAATCAAGTAAATAATAAGTTTCCTAAAAATGTATTAAGCTTATCTTGAGTAGACTAACTCATTAAAGTCAAACAGGGACTTAAGCTAATAGACTAGTTAGTTTGCCATTAGCAGTTCTTACCACATTCATGATTGATCATACGAAGTTAATCAGATAAAAAACAACAAAATCGATCTTTTTAACTGCATCAACCAGATAACTGAAAGGCCTGATGAACATACTCGGTTATCTGCCAGGCCGAAGAATCCTTTATTAACTTGCTCATGAGCGCAGCGTGTAAAGCATGACCACTTCTCTCCGCGAAGACTTTACCGATAATCGGCATTCCTAACAAGGCGAAATCGCCTATTATATCGAGGATCTTATGTCGCACAAATTCGTTATCAAATCGAAGAGGCTCTTGATTTAACATACCATCTCTTGTTAAAACTATGGCGTTTTCCAGAGAGCCGCCACGCGCAAGATTTGCCATTCTTAGCTTCTCTACTTCCTCTAAAAATCCGAATGTTCTCGCAGTGGCGATGTCTCTGACGAAGTTACCATCCCTTAATTCAAAAACGTAACTCTGACGCCCGATGAGCGGATGACAAAAATCTATCGTGCAATCAACCTCAAAAGTGTCCGCAGGTTCAATGCTGATTTTTCTAGAATCTTCAATTATCTCGACTTTTTTCAACACTCTTAAGAATCGTCGCGGTGATTCTTGTTCCTTTATACCAGCTTCATAAATCATTTGAACAAACTCTCTGGACGAACCATCCAAAATTGGCACCTCAATCCCATCAAGCTCTATGAAACAATTATCTACGCCACAGCCACGCAAAGCCGATAAAAGATGTTCACAAGTCGAGATCAAAACTCCACCGCGCAAAAGCGTTGTGGCATAACTACAATGCGATACGTATTCCACCGAGGCTGGTATCTCAAAATTATCTAAATCTGTTCGGATAAAAACATATCCTGTATTTTCGGGGGCAGGCGATAAAGTCATTTTTACATTGGCCCCTGTATGTAAGCCAATACCAGTAATGCTCACAGGCTTTTTTAGAGTAGTTTGCCTCATAACATAAAAATTCATTTTCAAAACCCATGCCAGGAAATGAAAATTGTTACAAATTACTGTAGAATCATAATTTCTATCTGTAATGCGCAATAATTTCTTTTTATATCTGTTGCAAATTTGCAACAGATACGTAGCACAAATTACAATTACGAAAGACTTATGACATTAAAGCTAGCAGGTCTTAAGGATAACAAAAATAAAAAAGTAGAGATAAAAATCGAAAATCAATCGACTATTGACTTACCCAAGAATACGGAAAAAATCATAAAAGACGTATTAGACTTTTTACCCAATGAGCATTTAACCGGCGTAGAAAAAGTGCGGCTGGTAGACTTCATAAAACCACCTCAGGTAAAGGTAGAGTTACCAGTGAGAGGAGATCTACCCGCCTTATACCATCCAAGAGTCAGCAGTCAAGCAGCATGGTTTGAAATTTCGATGGGTGCTTTATTGCAGCCAACTGAAGGGTTTACCAAACGCCTCATGGCACGCAGCGCTTTTAGAGGAAATCTGGCTGCCCTTGTTTTCTCATTAGCCGGGCAACACTACTTTTTAACCCTAAAACACTCGATCCGAAAACAAAATTTAGAGACGCAGGTCAGACAATACACAGAGAAATATCTGAAGGAATGGAGTGAAATTCAACAGGAGAAAAGCTTAAGAGGCAAGATCTTCAAGCCATTTAGACCGTATCTGGAGCGTTTGGCTAAATGGCTAAATAAAAAGGTGATGAAGCTACAAAAGGAGAAGTAATATGAAATACTGGCTTGTTAAGCAAGAACCTGAAGACTATTCGTTTGATGATTTGATTAAGGAAGGAGAAACTGATTGGACAGGAGTAAGAAACTACCAAGCAAGAAATAATTTAAGATCAATGAAAAAAGGAGACAAAGTCCTGTTTTATCACTCAGGTTCAGAAAAAGCTGTCGTAGGATTGACTGAGGTTACTGAAGAGCATTTCCCTGACCCGACAGATACAAATTGGCTAGCAGTTAAAATCAAACCACTAAAGAAGTTCACTAATCCAGTTCCGCTGGCGACGATAAAATCCCAAAAATCTCTGCAGAATATAGCACTAGTTCGTCAGCCACGTCTAAGCGTAATGCCACTTTCTGAGGAAGAATTCAATACGATCCTAAAACTCGCAGAGTGACTTATGTTAAAAGAAGCAGTTAGTTATTATCACGATCTACTCGAGGACGAAAAGCTACTTAGAGAATCGATTGAGAAACTAGATGAGGAGCTAGAAAAAGCTCGTCTAATCTTTGGCGGCAGAAGACTTTCGCCCTACCTTCGCCCACATTTCATAACAGAGAACGACTGGGCAGTAGTCTGCAATGTTTGCTCTGTAATATGGTCGGCATTGCAAAAGGTCAAAGAAGCTGCCATTGAAGACTCGAATCTTCTAGATGAATTAGGTATTACACAAATTGAAAAAGAGCTTGTATCCATAAATCCCGGCTATAAGAAAATTTCGCCAACAGCCCGCCTAGATTCTTTTTTAACAGACGACTCTTTCGCCTTTGTAGAGCTAAACGGAGAAAGTCCTGCTGGGATCGCTTACGCAGATTCTGCAACTGATATTTTCCATCAGCTTCCTGTAATGCTTAAATTTAAAGAAAAATACGAAGTTCGAGGCTTTGAAGGTAGATCAAAACTTTTAAAGGTGCTCTTGGATAGCTATGAAGAGTTTTTGGGTAAAAAACCTGAAAAAGAGCCGACAATAGCAATCGTGGATTTGAAAGGTTTACCGACTCAAAAGGAGTTTGAGCTTTTTTGTGACTATTTCGAATCCCAAGGATTTTACTCTGTGATATGCGCACCAGAAGAACTCGAGTTCGATGGCTCCAAACTCTATTTCAAAGGAGTAGAAATTGACATAGTTTATAAGCGCTTATTGGTAAATGAATACATTCCGATAATGAACGACTATCCAGCTTTGCTGGAAGCCTATCGCGCCGGTGCCATTTGCATGGTCAATAGCTTTCAATCGAAAATAATACACAAAAAAGCGGTCTTCGCTGTTCTAACCAATGAAAAATATTCGAATCTATTCAACGAAGAAGAACTAGAGAAAATAAATAAACATGTACCATGGACCAGGCGCTTTCGTGAAGGCAAAGATCTTTACAAAGGTAAAGAAATCGACCTAATTACATGGACACGAAAGAACAAGTCTAAACTCGTTCTAAAACCAAATGATGAATATGGCGGACAAGGAATATTCATTGGATGGACAAGCTCCGACACTGAATGGGACGAGGCGATTGATTCCGCTCTAACCAACGGCGATTATCTCGTTCAGGAAAAAGTCCAAACCTCTAAAGAACCTTTTCCAATGCTCTTTGGAGAAACCGGCGAGATGAAAATGCTTGATCAACTTGTTGATCTCGATCCGCTTCTATTCTTCGGTAAGGCAGAATCAGCTTTTACGAGACTTTCCTCGAGCGAATTAGCCAACGTTTCAAGCGGCGGCGGTATGGTACCAACATTCATCATCAATGAAAAATAAGCAATGAGTAAAGTAAGAATTGGCATCATCGGAACAGGATATATAGGTAACGTTCACGCGAGAATACACGCAAAAGACGAAAGGGTTGAAATATCAGCTCTTTACGACATAATCCACGATAAAGCCGAAAAAACTTCGAGGACCGTCGGAGGTACAGTTTGTAGATCTCGCGAGGAACTCTTTGAAAACTGCGATGCAGTTTTGGTTTGCACCCCAAATAAGACCCACGTCGAGATCGCAATCGATGCACTAAATCATGATAAGCATGTTTTCTGTGAAAAACCTTTCGCCATCGGTCTTGAGGATGCAAAAAGGTTACTTGAGTGTGCTGAAAAATCCAAGAAAAAGTTTCAAGTTGGCCATAATAGACGCTACGCACCCGTGTATGTAAAACTAAAAGAGCTACTTCAAACAGATACTGCTCATTCTGCTCACATCAAAATGAATAGAGGAGAACTCAAAAATCCTCCATGGACCGGTGATCCAAACATCACTGGAGGCTTCCTTTACGAAACAACTATCCATCTTTTTGATATGATTAGATTCCAATTTGGCGAAATCGCAGAGTTGGTCGCTTATGGTTCACAGCACGAATATCCAGAACTCGACGAGTTCTCAATGATTTTTAAATTCAAAAATGGCTTTCACTGTACCTTCGCCTCTTCATCTGATGCTAGCTGGCTATTTCCATTCGAAAGAATTGAGGTTTTTTGTCATCACAGAACGATTTTGACTCAGGAAATGGAAAATTTATTAGATTCACATGGAATCGATGCGAACTTTCAAACATTCTCTTATTCAATGATTGAGAAGGAGGAAAGATGGGGTTACGTTCAAGAGGATAGAGCCTTCATTGATTCAATACTCGAAGACTCCATCCCGCCAGTTACAGCGATCGATGGATATAAATCTGTACAAATCGTCGAGTCTGTATATGAAGCCATAAGAACTGGACAAAAAGTAGTGATTGATTAACATATAAGCATAAAAACTTTGTGTACCGAGAAATCGTATCATAGAATTTAGATTAATTTTATGATCAAGTGTAGAAACTGCGGTCAAACGGACTTTGGAAACAACCTTTTCTGTACAAACTGCGGTCATTCACTCGCCTCTGGTGAATTTGTGCCGCCACCCCCTCATGTATGGAAATCAACTGATGAATTCAATAAAGCAGAAGATAAGCCTCGTGAGACACTTTCCCCAGATCTTACAAGAATGACAATACCCGACGCTGGCCCTGTAATTCCTGAACAATTCAACTCACCACGGCTTTCAATTCCATCTACAATCTGTCCTTATTGTAAAAAGCAAATCGTCCCTCAAATTGAAAAACAGATTTCACCGATAGGTTGGGCCACCTTTGTCGTTATGTTTTTTCTCTGCCTACCACTTTTTTGGGTTGGTTTTTTAATAAAGGAAGAAGTAAAACGCTGTCCGTATTGCCAATTGAGATTACCCTAAGTAATTAGTGCGGAACATCCAAAATCTTCTCAAAAAACAATTGATGAAATGCCTCTATATTTAGGTCTCGCGGGTCCATCGAAGCTATTTCTGCAAAATATCGAATATATACCAGACCGTGGGAGGAATAGTGCTAAACACTACAGCATCTGACCATTTTAGGATCTTCAGGATTTGCAATGGAAAAGGCTTGGCCGCATTCGAGCATCTCCAGCGAGAATCGAAGCCATCTTCGCGTAAAATCATCTTCAATCTCTTAACCCGATGCACTCAGCGTAGGGAAAATGTTTTACATGCTGAGGGATGCTCTTAATTCTGCTGCTCACTTCTTATAGTAGTAACCCGATGGATGCTCTATTTTAATTTCTGGGTTTGTGCTTGTGACCTCGATTTTGTAATACCCTTTCTTCATATTTGTAGAGATGTAGCTCAAGACAAACTGGCGTTCAAGAGTGAATGCAAGTTCCTGAAAAAATGGCTTAAAGCTCACAGGGGTAGAAAATCCCGAAAAGAAAGCTTGTCCGCCTGTCTCTTCACACAGTCTCAGGAGCAAACTTTGGCCAAAGAGCACCTGCTGACGATCTAATCTTTCTACCAATCCACCAGCAGCATAAAACGAATAAATTGCAACACTTCGCTGTTGAGCTTTGCTCACGGCTCTATCTAAATCAATACTCTGCAATGATGTAGAACCTATTATGGATGAATCTAAGCCATCAGAAATTAAAAGCATGGCTCTTCTTCCAGATGGCAACGCATCAAATCGCTTCATTACGTCTTCGACTGATTGAAAAATGCTGTTAGCTGTTAGCAACAGATTGGGCGATACGACAGTTAATGCTTTAGCTGCTTTATCTAAATCCTCTGTAAATCTTTGACGTATGATTACAGAGCCGCCTCTTATATAAGCTACCATCACTCTAGAACCTTTGGGTAAGCGCTTTATAAAATCACCTAGACTTTTCAACTCCAGATTCACTTGTGAAGAAAGATCTTCTTGTATTAGTATGGCTAGGGAAAGCGGAGATTCGCTCACACTACGGATTGAAATTATTGTCTGCTTCTCACCATTTTCTTTGACAAAGATCTCGCCTACTTCAGGCACCTCCTCAATGTTCTTTTTCTTTAGCTCCTTCTTGGAGGTGATAGTTATTGGGATGTTTACTACCCTGACCCTCTGTTTTGCTGACTGTGCTAAATTAGTGGTCAAGCCCAGCAATGTAATCACCGACAACATTAAAAACTCTCTCATGACTTTCTATCCCCGAAGAATACCAAGTTATGATACCACAAAAACTCCTCCATTTATGCTAGAGAAAATCAGTCAAATTTTGTAAATTTTAGATTGTGGGTTATACCGAAGTATACGAGGTCACCAAAAAAGATATACTTAAGGATAAAGCTCTAAAACACATACCGTGGATTGCTCCCACGTCTCTGTCTATCATACCCGCGTTAATTTTTTTCATCGCATCTATATTTGCCTCAGACCCTGCATCAAAAGTCTTCTTTTTATTTTTTTCCTTTGTATCCTTCATTGGTGGATTCCTTTTAGGTTTGGTCATTTCACTGATTACTATATTCTATCGCTCCCGCTGGCTATCAAAACTGAGAGATAAAATAGCCGCAGACGGAATAAAACCACATGAGATAGATTGGTTTAAAAACGAATTAACGGGAAATGAGAGGAAAGTGCTTCAGGAAATGGAATCTAGGGATAGAGTTTTGGCCAATGCATATCGAGAGGCTTTGGCTGCACGCTTGACGGCTACGAGAATTTTAAAAAACACAAAACAAATGCTTAGGGATATCCAAAAACGCTACAGAAAACTCGAATTGACGAAAACTGTGGCTTCTACAGAGCTCATTCAGGAACTAGAAAACGATAAACGAAGAGCAGAGAGCCTTAAAGAGAAAGCTGAAAAGATGCTTAATGACACCCAAACTAAGTTACAAATGATAGAGATAGCCATGTATCGCGATGAGAAATTAACTGATATAGAACTAAATCTTCAGAAACTTTCGTTAACTAGCAGCGACCTGCCACTTGCTTTGGAAGCCATGAAGCTTAAAAATGAAATTCGCCAACAACTAGAGCAAGATGCAGAGAAGCTTTTAGAGTAACCCAACTACCGCCTCAATTCTGTTTTAAACATAAAATAAGCTCCAGCTAACGTAATTTTCTTTTTCCCAGCAAATTGGTGTAAATTCAAAATAGAAGCTATGCAAGATTGTTTTACTATTGCTGGAAAGACTTTCAGATCTCGTCTTATTGTGGGAACTGGAAAATATCGTTCTTATCAAGAAATGCAAGCGGCTCATCGGGCCTCAGGTGCTGAGATGGTAACAGTTGCTGTAAATCGGGTGCCTCTCGACGGAAAAACAGAATCGTTCTTAGATTACATATTACCAGAGATGCAAATCTTGCCTAATACAGCTGGCTGCTACGATGCAGAGCATGCGATTAGGACGGCCCGGCTAGCTAGAGAAGCTCTTGGCACTAATTGGATAAAACTCGAGGTAATCGGAGATAGAGTAACATTATTGCCTGACAATGAGCAAACGATCCAAGCGGCGAAGGTATTAGTCAAAGAAGGCTTTGTCGTATTGCCGTATTTCAATGACGATTTAGTCGTGGCAAAGAAATTACTCGATGTCGGCTGTCCCGCGATAATGCCTCTTGCTGCCCCGATCGGCTCCGGTATGGGAGTGCAAAACCCATTGAATCTGAGAATTATGAGAGAGCAACTACCCGACGCGATTATAATAGTTGACGCCGGCGTCGGAACAGCATCTGATGCCGCTATCGCTATGGAGCTTGGAGCCGATGCTATCTTGATGAACACTGCAATCGCCGAGGCTAAAGATCCAGGAAAAATGGCAACCGCCATGAGACTTGCAGTAGAAGCTGGAAGATTGGCCTATTTAGCTGGCAGAATGCCAAAAAGGATGTATGCTAGCGCTTCAAGCCCTATAGAAGGAGCGATCAAATGAACCAAAAGACATGATGCTAAAAATTCAGAGACGAAAAATCATTACAGCTAAGCTCATTGTGATTTTGATTTTATCAGTCCTCTTCGCCTTCTCATGTGACAGTGAAAAACCCAGCTCGCGCGGAATTCGGATATCTGAAACTAAGACATACGAAGCTTCATTGTATCGGCAAAATTGTGCCGTATGTCATGGAGCAGAGGCTTATGGGAAGGAAGTGGATGGCAAACAAGTTCCATCTCTACGTTTTGGTGAGATAGAGAAAAAAACTGATCAAGAAATCTATGAACAAATTGCCCTCGGTAAAAATCCAATGCCATCTTTTAAAGGGCAGTTGAGTGATGAAGACATTTGGAGATTAGTTAAGTTTATCCGTCGAGATCTACAGGGAAAGCAGCAATGAAGGAGGTTTCATATGCGTATTTTAATCTCTGGTGCCACGGGAATGGTAGCAAATGCACTGATACCATTGTTGCATCAGCACGAAATATTCAAGCTCGTTCGTAAGCCACTTGATGGAAAAAATGAAATAATCTGGGACGCAGAAAAAGGCTTCTCTCCGAAGGAGGAAAACAAATTACAAGATTTTGATGCGGTCATCAATCTAGTAGGTGATAATGTTGCCTCTGGTAGATGGACTCCTCAAAAAAAACTGAGCATCAGAAATAGTCGAGTTCTCGGCACTAAAAATTTGATCGAAGCATTAGGGCGACACAACGCGTCTCCGAAAGTTTTTATCTCCGCTTCAGCAATTGGATTCTATGGCGATAGAGGCGATGAAATGCTAACGGAAGATTCGCCTCGAGGTAACGGTTTTTTAGCCGAAATATGCGAGGAATGGGAAGCCGAGGCGTTACGAGCGCGAGATTTAGGCTCTAGAGTGGTGCTGTTACGTATAGGAATCGTTCTTGCTAAGGAAGGTGGTGCATTAAAGAAAATGCTTCTTCCCTTCAGCTTAGGAGTAGGTGGAGTCGTTGGGAGCGGTAAACAATGGATGTCTTGGATAGCGTTAGACGACCTAACCGAGATAATAAAGTTTTCCTTAGAAAATGATACCCTCGAAGGACCTGTAAACTGCACTGCGCCTAATCCCGTAACAAATAAAGAATTCACCATCACCCTGGGTAAGGTACTAAATCGCCCAACTTTCATTCCTCTACCTTCACTGCTTATCAAATGCATATTCGGCGAAATGGGAGAAACGCTTCTGCTGCAAGGAAATAAAGTTATACCCAAAAAACTTTTAGAGAAAGGTTTTAAATTCAGGTATCCAGATCTTGAAATTGCACTGAGGAAGATATTGAAAAGATGAAAGCATACGAGATCAGACGGTTTGGAATCGATTCTTTAGAGCTAACTGAACGTGAAATCCCAAAACCTTCTGAGAAAGAGGTATTGGTTAAGTTTCACGCTGTTTCACTGAACTATAGAGATTTAATGATGGTAACGGGGCGTTATGATCCCAAACTCAGAATGCCATTAGTTCCGTGCTCTGACGGAGCTGGTGAAGTTGTAGAAGTTGGTAATGGTGTCACAAGGTGGAAAGTAGGAGATAGAGTAATGCCCTGTTTTATGCAAGGCTGGATTAATGGCGAAATTGAATACAAAAAGGCTCGCACAGCGCTAGGCGGGGATTTAGACGGGTGCTTGCGCGAATATGGTACTTTCCATGAAGAAGGTTTAGTTGAAATCCCAGAGCATCTGAACTATGAAGAGGCAGCCACACTCCCTTGCGCAGCACTAACTGCCTACAATGCTCTTTTCGTCTCCTGGAATCTAAAAAAAGATGACACCGTTTTACTACAAGGCACTGGAGGAGTTTCAATCTTCGCATTACAATTCGCTAAGTCAGTAGGCGCTAAGGTGATTATAACATCCTCCAGTAATGAGAAATTACAACGGGCCAGATCGCTCGGTGCAGATTTCCTCATAAATTACCGAGAAAATGCAGATTGGGACAAAGTGGTCTTAGACATAACACAAAAACGCGGAGTTGATTGCATCGTTGAGGTTGGAGGCGGAGGCACACTTCAAAAATCTTTAAAATCAGCTAAAATTGGCGGATACATCGCTGTTATAGGTGTACTTGCTGGGCAAGGATCGTTTGATCCAGTACTGATCTTGATGAAGGCACTACGACTACAAGGCATCTTCGTCGGATCGCGAGAGATGTTTGAAAGTATGAATCACTTCATACAAAAGCATCAATTAAAACCGATAGTTGATAAAGTATTCGACTTTTCTGAAGCTAAGGAAGCTTTTCATACGATGGAAATGGGCTCTCACTTCGGAAAAATCGTTATTAGACTTTAGGCGAGGTTTTAACTATGAGAATTGTCAATGAAAATATTGAAGGGTACGCAGTAAGTTTCACATCTCCTGAAAGCGAGCTTCTCAAAAAGATTCGCAAAGAGAATGCAGATAGAAGAGACTTCAATATGCTATCAGGCTTCTATCAAGGACGTCTACTGGCTTTCATAAGTAAAATCATGAGACCTAGACAGATTCTGGAAATAGGAACTTACCTCGGATATTCGGCCTTGTGTTTAGCAGAGGGTCTAGATGAGCATGGGGAAATATTTACAATCGACATAAATCAACAAACACAGGAAATCGCCAAAAAGTACTGGTCTGAGTCAGATTACTCTGGGAAAATACACGCGATACTTGGTAATGCATCAGAAGTGATACCAAAGCTCGACAAAACCTTCGATATAGTTTTCATTGATGCAGATAAACAAAACTACTCGAATTATTATGACTTAGTCTTCCCAAAAGTTAGGCTAGGAGGGTTAATCTTGGCAGATAATGTTCTATGGAGCGGGAGAGTTCTCGAGTTTATGAATGATGCCGATGCATCCGCATTACATCGCTTTAATCAAAAGGTCATGTCTGACCATCGCACTGTCAACATCTTGCTTACGGTCCGGGATGGGCTTATGATGATTAGAAAAGAATCTGATTAGAAAGGAGATCAAAAATATGTCAGAAGAAATCTATAAAATTCCAGTAAAAACAATAGACGGCGAAGAAACCACGCTTGAAAAGTACAAGGGTCGTGTTTTAATGATCGTAAATGTAGCATCAAAGTGTGGACTAACGCCACAGTACGAGGCTTTACAGCGTATTTATGAAAAATACAAACACAGAGGATTTGAAATTCTAGGCTTTCCTGCAAATAACTTTCTCCAACAAGAACCAGGCAACGAGCAACAAATCAAGGAATTTTGCGCTAAGACTTACGGTGTACAGTTTCCGATGTTCTCAAAAATTTCAGTAAAAGGAGAAGATCAACACCCACTTTACAAGTATTTGACCGAGCAGAAACCAGTAACTGATTTACCTGATACAGAATTCGAAAGCAAGCTCGCCAGCTTTGGGCAAAAACGCGAGAGACCTAACGACATTTTATGGAATTTTGAAAAATTTTTGGTCAATCGAAACGGCGAAATCATAGCTAGATTTTCGCCCGCTATCACGCCTGATGACGCTCGAATCACCCAAAAGATTGAGGAAGCCCTTAATGATTAAATCTTATGCAAAGAAGAAGATTGGGGCGGACAGGACTCGAAGTATCTGTTCTCGGTTTTGGAGGCGCCGAGATAGGTTTTAATCAGAACATAACTCAAAGTGAAGTCAATCGGATGTTAAATACCGCAGTAGATGCGGGATTAAATGTGATTGACACTGCCTCAGCTTATTTAAATTCAGAAAAAATGATAGGAGAGGCTATAGCCCATCGCCGCAAGGAAATCATCTTGATGACAAAATGCGGTGCCTTGGATGGCTTCACCCGATTCGATTGGTCTAAAAAAGGCGTTCAAGAAACCATAACTCAAAGTCTCAGGAATTTAAGAACCGATTACTTGGATGTGGTATATTTACACAGCTGCTCATTGGAGATATTAAGACAAGCAGACTGCATCGAAGGTTTGATCAGAGCCCTTGAGAAAGGATACACAAGGTTTGTCGGCTATTCTGGTGATAACGAAGCGGCAACCTATGCAATTGATCTGAATTTTTTCGATTGTCTTCAGATTTCAGTTTCCATAGCTGACCAATCAGCCATTGACAATCAGATACCAATGGCAGTCAAGAAAGATATGGGCATAATAGCCAAACGTCCGTTGGCCAATGCTGTTTGGGCATCAAATGAGAGGCCAACTGATGAATACTTGCTACCTTACTGGAAGCGTCTTGAAGTATTACAATATGAATTTTTGAAACGACCTATGCCAGAGGCAGTATCGACCGCGCTGCGATTTACCCTGTCTGTACCCGGCGTAGCCACCATGATCGTAGGTACTACAAAACTACACAGATGGCAAGAAAATGCTAAGTACCTCGCGGAAGGTAATCTATCAAACGAAGAATATGAAGCCATACGGCGAAGATGGCTTGAGATGGCCGATGAAACTTGGGTAGGAATCATATGAACTTCAACATTCGACTTTCTCATTTGCCTTATCCAAGGCAAAAAGTCTAAATTAGAATTTAGAACTTTAATGAATAGGAGTGTGTAAGAATGGGAAACTTTACGAAAGAAGTAACTGATAATACTTTTGAAACAGAGGTTTTAAAAGCTGAAGTGCCTGTACTAGTGGATTTTTGGGCAGAATGGTGCGGTCCATGCCGAATGATAGCACCATCTGTCGAGGCAGTAGCTGAACAGTTTAATGGTAAAGCAAAGGTCTTGAAAATGAATGTTGATGAAAACCCAGAAATTCCTCAACAATATGGGATTCGTGGCATTCCAACGTTAATCCTGTTCAAAAACGGTGCCGAACAGGAGAGAATAGTTGGCGCAGTTCCCCGAGATGTTATCGCAAAACTTTTAGAAAAACACCTATCGTAGTGAAAGCAATAGTTGTAAGACAATTTGGAGATCCGGAAGTAATGAAGGTTGAGGAAGTGCCTATACCTAGTGTAGGCACTTCTCAACTTTTGGTTCGCATAAAAGCAGTTGGGGTAAATCCCGTTGATACTTACATAAGATCTGGGAATTACGTATTCAAGCCTCAGTTGCCTTACATCCCAGGCAAAGATGCGGCAGGTATAGTAGAAGCGGTAGGAAGTGAAGTCAAAAAATTTAATGTTGGCGATAGAGTGTTTCTTTCAGGCTCATTAACTGGTACTTACGCTGAATTCGCTTTGTGTGAAGAGAATCAGGTTCATCATCTACCAGATCACATATCTTTCGAGGAAGGTGCTGCACTTTTTATTCCTTATGCAACTGCTTATCGTGCACTGTTTCAAAAAGCAAAAGCCTGTAAGGGCGAAAGCATCCTGATCCATGGGGCTTCTGGCGGAGTTGGTATCGCAGCAATTCAGTGGGCAAAAAATGCGTGCCTTACAGTTATAGCAACTGCCGGTTCAGAAGAAGGAAGAAAACTGGTCAAAGATCGAGGAGCGGACTTCGTATTTGATCACTCAAAAGATGATTACCTTGACGAAATAGCTAGTGCCTTTCCCAACGGAGTCAATTTAATACTTGAAATGTTGGCAAATCAAAACTTAGCGAAGGATTTTAATGTCTTGTCTAAGTTTGGAAGGATAGTTATTGTGGGTAGTCGCGGGACTTTGAACTTTGATCCACGCCTGACAATGACGAAAGATGCAACTATATACGGAATGTCGCTTTTTAATGCCAATGACTCTGAAATGGCAGAGATAATAAACTCTATTGAGAAAGGTTTAACCGATGGATTTCTAAAGCCTGTTGTCGGGAAAAAACTCCCACTTGAACTTGCATCAGAGGCACATCATGATGTAATTGAAAAGAGGGCTTACGGAAAAATAATTCTGATACCATGAGGAGGAAAAGATATGAAGAGACTAGAAGACTATGTCAGTGCTATCATACGCGACGAACGCGAAAAATTCGTCTCTGAGCAAACCGTTTTATACACTGAAAAGAAAATAGAGCGAATATATAAGTTTCATGATAATGCAGTTATTAAGTATGAATGGCAAAGCCTGCCTGAGAATCTAAAAGGGCCCGAAGATTTATTTAATCACCGATTTACCTTGGTTGAACCTCCATCACCCAACCCAGATAACTTTAAGCCAGGTGTTATAGAAGTAATCAATTATCCAAGTAGTTAACTCATAAAGTCTGGGCTTGTTTTTGACGGTCTTTGAATTCATCCAAAACCTCAAAGACCTGAAGGGCGTATTTTACATTTCCAAATGGTGCTGAGACCTGAACACCCTGGATCAAATCCCTGATTTCCAACAAACTTTCTCGAGCAATCCTGAGTCCTTCCTCCTTGGCTGCTTCTTTTGAGATAGCAGAAGCTTTCCTCATGCGTTCTAATATCTCAGGGGTTACATTAACGCCTGGAACTTCATTGTGCATGAACTCAGCGTTTCGGTAGCTAACAAGTGGGAATATACCAGCAATTATAGGTATACGGCAATGCTCGATTCTTTTCAAAAAGTCTCTCAATTGTTTGGTATCATACACAGGCTGAGTTATAGCATATTCGGCACCTGCCTCCACTTTCCACTCGAATCTTCGTATTTCCTCTTCAATGTTAACTGCGCCTGGATTTACTCCAACTCCGATGGAAAAGCGAGTCGGCTTACCAATCGGATTATTACCCAAGTCTAAACCATGATTAAGCTTGTTAACCATATTAGTCAAGCCAATCGAATCTATATCAAAGACTGCTGTTGCATCTGGATAAGGTCCCATTTTCGGTGGATCGCCAGTTATTATCAGCAAATTATTTACCCCAAGAGCAGCTGCACCCAGAAGATCTGACATCATGCCTAAAAGATTCCTGTCTCTACAACAGTAATGCAAAACGGCCTCTATTCCCACCTTCTGTTGAACCAATACAGCAGTAGCTAAGGCACTCATTCTGGTTTGCGCTCTTGGGCCATCAGGGATATTAACAGCATCAACCCCGGCATCAACTAAAAGCTTAATTGACTCTAATGTTTTGCCAGCATCAATTCCTTTAGGTGGTAATACCTCTACAGATGTGACAAACTCACCTCTAGCTATTTTTCTTGCCCAATTTGACCGCTCCTCCGCAGGTACTACTTGAACATCAGGAGGAATCAATTCTTCGACTTTTACGGCTTCTTGCTTTCTAATATAAAACTTTTGCACACGTGGGCTGAGGGAGCGAACCACATCACACATCATCTTTATGTGCTTTGGCGTAGTTCCACAACATCCTCCAATAAATGAAGCGCCCGCCTTTATGAATCTTTTTGCAAATTTTGACATGTATTCGGGCGAACACATGTAAAATTGTCTACCTTGAATATCTCTCGGTAAACCGGCATTTGGTTGTGCAGAAAGTTTTTTATCAGTGATCTCCCGCATTTGCTCTAGAGCATTTAAAATATGCGTAGGACCAACTCCACAATTCAGACCAACTACATCAGCACCATATTCTTCAAGCCTGAGCGCTATTAACTTCGCATCAGCCCCGAAGGTAGTTTTTCCGTCAGTCTGTATCGTCATTTGTGCTACGATTGGTAAATCGCATATTTCCTTGATAGCTTTTATGGCTTGTTGGATCTCACTGAGATCTGAAAATGTTTCGATTACAAACAAATCTACTCCGCCCTCTAACAAAGCTTCAGCCTGCTCCTTGAACATGTCTTTTGCTTCGTCGAAGGAGGTCGGTCCATATGGCTCAATCCTCAACCCTAAAGGTCCTATGGCTCCTGCTACGAAAACCTTATCTCCCGCAGCTTTTCTAGCAATTTGAGCCGCTGCTACGTTTATCTCTCGAAGCTTATTTTCTAGACCAAAAAGCTGTAACTTATGCCTTGTAGCTCCATAGGTATTCGTTTCTATGATTTCGGCTCCTGCACGCACGTATTCTTCATGTATCTCCAAAACGAGCTCAGGGGCAGCGAGATTAATCTCATCATAATTGCGATTTATGTAGATACCTTTTTCGTAAAGCCTTGTCCCAATGGCGCCATCAAATAAGTGAGCACCATCATCCTCTAACAAATCCCTAAAACTCCTCATAATTTTTGTTTTTCAGTATATGACTTTGAGCATCTATATGCAAGAAATGCTTTGTAGTAGGCGGGAAATAAATCTAACAAAAGCATCCAGAGGTTTCTAACCACCTCCGACGAAGTGGACGATTTCTATTCTGTCTCCATCATTTATCATGGTAATCTCCCAATCTTTTCTGCGAACAACTTCTTTGTTTACTTCGATAGCTACTCGCTCTTTTGGGATTCCAAGTTGGAGCAGAAACTCAAGCAAGGTTACTGGTTTTTCTAACTCTCTCTCTTCTCCGTTTACTAAAATCTTCATATCAGCCTGGCTTTACTATTTGTCTTGTCTCTGTCTCTTCTCCATTATACAAGACCCTTATTAGTATCGCAGCACGCCCGGATTTGAAGTGAGGTATTTGCAAATTTATTATGGCTAGTCCATTCTCGTCCGTTCTAGCCTGATATATCAGCGGACGAAATGAAGAGCCGAGAACCTTCACTGTAACCAGGGCATTGGATATGACTTGTTTGGTTTTTGCACTGGTGATTAGAACGCTCAAGACTTTTCTGTCTCCGCCTTTAAAAGCCGGAGCACCTAATAGTTCAATCTTAATATGCTCAGTTTCGCTGACCTCTAGTTCAGAAAAATCTTGTAGTATTTCGACGGCTTCCTCTGGAAGCATTGTTTCCTCGATCTCGACAACCTCCTCTATTAATGCTTCCTCTATGACTTCTGCCGGCAATTCTATTATTTCTTCCTCAGGTTTGCCACCTGTGACTAATCTAACTGCATCAGCTCTGCTTTCGGGTTGCTCCAAAATAATTCCTTTATCTCTAGATTCACTCAAATCCCTCTTGATTACTAACTGCTTAACACTTGGAGAGGACTCTTTCATTGACATGCGCTTTAGGTCTTCAATCCTACCAGCTTTTATCGCAGCACAAATTAATTTATGTTGCTTGCTTAATCTCTCCGCCAGAGCCTTTTCGTCTACTACTCCATCTTTCAGCAAATCATCATAGGGAGATCTTTTACTTGCTAAAATCGTGCCGCCTTGGTACACCAAAGACACTATGATGGGCGTATCAACACCCTTATCTTCAGTCTGAACATGATAGACCTTTCCCTCGTATTCTACGTCTGTATTAAACCCTGTTATCACGGCGGTCAGCAAATCCTAGAGTTGAGCGATGCATCGCAAACTACGAAAGTATCATAACATTTACTAATCGTCAATTTCATCATTTTCAATGTTTAACAATTTCAAAGGCCAATTATTTAAAGAACGTTGATAAGTTGCTACCTTGCTCGTCGACTACCTTCAAAACCTGCACTTGCGAAAATAATCTATTTAGAACGATTCTCTAATTTTCTCTCTCTGATTAAGCAAGCTGCTGCTGCATTCAAAAACTGCAAACGCAATTGTTCATCTTTAATTAAGTTGGCTGACAATTGAATATTCCCTAGTAAGGTCTTCGAATCTAATTTATCACACGGCTTTTTAGGTATTTTTCCGCCTGTCAAATTTCTATCAACATGAAATAATAAGCGCCTAACGGCTGGATATTGAATAGCAGAGTTTATTTTAAAAATTATCTCGCTAGAGAGTTTTTCAAGATGCCACTTCCAATCTTCATTCACCACTGCCACAACCAAAGTATCGCCATCTAACCGAACTGCGAAAGCCTTTTCTTCGAAATTATTCATCAATTTTTTCCAAACCGCAATGACAATCGCTTCCCGAATTTCAGCATCGCACTCAAAACTTAAAATTTTTGGCAGCGTGTTAAAAAGCTCTTCCATGATTACTTGTCCACCAACGAAAGTCTATCATAAACTGAAAATTCATGTATAGGTTATGAAATTGCCGAAGATAATTTTAGCCTCTGCTAGTCCTCGTCGCGCTGAAATTCTCAAATCAGTCGGTTGGGAGTTTGAAAAAAACGTGGCAGACATCGATGAAAGCGAACATGAAGGTGAGCCAGCAGCAAATTATGTTAAGAGACTAGCCACAGAAAAAGCCAAAAAGGTTGCATCGAAGTACGATAATGCGCTGGTGCTAGGCGCTGACACAACCGTAGTTTTGGATGGCCAAATAATAGGTAAACCAACAAATCTGAGCCAAGCACGTTCAATGCTTGAGATGCTCTCTGGAAAATGGCATGAGGTCTTGACTGCGGTTGCAATAATTAAGAAATGCGGTTCCCAAAGCCAAATCGTTTCAGGCGTCGAGAAAACGAATGTAAAATTTGCAGTTATGTCAGATCAGGAAATAGATTTCCTAGTAAATGAAGGAAACCCACTGGATAAGGCAGGCGCTTATGCCGTCCAGGCACAAGCCGCTCTATTTATTGAAAGAATTGAGGGAGATTACTGGAACGTCGTAGGATTACCGATAAGATTAGTGTATTGCCTTATAAGAAAACTAGAATTTAGTTCGTCAGAAGCTGATCAATAGTCTGTGAAAGCTTAGTAAGTATTTTCTCTATCGCTGCTGTATCATCATTTAAGCCACTTATTGGTTCCCCGATTGGTTTTCCGTCTTTTCCTATTAAAATAAAAGACGGGATTTGATTTATTCCGTATTTTTTCAGCACTAAATTACCATCAGGATCTCTTAACACACGTGCAGCCAGCTTGTTATCCAAAGCAAAGCTACGAATTTGATCATCAGAGGCAAAGTTGCGCGATTTAGGATTATTTGAATCAGTAGCAATAAAATAAAAGCGCACACTTTTATCTGAGTATCGTCTGGCTAATGTGTTCAAAATTTTTATTTGGTGTTCAGACAAAGGTAGCCAACTAGCTCCAACCGCAAGCACAACAACCTTTCCACGCTCAGTCTCAAGTGAGATTTTCTGCCCATCTAAATTAGTAAAAACATCTTGAGCAAAAGCGGATGGAATTAAAAACAGCAAAAGTCCTAAGATTACAGCTAAATTTACTCTTTTCATATTGGCAAAACTAAGATGAAAGAAATAAAAAATTTACTGCCAATAAAATTCTAACGATGATATGAAGCCTATTTTTTGGATTATTCAACTATCTATAACAATATTATCGATCAATCGAACTCCAGCGAAATTTACCGCGACCACAATCATCACCTTTGAGTTTTCACGAATTTTCTCCACTGAAGCAAATGTTTCGCTATCCACAACCTCAACGTAATCAATCTGAGCTAGCGGCTCAGAGCATATTTTTTCCCTAACGATCTCTTTCAAAATTCTACTTTCTCTTTCACCTTGCTTGAATGCGTTCTTTGCGGCCAACAAAGCTTTGTAAATTATGGATGCTCTTTTGCGTTCTTCAGAATTCAACCTTTCGTTCCTTGAAGATAACGCTAATCCGGATTCCTCACGAATGGTAGGCATTACCACTATCTCTGTATCAAAACCCAAGTCCTTGACCAAGCGTTTTACCACTGCAACTTGTTGAGCATCCTTCTGTCCAAAGAAGGCAAAATCAGGTCTGATCAAGTTGAAAAGAATAGTAACCACTGTAGCGACTCCTCTAAAATGTCCAGGGCGAGAAGCGCCTTCTAAAACATCAGATAACTTCTCGACATGAACGTAAGTCGAAAAGCCTTCAGGGTAAATCTCCATCTCCTCCGGTGCAAAAATATAATCGACCTGATATTCGCTTAAGATCGCAGCATCTCGCATCAGATCCCTGGGATACTTCTGAAAATCATCTTTATCGTTGAACTGAGTAGGATTTACGAATATAGAGACCACGACCACATCCGAGATCTGACGGGCTTGCCTGACTAAGGAAATATGCCCTTCATGTAATGCGCCCATGGTGGGCACAAATCCTATCGTTTTATTTTCACGCCTTAACTTGCGTGTCAGTGACTGTATCCTTAATCGCCGATTTATTATTTCCATGCGGTTAGACCGTTAAAAGATCTTAACAAATTAACCCGAAGGTTTAAAGCGGCGAGCTTTCTATTTTGAGCTAATCTATTGATTCGAGATTTGTAATACAAAATTAAAGAGTTGCGTTAAAAATAGCGAGCACATGAAGGTTTAAAATATGGAACTAACAAAGTTTGAGGGTTCGAGAATGTTATGGGAGACTGGTGGAGCAGAGGGGGATCGAACCCCTGACCTCAACATTGCGAACGTTGCGCTCTCCCAACTGAGCTACTGCCCCACACGTCTTATCTGTCAAAGCCAATTTTAACAACTGGTCTAGATAAAATCAAAATAATTTCTCGCCTTCGATAAATTGACGATACCAAATCTCAAAGGTGATTAACCTGAATATCCTACTCGAGTCATCCTTACCGGCGAAGAATCTATCTGCCAGCTGTTTTAGATATTCAGAGTTGAAAATACCGCGTTTAATGACCCTATCGCTCAAAACATACTCTTGAACGATATTCCTATAATCACTGCGCAACCACCTATTAATCGGCACAGCAAATCCTACTTTCTTTCGGTAGAGAATTTCCTCAGGAAGGTGTCTCCTCATCGCCTCTCGCAAAAGCCACTTCGTAACACCAGATCGAATCTTCATGTTAATTGGCATTCTTGCAGTAAACTCTGCAAGTTTGTAATCGAGGAAAGGCACCCTGGATTCTATAGAAGCAGCCATGCTCATTTTATCCTGCTTCATCAATAGTTCGGGAAGGTAAGCCTTGATGTCTATGTACAAAAGCTTATCCAACAATTCCGCTGCATCAGATTCAGTCAGCAAACTCACCCGATTGTGATAAGGGTCTCTTAATTTTATCTGTTCAGAAAAAAGAGCCACTTGAGATTTGCGATTGAAAACTGAGAAGTTATCTAGGAAAAGATCCTCGATGCTGAGTTCATAATTTAGAAAGGTTCTAGAGAGTTTACCATCAAATTTCTCTACAGCTCTTTTGACCAAACGTCTGACTGAAGCTGGCACTAAGGACTCATATCTCTTGCCATAATGAATCAACTGCAAAAACCTCTGATAGCGTGCATATCCTGCCAATATTTCATCGCTACCTTCACCTGTCAAAACAACTTTTACATGCTGCGATGCCAAAAGAGACACGAAATAAAGTGGAATGGAGGCTTCAAAGCTTATAGGTTCATCATACTGCCAAGTCAAGTGTGCAAGTGAATCAAAAAATTCTCGCGGAGAGATTATGACTTCATAATGCTCGGTTTTGAATTTCTCAGCTACAATTCTTGCAAATTGCAATTCATCCGAAAGCTTGTCATCAAAACCTACAGAAAAAGTTTTTATCGGATCTTTAACCTCTTGAGTCATGACTGCACATATTGCAGAAGAATCGATACCACCGGATAGAAACATCCCGAGAGGAACATCAGCCATTAACCTCATTCTGACACTCTCTCGAAAAAGTCTGGCCCATTCTCTGATCGCATCTTCATCTGAATAGATGTGTTTAGGCTCGAAATTCAGATCCCAATATTTTTCAATTTTTATCTTGCCGTCTTTCCATAACAGATAGCATCCCGGTAGCAATTGTTTGATTGATTTGAAAAACGTTTGTTCGTCGCAAGAACCATAATTAGCAAATCTCTCGGCCAAAACCTCATAGTTTAATTCTGGCTTTATTATCTCGAGCAGAGATTTCATTTCTGAAGCGAAAAACAAATTACCCTCTTTGTCATACACGTAATAGAGAGGTTTCACACCAAATCTATCTCTTGCCAGAAAAAGTTCCCGTCTCCGCCTGTCCCATATGGCAAAAGCAAACATTCCACGTAGTTTCTGAAGACAGCTTTCTCGATATTCTTCATAAAGGTGGACTATAGCTTCGGTATCACAGCGAGTTCTGTAGATATGGCCTTTCGATTCAAGTTCCTGTCGATAGTCAGCATGATTATATATCTCACCGTTATAGACTATAACGATTGAAGAATCCTCATTGAACATCGGCTGGTGCCCACCCTCGACATCAACAATAGACAGACGTCTGTGCCCAAGACCTAGCTTAAGGTTTTCCTCAACGAATTCGCCAGCCTCATCTGGACCTCTATGAGAAACAAGATCACGCATTCTGCGTAAAGTCTCTAATTTGACAGTTTTCTTGGAAATAGATGAGTAAGCAATTCCAGAAATTCCACACATATCAGCTCAATGAGTTTCCTATTCCACCGAAGCGGCGCTCCCGTCTTTGATAGTCTAAGATCGCCCTAAATAACTCAGCTCTGCGGAAATCGGGGAAAAATGTCTGAGTTACGTATATTTCACTATAAGCGATTTGCCAGAGTAAAAAATTTGAGATTCTGTACTCGCCACTAGTCCTGATGAGCAAATCAACCTCTGGCAAACCATGAGTGTACAAGTTTTGGTCAATGTCTATCTCAGTCAGCTCATCTATTGATTTACCCTCGGTGATAAGTCTCTTTACAGCTTTCTTGGCTGCCTCAACTATCTCCGCCCTGCCACCATAGTTAAGTGCAACGCTCAAAATGGTACCAGTGTTCCCAGCCGTCAATCGCTCAGCCCTAGCAATTTTGTCCTGAATATCTCTGGCTAGACCAGCTATTTTCCCTATGGCTTGAAAACGTATGTTGTTTTTGTGTACATTGTCCAGCTCTTTTTCTATGTAAAATCTGAGCATTTCCATCAAACCAGACACTTCTTTTTCAGGGCGCCTCCAATTCTCTGTAGAAAACGCATAGAGCGTTAGGGCTTTTATGCCCAAGCGCACACAGGTGTCCAGAATTATTCTGACTGACTCGGCGCCCTTTCTATGACCGTATAAGCGCGGTTTTCCACGCATCTTAGCCCACCTACCGTTTCCATCCATTATAATTGCTATGTGATTAGGCAATCTTGTCAGATCTATTTGACTTAAAAGCTCAGCCTCTTGACTATTTGGTTTGATAACTCCCTTAAAACTCTCAAGCATTGAAAAAAATCATCCTTTCCTCGACTTTTATAACCGCCGAACGATTTATCCTCCCATAGACATGTGGATAAAATTCTCCATTAGTGGCTGGCTCAACTATAATCTCTGATCTCAGCAAAAATGGGTTTATATGCAAGATTATAACTTGCTGTTCATCAGCAAAATATTTGCGGAGTACATCCTCTAGCTGATATTGAAAGCTACAGTGAATGAATCCCTCAGTGTACAAACTCTCTGCCTCATACTCTTCATCTACTTCGCACAGCCTCCATTCGCACTCTTTGACTACGTGATAAATCAGCATACTCAATATGTAACTTTTAAAAGTGTCAAGCCATGGGCTGGAGCAGTAGCTCCGACAAATTCTTTTCTACCAGTTAAGAGTGCTTCTCTTATAGACTCGATGTTCCGCTCGCCGCGTCCGATTTCAAGTAATGTTCCAATCATTGATCTCACCATATAACGTAAAAAACCATTGCCGGTAACGTAAAACTCTACCATTGAGGCTCGTGCTCTAGTATCGAATCTCTCTACAACTTCTATCTCAAAAATTCTCCGCTTTTTGTTCTTCGACTCAGTTTCGTTTGAGGAAAAGGCAGTCCAATCATGTTCCCCAATGAAGAACTCAGCAGCTTGCTTAATCCTCTGTAAATCTAATTTTCTAGTTTCATGATAGGCGTAACGTCTCCAGAAAGGAGAGATCACATCTGCATTAACTATGCGATAAAGATAAGTCTTGCTCTTTGCAGAGAATCTTGCATGGAAATCCTCTGGCGCGATCTCTACGTGCATTATCCTAACGTCTTTATCTAGATTACCATTTATTGCTTGCTTTAGCTTTTCCGCGGTGAATGACTTTTTCATCTTCACATTCGCCACCTGGCCTTCCGCATGAACCCCAGCATCTGTCCTGCCAGAGCCACAGACATAAACTTTATCACCATTGAGTAGAGATATAACTCTTTGTAGCTCACCCTGCACCGTTCTCCTATCCCTCTGAACCTGCCAGCCATGAAAATCGGTTCCATCGTATTGTATCAGAAGCTTAAAGTTCATCTTCTACTACCCGGTTTGACTGCGATAATG
>CAZALE010000002.1:288833-353999 GCA_964486055.1 uncultured Blastocatellaceae bacterium
TACTACCCGGTTTGACTGCGATAATGCCTTCTTTACACAACGGACAAACCTGAGGTTCATAAGCTGGTGCCTCTATAGAGGCAAGCCATGTTCTCGGAACTCCAATGTTAACTTTACCTGCTGAACGATCGATTACCGAGGTTGCGCCGATAATTTCTGCTCCATAGAGAGCCTGCATGCATTCTAAGGTGGACTTACCAGTCGTGACTACATCTTCAACCACCAGTAAACGTTCGCCATCTCTTACCGTAAATCCTCGCCTTAACTTCATGACCCCATTTTCTCTTTCAGTCCAGATGAAACGAGCATTCAAGGCATCTGCAACCGCAAATCCTATTATCAACCCGCCAATTGCTGGCGAGACCACCGTTTCTATATCAGCATCTTTGTATTTTTCAGCAATCAAACCGCCAAAAATCTTGGCATCGGATGGTTTCTGTAAGGCTAATGCGCATTGAAGGTAAATTGGACTATGAAGTCCACTGGACAATATGAAATGTCCTTCCAGCAAAGCATTGGTGTTGCGAAAATGCGATATTATCTCATCTGCATTCATAAGTAATCACAAAATTTTAGCCGAATAATTGCATGAAATCCAAACGATAAAAATTCCCTTAATTGACATTGAAAGCATGAAGGATTCACAATAACAAAAGATGTATCCACGTCGTAATTTGATCTCTAAATCTGAAAAAGTAACCAACGCCATTAAACTCCTAAGGTCGTTTGGTGGCAAAACATCTTTGGTAAAGTTTGCGAAGAGATTTTGGGGGTGCGCTTTGCCATCGGCTTTTCCTTTGATTGAGGAACTAAGCCACTCGGATCCTCGGATAAGAGTAAGCGATGGGTTTATCGAACTCATCCCACTTGAAAAGCAAAACCCAAAACTTTCTGAGACAAGCTTTGTCGTTTTAGACATAGAGGCTACTGATCCAAAATTTCCGCCTGGTAGAATTCTGGAAATCGGGGCATACAAGGTCTGGAAGAAAAATATAATTGAAGAATTTCACACTCTTATAAATCCGGGATTTCAGATTCCAGCTTTCATAAAGGGTCTAACTGGTATTTCGGACGAAATGGTAGAAAAAGCCCCTGAATTCGGCCAGATAGTACTTCAGCTGTTAGATTTCATAGATGATGCTGTGCTTGTCGCCCATAACGCACGGTTCGATTTCAGATTTCTCAATTACGAAATTGGAAGAATTTACGAAGACTATTATTTAGTTAATCCACAACTTTGTACCGTTCAGTTAGCTAGAAAGTTGCTTCCTCAACTTGAAAACCATCGGTTAACCACGCTAGCTCAACATTACTCGGTCAAAATTAAAAACTTACATAGAGCAGATCAGGACGCAAAAGCTACCGCAGAGATATTCATCTATCTGCTTGAAGAACTAGAGCGCCGAGGCATCGAAGATCTAGAGGGAATAAAGAAAATCAAGTCCTCACAGGATGCCGATGCAGTAACAGCGCAAAAAAATCAATAATTACTGCTCTAAAAAAACTTTTTTGCCTATGTTTTCATTGTTGGTTATCAAGACGAAGCTAATATTTTTCATGTACTTTTGTGCTACTCGCTTTATATCTTCTGGTTTTACTTGATTTATCTTTTCTAGAAAAAGAAGTGAATTTCTCCAGCCCCCGCCAATTATTTCATACCGGGCTAGTTCGCCGACCTGAGCAGCGTTTGTTTCCAAACGCAAGTAATATGTAGTGGAGAAAAACCCTGGTAAACCGACGAAGCTATCCTCGTCTGGCAGCTGCTCCCGCATCTTCTTGATTTCCTCGAGCATTATTTTCACCGTCTCTTCAACGTCAACAGTTGAAGCATATATGCTTGCAGTGTTAGCCTCATTATCCTCCATAGAGGCATCTGGGGCATAGGAAAGCTGACGCTTAAGTCGTATCTCTTGATGTAGCCGAGACTGGAGCAAAGATATTGCTACTTTCATTGGATAATAATCTGGATCTGAGATTGAGGGCGCAGCAAATATTCCACGCACATAGTTTGTCTGCAGCGCTTTCTGGCTTATATGAATCCTTGGTTGTTTAAATTCTAATTGTTGAAGCGGTCCTTTTTTATAATCGCCTTTGGGCAGATTGGAAAATGCATCAGATACCTTTTTTCGGATTTGCTCAACTTCAACATTCCCAACGATGACCAATAACAGCCTGGAGGTCTGCAATATGCTTTGGTAGTATTTCTTGACGTCATCAAGAGTGAAACGATTGATGTTTTCCTCTGTCCCCAGTGGATCGATAGAGTAAGGATGATTGACAAATACATACTGTCGTTGTAAAACATCTAGATAATCATCCGGACTGATGTTCTTATTTTTAAGTGTAGTGAGGATTTTTTCCTTTACTATCGGTAAATCTTTTTCATCGAAGGCAGGGTTCAGAATTACATCTGTGAAAAATTGCCAAGACTTATCAAAGTTCTTTTTCGTGCTTACGAGCGAGACTACGCTGTAGTCCTCTCCAGCTTCAACATTCAAGACGCTACCTGTTCGCGATAACTCTTTTCTCAGGACATCTTTAGGAAAACTCTTACTACCTTCGATTGCAAGCGAGAGTGAGAGATTTTCAATGCCAGCATTTTGTTTTGTCAAACTCGACACTCCACCTTTTACAAAAAGCCCGACAGCGACCGTAGCAGCGCTAGGCCGACGCTTTACAATGACTTTTAATCCATTTACCTCAAAATCCGATATTAGTTGTGCCTCAGAAAGTTGAGCACTGTTTGCAATTGCCTTCCTGTCCGCACTGACAGCAGTCTGAGCAAATAAATTACCGATAAAAACTAACCATATGAGTGCAAAAATAAAAACTTTTCTCATGTTGATCACCTCTGTTTATTTAAATCGGGATTAGCGAGCTCCGAGTAAATCCTGATCGCTTAGCTTTACTTTTCTCTGATTTGCTTCAGAGATCATTGCTACTACGATATGTGGTTTATTCTGAATGTAGGTCGAGATATAGCGTTTTATATCCGCACGAGAGACCGCTCTCAAGTTTTTATAGTATTGCTTATAATACTCTGTTCCTGTCGAAGCCCACCAAAAACCTAATTCATGAGTATACTCACTTAATTTTTCGCGTCTGTAAAGGTTTTCCGCTTCTAGGAGCGATTTGGCATTTTCTAATTCCTCATCAGAAAAATAATCGTCATTTGCGAATTTACTTATTTCCTCCCGGAGTCTTTTCACGGCCTCTCTGGCTTTTTCTGGTGAGGTAAGCATTGTAATCCTTATTGGACCTACATTCCGCTGAGTATAGTAATGAACAGTAAGGCTCGTAGCCAAACCAGAATCTATCAATGCTCTCTGCAGGCGAGAGTTCGGCTGTTCCACGATAAATGAAAAGACATCTGCAGCATAAGTAGAAGCGTCATCTTTGCCAATGGAGGGTCCATGCCACCCAAATTGAACAATCACACTATCAACATCTTGGGTCACTATGACTGCCTCACTTTGCTGTAAAGGCGGATGTTCTACGATTGGATATTTTAAAAATGGGTCTTCCCCAGGTTTCCAATTGCTAAAAATCTCTTCCGCTAATTTAAAAACCTCATCAGGGTTAACATCACCTGTTACTATTAAAGCTGTGTTATTTGGAATATAGTATCGAGATTGAATCAAACGCATTTTCTCGACTGTTGCGCTGCTAACTGTTTCACGAGTGCCGCCTGGATCTTTCCGACTAGGGTACTTATAAAATAATTTATTCATCATTGTTCTGTTTAGGTAATAAGTTGGCTCAGACATTTGCCGATCCAACTCCCCTAAAACAACCTGAATTTCTTTTTTCAACTCGTTTTCGTCAAATGAGGGGTATAGCAAAGCATCCCGCATTAGTTTCATCATTATCGGCAGGTTTTGACTTGTAGTGTGAAAATAATAATTCACATGCTCCTCGTGAGTAGAACCATTGCGTAAAAAACCTATCTCATCCACGGATCTGAGATAGCTAACATCCCCTAATTCCCTCTTGTATTTGGTCATTGCCCCACAGTTATAGTTCATGTAAAGATCTGTTCTTCCGATGGAGTTAAAAATCTCACATCTAAAAACTTCTATTGCCCGATTGGTATTGAAGAACATATGCTCATACAAGTGAGACAAGCCATTTAGTTCAGGAGGTTCAGTAAATGAGCCATTGCGAACAACCGCTTCCACAGTGAGCAATGGAACCGATTGATCGGCTAACACAATGACTTCTAGGCCATTAGATAATTTCCTACTTACGAATGGAGCTTCTACGCTGCTGGTTTCACTCGAAGAAGCTTGCGATAAAACTTTAATTTGTGCAAAACTGAAAAAGAAGAGTGCGAGAAGAATAATTGAATTAAATTTTTTCATCATTGACTCCCATTTGATGATAATTGTTTATTATCGGTAATCTTAACATAGGCATGAGGAATAAAACAATGAATATAGATTCCATGACACATGCAGCTAGAAAAGCTATGAATCACAATCCAGAGATTCGCAACTGGATTGAAAATTACATTAAAAATAAGGTTAGAGCTGAAAAATCGGAGCTAAGCGATCAAGAATTTGAAAACTACTGGAAATATCATAAGCCGGAAATCATTCACGAGAGGTCGTTGGAGGGCTTTCTAGCTTACAAGGAGCATAAAAACAATAATAATCTGAAATGAATTGGCAAGAGAAAATAACTGGCCCAGGTGGAACCCCAGGAGGTTTTTTGGAATTCTTCCTCGGACTAGGCATGACCGTGATTGGAGGATATCTTTTAACCAGTCGAGTAACGGTAACAAGCAGTTTTTGGACTCTGTGGGGATACAATGCATTTGGCATTTCTCTTATACCGCTCATTTTTGGCATCGGTATTTTGTTTTTTAACGGCAAGTCGACTTTTGGATGGATTTTATTGTTCGCCAGTGTGTTAATAATTTTTGCAGGAATTTTGATGAACCTGACGATTTATTTTCAACCTACAAGCCTTTTTAATACTCTTATAATGCTCATATTACTCGCTGGTGGATTAGGTTTTTTAATTAAGAGCTTGTCTGAACACGATTAAAAATGTGCATATGTTAGTAAGAAGACTTTGCCTGATTTTTATCTTGATTTTGAGCAGCTCTCTGTTCGCTCAAAAACCAGTAAAAGACCTAAAGCCTACGCTCATATTGATCTCTCTCGATGGATTCCGAGCGGATTATCTGGATAAATATAAACCAAAAACCCTTCTAGAGCTTGCAAGCAGTGGCGTTAGAGCTAAATGGCTAACACCAGTATTCCCCACTAAAACTTTCACCAACCATTACTCAATCGCCACAGGATTATATCCAGAAAATCACGGAATAATCGAAAATAACATATATGACTTTGGCGTAGTTTTTAGTCTGAGTAACCGTGAGGAAGTGCAAAATAGCCGTTGGTGGTTAGGTGAACCGATATGGGTAACCGCAGAAAAACAAGGGGTTCGCACGGCTGCATTCTTCTTCCCTGGAACAGAGGCTGAAATCAAAGGTAAAAGACCAACATTCTGGAAACCCTATGATGCAAGCATCCCATATGAAGAAAGAGTACAAACAATTCTTAAATGGCTTGATTTACCAGCGCAAGAACGCCCTCAGCTATTAATTCTATACTTCGACGAACCAGATACCTCAGGACATAGATGTGGCCCAGAATCTGATTGTGTCGCAGATGCGATAAGAAGAGTTGATAAACAACTGGGAGATCTCATCGATGGTCTAAAAGAAAGAAAAATCTATAAGAAAGTTAATTTAATAATCGTCTCAGATCATGGGATGGCAGAAGTGCAACCAAAGAACCTGATTTTCCTAGACGAATATTTTGATCTCAAATTAGCTGAAAGGATTCTCTGGACTGGGGAGATCATCCAGATCTTTCCCAAAGATGGACAGAAAAAGACAATAATCGAAAAATTAAGCTCCATAAAGAATGCAAACTGTTGGGAGAAAGAATCCATACCTGATAGATTTCATTATCGTGCAAGTCATCGCATAGCACCGATAATCTGTCTTGCGGATGAAGGTTGGCATATGACTTCAAAGGCGAGATATGAGCAACAGAAAGATAGATTTAGCTCCGGTAAATCCTTTGGCGCGCATGGCTACGACAATAGTCTTGCATCCATGCGGGCAATCTTTATAGCCAATGGCAAGGCATTCAAGACTAACAAAGTGGTAGAGCCATTTAATTCGATCGATATTTACAATATAATGACAAAAGTTTTAGGCATTACTCCTGCAAAAAATGACGGGAATCCGAAAATATTGAGAAAGGTTTTAAGATAAGATGGAAAGAATAGTAACGATCTTTGGTGGATCCAAGTGCTCCGAGAATGCGCAAGAATATATTCAAGCAAGAAAAATCGGCCAGATTTTAGCTGATGCCGGTGTGACCGTGTGCACTGGCGGTTATCTCGGAGTCATGGAAGCAGCATCCAGAGGAGCCCATGAAAGAGGAGGTAGAGTCTTAGGAATAGTCCTAAATCAATTCAGAACTGAACCAAACCGATATCTTACCGATAAAGTCGCCACAAACCATTTTTATGAGAGACTACAAAATCTTATAACGCGCTCAGCTGGCTTCATAGCACTACGTGGCGGAATGGGAACCATATCTGAAGTAGCCTTGGTTTGGAACAAGCTTCAAACAAAAGTCATAGAGCCACGCCCTCTAGTTTTGCTCGGAGATTGTTGGCGTAAGGTTATAAGCTGTTGGCGAGAGCATCTCGTGATAAGCGATGAGGATATTAGTCTGCTAAGCTTCGCTGATTCGGCTGAAGAAGCCTGTAAAATCGTTCTTTCAACCTTTGCAAAAACTCCTTAATCAAAAAATTCCCGGAATTTTTTCATAAAAGACTCATCTTCAAAGTTTCTATTTTCGAGTTCAGCCAGCTTCTCAAAGAGTTTTCTTTCTTCTCTGGTAAGATTGGTCGGAGTGACCACAGTGACGGCAACGAAAAGATCACCGCGATGATTCTGTCCTAAGGTGGGCATGCCTTTACCCTTTATCTTGAAGACTGTGCCTGTTTGCGTCCCTGCGGGAATCTTTATTATCTCTTCTTGTCCATCTAGAGTCTTAACTTTCACATTTGCTCCCAAAGCAGCTTGAGCAAAGGAAATAGGCACAGATGTGTACAGATTTTCCTCTTGTCTTTTGAACCTCTCGTGTTCTAAAACTTCTATCACGACGAACAAATCTCCCGCTGGTCCTCCATTCTTTCCCTCTTCACCTTCACCCCTGATAACCAATCTAGAACCTGTATCCACACCTGCTGGAACCTTCACTTCAATCACTTTATCTTGACGCACTTCCCCTCGCCCGCTACACACCTTACATCGCTCTCTGATAAACAACCCAGTGCCTCGACAATTTCCACAAGTCCTCGTAACAGTGAAAAATCCCTGTTGATAGATTAATTTGCCAGTCCCTCTACAGGTATGACAAGATTCAGGAACAGTCCCCTTTTGCGCACCTCTGCCATTACACTCCTTACAAACAACCAGTTTTGGTATGGTTATCTGCTTTTCAACGCCTGAGAAAGCTTCTTCTAAAGTTATCTGAAGATCATAGCGTAAATCCTGTCCGCGTCTAGCAGTTGATCTCTGATGAGCAGAGCGACTGGAGCGACCAAAACCAAAAATATCATCATTGAATATGCTGAAGAAAAAGTCTTCGATATCTGTGAATGAATCCGAGGTAAATCTTTGGCCATTTATTCCTGCATATCCGAATCTATCGTACGCAGCTCTCTTCTCTGGATTGGACAATACCGAATAGGCCTCCTGGATCTCCTTGAACTTCTCCTCTGCTTGTGCATCCCCAGGATTCTTATCAGGATGGAATCTGACTGCAAGCTGACGATACGCCTTTTTTATTTCATCTGCCGTAGCATTTCGTGAGACACCTAAAACTTCATAGTAATCTTTTTTCATAGTCCAAATTTTTATTTTGCAACGGCAGTTTTAATTCTTCAAGATGAAAAAGAGTCGAGTGTCCCTTAGAGCGGCTGAGGTTGGAAATTGAAATATTAACCTGCGGATTCGATTATTTATTCAAGAGCTGATGGTGATCAACAAGGACGTTAACTCAGCTGCTACACTTTCGACTCTGGATAATTTTTCGTTCAATATCTCCAAATCGTTTGTGTTAAGTTGATCCTCCGCATCGCTCAATATCGCGTTTATCTCTCTGATCTTCTCTGCTGGGAGACTTTTACCGAACTCACTTAACGTCCGACGCGAGTTTTTTATCAACGAGTCCAAACGATTTCTCTGTAGGATCAATTCCTTTTCCTGTCGATCTCTCTCCGCAGATGCTTCGGCCTCCATTATCAAACGTTCTATTTCATCAGGAGATAAGCCTGATGAAGGCGTTATTTGCATCGCTTGTTCCAGCCCTGTAAATTTATCGCGTGCGGAAACATTTAAAATACCGTTCGCATCAACTTCGAAGGTCACCTCTATTTGAGGTACTCCACGTGGAGCAGGCGGAATGCCTACTAATTCAAATTTTCCTAATGAACGGTTCTCACGAGCTATTTCTCTTTCGCCCTGCAGTATGTGAATTTCGACTGACTGCTGATTATCAACGACAGTCGTAAAAACCATTGTGTTTTTTAATGGAATAGTGGAGTTTCTCTCGATGAGTTTAACGAATAAACCGCCTCTAGTTTCTAGTCCTAGTGACAGCGGCAAAACATCTAGTAATACGATATCTTTGACATCTCCGGCTAATATACCAGCTTGTATTGCAGCCCCCATCGCTACAACTTCATCAGGATTGATTTCAGCCGAAGGCTCTTTGCCGAATATTTCCTTGACCGTTCTTGAAATAATTGGTGAACGCGTTTGCCCGCCTACTAAAATAACTTTATCAATATCCTCTGGCTTCAGCTTTGCATCCCAGAGCGCCTTTTGACATGGCTCAACAGACGATTCAACCAAATCTTTGACTAGCTCTTCGAATTTTTCCCTAGTTAAAACTTTGTTAATGTGTTTTGGGCCAGTAGCATCGGAAGCTATAAATGGCAAATTGATTGTGGTCTCGGTTACGCTGGAAAGCTCACATTTTGCTCTCTCAGCAGCTTCTTTTAGCCTTTGAAGAGCTAAACGATCTTGCCTGAGGTCTATTCCATGCTCAGTCTCAAAACCTTTGACTAACCAATCTATGATCCTCTGATCAAAATCTTCCCCCCCGAGAAAAGTATTGCCTGAAGTCGATAGAACCTCAAAAACCCCGTCATTAATCTCTAAGATTGTTATATCGAATGTACCACCACCTAGATCATAAACAGCGACTCTTTCGGTTTTACCTTTTCCAAAGCCATATGCCAAGGCAGCAGCCGTAGGCTCATTTATGATTCTCTCAACTTTTAAACCAGCGATTTTTCCAGCGTCTCGTGTGGCCTGGCGCTGTGCATCATCAAAATAAGCGGGAACAGTTATTATGGCTTCAGTGACTCTATCACCGAAAAACTCCTCAGCTACATTCTTTAGTTTTTGCAAGACGATAGCAGAGATTTCGGGTGGGCTGTAGACCCGATCCATGACTCTTACGTGAGCGTCACCATTTTGAGATTCTACTATCTCGAATGGTACAGTATGCCTCATCTTCTGTACTTCGGGAGAGTTAAACTTCCTGCCAATGAGCCTTTTAACAGCATAAAGTGTATTACGTGGATTTGTTACGGCCTGTCGTTTGGCTATTTGTCCTACAAGCTTTTCTCCCTTATCTGTAAAAGCTACGACCGAAGGCGTAGTCCTCGCTCCTTCTTTATTAGGTATTATCTGCACAGTACCGCCTTCCATGAAGGCAACACAAGAATTTGTCGTTCCTAAATCGATTCCTATGATCCTACCCATATCTCGATACCCAAAGCCTCAGTGATTTTTATGAGAATCATCAACAGCTACTTTTACCAGAGAATGACGGATAATCTTATTACCTAGCCTATAACCTCTCAACAGCTCGGCAACTATGGTATTCTGAGGAACAGAACTATTTCTTTCTACCTCAACAGCCTCATGCAGAAATGGATCAAATGGCATTCCTAAAGCAGGAATTGGCTCGACGCCCATTTCGGCTAATATTTCATACAGCTGTTGACTCACCAATATTATCCCATCCAGAAAGCTTTTACACTCAACAGATCTTAAAAATGGATTTCTCTTACCAGATTCAATCGCTCGCTCGAGGTTATCTACCAAAGGCAATAATCTTCTTGCTAAATCTATCATTAAATTTCCCATGGTTTCAATGCGCTCCTGCTCTATTCTTCTTCGATGATTCTCGATATCCTTTTGCAAGCGATCCAGCTCTTGTCTCTCTTTTTCAAGTATCGCCCTTTGTAGACTAATCTCTAGCGATGGATCAGTGGTTTTCTCAATACTCTTCTGCGGTATTTTATAAGTATCTTTTTCAGACGGTGTCGTAAGCGATGGATCTATGTTGTCTTGAGGTCTATAGCTTTCTACTTCAATCTCAACCGAGTTAATCTCCGCAAGCGACAGACTATTTTCCCTTTCTTCTAACTCACGAAAAAATTCATCGAGTGTTATATCCTTTTTTTCCATGATTCTACTCTCCCTAACTCTTCGGATTGATGAATAAGTCCGTACTTATTAATCTGTATTTCTCGACATCATTTTTTCGAGCAAATGGGCAACGTAGCTTACTACAGAAATGACTCGAGCGTATTCGATTCTAGTTGGACCTACGACTCCTAAAGCCCCCATTGCTTGACTTCCACCGACGCGGTAGGAAGCCGTGATAAGAGCACAATTTTGCATGGAAGGGACGAGATTTTCTTTGCCTATCACAATCCTCACATCTTTTTTATCCGAAACATCATTAGATAGGCATTCATTTAAAATCTTTACTAATCTGGTCTTCTCTTCGAAAGTTTTGAGAAGTTCTCGGAGTTCCTGAAAGTTAAAGTCAGGTTTAGACAGGATGTTTGCAGTTCCTTCCACGTACACTTGCCCTAAATCATCGCTTTCAATGCTTTGCGAGCAAAGAATGATTGCCGTCTGCAGCAATCTATCAAAAAGCGCACGTTCCTCATGCATTAGACGAAGAATCTCATTCCGAATGGTAGATAGGCTTTTCCCTTTAAATTCAGTGTTCAAATATCTGGCTGTCCGATTTAGCTCTTCCTGAGTAAAGTTTTCCTCGAGTCTTATTATCTTGTTGTGCACTATGTTGGGTGCAGAAATCATCATGACTAAAATCTTTTTGTCAGCCAAACTAAAGAATTCGATGTGCTCTAGAGTATCACTGGACATGCTTGGGGAAACAACTATGCCAACATTTTCAGATATTGAAGAGAGAACAGATGATGTACGCTCCATCAATCTTTCAGGATCATCGGTATTAAGCAATTTTTCATTTATTAGCTGCAAATCATCTTCGGTTAACCTCAAAACTCCCAGCAGGTTGTCAACATAAAATCTATAGCCTTTATCGGTAGGGATACGCCCAGCTGAGGTGTGCGGCTGTTCCAGGTAGCCTGCTTCTTCTAATTCACCCATGATGTTACGAATAGTTGCTGGGCTCCAACCGTGTGCTCTCGAAAATTTATCGGCAACAGTCTTCGATCCGACAGGCTCACCAGTAACAAGATGCTCGTTGATTACGGCATGCAGTACAGCTTGACCACGAACATCGGGAATACCGACTTTTTGTCTTCTTTCACGACTAAGCATGTTTGTTAGTTCCCCAGAGCCTAGTCTATGCTTTTTTCTTGATAACATTTTATTAATTCAAAGTCAACAAAAAATGTTAAACCTAAACGACAGAATAAAAAGGTTTTACGAAAATGCGTTGAGCGATTTTGAGATCAAGTCACTGCATATCTCATTTTATCCATATAAAACTCTGAGACATACGATAAAAGTAAGCAACGCAGAGGTTAGAATCGTTTTATCAGATGTAATGATGGATGCACCGTTAGATGTTCACCATGCTCTGGCAGAGATACTAGTGGCTAAGTTAACTAAAAAGAAACCCTCGATGAAATATCGTAGAATCTACTCTGATTTTGTTAAATCTCATGACAAAATCCATGAAATTTTATCAAAACGTGTAAGAATCAACCCAGCAGGAAAGGTTTTCAACTTAGAGAGAATTTTTAATAGACTAAACGAATTATATTTCGATGGACAATTGGAAAAGCCACTTTTAAGCTGGTCTAACCGCAAGTCTTTCAGAAAATTGGGGCATTATGACCCTCATCGAAAAATTATAGTAATCAGCAAAACACTAGACGATGCATTCGTGCCTGAATACGTAATAGAATTCTTGGTCTATCACGAGATGCTACACATCAAACATCCAAGCATCGATACCAACTCTAAAACAATATTCCACACGCCAGAATTTCGCAGTGACGAGAGAAAATTTCCCTATTTTGCTGAGGCTATGAATTGGCTGGAGAAACATCGAAACTGGCTAAGAGACAAATCCTTATGAAAAAGCGAGTGCAAAATGAATATTGTGAAAAAGTTTATGAGATCGTAAGACAAATACCAATGGGTCGTGTAATGACCTACGGCCAAATAGCGACAATCTTAGGCGATGGGTATACGCCCCGCACTGTCGGTAACATTATGAGGCAAGCAAATGCAAAAGATCTACCATGGCATAGAGTTATAAATTCAAAAGGCGGATGTTCTACCGGTAAATTAACTATCCCAATGGACCTGCAACGTAAGCTCTTAGAACAAGAGGGAATAAAGTTTAACGATCGAGGAATTTGCGATCTTGGAAAGTACATCTGGCATCCATCGTGATCCGAGAGTCTCCGAATATTCGGGTCTTAACCTCAATATGGAGTCTTTAGTCTCATGCAATTAAAAATCAAGATTCCATTGATCGAATGCCAGAGGTTATTAAATCAAGGTTTAACTTAACGGCAGTTTGCTTATTTCTGCAATGAAACGCTATCATTATCTTTTCCAACTCCTATGGAGGGCGATAATGATTGAAAAAGGCGCAGAAATAGCACCAGCTGAGGGTAAACTTGGGATTTTGCTAGTAGGACTCGGAGCGGTTAGTACAACTTTCGTGGCAGGCGTGGAAGCAATCCGCAAAGGCATGGCATTACCGATAGGCTCTCTGACCCAAATGGGAACCATCAGACTCGGAAAGCGAACCGAAAACCGCACGCCTAAGATTAAAGAGTTTGTCCCTCTCGCTAAGCTCGAGGATTTGGTTTTTGCTGCATGGGACATCTTCCCTGACTCAGCCTATGAGGCTGCTATCAAGGCTGGAGTTTTAGAAAGGCAACTAATCGAAAGTCTTAGGGAGCAATTAGAATCATTAAAACCAATGCCTGCAGTTTTCTCACAGGACTATGTGAAGAAACTAAAGGGAGACAACCTGAAAACCGGCAAAACTAAAATGGAACTTGCCGAAGCATTGATGGAGGACATTGCTAACTTTAAGCAGCAACATGGATGTGAGCGACTAGTAATGATATGGGCCGCCTCGACTGAGATATTTCTCGAACCATCCGATGTTCATCAATCCATAGAAGCTTTCGAGAGAGGGCTTTACGACAATGATCCCCGCATCTCCCCTTCAATGATATACGCATATGCTTCGATAAAATCTGGAGTGCCCTTTGCTAATGGAGCACCAAATCTGACAGTCGACATACCAGCCCTTACACAACTGGCAGAAAGACACCGAGTGCCGATTTGTGGTAAAGACTTCAAAACAGGACAGACACTTATGAAAACTATAATTGCTCCCGGTCTGAAAGCTCGAATGTTAGGTCTTGAAGGATGGTATTCGACGAATATTCTAGGAAATCGCGATGGAGAAGTACTGGATGACCCTGAAAGTTTTAAAACCAAAGAAGAATCTAAATTGTCTGTTTTAAATACAATCCTACAACCAGATCTCTACCCGGATCTTTACGGAAATTTCCATCATGTAGTTCGCATAAACTACTACCCACCTCGTGGAGATAATAAGGAAGGTTGGGACAACATAGATATATTTGGATGGTTAGGCTACAAAATGCAGATCAAGATCGACTTTCTATGCCGTGACTCCATCCTAGCTGCTCCATTAGTGCTGGACTTAGCTCTGTTCCTTGATCTAGCCCAAAGAGCAGGAATGAAAGGAGTGCAAGAGTGGTTATCCTTTTATTTCAAATCCCCACAAACAGCACCAGGTCTTTATCCAGAACATGATTTGTTTATCCAACTCAAAAAACTTAAAAATACATTGAGATATCTAAGAGGTGAGGAATTAATAACGCATTTAGGGCTTGAATACTACGAGTAAATCTACGCTAAAAACACTTAAAGAGATGCGTACAAGTCTAGCGCTGACATTAGTCAAAATTGTTGACACATCAAACTCATTGATGTAGCATGATGATGGCAGGCAAATTTGAAATAATGAAGGCGCAAATAAGTCAGCATTTATCAATGCTTGATGAAATCAAATCTCGAAAACTCCCTTAGATCTTCCCTGAAAACTTATACAGGAAACAAAAGCCAACTTGATGACATCAGAATTAGTGACATTGAACCTCTAGAAACATTGATTGAAAAGTTGTCTGTGCCATCGAACAAATTATAAGATCTTCTTTGGAGGCGTTTTAAGGATATATGAATACTGAAAGCAAAAAAATCAAAGCAAGCGGGAAAAAAATTCTTCTTGATCCTGATTTAAAAAGCCCTAGAGCGAGGGAATTCGAGGAGAAACTATTTTCAAAAATAGTCGGCCAAGAACGTGCTGTGCGAAGATTAGCAGGCCTTTTTCAGATTTATCTCGCTGGTCTAAATAATCCTACACGTCCGATAGGGACTATGTTGTTTCTTGGTCCTACTGGTTCAGGAAAAACCCGCGTCGTAGAGGCTGCTGCAGAGGTGCTTTTTGGAGACCCGGGTGCAGTCGTAAAAATAGACTGTGCCGAATTTCAGCATTCTCATGAAATTGCAAAGTTAATAGGCTCACCCCCTGGATACCTTGGGCATCGAGAAACCTCTCCAATGCTAACTCAAGAAAATCTGGATAAATGCCACAAAGATGACCTAAAACTTACTTTCGTATTGTTCGATGAAATAGAAAAAGCCTCCGACGCATTATGGCAACTGCTATTGGGAATATTGGATAAAGCAACATTGACGCTGGGTGATAATCGGCGTGTTGATTTTTCTAAGACCATCGTCATAATGACCTCAAACTTGGGTGCTAGAGAAATGTCGGAGTTAATTTCAGGTGGGATTGGATTTGCACCCAGTAAAGCTGCCAAAAATCCAGAGGATACCGAAATTGATACCAAGATATATCGAACAGCTCTTGAGGCCGCCAAACGCAAATTCTCACCTGAATTCATGAATAGAATTGACAAAGTAGTCGTATTTCGTAGTCTAAAAGAACATCATTTGAGACAGATCTTAGAAATAGAATTGCAGCAGGTTCAAAATCGTATCACAGAATCAGCAGGTACCAAATTTGTGTTTGAATGTACACCATCGGCAAAGGAGTTCCTGCTCAGAGAGGGAATAGACTTGAAGTACGGAGCGAGACATCTTAAACGAGCAATAGAAAGATTTTTGGTTTATCCTCTCTCAAACTTGGTTGCAACCGAGCAAGTAGAAACTGGTGACCTGGTCACAATCGACTTTGACGAAGAGCAAGGAAAACTAATCTTCATGAAACAAACTGGAAAGATGATAATAAGCGAGTCAGGGGACTATCCACCAGAAGAGGAGCTAATCTCCCGCTCAGACGCCATAGGGCTTCCAATTCCCCAAGCTCAAGCCGCTGCGAGCGGTAAAGGTAATAAGTCTAACGGTGAAAACCAGGAAGGATCACAATCATAATTGCGATCTTTCCTGATTCATTAAACTCTGAATAGCACTAAACTAGCAGCAATTGGATTTTGAAAAAGCAGGCTTCTTGCCTGCTTTTTTGTGAATTTTCCATCTACGTGGTTTCTTTAAAGGACTCAATTATTTAGCGATACCCACATGCTGTGTTCAGCAAAGTGCGCTTTTTCGATTGAATAAAACAAAAAATTGATGACAGGCTGGCTACATACTTTACGACGAAGTACTTTCGGCATTCAACTGTGTAATTTCCTTAACGATCTTTATGCTTCTTCTTTCAAGTTGCTTAATGAATTCGTCTGGATTAATCAGAAGTTCCTGAGGAATTGCCCCTCTGGCTGAAACTTCGCCTCTGACCAGCATTTGAGCTACTATTGAAGCTGGAAAAGCCGTGGTCCTCATCATCGCACTCAACTGGCTTTGTTCATCGAATTTGTCAACAATTGAGTACCTTAATCTAAAGTAATTCTGATTCTTTTTGCCATAAAACTCTAATCTAACCAATACAAAATCAGGCTCATCAGCGGGAAGATTTTTCTTGAGTAACTCAGCAAGAACTTTGCGAGGAATGATTTTTTGTCCATCAACATCCAGAGGATCATCAGAGCAAAGACCTAGATCAATCATTGTTTTGAATTTTTCGCAGTGTCCCGCATATCGAATCGTTTTATAATCTAGATCCATTACTTTTCCAAGGAATGTAAGAGGAAGTGTTGACGTACCGCCCGAAGTCTGAAAAGCTTCGAGGTTCTGAAATCCCTCAAACTCTATCGATTCTATCTCCGTCATGGAGTCTACCTCAGTAATTTCACCATTGCGAATAATCCTGGCTGGCTCAACGTATTCATTAATCAACCCCTCGACACTAAAAACCAACTGATAGTCTAGAGGTGGTTTTGGATTTTGGGGCAATCCTCCTACCCTTATGTGCAAGCGATCCAGTTGATCGAAACGCCTAGCACCATCAGCAGCTAAAATAGAAACCATACCGGGTGCAAGACCGCAGTCCGGCACAATATTGATCCCTGCAGCACTGGCTTTCTCATGCAATCCTAGCTGCTTTTCAACAACGAAGATATTCCCGCCTAGATCACAAAAGTGGGTTTTTGCAATGATCGCAAGTTCGGACAATCGAAAGTTATGCCAATAATCAACGCAAGAAATAGCTACGTCATGTTGCATCATTAACTGGATTACCCTTTGTTCATCTGTTATGTCCATTGCAACAGGAGTAACACGTCCAAACTTACGAGCGATTTCCTCTGCTTTCTCAGACGCCAGGTCTACAACGGTTACAGACTCAATATCCGATGAGTTAAAGATAAGATCGTAAACTACACCATATCCCATTCTTCCTGCACCGAGAATTAATACTCTCATAATTCTGCAAGCTCCAAAGCTATACTCTCACGAACTTTCTTAACCAAAACAGGGATCTCCTCAACTTTCATATCGTATGTCTCTACGGGCGGTAGTAGAATCATCTCAATTACTCCGGGAAAGGCAGTTCCTGATTTTTTTCCCATCATCCAATCAGTGTTTTTTATGGCTACTGGAACGATTGGAGTTTTCGTTTGAATGGCTAAATAAAAGGCGCCTTTTTTGAACGGCAATAATTCTCCTGGCATCGCTCTAGTGCCCTCAGCAAAAAAACCAACTGAATAACCCTGGTTCAATAGCTCTTTTGTCTTCTCTATAGATTCAAAAGCTTTTTCGGGATTCGATCTATCAATCGCAATGACATTTACAAATCCCATTCCTTGGCCAAAGATTGGAATTCTAAGCAGCTCCTTTTTAGCCACTATACTCATTCGCCTACCTGTATAAGCAAACAGAACTGCAGTGTCCAGATAGGAACGATGATTGGAAACAAATATGTAGCTTTTTTGAGGATCTAAATTTTCTAATCCTCTAACCGATACTCTTGCACCACAAGCCCTAAGCCATATTTTGGCACCTACTCCAGCCAAAGGATAAAGCCAAGTGCGGCGATTTATCAGCCAGAGTATGATGAGGGTCGGGGCTCCAATAAATAAAATCATCATTGCAGCCACCAACCAACACCACCAGTATCGCAATTTACCTATCAGCCGCGATTTGCTAGACTCTTTTACGGGAAATTGAATTTTCTCGTTCTTTTCAATTTTTTCCGCAAGGGAGATAGCTAGCACGTGATTAGTTTAAAACTAATGCTGAAAACTTCAAAATTTCCTTGTTTATTCTATTTAAGCATTCTATGCTTTTATGGTCTCGCACAGGAAATACCATCTCCGCAGAGGGTTCTGGGTTTTCAACCGACTACAGAGAGAACCGTAGCAGATTGGCAACAGATAACTAATTATTTTAGCGAATTAGACAGAGCATCAGACCGCATATCGGTTAAACAAATAGGTAAAACAACTCTTGGAAGAGAGATGATTGCCGTTTTCATCTCTGACGCCAAGAACCTGCGCGAGATGGAGAAATATCGGCAAATTAACGTCAAGTTAGCCAATCCATCTGCTCTTAATGAAAAAGAGGCTGAGCTGTTAATAAAGGAAGGAAGAGCCATAGTAGCTATTTCATGCTCCATTCATTCGACAGAGATTGTAGCCTCTCAAATGTCAATGAACTTGGCTTATGAATTAGCAAAAACAAAAGATCAAGAGTTGTTAGAGACGCTTCGAAACGTGATTTTAATTTTGATCCCATCAGCGAACCCAGATGGTATCGACATAGTAGCTAATTGGTATAGAAAAACTCTTAACACGAAGGCCGAGGGTACGAATCCTCCAGAGCTATATCACTTTTATGCAGGGCATGATAACAACCGTGATTGGTTCATGATGAATCTAGAGGAAACTAGAAATATTACAAAGCTTTTCTGGCAGGAATGGTTTCCTCACATAGTCTATGATGTTCACCAAATGGGACAGAACGGCGTCAGATTTGTCGTACCACCATTTTACGATCCTCCGAACCCACGAATACCTCCTTCTATATTGAGAGAAGTTGGACTGCTCGGTTATAAGATTGCGGCTGATTTACAGGCAAGGGGTATTGCCGGGGTTGCTACAAATGTTATATTCGACACATGGTGGCACGGTGGTTTCCGCTCAGCGCCGTACTATCACAACTCTATCGGCATTCTCAGCGAGGCAGCAAGTGCAGATTTAATGACTCCTATCATCGTAAGCAAAGAGCAGTTGGAAAAAGCGGGAAGCGTCAGAGGATTAAATTCGGTATTAGAAATTGCAACAAATCACCCTCAGCCATGGCAAGGTGGTTCTTGGGGACCAAAGCAAATAGCTGAAATGGAAATGATCGCCTCAATGTCGGTATTAGAGATGGCATCTAAATTTCGAGAAAGATATCTTCGCCTTTTTTATCAAAATAACAAAGCTAATACAGTTCACAACGAAGATGAACCGCTAGCTTTTGTTCTCCCGGCTGGGCAACCAAACGCTGAAGTCCTATCCCGCTTTCTCGAGATCTTAATGTGGCAAGGAATTGAAATTTTCGAAATGACTGAGGAGGGTTACTTTGCAACTGACAAATCTAATAAACAAGATTTTCATGAAATGCCACTGGGTTCGTTCATAATCCTTACCAATCAACCCCAAAAAAATAACATACTTTCACTATTAGAAACACAAGTTTATCCGAACAGAATAGGTCCAAAAGGCGAAGCAGAACCCCCATACGATGTAACTGGATGGACCCTGCCACTACAGATGGGAATAGAATGCCAACCTGTGTGGAATATTCGGAATTTTGAGCAATTTAGAGGGACTCTCAAAAAGTTGCAGAATATAAATCAAGCTCGCAGCGTTTTGAATCTAACACCTGTAAGCCGGGAATTTTCAAAATTACCTAATCCTTTGAGAACTAATCCAAGAATCGGCATATACAAAGGTTTTGTGCCATCAATGGATGAAGGTTGGACGAGATTTGTCCTTGATACTTTTCAAATTCCATTCCGCTCGATCTCAAATGCTGATTTTCAGAACAATCGTCTCGATGTGGATGCAATAATCCTTCCATCTGAAGACAAAAACGTAATACTAAAAGGTTTCCGAAATAATAGATATCCAAAGGAATACATGGGAGGTATTGAAGAAACAGGATTAGAAAATCTAAAAAGCTTCGTGATGAGCGGAGGAAAACTCATTTGCTTCGATGCTGCGTGCGATCTAGTAATTGAGAGTTTCAAACTTCCGATAAGAGACGTTTTACAAAACTTAAAGAGAAATGAATTTTATAGTCCAGGCTCCATCGTAAAATTAGAAATTGATAAAACTTCACCAATTACGAGAGGGATCAGTAGCCAGCTACCTGCCTATTTTAATAATAGCGCCGCATACGAAGTAGACGACTTGCAGAAAGTTAAGATCATAGCAAGATACGCTGAAAAGGATACGTTGTTATCAGGTTGGATGCTCGGAGAGAAATATCTGAACGGTAAAGCTGCTTTACTAGAGGTCAATCATGGTAAAGGCAAGATAATATTATTCGCATTTAGACCTCAACATCGCGGACAGACATTCGCTACATTTCCGCTGCTATTTAATTCTCTGGAGAAAGAGTGATGAAAGCCGTCTTTATCGAGAAATTTGGTGATATAAAAGGCTTGGGAATAAGGGAAGTAGAAATGCCACGAAAACCGATGAGCAGAGAAGCCCTAATCAGAGTGCATGCAGCTGGTCTTAATCGTGCTGATATACTTCAGCGAAAGGGTCTCTATCCTCCTCCGAAAGGTACGCCAGAGAGAATCCCGGGTCTGGAATTTGCCGGTGAAATAGTTGAGATAGGAAAGTCAGTAAAACGCTTTAAGCCAGGAGATAGAGTATTCGGGATCGCTTCGGGTGCTGCACAAGCCGAGTTCATAACTGTTCATGAGGGGCTATTGATGAAAATTCCAAGCATTCTAAATTTCGTCGAGGCTGCCGCCATAGCTGAGGTTTTCATTACCGCACATGATGCTTTGTTTACGCTTGCCAGGATAAAAAAAGGCGAAAACATATTAATTCATGCGGTTGGGTCTGGTGTAGGAACTGCCGCTCTTCAATTAGCTAAATTAGTAGGAGCAAATACTTTTGGCACGTCCCGCTCAACCGAAAAACTAAAAAAATCTTTCGACATCGGCTTACAACATCCCATTTTAGCTGATCAAGAAACAGATTTTACAGAATACTTAAAGGCTTATGGTGGGGCCGATGTAGTCTTAGACCTGGTAGGGGCAGCATATTTTAATCAAAATTTAGAGGCACTTCGGCCTAAAGGACGACTCATTCTTGTTGGCTTAACGAGTGGATCCAAGGCAGAATTCAATTTAGGTATTGCCCTGTCAAAACGTCTAAGAATTATTGGAACTGTCTTGCGATCGAGGAGTGTTGCCGAGAAATCAGCAGCTGTTAAAAAATTCTGCTCATTTTTACGATTTTTCGAAACCGGCGAGCTGAAGCCCATAATCGACAGAGTATTTAAAATGCACGAAATTCGCCAAGCTCATGAGTACCTTGAGGCAAACAGGAACTTTGGAAAAGTAGTTTTAGAAATCTCCTAAGAAAATCGCGCAAGCCCTCAATTACCAGCAGCGGTACTCTAACTATCAAAGTCTACTTAACCCTATTCACTTCAAATTCCTCCATCTGCAAGCTTCCTCATGCTCGTTGCCATTTTGAAGATTTTATTGGGTTTCCTTCGACTCTGCTGATTCCTTCATTCTACAGGCTGCTTCGTCAGTAACAATACAAACGCCGTTTTGCCTCTCCTGCTCAAGCTTTCTAGACAAGTTCATAGCCTCTTGATAAGTTAAATGCTGTGCGATTACGGAATCAAAGGTTATAACGGACCAACGTGGATCCTCAAGTTCCATTTCCTGCTGTGCTTGATTTCTCTGTTTTACATCCGTCATTGCTTGAACAAAAATACCTAGAGCTAATTGAATAAGAGAGATTCTAGCTTATAATTGCCAGTATGGCAAGAAAAATATTCCTAACTGGCTTTCCAGGATTCATAGCGGAGAGATTAGTAAGAGAGCTAGCTCAAGCTGACGTAACTTTTTTTCTGCTGGTGCAACCTCAATTTATCGAAAAGGCCTCGAATGCGATCACGAAAATATCCAAGCTAACGCAAGTAGATTCAACGAACTTTGAAGTTATACAGGGTGATATCACACTCAAAGATCTAGGTATTTCACCAACACAACTAGATCGCCTGATTTCTGAGGTTACGGAGGTTTTCCATCTAGCAGCCATCTACGATCTAGCTGTTCCTCGCAAACTAGGTTACAAAGTGAATGTTGAAGGCACTAAAAACGTGAACGAGTTCGTATGCAAACTGCGCAATTTGACTAGATATAACTATGTTTCCACTTGTTATGTGGCAGGAAAGCGGGAAGGGGTAATTCTCGAAACTGAATTACACCATGAGGCAGGATTTAGAAATTTTTACGAGGAGACCAAATATCTCGCAGAAGTCGAGGTTGATAAGCTAAAGCCTACAGTGCCATTGACCATATTTCGTCCATCTGTGGTCGTGGGCGATTCAAAAACAGGTGAAACAGCCAAGTATGATGGTATCTATTATGTAATTCATTACTATAGAAAATTTCCCTCTCTGCTCAGATTCTTCAACGTAGGTAATCTAGACGTAAGGTTAAACATAGTTCCCGTTGATTTTGTCGTCAAATCAATGGCAAAACTCTCAAAAGATGAATCTGCGATTGGAAAAACCTTGGCACTTGCTGATCCGTCACCATTAACAACTGAAGAAATATGCGAGGCCATAATCCAAGCAATATGTGATAAGGGCTCAATCTACACGCCTCCAGCTCCACTTATAAAATGGGTTCTGAATCTACCTTTTTCTCCTGCTCTAACGGGTCTACCTCATGTAGGTGTTCCTTACTTTTTCATTCAGCAAAGTTATGATACCTCCATAGCCAGTTCACTACTTACAAAACATGACATATCGTGCCCAAACTTTAAAACCTATGTTAAGAATCTCGTAGACTTCGTAGAAAAACATCCGAAGCTTTGATTTTAATTTCATTTTTGCTTATATTTGCTTAGTCTAATATTCCATTATTTAGCGGCGACTTTTATGTTGACTCTTTTATCGATAAGTTTTCTGCTGTGGCTATTTTTAGGTTATTTTGCCTATGGCAAATGGATATCAAGGCAACTAAAACCCGATGATTCCCGAATCACTCCAGCACAAGAGATAAATGATGGAGAGGATTATGTTCCGACGAAGCCATTCTATTTGTTCGGTCAGCATTTCTCCGCAATAGCCGCTGCAGGGCCAATAGCAGGTCCAATTCTAGCCTGTCAGTATTTTGGATGGTTACCTTGTCTGCTCTGGATAGGACTTGGTGTCGTACTAATAGGCGCAGTTCATGATTTTACTGCTCTATTCTCCTCAGTAAGACACGGCGCCTGCTCAATAGCCGAGATAACGCGTGAGAAGATGGGCAAAAGAGCAGGACGCGCCATGATGGCTTTCATATGGATCGCCTTAGTATACGTAATAATTGCATTTACAGATATCACAGCAGGCACTTTCGTGGCCGGGGATGAAGCCCTTCAAGGTGAGATCTCATTTAATCCTGGAGGAGCAGTCGCATTTGCAAGCATAACTTACCTGGCTCTAGCAGTGCTTTTAGGATTCATTCAACGTTTTCTTAACCCTCCGCTGTGGCTTTCAACAGTGATTTTTGTCCCTTGTGTTTTCTTGCTCTCATATCTTGGCACGAAGTTCTCCACGATCTTTCTATTAGACCATACAAGTTGGGCCGTCCTAATCCTGATTTATTGTGTTATTGCCTCTGTGGTTCCAGTTTGGGCTTTACTACAACCGAGAGGATATCTGGGAGGCTTTGTTCTTTATACGGCTCTAGCAATTGGTGTAATTGGGGTTTTCTTTGGAGGCTACGAGATTCAACAGCCATACTTCAAGACTTGGGACGCAGGAGGATTGACAGGTTCGCTCTTTCCGTTCCTTTTTGTAACCATTGCATGTGGTGCTTGCTCTGGTTTTCATGGCTTAGTATGCTCCGGCACCACCTCAAAACAAATCGAAAAGGAATCCCATACTCACCCAGTCGGCTACGGAGCTATGCTGGCTGAAGGGTTTGTTGCTTTCATCGCGCTTGTGACCGTCATGATAGTCTCATCTGAAGCCGTCAAAGGTATTTCTCCTGGCAAGATTTACGGCAATGGAATAGGGGAGTTCTTAACCATTATAGTTGGAAAAGAAAATCTACCATTTGCAATAACTTTCGGTGCAATGGCTTTTTCAACTTTTGTTTTCGATACCTTAGATGTCTCGCTAAGACTCGGACGTTATATAGTGCAAGAGTTAACCGGACTAAAAGGGCGTTTCGGAGCTTTAATTGGAACATTAGTTACTATCGCCATACCATTCATCAGCGTACTATTAGCTCCGAAAGGCAGTTGGAATGAATTTTGGACTCTTTTTGGTGCATCAAATCAGCTATTAGCAGCACTTACGTTACTTTCAATAACCGTTTGGTTATATCAATCAAAAAGGAGATACTTTTTCACCCTCATACCAATGTTGTTCGTGTTAGTGATTACTCTTTGGGCGCTCGGTGCTTTAGTGATAGGAAATCTTAAGCTTTCCCATGGTCTGGACGTAAAAATGATCAACGGTATTGCATCTCTGATCTTAATAGGATTGGCAATCTTTCTGGTTTTAACGGCGCTGCTGAAGATAAAAAGAGAAAAGCATGAGACTGTAGACGATGCCGCACCCGCAGAATCTTGACTGATTCCTATCAGGATTTTTAAGTACATGGAGCAAGCATTCGTAACTTATTAGTAATTTCCGAGAAAATCTTAGCTACATCTACGGGATTGAGATTTAAATTATACAGAAATAGAATCTAAATTAATGTCAGAGGATATCAAGAGACCTCACGAGGAAGAGGAAATAGCTAGGCACTACGACTTAAAGAACGCTCAAAGACTTCTGAAATATCTAAGACCTTATAAAAAAGAAGCTCTGCTGGCGTTATTAATGACACTTAGCCTTAATGTTTTAGCCAGTCTTCAACCTATATTCACAAAAATAGCGGTTGACGATTTCATAACGCCTCGCAAAATTGATGGTGTCTGGCTTTTTGCCCTTGCCTTTTTTTCTCTATTCCTCTTTCGCTTTCTACTTCAGTATCTACAGGAAATATTGCTTAATTCAATTGGTCAAAAAGTCATGCTTGACCTACGAAGCGAGATATTCGAAAAACTGCAAGTACAAGAAATCTCGTTTTATGACAAAAATCCTGTCGGTAGGATAATCACGAGACTTACATCCGATGTCGACTCTCTGAATGAATTATTTACCTCAGGTGTAATAGACGTCTTAGGTGACCTGGTAGTAATTTTCGCCATAATCGGTTGGCTTTTTTGGCTGGATTGGCAATTGGCAATAGTATCTTTGGTAATTGTGCCTCTACTATTTGTTGCAACCAATTGGTTTCGAAAAAACGCAAGGCGAGGCTTCGATAAGGTCCGAACTCGAATGGCCCGATTGAATGCATTCCTACAAGAGCACATATCTGGAGCACAAGTGGTACAGTTATTTAACGCTGAAGATAAAGCCCAAAAGAAATTTCATCAAGTAAATGATGACTATCGCAATGCAAATATTGAAACCATATATTACTACGCAGTATTTTATCCACTTGTGGACTTCATAGGATCTTTCGGGATCGCCTGCTTGATATTCTTCTACGGGTTTAATACTCTCACTCAACTATCGACTAGCGGAAAAACACTTACAATTGGCACATTAGCCGCTTTTATTCAATATTCCGGCCTGCTATTCCAGCCGATCAGAGATCTCTCAGATAAATTCAATATCTTCCAGGCAGCCGTGGTAGCATCTCACCGAATTTTCCTACTCCTTGATTTACCAGTAAAAATAACATCTCCTGCCAAGCCAAAGAAAACGGGCAAATCAGATGGAAAAATCGAGTTTCAAAACGTTTGGTTCGCCTACAATGACGAGGAGTGGGTTCTGAAAGACGTGTCCTTTTCAATAGAGCCAGGGGAATCAATTGCATTGGTAGGGGCCACTGGTTCAGGTAAAACTACAGTAACGAATCTTCTAATGAGATTCTATGACGTCAAAAAGGGAAGGATTTTAATTGACGATGTTGACATAAGGGATTGGGATCTCAAATCCCTAAGAAAAAATTTTGCCGTAGTTCTACAAGACGTTTTTCTTTTCTCTGGGACTATTAAAGATAACATCAGACTTGGTAACCATGAAATAAGTGATGAACGCGTATTAACTGCAGCAAGAGAAGTAAGGGCTGACGAATTCATAAAAAAATTATCAAAGGGATACGATACTGAACTAAGAGAGCGTGGGGCCGGCCTCTCAGTCGGTCAAAAGCAATTGATTTCCTTCGCCCGTGCTCTCGCTTTTGATCCAAGGATTTTAATACTTGACGAGGCGACTAGTTCGATCGATACGGAGACAGAACAGTTAATTCAAGAAGCGACTAAAAAATTATTAACAGGTAGAACATCTCTGATAATCGCGCACAGACTTTCAACAATTCAGCATTGCGATCGTATCCTAGTCTTTCATCACGGAGAATTAAAAGAAATTGGAAATCATGACGAACTAATAGCCAAAAAAGGTATTTATTGGAAACTTTACCAATTGCAATATTCTAATCGCCCTGCCCTGATAGCAGATATAAATCGTTAGTTGCTTATGTTTAAGATTTTTGATTATAATTTCTCAGAACTAGACAAGCTTCAATGTTCATTGGCGATGCAATAACAGATTTAATCAATAAGTGCGAGACTCAGATCCGTGAGATATTTTCGTCTTGCCATCAAAAAAAACCTAATTACAGTGTCGATTATCAACAATTTAGGGAAAGGATAGAAAAAACCGTCAGAAAATACTTGCTCACAGAGGAGCAAGTTCCAACGTTAGAGGAAGTCAAGGATCTCATAAATCAGATACATGCCGACGACCTGTATTTAGCTCTTGCCTGTATAAATGGAGACGAAAGTGCATGGTGGGATTTTGTCACAGAATACCAGCCCTACTTAGAGAAATTGGCAAGAAGTCTCACCAATACTCACATAGATGCTGAAGAGATAGTAGCTAATCTTTACACGGAGCTTTATGGTACATCAATTTATGAGGGCCGCAGGAACTCTAAATTTCTTACCTATAGTGGACGAGGCACTCTTCGTGGCTGGCTAAGAACTATAGTATGGCATTCAACCGTCGATCTTCATCGAGCAGGTGAGGGAATTGTCTCTTTAGAGGAAATAGTGCAGCAAGTTGGCGAAGGAGTTGCGCATACTATAATGAATAAAACTAAAGAAGATACAGAACAAGAGATGGCAGAAGCACTAAACCGTAAGCGCTATTTAAAAATAGCGCTACAAACAATAGAGAAAGTTTTTGCAAGCCTCGAAGATTACGAGAAACTAATCTTGTATTACTACCATGTGGAAAATTTAAAATTACGCGAGATTGCAAAAATCGTTGAGTTACCATCCTCTCCCTTAAGAAATTTTTTTAAACGATCTTCCGAAAAATCTGCCAGAGTTCACGAATCAACCATAATGCGCTGGCTTGATAAAACGTATGGCAAAATACTTAAGCTATTCCGCGCTGAGTTAGCTAAGGCTCAAGAATTAAAACTAAAAGAGATAGAAATTTGCTTAGAGCTAATAGCTCAAGAATTACCTGAATTCTCATTGGAAGATAAGCTTTCTAAATATACGTAGATAATCTACATGATTAAATTCATAAGTCTTTGAGAAAATAGCAAAATTTTTACTCAGAGTATGTCGTTTGTTTTGGAGAAAAGAGAAGATGAATGAAGAAACGATTAAAAAACTTTTGGAGGTTTATCTCGTAAGCTCCTCAGCGATTCCTGAAAATGAAGATCACCTGGATGACGATGTATTAAGCGCTTTCATCGAAGGGACTTTAAGCAAACGCGAATTAAAACCTATAATATCGCATCTTGTAAAATGCTCATTCTGCCGGCATTTAGCTGCAGAGATTATCAAGTTCGATTCACTCATTTCTGAAGAATCGATATCACAATCAGCAAAACCCACAAAATTTTCAGAAACCATAAAAAAACTTCTCTCCGAACTCTTTCAAACTGCCCCAACTCCAATAGAAGCATTTGAGGAAAAAAAAATAAATGACCCGCAGCCTTTTACCATATTATTTGAGAAAAACATCGATAACGATGACGAAGTTATTGATAACGATAAAGAAGATAGATGAAACCTTCACTTTCCTTTAAAGAAACTCCTATACAGAGTCTCAAAAAACTATTAACAACGAAGTAAAAATTTAATTAGGCTCACTTTAGAATCAACTAACCTAAGACCTTCGTCGACGGTTAGATCCTCGGTCAAGAAGTTTTCATCTTACCTTTCAATGGTAGAAAAGTAGAAAAATTAAAGTAATTAAAAATACAGGGCTTTAAGGAAATAATGCCGATCAACCAGAAAAGCATCAACGTGTAGAATCAATCAGCGAATTTTTTCTCTTGAGGTTATCTGCTATAATTTCTAAATTTCGTATGAGCCAAAAAACTTCGTACCCAAGAGAGAAAATAAAAATTTTGCTTTTAGAAAACATCGCTGATTCAGCTGTAGAAGAATTTAAAGCCCGGGGATACGTGAACGTAATTAAGCATAGCGCTGCCTTGAATGAGGAAGAGCTGATTAAGCGAATTAGAGACGTGCATATCTTAGGAATTCGATCAAAAACCCTCATTACTGAAAGAATCTTAGAGAATGCTTCTAAATTACTAGCTATTGGATGTTTTTGCATCGGCACGAACCAAGTTAATTTGAAAGCTGCAATGCGTAAGGGTGTAGCTGTATTCAACGCTCCTTATTCAAACACACGTTCTGTAGCTGAGCTGATCATAGGGTTATGTATAATGCTGATCCGCAGAATAATTGATAAACAAAATGCTGCACATCGTGGAATATGGCTAAAGGACTCCAAGGATAGCTATGAACTTAGAGGGAAAACTCTGGGTATAATTGGCTATGGTAACATCGGCTCACAAGTATCAGTGCTGGCTGAGGCCATGGGAATGAATGTGATTTACTACGACATTGCGACGCGCCTTCCTCATGGAAATGCAAAGCAAGTGCGCAGTTTAAAAGATTTGCTAGAGCAATCTAACATAATAACATTACACGTTCCCTCAGATCACACAACTCGTAACATGATAAATGAAGAAACCCTAAAATACTGCAGAAAAGGTGCCATATTATTGAATTACTCTAGAGGAGATGTAGTTGATTTAAATGCCCTTAAAAAATACATCGATGATGGAATAATATCTGGAGCTGCAATTGATGTTTTCCCAGAGGAACCAGAGAAATACGGTGATTCATTTAGCTGCATTCTGCAAAATTTACCTAATGTCATTCTCACACCTCATATCGGCGGTTCGACCGAGGAAGCACAGGCAAACATAGGTTTAGATGTGTCCAACAAACTGATAAAATACATAGAGTTGGGAGCTTCAGAAGGTTCACATACAGTTCCATCAGTAAATTTACCTCCTCAAGCGGGCACCCATAGAATTCTTCATATTCATGAGAACGTCCCTGGAGTTCTCTCTCAAATTAATTCGGAACTATCTAGAAGAGGGATAAACATACTAGGACAGTATCTGAAAACAAATGAAGAAATTGGTTATGTGATCCTTGATGTAGATAAAAAAATATCGCATGAGGCATTTGAAATAATAAAAAAGGTGAAAGGAACGATAAAGGCTAGAATAGTCTATTAAATATCAGACTCTTCTGAAACAATACCGGGAGACTAGTGACCAAGTGATTTGTTAAATCTCTTACATTGAGCTGGCTATCTATTTACAGGACTTTTGACTGAAATAATCCGGCCTTCGACACCGGCGCAAGTAAGCGTCATTCCTAATCTCAATTTTTGCTGATTATATCGGTCTTCCGTTTAGAATTGGCTGAATCGAAGCTTAGTCTACGTTTTTAATGAACAAAATACTGGACTCATTTTAATGTCAATTCAAATGGCATTAACATCATTGCATCACCATTACCAGCTCTTTCAAAAATAAGGGCATACCTAATGGCTTTTTGCATGTTTTCTGGCATGATCTCGATTAGTTTTCTAGTTGCTGCAAAAGTTTCATCTTCTTTTCTACCTAAAAATCGCTCGAAAAATGGCTTTGGTTTTGGAAAAGTAATTCTCTGAACGTCTTTATCGGCTGGCAATCCGGCCAATTCTTTTGCAATTTCAATGGCTTTCTCTAGGCCACCAATTTCATCTACTAAACCTCTTTCCTTAGCCTGTGCGCCAGTCCACACTCTGCCTTGACCTATCGAGTCTATCTCTTCGAGAGATCTACCTCTCCCCTGTGCTACCTTTGGCACAAATTCATCATAATAGATTCTGTTTGCCAGCTCCCTCATCTTAGCTTCCTCTTCCAGGGTCCAGCGTTCGGTCTCTCTAAACAAACCAGCATTTTTGCCCCTCATTACGTATTCATTATTCAAACCCAACCAGTCATAAAAGCCCTTCAATACTGGCTTACCCAGGAAAACACCGATTGATCCTGTTATGGTAGAGCTTTCAGCCACGATTTTGTTAGCATTGCAAGATATGTAGTAGCCTCCTGAAGCTGCCACGTCAGACATTGATACAACCACCGGTTTTTTAGCTTTCGCTTTTTCAATGGCATGCCAGATAAGATCAGAGGCCAGAGCAGATCCACCTGGAGAATCAACCCGTATAACTATCGCCTTTATACTCTCATCAGAAGCTGCATCCGATATTGCTCTTACCATTGTATTAGACCCTATAGTTTGTCCATAGAAAAACTCAGATTCACCAGAATTGATAGGACCAGCTGCAAATATGACCGCTATCTTTTCACCAGTATTCAACCCTAATGAATCTGCAGAGACTCTTCTGTAAGACTCAGCACTAACTAGCCTAAGTTTCTCATCTTCCTTGTAACCTAAGCGGCTTTTTAGTTCGTCGTAGACTTCCTCTTTGTAAAGTGCTCCATCGATTAATCCTAGTTCATTCGCCATCTTAGCTGAATATGGCGCCTCATCTATAAGATTTCTTACTTCATCAGGAGTTTTCTTCCTAGCTTCTGCGATAGCTGCAATCAAACGGTTAAAGTAGTCATCTAAGACGGCGTTTATAACTTCTCGGTGCTCAGGTGACATTTGTTTTCTAGTATATTGATCGGGAGCATTTTTGTACTTTCCGATTTGAATAACTTGAGGTTCAATTCCGAGTTTATCAAGCGCTCCTCGAAAAAACATAACCTCAGCCATCAAACCTGTGATGTACAAGTCACCACTTGGAGGGAGAAAAATTTTATCTGCTGCCGTCGCAATGTAATATTCCTTTATCGTTCCGACCTCCATATAAGCGTATACAGGCTTTCCCGCCTCTCGAACATCAAGGAGTGCCCTACGTAGTTCTTCTGCCTTAGCCCAACCTATAGCCGGAAAATCAATGTTAACCAGAACGGCGGCAATTTTTGAATCTGTCTTAGCCTTACGAAGCTGGGTTATTAAGGAGATAAATGACTTACCCTGTTCAATTTCAAGAGCTTCAGCTAGAGGATCCTCTGGAACATAATCCGGAAGTTGTCCCGACAGATTAACCACTAAAACGCTATTAGACGACACCGCTGGTTTATTATAAAGCGAAAAAAATAAAAGCCCGGCTACGGCTAAAATTAACAATACTAGTAATAAAGCACCGAGAAAAACTAAAAAAATCTTCAAACCTCTGGACATTTTTCAAAACTCCTTTATCTTCGAGAATTCAACTCATTTTACGCTCAATCTATAAATTAAGTTTCTATTTTTTCTCATGCAAGTAGCGAGGTTATCATTGTTCTGTTATGAAAATACTTCTAGTTGAAGATGAGAAACATCTGGCAGACGGATTGAAGTTTAATCTAGAGGCTGAGGGATTTGAGGTAGAGATTGCTGAGGATGGCGAATCTGCTTTGCGTAAATTAGATGAGAAAAACTTCGATGCGATAGTGCTGGATGTCATGCTGCCAAAGGTCGATGGATTCACAGTTGCAATGCGACTTCGCCAGCGTGAAAACTTCACTCCTATTTTAATGCTCACAGCTCTCGGAAAATCAGACGACGTTCTTCAAGGTTTCGCTGCGGGTGCTGACGATTATCTCCCCAAACCTTTCGATCTAGCCATTTTCATGGCAAGACTCAATGGTCTTCTGCGCCGACGCGAATGGCTTAAGCGCTCAACGGTTAAAAACGCCGACGAGGACAACAATGTTTTTGTCATAAATGGTCGTGTCATAGACCTGGATAACCTCGAGATAAGATTCAATAACGAAGTAAAAAAATTGACATTAATGGAAGCAAAATTCTTGCGCTATTTGATTGAGAATCAAGGAAGAGCTATTTCAAGGAAAATGATCTTAGAGGAGGTTTGGGGCCTTCGTGACGATACTGATACTAGAGCGATCGATAATTTTATCGTGCGCCTTAGGAGATACCTTGAAGACGAACCCAACAAACCAAGGTTATTACAAACCGTAAGAGGAGTTGGTTATCGTTTCGTAAAAGACACCCCGGAAAATACTTAAGCAAGATAGCCAATCAAATCCTATATCTATTTACAACTTTTAATTCCTTACGCCATGCCCTATCCAATTCGATTACATAGATTTCGATATCTCCACGAATTGCCTCTGCCAAAAACCTTATTTCTTTATGAAAAGACAATTCAGGAGCGACCAAATAAATGTGAGCCGGTTTATTTGCAACAATAGCACTATTGAAAACACCTTTACGCCTTGCAAGTTCGATCTTAAGCCAATAACTGAGACTTTGAAATAATATTTCAGCCGTTGGCTTGATTTTCGTTTCGATTATTATAATCTCACCTCGACTGCTAAAGGCTAATAAGTCAAGGCGATTTTTTTCTACTCTGAATTGACTATAAACTGGTGAGACATAAAAATCTTCGTCCAGACGCTTTATCTGGGATTTAACAGTAAATTCAAGCCATGCCTCTGGTAGCATCGTGTAAAAAAGATGCTTTTTATTGGGGCTATCGAAACTTCTGTATTTTTTTAATTCTTCTACCAATAGCTCTAATTCGGTGAGGTTAGGGCTCATCAACCGTTTTCTTTTTTCTATACCGAAGAGAATTGATTCTTTATCGATAAAAGCAAATGGTAGACCCAAGAATCTCAGAATTGTCTTATTTCCCGCGGAAACAGCTTCAATCCTTTTTGAATCGAGAGAAATTATTCTGCGAATAAGCTCATTTGAAACGGGTTTTGTCGGGGCACACCACTTAACCTCGCCGTCTAAATCTCCAGAGGGAATCTTTATGTCATGATTAGAATCAAGCTCATATATCTCAATTAGGTTCTTCCAGGAATCAGACAAAAGCTCATGTAGTCCTAGAGCATGTGCTGCCTGTTCTTTTCGCAAAACCAAGGAGATTTTGCCAATTTTCTCTCCTCTGTCAATCCAGCCCTTGATCAGCAGAATTGCTTTTGTAAACAGTTTCTCTGCTCCTAAATTTTCATCCACTATTACAGCTGATCTACCGCTTGCTGTATTCTCTAAACAAATATGATAGCCAGCAGCAGATTTGATTCCTTTAAATCCGGCCTGCAAACATGATGAGGTATTTCCAATGACATTCCTCACTAAAATGTCATTCTTTTTCAGAATGGAAGCTTTAAGTTTTTCGGTTCCAAATTTACGGGATAGTTTCAGAACTACTTTATGATAATCGCTCAGATCGTAATCCTCGACGTACCAAACATCACAGCATTCAATCCCGAAAAAATAAATCAAAATCTTATTTCTAAAGCGCTCTAGCTTAATTTTCTCCGAAGCGAACACTCGTCCATTTGAAAACACAACTTGAAATGGACCAGAGGATATAAAATCTTCGAGGGCATCTACTCCTATCAGGTACATGTCTACCGTCACAACGTCATTTTCATCCAATCAACCGTAAAATACAAGCAATCATTTGGGTTGTTATTAAAAATCATTCAGAGATAGTTATGAAATTACTTCTGATTCAACGTGTTGTGGTAACATTTTCTCTTATGCCAATCAGATTTTGGCTTTTTTTAATTTCTCTAGTTCTATCTAGCTCTTTTTGTTTTGCTTGTCGCCAGGTAAGTAACTTAAATCAAAACATAGCCCCTACAAAAGAATCTGCAATAAAGATAGAAACCTTAGAGCCTGAGACTTTCCAAGCTGATATAATTTTCAGCGTCGAGGGAAGCAATCCTAAAAGGATATTCATTGCGAAAAATGCTGAAAATCAATTGATAAAATTTGGTGATGAAACGGGACAGCTTCAAAAAGGAGAAAAAGTTTTTATACTAAACTATCGCAAAAAACTCTTTGCTGAAGCGAATACTAAAAGTAAGCTAACTGAGGAGAGATCAGATTTTCAGTTTCTGATTTCCCCACTCTTGAACAACAAGTATCAAGCAGATATTAATTACATTGGCACAGAAAACGGTCTGGATCAATATCTCGTGAAGCTCGATAATTCATCAAAATCTGAGATCGTTTTTTTCTATGATCCGAATGAAAAGATCATAAAAAGGCGTGATTATTATTCACTGACAGATTCAAAGAAACTCATATATAGCATCGAAATACAAAACTTTCGCCCTCAAATTGATCCATCAATTTTTGACTTACCTTCGGATTTTAAAAAAGTTACAATTGGCGAGTTTGACGAAATTATATGGAAGGGACGATTATGAACGAGCTTAAAGAAAAAGCACTCGAAATATTCCGTAGAGTTCCATACATAAATTTACTACAGATGGAACTAATCGAGGTTAAGCCCGGCGAAGCAACTCTGGAGCTGAAAATAAGAGACGAGCTCAGACAGCCTCAGGGATTACTTCATGGAGGAGCAATTTCATCATTAATCGACACCGCTACGGCATTCGCTGCAGCTACAATGTTAGAAAATGGTGAGAACGCCTTTACCTCTAATCTAACCGTTCACTTCCTTCGCTCTGTAAAAGAAGGAAAAGTCATGTGCAAGGCCAAGGTCATCAAAAGCGGCAAACGACTTATCACCGTCTCAGCAGACGTTTTGAATGAATCTGATGAGTTGGTAGCTACTTCATTAACTTCCTATTCAAGAAACTGAAAATGCAAGAAATAAAGATACTCTGGCAATACCTAAAGCCTTATAAACTATCAATTCTACTGAGTATATTCTTCATTTTAACCTCAATGGCCGTAGGACTACTTATCCCTTACCTAGTTGGGATGGCGATAGATGACCTAGCCCAAGGCGTTACGTGGCGAAAGGCCCTCATGTATCCATTGGCAATTCTATCTGCAAGCTTCATAAGTGGAATTTTTTTATTTTGGCAAAGAAGGCTGCTGATCAATGCCTCTAGACACATAGAATACGATATGCGCAGAGATTTCTACGCCTCACTGGTCTATCAACCATTGGAATTTTTTCAGAAACATCGAGTCGGCGATCTGATGGCTAGAGCAACTAACGATCTAGCCGCAGTCCGCCAAATCGTCGGCCCAATGATTCTCTACTCATTCCAAGCAATTTTCGCCCTACTGGTAGTCTTACCTATCTTGCTCAGCATCTCGATCAAGTTAACTCTACTACTGTTAATGACAATGCCATTGGTTTCGATAACAGTTAAGATTCTCGGACAAATAATCCATACGCGCTTTGAAAAAGTACAAGAAAAATTCTCTGAGATAACAGCGATGGCCCAGGAAAATCTAGCTGGTGTCAGGGTTATAAGAGCATTTGCTCAAGAAGACTCAGAAATTCAGAGATTTGAAAAACTAAACAGAGAATATGCAGCTCAGAATCTAGCGCTCGTTAGGTATTCAGCGGCAATGCGCCCCTTGTTATTTTTCCTGATTGGGATGGGATTTGTAATAATCATAGCCGTTGGAGTACCAATGGCGATTCACGGTGAAATATCAGCCGGCGATTTTACCGCTTTCATCCTTTATCTACAAAGAATGATTTGGTATCTGATAGCTTTAGGATACGTTGTAAATTTGTATCAGCGCGGCATGGCCTCGCTGAAACGTATAAGACAGATTCAAGACATTCAACCTTCGATACGTGACCTTCCAAACGCAATCGAGTCGCCCGAAATAAAGGGCACAATAGAATTTAAAAACTTGAGCTTCTCGTATGATGAAAAACCGGTCCTGAAGAATATCAATCTGAGGATCGAGGCTGGAAAAACCGTGGCCTTCGTAGGAAAAACTGGGAGCGGCAAATCTACACTTATCAGCTTAATTCCCAGGCTTATAGAAGCACCAGAAAATACTGTTTTCATTGATGGAATATCGGTTAGAAACTACAGATTGAAGGACTTAAGATCTGCCATTGGATTTGTACCACAAGAGACATTTCTTTTTAGCGATACTTTGGCTGCAAATATGGCATTCGGAGTGCAAGATGATGACACGACGAGGCTCAGAGAAGCAATCGAGGAAATTGTGCGAATCGTTTGTCTAAGTGAAGACATTAAACAGTTTCCTAAAGGACTGGAGCAGATGGTTGGAGAAAGAGGCATTACTCTCTCTGGAGGACAGAAACAACGCGTTGCTATAGCTAGAGCATTGATTCGCAATCCAAAGATACTGATTCTCGACGACGCCTTATCCGCTGTTGATACAGCTACAGAGGAAAACATACTAAAAAATCTCAGAGCCCTGAGAGATGGCAGAACTATCCTGATAGTATCTCATCGCATCTCGACCGTCTGCGACGCTGATTTAATTTGTGTTTTAAAGGATGGAGAAATAGTTGAAAGAGGTACACATGACGAATTGCTCAATCTACAAGGAGAATACGCAGATTTATACCGCCGCCAGCTATTAGAGGAAGAGATAGAAGCTACAGCTTAAAAAATATCAAGCCCGCTCCAGTAATTCATGAAAAAGCTTCACAGTCTTCGACGATGGTTGTACATTCAATTCTTTTTTAAGCAGGTTTTGAAGCTCATTGAAACATCTGACAACCTCTGCCCTCTTACCTTGTGCTGCATAAGTTTGCATTAACAATCTGTAAGCGTCCTCGCGAAAAGGATCTTTTTGCAAAAGCTTTTCGATGTAGTTTATGACGGACGCAAAATCTTTTTGGGAAAAACTTATCTTTGCTAGAGAACCCACAACCCTCAGGTATTGACTATCAAAATATCGTCTTTTCTCCTCAACCCAGTCATCGTATACTCCAGGCATAAATTCGCCTGCATAAAGCTCCGCAGCCCTCATGAGATTAAGTTTCATTTTCTCTATGTCTTCTGAGATTCTTGCCTTATGAGCCTCTGCTAGCGCAAGCTCAAACTCCTCAGTATCAATAAAACAAGATAGTTCTGGGTTTATCTGATAAGCTCCGTCGCTAAACCTGAGCACGTTTATTTTTACTGGCTGATGCCAATTTAAAGCTTTTCTGATATGAGAGATCGTTGGATGAAAATTCTTCTCAACTATAGACGGATCCTCATCCATCCAAAACGTTTCGATTATATTATCCTTAAGTACTCTTCTGTTTTTACTCGTTGCAATGAAAATAAAGATGTCTCTAGCCCTGCGCGTGATCCATGCGCTTTGAGGGATAAGAGTGCTTGCGCGCCGAATCTCGATTTTTCCAAAAGTATGTAAAACTAAATCAAATACCTTCGCTTCTACATTTAAAGTCTTAATTGCGCTCTTGGTTATAACAGGCAAGGTGTCAGAGACAATTTGTAAATCAGGCAGCATTGCCTTTATGTCTGGGTCATTGAAGAAGTCTGGATTTATTTTTATCTCTGATGCAAGCCAATAATCGTAATCAAAACGCGCCGTCAAGTCCAGAGCTCTCTCCAGTGCCTCAAAGGCCGCTTGCCTCCTCCCTGTTGCAAGGTAGATCCTCGCAAGCAAGAGCGCAGCTTGTGCTTCGTCGTAATTCAATTCTTTTTCCCTGAAATAGTCTTTTAACTCACGTACCTCACCCTCTAAGCCTTTAAGCTCATGCATCGCCGCCCTTATGTAGGCCAGCAAAAATTGTGCTGTTTTTATGCTTACCTGACTACCACGCTTATTACGGAATTCTAGCAGTCTCTCTGCCAGCCCTTTAGCCTTCGAATCCCAACCTAACGAAAGATAAAGTTTTGCTCGCTCTTCCAAAAGGCTTTGTGTAGATAAATCAATCCCGAGTTCTATATATATTTTCTCGGCCTGCGCATAAAAGTCTGTAGCTTTCTGATACTCTCCTTTTTCTCTATGTAGATTCCCAAATGCCTCGAGAACCTCAGCCATTAAGTCCTTAAGATTAAAAGCCTGACAAATTTCTATAGCTTGTTTGAGATGCTTCTCTGCGTCGTTTAGCTCTCCTCTGAATATATGTAGCCTCGCGACATTTAAATGACCTATAGCTTCCTGAGGTACGCTTTTAGAGCCGGTAAATATTTTGCCAAACCAACGCAACGCCTCAGTGAAATCTCCTCTGAATGCAGCAGGCAATGCCATGTTATGTAAAGCTATTTTTATATATTTTTCATCCAGTAGCTCTTCTGCAAATTTCAGCGTCAGTTTGAAACATTCCTCAGCTTCGTCCCATTTTCCCTGTTTTATATAACATAACCCTCTTGTATTAGCCATTTTTAAGCGCACACTGGTGAAAACATCTGGTTCTCGCTCAGAATCAATCAAACACTCCAACTCATTTAAAATCCCTAGTGCCGTCTCTATTCTTCCTTGCTTTCTAATAACACTGGCCATAAGATGCAGTGCTTCGGCTTTGCCTCTTACATCGCCTTTTTCATCGAAAATCCTAGATGCTTTTTGGAGTACGTTGAGTGCTTCATCCGTCTTTCCATGCAAGCGATTAATTTCTGCTCTATGTAAAAGTATCTGCGGATGATCATTAAGCTTATCCTCAGGAATCTGAGAGATAAACTTCTCAAGCACACTGATTTTTCCTTTCTCCAGCCAGAAGCTTCCCTGTTTATCTAGTATTTGTGCAGCTTTATAGAAATTCTCTGCTTGAAGGAAATAGTCTACCGCCTGTTCAAAATCTCCCTGTGATTCGAAGAATTCTCCTATTTTATTCAGCTTTTGTCTGAAGGCATCAACACCTATATCCCTTCTTAGTTTATACTGCAGAAAGTCTCTGAATAGCGGATGAATTCTATACTCCTCTTTGTCATCATCAAGCAAGCTTATGAAGATATTTCTACCTCTTAAATCACTCAATAAATCCAAGCAACAGGTTTCAGGAAATATCTGTTGACAAAATCTCAGATAATCACCTTTCAGTAGGGAAAGATGCAGCAACAATTGCTGCATCTGCAGAGATTCTTTTGAGAACACCTCTTCAGCAAAGTATCTAAAGAGATCTCTTTTAGATTTTTGCAGCAGACCCTCTAAATCAAATTTTAAGGTTCTCTCTTGTCGAGCTATTTGCAGAATGAGCTGGAGTGCGGTAACCCATCCTTCGGTTATCTGATGGCATTTGTGCGCATCCTCATTGGATAAGTCGATTTGTAGATCACGTTTGAAAAGCGTTTGAATCTCTCGTTCATCAAACGCCAAATCCTCCATCGTCACTAAAAGCATAGAAGAGCTTAGATCACTGCGTATCGATTGCAGAGGCGGTAAATCTCTTGTAGTTATTAAAAACGACAGGAGCTCAGGGGCGTAACGTAAAATCCTGGAGAGAATCTTGTGTAAAGAACTATTTTTTTCTAAATGATGGTAGTCATCCAGCACGACTAGCAGCGGTTTATCGATTAATTCAAAAGCCTCATTGAGAAACAAATCTGCAACTCTTTCGGGAAATTGAATGAGTTCTTCTGATTGTCTATGAATGTAATCAAACAGTCTGTGACCGAATCTCGGAATAGATTGATTAATACCATAAGTTAAATAGGTGAAGAATGTCGAAATGTCAGAATCTGTGTAATCTAACTGGTACCAAACAAAGTTACTGCCAGAATTCAAAACGAAATCTGCAGCAAGAGTTGTTTTACCATAACCTGCTTCGGCTACGATTACAGCAAGGTTAGACTTGTTATCCGATAGTTTTCTGAGCAGACGCTCCCGCCTTATGGATTGCTGAATGCTACGTGGAGGTACAAGCTTTGCTCGAAGAAGGAAATTTAGCTCAGGAAAATTCTTTTCCGCACGTTTTTTCATCGCTTATTACATTATCACATAGATTGTTCGTGAGGAGGATACGAAAAGATTCTGAGTGGAAAAATTATTCTTCAACCTCGAGTACAAAGGGATTAAAATTTGTATCACGATCAAAATAATCCTCTTGTTCGGCTCTTTTCAAAGCATTTACAATCTTATATGTCAAAGGAGTCGCAATTATTTCCCAACTGACTTTGATTAAATAGTTACCTATCATCACATCTATCAATTGTTCGTTAGACCAAAACCCATAAAATGCAATAGGGTAAAAGATGAGCGTATCAGTCAGCTCTCCGGCAATTGTAGAGCCGATGGTGCGAGTCCACAAATACTTTCCGTTAGTTAACACTTTCATTTTCGCTAATACGAATGAATTTACAAATTCCCCTGACCAGAATGCTGTTAACGAAGCGAAAACAATCCGGGGAGTTTGTCCGAAAATCATTTCGAGCGCCTTCTGGCTTTCAGCGGGATAAACACTAGCTGGGGGCAAACTTACCACCACAAAAGACATAAACGAAGCAAAAGCCATGGCTCCGAAACCAGCCCAAATAACCTTTCTAGAACGTGAATATCCATAAACCTCAGTTAGAATATCTCCAAAGAGATAGCTAATTGGAAAAAACAAGACTCCTGCTCCATATACATACTCGCCATAGAAAGGAAGGCGAATATATGTAACCTTGTGTACTCCAATTAAATTGGAGCAAAGCAGAACAGTTACGAAAGCTGCCATTAATAAATCATAGTACTTATAGCGTTTCATGATATACCTATATCCCGCCTAAACTGCATTCCGTTAAAGTATACCTTGTTGACTGCTTGATAAGCCCTTGCCAATGCATTCTGTAAATTATCAGCAATAGCTGTAATGCCTAAAACTCGACCTCCTGAAGTAACTAAGTCCCCTTCAGAATCTTTAGAAGTGCCGGCATGAAAAACCATTACATCAGACAAATTTGAAAGCTCGTGTAATCCCGATATTTTATATCCGGTCTTTGCCTTTTGCGGATAGCCCTCAGACGCCAAGATTACACAAGCTGCGCTAGCTTGTTTCCATCTGATCTCCGCCCTGTCTAACTCACCAGTTAAAATTGCCTCCGATATCTCTAATAAATCCGTCTCCAATAACGGCAAAATGACCTGCGTTTCAGGATCACCAAACCTTACGTTATATTCCAAAACCTTTGCGCCATCTTTCGTTAACATGAGGCCTAAGAACAATATCCCCTTGAGTTGAAAGCCGTCTTGTTGACATCCTAATAAAGTAGGCTTAATGATGCGCTCGATTATTTCATTTCTTTGAACATCGGAGAGTAAATTCCAGTCAGCTATTGTGCCCATGCCTCCTGTGTTAGGACCTCTGTCCCCATCTAATAATCTCTTATGATCTCTAACTGGGGGCATTAAAGCGAAATTTTGTCCATCACTAAAGATTATCTGTGAAACTTCTTTCCCAAATAATCTCTCCTCGAGCACAATTCTTTTCGTAGCATCCTTGCCAGCAATCATCTCCAGATTTTCTAGTGCTTCAACTGCCTCATCCTTATTTTCAGCAACAATTACACCCTTACCGCCAGCTAACCCATCTGCTTTTATTACGACGCCGTCTTCCTGAAAAAATCTACTATCTAAAATCTTTCTCGCCTCCGAAATTGAGTCCGCAATTTTATATCTCGCAGTAGGAATCCCATGGCGAGTCATAAATTCCTTGGCGAAAGCCTTCGATGATTCAAGCCTCGAAGCCAACCTATCTACTCCTATTATCTTCAGATTTCTACTCTGAAACTCATCACTTATGCCGAGACAGAGAGGAAGTTCTCCACCGACGAAAGTCAAATCAATTCCTTCAATCGTAGCAAATTCAGCGAGCTTTCCTATCTCATGTGGCTTTATATTTACGCACTTTGCTATATCTGCAATACCTGCATTACCATCTGCGCAAAAAATTCTTCTTCCATTCCATCTATCGAAAGCCCAACAGATAGCATGTTCTCTACCTCCAGAACCTACGACCAGTATTTTCATCACTTGCCTTCCCAGATTTTATAGCATCAATTCTACAATGCGGCTAAAAAATACCAAAAATCACGTCTGAAGCTTGATTTCCAGTGATAAGAAAAGGTTAAAATGTGAATTAGGTCATCTTAAATTTTTGTTAATCATCAAGGAGGGATAATGATGAGTCCAGCTACTCAAACCTCGAGCGAATCGGAATTTAATGACGTAGAGATTGTCTGTGTAGATTGTGGAAAGAAATTTGTATGGACTAGCGGTGAACAGTTATTTTTTCGTGACAAAGGATTAAAAAATCCGCCGAAAAGATGTAAGCCCTGCAAAAAAGCCAAAACGGAAAGGCTGGAGGCCATACTGGCAGCACAAGCTTTGGGCATTAAACAAAAAGTAGAAGTCGCTGTCAACTGTTCAAAGTGTGGCACTTATACAACCGTCCCATTTTATCCGTCGCAAGGTAGACCTGTCTACTGCCGGTCTTGTTATATCGCCATGAACCCAGATATTTTAAAGCCAGAATTGAGAGGTTCTCAACCACCAACGTGAACGTTAGGACGCCTATCCGGATCTGGTTCAGCTTGACGTAAGATTTCCCTTGTAACTGGAGCTGTATCCCCTTCACCAAAAAGCACAAAGCGTAATAAATAAACTATCGGATTTCCTTCGCTCCATCCAAAATATACATGCGGTATCTTGCCAGTTCTATCTCTCAAGTAAAGCAAAAGAGCTGCTATAGCATTTGGAACAGATGGGGCGATGGTTCGCAAAATCCTGTACCCGTCAACCTCAACCCCTCTTACCTTAATCTTACCGGTAAACTCAGATGCATCACCTACATCAACTTCATAGAACAGTATAGGATCGGTTGAAGGTATATGATTATCTACCCGCTTCTCATGCTCCTTATATCTATATTCCGCTACATCTCCCGCCTCCCTGCGATTTGCAACTATACGTATTTCATTTTCAGCTAAATCTTGAATGAATTCCCATGCTTTTTCATCTAACTCTACTTCTTCAATCCTCACTTCCAATGACCTTAATGCCCTTGATATGAAAGACGATAAGATTATCGAAAAGATGAATAAAGAAGCAATCTTTATCCCGTCCGGTCTTTCGATTATGTTAGCTATGGTTGTGTAAGCAAAGATTATCGTAATCACAAGGAATGCCCATCGCCATTGACTATTTTGACGCCACGATGAGATGGTTACAGCAACTGCAGCTGATGAAATCAAAACTAAAACCCCTGTTGCATACGCACCACCTTGAGCATCGACGCTGGCCTCGAACCATATGGTGACAGCAAAACAAATCAGCGTAAATACGATAGTTAATGGCCTGGTGGCTCTTGCCCACTCAGGTGCCATACCATATTTTGGTAAGTAACGCGGGACTATATTTAAAAGTCCTGCCATTGCTGAAGCTCCAGCAAACCATAGAATGAATATTGTGCTTATGTCATAAGCTGTACCAAATAGATCGCCCAAGTATTTATGGGCAATATAGGCTAGAGCGCGTCCGTTGGCTTGTCCAGCTTCTTTTATTTCACCTCTTTCAATTTCCTCGGGTGAGCATGCGCAGTAAGGCGGATGATTTTCCTGCACTACACGTTTGCAATCTATCCGAGGGCAGAATTCTTTGGGCTCTATTAAAACTGCTGTTGAGAGGCTACTACAGATCAACATAAAACTCATTATCAAAGCAGCGGTTGCGAGCAGCTTCTGAGTGTTTCTGATCCTATCTGGTGATTTAATCAATGGCATTACGGCCACGCCAGTCTCAAATCCAGAGAGCCCTAAGGCAAGTTTCGGAAAATATATAAGCGCAATTCCTATTATCAAAAGCCAATTACCATCAGAGCCTCTGTAATGATATACGGCCTGCGCCCAATTCCTGAATAATTCGGGATGAGTAAACACCTCATACAAAGCTACACTCACTACTATCAAATTCAGTGATAGATAAACAAACACCAAAATAACTGCGATTCCTATGGCTTCCCGAAACCCTTTGAGAAAAACCAAACCCAGAATCGTTATCAGGGCAATCGTGACCAGAACCGGATGCTCAAGAAACGGGAGGTAGCTTATAACAAATGGATTCTCTAAGATGTGAGCAGTTGCGTCGGCTGCCGAAAGCGTAATTGTTATGACAAAATCTGTGGCAACAAAACCAAGCAAAATTAATATGACTAACTTAGCTTTCCAACGGGAGAATAAAGTTTGTAGCATCGCAATTGAACCTTCTCCATGCGGAGATTCTTTCGCAACCCTACTGTAAACAGGAAGAGCTCCCAAGAGAGTCAACAAAACTAAAAATAAAGTTGCAATTGGAGATAAAACACCAGCAGCCAAAAATGCGATGCCAGGTTGATAGCCGAGGGTAGAGAAATAATCGACACCTGTGAGACACATCACCTTCCACCAAGTATGTTGTTCGTGAGGGCTTTCTTTCCGGTGAGGTCCTACTTGCTTACGTGCGTCTTTCAAAAACCAATCTTTGATTTGCTCTCGTAATGATGGCCTAAAAGTCTTCATAAATTAATTTAACCTTACGAGCTAAAATCTCGTAAGGTTGACAACATCTTTGCAATTTCGACTTTGCATTCCTTGGTAAAAAAGTCACTAAAACTCAATCGTCAATTTTTATAACTTTTTACCAGATAGGTCAAGTTATAAGTTCAAGCTTTAGGTTTACACTCAAGCAATTGGATGAATTTTCTAGCAGCCAACGAAAGATTTCGATCGGTTCTATAAATTATTCCTACCGTGCGGACCCAATCTTTTTCGGCAAGATGTACAACTGCAAGCTGACCATTTTTTTCCTCGTCGATTACTGAGGGATGTGGAACAATAGCAAGGCCAAAGCCAACCTCAACAGCACGCTTTATGGTTTCTATGTTGTCAAATTCCGCTGTTTTTTTAACTTTTACTCCATATGTCTTCAGTATTCTGTCGATCGCTTTTCTAGTCGGAATATCACGCTCGAACATTACAAAAGATCTCCCGCGTAAGTCCTTCACGCTGACCTCTTTTCTATTCGCAAATTCGTGATCCGGAGGGCAAATCAAAACCAATCTATCTGATGGCATTGGTACAATCGTCAATCCACGTCGAGGCTCTGGAAACGCTACTACTCCAATTTCGACCTCACCGCTTAAAACATCTCTAACTATCCTAGTGGTCCTGGAATATTCGATATCAATCTTCACAGCAGGAAATTTCGACATGAATTCACGAACCTTAGGCGGTAGTTCATGTAAGCCAACAGAGTAAACAGTTGCTACCTTCACGGTACCACTTATCCGCCCTGTGAGATTTCTCATGTTCTCCTGTAACTCTTCATAACTCGCTAAAACTTGTTTGGCAGAACGGTAAAAAACCTCTCCAGCTGGAGTCAATTTTATTTCTCGTTTTCCTCGCACGCGATCCAAAAGCCTTTTGTTAAATTTCTCCTCTAAAGCACATACCCTCTGACTTACAGCAGATTGTGTTATAAAATTTTTCTCGGCAGCTAAAGAAAAACTGCTCGTCTCGACCAAATCACAAAAAATCTTTAATGTTTCGATGTTCATTTCTGATTTAAATAATAAGTTTTTCTGGACAGAGATTGCAAGAGAATTAATCCAATCTAATTTATCGAAAAAGTCAAAATGATAATTGCTGGCTTTGCAACAACTCTTATCTTGACTTAAGCTCAGAATAAGGAAATACCACTGAAGGAAGAGACAATAAGATGGCAAATAGCATTAGCAAAACTTTTATCTCAAATAGCATTAGCAAAACCTTTATCTTACGAAAATTACACCAGCTCACAGGAATAGTCCCTTTAGGCATTTTCTTTTTCTTTCACATGTTCACCAATGCCAAAGCCATGTACGGTGAGAAAGTATTCAATGAAGCGGTAGCGGATATTCATCACTTGCCATTTCTACTTTTCATAGAAATCTTTGGGATCTTTATACCGCTTCTATTTCACTCGATATATGGTATCTTTATCTCAGCTGAAGCTAAGGTAAACGTTGGAAATTACACATATCTGAGAAACTGGTTATATGTATTTCAAAGGATAACGGGGATCTTCCTCTTCTTTTTCATTCTGTTTCACATACTGCATTTTCGTTTCGGTATGTTTGGAGATCTTGGATTGACATCGATTAAGGTCTCTGGAAATGCTGATAAAGCTTTTGCCATTGTTTCTGCTGACTTTCAATCACTTAGCATTCTTGTTCTATACATTTTAGGTGTGGGGGCAACAGCCTGGCATCTTGGATATGGCATATTTTTATTTGCCGTCGATTGGGGAATACTCATCGGAGAAAAGGCGCAAAAAGCAGCACTTTATACTTGTGCTCTTATCGCGCTTACACTATTTGCTATAGGAACAAATGCAGCCTTTTCTTTCATTCGTCCATGTGGTCTGATACCACAGGCTATTTGTGGAGCTGAAAAACAAATAGAAGCAACGAATCCTATCGCTCCGAGAAGATTTTAAAGTTTAAAGAGGTTATTCATATGGCAACACCAAAAAAGTTGAAGATCGTAGTTGTAGGTGGTGGATTAGCTGGCCTTTCTGCCACGATGAAAATAGCTGAGGCTGGTTACGACGTGGATTTGATCTCAGTTGTACCCGTTAAGCGTTCTCACTCAGTTTGTGCTCAGGGCGGTATCAATGGCGCCGTAAATACAAAAGGTGAAGGAGATTCTCCATGGAAACACTTTGATGACACCGTCTATGGCGGAGATTTTTTAGCTGATCAACCACCAGTCAAAAGAATGTGCGAAATGGCTCCGCAGATAATTTACCTATTCGATAGAATGGGCGTTCCTTTCTCTAGAACGCCAGAAGGATTAATAGATTTCCGTCGATTCGGCGGAACGCTTCATCATCGCACAGCTTATGCTGGGGCTTCGACAGGGCAACAACTCCTCTACGCCCTCGATGAACAAGTCAGAAAATATGAAGTCACAGGAAAAGTGACAAAATACGAAGGATGGGAGATGCTATCACTCGTGCTCGACGATCACCAAGTCTGTCGCGGCGTCGTCGCAATGAATCTACAAACACTTGAACTGAAAGCCTTCTACGCGGATGCAGTGATAATAGCTACTGGCGGCCCAGGATTGATCTTTGGAAAATCTACAAATTCCCAAACTTGCACGGGAAGTGCTGCTTCTGCATGCTATCAACAAGGAGCCAAATATGCTAATGGTGAATTCATACAAGTCCATCCAACATCTATTCCTGGAGAAGACAAGCTACGGTTGATGAGCGAATCAGCACGCGGAGAAGGAGGAAGAATCTGGGTACCACGCAAGAAAGGGGATAAAAGAGATCCAAGAGACATTCCAGAATCGGAACGCTGGTATTTTTTAGAGGAAAAATATCCCGCCTACGGAAATCTGGTTCCGCGTGATATCGCCACAAGAGAAATATTCCAAGTTTGTCTCGAAGGCTATGGTGTCAATGGCGAAAATCAGGTCTATCTAGATTTAACTCATATTCCAGCTGAAACTCTCAATAGAAAACTCGGTGCAATTTTAGAAATTTATGAAATGTTTGTCGGCGATGACCCCCGCCAAGTTCCAATGCGAATCTTCCCTGGAGTTCATTATTCAATGGGTGGACTCTGGGTCGATTACGAACAAAGAACGAACATACCAGGTTTACTAGCCGCAGGGGAATGTGATTTCTCAATTCATGGCGCCAATCGTTTAGGTGCGAACTCATTAGTATCCTGTGTATATGGCGGATTCATTGCGGCAGCATCAGCCATCGAATATGCAAAAAACGTCGAACGAAAAGATACTGAAACTAACGGTATACACGAAGCAGAAATAAAACGCCAACAAGAGATTAATGACCGCATAATCAAGAGCGAGGGACCTGAAAATCAATATAAAATTCATGAAGAACTCGGCAAATGGATGACAGAAAACGTTACAGTCATCCGTTATAACGATAAATTGAAAGAGACAGACGCAAAAATCCTCGAATTGATGGATAGATTCAAGCGCATATCGATAAATGATTCCAACTTATGGGCTACTCAAGCCTTGCCACATGCAAGGCAACTCTGGAACATGCTTGAGTTAGCACGCGTTATAACGCTAGGAGCCTTGAATAGGAATGAATCCCGAGGCGCGCATTATAAACCTGAATTTCCCGAACGAAACGATGAAGAATGGTTAAAGACCACCATCGCTGAGTGGTCCGCTGAAGGTCCTGTTTTCAGCTATATTCCGGTTGATACTAGCTTGATTCCGCCTAGAAAACGAGACTACAGCAAACCGAAGGAGAAATAAGTTTATGACCATGAGAAATGGACACAAAAAGAAAGTTTTAGAGAATCCACCTGAAAAGGTAGAAATAAGGATACAGAGACGTGATCGTCTCGATTCACCCGCGTACTGGCAATCTTTTGAGATCAGTTATCGAAGGAACTTAAACGTAATCTCTGCTTTAATGGAAATTCGTAAAAATCCAGTCACCAAAGACGGAGAAAAAGTAAATCCGCCCGTCTGGGATATGAGCTGTCTCGAGCAAGTCTGTGGAATATGCACCATGGTAATCAACGGACGAGTCAGGCAAGCATGTTCTGCTTTAGTCGATGATCTAATCATAGTCTCACAAAGCAATATAATAACTCTACAACCTATGTCGAAATTCCCAAACATTCGGGACCTGAAAGTCGATAGATCCAGAATGTTCGAGCATTTAAAGAGAGTGCGCGCTTGGATAGAATTAGATGGAACACATGATTTAGGACCTGGCCCTAAAATATCAAATAAAGAAGCCCAAGAAAGATATGTTTACTCTCGATGCATGACCTGTGGCTGTTGTCTGGAAGCATGTCCTCAATATCATGATGGTAATTACATAGGCCCCCAAGCAATAGCCCAAGTAAGGCTTTTTAACATGCACCCTACAGGAACAAATACCAAAGAAGAAAGATTACAAGCACTCATGGGAGAAGATGGGATTACGAATTGCGGGAATGCCCAGAACTGCGTAAAAGTTTGTCCAATGAATATCCCACTTACTAAGGCAATATACGAAACCAATAGAGAAATCACGGTCGACATGTTGTTCGGCTGGCTTAGAAAATAACCACAGAAAAACTTAATGGAGCTTATAAAGCTTAAAAGCCCTCCGGGGCTTTTAAGCTTTATAAAAAATTTGAGAAAGCTTCCAATTAATCTTCTTGGCTAACCAGAGACATAACTAACTCAAACACTAAAATGTATAACGTTCAACTAACGCTGAACGTTATACATTGCTTTTTTCACTTTAAGATAAGGAGAAGAAAGACGAAAAAAAATGGCTACCAGCTGTTATTGGGGATGATGAGGGAAAGGAGGAGAAACTGGATAGGGTTAGCGCAAACCGATTAACAGCTGATAGCCAATATTAGACTCTACAGGCTTTTCTCTTTGCTATCCCTTTTGCCTCTCCTGGGGTTTCAAATAACTACCTAACTCGTCTTATTTTAGTGTCTCGGTCTTGTGTCCGCTCTTCGGAAATCCCTCGACCCGCTTCCCATTTTGTACACAAAGCAATAATCATGCCATTAGGCTATCCCGACTTTAAATATCGATTTAATCTCTATTTGCGATAACATCACCTAAACCTCCATTATCAATCTTCTATCAATATGAACGGCTTTTGTTTCAAAATGATAGAAATTGAACGAATATCGCGCGAAGAAATTTTCTTTTAGGAGTAAAAGAGCGGAAATGATAAACTAGATATCGATGAATGTAGCCAGAAAAGTATCAAAGTCAGGATACGATATAACACCAATCGATGAACAAACAAGGCTGCGGTTAGCTTCCACACTTGATGAAGAATCTTACAGGGTCCTAATAAATCATGGTACAGAGCCCCCTTTCTGCGGTAATTTAACCTATAACAAAGAGGAAGGAACTTACGCCTGTAAGCTTTGCGGACTGCCCTTATTTTCATCAGATTCTAAATTTGATTCTGGGACTGGTTGGGCCTCTTTCTATGCCCCTTTCGATGAAGAGCACATAAAATATTATCGTGATCTCTCATTTGGGATGGTCAGAATAGAAATAAGATGCGCTAGATGTGACGGACATCAGGGACATGTTTTCAATGATGGGCCACCACCTACCGGTCTACGTTACTGCGTCAACTCTGCCTCCTTAGAATTTTTTCCAAAAGAAAGCCAGATTCCACAAAAAATTTAACTCTTTTCCACATTAATTCCCAAAGCCTTCATTCGACGATATAGATGACTTCTATCGATTCCCATTAGCTCCGCAGCCTTTGATATATTTCCACCAGCCTCTGCGATCTTTTGCTCTATGAATCTTCTCTGAAATTCATCAATGGCTTGTTTGAAAGATGGAAAACGCAAGCTCGAAGGTAGCGTAAAATCGGTTGGGAATGCTGGTAAATCCTTAGCTGCTATTTTATCCTTTGCAACCGTTATAACTATTCTCTCGATTGTATTCTTCAACTCTCTAACATTTCCGGGCCAACTATATTCCTGCATTGCCTCTACAGCGTCCTTGAGAAATTCCTTGGGTCTTTTACCGTATGCAGCAGAAAATTTATGGTTAAAATGCTCGATTAGCAAAGGTATGTCCTCGACTCTCTCGCGCAATGGTGGTATTTGAAATGGAATTACGTTCAAACGATAAAAAAGATCATGACGAAAATCCCCGGACTCGATCAATTCATCGAGATCTTTGTTAGTTGCAGAAATAATTCGCACATCTACTTTCACTGGTGTATTACTTCCGAGTGGTTCAAACCTTCCCTCTTCGAGGACACGCAACATTTTTGCCTGCATTCTCGGCGACATATCACCTATTTCATCCAAAAATAATGTACCTCCATCAGCAATTTCAAATTTACCCTTACGAGATTGCGTGGCTCCCGAAAAAGCTCCTTTAACATACCCAAAAAGCTCTGATTCGATGAGATCCTCCGGAATAGCTGCAGAATTAATCTCGACAAATGGAGCATGTTTTCTTTTGGACTGATTATGAATCGCTCTTGCAACTAATTCCTTTCCCGTGCCAGATTCACCAAATATTAAGACTCTACCATCCGTATCAGCAACTATCGATATCTGCTTCCTTAAGGCTCTCATAGCTACTGACTCCCCTATCATCACATACTCTTGATTTAAGCTTTGCTCTAACTCGGCATTTTTTATCTCTAATTGATGTGTTCGAATCGCGTTTCTGACTGTCAGTACAGTTTTTGCAAGCGAGAGAGGCTTTTCTATGAAATCATAAGCTCCGAGCTTGACTGCAGCGACAGCAGTTTCTATGTTTCCGTGTCCAGAGATAACCACAACAGCTGAGTCATTGCCTTGCTCACGTAAAAGCTTGAGGGTCTTCAGTCCATCGATGCCTGGCAACCATATATCAAGCAGAATGCATGCATAGTTCTTTACCTCAGCGAGTTTCAAGCATTCCTCACCAGATGAAACTGAGTCCACCTCATATCCCTCATCTTCAAGCACTGCGCGCAACGATTCTTGTATCTTTACTTCATCATCTACAATCAAAACTTTTTGCATCTTTTACTCTCTTGATCTTCGTAAATTATACGAAAATTTCTTTTATTTATATTTTCTTTTCTATTGTCTCTCAAAAATAAAACCTGTAAAATACACTTAGTTCAAACTCGATGCTGGGGCTAAAAATCATGACTAATGAAATCCCACAACGAAGATATGTAAGATTTTCTCTTGATATTCCTGCAGTCCGTCGCGATGAGAAATGGCAGAAAATCAAGACCCTTATACATCAAATAAGCCTCGGTGGTTGTCTTATTAGCTGGAGTGACGATATCTTCCCAGGTGATGACTTTCGCCTGGAGATACCTCTCCCAAACGGTAACTACCTTCCACTACAAGCACGCGCTCTATATAAATTTCCGGGTAAAGGAATCGGTGCTAAATTTTTAGACATAACTGAATTCGAACAAAAACTGCTAGCAGATATAATCATTGATCGTTTGGAAAAAGAAGGATTACCATTTGCCGTAGACCCCTTCACACGCCCGCCTGCATACATAAAAGACTCAGACAAAGCCAATCAAAATGATCCTAGAATGGTACAAGAGAAAACAGTAGAACAGATTCTATCATCCGAAACTTCTAGCTAGTTCACATTAAACCTTTTAGCAAAAGTCTTACTAAGAATACTTTTGGTTAACCCACTAATAAATCATCTGAATACGATGAAAATTAGAGAAGATGCTTTTTGCTACACATAACTCATAAGAAGCTATACTTGAAGCAAGTTAGCATCTTCCCTGTATTTAAAGGAGACCTCTCAGATTCAAGCCTTGAATCATTCAGGATCATCTTCCTGCAATATGGAGGCACTTGTTACTAAATCATCTTCGTCTGTTCTTATCAAAACAACGCCCTGTGCTCCCCTTCCCGTTTCGCGTATCTTATCGACGCCGATTCTTATTAACTTACCTTGCTTCGTTATTATCATAACCTCAGAATTTTCATCAACAGGAAAGGCAGCTGCCACCTTACCAGTTTTCTCCGTTGTTTTAATGTTTATGACACCATAAGCACCTCGTTTGGTCAGGCGATAACTGCCAACCTGTGTTTGCTTACCATAGCCTTTTTCCGAGATTGTCAGGATTTTTTCGTTCGCTTCTGGCGAAATAGCACAAGCGGAAACCACAAAATCCCCATCTCGCAGCGAAATGCCGCGCACGCCTCTAGCTGATCTACCCATTGGACGCACATCATCTTCATTAAACCTTACGGCCATTCCATCATGAGTCGCTATAAAGATCTGCTTAGTTCCATCTGTCTCTATAACTTCAATTAGCTCATCGTCTTCATCAATATTTATTGCATTTATTCCAGTAACGCGTATATTTTGATATTCAGAGAGAGGAGTTTTCTTAATCACGCCTTTTTTAGTGATAAAGGTTAGATACTTATCCTCGGTGAAATCCTTTACCGCTAAAACAGATACGATTTTCCTGTCCGATGGGATAGCAATTAAATTGACTATTGCCTTGCCTCTGGCTGAAGGTTCAGCCTCTGGAATTTCATGAACTTTCAACTTGTAGACCTGTCCATCATCTGTAAAAACTAAAAGATAAGAATGAGTCGAAGCGATGAAAAGATGATCAACGAAATCATCGTTTTTAGCCTTTGCACCTAATCTCCCTCGTCCTCCTCTTCCCTGTCTCGAATAACTGGAAACAGGAGTCCTCTTAACATATCCCATCTTTGTTACGGTTATTACAACGTTTTCATCAGGAATTAAATCCTCGATTTTTATCTCAACTCCAGCATCAACTATCTTAGTTCTACGATTATCACCAAATTGCTTCTTCACTTCCTGTAGCTCTTTAATTATTACCTGCCTGAGCAGTTCCTCACTTGCCAGAATTGCTTCTAGCTCAGATATAAGCTTCAAAAGTCCTTCTAATTCATCGATTATCTTTTGCCTTTCTAATTGAGAGAGACGTCTTAATTGTAAGTCTAAGATAGCCTGAGCCTGAGCATCAGAGAATTTGAGTTCTGAGATGGTTTTTTGCAAGTCCTTTAAAAAGCCCGCTAAAGTTTTCGTTTCTGGAATACCTTTCCAATTCTTTACTTCATTTATAGTAGTGAAATCACCGATCAGCCAATTTTTAGCTTCCTCTGTCGAGCGAGAGTTGCGAACTAATGGAATTATGTAATCGAGAAAGTCTATCGCTTTATTCAGACCTTCGAGTATATGAGCTCTGGCCTTGGCTTTTCTTAAATCATATTCAGTTCTTCGTTTTACGACCTCGCGCCTGAAGTTTACAAAAGCCTCTAGAAGTCCTTTTAAAGTTAGAACCTTCGGTTGCCCATTAACGAGCGCTAGATTGATGATACCGAAGCTAGACTGCATCGGAGTTAGTTTGTAAAGTTTATTCAATATAATCTGTGGAACAGCGCCTCTCTTAAGTTCTATTACTATTCTTATTCCTTCTCGATTAGATTCGTCTCGTATTTCTGCTATGTCTTCCAGCTTTCGCTCTTGCACCAATTCAGCTATTTTCTCTATTAGCTTTGCTTTATTAACCTGGTAAGGAATTTCCGTTATCACAATTGCGTCGCGCTCGGTAGCTCCTCTGCCAATCCGGTCAATTGCAGCTTTGGCACGTATCTGAATTACTCCTCGCCCTTCCCTATAGGCTTTGTATATCTCATCTCGTCCATAAATGAAACCACCCGTCGGGAAGTCAGGACCAGGAATGTATTTGATCAATTCATCGACGCTCATATCTGGATTTTTTATAAGTTCTATGGTCGCATCTATTACTTCAGAGAGATTGTGAGGCGGAATTTTAGTAGCCATACCAACCGCAATCCCCTCCGATCCATTAACTAAAAGATTAGGAAAGCGGGCTGGCAGAATCTTTGGCTCAGCAAGAGAATTATCGTAATTTGGTTGAAAATCCACAGTTTCTTTCTCGATATCCGCTAGTAATTCCTCAGCGATGCGAGACATTCTGATTTCGGTGTATCGCTGTGCGGCTGCAGCATCACCGTCTATACTTCCGAAGTTTCCCTGCCCATCTATCAATGGATAGCGCATTGAAAAATCCTGAGCCATGCGCACGATAGTTTCATAAACTGCCATGTCCCCGTGAGGATGATATTTACCCAAACATTCACCGACAACGCGTGCCGATTTCTTATAAGGTTTATTGTGAGTATTGCCTAATTCATGCATAGCCCATAAGACACGACGATGAACTGGTTTAAGGCCATCACGCACGTCTGGTAAGGCGCGGCCAATGATTACGCTCATCGCATAATCAAGGTATGAACGCCGCATTTCGTCTTCAATGCTTACTTGATTTTGAAAAAAATTACTTGCTTCCATACTTACTAACCTAAAGGTAATGTTTGTTTAAGCTAAATTTTTCGTATAACTTAAATTTTACTAGCCATTGGCCTCATTGACAAAGCTTGCTCCTTTTTAAAATTCTATCGTCAAATCTCCCACAAATACGCGCCAGCATACAAATCGATAAAACAATTTACTAAGCCATTACTATTTCGAGCCATTATTAATTTTCCTGAATCACTAAAAAAGTTATACTTTAATTTTGCTAATTTGAAGCCAAACACACGATAGGGGTATTCTAAAGAAGATGGAAGACATAGCGATAGACGTCAGAAAGGATGATAGTATAGTTTTGCGTGAGAAAATTAGATCTTACGTCGAACTCACCAAACCAAGAATTGCATTCATGCTAGTTCTAACAGCAGCTGCCGGATTTTACCTGGGATCTACAAATTTTGACTTGTTGCTTTTCTTGAGATCAATCTTAGGAATAACGCTTCTTGCTTTCGGAACTGCGGCACTTAACCAATATATCGAACGCAAGAGTGATGCCTTAATGGAAAGAACTGCTTCTCGGCCTCTACCTTCAGGAAAGCTAGCTGGAAAAGAAGCCTTGTTATTTGGAATTGTTCTCTGTCTCTTGGCTGAGGCAATACTTTTTATTTTAGTCAATACAATGACTGGCATCCTCGGGCTTTTAGTTATATTGGGATACGTATTTCTCTATACACCATTGAAGAGAGTGACTACGCTCTCTACAGTTGTAGGTGCCTTCCCTGGAGCTATGCCGCCTCTTATGGGTTGGACTTCAGCCGCAGATCAAATCTCAGTTCAAGCATGGATACTATTCGCCATTATATTTTTCTGGCAGTTTCCCCATTTTCTTTCGATAGCTTGGATATACAGAGATGAATACTCGAAGGCTGGCATCAAAATGCTACCGGTAGTCGATAAAGATGGAAAATTGACGGTTAGACAAGTCATTATCTTTACTCTTTTACTGATAGCAACAAGTATCATGCCTTTCTTACTAGGGATGACGGGAATCATCTACCTAATGGCCGCCATTAGCTTTGGGGCTTACTTTTTATACTGTTCATTAGAGATGGCACGGAAGAAATCTGTCGCCGCTGCAAGAAAGGTTTTAATTGCTTCAGTCTTATACTTGCCGTTAATTTTTGCATTGATGGTAATAAACCACTGAAACTGCTTTGATAAACTTCTGTAAAAATATTCACTGCCTGAATAAGAAAAGGTCATCGCAACAAGGAGCTTGTTATGGAGATTCAAACAGGACATGTAGACATCGAACGAGAGGAAAAAGTAAGAACACATAAGAGACGAAGCTCTGGTTTGACAGGTGGTGGAGGCGGAAACAATGGCAGAAAAAAAGGCGGTGGAGGCGGAGGAGATAACTTCGATGATAAAAACCCAATAAACGAAGCTGAACAATTCCGCCCTAATAAACTACGCATTGGAATGTGGTTTTTACTCGTAGTCGTGCTAATGACCTTCGGAGGTCTTATCAGCGCTTATCTCGTAATAGCTACTAATAAAACTGCCGAATGGAAGCCATTTAATCTACCATTTCAAGTGTGGATAAGCACTTTCTTAATTCTAGCCAGCACGTTTACTATCGAGATGTCTAGACGTAAGCTGTTTTTAAATCAGCAAAAATCAGCGCGAGATTGGTTACTAGCAACTACTATCTTGGGGGCTATGTTTATCGCTTCTCAGCTTATGCTATGGTTCAGGCTATGGAAAATGGGTGTTTATCTACAAGGTAATCCATATGCAGGCCTTTTCTACATACTAACAATTGCTCATGCTATACATGTCATCGGAGGCATAATAGGCCTCGGATATATAGTTTTACGAGCTTGGAATAAAACCGCGAATACTGAAGAAATATTGAGGCGTCAAACCTCTGCTACAGTTGTCAGTTGGTATTGGCACACAATGGATGGACTATGGCTCATTTTACTCGGGCTCTTGGTGTTCTATAAATAATTTCGAACTCTGCAAACCTCCCTTAGAAAATGCTCTCTGAATCGAGATTGATTTTTGAGATCCTCAGTTGCGTTTAAATCAATGATGATTCATCGTTTTAAACCAATAGCCATATGATTTTCATTTAGAGATTTTCAGTGCTAAGAGATTACTCTTAAGTGAGGATAAGAAGTTTATGAATCAATCACCAAGTTTATTTTCAGAGCGAAAATCTAATAGATGGATAGATATAGTTTCAGTAGTTGTTCTGATAGTTGTAATAGTTTTGCTTTCCATGCAAGATAAGTTTTATTTCGGAGAATGGACTAGATCAATTCCTCATGCTATCGGTATAATAAACACCTTGACTACCATATCCTTGATAGCTGGCTTGATTTTCATTAAGCAAGGTAAGATAAACTTGCATCGTAATGCAATGCTTTTCTCGTTCCTCCTAGGAAGTTTATTTTTAGTTCTATATGTCACGTACCATCTTTCCAATCGGCCGATGTATTTCTCTGGACAGGGATTTATACGTTATCTATATTTCTTCATACTCATTAGTCATGTGGCTCTATCAATTGTAGTATTACCCCTGGTCTTAAGAGCACTACTCTTCGCATTAATTGATGACTTCGTCAGGCACAAGAAAATCGTGAAATTTGCCTACCCGATTTGGTTATACGTCTCCATCACGGGAGTGCTCGTTTACCTATTCAATAACATCCTCTATCAGTCGAATCGTTAAAAAGTTTCTTAAGTTTTTGAAAAAAGTTCTTGCATGAGTAAATATTTGGTGTTATATTGAAACTAGATTTTTGAATCCGGTCTTTGCTGAGTAAAGACAAGGATAGAAAAAATCGCTGAAGTCGCCTAGGAAAACCAACGACTATTGAGATACTTGAAAGGCGACACGGGGGACCCAAAAGTTTTGCAACCGCTGATTGCAAAACACTGATGGGGCGCAGCGTTACCTTGTAACGCGGGAAACTTCTTCGTTCCTAGCCCGACAGCTAACCTCGTAAGCATCGAAGAAGGATACGAACAAGTTTTCCGTTAAACAGGTGCGCGATTCTTCTTCGCGCCTTTTTTATCGGTAACTTATCTTCTCTAAAAGAAAAATTCCGCACTTTTTGTTGCGGAATTTTTCTTTTTCAACCCATAAACTCAAGTTCTAATATTGAGACTAGGCTCAATTTGTTTTTTTATTCAACGGATCTAACGACAAATAAACTACCGGTGGGTCATGATCTGAAATCCTCTCCGGTCGAGTTTCATCATTGGAATAAATCTTAGGAAAATCAGCGTTTAACCTAGCGTAACCGAACTTCAATGCTCTTTCCTGAGCTGGACCATTCAACAAAATATGATCCAATACTTGCGCTGATCCCTCAAAAACATAGGAATACCGGTTTAACGGTTCAAGAAAATTCACTAAATCTATCAGTCCTGTCGGGAAGGATGTCTTCGATGGAGCCAAAACGTTTTGGCTTGGATTACCGATTAAAATACCTATTAAGTCGTTATATCCATCGCTAAACTGAAAACTGTTGAAATCGCCACCAACTACGATTATCTCATTTGGATTAGACTTTTGACGTTCAACTAAATAATTAGCTAACCATTCTGCCTGTCGGCGCCGCTGCTGACGTACATATTCCCCATTTTCTGGATCATCAATTCCAAGATACGATTTAAAATGATTAACAATAACAGTAAGTACCGTAGGATTCTTTTCATCCAGAATCTCAACCTTGACTAAAAGTGGCGGACGATCATAAAGATAACCCGTCCTATTGCCAAAATTAATCTTCTCGTTTTTAGCTAATTGCTGAACCTCTAGTACTTTTACACGAGATGACTTTATTAAAAATCCCACGTCGATACCTCGACCGTCATTTCCTTCTTCCAAAATTGCCTCGTATTTCGGATCAGGTTGATTAGCTTTAATCGCGTCACTATTTATCTTCTCCGCTAGCTTCCTGAGTACTTTTATGTTTTCAACCTCTTCAACTCCTAAGATGTCTGGATAAGACAAGACTTCGCGAATCGCCAATGAGGCCTTGTTCAGCCTGACTCGGAAGATCTCTTTAGGAAGTATCGTTTCATCCTGAATATTTTCTGAGTTTTTCTCATCATCAAAAAAATTTTCTAGGTTGAAAAAGCCAATGGTCGTTTCCCTAGAACCAGCAGGACTTACCTTTATGAACTTTCTTTGTCCCTCTAAAACTGGTGTTTGACTTTTAGTATCAAGCAAAAGAGTATAAGCTCGCCGCGAATAATCTATAACCCCAATTAAGCTTCTGACTGTCATACCAACTGCGACATCCAGAGGCTTAGATCCTTCTTGAACGTCACTGTCAACTCTCAAGATCTCTGGATTCATGTCAAAAATTGGGATGTTCTGTGGCAACTTATCAACTAACCAAGTTAAAACACTCACACCTGGCTCACGAAATGGTCTCGGAGTTTTAGGTAATATTCCATAAAACACCCCATCTGAAACTATCGCGCCACTTTTCTTATCCTCAAATCCACCAGTCGGGCCAATAACTATCAAGCTGTCTACCTTCACTCTCATTCCCTCAAATCGCTCAAGTTGATCTATTTTCCCCTGAGGATTTAGGTCATTTAAGGTCAACGTTTGAGGGGTCGGTAGAGGATTATTTCGAGATAACACTTTTATTCCCGGGTTTATTATTTCTGTTATCGTGAGAAAATAGCGTTCATTGCGAGGCCGATACTCAGTGACAGTGCCTGTAACCTCAATTAAATTACCTACAGCAATCCCTGGAGGTATTACATCGTTAGTAAAAACGTAAATCCCCTCAGAGGTTTTAGGATTATCATCTACCTCATTGTCAGGAACTTGAACGTAAAACCCCCTCTGCGATATGAAAGTAACGATTCCTCTGGTAGTAACAGTTCTTCCATCATACGGTGAAATGTTTCCTTCACCCTGGATCTGATGAATCGGAACTATGCCTCTCTGTGCTATACCCAGCAAATGAATAGTCAGTATGAAAAAACCACCAACAAAAAATCTTGAAATTCTCATTGCGTGTCTTTCCTTCTTTTTATTATCTCACGGGTATTTTTTGGCACATTAGAGAAGAAGTCATATCCGGTAAGTGTCTCTATGTACTTGACGGTAACCCTGTATTGTCTCCATGGAGCGTTCTGATTTACCGGAGGCTGATTTGGAACTAGTATGGCAATTGTGCGTGTTCCTTTATTAATGCGCTGCAGATCATTATCACCATTTGGCAACACCAAGACAACCTTCCATGTGTATTGCGGCACGACGATGCGCCCCTGGGCTATAGTCCCAGCGTTTCCGTAACCACCAGCAAACATGTATAACTCGTAACCTTGAGTAGCCAATGATCTGCAATAGTTTTCAAAATCTTCCCATGGTCCCTGATTATTAGCTGGCAGTTGTGGAAGAAAATTCGTCATTAAAAACGTGGCTGAGTTATCCGCAATTGAGCGGGTTCTGTCGCCAGATGGGCACATGTGTCCACGATCATAGCCTGATCCGCTGTAATCTTCAGGCACAACCTGATACCATCCCGCCGGTAAATCTGGATCCGGACGAAAATCGTCTTGCCGTGGGGCGCTTCCTAGCCAACTCTGATCAAGTCTCCATGCAACCCAATTTGGAGTGGCGCGGCTTCGATTATAAGAGAGAGTGTATTGAGGTTTTACCATCAGGTAATTGTTTTCGTTTGACACGTCGGCGCTGGCATTGCTGGGATTTCCCAAAAGCAAAGGATTGTCACTCGGAGATGCCGCCGATATATTTAGATTTATAGTAAGCGATACAGACCTTCCTTGTGCATCACTAACAGAAACCGGAATGAACCTTTGTCCACTTGATGAATTATTGGGCAATGTGTATCTAAATGAAAAAACGTTATCGCCAGCAGTTGTGTCGCCATTTGTTCCATCGTCAAAAAACTGTTGATTCGACGTTCCGCCTACGGAAGTAAGATCACCAGAAACGTTAATTCCAGTGCTTGGCGGAGAAGTAGCCGGAACAACATTAACATAAAATGTAACCACTCCACCCGGCGTACTAGTGCTGGGGCTTACGGAACCTCCTGCCTGCAAAACTCCTCCTAAATTACAAGAGTTGAATGGACTTGATGTGTTCCTCGGATTTGGAGCAGCAATCGTAAAGTCGGAGGCATTAACATCAGTATCGACACATCCACCTCCATTTCGCAATCCGGCCGTGGTTCCACTCAAATTGTTAGTTCTTTGTCCTTCAAAACAGGAAGCAGAACTTCCGTACCCAACAAAATCAACAATAGATGGATCGTTTGGACAGGTAGAGGCAGGCAGCTGCACAGTCGAACTTACCAATGCTAATTTGCCAGTTGTGGATGAAAGATTGGGGATAAAGGTGTTCGTGCCGACTGTGACCGGAGGAGCCGTCATATCAGGTGATGGTAAACTAACTCCACCGGCACCATTACCCGCATATTGAATAAGATAATACTGTCCCGGCTGTAGAGTTACGTTACTTAATGGAGTGACTAGCCAATTACTTCCAGTAGCTGAAGCATATTGCACTGACCATCCATTCAAACTAATTGGCTGATTGCCTCTATTGAAAAGTTCAACGAAGTCATTGGCATACTGCGAACTTGATGAAACACCACCACCTCCGTAAAACTGGCTTATTACGACATTCTGAGATACCAAAACAGCCTTTCGCTCATCATCGACGGCTTTTTCTTGTCTATCTCCAGCAACGTGATAACGGTCCGTAATTACTAAAAAACTTAAAACACTCAAAAGTACAAAAAGAACAGGTTTTCTCATTCGATTTCTTCTCCGATGGATAAAGAATTTTTACCACATTTCCTTTCAAAATACCAATTTATTTCTCGCGCTTAAGATAAATTTAGCCCACAGTTAACCATTCGGATTTTTAGTCGCAAACCGAGTGTGAAACTTTGTCAATACATTAAAATCAAACTTTGGAGCATTTGGTTGTATGAAGAATCTTCTAATTCTAAGTTTTTCGATATTATTGATCTACGTGACCGATGTTATAAGTCAAACGAAAAAGCCGAAGCCCAGAAATGCACCAGAGACGAGAGTCCGAGTGGACAGGCTTTTCGTGGTTATAGATGAAAGGCTTGCAGTGATTAGAGAAAAGCCAAGCCTGTACGCCACTCCGATACAAAGAATGAGAAGAGGCAGATTAATAACGTTATCAGGAGACATAAAACAAGATGAACATGGAGTAAGATTCTATAGAGTTCAACTTTCAAGGCTACAAGGTTGGGTACAAGTAGAGGCATTAGCAAGCATTCAATCGAAAGTTGATGAAAAGCGCCTTGCTAGATTAATTCAAGGATCCTCAGGCTTTGATAAAATAGAGCGAACTGCTATCTTTTTGAAGCATTATATAAATTCTGATCTGAGACCTGCTGTTTTGCTTTTGTTTGGTGATTTGGTCGAGGAGGTAGCCGCAAGCCTAAGTAAAGACGCAAATAGAAGACTTGACGAAAAGGAAATGCAAGCCTCCGATGCTCCAATAGAAAGCTTTTATCTAAGCTACAGCGGATTAGACAGATATAGACGTCTCGGCATTACCTTTCTCTTTAATAAAAAAACAAAGACATATCATTACGATGGACAAAGCTGGAAAGAACTACTCCAAAGATTCCCGAATACTAACGAAGCAAAAGAGGCGAAGAAAAGACTAGAAAACCTCCAATCAAAAATGCAATAGATAATGAGATAAAAATCCATAGCCACCAATATCAGTGGCTATGGATTAAAATCAAAGGCTTTTCTGCTTTTCAGTCTGCGGATTTATTTCTTGCCTTCATACCATCTTTTAACAATCTCTGCTGCGGTCTCTCGACCACCTAAACCAAAGGCTAAACCAACAGCCAGAGCTAGTGCTCCAACGACTGCCGTGAACAAGGTGTTCACTATGGTCTGAGCTACTCCTATCTGGTTAACCGCTATTACGATCGTAAAACCCTATACGGCAACTCGTGTAATAGGCGCAAGAAGCTCCCGATTACCCAGGTGAATAAAAATTTGCTCTCTTCGTTTTTAAATAATGCTGTTTGATCTACAGGTTTGCTTCAGAGTAAATCAATCAAATTTATAAATGCTTTTGTGCTGATGCTTTAAAACTAAGGATTTGCTAATATTTGCTCGATTATTAATGGTCGAATGGCTTTCCAGATTCTTGTTCCGGAAGAAGTTCTATCGCGTATCAGCAAAATTGCAGTGTAGTTGTAGTGTAGATCAACCCAAGGTGTACAACCAAATGCTCCTTGATCAGAGAGCTCCGGACCTGGAGTCTGGGGTTGAGGTTGGCTTTGCAGATATGCAAGCGAAGTATGCCACCATCCAAAACTATAACCTGTCAAAGTATCCCCGCCAGGACTATTCACCACCGGAAGATCTCTTTTTTGATCATTTTGCATTTCATAATACATTTGCTTCGACAAAATACGAGTGCTACCATAAACCCCACCCGCAAGATATGCCTGTATTATCTTACTGTAATCCCCAACATCCGAATAAGCACCGCCAGCGATTCTAGGATTCTGTGTGTTTGTATAAGTAAACCTCGTGAGCCCGAGCGGAATAGCGATCTTTCTATTGAAAAATTCATTCCAGGATTGCCCCGTAATCGCTTCTACTACTCCGCCGGCTACTTGGAAGCTAGCACCACCATACGAAAACCGAGAACCAGGAGTAAACTGTAATGGTGAATTTAATATTCTCTGAACGCACTCCCTCAAGGTTATACTAGTTTGATCATTCAAACAGTCATTCTGCTGTAATCCAGATGTGTGATTCAGTAACATTCTAACTGTGATAGAGGCTTTATCTGGGGGAACATTTACGTAACCATTCAAATACTGACTAATAGGGGCGTCGAGATTTAATCTCCCTTCATCCACGAGCGTCAATATGGCAAGCGCACTCGGCATCTTTGTGGAAGAAGCAATCGGTAAAACAGAATCTACTGTTTGATCACCGAATGCTCTTAGATAAATAGTCCTACCATTACGAGTTATCTGTAATGTTAAGCCAGATACGAGGCTTGGCACAAAAGACATCAATTTTGCATTTAAAGCAGACCAATCATAGCTCCCTACTGGTCCAGAAACGACGGTTAGATTTTTAATATTTGATCTGCCACTTCTCTGAATAACTTGTACCTGTAAAATCGAGGGATTTGATAAAAGATCTGAAGTAACAGTGGCCTTGATTCTATTCCAAGATAAAAAATAAGTCTCAACATTAACACCATTTATACGAACCTGAGCACTTTTAGCAAAATTGCTACCCTCAATTACAAGTGGAAAAGCCGTAGCCCCAACCTCGACAGTAGAGGGATTTATCGAATAAATTTTCGGACTTTGAGCATGAGCCGTAAAAAAATGTATTAGGGTGATCAAAACGATTAAAATAATGCTGCTCATTCTCATAACCTCCAAATAAAATTCTTGATAATAAATTTGATCAATGATGTCTCGGAAAAGACGAAATAATTCTCATTGTGGTGCAGGTATAAAGGCTAATCAGGGAAGAAATAACCAGAAAAAGAAGGAATAAATTAGAGATAAAAAATAAGCCATTCTCTAGAAGAGAATGGCTTCATTTCAACTATTCGCTAAATAGAATTTTTATCTCCCGGCGACTTCCTACTTTCCCACACCTGAAAGGTGCAGTATCATCGGCTCCAGCAGGCTTAACTTCCGTGTTCGGGATGGGAACGGGTGTTTCCCTGCCGATATGGTCACCGGAAGAATCAGTCCAATTTTTCAATACTTTTATGACAACTGAATAGCATCATTATTTGCTGTTAAGTAATTTGCTGCTAAGTAAGTTTTATGGTCAAGCCATGGGGCTTTTAGTACCAGTCGGCTGAACGCATTACTGCGCTTACACCTCTGGCCTATCAACGTGGTGGTCTTCCACGAGCCTCACTGGCAGGACTAATCTTGGGTCTGGCTTCACGCTTAGATGCATTCAGCGTTTATCCATGCCCGACTTGGCTACCGAGCGCTGCCGCTGGCGCGACAACTCGTACACCAGAGGTCGGTCCATCCCGGTCCTCTCGTACTAAGGACAGATTCCCTCAGTCCTGCTACGCCCACACCAGATAGGGACCGAACTGTCTCGCGACGTTCTGAACCCAGCTCACGTACCGCTTTAATGGGCGAACAGCCCAACCCTT
>CAZALE010000003.1:0-7159 GCA_964486055.1 uncultured Blastocatellaceae bacterium
GCCTAACATGTGGCGTCTTGATATAGGCTACAAGAGGGGGCTAAGGAAGTATTTTGAGCAGCACATCACGCCAACAGGAGCCCAAGTAATAGCAACCCTACAAGACGATGGTGCGAAGCGATTCCCATGCGAGCGTTGAAAGTCCCAGAATTCGGCGATCTGCGATGATGCCACAAGCGGCAAAGGATGAGCTACGCTCCTTCTGGAGTCTCCCGACCGCGGAGGTGCTGGCTGCGTTGCAGTCGTCGCCCAACGGTCTGGCAGTGGACGCTGCCGCCGAACGCCTTGCCCGCATCGGACCCAACACGCTCGGCGAGCGCAAACGCTCCACTACAGGGCTGCCTTGCAAAATGATGTTGATTTTGTGCTGAGCATGCGTTATTTTAGCAGAGACCTGTGTGCACCAATTGCTTGACGTTGAAGTTTAGCACGATGCAGACGATGGTGCATGTTGGGCGGAACGTTGATGAGAACGAAGAATGTGACAATTCCCCAGCCGACGCATAATTTGCCGACAGTTAGTGGTAAATGCGTGTTAGGCGGGAACCAGATAAACAATAGTTAGACCATGAACGAATGAAGGAGGCAATTTCGCATGAGTACTACGCGACACTCCGAACAAACCGGTGGGGAAGAGCGTCTGTTCTCTCAGGCAAGCTTTCCCGAGCTCTATGAGACGGCTCTGGTCGGCCCGCTCTTCCAGCCTTGGGTCGAGCCTCTACTTCAAGACGTCGAACTCCAGCCAACTGACAGGGTTCTCGACGTCGCGTGCGGAACCGGGATCGTAGCGCGGATTGCCGAAAAGCGCTGTGGTTCGACGGGCCGAGTGGTTGGCGTCGACCTGAATCCTCAGATGCTCGCCGTCGCACGAAGGGTGACTCCTACGATCGAGTGGCGGGAGGGTGATGCAAGCGAACTCCCGCTACTGGATGGCGAAGCCTTTGATGTCGTGCTCTGTCAGCAAGGGTTTCAGTTCTTCCCCGGTCGAGCTGCAGCCGCCCGTCAGATGCATCGCGCCCTAGTCCAGGGTGGCCGATTGGGCGTGAGCACATGGCGTCCTGACGAGGAGTTCCCGGTGCTGCGAGAGTTGCGCGCGATCGCAGAACGACACGTCGGACCGATCGCCGACCGTCGTCACAGCCTTGGCGACCCGGATCCGCTGGAAGCCGTCCTTCGGGAGGCCGGATTTCAGGACGTCCGGTCGAAGTACTATTCACGGATCATTCGCTTCCAGGACGGATCGATCTTTACGCGGTTGAACGCAATGGCTCTCGTTAGCATGAGCACACAAGCGAGCGCACTTGACGACGAAGAACGCCAGCGCATCGTTCGCGCCATCGTCAACGACAGCGCCGCCCTCGTGCGCATGCACACTGATGCTGCAGGGTTCGCGTACGAGATCGGCACGAACGTAGTACTCGCCGAAGCTTGACCATGCGCTCAATGGAGCGTGGTCTAACAACCGGTTGCGGCGAATAGGACTCTGCAGTTCTTGTCGCAAAATGTTTTGATGTTTTTTCCTGAGCATTGCTGCTTTTTGTCAAGCAGCATGTGCGCTAATGGACAGAGCCTGACGCAGGTGACGTTGAAGGAAAACGCAGTGCAATGGTGCTGTGTCATTGACAGAAACCAGCCACACGCTGAGCGATGAGTAAAGCGATAATGTACACAAATAACTTGACAATTCACTCGCCGATGCGTAATTTGCCGACAGTTAGCGGTAAATGCGTGTTAGGCGGAAAACAGATAAACAATTGTTAGGTAGCAATGCCCAGAATGAGAACTCTGCATACAGGAGCAAATCATGAATAAGGACCTGATTGCCAGAGCTTCTATCACCATAAACGCACCTGCCGTTAGAGTCTGGGATGCATTGGTGAATCCTGAAGCAATCAAACAATACATGTTCGGGACAAACGTTGTCACGGACTGGCGCGTAGGGAATCCAATTACCTGGAAGGGAGAGTGGCAAGGCAAATCGTACGAGGACAAAGGTGTGGTTCTTCGGTTCGAGCCACCACGAGTACTCCAGTACAGCCATTTCAGCCCGCTCTCCGGTCTTCCTGATAAGCCGGAAAACTATCACACGGTAACAATTGAGTTGTCGGGCGATGGAAACCAAACCCGCATCTTACTGTCCCAGGACAACAATGCGACCGAAGAAGCACGCAAGCATTCGGAGAAGATGCGGGGAATGATGCTAATTGCACTGAAACAGTTCCTGGTAGCAAACAGCCGTCAATCCAATTCGCGAGGAATTCCATACGGTAACGCCCTATTTGCTGGTTGAAGGGTTGCTTAAGCGAATGCAATAACAATGATTCTATCATTTTAGAATGAGTGCTATGCCCCGATTTGTAGCTTTTCTGCGGGGCGTAAGCCCCATGAATCTGAAAATGGCGGACCTGAAGCAGTGTCTGGAGGCAGTCGGTTTCACGGGGGTGAAGACGCTTTGTGTATTAGACGGAAAGCAGATAAAATGACAAAGAAGATTTCAAGGCGAAGGAAAGGCGATGAAAGCAGAGTACTTAACGATCAATCCATAGAGGCGTATTAAGCCAACAGAGAACGGCATTTTATCTGGAAATTTATATAATCAACAGTTAGACAGCCGGAGAAAATATGACTAACATGGCGAGTGCAGCAGCAAAGACGATCGCTCTCCTTAAGTTTCTGAGAAACGTAGCCACTCTTCGCCGGAAACGCGTTGCCGCTTATGGAACGAATGACAAGCTTCTATGGCTCGCGGACCTTCCTCGGGATCTGCCCGGAGACTGGAAGGACGCATGGAAGTCGGCATTTTTTGCCGACAAGCCAGTAGATATCCCCGATCTTTGGCTCGAGGTTCGTAAGAAGAGCAAGCCGACATTCCCGCCACTGCCCAAGGAGCTTCGAGATTGGGTCTCTCAGAAATTTCAGAATAATCCGGATGTATACGTAGACAAGGCACTGGAGGAACTTATTGACCTTCTCAATCCAGAGATTACGGTACTTGTCGAAAAGCCAGTGTTAGATGTCACCACGCCGTCCGGAGAAGCTTCCTCATTGTCTGAAAAGGTTAGCGAAGTACGGCGCTTGGAGGATTATCCTGAGGTTGGGAAGATCTGGCTCGATTACCTGGCGAATCGCTGGACCCCCTGGGCGCAGGAGATGCGTCGGTGGCAACAGGTCCAAAATGTCTATGAAAATGTGGACTTCATGCGCCGGCGGCTCGAAGAGGCCGAGGAGCGCTATGAACTGTTTTTGGCAGTGGGACTCCTGCACTGGCGCGATTCGACTGGTACGACCGTCAAGCGTCACTTGCTCACGGCTCCTGCCGAAATCAGTCTCGATGCGACTCGAGGCGTTCTTACAGTAGGTCCGGCGGCCTCCTTTGAGAAGTTTCGCGTTGAACTGGACATGCTGGAACTTCAGGATCGGCCCCGACTCGAGAGGACCGACCTTGAAAATCGGCTCGAGGAACTAGACGTTCGTGCCTGGGACAGGGCAAGCGTGGTCGAGGTTCTGCGGATCATCGCAAACAAGGCGCGTGCAGATGCTCAAGTCAGCGAAGATGTCTGGAAGCCGCTGGAAAGAGCAGACGACACTTTCCGAGTCAGCTATGCACCCGCACTCATCCTTCGTGAGAGACGACCGACTGCGTATGAAGAGCTAATCAACCGTTTTCTGAAAACCTGCGAGGATGAGCCGGCTTTCGCAACAACAGCACCGTGGGAGCGCTTCGTCAGCGAGGGGGACACGCCAGGAGATCTCGGAAACGATGCGGCCAACTCGCACTCCGACAGTGACCTTGGTGAAGGAGATGGTCGCCTTTACTTCCCTCTGCCGACGAACGACGAACAGCGTCAGATCGCCGAGCGTCTAAGGAGGCGACCCTATGTGCTCGTCAAGGGGCCGCCCGGCACAGGCAAAAGCCACACCATTGCCAATCTGATCTGTCACCTTCTCGCAAAAGGTGAACGGGTCCTTGTCACAGCACAAGCCCCTAAGGCGCTAGCGGTGCTGCGCGATTTGCTCCCGGGGGATATCCGCACTCTTTGCGTCACGGCCTTTGGCTCATCGCGCGAGGATCATCGCCTTCTGGAGGACAGTGTCCGGGGCATTCTTTCCCGGAAGAACGAATGGAAAGGGGAACAGTGGGCACAACGGGAGATCGAGCGATTAGAAAAGGAGTTGAGTGAGATTGAAGGTAAAATTGCGAGCGTAGACCGAAAACTACGTGAGTGTCGTGAGGCGGAGACCCATTCGCATACGCTCCCCGGCGGTTACACAGGGACCGCTGCCCAGATCGCCAGACAACTCGAGAAAGAACGAGACACGCACAGCTGGTTTCCAGCTTTAGTTGATGATCAGAAGGGTTGTCCTTTGCAGCCTGAAGAGGTGGTGTTCCTCGCCGACGTTCATGCCACGCTAACTCAGGAGCGGCTCAACGAGCTTCTCCTGAGGATAGGCCGTTTTGATCTTCCAAACCCTACTGAGTTTGTAGCAGTGGTTGAAAAGCTGAATGCAGCAGAAAGGGAAGTCACCGCCGCGCTAGCTGGGCTGCCCGAGGAGTACCTGAGCACACTTCAGCGGCTTTCTGACGCAAGCCTAGATGCATGCAGGGTTTTTCTCGGTCAATTGGAAGAACACGCGACACGAGCGAATCGCAGGCTCGGTAACCTGACAAGCGAAATCCTGAAGGACTTCCTTGTGGGGCAAAATGCTCGCTGGGACCGCCTCGAACAGAAAGTTGCTTACCTCGTTAACAAGATTCAGCTGGCCCGCCGACGTGCGGGTACCGCGAGGATTGACATACCGTCTGATATCGAGGATGGGAAGCTATTGAGCGATGCCCAGCGACGCCTCGAACATTTCAAGAATGGCGGCTGGCGAGGTTGGGGTATTATTGCCCCTCGTGTTGTGCGAGAGACTCGCTACATCGAGAAATGCTGCCGGGTAAGCGGGCAGGCTCCTCGCGAGCAGAAGTTGCTCGACACGCTGGTCGGATTCATGGAGTTACGGAATCTCGTCAGTCGCTTTTATGCGGTATGGCCTGGGTCCAATCCAACCTTTGCTGACCCCAGGGGTGCAGCTGATGAGATCTGTGAGCTTGCTCAACAATTCCGCGAGGTGCTGGGGTTTCTCAGAAACGCAGATTCTGTGGTGATGGACGTAATCCCCATAGAAGCACGAGAGAGCTTGTCAGAACGAGATGGGCGCACAACATGGCGCCGCTTGATTGAAGGCACAATGGCCTTTAAGCGTGCAGATCAGGCAAGGAAGTCGCTCGAGGAGTGGCTTAGCGCAATTCGCAGTCTTGGTGCTCAGAACGTCCACCCTTGCATGGCTGACCTCGCCCGCGCCATCGAAGAGCGTAACCCAACGAAGTGGGACGCTGCGTGGAGAACCCGAGAGGGCCTCAAGGCGGAGAAGTATCGCTTTGTTCGTTATAAGAAGCTGCTCGATTCCATTGGGGAGGTATGCCCCCAGCTTGCAACCTTGATCCAATCCTCTCAAGGTGACCCTGAGTGGAAAGCCTGCCTGCAGCAACTTGAACAGGCGTGGAACTGGGCCGCGGCGAAAGCGTGGCTCCGCAAGGTTACTGTCCGAGGATACTATGCGAAACTCACCGAGGAGCGGCACCGACTACAACTCAGCGTCGAGAAGAAGCTCGAAGAGCTAGCGGCTCTCAAGGCTTGGCAAGCATTCTTCCGGCGGTTGGACGATAGGACGGTGCAGAGCCTCATAGCTTGGACGAAAGCGGTAGCCCGTATCGGAAAGGGAACGGGCAAGCACGCCTATAAGCACCAACGTACAGCCCGCCAGTATCTTATAGCATGCATCCCGAAGATACCGGCCTGGATCATGCCCCTTCACAAACTGTGGGAGACGACAGATCCGACCCCGGGTGTTTTCGATACCGTAATCGTGGATGAGGCTTCGCAGGCCGGAATCGAGGCACTGGCGCTGCTGCTCGTGGCGAAACGTATTGTCATTGTCGGCGACGATAAGCAGAACAGCCCTGAAGCAGTGGGCGTGCTCGAAGACGACATCGCGCGACTCGCGCGCGACCATCTCGGGCAGTTTCGATTCCGCGACGAATTTCGGCCTGATACAAGCCTCTATGATCATGCCGAACGCGCCTTCGGGAACGTGATCTCGCTTCGTGAGCACTTCCGCTGCGTACCCGAGATCATTCGCTTCAGTAACGACCTGTGTTATACAGATGCTCCCTTGATTCCGCTGCGCCAGCCGCCACCCAAAAGGCTTCTGCCGTTGAGAGTGGAGTTCGTGGAGCAAGGCGCCTGCGAAGGAGATGGCGCGCGAATCCTCAACCGTGCTGAGGCAGAAGTAATCGTGGAGAGAATTCGAGCGTGCCTCGAAGACGAGGCTTATAAAGGCAAGACCATGGGGGTCATCGTCCTACAGGGTCACGCTCAGGCAGAGCTGATTGAAAAGAGACTTGCCGAAGTGCTCGACCCGAGCGTTCGTGAGGAGAGAAAGCTCCGCTGCGGAGTACCCGCTACTTTCCAGGGCGACCAGAGGGATGTGATCTTCTTGTCGCTTGTCGTCGCCCCCAATCACAATTTCAGGGCGTTGACGGGCCTTCCCGACCAACGGCGCTTCAATGTGGCTATGAGCCGCGCCAGAGATCAGGTATGGCTGTTTCACAGCGTGCAACAGCACGACCTCAGTCGGGAAGATCTGCGTTGGCGACTTCTCAACTTCTTCTACAGTCCAGGGCAGGCAGCGCTTGAGGCGCTGTACGAGGAACTAGATCGTCTAGAGCGGGAAGCAAAACGCCGTTCGCGACAGCCCGGCGAACAACCTGATCCGTATGAAAGCTGGTTTGAGGTTGATGTCGCGCTGGAGCTGTTACGGAGAAAGTACCGGCTCCGCTCGCAAGTTGACGTGGCGGGCTATCGCATTGATTTGGTAGTCGAAGGACTCGTTAATCGACTGGCCGTGGAGTGTGATGGTGAGGCCTGGCACGGACCCGAGAAATTCGAACAGGACATGGCCCGGCAGCGGCAGCTGGAGCGCGCCGGATGGACCTTTGTGCGCATCCGGGAGTCGGAGTTCTATGCGGACCGATACGGTGCAGCACAACGAATTGTCGAGGTGTGTGAGAAATTAGGTATTCGACCAATCGGATGAGAAAGAATTTTCATTCGCT
>CAZALE010000003.1:7259-102659 GCA_964486055.1 uncultured Blastocatellaceae bacterium
GTGTGTGAGAAATTAGGTATTCGACCAATCGGATGAGAAAGAATTTTCATTCGCTGAAGACAATGCTGAACGACAGTATTATTTGGCAGTCAACTTTATTAAGGTTATCGAACTTCAATCGGTGTAGCTGTTTGCCATAATTTCTTTGCAGATGGTTAGCATTGCTCTTGGTCGAATAAGCAGTCTTGGTTATCTTTTTGTGCCGTTGGTCATAGCGATCACTTCGGCAACAGTGATTGGATATTTGATTCTTGCATCACGCTCGGCATCCAACGGCACAAGGTAAAAAACCAAAACACGTATAACGAATCAATGGACGTGAGGGCGCGGGTAGCCAACTTTCTTATCAAACTTGCGTGTTAAATTCGAACTTAGATATTAAACTCGGAGTTGCGTACTGGTGGTTGCCGCTCGCGTTGTCTCGATCGTTAGCAGCTACGGAGGTGCGTATGGAAACTATTTCATTCGAGGATTTTCTTAAAGTAGAACTCCGCGTCGGTCGAATCGTGAGAGTGTCAGAGTTCCCTGAAGCCAAGAAGCCTGCCTATATTCTCCACGTGGATTTTGGCGAGGAACTTGGCATAAAGAAGTCCAGCGCGCAGGTAACAGCTCTATACAAGCCGGAAGACCTCATTGGTAAGCTGGTTGTAGCCGTTGTAAATCTTCCAAAGAAACAGATAGGCCCATTGATGTCCGAGTGTTTGGTTACCGGATTTCACAATGAGCATGGAGAGGTGGTGCTCTGCGTTCCTGATCGTGATGTTCCCCTTGGGACACGGCTCCTGTGAAAGCGTTTAATAAGTGATTCCAGCCAAGCTGCTTTGCAGGGGAATGAAGCGCGAGCCGTTGATTAGCTGCAAGCAAAACGAAGATTTCTCTATGTCAATGACGTCACTTAGAATACTTTGGGTCTCTTTGATCGTATCTGATCGGATTCACATGTGCTGGTAATGGAGGTGTGGGTCGCTTTCGGGCTTTGATTGGGTAAAAACTTATTAAATTTACGATTCGGATACCAGTGTTCAGAATCCGAATCGTGCGGTAGAAGGTTTTATATGATGATCATAGATCTTCACCATTCCAGCTGCAGTCAAAATACTCATAAACGGTGCCGCAGGTAGGAAATAGCGTGCTTCTATCCAAAGTGGTAGATGGAATAAAAGTAAGAATGCCGGTGTGAGCCAGACTTGGATGGGTTGATTTTTAAGCCCAACAATTGCAAGAATTAAACCGGCTAACTGTAACAAGACATAGATCAGACGATAGAGCACTGGTCCATTCGCAAACTCGGGAGCGAGCGATGTGCCAGTATCAATTATTAGGCGAGGATATTGTTCCAGTCGAGCTTTAAACCAACTCCCGTCTTGTATTCCATTGCGGATGCGTTCGATAGCAAGCTCGAAAGCACATTCATTGTCGCATCCTTTATAGCGTTTGAGCGCCTCATTCCAAATATCTTGACCAAACTCTTTCCTGGTGAACGTCCCGTATAAAAGGTTTGTACCTAATGCTGATTTTTGTGTAAGAGTCAGTTTATTCTCTAATAGTGTATTTCTAATTATCCATGGCGTCGCAACTAAAATGCTCAACGCTGTAATAAATAGAATTGGTCGCATTGGCTTTCGTCGAATAAATTGAATCAGTATCGCGAATAAGAGCATCGGTAGAACGATCGGACGCGTTAACATGGCAAGTCCAAACGCGACGCCGGAGGCAATAGTACGATTGCGTTTCCAACACCACATTCCAACTACTATTAACGCGGTAAAAGCGGCTCAGTCATCCAAGTCGCCGACATGTGTATGGACAAAGGGCTTATAGCAAATAAGAATGCGGCGAGCTTACTCTCTCTCTCTGCAAGTGCCTTGTGAGACGAAATACACTATGACGGCCGTCAATCCATCCAATGTCCAATTCATTGGAAGAGCGGGAAATATGGAAATAAGTAGTGGATAAAGAGGCGGGCGAAACGTAGTCGGCTGACCACCAAGTGAAAACTCGAACCTGGGAATTCCGTTTGCGATCTCGATATAGTCGTAAGAATCTCCGGCCAGCCATTGAAATCGATAGGAGTAAATTGCGCGGATTACCCAAGTAAAGATAAAAAGAAATACAGGAAAGCCAAATTTGTGTGAAAACTGTAGCTTCATTTTTTAGTATCTGGTCGTTGTTTATGATTAAAACATTTTTTTGTATTGGGATTATGGTGAGGACAACCTGCCCAGCAACACGGTCTACGCTTACCAGAAGTTATTTCTGCTCTAAATTTTTCAATGCGTTTTTTTCTTGTTTCTTCTTTTTTGGCGCTTGTGATCCAACAAATCCACTCGTTTCGGGCAAGTGCCGTGAGGCTATCCCATTTTTCTAGCAAAGTTGGCTGGCAATTCAATATTTCTTTCAGATCATCCGGGGTAGTATGTATGGTGCCTTCTGCGATATTTTTCATAATAAAAACTTCTATCGTGAACTAATGAATGATTGACTATGGTCTCAATTTATCTTCCTTAGACTAGCATATGGAATAGCAGATCTCAAGTCTTAGCAGCTTCGAAGTACCATCAGTTGTTACTGTGTTTTGACAAAATGAGTTTTCTCATAATTTCTGATTAGGGTTATCGGTGAATTTCTGAATACTCTTCAATCTGGTTTGAATTTTTCCGTGTAAAACAAATGTTTTTAGATGGAATAAGTTTTATCGTGATTGGATGGCGGTAAATTTTCGAGCGGGGTGTAGGTTTACCAATTAAATTTGGGCTTAATCTTATCGAGCTAGATACTGTTTGCTTTTTAAGCAATTCCCAGTACATCCAGCTGGAATCTTTATGCATGATTTCTGCGATTCGCCATTATCATCAATGATAAATTTCAGCTATGACGACGAGCGCTATCTAGCTTTTTGTCCTCTCATCATTTCGAATTAAACATGAGTTTGCGGTGGGTCAATAGATTTTGATCCCGGCGCGTCTAGCTTGATCTTCTAATGCAGAGAGCTGCGCCACCAATCCTGCACGTATACGCTCTAAAGTTCGTAATTCTTGTAGCAACTGCTCATTTCTGTAATCTGTATTGTCGATTATCACAGGGAAGAAGATAAGTCCGTTGGGTTGGGATATCTGAGAGATTGGAGGTGCTTGTTGGAGTAAAACTCCGTTGACGCGATTTCGAATGTCAGTAGCGGTAGGGACTGCATAGGAGTAACTCTGAACAAGTTGCACATTCGGAGGAATGTTTGATGTTGTAGAAAAAGAGGTATTCGTCACAGTTCTGCCAATAGCGCTGCTGATAAAGCTTCCTGCCAGTATCGGTCTAGAAATGATGCCACCTCTGTAGACTCCTCGGTCTTCCGCAATTACTTGACGCACATACGAGATTTGGGCATCTATCGAAGCTATCTGCAATTTTAACTCATCAGCTCGTTGCTGGAAGTATTGACTTAGCTGGGATTTCATTTGGTCTAGTGATTGAGCATATTCAGCTGTTTTTCGTTTTCGTTCCTCGCTTATTCTATCTATCTCTTCAGGCGAGGGAAGCCCTTTGCTTTGATAGGTTTGAAGGTATTCTTGTTCGGCCTGAATGCGTTTTTCCCGGTATTTTTCAAGATCAAAGTTGGTTATGACTCGGGTTTGTTGGGCAAATAGGGAAGGCATTAGAAGCAATGTAGATATCAAAGGAAAAATGACTTTTGTTGAACTGGAAATCTTTAACATAAGAAACTGGCTCCTTGGTTATTTTATCACATTGTCAGCATTTGAGAAGTTATTCTGATTTTTCGACGGCGATATGGATACGGAGGTTGCATGAAGTCTTAGATGGTAAAGAGTAGTGTAAAAGGGTGTAACAATAGAAGGTCCGTCCGCGTGTGAGATCAGGGACGGACCTGAAACCGGCATATTAGAAGCTTAATGTTATTCCGGCTCTACCGTAGCGTGCGAATGTTCTGAAGCCGTTTTCATAGTAATCTTGATTTAGCAGATTTTCCATGCTGCCGAAAATTCGCACTCGAAACTTTTCGCGCTTCGAAGGAATTTCATAGCTCGCAGTCACATCTAATTTGCGATTTCCCTCAAAGCGGTAGATATAGTTTCTGAATGTCGAATTGCTAAAAATGGGAGCTAGATAACTACTGGTGGCGAGGAAATCAGCGCTAATAAGCAGATTTTTGACCCGTTGGTTCATGAGCAGAGTGAATTGATGTTCAGGTATTGCCAAGGTTTTAATGATGCCACTTCCAGCAACTTGTGGTTGTCTTTGATCGGTGTTTGTGTAGGTGTATGAGGCGAAGAGTGAGGTAAAGTTGGATATCTTAGCCTCTGCCGAAAATTCGACTCCTCGTGCGATTCCACCTTTCGTGTTGAAGTAGCCGCCAAAGGGGCGTGTTGTCGAACCAATGTTCCTTGCTGGGCTACCGAAGCCGATTGTCTCTATGAGTTTTGTGTAAAAATAACTGGCAGAGAATTTTAGAGAGTCATTTATCGTTGATTGTTCGACTCCTATATCTGCTGTTAAAGCTCTTTCTGGTTTCAGATCAGGATCACCGAGGGCTGTAAAGCTTTGTGAGAAAGAGCTGAAGAATGTACCGAATCGTTCGTAGAGGCTAGGCACTCGATATCCATTTCCAACATGTATGCGTAGCTTGGTTCGAGTGCTAGGAATCAGGTAGGAAGCTGATCCGTCAAACGTATAAGCAGTAGGTGGATCCTCGAGCACTAAATTTTGGTAAGGTGCATTTGTGCGACTAAATTTTGGTGCAGCTAAATCGAAAAGCTGAATTCTAAAACCTCCGCTCAATGTGAGATGCCCGTCCAAGAGCTTGACTATGTCTTGAGCAAAAAAGGCATTGCTGGTTTGATAAGCTCTAGTGAAAAAATTACCGGCTCCATTCGGCGTGAATCCGTCATTTGCGTATTTTTCATGCTCAAACTCGTAGCCAATTGTCATTTCATGGATGCGATTTGGGTTCCAATCCAGTCTTGTATTAACTGTCTGAATCAAGCCATCGAAAATTGAAGTTGAGGCACTCTGAAAGCCGACTCCTAGCGGCCCGTTATTATTCTTGCGAGAAGTTTTTAATCCTGAGTACAAGGCTTTCAGGATCAATTTATTGCTCAGGAGTTTGGTAAATGCTAGCTGAGCATTGAAGAATTTAGATTTTTGATTGTTATCTGGATCATTCACATCTGGAATGAATGTGGCGTTACCGCGGTTTAGTTGATTGATTGGTGTGCCGGCTTCATATCTTTTTAACTCTGATTTGGTTAGCGGTATGGCTTTGATTATTGTGGCATTCGAGGAAGGTAGAGTGCCGATTGTGTCAGGGCTTGAGTTTAACCTTACGTAAGCGTCTGAGATAAAGAATCTTGCGGAGATGTTTGTTGTTTTCGTAGGATTAAATTCGATTCTGGAACGCACATTAGCATTATGTGCGTCATCTTGACCGTCAATGCCTTTGCTGAAGATTAGTCTCGATACATTCAAATTGTAAGCGAATTTTTCGTTGCCATCACCGAATCTACCCTGAAAACTATTCAATCCATAACCTCCGGTGAAGAAGGTAATTTCTGCGTTGCGTCCCGGTGCAGGTTGAATTGTTTGCAAGTCTATGGTGCCGCCAATAGCATTAGTTCCATATAATGATGAACCTGCACCTCGCATAACTTCGAGTCGAGAGATGCCACCTAGCGTAATGTCAGCTAAAAATGCTGTTGCATCGCCATTAATAGAGGCTGCATCACGAAATCTGACCCCGTCCAGTAATATCGCAGTATCTTGATTTCTGAGACCTCGGGTTTTTATGCTAGCTAATCGGCCAAATCCGCCGAGCTGTTGTATTCTAAAGCCCGGTAGTGTGCGCAGAGAATCAATCAGATTAAATTCGCCTCTATCTCTGATCTCAGACGCATTTATGATGTTTACTGTCTTTGATACTTCGCCGATCGACTGTAATAAATTTGCTGAGATCACAACGACTTCGGTAATCTCGAGTGATTCAGCTTTGCCGTCTCGGATGTTTAGGATTCCTCGTTTGTCTGAATAAGATATGAGATACTGCCCATCGGGCAAATCGACTTGCAAATTCCCTTGAGAATCAGTTTGGGTTTCTATGATGACTGTGGCAGATGAAATTTTAACCTTTTGTGATGCCACAGGCTTGCCATTCTCTACGAGTTGGATTTTCACCGTCTGTCCGAATGTGAAAATCGTGAACGCTAAGACAAAAATTAAATTCATCATTTGTTTTTTCATAATTTTCTTCCTCCTTTTCCCGCCCGACGCGGGATGGTTGAATTATTAAGCCGTAAGGTATCCTGACTCAGGCTTAAACCAACACGCCTTCCCACCTCGAAGAGGCAGTGGCTTTTCTGTCATCTCGACAGAGTGCTGGCTAAAACGCCTTCACAGTTGCGCGGGCAGTCGCAGATTCTCACTGCGTTCCCTTAACGGCTTATCAAAAAATCCTGAAGTTAAACTCTTCAGCTCACGTAAACTTTTGAGAACCAAATATCCGTATCTAGAAGTTATTCCATGTTTAGCTCATAAAGTTTCATCCAGTGTCATACATGAGAGTGACTCTTGGGTGTTTTGTTACAGGATTAGTATCTAGCAAAACGTTTACATCGAAGATTAAGCGTAAATTTTTTTCCGTCAATACTACGGATGATTTGCCTTGAGCCAATATCTTTCCATTTTTGAGCAGAATTATTTCATCTGCGAATTCGGAAGCAAGATTTACGTCATGTGTGACTACAACTGCCGACGAGAGACAATTCTTACATCTTTGTCTTACTAGTTTAAATATTGAGATCTGATGCGAGAGGTCGAGGTTGTTAGTTGGTTCATCTAAAAGTAAGATTCTTGCTTGAGTTGCGAGTGCTCTGGCCAATACGGCTCTCTGTCTCTCACCACCTGAAAGCTGATTCATCAGCCGATTTTCATATCCATCTAAATCACAGAGTTTTAAACACTCGAGAGCAATTTGCAGATCCTCATCGGTATCCCAAGCAAAAAATGCCGTGTTAGCAAAGCGACCGGCTAAAACAAATTCTAATACGGTCACGGGAAACTTCGTTTCACTTTCCTGGGCTACAACAGCGATTTTTTTGGCTATTTGACGTCTGGAGAGTTGGTGTAATGGTTTTCCTTCGAGGAGGATTTCTCCGCTATAAGGCTTCAATGTTCCGTTCAGGGCTTTCAGTATAGTCGTTTTACCAGCACCGTTAGCACCCAAAAGAAAGACTATTTTCCCGGTTTCAACGCGAAAGGATACCTCACTTACAACTTGTAAGCCATCATAACCTACTGATATATCCCTCGCCTCGATCATCGCTTTTCCGAATAAAATTTGTTTTTCCGACTCAGGTTCTCTTTAAAAGATATATGAACATAGGGGCGCCGATTATAGCAGTTATAGCTCCGACTGGTAACTCACGAGGCGGAATCAATATCCTTGCCAGGGTGTCTGCAAAGACTACGAAAATGGCACCAGCCAGAGCGGAAAATGGCAGCACATATCGATTATCGCTGCCAACTACAAGGCGCACTAAATGTGGCACCACCAAACCTACGTAACCTATAGAGCCACTCGCAGCAACTGACACACCGACTAGAGCAGATGAGGTGATGAAAACTAGTAATTTCACCCTTGCGACCTCGACTCCAAAATCAAATGCGTCCTTTTCACCAATCATCATTAAATTGAGTGCTTTAGCCTGTGAGAAAAGCAGCAATAGTCCGATGGAGCAAACAATTAAGACAAAGAAAAATGCATGTCGTGTGGCTTGAGATAAATCTCCCAATAGCCAGAATGTAAAGCTTCTTAATCTTGTAGAGTCAAGCAGGGAAGTCAGCAGCACTATGATGGATGAAAGTAGTGTAGTCACAATTATGCCAGATAGAGCCAGTCTTTCTATGCTCATTCCGGTCTTGGATTTTGCCATGTTGTAAACAGAAAAAGTAGCTAAAGAAGCTCCCAAAAATGCAAATAAAGAACGCGAAGTGTCAGAGTTGAACGATAGTGCAAATGAAATTATAGTGCCTAGAGCCGCACCACTCGAAACGCCTAAAAGATAAGGTTCTGCGAGCGGATTTCTAAGTAGAGCTTGTAAGCCAGCGCCTGACAAAGCTAAACTGGCTCCTACGAAAATACCAAGTAAAACCCTCGGAATCCTGATTTCAAACAAAATCTGCTTTTGAAGAGGAGTTAAATGTGAAAAATGCAGTTTTTCGCTACCTAACAAGACAGCAAATATAACAGAAAGCATGAAAGCTACTATTAAAACCAGCCCGAATTTACTTGGCTTTAAGTAGAATGTGCCACGTCTATCTTTAGTTTCGATAGCAGATTTCATTTATGAATCACCTCAGCAAGTTGTTCCAGAGCATCGACGATTCTAGGTCCAGGTCTTGATAGAACGTCTGAGTTTATCTTAAAAACTCTGCCTTTCCTCACGGCTTCAGAATTTATGAATACTTCATTAGGCTCATCATTGTCATAACTGTCTGTAAGAATGATTACATCAGGATTTAATGCAAGTGCAGTCTCTTTGCTTAATTTTGGATACGCTGAATCGACATTTGCGGTAACAGACACTCCACCTGCTTTTACTATCAAGTCAGTTATGAAAGAATCCCTACCCACTGTAAATAGAGACTTGTCAATTTGAACGAAGACCTTGGGCTTTGGTAGGAACTTTGTTTTATTTTCAACGGCGGAGACTCTTTCCTTAAGCTTCATGACCAGCTGATTTGCCTGCTCTGATCTATCTAGTATTTCCCCAATGACTTCAATGTCGTGGAAAATACTTTCTAAATTTCGCGGATGGGTTACATAAACACTTACACCATTTTGCTCGAGAGACTTAGTGAAACCTTCGAGTTGTGAAGCAGTTGAGACAAGAACAATGTCTGGTTTGAGTGCCATGATTTTTTCCATGTTGGGTCGGATCGTATCTCCGACTTTCTCAATTTTTTTAGCTTCTTCTGGAAAATCGCAAAAGGTCGTAACGCCGACTAATTTTTCCTCAGCATTTACTGCAAATATGATTTCAGTCAAGCTAGGTGCAAGAGAAACGACCCTTTCGACTTTTCTAGGTACTGATATTTGCCTGCCAAGATCATCGATGAAATTTCTTGATTCTCCCTCAGTTGAGCTTCGATCGAAGCACGCCTGCAGGAGAGCTATCCAAAAGATCAACAGAAAAAATCTTCTGTTCATTGATGAAAAAATGGGTCGCATACAAGATTACAAAGTCTTCAAAAATGATTTAGGCTCCACCCTTTTGCCTGTCGCAGCAAACAGGCAAAAAGATAGAGCCTAAGTATAACTCTAAGTCTTGCCCGAATGCCTTGACGCGAGGCATCATTAGGCATCTCTCTCAGGCAGGTCTCCGGACTTCAGATCATTTGTTTGATCCTTTCACCGTGGCGCGACCGTGCGGGACTTTCACCCGTCTTCCCTATTCTCCGCTAACCAGTCCTGATTAAGAACTACTGAAAGCGGCACCTGAGAGAGTTAAATTTAAAATATCTCAGTCTGAAGAAGCAGAAAAAAGAAAGTTTGACGGAAAGAAGCTGTTTTGTCAAGCGGAGCTCTGGTACTGCTTAGAATTGCTTGAATATGAGGAGTAGTACAAACACATTTATATCAGGCTTTCTCTACTACTAAAGGTCATAGTTAGCAATCAGCTATCAGTAGTCATAGAATCTCTATCAGCTTTTTGATTCTACTGTACGATAAAATCAGTCACTCGACGTTCTGTACCTGCTCACGTATCTTTTCAATTTCATTTTTTAATGTGAGCGCTATTTCTTTGATTTTTATACTCGGGGTTTTTGATAAGATTGTGTTAGTCTCCCTATTAAGCTCTTGAGTTAGAAAATCCAAGCTTTTACCTATTGCTCTATGTTGTTTAGACGTTTCTTTGAATTGATGTATGTGACTTTTGAGGCGCGTTACTTCCTCAGTTATATCTGCTCTTTCAGCAAGATATGCTACCTCTTGCGCCAAACGAGCGGAATCAAGCTCAACTTTCAATAGCTCTGAGACTCTCTTGGAAATTATCTGAAACTGTTCCTTCAGCGCAGTTTCTGAAAGTTTCTCTATTTCGATTACCAATTCCTCTAGCTTAGATAAACTTGCATTCAAGTTGCTTTCTATTATCTTGCCTTCTTGTTCCTGCATTAGTTCTAATTGATTCAATGCCATTTTTATTGCCTCGAGGATTGAATCTGCAAGCTCCTTGTCAAGCTTTTCCATTCTGGGAAGAATTGCATGTGGTAATCTGGCTATTGTGTTTAAATCTATATTGCCATCAATTGCGTAGTTCTGTTTTATTTGTGCCATGACGTCTAGAAATCCTTCTATGAGGGGGCGATTGGGCTCAAAAAGCACCGGGAGATTTTTTCTATATGTTAGGTTAAGTTCGATAGATCCGCGCATCAGTCTCTCTGATATCAATTTTCGTATGGGTATTTCAATCGTATTGAGTTCTTGAGGAAGGCGAAGGTTGATATTCAGGAATCTGTTATTCAAACTCTTTATTTCCACACATATTTGATATTTTTCATTTGCGAAGTTACACTGTCCAAATCCTGTCATTGATCTCATCAGCTATTTAACTCCGTATTAATAAGGTTTCGTCTAGCATTTTTGACTGTATCGAGGGCTGTTTGAGCATCTTTTGCTGTGGCAGTAAGGTGTCCCATTTTCCTCTTCGGTCTTGGTTCAGATTTACCGTATAGATGCAGTTTTATATTCGGATGGCTGAGTGCATTTATCCAGTTTGGTTCTCCATCTTCCCATAAATCACCGAGTAAATTTGCCATTGCGCATGGTGAATGCATGTATGTAGAGGCTAGTGGTAGACCGCAGACAGCGCGTAATTGTTGTTCAAACTGAGATGCGATACAGACATCGAAGGTTAGATGACCTGAATTATGAGGTCGTGGGGCGATTTCGTTAACTATCAAATTTTCATCTTCGGTTAGGAAAAACTCAACACAAAGCGTACCAACGTAATCGAAGGTTTGAGCTATATCATAAGTTATTTCTACTGCTTCGAGATAGATTTTTTCTGAGATATCAGCTGGGGCGAAGGATGTATCGAGTATGTGATTGGTGTGAGTATTTTCTATGACGCCGTAGTGTACGAAGTTGCCATTCATATCTCTGGCGCAAACAACCGAGACTTCTTTTTTGAAATTAATAAAGGCTTCCAAAATGCCATCTTGACCGCTGAGATTAGAAAATGCTGTTTCGATCTCTGTCTCTGAGGTAATTTTAGTTTGGCCCTTGCCATCATAGCCGAAGCCAGCAGTTTTTAGCACACAGGGAAATCCTATTTCTTTAACTGAAGATCTTAGGTCATCGATAGTTTTTATATGCGAGTACGTTACGTGAGGAAAGCCATTTTCTCGCAGAAAATTTTTTTCGCGTAAGCGATTTTGGGTGATGTGCAGAACCTCTCCTTTTGGATGGACTGGCGCGAACTGCGAGGCTATCTGTATCGTCTCTGATGGTATGTTTTCAAATTCAAATGTTATGACATCCACGGCTTGAGCAAACTTTTTAACTTCGTCTGTGTCTAGGTAATCTGCGGTCGTCTCAATATCTGCTACTTGTCCAGTCGGAGTATCAGTGTCTGGAGAAAAAGTGTGAACGCGATAGCCCATTTTTCTAGCTTCTATTGCAAACATCCTGCCTAACTGGCCACTTCCGAAAATTCCTATCGTAGCGTTAGGTAAGATCTGCTTCATAATTTTTCACTCCGGTCTCTAGTCTAATTTTGACTCCAGAACCTGTTGTGTTTGTTTTTGACGAAAAATTTTCAATTTCTCTCGTAATTCAGGCCGGGATACGGCTAAGATGGAGATCGCGAGGAGTGCCGCATTTTTGGCTCCCGCCTGCCCTATTGCTAAAGTGCCTACGGGGATTCCAGCTGGCATTTGAACTATTGAGAGTAGCGAATCTAGACCATTTAGAGCTTTGCTTTGGACTGGAACACCTAAAACTGGCAGTATCGTTTGAGATGCGCACATTCCAGGTAGATGTGCAGCTCCACCAGCTCCAGCTATTATTACTTCGATTCCTCTGAGTTCAGCAGACTTTGCAAATTCGAAAAGCAAGTCAGGTGTACGGTGAGCTGAAACAATCCTGTTTTCGTGAGGGATTCCGAACTCGTGCAGAGTATCAGAGGCAATCTTCATCGTGTCCCAATCAGATTTGCTCCCCATTATTATCGCAACTAGTGGATTACTATCTTTAACCATAAAGCCGTCGTCGTTTTTATGATCGGTTAAGCTTTTTAAGTTAAAAAGGCTTGCTTCAATTTACATAATCTTCTCGGAAGTCTGTTAGTTTTGAGTTGACTAACATGATCTAATGTGTTCAATTCATTAAAATCCTATTGTGTTTATTATTTAAGGCTCTGTCAATTCCCATCCGATGCTTTCCGAATAAGCTTCACATTTAGAGTTTGCTAAGCCAAAAAGATTCTTAGCCTGGCAAACTGCGGGGCGCGGATTCGATTTTTTAATTTTCAAAGCATTTCATTAATGCCTTTATTGAGGAGGTGTTTCTCCAGCTGAAGCCGTTTCGGATAAACGCAGTGGGGCAGAAGTTTCGTCATGATCTGGTTCGTTATGACCGATGACCATGTTCTTACCCATTCGCTTTGCCTTGTAGAGATTATTATCGGCCTGTTTTATCAATTCCTCTGGTGAATTTGCATTTGATAGTGATGCAATGCCAACGCTGACTGTAACATTTATCTGTAATTGAGCCCCGTCCTGTTCAAAACAAATACTGGTTTCTTGGATCTTAGTCCTTATTCTTTCTGCAACATGAAAGGCTTTCGACGGCTTAGTATCAGGCATTAAGATGCATATTTCCTCTCCACCATATCTAGCTGCAAAATCTGTTTTCCTAATATTCTCTTGAATCATACTACAGATTAAAATTAGGACCTTGTCACCGACTAAATGGCCATAGGTGTCATTGATCATCTTAAAGTTATCTATATCAAAGATAGCCAATGAGAGCGGCGTTTTGTAACGATGAGAGCGTTCTATTTCTTCCTTTAGTCTGCGCATGAGATAACGTCTGTTAAATATTCCAGTTAAAGGGTCTGTGATGCTCTCTGCCTTTAGTTTTGCAATTCTACGGACGTCAAGTATTGTTCTTACTGTGGTTTTACTGGATAACCAAACGAAAATTGCTCCGAAGAAGAAGATGATACCTACTATCAGATCATGCCATTCGAAGGACACTTTCAAGAGCATTGAGATTACGTATGAGACATAGCCGATGATAAAAAAAATGGACAGTGTGAAGAGCAGCTTCCATTTATTTCTCAAATTACCTTTTGGAAGAAGTCTTATTAATCTCCTAAAGACTAATAACGAAGCAAAGAGTATACAGGCTCCTGATATGATGAGCAGTATAGCAAACGCGGCGAGCAACTCTGATGTAACTGTCATAATCTGGTTTATTGAATAACCAGGTTTCTTAAGTCAGAAGAACTTAAAAATGCTCTGGGGTGGCTCCAGGTTAAATGGTTATAGTTTCTTGATATTCTCCCCAGACCTTTCTAAGACGATTAGATATTTCACCAACAGTGGCGTAAACCTCTACAGCCTCTAAAATGAATGGGAGTAGATTAGATGTTCCTCGGGCAGCCTCTTCGAGTCTCGCAAGGGTCTCTTCAACCTTTGCTGAATCACGGCGACTCCTTAACGCTCGCAGACGGTCTATTTGATTCCGCTCAATCTCAGGGTCGATTTTCATTATTGGAATTTTGTTATCTTCCTCTATTTGAAATTTATTGACTCCAACGACTATGGTATCACCACTTTCAACGGCTCTTTGATATTGATATGCTGCCTCTTGAATCTCCTTTTGTGGATACCCCATTTCGATAGCTTTTAACATTCCGCCCATTTCATCTATTTTTTGAATGTACTCGGAGGCTAACTTTTCTAGTTGATTGGTTAGCTCCTCTATTGCGTAGCTACCTGCTAAGGGATCTACCACATCAGCTATACCAGATTCGTATGCTATGACTTGCTGAGTTCTAAGGGCTATTCTGGCGGCATGCTCTGTTGGTAACGATAGCGCCTCATCCATGGAATTAGTGTGCAATGATTGAGTTCCGCCCAGAACTGCTGCTAAAGCTTGAATAGTTGTGCGTATTATATTTACTTCAGGTTGTTGAGCCGTCAATGTAGAGCCAGCTGTTTGGGTGTGAAATCTGAGCATCATTGACTTTGGATTTCGAGCACCAAAGCGATCGCGCATTATCTTAGCCCATAACCTTCTAGCCGCACGAAATTTAGCGACTTCCTCGAGGAGATTATTATGGGCATTGAAGAAAAACGAAAGACGTGGAGCGAAGCGATCCACTTCTAATCCGGCTGATATTGCCGCCTCGACGTAGCATATAGCATCCGCAAGTGTGAATGCTATCTCCTGTGCTGCAGTGGCGCCAGCTTCTCTGATGTGATATCCGGAGATAGAGATTGTGTTCCAATTGGGAACCTCCTTTTCACAGAAGGCAAATATATCAGTTATCAGGCGAAGTGATGGCCGAGGCGGGTAGATATAAGTGCCACGTGCTATGTACTCCTTTAGAATATCATTTTGAATCGTTCCATTGAGTTTATCAAAGGTAACACCCTGTTTCTTGGCTACGGCTAGATATAGGCAAAGTAGGATTGCTGCTGTGGCGTTTATCGTCATGGAGGTTGAGACTTTGTCTAATGGGATGCCATCTAGCAGTACCATCATGTCTTCGAGAGAGTCGATAGCTACTCCAACTTTCCCCACCTCGCCAACGGCTCTCGGATCATCTGAATCAAGTCCAATCTGAGTTGGTAGATCGAACGCTATTGAGAGGCCTGTTGTGCCCTGTGATAGAAGATATTTATAGCGCTTATTTGATTCCTCAGCAGTGGCAAATCCAGCGTATTGGCGCATTGTCCATAGCTTGCCACGATACATGTTACGCCTGATGCCCCGAGTAAATGGAAATTCGCCGGGATCTCCCAAGTCTGTCTCATAATCAAAATGAGAGTTACTTGGATTGAAATCGTTTGGTAATTCTATCCCTGATGTGGTTTGAAATTTCTCGCGCCTTTCCATAAGGCTCTAATATAGAATGCACAGTATCTCAGTGAAATTCAAGGACTAATTGAGGTTTTGGAGTGAAAATTCTTTAAACTTCCTTATAAATTTCGCCTCCAGATAGAACGAATTCCTTAGCTTTTTCCTCTAAACCTTTAGAGATCGCATCTTGGTCAGACAAGCCTTTTTGAGCTGCGTATTCTCGTAACTCTTGGGTTATCTTCATTGAGCAAAAGCGGGGCCCACACATCGAGCAGAAATGTGCTAATTTAGCGCCCTCTGCTGGTAATGTTTCATCGTGATATTCTCTGGCTATTTCTGGATCAAGTGCTAGATTGAATTGATCTTCCCAACGGAATTCGAACCTGGCTTTTGAGAGTGCGTTATCATGATACTGTGCTCCGGGATGGCCTTTTGCTAAATCAGCTGCATGTGCTGCGATTTTGTAGGCTATTACTCCATTCTTGACATCTTCTTTGTTCGGTAACCCGAGATGCTCTTTTGGGGTTACGTAGCAGAGCATTGCAGTTCCATACCAACCGATCATGGCAGCCCCGATGGCGGATGTTATATGGTCATATCCTGGAGCGATATCTGTAGTAATTGGTCCCAGAGTATAGAACGGGGCCTCACCGCAGATCTCTATTTGCTTATCAACGTTTTCTTTGATCAAATGCATGGGAATATGTCCAGGACCTTCAATCATCACTTGGCAATCCATCTCCCAGGCTATTTTCGTAAGTTCGCCTAAAGTTTTGAGTTCAGCAAATTGAGCTTCGTCATTAGCATCAGCGATAGAGCCAGGACGCAACCCATCACCAAGGGAGAAGGCGACATCATAGGTGCGCATGATCTCACATATCTCCCGGAAATGCGTGTATAGGAAACTTTCTTGGTGGTGAGCTAAGCACCATTTTGCTATTATGGAACCACCTCGCGAGACTATACCCGTCATTCTCTTAGCAGTTAGGGGGATGTAAGCTAGTCGGACGCCGGCATGAATTGTGAAATAATCCACGCCTTGTTCTGCCTGTTCTATTAGAGTATCTCTGTAAATCTCCCAAGTTAGCTCCTCTGGTTTGCCACCTACTTTCTCTAGAGCTTCATAGATAGGAACAGTCCCAATCGGCACAGGAGAGTTGCGAATTATCCACTCGCGGGTCTCACGTATATTCTTACCCGTCGACAGATCCATTACGGTATCAGCACCCCACAAGGTAGCCCAGCGCATTTTTTCAACCTCTTCTTCAATCGAGGATGCTACGGCAGAATTTCCTATATTTGCATTGATCTTGACGAGAAAATTTCTGCCAATTATCATGGGCTCTGATTCTGGATGATTTATGTTGGAAGGAATAATCGCACGTCCTCTGGCAACCTCCTGACGAACAAATTCTGGTGTAACGAATTTAGGTATGCTAGCACCGAAGGATTGTCCAACATGTTGATGATACAAAGAAGAGCGATCGTTACCAGCCTCTTTTTGAAGCAGTTCGAAGGCAATTTGCCTACCGAGATTCTCGCGAATTGCTACAAATTCCATCTCAGGCGTTATAATGCCCTTCTTTGCATAATGCATTTGGGTTACACATTTGCCCGATTTTGCTCGGAGTATCGGTCTTTTAGGCGGCTTAGAATCTTCGGGTTTGTTTCTATCTTCTACTCTAGCTGGTCTATACCCTTCGTATTCCTCAACGTCTCCACGGGCTAATATCCACTCTAACCTCATCGGGGGAAGACCACTGTGAACATTGCATTTTACCTCAGGATCAGTCCAGGGCCCGCTTGTGTCATAGACCCTGACCGGTGGATTTTCCTCTAATGTTCCATCTGCTTTTCTAGTTGGATTTAGCCTAATTTCACGAAATGGGACTCTAAGAGAGTGCTTGCCGTGATTGACAACATTGCCATTGGTTTCGACGTATATCTTTCTGGAGTTTGGAAACTTTATCTCATCAGCTTTCTTTTGTTCTTTCATAGCCTTCCACCGTTTCTCTCAGATAAAAATTTTGAAGATTGGATTTTGTGTGCTGGACGAGCTATTCTTACCATCCATTCAATAGCAAATCACTTTTTGAATGGTTTTGCAAATCCGTAGACGCTTGGAGAAGCGATCAGTAGATTTGCAAGTTTAATCCCTGCTCAGATAGTTTCCACTCAAGGGTTTCTACACCTTCAAATTGCGATAACGCATCGATGACTTGTGTTTTAGAGTTTTTATCACAGAAAAAGGCAATGCAACCTCCACCGCCTGCTCCGCATACTTGCACGGCTAAAGCTCCATTCTCTCTGGCTTTTTCTATTATCCTGTCCATTTGTGGTGTTGTGATATTGCTTGATAATTTTTTACGCTGTAAATGCGATAGATTGAGTATTTCCGCTACTGCGTCCCAATCATTTTCATTGAGCGCACGGCGCATTTCTTTGGCAATATCTCTTATCTTTTCGAAGGTTTCGAAGATTTCTTGATCACCATCTATGTGACGTTTGGTAATTTCCCAGTTATTTATGCCGGAGTTTCTTGGCTCACCGGTATATGCTATGACGATGCGTTGCTCTAGTTCTTCAGCATCCGTCCTTATTGCTTCGCGGGTTATGCCATCAGGATTCAAATGAATAGCAGAGACTCCACCATACTGAGCTGAGTAGTAGTCTTGATAACCTGTTGGCACTTTGATGACCTGGCACTCGATCGCTGCTGCAATCGGAATAAATTTCTCAGCAGGATAACGATCGCCAACTAATTTATTAAGCGCTGCAATGCAGGCAATATTGAGGGTCGATGAACCTGCTAATCCTGCACCCGCTGGCACCTCTGATTTTATGGTCATCTGAAATCCTACATTAGGTTTAAAAAAGTAGACTAGCTTTGCTGGCAACTCAAGTCGTCTCTCAGTCCTTAATTGGGCTATTTCTTTTACTGATGTCTCTATAGTTTCAGCTCTATCTATGGAGCTGATTATGATTTTGTCATCCTCACGAGTTTCGATTCGGCAGTAGGCACGAAGATTAATCGCGAAATTAACGGTAGATGCCCCTTCGTGAAATAAGTAGAGCGGTGGAATGTCGATCGTTCCACCAGCTAGGTCAACTCTAGTCGGTGCTGATGTTTCTATTATCATATTTTCAAGCTGATTCCTCCTCATCAAAAATAGCTTTTACATTCAATTTTCTAAAAGATGATCAACTCTTATGGTTACTCTAGATTGATGTTTGCGAGTATTGAGCTAAGTGGTTAGTTTTTATGCACAAGGTCTTTTTCTTCAGGATCTTCTTTATTTTTTTCTAAGCAATCGCTACCAGGATCTGTAAGATGTAGTTTTTCAGTCAAAACATGAAATTTTTCATGTGCTACTTCTTCAACTGCATGAATTTTTTCCTCTATCTTGTGAATTAACTCAGGCGGGGCTTTTTCAACTTTGGGTGCAATCCAGAAACGATCGATCAGGTACAATGAAAGGACGAGTAAGATTCCGATGACGGTCATCAATGAGCTCAGTTGACGTAAGTCACCTATCAATCCTGAAATGGTTCCGCTCAGGGCATAGCTGGCCGTCGTTAGTACAAAAACCCATGTTGCACAGCTTGCGGTGTCCAGTATCAAAAATCTGTGTATGGGCATGCGGCAAGCTCCCATCGATATGCATATAGCGGTTCTCACCCCGTACATATACTTCGATATGAACAACGTTGCTCCGCCGTATCGACTGCTTATTCTCTCAATTCTTGGCTGGGCTCTTCTATAAAATCGTGTGTTTTTAATTGTGTGGTTGAAGAATCTGCCAAGTAAATATCCTACGGTATCTCCAAAGACAGCACCGGATGTGCCGGCTAACAAAACTTTGATATAGCCATATTGCCCGAAAAAACCTCTATGCGCCATCAACCCGGATATGAATAGGGTCAAGTCACCCTCAATGGCACAAAGCGCAAATACCGCATAAATGCCATAAGTTTCTATGAGATGAGATATGTAGTCCATCTTAAAAACTCAAAATATGCCAACAACAAAAAGAGTAACTTTGTTATTAGATTTCAGTCAAAAATAAAAATCAATTAGCGGATGACAGTTGTCAGTATGTTTTTAATTTTCAAGCGTCTCCCGCATTTATGAATTTGAGCTGTGCCGATTCGTTTTTTCAAATTCTAATGTTTTCAGGTAGTATCATAACTTATGCCTTACGCTACCATTACCAATAGAGGTGCCAAGAAAATCAGGAACGGACACTTATGGTGTTACAGAGGTGATGTCAAACGAATAGATGCTATTGGTGGAGATGTGGTTACTGTCGTGGATGAAGCCAAGAATTTCGTGGGTAAGGCTTTTTACTCAGACTGTTCAGAAATAGCCTTGCGGTTTTTTACTACTAAGGACGAGGAAATTAATGAAGAGTTTTGGTACAAAAAAATCAGTAACGCCATAAAATTAAGATATCCAAATTCTTTTTCTGATGCACTAAAGAGTCAAGATGATGAGTTTTGTACGAATGCTCTAAGGCTTATCAATGCTGAAGGTGATTTATTACCGTCGCTGATAGCTGACTTTTACGATGGAGCGATTGTCATTCAGACTCTTTCCCAGGGCACAGAAAAGCTTAAGCACCTTTTTGCTAGTGTATTACGAGAAATTCTTTCAGCAGAATTAGTTCTCGAAAGAAACGACTCGAAAGTTCGATCAATCGAAAATTTACCCTTACAAAAATCCATCATCTTTGGCAAGTTAAGTAGTGATGAGCGGATCATTAAGCAAAATGGAATTAAATTCATTGTTTCGTTGATGGAGGGACAAAAAACGGGGGCTTTTTTGGATCAGAGAGAGAATTATCTGTCAGCCAGACGATTTGCAAAAGGAATAGTTTTGGATTGTTTTACTTTCGCAGGTGGTTTCGCACTGAATTTGGCAAAAAATTGTGATCAGGTCATTGCGGTTGACATATCTGACAAAGCCATAAATTTAGCAAGCCGTAATGCCGAGCTAAATCAGATTTCTAACGTTAGCTTTCAAGTTGGAAACGTTTTTGACTTTCTGCGCGAGCAAGAGAAGGCAGGGAAGCGTTACGACGTCGTGATTCTCGATCCTCCAGCATTCGCTAAAAGCCGGCAATCTCTGAAAGGTGCGATTGCTGGGTATAAGGAAATAAACTTGAGAGCGATGAAGATTCTCAATCACAATGGGATACTAATAACTTGTTCATGCTCGCATCACTTTACGGAGCAACTTTTTTTGGAGACTTTGATAATGGCCAGTCGTGATGCAAAAAGAAGAATTCATCTAATTGAGAAAAGATTCCAATCCTCTGATCATCCAATTCTTTTGTCAATGCCCGAAACTCTCTATCTGAAATGCCTAATCGTCCGAGTGTTTGAATAACAAAGTTAGCTGTTTTCAGTAAATAAAAAGGGAAAGTACTTTTGTTGATGTAAATTTTATGTATGGCCTCAGCAGATGACTTGTTTAGCCAACATTCGTAAGCGCACCAGTTCTTTCCGCGAGTTTTTTAGCTTCTGGTAATACCTCTATGGCTTTTAGGACTTGTGGATCTATTTCAAGAAACACTTGAGCTCCTGCCTCACTTGAATAATTTGCAGTCACTATCTCTTGTCTTAATCTGACTTTTATATAATCCAGCTCTTTGTTAATTAATTCAATGGTGAGTCGATTCTCTTTATCCGTCAAAGCAAATTCTTTGAAGGCGTTTAATAACCTATCAGTTATAGGGAATTCGTCAGGTTGTACTACGCTTTCGTTTTTTTGCCTTTCAACACGGTAGGACTCTAGACCTTGTATTTTTCCTGCTATCAAAAGTCTAGTAAAGAAAAATATAGTTTCATTGATGCGAAAGCGCGTGTAATCAAAGTTTAAGGGTTCGACTCTTATATCTGGAACTATTCCGCGGCCACCATAAAACACACGGCCACCAGCAGTAGTAACGGCCTCTGTATGCGGGACTTGCTGTTTTTCTTGTTCTTGATCGGTATGATGTACGTAATAGTCGTAGATGGAACCATTCGAATAGTCTCTCTGTAGAGATCTACCGAAAGGGGTGTAATAGCGGGCGGTGGTGAGAGTTAAGCCAGTTCCCATGGGTAGAGCAAATACTTTTTGCACCAAGCCCTTTCCGAAACTTTCTGTGCCGACTACTAGACCTCGACCATAATCTTGAATTGCGCCTGCAACTATCTCAGAGGCGGAAGCAGAGGCTCCATTTATTAGGATGACCAGCGGACATGTTTCAACCTTATCGCTAGTTGATAAGAACTCTTCAGACTTTGTCTGTCTAGATCGGCCTTTGACGGATACTATGACTTTGCCTTTGGGTATGAATCGGCTAGCAACCTCGACTGCTTGGGGTAAGAGTCCGCCTGGATTATTTCTGAGATCTAAAATCAATTGTCTCATGCCTTGCTTTTTCAGGTTTACGATGGCTCTATCTAGTTCAGTAGCTGTTGTTTCCTGAAATCCACCTACCAGTCCGATATAGCCTATGTCATTTTTTATCATGAAATAATTTCTGATCGATGGGTATGGGACTCCGTCCCGCACTATCTCAAATTCTAGAGGGTGATTTTCACCGGCTCTCTCGATTTTTAGATGAACTTTAGTACCTCGCTCACCACGGACATTTTTCGAAACCTCAGCGCTAGACCAATTAGTTGCATCTTTTCCATCAACTTCTAAGAACTTATCACCGTATCGCAAACCGGCTTTATCTGCGGGGGTTCCGGGGATTACTGATTGTATATAAACCCCGTCACGATGACGTAAAATGGAAACTCCTATGCCAAAAAATCTGGATGATTGATCTTCGTAGAGCTTTCTAAATTCTGTACGATTCAAAAATGAAGAGTGTGGATCTAAAGCCCATAACATGCTTTGGATTGAAGCTTCCGAAAGCTTCTCGTAGTCGACTCTACCCGCGTATTTTTTTTCTATTATACTTATTGCCTCTTCATAATCGGATTTTATTTTTTCAACGGTTATCGCAGTTTCCTCGGAGATTTCAGTTTTTGGGACTCTACCGAAGATTCCACCTATCAGAGAGGAAAGCAGAATTATTAAAATGCCTAGTGCAAGGGAGGATTTAGTATTCATCTTTTCTGGTGAAATCATATCACAATTTCTCCCTGGAGGAAAAAGTCTTTAGTTTTGGGTAAGTTAAATTATTGACTTTGAGTTTTTGTGATTTGTTTGATGAAATTTTAATTTCAAGTAAATTTCATTAGTGCAAAATGAGGAGCTTCATTTCAATAGTCATTCCAGCGTTCGAGGAATCCGAGAGAATCGGGGATACTCTTTGCCGGATTCAGGAGTATCTGCGCAGAGAGTCTTTGACTGCTGAATTAATCGTAGTAGACGATGGATCATCAGACGACACTAAAAAAGTAGTTGAGCGAGAATTCAAAAAATTCCCTGACATAAGATCTCAGATAATCAGATATGAAGAGAATCGAGGGAAGGGATTTGCTGTAAGGACGGGTCTTTTGGCATCATCTGGGCAGATTGCGCTGTTTTCTGATGCGGATCTTTCCACCCCCATAGAAGAGATGCCTAAGTTGATTGAACCAATCGAGCAAGGCGAATATGATGTAACGTTCGGCTCCAGAGCTTTGGACAGAAGCCTTATTGGTGTTCATCAACCTTGGCGACGCGAACAAGGCGGTAAGGTTTTTAATCTATTCGTTAGATTGATCACAGGTTTGCCGTTTTGGGATACACAGTGTGGATTCAAAGCCTTTAACATGCAAAAATTTCGCCCCCTTTTACCGAAGATGACCATTGATAGATTTGGTTTTGACGTGGAATTTCTGTATGTTGCATATTATAGTGGCTTACGATTGAAGGAAATACCTGTCAGATGGGATCATGATGAAAGGACGAAAGTGAATGTTCTTCGCGATAGCCAAAGAATGCTGAAAGAAGTCTTGCAGATAAAACGTAATGCTAAAATGGGGCTTTACAACAACAATGGAAAGGGATTATGAGCATTAGACTTAATGTAAACATAGATCATGTTGCGACCATAAGACAGGCAAGGCGAACGATTGAACCAAATGTGATCTCTGCCGCTATATCTTGTCAGAGCGCTGGAGCTGATGGAATCACGGTTCATTTGAGACAGGACAGAAGGCATATTCAAGATTCCGATGTCAGGTTATTACGGACTGCTTTGCAAACTTACCTGAACGTCGAAATGGCGCCAGTTACAGAGATGATATCCATAGCGCTAGATATCAAACCAGATGCAGTGACGTTGGTTCCAGAAAGACCGGGTGAGATTACAACTGAGGGTGGGCTTAATGTTCAGGAAAATTTTGATCAAGTTCATGAAACCATACTGAAATTGCGTTCTGCAGGTATTTTTGTTAGTGTCTTTGTTGATCCTGACTTACAGCAAATTGAATTAGCCAAAAAGGCTGGAGCACAACAAGTCGAATTATGCACGGCGAAGTACTCAGATCTGACCTTGATGAGCAATTCGGTTCATGGTGAGGGACTAATGAGAATAAAAACAGAGATAAGGCGATTGAGAGACTCGGCTCGTCGTGCGGTTGATTTGGGTTTGATTGTTGCTGCTGGACATGGACTAACTTATCGAAACGTCGCTGCTATCGCTTGCATAACTGAAATTAGTGAGTTGAATATTGGTCATAACATCATCTCGCGCGCTGTTTTTGTGGGATTGGAGCAAGCTGTTCGTGAGATGATTCAAGCGATAAGGATCGGAAGGGCTGAGAGAATACTCTAGGTACAGCGGTGAAATAATGATTTAGAGGCATATTTGTGATGAGTAAGCAGTTAAGACGTGCGGTGTTTCCGGGTTCTTTTGATCCGATTACGAATGGTCATCTCGACATAATAAAACGCAGCATTCCAATTTTTGATGAAGTAGTCGTGGCTGTATTATACAATCCAGACAAAAAGCCAATGTTTACGGTGGAAGAAAGATGTGAAATTATACGTGAGGTCTTGGATCGATTACATTCCGAGGATTGCAAGCTTAGAGTCGAGAGTTTTTCTGGCTTAACCGTGGACTTTGCTAGAAAGGCAAAAGCTACAGCCATTGTCAGAGGGATAAGGGCGATTTCCGATTATGAATATGAGCTCAGGATGGCACTGATGAATCGTAAACTTGCCCCCGAGATTGAGACAGTATTTCTGATGGCTGCAGTCGAGTTTTCATACGTCTCCTCAAACCTTATAAAACAGGTTTTCATGTTGGGTGGATGCATAAAGGGATTAGTTCCAGATGTAGTCGAGGCCAGAATGAGAGAGAAATTTAAAGCAAACAGCATGTCTGATTGAACACAGTCTCTCGATTGAGTTTTTTGCCAAATACTCTATGTGCAAAATATTCTAATCTTTTATTTCCATCCAGTTATCTCCAGCGTGTATCTCAACTATTAGTGGAATGGCAAGTTCAACTGCGGATTCCATTTCCGCTTTTATCAATCTCATCGATTCTTCAACCTCGGCCTCTGCAGACTCGAAGAGCAACTCGTCATGAATTTGCATGATCATCTTTGTTGAAAGCCCTGCCTTTTTCAGGGCTGCGTCGGTTTTTATCATGGCTATTTTAACTATATCGCTTGCTGTTCCTTGAATTGGCATGTTAATAGCCTCCCGCTCAGCTCTTGCACGCACAGTAGCATTTTTATCGTTGATAGCAGGCAAATATCTGCGCCTACCAAATAGAGATACTACATAACCATTCTGACGAGCAATTTCAGGTATTTCCTCCATGTATTTTCGAACCCCTTTGTAGGTCTCGTAGTAATCTTCAATCAGCTTTTTTGCTTCAGTTTTAGAAATTCCGACTCGTTGAGATAAACCATATGGTTCCACCGCATATGCTATTGAAAAGTTAACGATTTTTGCCAATCTTCTTTTTTCCCTCAGTTCGTCATCAGTTTTAGCTCCGAAGACTAATCTGGCAGTTTTAGCATGTATATCCTCGCCATTCCTAAATGCCTCGAGCATGACTTCATCCTGGGTCATATGTGCGAGAATTCGGAGTTCCAGTTGAGAATAGTCTGCGGATATCAATTTATTGCCTCGCTCTGGAACAAAGGCTTTGCGGATCTGTCTACCAAGCTCTGTTCTTATCGGGATGTTTTGAAGATTAGGATCCGAGCTGCTTAATCTGCCTGTGGCAGTGACTGTTTGATTTAGATTCCCGTGAATCCTGCCGTCATCTTCGATCAAATCTGGAAGAGCATCCGCATAAGTTGCTTTTAGTTTTTCAAGCTCCCTGTATTCAACTATCAATTTTGCTATTTCGTACTCATTTGCGAGTTCGTTAAGTATGTCTTTGCTAGTTGCTATCTGTCCAGTCGCTGTTTTTTTGCTGGTTGCGATGTTCAAATCTTGTAGAACTTCTGCTACTTGCTTTGGAGAATTTATGTTAAAGGTCCTTCCTGCGATCTCGTAGATTTTCTCAGCAGTTTTCTTTATTTCTGTAGAAATGAAATCAGAAAAACTTCGCAATATGCTTGCATCTACCTTCATTCCATTCATTTCGATCTCATAGAGTATCGGTATTAACGGCATCTCAATATCTCTATAAACTTTCTCGAGTTCGTTTTCTTTTATTTTCTTGCGAATCAATGGTGTTAATTGGAAAATCAAATCGGCAGTTTCCGTAGTTTCATACTGATTACTTGACCAGTTTGAGAGTATTACGTTAGGAGTTTCTATTCCGAATTCACTGGATGCGATCATTCGTAAATCGTACCTTCCCCTTCCAGGATCCAATAGATAAGCGCCTATCATTAGGTCATCGGTGAGATTTTCAATGGATATACCAGCTTTGTTAAGTACGGCAAGATTTCTCTTGTAGTCGTATGTTGCTTTTGAGAGAATGCCATTTGAGAGAATGTCGTTCAGAAGTCGAATAGCTGCTTGTTTGTCGCCATTGAATTTATCTATGGAGATATATCGTGAGACGCCAGCTCTCCACGAGATTGCAATTCCCAAGGGTGGCTTCTTCTTGTAAGAATTTTTAGACTCTGAATTTGAATCATCTATCATGAAACTCCATGAATCATGCTCCCATAAGGTTCTTACAAGCTTTTCCAATTCGTCCAGGGTATTTATTGTGTTGTAATCTCGCTCGTAGGTTGTGATTACAATCTCAGCCGCATCAGAGAACTCATTAGTTAGAGCTGTGAATTCTAACTCGCGAAATAACTCATAGGCTAATTTTCGATTGGGTTCCTTTAAGCGTAATTTTTCGAGGTCCAGATCGATAGGGACTTGAGTATCAATTTTTGCTAGAGCTAAGGATTGTCTAATCAAGTCTTGGTGATTTTTAAGGCTTTCACGATAGGTTTTGTGTTTCACCTCGTCAGCGCGCCTAATTGCTTCCTCTGCGGATCCAAATTCCAGGATCAAACTCAGTGCCCCTTTTTCACCGATGCCAGGGGCTCCGGGTATGTTATCGATTGCATCTCCCATTAAGCCTAGAAGATCGACTATTTTCGATGGTGGAACACCAAAACGTTTCTCAACCCATGCCTCATCGCACCACTCTATCGGAGGAACAGGGGTTCGCCTTCGAATGTTTTGTGGATTTTGACGAAGGCAGACTATCCATGGATCTTTAACAAGTTGACAAAAATCCTTGTCGTTAGAGACTATTACGGCTTTTATGCCCTTTGCTGCTGCTTTTACTGCGAGAGTCCCTATGATATCGTCAGCTTCATAACCCGGCGTTCGTATTATTGGTACGTTGAAAGCCTCACAAAGCTTGAAGATATAAGGCAGCTGAGAAGCTAAATCCTCTGGCATTTCATCTCTATTTGCTTTGTAATCCTGGAAACTTTCGTGTCTGAAAGTTTTTTCACTAGAATCAAACACGGCAGCTATGTACTCAGGTTTTTCAGTTGTTATCAGTTTCCTAAGCATGTTGGTAAAAACAAACACTGCTTGCGTTACCTGTCCTTTCGAGTTACGCAGCGGCTCCTGTCGTCCTGCCATCGGAGCATAAAATGCGCGAAAAATATGTGACATGCTGTCGATTAAAAAAAGTCTCTCAGCTTTTTCCGTCATTTTTAGATCCTCTCTGATCAAGAAAATAAGCTGTGAATAAGATTACCATAAAATTGAATCTCATTGTAGAGATAGCGCTGGGCTCATCAACGATTAAATACATTGCATGTTATTGATTCGTTAACTGCTGACTTAAGTAAAAGCTAGGTTAGTATTTCTGACTACGATTTTTCTCGGAGTGCTTCGAGTAGAGACATCGACCCGATTTTGATTTGAGCTTTTAATCAGGGTGTCCCGTAGGATTTCAGGATTATAGACTCTTTAGCTAGGTGGATTTAGATAGAAGCTGTCCTTGCGGATAAGTTGGCTCTGAGAGTAGTAGGTTTTTATAGACTGCCGGGAGAGTTCTGACTTTTTTTCCGGAGTCAGTGACTACGTGCAGAGTCTCACCCTCGGCAATTATCGTATTGTCTGACTCACGAAAGATTTGGTAAATGAACCTGATTGAACGACTTTTTATTTCCCCTATTTTGGTTCGTATTATGATGTCATCTTCATAAAATGCTGGGGCTTTGTAACGGCAATAAAGTTCCGCCACTATCAGAAGCGCATTATCTTTTTCCTCCATTTCGCGATAAGAAAAACCACGGGCTCTGCAATATTCGCTTCGGCCAATTTCAAACCATATTGGATAGTTAGAGTGATGAACTATGCCCATTTTATCAGTTTCGGCATATCGCACCCTGATTTTTGTTTCGTGCCAATTCGTCATTTAGGAGTTTTAATTAGATTTGTTTTTATATGTCTCAAATAAAATTAAATGGCTGGGAGACAGGGACTCGAACCCCGATTTCTTGAGCCAGAGTCAAGCGTCCTACCATTAGACGATCTCCCAGCAGTAAAGTTCTCAACTTAAATGCGCTATTTAAACCGGTTACCAAAAAATAATTTAAGTAGCTCAACGGATATTGTCAAATCCAATAAGAATCATCGGCCATGATCAACCTCTGAAAAGACGCATGCTTTTCAGTGAAAATATGATTATAAACTCAGATTCTTGTTGATCGATTGAGCTGCAGATGATAAATGATAAAATCTTTGGTGATGAAGGGCCTGCCATTACATGTCAAAACGGCCATTTTTGCATCCCTGATTTCAATGATGGCTTTAGTATCCAGTCTTCTGATTTTCAGTTTCACTGCAGCTAGGCGTTTTCAGCAGGAGCAGAAACAACTAGCCACTTTGCAAGCTGAAAATCTTGCTGAACAACTTTCAATGAATGCTGATTTGATCGAGTCAGATTCACTTCAAAACCTCATAGAGTTCGTTGGAGATGCAAGCCCGTCAATATTATTGATTCGAGTATGGAAATACAAAGACGATGATTTTACTGAAATTGCTAATTACATCAGGGATGATTCAATTTCTGAATCTCTGGAGCCTGACGTTGTAGATGCGTTGCGTAAGAATGTAAGGTCCTCTTGGGTGAAGCCGGCTGCTCCTGACGAAAGAAAATCGCTTTTCAGGGTATTTTCTCCTATATCTCAAGATGAACGTCTATTAGGCGCAGTTGAAATAGTTGAACAACCAGATACGATTACATCGATTGCCAGTGATTACCTACCAAGTCTTTTATGGATAGTTCTGGTAGTTTTCATCATTACAAATCTAGCCTTTTATTTGTTTTTTCAGAGTTGGATTTATAAGCCAATTGAGGGTTTGTTGAATCTTTCCTCGGGTGATATTGAAAAACTACCCACAGGGAACGAGTTTCGAATATTGTCAGATAAGTTTAATGAAATGGTAAGCCAACTAAAGCAATTGACACACGAGAGAGAGCGGCAGAATGAAATTCTACAACAAAAGATAGCTGAGGCTACGGCCGAGTTAAAGCAAAAAAATGAGCAACTTGAGAATGCTCATCTAGAATTATTTTCCGTTTACAGAAAAATGCGTGAGATGGAAAGATTAGCAGCTGCAGGACAGATAACCGCCCAGCTCGCGCACGAAGTGGCAACTCCTTTGAGCATAATAAGTGGGCATGCTCAATTATTGAAGACTGTAATACCGGAGGAATCTAAGGAGGCAAAACGGCTAGCCCTGATTATCGAGCAGATTGAAAGGATAGAAAAGATTGTACGGGAAGCGCTTAGCAGAACTCGTCTAGGAGTCAGTAATCAGAAACTACTTGATCTGAATGCATTGCTCAGCAATATCTTTGAGATTGTTGAGCCGATACTACAAGAGAATAAAATCGACGTCGAGTTTGACGCGAATGAAGAGCTACCGAACATTCTGGGCGACGCTGATCGCCTTCAGCAAGTTTTTCTTAATCTTATTAATAACTCCCTCGATGCAATGCCTAATGGAGGAAAAATTTACATCAAAACTTATTCTGAACAAGATCACGTCATTGTAGAATTTGCTGACACAGGTCATGGTTTCTCAGAAGAAGCCATGGCTAATCTCTTCAGGCCTTTGTTTACGACGAAACAACCAGGCAAAGGAACTGGCTTGGGACTCTTTGTAATTCGTGAGATTCTTCAGGAGCATAATGCTGAAATAATGCTGGAGAGCCGTGTAGGAGAATCTGCTCATTTCAGGATAGTTTTTAAGAAAGCGCAGTCATCCTCTAATAATCATAACTGACCACAGTACTTCATAGCTAATCAGGCAGCATGCGTCCCAGTATACGCTACCTTAAGTTAACGTGATTTCATGTTTATCCAAACATGCCAGCTTGAAATGAGAATCAGTTCTCAGAGAAAGCCCCAATCACTGAGGTAAAGGAGTTTTACATTCTGCAATTGTCATTGAAACTAACTGATTCGATCGTGGCATTTTTGCATATTCCACATTTTTGTCGCACTTTCATCAATATTTCTCAAGGCTATGCGTTTTGAAGTGTCGATGAAGACTAGAGAAATGTTTCGGAGGCAAGGGCACACATCTTGCTAAGTAGTAGATATGTATGAAGTCAAAAACCCAAATTTTTCATGCTAGTAACGGAGATAGACGTAAGATAATTAACACTTTCATTTATGGATCTGCACTTATCTTTTCCATAATATCGACAGTTTTTCTATACAGCTTATTCAGCTCACCTAGACTCGAAGGTTATAAACTAAGCAGCAAACAGATTCAGTTGAGGCATGCGGATACAGTGGATGAACAGCCTAGTTTATCCATATCAATCGAGCATCAAGACTCTAGTAATCCTGTCATAGTTGGTTTTTACGTAAATTATGATGACTCAAGCTATGCATCTTTGAAACGTAACCTGGATAGAATCGATTGGCTTGCGCCAGAGTGGATGAACCTGGGGACAGATGGTGTTGGATTTTATCCAGATGAAAAGGTATTTTCGTTATTATCCGAAAGGCAAAAGAAGCTTCCGGTGCTTCCGCTAGTACAGAATTATTCGAATCAGGCATGGAATACGCAAATTCTCGAGCAGTGGCTGAAGAGCGCTGAGCGCCGTGAGAAATTAGTGGATTCATTGTTGAAATTAACTGAAGATAATCATTTTGCAGGGATTGTAATCGATTTTGAGGAAGTCCCAAAGCATCTACAAGGTGCTCTACTGGACTTCATGAAATCGCTCTCTGAAAAATTTCATTCAAAGAATCTTTTGATTGCTCAAGCTGTGCCATTCGATAATCCAGATTGGGATTACAAAGCATATGCACAGCGATCTGATTACCTAATGCTTATGGCATATGATGAGCATTGGAGCGTCAGTAGACCTGGCCCAATAGCCTCACAACAGTGGTTTGAGAAGGTGCTCAGTAAAAGATTTACTGAATTGGATCCAAATAAAACGATCATTTGTATTGGAAACTATGGCTATGATTGGTCAAATCGTAGCAAAGAGGCTAAAGAACTTTCTTTTCAGGAAGCAGTTTTATCCGCTAGAGATTCTGAAGCTGAGATCAAGTTTGATAGCGCCACTATGAATCCATTTTTTGAGTTTGAGGAGGAGGACGGTTCATATCATAAAGTCTGGTTTTTAGATGCTGTGACTGCTTTTAATCAGACTCAAAAAGCTTTAGCATACAAACCATTTGGCTTTGCATTGTGGAGATTAGGTTCGGAGGATCCGAGTATCTGGGAAGTTTTCGGAGCTAACAAAACACTAAAACCAGATCTAGAGGGAATGAAACGAATTAACTATGGTTATGATATAGATTTTGAGGGAACCGGTGAAATTTTGCAGGTTGTTGCGTATCCGGAGGAAGGGCGTAGAAACCTAAAACTTAATGATAGGGGGGAAATCATAAATGAGAGCTATGTAAAGATACCATCAGGTTACGTCATAAAGAGGACCGGAGATCGCCCCGGTTTAGTTGCACTGACATTTGACGATGGTCCGGATCCAGTGTGGACCCCGAAGATTTTAGATATACTGAAAGCTGAACATGTAAAAGCAACATTTTTCATTGTTGGAGCAAATGGAGAAGCTAACCCGGATTTAGTAAAAAGAATTGTAGAAGAAGGACATGACATAGGTAACCACTCATTCACTCATCCAAATTTAGGGGAAACTCCTGCAAAGGTAGTGGATTTGGAGTTAAATGCTACGCAGAGATTGATTCAATCGTTGACGGGGCGTGGCACAATTTTATTTCGTCCGCCGTATTTCGGTGATGCAGAACCGCAAACATCGACAGAGGTCGAGCCCATAGTGGAAGCTGATAGATTAGGCTATATCACGATAGGATTGCATATTGACCCTGCAGATTGGAAGATGCCCGGAGCCGATGTGATAGCTACGCGAACAATAGACGCGATCACAAATCCATCGGAGGAAGAGGAAAAAAGGGGACAAGTGGTGCTTTTGCACGATAGTGGTGGGGATAGATCTCAGACTGTAGAAGCACTACCAAAAATAATCGAGACATTAAGATCTAAGGGATATCAATTTGTCACCGTGTCGGAGTTGGCCGGTATACCTCGTGATAAAGCCTTACCGCCAGTTGCCGCAGAGGAAAAAATTGTCACAGACGTCGATAAAATTGCATTTTCTGGATTATGGATGATCGAGAAAGCTGTAAAGTACATCTTTTTGCTGGGAATATCGCTTGGTTTGTTGAGATTTCTGATTCTGTTGTCTCTATCTTTTAGTTCGAAGTTAATGAAAAGAGACCTTAAAAAAAGTATCCAGCCTTTTGTTTCTGTGATTGTTCCGGCATTCAATGAAAGTAAGGTTATTTCGAAGAATCTGAAAAGTTTACTGAAGTCGGATTATCCTGCATTTGAGATAATAGTGGTCGATGACGGATCTACAGATGATACATTCGATGTTGTGCGCGCACAATTCCAGGATGAAAAGCGATTATCGGTCTTTCGAATAGAAAATTCAGGGAAAGCGGAGGCGCTTAATTTTGGTATAAAGAGGGCTAAGGGAGACATATTGATAACTTTGGATGCTGACACGCTTTTCATGCCTAATACTATAAAGGAGCTTGTTAAACATTTTGGTGATGAAAGAGTTGGAGCAGTAGCGGGGAACGCAAAAATTGGTAATAGGCTGAATCTAGTCACCAATTGGCAGGCTATTGAATACATAGCGTCTCAAAATTTAGAGAGACGTGCATTGCAGATGATTAATGCGATCACGGTAGTTCCAGGTGCTGTCGGAGCATGGCGAAGATCTGCACTGGAGCAGGCCGGATATTTTCAGTCTGATACATTAGCTGAAGATCAGGATCTGACAATAAGAATCAGAATGCTAGGCTATCGCATAGTTTATGCAGATAATGCGATAGCCTATACGGAAGCTCCTGATACTGTCGGAGGGTTGATAAGACAACGATATAGATGGGCCTTCGGAACGTTACAATGTATGTGGAAACACCGCAAAGCGTTTCTTAATCCAAAGTTCGGCACACTAGGGTTGCTAGCTATGCCAAATACATGGATTTTTCAGATAATGTTTCCACTAGTAGCACCACTTATGGAGCTAGCATTTTTGGTCTCCTTACTACAATGCGCCTTTCAGTTTTTTGCACACTCAAATGAATTCTCTCTTTCTACATTTTCAACTGTTGCACTCTATTACGGTTTGTTTTTGCTGGTCGACGCGCTCTCTGGTCTAACTGCATTCTTGTTCGAGCCATCTGAACGAAAAGGACTATTCTTATATTTTCTGACTCAAAGATTTGGCTATCGTCAGCTTGGATACTTCGTTATTCTTAAGTCAATAAGGTCGGCTCTAGAGGGAGTTAGAGTTGGATGGAATAAAGTAGAAAGAAAAGCGACAGTTTTAGAAATATATGAGTCAGCGAGCTAAAACGATTTTAATAATCGATGATGATAAGGCCTCTTGTGATCTTTTGAGCGAGATTTTGGGAGATTGTGGATGGAAAACGCTTTCGGCTCAATCGCCACAGGAGGCACTAAAACTCGTAGGCGAGGAAGTAATAGACCTGGTGATAAGCGACATAAATTTGGAGGCAGACATCTCTGGAATAGATATACTACGGAGATTAAAAGGACAAATGCCGGTTGTGCTGATAACCGGATTTGGATCTTTAGAATCTGCGATTGAAGCCATTAAAGAGGGCGCATTTGATTTTATCTCAAAGCCATTTAAGGTTGAGGAAATCATCTCGGTCGTGAAGAGAGCCTTGGAAACTAACTCACAAGAGAAAAAGCATGAAAGCACAGAGTTTTTGTCTGGGATGTTGATAGGTAGAACTCCTGTGATGATTGAATTGTATAAGGACATCGCACGTGCAGCAATGGCTCGCTCTACGGTTTTGATTACTGGTGAAAGTGGGACCGGCAAGGAGTTGGTTGCAAGAGCGATACATCAGCACTCCCTGAGAAAAGAAAAACCCTTTGTTGCTGTCAATTGTGGTGCCTTGACTGAATCCTTATTAGAAGCAGAGTTATTCGGGCATACAAAAGGAGCTTTCACTGGTGCGGTTTTCGATCGTCGTGGATTATGGGAAGAGGCCGATGGTGGGACATTGTTTTTGGACGAGATAGGAGAGACATCGCCTGCAATGCAAGTTAAACTTTTAAGAGCTTTGCAAGAGGGGGAGATAAAACGTGTTGGCTCATCCCAGACCAAAAAGGTTGATGTTCGCGTGATAGCTGCCACTAACAGAAATTTAGAGGATGAAGTCAAGAAAGGAAATTTTCGTGAGGATTTATTCTATAGACTGAGTGTGATAACCATACACGTACCGCCATTGCGCGATCGAGTTGAAGATATCCCTCTTCTAGCAGAAAAGTTTTTAAATAAGATCTCCGCAGAAATGAACCGTCCGCAACTTCGTTTTTCCGAGCAAGCCATGAGAATCATGCAAAATTATGAGTGGCGTGGAAACGTGCGTGAACTAGAGTCAGTTGTCGAATACTCTGCCTTGCGAGCTAAAGGTAAGGAAATACTTCCCGAAGATTTACCCGTAAAATTACTCTCAGAGGAGACAAAATCCCAAAATTCGTATCTCTCGCGATTTTATGCAGATTTACCTAGCCTTGAAGAGCTGGAGAAACGCTATCTAATCTATGTCCTGGAGAAAACCGCTGGTAATCGCACAAAGGCAGCTGAAATACTCGGTGTTGACAGAAGAACTCTCTACCGAATGGCTGAGAGATTTGGAATACAACTTTGAACTTCTGATCAAATTTAAGTCTTGCTAAACTTAGGTAATGTGAGAGTTTTAAAGATTCTAGTAGTCTTGTCAGTCTCTTTGATTCTAGTAATAGTTTTATCAGTTTTTTGGTTTTACAGGTCCTTAAATGAACCTATTTATCACGACAAAGCCGATCAATTCATTCAAATTCCCAAGGGTGCTGGCACTCAAAAGATACTGGATATCTTAGTCTCGGAAGGAATTTTACAAAATCGTTATCCTCTAATGATCTATCTAAAATTGTTTGCTGATGAAGGTAAGTTAAAATCTGGGGAATATCAGTTTCCTTCTCCGATCACAGCGCTGCAAATATTGGAGGAGCTGCAGAAAGGACAGGAGCGCGTCATAAAAATTACCATACCTGAGGGATGGACAAGATTCGACATAGCCAGAAGATTAGCCGAGAAACTAACATCAGACCCACCAAGATCTGAGCGAGAGATTTTGGAATTAATGAATGACACAAGCTTGATAAGGGATTTTGATCCCCTAGCCAAGAATCTAGAAGGATATTTGTATCCTGACACTTACATTTTTCCTGTTAATTCCAAACCCACAGATGTGATTAGAAGGATGGTTGACCAATTTCGTAAAATCTGGAAACCTGAGTGGACAGAGAGAGCAAGACAGATGGGAATGCAGCCCAGAGACATAGTAATAATAGCATCCCTGATTGAAACTGAAACCAAAATGCCGCAGGAGAAACCGCTTGTAGCTTCCGTGATATACAACCGTCTAAGGCGTGGAATCCCATTGGGAATTGACCAAACAGTGGTTTATATAGCTAAGATGGAGAACCGATGGGACGGTATAATACATGTGAGTGATATTAATTCTAACTCTCCTTACAATACGAGAAAATTTACCGGATTACCACCAGGTCCTATAGCCTCTCCATCGGCGAGCTCAATTGAGGCAGCGTTGAATCCTGCGCAAACGGACTACTTGTACTATGTTTTAGACGCAGAGAAAAAAGATGGTTCACATAAGTTTCACATCTCCGCAAAGGATTTTGAGATAGATAAAAGAGCTTATCAACAATGGCTCGAGGAACAACGGAGATCTAAATAAAAGATGCTTGAAGGAAGGCTACCCCCTACAGAAAAAGGGAAAGTTTATGAACTAAAAGCGCTAGCCATAAGGGATTTTGCCGGGCTGGACAAAATTGATGCCCCTCTAGATCCGTTTAAACTTGCGAAATATGCTGGATTAGCCGTTGTTTCTTTTGAAGAAATAAAATCTTTTCTTTCAGAGAAAACCCTCAAGCAATTACTTGATGCAGACAAAGATTCATGGTCAGGTGGGGTTTGTTCTAAGCCATTGCCTGACGGAAGACGCTTGATAATTTTAAACCCAACTCACGGCAAAAATAGACAGAGAGCCACCTTGATGGAAGAAATATGCCACGTATTTTTAGGTCATCGGCCGTCAAAGATCGTCTTAAACTCTAAAAAAGAGGAAAAACTACGGGAATACAGGCGTGAAATCGAAGAGGAGGCATACTCTGTAGGGGCGGCCGCCTTGGTACCATATCAAGCGCTATATCAGATGGTTATGGATGGTATGTCGGCCGGTAGTATAGCCAAGCACTTCAGAGTTAGCCGCAAGCTAGTTGAGTATCGAATAAAAGTGACAAAACTATGGCAATTGTACCTTCAAAATCAAGAGCTTAGTCGGGAAAATCAACAATCTATGCACAGCAAAAGTACTGAAGAGAGTTGAGTTTTCTGTAGCGCATAATGATTTACTCGCCCAGAACCCAAAACTAGAGATACTCGCTTGTTCAAATCGCCCGAACCTAGTAGATCCTGCTATTTTTTATCTTCAGCTATCTCTGGTGAGCTCGACGATTTCGGGGATAAATTGATGTCTTCGATTAATGCACGGAGATTTTTGAGCTCGTTTTTGATTTTTTCGAGATTTTTTATGTGTGCGTGGAGTCGTTTATATTCATTAAGAGGTTGAATTGGTGTACCCCACCAAACTCCGGGTTTAACTATTTTTCCAGGCAAGACTCCTGCTTGTGAACCGATTACTGCACCCTTTCTTATGGTTACATGATCTCCTATTCCCACTTGACCGCCGATTATGCAATCATCCTCAATTGTAACGCTACCGGATATGCCAGTTTGCGCTGCGATTACCACACGTTTCCCAATATTGACATTGTGCCCTACGTGAACTAAGTTATCTATTTTGGTTCCTTCGCCGATGCGAGTTTCGCCTAGAGCACCTCTATCAATACAACTATTTGCTCCGATCTCCACGTCATTTTCAATAACCACACTGCCTATCTGCGGAAATTTCACATAGCGATCCGAATCTCTGACAAAACCGAAACCATCGGCTCCAATGATCACTCCCGCATGAATCATGCAATTATCGCCAATGGTTACATTGTCGTATATGACACAGTTAGGAAAGATAATACAGGAGTGGCCAATCTTAACATTACGTCCTATTCTCACTCCATCAAAAATCACACATCCTTTGCCGATCTTTGAGTTCTCTCCGATCACGACGTAGTTTCCGATGAAATTAGCATGGACATCCGCATTTTGTGCCAGGACTGCGGTTTTGCTCCAGCCGCTAGGCAAGTCGGGCTGATGCAAAAGTGCGGCTACCTTGGCGAATGCAAGCTTTGGATTTTTTACTCTTATTATGCTGCATTTTACATTTATGTTTGTTGATTCAGGAACGATTAAGCAAGAAGCTTGAGGTTCGACCTTTAGCTTGCTTTCGTTTTCGATGAAGGCTATTTCGTTTTTGGTCGCAGTGCTGAGATCAGCGACTCTGAGTATTTCTATTTCAGAATCACCCTCAACCTCAGCACCTAGAAAATCAGCTATTTGCCGGATTTTCATTTCTGGTTGAGATATTTCTCGATTGTTTGGATGACGGCGTCGCTTTCCGGCTTGTCCTTTGAAGAAAATCTCGCAACCACCTTACCATTTCTATCGATCAAAAACTTGTTAAAATTCCAGGTGATTTCCCCAGCAAACTCTGGATTAGTCTCTTTGCTGGTGAGGAATCTATACAATGGATGCTGATCTTCACCCTTGACCGAAATTTTTGCGAACATAGGGAAGGTGACCTTATAACGAGTCGAGCAAAACTCTTTTATCTCCTCATTTGTTCCAGGCTCTTGATTATTAAAATTATTAGCTGGAAAACCTAATACATAAAAGCCACGATCTTTATATTTTTCGTATATAGCTTGCAAACCCTCGTATTGAGGTGTGTACCCACATTTACTAGCAACATTGACAATCAAAAGCACGTTACCTTTGAATTTACTAAGGCTCACTTTGTTTCCATCTATATCTAACACCTCGAAATCATAAATTGATTTGGCTGAGTTTTGGGGATTTGCATTCGTCGTTGCTTTATTGGTAGAGAAAGCGATTATTAGTCCAGCGGCCGTTAGAACTACAATCAGTATCAAACCTAAGAACTTATTCGAAGAGCATGGACAACTAGACATATTTTTACCTCCTTTTAAATTCAACTTTACGATTATTTTTCGAGAAACTCAAAGCTACGGTTTCAGATTCATTTTCTGTTTTTGATATGCTGAAAACAGTATGTGGAGGTTCATCATTTTTCTCCTGTTAGCTTTACTGGTCATTACTTCCAATGGTATTTCGAACGAACTGATGAAAGCCAAGAGTTTTTCTTTAAAAGATCAATTTGGAAATTCGCACGAGCTGAAGTTTCCAGCTGGGAAAGTTACAGTCCTAGCATTTGCTGATAGGAGCGGATCAGAGCAGCTAGAAGGATGGATAAGACCACTTTACCAACGATACCAAGAAAAAATTGATATATATGGAGTTGCTGAATTATCAGCAGTTCCTTTGATAGCACGCGGATTCGTTAGAAGCATTATAAAGAAAAGTAGCAATTATCCCATAATGCTAGATTGGGAGGGGAAAGTAAGCTCTGATTATAAATACGAAGTAGGCAACGCTAACATTTATGTTATCGATAAAAAGGGACTAATTCGAATTAAAAAGATTGGTACAGCCAACGATAAGGATCTTAATGATCTTTTTAGCAAAATAGATTACTTACTCTTAAATGAGGCAAAATCTAAATGATAAAGTCCAGGAGTGAGTAAGCCCATGATTGTAAGATTTTTCCTACTGATTTCAGTCAGTGTTCTGCTTTTTTTACAACCTATATTTGCTCAGCGCTCCGTCAATAAGGGCGTTGAAAATACAGTTATCGGAGATTTAGAAAGTAAGAAATCGGCTGAGAGTGATAAATTTCTTTCGAGGATAAGCTCAAGAGAGGATTTTGAGCGTCTAGCCAGTTTTTTTCATCAGAATACGCCATATTCGCTTCCATATGTAATGTTCGTAGTAGACAGAAAAGAGAGCAGAGTGTATTTCATTAACTCTAAACGATATAGATTTCACAAGGATTTTTTGCTTGCAAACTATTTGATTCCAAGAGGTAGCGATGTATATAAACCAATCTACATCGATGAGAATCGTCGGTTTATCGTAGGATCGATATTATGGCAGAAAAGCATAGAAAAATATACTTGGGAGCTATGGGAAGGAGACATGGCAACCTCTCAGATAATAAACCTCGCTCACCAGGCTATCAACTCGAATTTTTATGAGAAAGTTTACTTTAAGCCTAACTCAGAGCGGCAAAAGAGTCTTTCGATAAGTGTTGAAAGTATATTGCCTGAGGAAATACAAAGGAACGCGGAATTTGTGCCCTTAAATGTAGGCAGGGCCATAGGTAGAATACATGTGATTACGAAATTAGATGATACTGTAGAGATAGGCTCTAACGAGATCGTGGTTTTAAAAGAATTGCCAATCAGTCTACCACCAGTGCGAGGGATCATCGTAGCAAAGCCATCTACTCCTTTGTCTCACGTAAACATACTCGCGAAAGGATGGGGTATTCCTAATGCATACATAAAGGATGCAGATAAGCTTTTTGCTGATTATCATTCCTGGTGGGCGGAGTTTGAGGTTACGTTAAATGGTTACAAATTGAAGAGGTTAGTTGACATAGATCCTAAAATGCGTCCGGAGATTCCGCCAGAAGAGGAAGAACGCATACCTCCAGTTAACCTGTCTATCAAGAAATTGGCCATGCTTGCTGAGATCAGAAAAGAAGATAGCATTGTTTACGGATCAAAAGCCGCAAACCTCGGAGAAATATTGCGAACTAGGCCGAAAGACTTCTTAATCCCAAACGGTTTCTCGATCCCTTTTTATTGGTATGACAAATTCATGAAAGATAATGGATTTGATAAGCTCGTAGCTAAAATGATTGATGAGTATGATTTCGTTCATAATCCGAAGATTAGAAAACAGAGGCTTGCAGAGCTAAGAACTAAAATACAGCAAGGTAAGTTTGATGCGAATTTAAAGGCTGAAGTATTGAGACTCTGGAGAAGTCGGCTCAAAGGTTTACCAGTTTTTGTCCGTAGCTCTTCAAATGCAGAGGATTTACCTAACTTTTCAGGTGCTGGATTGTATTCAAGTGCTAAGAATATCAGAGAAGCGGAAAAATTAATTGACGCAATAAAATATGTTTGGGCTTCGTTATGGAATTTCGAGGCTTATGAGGCCAGGCTTAGAAATTATGTGAGTCAGACGGATGTTTACATGGCTGTCTTAGTGCAAGTAGGAATCAATATGGATAGAGGCGGAGTCATGATTACCCGTGATCCATTTGATCCTGATAAAAAGGTAATTTACATCTCGGTAGTATGTGGTCATAATTCTCTCATACCTGACAATAAAGGCGTACCTGAACAAATACTCTATGACCCGAAAACAGATTCTGTTTCCTTAATCACGGTTTCTGAGCAAAAAAGCGCTCTAACTTTCAGTGAAAAAGGAGATCTTCGGGAGATTCCCGATTCTTGTGCAGATGCTAACGGACGTATATTAAGTGATGCTCAGGCGCGCAAACTCAGTTCAATAGCTATGAAAATTCAGCAGATTTTCGGTGATGAAAAACCGCAAGATATTGAATGGGGAATAATGCGCGGAAGAGTTTACATAGTGCAGGCTCGTCCATATTCGTCCATATATTGAAAAATAAATGGAGGTGAAAAGTGAGAAGAGTTTTATACTTATGTTTAGCTTTAATTCTGATGGGTTGTAATGCCTCGTACATTTCGAGGTCCACCAATTCTAATCAACAGTCATTACAGGCGGAAATATCCAACAAGCCAGACAACTTAATTGTCTCTGGTCACTCGGTTGAAAAGAAACAGGGACAGAGCACCGAAAGCCCAATGGCACGCCCGATTGATGTGTCTGAAATGACTGCAGAGATTGAAAAAGCTAAAGCTGCATATGAAAAAAATCCTAAAAGTGAAGAGTTGAAGGATAAATTAGCCTCTGCATATTTTAAGAGGGCATTTGCATTGACTGAAGCAGCGCAGTACAGGGCTGCACTAGGAGACTTTCGCAAGGGGTTGAAATTAAAACCAGATGATAAAGACGCGAAAGCTATGCACGATAGAATTCTAAGTATATTCGCTTCTTTAAGACGAGAGCCACCAAAGGAGGGTGAGGAACCTCCTCCACTACCATTTAACAAACCATGAGAAAAAGCGTCTTATTAGTTGTGATATTAACTCTTATCTCTGTTCAAGTAAGAGGACAGAATGCTGAGATATTGATAACTTTTAACGAGGCATTTTTTGATTCGCTTTTAGATGCAGTATTTAAAGAGAACATCGAAATTCCCATCGCAGAAAGAAAATACCAAGGCCAAACAACGAAAACATCAATTAAAATAAGCAGAGCAAGTACATTCACTAACGGAAGTACGTTCTTCCCTAATTCTCAATGTCGGGAGAGTATAAGGCTACAGCGGCAAATCAATAATGAGGGAAAATCAGCCGTCAGATTTCGAAATGGAAAAATTTTATCTACAGTCGCTTTCACTGGTAGTTATAATCCGCCACTTATCGGCTGTGTTGACTTTGCTGGTATTGCTGATGCGTTGATAGAGTTAGTTTATTCACCTGAGAATCAGATTCTGTCAGCTCAGATAAGAGTAATGAATGTGAATCTTTCTGGTAGCGGAGGAATAGGAGGGACCATAATAGCAAGATTAATTCAGGGGTTTATTGATAAGAAAGTTAATCCAATAGTCATTTTAGACACGAGTAAATTGTCGTTTGTCTTTCCAGTGCAAAACGGCAGGGAAGTCAGAATTAAGCCAATTTCGTTGCGATACGAGGTAGCTGAGGGCGCCCTGAACGTTTTTGTAAGATGTGCCTTCTATTAATTGACATGGGTGGAGGAGAGGTTATGAAAAGTATTTTGCTGTTTTTACTTCTCTTGGTTCTAATATCTTGTAGGAACTCTACAGATTTACGAAATGGTGAATGGATTGACTTAAGTCACGATTTTTCGGAAGAGACAATTTACTGGAATGATATGGACTCTTTTAGAAAAGAGACGATAGCTGAGGGCATAATGCCGGGGGGATATTACTATTCAGCCTATAAATTCTGTGCTCCAGAACATGGGGGCACTCACATGGATGCTCCAGTCCACTTCGCACAAGGTAAGCAGACAGCAGATCAGGTGTCTCTTCAAAGATTAATAGCCCCAGCCGTCAAAATAGATGTTTCAGATAGAGCGAAAGGAGATTATCAAATAAGCATAGAGGATATTCAGAGCTGGGAGAAAATTAATGGCGAAATACCGGATGGAGCCATAGTTCTGATACAAACTGGTTATTCTAGATTCTGGGGTAATAGAAAAGATTACATGGGAATTGATGAGAGAGGGACCAAGCATTTTCCAGGGCTTGGTAGTGAAACTGCAAAGTGGTTAATTGCGAATCGTAATATATCTGCGGTTGGCATAGATACGGCTAGCATTGATCATGGTGCGTCTGAAACATTTCAGGCACATGTAGCATTGATGAGTGAGAATGTACCAGCGTTTGAAAATGTAGCTAATCTTGAAAAGGTTCCCAGCAAGGGATTTTGGGTCATAGCTCTTCCGATGAAGATAAAAGAGGGAAGCGGTGCTCCACTGAGAATCGTAGCTTTTTTGCCAAGATAATCACTTGATATGTGATTTTTTCTTATAATATCAGAGGGTTCTGTGGCAAAATATAATGCTATGGCGACGGTTGTTAAGCGAAAAGCTTCAACTCAGAAGAAAGAGAAAATAGAAAAACCGAAGCTCTACAAGGTTATTTTGCATAATGATGACTACACGACGATGGATTTCGTTGTTTTTATTTTAAGATACATTTTTTGGCATAGTGAGTCGGATGCAGTCAGAATAATGCTAAAGGTGCATCATGAAGGATCTGGAGTAGCTGGTGTTTATCCTTATGAAATCGCTGTTACCAAAGCCGAGAAAACGATGAATTTGGCTAGAGCCAGAGAGTTTCCATTGCTTTGTACTGTGGAGCCAGAGTAATGATGAAGTTTTGCTGAATCGGAGTGAGTAAGATGTCAAATCAAACCAGATTAAGTAAGGAGCTAGAGGAAATTCTTAATAATGCTGTCGATGAGGCGGTCAAACGAAGACATGAATACGTGACACTAGAGCATCTGCTCTATGCAATGCTAGGCAGTGATACCGCTCGCGATACGCTCTATCATTGTGGCGCTAACCTATCCGAACTGAAGAAGGATTTAGAAAATTACTTTGAGCAGGCAATGGAACAGATTCCAGAGGGTTTGCAAAATATACCAGAACTGACAACAATATTTCAGGCAACAATTCAACAAGCAATCTTACAGGCTGAAAGTAGTGGTCAGAAAACCATAGACAGTGGCAATGTTCTTGCCGCAATGTATCAAAATGAAAACTCCTATGCGGTTTATTTACTAAAATCTCAGGGAATCACGCGACTTGACATTCTAAACTACATCTCACATGGCATATCGAAAATTGCGCGAGATGAAGAGGATTATTACTTTGCAGATGACACGGACGAGCAAAGAAGTTTGTTCACCGATGAGGATGAAAATGAACTAGACTATGAGTCGTTTGAAGATTCGAGCTATGAGGAGGAATTCGCTGAGGATCGTTTCGCAGAATCTAGGAAGAGTAAAAGAGAAGGACCACTTGAAGCTTTCGCCGTTGAATTAGTTGAGAGGGCAAGGCGTGGAAAGATTGATCCAATTGTGGGCAGACATGCTGAGATAGAACGAACCATACAAGTGCTGTGCAGACGCAAGAAAAATAATCCTCTATACGTAGGAGAGGCAGGTGTTGGAAAAACTGCTCTTGCAGAGGGATTAGCGCTCAGAATTGCTAAGGGCGACGTTCCGGAAACGTTAAAAGATGCGAAGCTGTATGCCTTAGACATGGGGGCACTCGTCGCAGGTACACGCTATAGAGGCGATTTTGAACAACGTCTTAAATCTTTCATAAATGCCATAAAAAAAGAGAAGAATGCCATTGTTTTCATAGATGAAATACACACGCTAATTGGAGCTGGTTCAGCCTCAGGAACGACGCTTGATGCTTCTAACATACTAAAACCCTTCCTAGCCTCTGGGGAGATTCGTTGTATAGGTGCTACTACCTACAATGAATATAAGATTCTGGAGCGAGATAGGGCTTTAGCAAGACGCTTTCAGAAAATAGAGATAAACGAACCAACAATTGAGGAGACTTATGAGATTTTGAAGGGATTGAAGAAATTCTACGAATCACACCATAAGGTTAAGTACTCGGATGAGGCTCTCAGGGCGGCGGCTGAACTTGCCGGGAAGTATGTAAACGATCGTTACCTGCCGGACAAAGCGATAGATGTTATAGACGAAGTTGGTGCAGCAATGAAACTGATGCCAAAAGAGAAACGGCCGAAAATCGTAACTGTTTCGATGGTCGAGGAAATTGTTGCTAAAATAGCCAAGATCCCGCCAAAAACTGTAGTTTCTGATGAAAGAGAAAAGCTGAAAACGCTGCGTGAGGAATTAAAGGCAGTAATCTTCGGCCAAGATGATGCTATCGACAAGGTGGTCGATGCTATACAAATTTCAAGAGCCGGTTTGAGAGCAGAAAATAAGCCGGTAGGTTCGTTTTTGTTCTCTGGTCCGACAGGTGTTGGAAAAACAGAGCTATCGAAACAACTGGCACACATTTTGGGTATAGAGTTCATAAGATTCGACATGAGTGAATACTCCGAATCTCATACAGTCTCCAGGTTAATCGGAGCTCCTCCGGGATATGTCGGTTTTGATCAAGGCGGATTACTTACGGACGCAATCATAAAAAATCCTCATTCAGTGTTACTTCTAGATGAGATCGAAAAAGCTCATCCCAACTTATTCAATCTTTTACTACAAGTTATGGATGCAGGAGTGCTGACTGACAATAACGGTAGAAAAGCTGATTTTAGGAACGTTATACTAATAATGACCACTAACGCAGGTGCTGCTGACCTATCGCGTGAGGGATTAGGATTCCGTAATAAGAACGTCTCTAAGGGCAATGCTAAAGGGGCTATCGAACGTACTTTTCCACCTGAATTCCTGAATCGCCTTGACGCATGGATTGCCTTCAAGCCATTAGACATGGGAATAATCAAGTTGATAGTGGATAAGTTTATAAATGAACTAAATTCGCAATTAGCTGAAAAAGAAGTATCAGTGGAGCTAGACGAAAAAGCCCGAACTTGGCTTGCTGAACGTGGATTTGATCCAAAATACGGGGCGCGTCCAATGGCGAGACTAATTCAGGAAAAACTAAAACAACCATTGGCGCGAGAAATCCTGTTTGGCAATTTAGCAAATGGTGGCAAGGTACGCGTGAAGGTGAAAAGTGGTGATTTGAGTCTCGAGTTTAATCGGTAAGGTTGCAGAATCTATCCTCGATTAATAAATCGATTTAACCGAATTAATCAAACTCTAAGCGTGATATAAGCCTTCTTATCTGTTAAGCTTCTGAATGCTCAGCCTAAAATTTAGTTTTGTGCGTTTAGTTAAGGGCTCATCCATATGGATTTCAATGAATTCGTCGGGTTTGTAAATTTTGAGTAGAGATTTTTGTTATCCAGATTGTCAGGGTGTTAGCCATTTTGTTTGGAGTTCTCCGGATTGATTCCAGGTAAATAGTGATCTACGATGTCCACGGACGTTCAATTCTAAGCAGTCAATAGAATCGATCGTAGAAAGAATGACTGCAAAATTCTGTCTACCACTTTCAGCCTCGTCAAATGTCGGGATTCTATCCATGTATTCTTCTGGAAATCCTGGTACAGATTTTTCTACAGCCATTGATGGTGGTAATCCCAGGTAACACCTTTTTGATAATAGTTGAGTTGATTTCCATTGCTCATCAGCTAGCTCGTCGTTCGTGTGAATCGAAGCTACTCCTTTGATTCGGATCTGAATTCTTTCTTGAGGATGATAGAAACACCAACTGACATGCGGATTATTTTTAATTTCTGCTATTTTTGGTGCTCCTATATGACTATGGAATGCTAAACCTCTTGGCTTACGCCAAAATCGCCTTAATACCACTATCCTTGATGAGGGGCTGCCATCTTCAGATATCGTAGCAAAGACAGGAGTGTGAAATGGATGATTTCTATCGGATACTGCTAATTCCAAATGTTTCCAGACTTTTTTTAGTATCTCTCCATGACTAATTCCATCGGCCTTCATAAGTTAAAGGATATAGCAAAATAGATTCTCAGATAAATTTGAAGACGAGATTTTAATGAGTCACCGAGTTAATCTCTGGATTTAATCGCTGAATTTTCTTCGCTGAAAATTGATATGCCTAAAGATCAGATCAATTTACCTTGGATTTGTTGTATCCTCGAACGCAGCTCTGCGTCTGATAACGAATCAAGGTCTAGTGTTTTTAATTCCTCAATTACGGTTTCATTGATGAGAGAGAAGAGGGTAGCTTGTTTTGCTATCTGGTTAGCAGATGCCTTTTTAATGGCTTTATTTTCCTCTGCGAAGACTGCTAATTCATATTTTTCTAATCTTTTCAATACTTCGCGCGCTCTAGCTATTACCTTTTCTGGCAATCCAGCCAATTGGGCAACGGCGATTCCATAGGACTTAGAGGCTTTACCTTTCTGAAGTTTATGTAGAAAGATGACCTTGCCATCCTGTTCGACCGCTGCTATCTGATAATTCTTAGCGCCTGGCAATATTTCAGCAAGCTCTGTCAACTCGTGATAATGAGTTGCGAACAAAGTTTTTGCAGAATGTTCAGGGGAGCTATGTAAATATTCAGCAACGGCCCAAGCAATCGCGAGGCCATCGAAAGTGGAAGTTCCACGCCCTATTTCGTCCAGTAATATGAGGCTCTTAGGTGTTGCGTTACGTAAAATTGTGGCAGTTTCGGTCATTTCGACCATAAATGTAGAGCGGCCCGAAGCTATATCATCCGATGCCCCAACCCGCGTCCAGATCCTATCAACAATCGGAAGGCGAGCGAGAGATGCCGGAACAAAAGATCCTATTTGAGCCAAAACTTGAATCAAAGCTATTTGGCGAAGGAACGTGGATTTTCCTCCCATATTAGGTCCAGTTATTATCAACAATCTATCAGTGGAATTGTTCATGTATAGATCATTCGGCACGAATGGATCGTTAGAAAACGCTTCTACGATAGGATGTCGTCCCTCTTTTATCTCTATTTCGTCTGAATCATGAATCAGTGGATTGCAGTAATTTCTGATGCTTGCTACCTCAGCTAAACTCTGTAAAACATCTAGAGTTGCTAAAGCACGTGCGGTCATCTGCAGAATCTTGGTTTTTTCTCTGACTCTTTCACGGATCTCTATGAGTATTTCATTTTCTAGCTCCTTAATTCGCTCCTCAGCACTTAAAACTTTTTCTTCCCATTCCTTCAACTTTTTGGTTGTGAATCTCTCTGCATTTGTAAGCGTTTGTTTTCTCTCATAATCAGCCGGAACTTTCCCTAAATTTCCCTTAGATACCTCGATAAAATAACCAAACACATTGTTAAATTTAACCTTTAAATTCACAATGCCGGTTCGGCGCCTTTCCTCGTCCTCAAAGGTAGCTATTACCTGTTTTGCATCGCTCGATATTTTTCTGAGCTCATCTAATTCAGCATTAAATCCATCTTTTATAACTGAACCATCCGATGGGCTCGTAGCAGTTTCCTCACTTATAGCGTCGCATATGAGTTTCTGAACCTCTGGCAATGGATTAATGTTTTCTCTCAAAACTACTAACAGAGACGATTGTGCGTCTGATAACGTATTGGTAATTTCTGGGATCCTTGATAATGAGTGAGCCAGGGACAAAAGTTCACGAGGGGTTATAGTAGCTAAGTTCAATTTTCCTATCAATCTTTCTAGATCAGAGACGTTTTTCATCTGGTCTCTTAATTTACTTCGAAGGATCGGGTTTACTAACTCATTCACAGCATTCAAGCGAGTTTGTATCTCAGCTTTTCTGATAGAGGGACGCAATAGCCATGACTTTAGAAGTCTCGAGCCCATGCTCGTCATGGTTTTATCGATCACATGAAAAAGCGATCGCTTTGAATGTTCACCGAAGCTCTCGAGTATTTCTAAATTACGCAACGTTGGGGTATCCAATATCATGAAATCTTTATCGTGAAAAAAGCGAATTTCTGAGATATGCTCTGCAGAGCTTCTCTGCGTTTCATGTGCATAAGCCAATACTGCTCCACAGGCACGTATAACTTCGGGTTTATCTTCTATTTCGAACGGTTTTAGCTCTTTTACCTGAAACTGTTTTTTCAATAATTCCCTGCATTCTTCTAAATCAAATCTGTAGTCTTCTAAAGGAGTGAAAGTTTTGAGAAAAGAAAAATTTTCGGTAGAGAACTTGCTCTCAATCAGACGAGATAGCGACTGAGGAAACAAAAGTTCTTTTGGAGCGAAGGATTGTATTTCCTCAAGTGTTTTTTCCCAAGTATTTGTCCCTTTGATTTCGCTGGCAAGAAATTCTCCAGTAGAAACCTCAAGAAAGGAGACACCTATTGTTTCTCCACTAACACTTATGGCTGATAACCAAACATTATCATAAGCTTCGTCGATAACAGCCGTGCCCGGTGTGATTATTCTTACAACTTCGCGTCTGACTAACTTTTTTCCTTTTGACGGTTCCTCGACTTGTTCACATATGGCAACCTTGTATCCTTTCTTTATGAGTTTCGATATATAGTTCGATGCTGAATGATGAGGAACTCCACACATCGGAATGGGATTAGGTGAATCTTTCTGCCTCGAAGTCAGAGCTATATCAAGCTCACGAGCACCTATCTTTGCGTCTTCATAGAATAATTCATAGAAATCACCTAAGCGAAAAAATAGCAGAGCGCCCGGGAACTTTTTCTTGATCTCTAGATATTGTTTGACCATTGGAGTTAAATTTTCCATAAGCCTGAAGGAAAAGTTTAGTAACAATCCATATAAAACATCAAATTTGAAAATGACAACGATGGATAAGCTTTGATAATATTATCCTTGATTTTAGTTTAAGGAGAGGAAACCGTGAGGTACACAGCTATCATACTGTTAATTTTTGCTGGTTTTTGTCTCGGACAAACTCCTTCTCCATCGGAATTAGCACAAACAACTTACAAAATCGGGTATCAAGACACTTTGGAGATTACAGTCTTTCGGCATCCGGAGTTAACTCAAATAGTTAACGTCGCTCCTGATGGGACTATAAGGCTATTCAGAATAAATGAGCCAATAATAGCCGTCTGTAAAACTGAAAGAGAGTTGGCTAATGAAATAGCAGAGCGTTATAAAAGCTATTTGAGAAATCCATTTGTTAATGTTCGAGTCGCTGAGCAAAGATCCCAGTATTTTGCAGTAATTGGGGCCGTAGAAAAACCAGGATTGTTTTATATAAATCGTAAAGTGCGCTTGTTAGAGCTTTTATCATTCGCTGGAGGGCCAGACACTGAAAAAGCTGGAACGAAGCTCATAGTAGCAAGAGCAGGTACTACAGCAAGCTGCGAAAGTAACAGAGAGAATCAGAGCAATATAAGCAAAGACTATGTGCTCTACCAGTTTGATATAAAAGACGTTCTCCAAGCGCGAGAAAACATATGGATGGAACCTGGTGATATCGTTTCAGTATTAGATGCTGACTACATCTACGTGTATGGAAACGTCAAAAAGCCAGGCGCAATCAAATTAACGCGCCCAATAACCCTCAGACAAGCAATAGCCTCAGCTGAGGGATTCGCACCAGCTAGCAATAAAGACCGAATAAGATTGATTAGGCAGCAAAAGCCGGGTAGCACCGAATGGGAGGAAAAGGTTTTTAGCTTAAAAGAGATAGATAGTGGCAAGGTAGCTGATCCTTTCCTGATGCCTAATGATATAATCGCTGTCTCTGAAGATAAAGTACAATCCATTTTGAACGGTATAGGAAAATCATTGACCGGTGGTTTAGCAAACCTCCCGATTTTCGTGAAGTAAAATATGAGAGAAAGTCGTGAATTGATAAGCACTAGATCTGCAGGTAGGGAAGAGTTAGAACCTAAGTGGCAATCGCCTAGCTATTATCCCAGTTACAAGAGTTTTTCTGAGGGTAGCGCCAAAATTTTTGAATATTGGAATGTAATCCGAAAACGTTTATGGCTGATCGTCGGTTTAGTAGTGTTAGTTACTACATTGACGGCTATTTACGTAGCAAGACAACCAAATGTTTACGAAGCCAGGGCAAGAGTCCAAGTGGATCTTGAACAAGGAAATCCTCAACTTCAAGTAAGTGATCGTCCAACTCTACTGCCTAATCCCGATCCCGCATATTTCAATACTCAGTTACAGCTTTTAACCAGCGATAGCCTGTTGCGCCGTGTTGTCAAGGAGATGAATCTAGAAACTAACAAGGAATTTCAGGAAGAACGTAACCGTCAGCAAGCATCGACTTGGCGTGCAATATTACGATCTATAGGATTAGCGAGAGAGGAAACTAAGAAAACTAAAGACTTAGAGGAAGTTTTGGCAGGAATGAATCTAGCCACTGCAGAGGAAATAAATGAGGCAGTCAGGCTTGCACCATTTGTCGAAATCCTCAAAAAAAACCTGAGAGTTGAACCCGTTCGTGTTTCTCAGGCAACATTCAAAGACACAAGATTAATTGAGATAAGCTTTCAACATACTAACCCAGAGCTAGCAGCATTAATTGTGAATGGAATAGCGGAGGTTTTCGTAAAACAAAATCAAGAAAAAAGAACTGGCACGAGTAAAAGAACTAATGATTTTCTGAGTGAGAGAATAGCGACCCTGCAAAGTGAAATAAAGCGTGACGAAATGCGGCTCGCAGAATTAAAAAACAATGCGGGAATTCTCAAAAAAGATGAAGGACAAACCATAGTGATCGATCGTTTGGCTGGGTTGAATAAGCAATTGTTAGAAGCTGAAAATATAAGAAAAATAGCCGAGGCTGAGTACATGGCCGTTAAAGATTCGCCGGAAAAGCTTCGAGCATTGGCTGAGGAAAAACTGCAGAGGTTTATAACAGAGCGCGAGAACGATATGCGTTCCTTAAACAATGAGACTGCTAAGAAAATTGCTGAATTAGAGGGGGAGAAGGCAAAACTGCTCATTGAATATCAAGAATCAGCAATTGAAGTGCAAGAGATAAATCGAAAAATAGAAGCTCTCAGAAGCACTGTAGAAAAAGCCCAAGAAAAAAACCGCGAGGAGCTAGAGAAATATAGAGCCAGAACCGCTCAAGAGATACTAACCAACTTACAAACTAGATATGAACAGGCAAAAGCTCAAGAAGATAAGATCAGAAGGGCTTTCGAAGAACAATACAGAAAAGCAGAGGGCGAAAATCGTGCTGCCATAGACATAAAATTACTTGAGCAGAACATCGAGACTAATCGTGGATTTCTGAAAAATCTTATTGAGCAGCAAAGCTCAAACGATGTTGTAGCTCAAGGTACGACCAATAATATAAGTGTAGTAGATCTCGCAATTCCTCCAGATACTCCAGTGAGTCCTAGAAGACTTCTGACTGTGATGATGGCATTATTTCTGTCAACCTGTTTTGGGATAGGACTCGCATTTTTCCTAGAATACCTGGATGATACAATCAAGACCGCAGAGGATGTCGAGAACTATTTGGGATTACCAGTTTTGGTGGTCATTCCATCGATGAATGTGGCTCAGAAAAGAAGGTTATTGCTAGCTGGATCTAATGATAACGAATCCGCGTCTAAGAATCGGTCTGAGCTTTTGATCTACGATAACTCCAGATCTTCTTCACTTTCTGAGGCATATCGCCAGCTTCGTACGTCGATTCTCCTCTCGGTAGCTGGCCATGCGCCCAAGTCTTTATTAGTTACATCGAGTCTTCCGGCCGAAGGGAAAACCACCACTGCGGTAAATACAGCTATAACTCTAGCTCAAACTGGAGCTAAAGTTCTCGTAATTGATGCTGATATGCGTCGTCCTCGCATTCATAGCATTTTCAATATTTCGAATCGGGAAGGGCTAAGTAACCTACTTTCTACTGAGATAAAGAGAGATAAGGTCTTAGATAGCATCTACTTTGATATGTCCAGTAGGCTCTACTTACTGCCTTCGGGACCAGTTCCACCTAATCCTGCCGAGCTCATAGGTTCTGCGCAAATGTCGACCTTAATGGAAATTTTCCAGAAGGAATTCACCCACGTGATAATAGATTCTCCACCAATCGCCTCGTTTACAGACGGAGTGTTGATAGCAGCCATGGTGGATGGAGTCATAATGGTTGTTCATTCTGCCAAAACCTCTCGTCAGATAGTCAGAAAATCCTGTCAGCTGATACAAGACGTCGGGGCAAAGATATTTGGTGTGCTTTTAAACAACGTCAATCTCTCTTCGCAAGACAATTACTATTATTATCAAAGCTATTACTATAACTCTTATTACAAAAAAGAAGAGGAGGAAGAATGACCAAGAAAATTTTAGTCACTGGAGCTGGCGGATTTATCGGCAGCCATTTAGTAACTTATCTGAAGAACCTTGGCTATTGGGTCAGAGGAGTAGACATAAAATATCCGGAGTTTTCTGAGACAGACGCTGATGAGTTTGAGATATTGGATTTAAGAAGATGGGATAATTGTCTTCAAGCAACCAGAAATGTGGAGGAAGTTTATGCGCTAGCCGCAGACATGGGAGGTATGGGATTCATTTCATCACATCATGCCCAAATTTTATATAACAATGCTTTGATCAATTTTCATACACTGGAAGCAGCCAGAATAAATGGAGTAAAACGTTATTTATTCACCAGCTCAGCGTGTGTTTATAACGAGGAATTACAGAAAGACGCAAATGCAAGGCCATTGAAAGAGGAAGATGCTTATCCAGCTCAGCCCCAAGACGCTTATGGCTGGGAAAAATTAATAAGTGAAAGACTTTGCATACACTATCGAGAGGAATATAGATTAGAGACACGGGTTGTCCGCTTTCACAATATTTTTGGAGAGAAAGGCACGTGGGAAGGAGGTAGAGAAAAAGCTCCGGCTGCTCTATGCCGAAAAATAGCCGTTGCGAAACTGACTGGCAATCCGGAAGTAGAGATATGGGGAGATGGTGAACAAACTCGTTCCTTCTGTTACATAAAAGATTGTGTCGAAGGGCTATATAGGTTAATGCGATCAGATTACCCACATCCCATAAACTTAGGACAAGATCGGATGATTACGATAAATCAACTAGCGGACATGATTGCAGAAATAGCAGGAATAAAGATAATAAAAAAACATGTTCCTGGTCCTCAGGGAGTACGTGGAAGAAACTCGGATAACACTCGCCTCAGAGAGGTATTAGGTTGGGAACCTCAAATATCTTTGGAGGAAGGCTTAAGAATTACCTATACTTGGATCGAGGAACAAGTAAGAAACAAGTTGGAGTCTCAAAAAACTCTATCATCTGTGGCCAAATGAATTAAAAATAACTAACATGTCCTATTTTAGGATTCCTCAGAGAATGAGAGACCTCATGGTTTGAGATGGCAAATTACAACTGTAAATCAGCGATACAATCTTGTGTAGTTATGTCGGAAGAGAATAAGTTATGCAAAGTTTGCATAGTCATGCCGGTGCATAATCGCCGTGATATAACCTTGCTGTGCTTACGAAGTCTAAAAAGAGCTGATAAAAAAAATCTCGACGTTAAAATAATAGTTGTAGATGATGGATCGACAGATGGAACCTCAGAAGCTATAAAGTCTGAATTCCCTGAGGTTGAGATAGTTCAAGGAGACGGAAACTTATGGTATACAGAGGGAACCAATGTAGGCGTCAGGAAGGCTCTCGACTACAATCCAGATTATGTTCTTATGTGTAATAATGATCAAATATTTGAAGAAAAAAGTTTGCGATTCTTAGTAGAAACTGCTGAGAAAAATGAAAGATCCGTTGTTGGGGGATTATTGCTGTTATGGGATCAACCGCACAAGGTATTTCAGACGTCTCCTGTTTGGAGCACTTTACTAGGCGGCTGGAGGCATTGGAGATATCAAACAGTCTGGACAGTTCCATCCTCACCTTGGGAAGTCGAATTAATTGTAGGTAATTGCGTATTGGTACCTACGAAGGCAATAAAAGAAGCAGGACTAATGGATTCGCAGCATTTTCCGAATTTTGGTGATGCTGAATATACACCCAGGTTGAGAAAATTAGGTTGGAGATTACTGATCGATCCAAGAGCTAGAATATTCTGTCAGCCAAATACTACACCTGCAAAAGTTAAAACCATGAGTCTAAGGACAAAGCTTAACGCTCTGTTAATTGATTTAAAACACCCACAAAATCTTCGACGTAGATTTTATGCTTACTGGTTTGGGGCACCATCCAAACTTCAGGGTCTGATAGCCTTTATCATTTTTTTGATTAGAGTTTTGTTAAAGAAAAACATTGAAAGTGATTCTTGGGCTTTAAAACGAATTGAGAAACCACTTAAGGAAATGGTACGTTCATGAATTATTCAATGAAGTTAGCCTGAGAAATATCTTTAGGTAATTTAATTTTTTACTTTAACGGTCGGGATGCAGACATCTAAAGTAGAATCTCAAGAAATTCGAGTGATATATGCGTGGAATTATAATGCCTGGGGAGGTGTTCAAATTTACTTTCTATCCATTGTCAAAAATTTAGATTCAAGGTTCAAGCCGCATTTTATCCTACCTTCAGTTATGGATTCTCAACTTTTTAAGATGCTGACAGATTTAGGGGTAACTTATGAGGAAATCGGAGCTGAGTTTTCGAGCGGATACATGAGCGGCATTTGGGATAAACTGTTACTTCACTTTAAGAAACTTAGCTCGGAATACAGATTCTACAGCTTTCTTTGCAGAGGCATTTCTGCAAATACTATTCTTCATATTGATTTTGCGCCATGGCAATCTTTTCTGCTTATTTATTTACTTTCATCTAAGGCGAGAGTCTTTATAACGCTACATAATCCTGTCGATACTACACAAAAATGGAGAAAATTTTTATGGAGAATAAAATTTTATATCTTATCTAGAAAAAAAAATCTTCATTTCTTTGCTTCTAATCGATTGACAAAGGACTGGTTAGAGTCATATCTAAGTGATAAGTCAGCTATTCTCACTTACTCTGGCATTAATTTAGACGAAATTCATGCTATTGATAAAACCAGGGACGAGCTGCTTCATTATTATAGAATTCCTTCAGGCAAAATTAAGATTCTCTCAGTCGGACAATTCATAGATAGGAAAGGTAGATGGGACTTTTTAGAAGCAGCCAGAATTGTATTACGAAGTAGGAAAGATGTAATTTTTGTTTGGTTAACCAATTCCCAGATAGCTAGGACTGATCTGGAGAAAATTGACCAATACGGTCTCGGAGGGAATTTTATCTTAGTTGATAACATAAAAAATCGTGCGGATTATTTAGGATTACTTAACTTAGCTGATATTTTCGTCTTGCCGAGTCACAAAGAGGGCTTGCCGATAGCGATCCTAGAGGCCATGGCTCTGAAAAAGCCGGTTATCTCTACTACGGTAGACGCGATTCCTGAGGCAATAAGGCAAATGCAGACGGGAATATTGGTTGAGCCTAAGAAGCCGGAGGAGTTAGCATCCGCGATACTGAAATTGCTAGACGACGCATCTCTCCGAAATTCTCTAGCTGAAGGAGCATTTAGATACGTAACCCAGAAATTTGACATGAAATCCATCTGCGAGATAATCATGAGCAGCTACGAGGAGTCTTTAAAAAGTGAGTGAATCGATATCGCGAAAGGCTTTGAGGGGGGCCTTATATGGGTTTATCGGTTGGGTGTTTCCGATCACTCTTAGCTTTTTTGCAACTAGGATTTTAGTTTTGAGGATGGGAACGGAGGAGTATGGTATCTACTCTTTGATAGTTGGCTTTATAAGTTACTTGTTTGTTTTTAACCTAAGTCGTGCGGTAACTAAACACGTTGCAGCGTCTAGCCAAGAATCATCTGAGGTAATCTCTACTACCTTTTTTTTGAGTCTTATGTTTGCCTCCTTGATTACAATTTTAATTCTGCTCTTATCGAGTAGATTAACCCTGGAAGTCTTGAGAGTAGATGTTAGATGGCAGGTAGAAGTAATTAAGGGGCTACAAATAGCAGCTATAAGTGTATTTTTCCTGATGATAGGCCAGACCTTTATAGCCATAATTCATGGTCTTCAAAGGTTCGATATTTATTCCAAGATAACATCAGCTTTCAATTTACTTTTGATCATAGGAAATGTTCTTATTGTGCTTTACGGACACGGATTCTTAGCCCTTCTAATTTGGAATCTCTTTATCGTAATTTTTAACACAATGGTTTTTTACGCGATATCCAGAAAACTCCTACCTGATCTACAGTTTTTCAAATTACCCAGAAAAGCAGCAATTTTTGAAGTGTTTAGATATGCCGGGTCTAACTTGGGATATCAAATATTGGCGAATTTATTCTTCTTGCTTGAGCGTAGTTGGATAATTAGGAATTTTGGTTCATCTGATTTGAGTTATTATGCGTTACCAATGATGGTGGGCATTCAAATGCATTTTTTTATAACTAGTTTTATTCAATTTGTGTTTCCCCTAGCTAGCGAATTAAATAGCGACCCTAAGAGGCTAGAACAGTTGTATACAAAAGGGATAAAGTACGTTTTTATCATGACGCTTTTTTTAGCTATCTTCTTGATCCTACAAAGAAAAGCATTTTTACATCTTTGGTTAGGTGGTGAATTTGTAGAGAAATCAGGCAATCTTCTAGTGATACATGTCATTACGTATTCTTTAATAGCTTTAATTGGGATCATATGGAGCATATTCGATGGTATCGGATTGCCTCATATATCTTTCATATCCTACTCAATTAGCTTTGTTATTGCCGTAATTCTTATGTTTTTATTAGGAATTTATGGAATTGATTGGGTAGGAATCATAAGGTTAATTTCTACAGTTGTACTACTAGCTTTTGCAATATATTTTGAGAGAACGTATATAAACAAGCGCTTGCTTGGCTTTTGGATGAAATTACTCACGAAGGGTTTAATTATTATACTTTTCTTTGTTGCATTGAATGCCATACTGGAATCCTTTAATTTATCGCCAGGTATAAGCCTATCGGTATTTTTGTTTACCTCTTTGCCGATGTATTTTTTGCTGTTACTATTACTGCGTCTGATAACGTTTGAAGAAGTAGCTGTATTTAAGCTTTTGTCAAAACTGAGAGCTTGCTAAGATTAATCAGATCAATCGATCTGAGAATTGAGCTAAATCAGATAATTAGAGGTGATTAGATGGGAATAAAATTAGTTCAGAGAGTCGAATTTATCAAGAAAAAGTGTGAGGGTAAAAAAGTATTACACTTAGGATGCACGAATTATCCTTATACAGAGAATTCCATAAAAGATGGGAGTTTACTGCATTTTGAACTAGCAAAAGTCACCAAAGATTTATATGGTCTGGATTTGGATGAGAGGGGAATAGCGATTTTGAGGCAACAAGGGATTGATAAAATCTTTCGCGCTGATTTAGAGAAACTGGAGGATGCAGATCTCAACGAAACGTTTGAGGTAATAATAGCTGGTGAAGTCATAGAGCATTTATCGAATCCAGGATTGTTTTTAAATGGAATCAAGCGATTTATGGATCAGAAGACGGAGTTGGTAATAACTACTATAAATGCTTATTCTGGGATGAGGTTTGCGATTTATGCTTTAAGAGGGCGGGGTGGAATAAATGAACCAGTACATCCGGATCACGTGGCTTATTATTCATACAGCACGTTAAACCTAGTAATAAAACGGGCTGGGTTACACGTGAAAGAGTTTTATTTTTATGATGTCGGTCCTGAGCATAGGATTCATAATCCATGGCATTATAACTTTGTGAATGATTTATCAGTGATGATATCGAAACAACTAGCAGATGGAGTTGTAGCGGTTTGCACATTGAGCAAAGATGAAAGTAGAGGCTAGAGCACCAGAAAAACTTCACGAGTTGGTTTTCCGAATCTATGACTCTATGCTCCCGCGTAATTGCAGGACGATTGACTTGGGTGCTGGAGAGGGAGCCTTCTCGTTGCGACTTTTGAAGAGAGGCGATTCTGTACTGGGAGTTGATGGTGTAGATGACTGGAAAGTAGAAAATATCCCTTTCATCAAAGCTAACCTAGATGCGGCAGATTTCGCAGATGACATAGTTAGCAGATTCGATAGATTTGACGCTGTTGTGGCTATTGAGATAATTGAACATTTGGAGAATCCATTTGCGTTTGTAAGAGAATGTAAGAAATTACTTAAGAAAGATGGTTATCTGTTCATCACCACCCCGAACGTAGAATCGATAAACTCTAGGGTCATGTTTTTGATCAAAGGTAGGTTAATTTATTTCGATGAATACTCTACTATAAGATCGGCTCATATAACACCGGTATTTAGCTGGAAATTAGATATGGCATTACAGGAGGCAGGGTTTGAAAAGACACTTGATACTTATGTTCTACATGAATTTACCTTGGGAAAGCATAACATAAAGGGTTGGATAGGTGGTTTGATTTCTTTGTTGTTTTATCCCTTCGTTCGCGGTAACAAACGAGGGGGAAATAGAATTGTCGTAGCAAGGCTGAAAAATGTAGATTAGGGATAAGGTCTGTGATGAGTGACTCTTATGTAGTTTTGGGTGGAAAAGGTTTCATAGGCTCTCACTTGATCGAGCAATTGAGCAAGAGTAAAGCAAAAATTAGATGTTTTGATCGCCCTGATCCAGTTAAAGTCGCTGAGCCATATTTGTTTGATCATGCAAACGTAGAGGTAGTGGAGGGAGATTTTTTAAATGAAGGGGACTTAAGGAGGGCTCTGAGGGGAACGGATGTCTGCTTCCATTTAGTTTCAACCACTTTACCAGCCAGTTCGAACGATGATCCAATATTTGACATAGAGACGAACATATCCGGTACGGTAAGACTTTTACAAGTTTGCATCGAAGAGCGAGTAAGGAAGATCATCTTCATTTCTTCTGGAGGAACTGTCTACGGAATACCCCAGCAAATTCCGATATCCGAGGATCACCCTACTAATCCAATCTGTTCTTATGGCATTACTAAGCTAGCGATTGAAAAGTATTTAGCTTTGTTCCACCATCTTTATGGATTAGATTACAGAGTATTAAGGGTCTCGAATGCATATGGGGAGCGCCAAAGGATCAGGTCATCGCAAGGAGTAATAGCAGTATTTTTAGCTAAGGCTCTCCGGGATGAGCAGTTAGAGATATGGGGTGATGGTTCAGTCGTAAGAGACTATATTCATGTGAGTGATGTGATCAAGGCGCTTATTAAAGTTACTGTTTACCGTGGAGAATACAGGATTTTTAACATAGGCTCTAGTCAGGGCAAGAATCTCAATGAGGTTATAGATATAATAGAAAAGGTTATAGATAGAAGGGTCAAAAAGCAATATATTAAATCCCGTAAATTCGATGTTCCTGTCAATATACTCGATACTAGCCGCGCAAGAACAGAATTAAAATGGGTTCCTGAGACATCTTTCGAAGAGGGAATCAAGCGTTTTGCAGAATGGTTGGATAAGAAATTAAAATATTAAAAAGCTGAAGATGCAGAAAATAACGGCACCAACAGATAACTATTCTTTTCTTCTCATATCTTCCTCGATTTGGTTTGGAGGATTTTTAGTTACATTAGGTTTTTTATGGTTTGAATTAGGACAGGAAGTCTTCGGTAATTACTATCTTTTACCATGGTGTTTCATAACAGGCGTGGTAGTTCTATCCCCTGTATTTTACTACCTGTATCGTCAGAGATTTGATTTGTTCAATCCACTAGTCTTTGGAAGCTTATCTTATATTTTTCCTGCCTTTGTCATAGGTGGCGTGATTTTAAGTCTCGGTTTATCAGATCCTTTTTATCTAGCTTTCATTGAAGATCCAAAGACAGAGTTGCCGCTAAGCCTAGTATATGTTGCCATTGGATATGTAGGTCTAATCCTCGGTTTCTCTCTACCACTGGCTAGAAAGCTTGCAGAGAAAATAGACGAAAAACTTCCTAAGGTTGATTGGGAGCCATCTAATGTAATCATTGGTGGTTTGATGCTGATAATTGCTGGTTTTGGAATGAATGTATTGGGTTTTCTCCGTGGGATACTGGGTTATCAAAGAGTAGAAAACATCGAAATATTTGATGGTTTATTAATTTTTCTTCAGATATTGCTAACCGAGGGTATAGTTCTCTTATGGATGGCTTTTTTCCAGCAAAAAAAGAAGACAATATTGTTTTACTTTTTAGCAATTTTTCTCATAAGCATCATCCCGCTAAGAATGACTTTGCTCGGTAGCAGAAGCGCTCTTTTATTGAGTTTGCTTCCAATAGCCATGGCTTTTTTCTATTCGGGAAAAAGGCTGAAGCTATCACATTGGGTTATCATAGCAAGCCTTATGTTGGCTGCAGCATTTATTGGGGCGATATATGGAACAGCTTTCCGCAACATAAAAGGATCTGAAGCAAGAATAGAGGCAGGAGAGTATGTAAGCCAAGCTTTAGAGACACTCGAATACTTACGCAAGGAAGATCCTATCTTGATCTTAAAAGACGGAGGACTGGCTTTGGCGGAAAGGGTAGAGAATTTAAGTTCTCTCGCTGTCGTGGTCTCCAACTACGAAAAACTAGCACCTTACGAGGAAGCTTATGGACTAGAAAATAACATAATAAACGATCTGTTATACACGTTTATTCCGAGGTTCATTTATCCTGAAAAACCAAAGACATCTGATGCCAGGGCTTATAGTGATCTCTATTTTAATTATGGTGATAACTCGTTTACGATTACTCCCTTTGGAGACTTACTAAGGAATTTTGGACCTATAGGCATTCCCCTAGGCATGTTCTTCGTTGGTTTCTATTTGAGATTGATATATTCAACTCTTATAGACACCAGATATCCGACTATGTGGAAGAAAGTAGCCTACTATCCGCTCTTAACAGTAGTTTCTTACGAATCTTTTTATGCTACAATTTTCCCATCTGCGATAAGGACTTTGATAGTTACCGTTATAAGCTTATATATCGTTCATCTTTCTACAAAAATATTCGCTGGTAATAATCGATGAAAGATGTGTTAGTCTTCACAAACGGCTGCTTTGACCTCATTCATCCAGGGCATGTGGATTTGCTGAACAGAGCAAAGGCATTAGGCACCAAACTAGTGGTGGGAATAAATAGTGACAGATCTGTGAGGCAAATAAAGGGCCCTGGACGCCCAATATTAGACGAAATGGCTAGGAAAGAAATCTTACTCAATTTGAAATCCGTGGATGAGGTGTTAATCTTTGATGACCCGACCCCTGAGAGGTTAATTCGCGAAATTAAACCAGACGTATTAGTGAAAGGTGGAGATTGGAAGCCGGATGAAATCATAGGAGCTGATTTTGTGCTCCAGAATGGTGGTAAGGTGTATTCCCTTCCACTTAAAGGTTCTTACTCTACAACGTTGATAACAGAAAGGATAAGAAAATCTATGCTCAATCAAAATGAACCAAATCATGAGTATAATACCGTTAAAACCATAACTGCTAAGTCTTTAGAGCAACACATCGAGGTATTTAAAGAGCTATTATCTGGCCAACTAGAGCAGATAGAAAAATGCGCTGCGATCATAGCAGATTCAATTAAATCAGGAGGAAAAGTACTTATTTGTGGTAACGGAGGGAGTGCTGCTGACGCTCAACACATTGCGGCTGAGTTCGTTGGGCGGTATGAAAAAGAGAGAATCCCCCTGCCTGCAATTGCTCTTACGACGGATACATCTGCGCTTACCGCATTGTCTAATGATTATGGATTTGAAGAGGTATTTTCCAGACAGGTCGAGGCCTTGGCAACTGATAAAGATATCTTAATTGCAATTAGTACCAGCGGTAATTCAGAAAATGTTATTCAGGCAGTGATGACTGCCCGTCGGAAAGGATGTAAGACTATCGCTCTTACGGGGCAGAACGGTAAAAAACTGGCGGGATTGTGCGATATGGCAATATTAGTTCCTTCGACTCGCACTTCCAGAATCCAAGAAGCTCACATAACCATAGGACACATTTGGTGTGAAATCATCGATATTGGATATGCTACTGATAGATAAGTTTCCCACAGCTCGTATAATGGTCATAGGAGATCTAATGCTAGATCGATACTGGTGGGGAAAAACCGAGCGTATCTCTCCCGAAGCACCAGTGCCGGTCGTTCTTATGGAAAAAAGCTCCGAAACTTTGGGTGGAGCTGCCAATGTGGCCGTCAACATCGCGGGTTTAGGAGCTGAGGTCTACTTAATTGGAATTTGTGGTAGCGATGAAGAGGGAAGAGTACTAAAATCTCTCCTACATGATTTCGGTATTTCCAGTGATTATCTAATAGACGATGGAAGACCGACTACTGTCAAAACTAGAATAGTAGCTCGTAATCAGCATGTCGTAAGGGTTGATCGAGAAGAAACTTTTCCCATCGATGCTGCTCAGGAAAATAAAATTTTTAGTCTCGCTAAATCCTTAATTAAAAATATCGACGCGATAATACTATCTGACTATGCTAAGGGATTACTCACCTGTAATTTAACAGAGCGTCTGATAACGTTAGCAAAAGAGAACAACAAAAAGCTAACCGTTGATCCGAAAGGAAAAAATTTTCAAAAGTATAAAAATGCCTCTGCTATTACGCCCAATCAGAGAGAGGCAATGGAGGCGTCAAAGTTTGAAAACATAGACGAAATTGGATGGGGATTGCTTGACGAGCTATCTACTGAGTGCATACTGATTACACAAGGAGAAAAGGGCATGACTCTATTTTCGAAGAATGGTAAATCTTGTTTTCCAGCACTAGCGAGAAGCGTATGTGATGTAACTGGGGCAGGAGATACTGTGATAGCTACTTTCACGACAGCAATAGCATGTGGCAGTAGCTATGAGGATGCTGCTAATATCGCAAACATAGCCGCCGGAGTTGTTGTAGAAGAAGTTGGTACCTCTGCAATCAGCACGGAGAGACTAAAAAAGCAACTAAAGTACCTTGGATGCGATCGGTAAATGAGACGTATCTTGGTATACAGGATAGGTAGTATTGGTGATACTGCTGTAGCCCTTCCGGCAGTGTGGGCTATAAGGAAAGCTTTTCCATCTGCTCACATAACATACCTTACAAACGAAAGTAAGAAGATAGCCGAACAAGTACTTCCTGAGGAAACATATGACGAAATATCAACTTATCCAAAACTTCCTAAAGGATTGGTAGACTTATCTAAATTACTTGCAAAAAGATTTGACGCTACGTTTTATTTGATGAATAGAAATAGAGATCCAATAAGGATAAGAAGAGACAAACTGTTTTTTAAGATGATTTCAAGAAAGGTATACGGAATATCTCACGCAATCAGAGAATATTTACCCATTCACGTTCGTCCGCCTTTGAAAATAGTCAAACCAGAGCATGAATACTTACTCGATTGCATTTACCAGGAACAAGAGCTAGATTTGCCCCCACGAGAGTCGATAACTCCAGACCTTAAATTAACAGAGGCAGAAAAAAATAGAGCGAAAAAAATTCTAGAAGAGTTGGGTTGCGAGAATAAAGTTTTGATAGGGTTAATGATGGGCAGTCAATGGCCATCGAAACAGTGGGATACAAGAAGGTTCATTGAAGTAGTTAAACGTCTAATGAAAGAGAAGGATATATTTCCAATCATTTTTGGTGGCAAGAACGAAAAAGACATAAATAACCAAGTATTATCTAAATTGACTCATGGCGCTAACATAGCTGGTATGTTTGATTTGAGGACAGATGCTGCTATTCTAGAAAAATGCAGCTTATACCTCGGAGTAGACACTGGAACGATGCATCTGGCTGCTGCTGTTGGGATCCCATGTGTAGCTATTTTCTCCGCGACAGATTATCCCGGTAGATGGCATCCTTTCGGAGATCATCATAAAATCATCAGAAAGACAGTACCTTGCGAAGGATGTTTGTCTGCATTTTGTCAGACTAAGTCCCATGAATGTATGGATAAAATAAGCGTAGAGGAAGTTTACACAGCGTGTTTGGAGGTTCTGAACAATCATGCTGCCTAGAATACTTTTTTTCTCTGATTACTACTTGCCTGGATACAAAGGCGGAGGAATGCGAGCAGTAGTAAACATTACTGAAAGATTTCAAAAGGAATTTGAATTTTACGTAATAACTAGGAATTACGACGGTAGGGACGATAAAACTTACTATAACGATGTCAAGACAAATGAATGGAATGAATTAAAAAACGAGAAAGTCTTCTATTTATCCAGATTCAACATAACTCCTTGGAAAATCAAAAGACTAGTTCAAGAGGTAAACCCTCACGTGATTTATACAAATAGCTATTTTTCGACTTTTACGATTAATATTGTCCTCTTGAGAAAACTGAGGCTCATAGATACTCGGATTCCATTAATCATTGCACCTGAGGGTGAGCTTCTAAGTGGTGCTTTGAATTTAAAAAAGCTTAAAAAGCAAACTTACCTGCGTATAGCTAGCTTCATTGGCCTGTATGACGATGTTATCTGGAGAATGAGTTCTGAGACTGAGAAAAATGAAAGCCTACCCTACGTTGGAAAAAAACCTGTAATACTAATAGCTGCTAACATGCCAGCAAAAAACATATTGCCAGAATTCGACTTGACACTAAAACCCGTTAAAAATATAGGTAGCGCCAAATTTGTATTTTTATCTAGAGTTCATCCGACAAAGAATCTGATGTTTTTAATAGAGATCATCAAAGACATAGACTCTAGGAGCACTTTGGATATTTATGGACCACTTAGTGATGAAAATTATGCTGAGGATTGTTTTAAAGCATCACAAGAAGTAAAAAGTTTTAAAGTTGATTTTAAGGGAGAGATAAAACATTCAGAAGTAGCTAGAGTTTTGTCAAACTATCACTTCTTTCTGTTGCCAACTCTCGGAGAAAACTTTGGACATGTAATAGTGGAAGCCCTGGCTGCGGGGTGCCCTGTCATAATTAGTGACAAAACTCCATGGAAGGGTTTAAGCGAGAAGGGTATAGGTTGGGAACTGCCATTAGAAAAAGAATTATGGATAGATGTATTAAAGTATTGTGTCAACATGGATGATGTAACATATAAACAAATGAGTCTTGCTGCAAGGAATTTCATAACCGATTGGTTGCAAAATCCGGAGATTGAGAAATCGAATAAGGATGTTCTTATTAAAGCTTTACATAAGTTTAATAATTGTCGCTTAAGTGATGAATAGTAAATGGTTAGTTATTTTTAACTAATTTAAGATATTACTTTAATTGTCGAAGGTCCGACAGCTGAGAGTTTTCTTTAATAGAGCCATGAGAGTTTTAATATTAGGCGGGACAGGGATGCTTGGCCATAAATTGGTTCAGGTGTTTAGCTCAAACGTAGAAACCTATGCCACCGTTCGTAACAAAGTGCCCCCTATAGAAAAGGCGCATTTCATCACCGGCGTTGATGTAAGAAATGAGCAGCTAATAAATGGGATACTTAAAGCAATTCGCCCTGATGTTTTGATAAATGCTATAGGATTAGTAAAGCAGCTACCAGACTCAAAGGATGTGATCAAATCTTTAGAGATAAATTCCATATTCCCTCATAAAATGGCTGAGATTGCCAAAGAAATAGGTACTAGATTTATAACGGTTAGCACTGATTGTGTTTTTAAGGGAGATAAGGGTAATTATTCAGAAGAAGATATACCTGATGCTGATGATATATACGGAAAAAGTAAGTATCTAGGAGAGGTAATTACTGATACGGCTTTAACCATTAGAACTTCTATCATAGGGCGTGAGCTCGTGGGTAATAAAGGGTTGGTTGAATGGTTTTTGAGTCAAAAAGAGAAAAAAATAAAAGGTTATACAAAAGCAGTTTTTAGCGGCCTCTCAACGCTAACTTTAAGTGAGATCATGATGAGAATAGTGATTGATTATCCAGATCTGAACGGTTTGTATCATGTCGCCTCTCAACCGATCAGTAAATACAATCTTTTATCCATGTTAAAAAACAAATTAAAGTTTCCGATAGAGATTGAACCTAGCGACGAGCTAGTCGTAGATCGTAGTTTAAATGCTTCGAGGTTCAAAGATATGACTGGTATTGAGATAGATGACTGGGACTCAATGCTCGATAAGATGATAGGGGAATTCGAATGGTATGAGAAAGTCAGAAACACATAAGGTTAGAGTGATGACTATTTTTGGAACTCGACCTGAAATCATACGGTTAAGTCTTATAATGAAACTTCTAGATCAATATTGTGAGCATATAACTGTTCACACTGGTCAAAACTATCATGAAAGCTTAAGTGATATCATTCTTAGAGATTTAGACATAAGACAGCCAGATTATCATCTCGGCGTTAAAGCAGACTGTTTTTCCAAGCAAATTTCTCAAATTTTAGAGAGGGCAGATGAGGTAATCGAAAAAGTGAAACCGGACAGGATTCTCATATTAGGTGATACGAATAGTGCTTTAACTGCGATAATAGCAGCTCGAAGGGGTATACCTGTTTTTCACATGGAAGCTGGCAATCGATGTTATGATGATCGAGTACCTGAGGAAATAAATCGTAGGATAATTGATCATGCGAGCACCATTCTCATGCCCTATACAGAAAGAAGCAAGGAGAATCTGATTCGCGAGGGAATAGAGAGAGAAAGAATTTTTGTCATAGGCAATCCAATTTACGAGGTTCTCTCGCATTTTAGTGAAAAAATAGACAGCAGCGATATTCTGGAGAGACTTCAGATAAGACCTTATGAGTATTTTCTTGTGACACTTCACCGAGCAGAAAACGTCGATAAACCTGATAGACTAGCCTCAATACTTCAAGGGCTAATCTTAGTTTCCAGAACTTATGGAAAGAAGATGTTCGTAAGCACTCATCCGAGAACGGCAGATAAGATAAAAAAGTATGAACTCGATACCGAAAACCTACATTTGATCGAGCCTCCTGGGTTCCTTGATTTTGTGAAACTAGAGAAAAATGCGTTAGCTGTGCTTACTGACAGCGGTACAGTTCAAGAGGAATGCTGCATTTTCAGAGTGCCGAGCGTAACCATAAGAGATGTTACAGAACGTCCCGAGACAATAGAAGTCGGTAGCAATATTCTAAGTGGAGCTGCTTCAGATTCCATACTAAAATCTGTAGAGATTGTTTTATCTCAAACCAGTGAATGGGTGCCTCCTCGGGAATATGTATCGGAGAATGTCTCTCAAATAGTATCAAAGATAGTTCTTGGATATACGAGTGTGAAAAAGCATATATCTTGAAAATCTATGAAAAAGAGATTATGGATTGTTACAGAGCTTTACTATCCAGAGCTTACTTCTACGGGATATTACCTTACAAAAATAGCCGAAGCATTAGCAGATGATATCGATGTGAAAGTAATTTGTGCGCAACCAAATTATCTTTACAAAGGCATTACAGCCCCCATGAATGAAGTTCGAAATGGCGTTGAAATTTTCCGCGTTTATAGTACTAGGCTAAACAAAAACATCATCCCCTTTAAACTCATTAACATGATAACCTTAAGTTTCTCGGTCTTTTTTAAATCCATGTTTAGGGGCTTTACAGCGGGCGACCGTGTTTTAGTGGTTACAACTCCGCCGGCTTTGCCTTTCATTGTAGCAGTTGCTGCGCTTTTCAGAGGAGCAGCCTACACTCTCTTGATTCATGACAATTACCCAGAAGTTCTCGTAGCTACCGAAAAAGTAAGCAGAAATTCTATACTGGTAAAACTCATGAATTTCTTGAATAGATGGCTCTACAAGCATGCGGCGAGGATAATAGTTGTCGGTCGTGACATGAAAGAGCTATTGGAGCAAAAAACCGCTGGCTTAGATGTTACGATAGATTTTATACCTAACTGGGCGGAGTTAGAGCTAGTAGAACCAAGACCTAGACAAGAGAATCAGCTACTTAAATCTCTAAATTTAACTGATAAATTCGTCTTCCTATATGCGGGAAACATGGGTTATCCAAATGATCTAGAGAGCCTCGTACAATGTATTAGCGAAATGAGAGAAGACGATAGATTTCATTTCCTATTTCTCGGTACAGGAGCCAAAAGGCGATGGCTAGAATTACAAATTGAGAAACTGAAGCTCAAAAACGTATCACTCTTAGATCCACGTCCGAGGCATGAGCAGATAGAATTTTTGAATGCCTGTGATGTTGCTATAGTTGCACTCGTGAAGGGAATGAGAGGCGTATCTGTACCTTCGAGAATTTATAATCTGCTCGCAGCTGGTAAGCCAATTCTAGCGATTGTAGATGAATCATCCGAAGTGTCGAAAATAGTGAAGGAAGAAGGCATCGGTTGGGTAGTTGGGCCATCTCAGCCAATCGCATTGCGTGAGAAGATAATAGAGATTTATCGAAATAAACATTTGCTCACAGAGATGGGAGAAAGGGCGAGGGTAGCCGCAGTCAACAAATACTCTCTAGATAATGCAATGAATAGATATAGAGAGGTTTTGATGAAGTAAAGAAAAGCTTTTTGATGGTTTGAGAATTATAATTCTAAGGCCATAAGCAATGAAGTATTTTGTCATTGTAGTTTCGTCATTCTTATTTTCGTATTTCGGGACATGGTGTTTTCGTTGGTTTACTCTCAGAAAAAGCATTTTATTAGATATACCTAATGAGAGGAGTTCTCATAAGACAGCCACTCCGCGTGGAGCGGGAGTGATTTTTGTCTTAGTATTTTTAGTGACTTCATTGCTTTGCGTTGGTTTTGATGTACGCGTCCTATATTATACCTCGGGTGGTTTTCTGATAGCTATCGTAAGTTGGTTGGATGATTTTAAATCTATTCCGGTTTTGTTACGACTTTCTATTCATTTCTTTGTAGCGATCACAATGGTTTATTTTCTTGGATATTTTGAAAAGCTTTACGTATCGGAGTCAGTGGGAGTTTTTTTTAATGAATCACTTGGACGGCTGGTAACTCTACTTTGGATAGTCTGGTTAATAAATGCATATAATTTCATGGATGGAATAGATGGTATAGCCGCAGCCCAAGCAATCGCAGCGAGTTTCGGATGGTGCGTTGTCTCATTTCTATTAAATTGGGAGATAACCTTCTTTATCTCACTTTTATTACTTAGTTGTGTAAGTGGATTTTTTTTACATAATTTTCCTAATGCCAGGGTGTTCATGGGTGATGTAGGCAGCGCCTTTTTAGGATACAGTTTTGCCGTGATTCCCTTGATCGATAAAGATGATAAAGGAAAAGCGTTCCCACTTGCCATATTTTTTGTTTTTCTATTTTTATTTGACGCTGCATATACATTGCTGAGGAGATTAAGAAATGCAGAGAAAATATGGAAACCGCATAGATCACATCTGTATCAGCGCCTGGTAATAGCTGGTCTTTCGCATTCCAAGGTAACTGCAATTTATTTTATCTTGACTATTTTAAATGTGCTCTCGGGGATTTTGTTTTTCATTTTCGATTACTTATTCTTACTTTTAGTTCCCTTATCTACTGCGATCTTAATAGTATCTATGGTGTGGTATTTTGAAAATTCTTCTCATCACTTGACGACTGAAAATGCTAGAAAAACAAACTAACTGATGATGAACTTAGGTAATAGCGAAAAGATAGCATTTCAAGAGGTTTCATTTGAATCTTTCGGGGTAAGGTTCAAAATACTCTTTTCATCAGAGGATAAGCAGAGAATAGAGAAAATCTTGATCTCTGGGCTGGGTGGATGTTACAAATTCCTGCACGTATGTGATGATCCCGAAATTCTCGTAAAAGTTACAGATCAACCAGGCTTGAGTAATTTGATTATTAATGATGAGCTAATTTTTACCGGAACGAAAGAAGATGTTTTCTTAGTCCTTGAGAGTACTATTAGACGAGAGATATCCACTAGAGCTCAGGAAGTGTTCGTGCATGCAGGAGTGGTAGGTTGGAAAGGGAAGGCTATTATATTTCCTGGATTTAGTTACAAAGGTAAAACATCCCTCGTGATGGAGTTGGTGAGATTAGGTGCTGAGTACTATTCAGATGAATTTGCGATAATCAATCAAGAGGGATTTGTAATTCCTTTTCCAAAGTTTCTCTCTGTTCGGGGTATTATTGACGATAGAAAGCAAGTTGATGTACCTGTGGACGAAATCGGCGGAGTAATTGGTAAAGCACCGATTCCGATAGGACTAGTTCTGATAACCGAATATAAACCTAATGCTGTTTGGAAGCCGAGAGAATTATCCAAGGCAAAGGGATTGTTAGAGATAATATCCCACGCAACTCCTTTCACTGATAATCCAGAAAAAACTCTCAGAGTACTTGAAAAATCATTAGAGCATGCTAAAATTATAAAAAGTTTTCGTGGAGAGGCTTCAATTACTGCAAAAAAAATTTTGCAGTTGATTGAAGTAGGTCGGGGAGAGAAAAATTAAAACTATGGAGGAAAACATAACATGGAAAAACCAATCGCAAGAATGGAGGAGTTAGTAACGCAAGAGATCAATGGTGAATTACTCATCTATGATCTTAGAACTAACAAAGCTCATCATTTGACTGAAACAGCTGCATTCGTCTGGAAAAACTGTGATGGGACAAAAAGCATAGAAGAGATAAGAAAAATCACATCTAATCATTTTAAAGTCGATGTAAACCAAGATTTTATCTCGCTAGCACTACACCAGCTTTCTAAAAACGATCTACTGAAAAACGAGGTGAAGGTGATTCCGGAAATTTCGAGAAGGGAAGTCATCAAACGTATCGGCTTAGCAACGATGATAGCTTTGCCGATAGTTGCTTCATTGAGTGTACCAAACACAGCTTTGGCTTCTGCTTCATGTGTAGGTGCTCCTTGTTCTTCACCTGCTGACTGTGCACCACCCTGCACAACATGTAGTGGGGGAACCTGTATCTGAAGTGCTTCAGAAGATCGATTAATTGACGAAATTAGTTAAATAAATAATCGCTTGCGAATAATATCATAAGCGTAGAAGACAAAAAATTTTATCTAATCAATCATATCCGCAATCAAATTCTGATTGCGGATATCTTCAAGTTGTTGAGAAGACACGGGGTAGAACCCATTACCATAAAAGGATGGGCTGTTGCTCGTTATTATCCCTTCTTTTCAAGACTTTACGCAGACATTGATATCTGTGTCCACCCAGAAAACTATCAAAAGGCTCTTCAGATTCTTGATCAAAAATCCTTTAATATAGATCTACATTGTGGTGTAAGGCACTTAGACTCTCTTGAATGGGATGAACTCTTCGATAATTCAATTTTAATTCATACTGAACATGGCGATATTAGGGTACCGCGGGAAGAAGACCATCTGAGAATCATATGCACACATTGGCTTAACGATGGTGGAATTGATAAGGAGCGTCTAAAAGACATATTCTACTTGCTTAAAAATCGTTCAAAAGACTTCGATTGGGACAGGTTTTTAGGAGTAGTTACTGAAAGAAGAAGACAATGGCTAGAGTGTGCTATTGGAATAGCCGATATTTACCTAGACCTGAGTAACTCTTTAAAAGACACTCCATTAGCCCATTGTTCAAGCAAAGTCCCTCCTTGGATAATAAAAAATATCGAGAAAAGTTGGAAAGAAAATATAAAAGTAGTCCCAATTGATTTATGCTTTCGCGACCCAAAAGAGTTTTTTAAACAATTGAAACTACGAGTACCCCCAAACCCGATTAAATCTATAATCGAACAAGATGGTGACATAATGGCCAGCAGAGTTAAAGTCTCTTACTATCAGACATTGAGTTTCTTTAAACGTTTATATAACTTTTTAAGGAAGATAGCAAATAAGCGATCGCATACTTATTCAATCAGTTTAGTCATAATTATGCATTGCCTCTGGCTGCAAACGCACATTTCATAAATATGCAAAATTCACAGATGGGCAATTGAGGTCGATATGCAAAAACGAGCTTATACCATGGCAATAGACATGATCAGCTTTACACCAAGCATATCCTTATTCTCAGACGATGAAGAAATTGAACTTTGGGTCGGTAGCAACAAAGAGAGAACCTCAGAAAAAATCTTAGTTAACATAGTGTATTTATTGGAAAGACACAAGTTAAAGTTAGATGATATCAGTCGGATTATTTCCACGGTGGGACCAGGTAGCCTTACGAGCATAAGGGTTTGTCTAGCCACGATAAAGGGATTAAAGTTAGGAAGAAAGCTTGAAGTGATAGGGGTTGATAATCTAACACTTCTTGCTACTTATACCTTTTTTAAATACCCAGAGATAAACAAAGTCAAGGCAATTATCGAAGTTAGCGAAAATAATTTCATCTCCCAGGATTTTATAAGGACTGCTGTAGGGATTTTAGAATTTGTCAGAGCTGATAATTCAGTTTTAGTTCCTTCTGAACGAGTTTTTGAACAAGCAGAAAGCACCGATAAAATAGTGAGTTATCACTCCTTTATTCATGTAAAAAATGAGAGGTTGATTAAATTTAATCCTCCCTCAGAAAAATTGGTACTCGTAGATGTTGCTTTATCAAGCTACTTACCAATTGCGGCAGATGGAGCCTTGTCAGATTTGAAGCCATTTTATGCCTCAGATATTACTTTTAGAAAAAACACCTAACTGATTCTTTATTCTATGATTTTTACCTTTGCCTCTATAGCTGACCTAGATGAGATTATCCTGATCGAAGAACAAAGAAATTTATCTAACTTTGGTTATGATAATTATCTAAAGTTCTTATCAGATTCTGACTACAAAATTTTAGTCTCTAAGACTTCTAAAACCGTTCTAGGTTTTTTGGCTTTGAGGTTGATAATGGTTACAGAGGAGGCTGAAATATTGAATATTGGGGTAAAAGTTGATTCTGAAGGAAAAGGCATCGGCACAGGATTACTAGATTTTGCTGTTATTAGTCTTCTATCATGGCAAATACGAGAGATATGGCTTGAGGTAAGGGAGTCTAATACCAGAGCAAAGGATTTATATTTAAAGAACGGTTTCATCATCATGGGGAAGAGAAAAAATTATTACAATGCCCCTAAAGAAGATGCTTTACTTATGAAGATGACCTTACCTTCATGATCCGCTCGAAGTTTAAACCTCTTGATTCTTTAATATGAATTTAATATAATTCAGACAACTAAAAATCGACATGGTTAAAAGATAAAAGGAGGTGAGTACCGATGGACAACACAATGATCAATATAATTAGAGAAGAATTAATGAAGCAGGATGCACATTTTAGAGAGTTGGTACAGAAGCACCAAAGTTTAGAGCAAAGGTTAACTGAATTAGCTAGCTTGCACTATCCAACCGAAGAGGAACAAATGGAGGAGATGATCATAAAAAAACAGAAGTTAGCGATAAAAGATGAAATCTATTCTAAAATCTTAGAGTATTCGAAGCAGCATCAAAGGTCTTAGCAGCCTCTAGAAAATTTCTCCAGCTTGCTTGCTGTTGCTATAGTCAGAGAATCTTCAGAGAAGATCATTGTATTGGGAAAATCCTCTAACTGGATAATCGTAGATATTTCCGGGGTTTTTGTTGATATGTTCAATAAAAATATGGATTTAGACTCCATGTCATAAACTATCGCTTTATCTTTAAAAATTTTTAAGTAAGGTGTGTTCTCGAATCTCCTCTTCCACAGACGATCGCCATTCCTTAATGACAAAAGATAGATAAAATTATCTCTGGATGCTGCCAGGATTTTGTCCTCGAATGATGCGAGGTTTGTTATTTGTCCTCCTAAGCGTATCTCCCACAGAACTTTCTTCTGGTTTATATCGTAAACAGCAATTTTTCCTTGTAAATCCCCGAACAAAAGTTTATCTTCAGCCATTAGCATTATGGTTGCAGAGTCACTTTTGATTGCTATTTGAAAGGCGATTGTTCCGTAATTAAGGTCCAATCCATATATGTTTTTGTCAGTAGAGGCTATTATGATTTTGTCATCTGATAATAATGTCGACTTGATTCCGTTGAATTTACGTGACCATAATTCTTTGCCATCATCACTAAAAACAATTAAGCGACCATCATCAGAAACTAATATTAGACGTTTTTTGCGGAGAGATACTGATACATTCGCTTTGTTAAATCCTATCTCTTTCTGCCACTGACCAAGTCCTGTCAGAGTGCTCAAAAGTCTTATTATGAGATTTTCACCTGCCTCATAGACAATGGCAATTTTGCCATTCTCAACGTTAGAAATTGCCAAAATCTTGCCTCCATACAAGTTTTTCCATCTTATTTCACCCGAGGAACTATCTATCGATGCAACACCGTCAGAAAATTTTATGAAAATGCTTTTTTCATCAGCCATCATCTCATCGACTTTTATACTCTGACTCCAACAAAGTCTTAATTCATTGCTTGAGACAGCTATCTGCTGGGCTGAAACTGAAGCGGCCACAAATGAGAAAATCAAGTACTTTATAAGCCTGGCGTATATCATAAGCTATTTGACTGGTGTACTATTTGAGAGTATTCTTTACCTATGTTGCAAAAACTAACTCAGGGGATGTTTTTACCATGTCACTAAATAAGATAATACTTATTGGTAATATAGGAAGAGAGGCCGATCTAAGATATACTCCACAAGGTACTCCAGTTTGTAATTTTACCTTAGCCACTAATGAAAAAAGAAGAAGTCCTAGCGGGGAATCAGAGACGATTACTACCTGGTTTCGCGTGACACTATGGGGCAAACAAGCTGAAAATTTGCATAGGTATTTACAGAAAGGAAAGCAAGTTTACGTCGAAGGAAGATTAAGAGTCACTGAGTGGACAGATAGAGACAATAAAGCTCGTTATTCACTCGAGGTTACTGCTACTGATCTTCGATTATTAGGGGTTCGAAGTGATGATGAGCCAGAAATAGATAGTGAAGTTGAGGAGCCTACACTCCCTGGAAATACATCACCATCTGAGCCAAGCAACGTAAGCACCGACGATGATGATGATATTCCTTTTTAGTTAACTAATTTAGTGTCCGCAGAACAAATGTCACGTCACTGCAGAGGTGAAATTTAAGAGGCTAGAACTAAACTTCTGAAGCCAAAGTCCAGGGAAAATGAGTAGAAAATAAAACTAGGAATTGATGTGTGTGAATTTATATATAAATTTTGCGTCTGATAATATATATTATGTTGGATCAACGCTAATTCAAATGTTTAATACTGAAAAAACCGAGTTGATTATCTCTATATTTGATTGCGTTCTCGAAGATCTCTGAGGAAAAGTTCCAGTGTCTTTATAAGAAGATTACTGTCAGGATTTTTTACAGAACAAAACACTTCTATTAGGATTCCATCGTTAGAAAAGGTTGCGACTTTGTTTTTTATTATGCGATTATCGGAGATCCTGACTTGTTTTTTTGCAGACACTCCAGAAGACTCTCTGGCAAGTTTTCTAGCATCATCTCTAGATCGCGCACTCGATTGCGAGTACAAATCCAAAAACTGCATCATCTGACTTTCATCAAACTGCCTAGCAACCTCCAGCAAAGTTGATTTTGAGTTTATTCCGAGCAGAATACAACGTTTACGCACTTGCTCAGGCAAATTTGCAATGGATAGAGACTCAGTCACGCTAGTTCGGCTTTTGCCTATTCTTTTGGCAATTTCCTCATGGGTATAACCGAATCGGCGAGCCAAGGCAGCCAGTCCATCCGCTTCTTCCCAAACTGTTAGATCTTTTCTCTGCAAATTTTCTATGAGGGCTATTTCAGCAACTTCTTTCTCATCTAGATCAAGTTCTACACAAGGAATCTCTTTTAAACCTGCCATAGAAGCCGCGCGCCATCTCCGCTCACCAGCTATGATGGTCCATGTTCCTCGGTCACGATTTGGAAAAACTAAAATTGGCTCTAAGACACCCTTCTGTCTGATTGATTCTGTTAGTTCTGTTAAGTCTCCCATCTCACTTCTGGGTTGCGTAGGATTAGGCTCTATTTTGTCAATTGGTAAAGTTTTGCCTATGGCTCTAGAGGCTCTAGTAAGCTCCTCCACATAATGTGAATCATGTTTTAATCCCACACCACTGGGCAGACCTCTCTTAGGCACGTGCTAAAACCTCCTCACATAAACTTGCATACTCCCTCGACCCACTCGACTCGGGTGCATAAGTAAAAATAGTTTCTTTGTGAGCCGGTGATTCTTCTAATCTAACGCTTTTCGATATGATAGTTTTGAAAGTTTTATCCCCAAAGACGCTTCTTATTTGTCTTTCGACATCCTTGGAAAGCGCAGTCCGCCTATCATATAAGGTTATTAAAACTCCCATCAAGCGCAACTCAGGATTAGAGCGATGACGAACCTTTTCGATAGTCTCTAGTAAGTCATCAGTGCCTTCCAATGCAAAGTAAGAGGATTGTACGGGTATCAAAACATGCGTGGCCGCAACCAATGCATTTACTGTCAGAATACCAAGAGTAGGAGGAGTATCCAAAAATACTAGATCGTAATTGTCCCGAAGTTTCTCAATACGATCTCTCAACCTAAACGCTGCGTCAAAATCGCCAATCAAGGATGTCTCTAATTTCGCCAGGCTAATTCTAGAAGGAATTAAATCTAGATTTTCAACTTTAGTCTTATAAACAAAATTTTCCCATTTATCTCCTTTATCTAACAGAAACTCATAGACTGTACCATTGACGGAGTCTGGATCTATGAAAGATATGGAGCTATTACTCTGCGGATCCATATCAATAAGCAAAACTTTCTTCCCTTTTATGGCACAAGCAGCCGACAGATTTATCGCAGTAGTCGTTTTACCAACTCCACCTTTCTGATTCGCTATGGCTATTATCATTTTCCTTTAGAGAATCTTTCTGAGAATTGTGGTAAATGAGGAGTCTAGCCTATGACATCAGGCCATTCTTCCGTACCTTCCTCGCTACCTTCCTCTGGCTCTGATGGAGCCGTAGAGGCAGACAGATCTAGGACCTTCTGATCTACATATATCGGGCTATCCATTCTTAGTGCCAATGCTATAGCATCAGAGGGCCTGGAATCAATCTGCACTTTTTCACCATTCTCTTGATTGACCAATTCGATGACCGCGTAAAAAGTATTGTCTTTTAGGTCTGTCACTATGACTCTTTCAACTCTGTAACCCAACTCTAGGATTGTGTTTTTGAGTAAGTCATGAGTCATTGGCCTTTGTGGCACTACTTTCTCTAACTCAAGAGCGATGGCATTAGCCTCATACGCTCCAACCCAAATTGGAAGTACTGCTTCATTTTCGACTCCTTTTAGCACCACTATCGGTGTGTTGCTATTCGGATCCATTATTAAAGCACCAACTTTTACCTCAACTAGCATCAGCGTAAATTCTAAACCTTTTTTCTCAAGTTTGAAAGCAGAATGATAAACAAAGAGTAATTTTTAGACAAGCTCACCAAATAAGCTATTATTCTTGCATTCAGTGATGCGTACCCTGACAATACTGCCTATTAACTTTGCAGGTCCTGGGAAATTGACTACTTTGTTGCATGTAGTATGTCCTGATAAGTGATTAGAATTCTTCTTAGAAAGTCCCTCAACGAGGATCTCGACTTCCCTGCCTTTATAGCTAGCCCATATTCTCTGCTGTATAGCCCTCTGAATCTTCTCCAGATAAATAAAACGTTCAGTTTTTTCAGTGGGTGGTATATCATCTGGCATACTAGCAGCCGGAGTACCTGGTCTAGGAGAATATTTAAATATGTACGCATGATGAAACTCACACTGTTCCACTAATCTGACTGTTTGCATGAAATCCTCGTCGGTTTCACCAGGAAAACCTACAATTATGTCAGTCGTGAGAGCAATTTTCTTCGGCGAGTTTTTAATCGCTTCGACTTTTTTCATGTATGACTCGATAGTGTGACCTCTTCGCATCAGCTTTAGAATTCTATTGCTGCCAGATTGAACTGGTAGGTGCACCCAGTTGCAAAGATTCTGATATTCTTCCATGGCTGAGACAATATCAGGATGAAAATCTCTGGGAAAAGATGTAGTAAATTTGATTCTTTGACAGCCAGACAATGCAGCCATCATTCTCAAAAGCCTGGAAAAAGGAGTTGCTCCTTGGAAATTTTCAAGTATTCCTAAATCACGCGGTCTATAGCTATTTACATTTTGTCCTATCAGATGAATTTCTTTTATTCCCTCTCGAACGAGCTTCTTTGCATGTTCGAGTATTTGTTGAGGGGGAAAGCTCACTTCTCTACCTCTGGAGAAAGGCACTATGCAGTAGGTGCAGAACTTATTACAACCTTCTATTATCGGCAAAAATGCAACGTATTTCGAGTGGCTTTTGGATATATCGAAGCTCCAATCGTAATCATCCTCCCTTTCTCCGTTATCGATGAGTCTTCCCTTCCCTTGCTCAATGGCAGATCTTATGAGTTTAGTAATTCTACCTGTAGCACGAGTTCCGATTACTAAATCTATGCCCTTGTTCTCCTTGAATCTATCAAACAGCTCTTCTCCTTCAAGTTGGGCGACGCACCCTGCAACTCCAATAATAACTTTCTTGCCTTTAGTCTTTCTCAATTCTCCAACACGTGTATAAAGCTTGCTCTCAGCTTTTTCTCGGACTGAGCAAGTGTTTATCAGAACTACATCTGCCTCATATTCATTATCGGTTATCTCGAAACCATCTCTACTTAGCGAGGTAGCCATTCTCTCTGAATCAGAAACGTTCATTTGGCAACCGTACGTTTCTAAAAAAACCTTCTTTTTCATATTTTCTCTCATGATTTTTATATCACTGGTAAAAAGCTTAGAATTTTGATTTATGAACGAATTTGTTCATCTTCATGTTCACACAGATTATAGTTTACTGGAGAGTTGCGCTCAGATAAAACCGTTGGCGGAAAAAGTACGCGAATTAGGCATGAAATCTTGTGCAATCACAGACTATGGTAACTTATTTGGGGCGGTCTCTTTTTATTCCACAATGAAAGCAGAAGGCTTGAAGCCGATAATAGGATATGAAGCTTTCCTCACCTTTGGCAGTATGCAGCAAAAAACAGGCCAAGTCGCTTACGGCGAAAAACCTTATTATACATTGGTTTTACTGGCAAAAAATCTCCAAGGCTATAAAAACCTGGTTTATCTTTCCTCTGTGGCTTACACGCAAGGTCTATATTTTAAACCACGAATAGATCTAGAAGTTTTATCAGAGAGAAGCGATGGACTCATTGCATTGACATCAGGTAAACGAGGATTTGTTTTCTCTGATCTCTTAAATGGCCAATTAGAGAGGGCATCCCAGAGAATTGAAATGCTGCGAGATATATTTGGAAAGGAAAATCTTTATCTCGAAATACAGAATCACAGGAACAAATGGGAGGAAAAACTAATTCAGGAAATCAGGAATCTTGCAGCAAAGTTCGATTTGGGTTTGGTTGCAACTAATGACGTTCATTATCTAAATAAAGAAGATGCTGTAAGTAGAGAGGTTTTAAGGTGTATAGAAGAAGGAACAGTACTTGATCAAACTCACACTGCAGAACTGGAGACTGATCAGTATTATTTGAAGTCTCCTGATGAAATGTATCGCTTATTTGCTGAAATTCCAGAGGCGCTTACCAATACGCTGAAGATAGCAGATGAGTGCAATTTAGAATTACCATCAGAGTTTCAACTACCACTTTATCCAATTCCCGCCGAGTTTGCATCTGTAGATGAATACTTTGAGCACGTAGCATGGGCTGGATTCGAGAAAAGATTGAAGGCAGGTGAGTTAAACAGCTATCCTGAGGAGAAATACAAAGAACGACTGAGATTCGAGATTGACACGATCAAGCGAATGGGCTACTCGGGTTATTTTCTCATAGTTTGGGACTTCGTCAAGTTTGCAAAGGAAAATAATATACCCGTAGGCCCTGGCAGAGGATCGGCAGCAGGTAGCTTGGTTGCATATTGCCTAGAAATCACTAACGTTGACCCACTTAAATATGATTTGCTCTTCGAAAGATTCCTAAATCCTGAGAGAGTTAGCATGCCTGACATAGACATAGACTTTTGTGTGCGGGGTAGAGCTAATGTAATAGATTACGTAACTAGAAAATACGGAAAAGACTGCGTTTGCCAGATAATAACTTTTGGAACACTAGCCTCCAGAGCTGCTGTAAAAGACGTAGGAAGAGCCTTAGGATTAAAACCATCAGAAACCGAAAAAATTTCGAAACTAATTCCACCACCTTATAGGGGTAGAAATACCACAATTCAAAAAGCCTTGGAGATAGTACCAGAGTTAAGAGAGCTGGTCGAGAAAAATAAGACTGTCTATAAGATCATCGACATAGCTAAAAGATTGGAGGGGTGCGCTAGACACTCCTCAGTTCATGCTGCAGGTGTAGTCATATCCCCGAAACCATTGCATGAGATAATCCCCATCGCGATCAAAGAGGACGACAACAAAAAAGAGCTTGTCAGTCAGTATGCGATGAACGACCTAGAGAAAGTCGGGATGCTAAAGATGGATTTTTTGGGCTTAACCACACTCACGATAATAGAGGATACCTTGAAGCTAATTAAGGAAAAGACAGGCAAAGAGATAAATTGGAAGGAGGTACCATTGGACGACGAGCAGACGATGCGTATTTTTGCTGAGGCAAGAACTGAAGCGATTTTTCAGTTTGAATCTGAGGGAATGAAACAGATATGCAGGAGGTTGAAACCTAAGACTTTGGAGGACTTGGCTGCGCTAAACGCTCTCTATCGCCCTGGCCCGTTAGACGGCGGAATGATTGATGAATTTATAGAAAGGCATCATGGTAACAAAAAGATAGATTACATTGTTCCGCAGATGAAGGAAATTCTATCGAATACCTATGGAGTTTTGGTGTACCAGGAACAAATAATGATGATAGCCCAAAAATTGGCGGGATACTCGCTGGGCGAAGCAGATATGATGAGAAGGGCCATGGGCAAGAAGAAAAAAGAGGAGATGCTTCGCCATGAAGAGAAATTTGTTAAAGGAGCGGTTCAGAGGGGAATTGCAGAGGATAAGGCTAAACAGGTGTTTAGCTTAATGGCTCAATTCGCCGACTATGGGTTCAATCGAAGCCATAGTGTCGCTTATGCTTACTTATCTTTTCAGACTGCGTATCTGAAGGCACATTATCCAGCTTTTTTCTACGCCGCAGTTTTATCACATGAAGCACAAAATACAGATAAAATCTACAAATACTCGATGGAGATGCAGCAATCCGGACTGAAGCTTTTGCCTCCAGATGTTAATGAAAGCGACGTAGATTTTACTCCAGTAGAGGGCGCCATACGTTTCGGTCTCAGTGCGATAAAAGGTTTAGGAGTGAGCAGTGCGAAGGCCATAATAACCGCAAGAGAAAAGAAAGGCAAGTTTTCTAATTTTGAAGATTTTCTCAGCAGCTTGAATCCGTCGGTCATAAATCGTAGGACACTAGAAAGTCTCATATTAGCTGGTGCTTTGGATTCTCTAAGAGCTGAGGGAATGAGCGTCAATCTATGGCGGTCTCAACTTTACACGAATATAGACGACATTCTCCAGCTATCACAAAGCCTACATAAAGAAAAAATGCATGGACAAACTAATCTTTTCGGAAGCTCGGCAGTTAGCCTGCCATTGAAAGAAACCTCTGAGTGGAGTGATGAACAATTGGCAGAGGGAGAGAAAAAATCTATAGGCTTCTATCTTTCGTTTCACCCTCTGGTAAAATACATGGATTCAATTGAAAAACTAAAAGCGATAAAAATAGCGGACCTGCAACCAACCGCTGGTGAGAGCGTCACTCTCGCGGGTATAGTTACAGATCCACAGGTTAAATACAGTAAGAAAGGCAATAGATTTTGTACTTTTAGATTGGAGGATATGTCAGCTAGCGTTAGGTGTATCGTCTGGTCAGACGCATACAGCAAGTATTCCTCTTGTTTTGAAGACAATCAGATTATTGTGGTAACAGGCAGGATTGAAGTAAGCGATGGTGATGAGATTACAATAACGGTTGAGAGAGCTAGAAGCTTAAAGCAAAGCCTAATAAAAAGCGCTAAAAGATTAATCGTTCATTTGCAGTCTGATAGAGTTGATGAAATTCTGATCGATACTCTTCTTGAAACTTTGGGCAGTAAGGTCGGTGAATGTGAGGTAATATTGGATATTGATTTTAGTGGCGACTTATCTGCGCAATTCTCGATCGATGCGCTTCGTATTACTCCTTCTCCGATCATAGAGGATAAATTGAAAACGATAGGATGCGAAGTATCATGGGAATATTGAAATTCTCAGATACTCTTTATGACCGAAACGAGGGAAATTTAGATTTATGGCTCGAAAAACAGCATTTGAAAAGGTACAAACAGCCAGACGTCCAGATAGACCATATACGCTTGACCTTCTTAATAGTATTTTTGAGGATTTCGTAGAGTTGCATGGCGATAGACGGTTTTCCGATGATCCAGCCATAGTAGCAGGATTCGCCAGAATCGAAGGGATACAAGTTGCAGTTGTTGGACATCAGAAAGGTCGAGACATGGAATCAAGAAAATTCCGAAACTTTGGCATGCCAAAGCCGGAGGGCTATAGAAAGGCTCTGAGGGTTATGAAGATAGCAGAAAAGTTCTCTCGGCCCGTGATAAGCTTCATAGACACGCCAGGCGCTTATCCTGGAATTGATGCGGAGGAAAGGGGACAAGCTGAAGCAATAGCCTTCAATTTACGAGAAATGGCCGATTTGAAGACGCCAATTGTAGTGGTAGTGATCGGTGAAGGGGGTTCTGGTGGAGCGCTTGCTATCGGAGTTGGCGATAGAATACTGATGATGGAGAATGCCATATACTCTGTCATCTCCCCTGAAGGTTGTGCTGCTATCTTATGGAAAGATGCCTCATTGGCCCCGAAAGCAGCAGAAAGTCTCAAATTGACAGCTGCTGATCTATACAATTTTGGTATCGTAGATGAGATAATTCCAGAGACAATCGAGTGGACTACATCAGATGAGGGATTGTCAGTCTCTCTTGCTTTGAAATCATCGATTTTGAAGCATTTGAGGGAGTTGCAAAAATTGCCAACATCTGAATTGATTAAGAAACGCTATGAAAAGTTCCGCAAGATGGGCGAGTTTCATGAAATGCTACTTTGACTTGATTGACACTAAAGTCTAAAATTTAGGTTTTAACTAGGCTCTAACAGAGCGAAAAATTTCAAAGTAAGGAGATTGCAAATTGGTAAAGAGAGTTCTTTTCACGTCAGAATCCGTTACCGAAGGACACCCGGATAAAATAGCAGATCAGATTTCAGATGCTATATTAGATGCAATTCTTGAGCAGGATCCTGAAGGTAGAGTAGCTTGCGAGACTCTTGTTACGACCGGTCTTGCCATCATTGCCGGAGAGATTACAACTAGAGCTAAAGTCGACTACAAGCGTATAGTTCGTCAGACCATCGAGGAAATAGGCTACAACGATGCTAACTTTGGTTACGACTGTAAAACGCTTAGCGTTATTGACGCAATCGGTACGCAATCACCAGACATTTCGATGGGAGTTGATACAGGGGGCGCTGGAGATCAAGGTTTAATGTTTGGGTTCGCATGTAGAGAGACGCCTGAACTAATGCCACTTCCAATACAACTAGCTCACGGGCTTACAAAACGACTCTCTGAAGCTAGAAAAAGTAAGGAAATTGATTATCTAAGGCCTGACGGAAAATCTCAGGTTACGGTTGAGTACAGAGATGGGAAACCTTATAGAATTGATGCAGTGGTTGTCTCTACTCAACATGCTGACCACGTCTCAAATGAACAAATTCGGGAAGACATCATAGAGAAGGTAATAAAGAGAGTTATACCGCAGGAGCTTCTTGACGAACAGACAAAATATCATATAAACCCCACAGGACGTTTCGTCATAGGTGGTCCAATGGGAGATGCTGGTCTCACCGGTAGAAAAATCATAGTTGATACTTACGGAGGTTACGCTCCTCATGGTGGAGGGGCTTTTTCTGGCAAAGATCCCACGAAGGTAGATAGATCTGCAGCTTATATGGCGCGCTACATCGCTAAGAACATTGTTGCAGCTGGATTAGCTGATAAGTGCACCGTTCAGCTGGCTTATGCGATAGGTGTTGCCGAACCGGTTTCGGTTTTAGTTGATACTCACGGTACGGGACTGATCGATGAAGACAAGTTGTCTGAGTTGGTAAGGAGAAATTTTCAACTGACTCCTCGTGGCATAATTGAATCATTGAATTTAAGACGTCCAATTTATAAGAAAACGGCTAGATTTGGGCATTTTGGAAGGACTGAAGAGGAATTCACATGGGAAAAGACAGATAAAGCTGCTGATCTCAGAGAGCAAGCTGAGGTACTAGTTAGAGAATTTGCAGGTAGGAGATGAATATGGCTAAAGAGAGACTTTCGGTTGAGTATGATATAAAAGATATAAACTTGGCAGATGACGGTAAGCAAAGAATAGAATGGGCTGATAGAGAGATGCCCGTTCTAAGACTTATTCGTGACAGATTTTCTCAAGAAAAACCATTAGACGGTATAAGATTGGTTGCTTGTGCTCATGTCACTACTGAGACAGCGAATCTTGTGAGAACTTTGCAGGCCGGAGGTGCTGAGGCTGTCTTGATAGCCTCTAATCCTCTTTCAACGCAAGACGATGTAGCTGCGGCCTTAGTAGCTCATTGGGGAGTGTCGGTTTTTGCGATAAAAGGTGAATCGATCGAAACCTATATGCGACACGTACGTACAGCTCTCGATTTTTCACCTGACGTTATAATAGACGATGGTTCAGACGTAGTTGCAACGATGGTGAAGGAAAGACGAGAGCTGACAAATAGAATTGTTGGTACTACTGAAGAAACTACCACTGGTATTAACAGATTGAGGGCCATGCAAAAGGCAGGTTTGTTGAACTTTCCATCCATCGCCGTCAACGATTCTCAGACAAAGCATTTGTTTGATAATCGCTATGGTACAGGACAATCCACACTAGATGGTATCATTCGCGCTACCAATATTCTGCTAGCCGGTAAGACCTTTGTTGTTGTCGGTTATGGATGGTGTGGCAAGGGTGTTGCAATGCGTGCTCGCGGATTGGGTGCGAATGTAATCGTCACTGAGGTTAATCCAATTAAAGCGATAGAGGCTGTAATGGATGGTTTCAGGGTAATGCCTATTTCAGAAGCAGCTCCTTTAGGCGATTTCTTTGTTACTGTCACTGGGAATCGTCATGTTATCGATAAAGAGCACTTTCAGTTGATGAAGGATGGAGCGATAGTTTGTAACAGTGGTCATTTTGACTTGGAGATAAATCTTACAGCGTTACGAGAGATGTGTGATGAACCAGTAACGAGACGTCCATTTGTTGAGGAATATCGATTCAGGGATCAATCTAAGAGCATAATAGTTTTAGGTGAAGGTCGTCTCGTTAATTTGGCAGCTGCTGAGGGGCATCCGGCCTCGGTCATGGATATGTCATTCGCTAATCAGGCTTTGTCGGTCGAGTATCTAGTTAAGAACCGAGGTAAATTGCCGCCTGGAGTGCATGTTTTACCCGAAGAGGTTGATCGAGAGATAGCCTCTTTGAAATTACGCTCCATGGGAATTTCCATAGATGTTCTTACACCAGAGATGATTGAATATTTGTCTAGCTGGGAAATGGGAACTTAACAGTAACAAATGTCTACAAGCTTAAAGGCAGAGTTTGAATCTCTGCCTTTTTTGTTTTTCAGAGCGAGTTTTTGTGTTTCCTCAGAGGAGACGGAAAAAATGTGCTGGTTTATGTTCTAGTTTTGGAAAAGAGAGCTATTCCTAAGGCAGTAAAAATTACTATGGGGCTCCAGACCGCCATTTTTGGACTCAGTTGGCTGTTCAACCCCATCTGCTCTAGAACGTTACTTAGCCATAAGAACAAAAGCCATATGGTGATTGCGTATCCTACGTGAATGGTTTTTCTTTTGCCTTTTGGTGAAAAGGCGAATGGTATAGACAAGATGCAAGCGACAAGGGGTATTGCAATCGTGGCGATTTTCTTCTCAAATGCTATTTTGTAAAGATTTTGTTCTGTCTGCGATTTGCTTTGATTTATTTTATCTCGGACTTCCCTTATGTTCAGATGGGTCGGTTTAGAGTATGTCTCTTCTAGAATGTCGGGAGTTTCGGTTATCATTCTTTCATTGTCTGTAAGCTCTCTAGCCTGTGCTGAAGAGTTCTCGATCAATATCTTTTTAGCCTTACCCTCTAGTATTATTTTTTTCTCGCTTAAGAATGCGTTTTCTGCTATGACGGCTGATTTTAATGTTTGATTCTCTAGTTCGAATATGTAAAAGTTGTCTTGTTTTATGGGGCTAAATGAATAGATTTTGTTTTTGTCGGCTATCCATATGCGTTCCTTACCTATTGCGAATGCGTTTTTGCTTCTAATTTTGGATCTTAATATGTCTTGTTTTTTATTCGTTTCTGGAGCTATGGTTTCTTGAATTGCTAAGTTTACTAAACCCATTGTTATTGCTATCAGGAAACAAGGTGCAGTTATTCTGTAGATACTTTGGCCAGCATTCATCCATGCGATTATTTCATTTTGCCTTGATTTTAAGGTTAGAGTGACTAGGATTGCTATCATGAGGCAAGATGGGGCTATTTGCAAATATGCTAGTGGAATGAGATTCACTAGATACTCAATCAGTAGTTTGAAGCCGTCATCCATTGTTCCTGCGAATTTCCAGAGTTCGAAGGCTGTAAAGATCAGGTAGATTGTTATGAGAAACGTTGTTGTTAGTAGGAAGAATTTTAGGCAGGAGATGGTTATGTCCTTATTGATTGTGTTTATCAGCAGTTTCGGCGTGCTTTTAGGTCGTTTGAATATTGATAGTGAAGCAAGGGACGGTAATAAGCTGTTCCATGTTGCGGCTGCCAAGGTAAGCATCAATAGGCTAACTATTGGAAGAAGAGTCCCCATTGCAGGTTTTATTTGTCCTGTTCTAGCTAGCTGCTCGCCTAGAAGACCGGTTAGATAAAAGCTTGTGAGCATCAGAAATGCAATCATTAAACTAGTGCCTTTTCCTTTACTTTTGTTTCGGGTTTCGAGCATTCCACCTATGAGGGCGAATAAAAGTGGGCTGATTGACAGCAGGAGTCTTCTGTTTAGCAGTATCTCAGCCTCTTTGCTTTGTTTTGGGTCTGCTTTTTGCGAAATTTCTTTCAATTCTTCTAATCCTAGTTCTTCGAGTGATTCATAGTCCTTTTTGAGTCTCTCTAGTATCTGTTGTTTTTTAGTTTTTACTTTTAGGTTTACTTCGTTTATTTTCTCCATTGCTATTTTCGATGAAGAATCTAGAGACAGTGGGATAGTTATAGCGTTCGAGTTTGTGAGTGTTATCTCCGCTTCGTCTATGTCGTCTCTTAGTAGGTTATCTGTTGTTTTTGGCTCGTCGCTCTCCGGATCTTCAGTGTTTTTGTTCTCTGGGGTTGGTCCTTTTGTAGATGTGATATTCGGGAAGATCAGTTTTCCTTTTTTACTCGTTATCAGACGCAAGACATCGCCGTTACGAGTAAAAATTATTACATTCTCCCACGTATCATTATTTATGCTTCCAACATAGATGGTGATCGAGGGGACCTCTGTGCTAAATACACCGGGTTCAACAGGGGATTTTATTTTCTCGAGTGCAGTTTGTAATGCTATCTGACGCACTACTCTTGCAGTGAATGGTACACCTTTCCAATTTACGAAAAACGCAAATATCGAAAAAACAAGGCCTATAAAGACAATTGGTAAGAAAATTTGAAAATTACTTATCCCTGCGGATCGCACGGCTGTCAATTCTTCATCAATTCGCATCTTAGCTAAGCCAGTTATAACGCCTATTAAAACGGCCATAGGACAGGTAAATGCTATTACACTTGGCAAAAGTGCAAAAGCCATCTGCCAGACTAAGAAAGATGGTATATTAGGACTAAAAAATATCTCTGAGTACCTGCTGGCTTGTTGAACGAATAGCACGACTGTTAGAAATGCCCAGGCAGAGAAGAAATATGGCAAGACTGTCCTTATCACATAAAAGAAAATTTTTTTTCCAAAATCTCTCATTATCAAAATTTCTCAACTCTTAACTCTCTTTCTAAAACCATTTTTAAAAGTTTGCCGAGCGCCTCTCTAACCATGCTTACTCCGTCAATCAAATCATCTTCTTTTATGATAACCAAAAAATCCTCGAGCGGTAGTTTTTTTGCAAGGGCCAATAATCTCTTCCCTTCCCTACCTAATGGCAAATTTACAGATGAATAGCATGTGGAACAAACGAATTGGACAGTCTTGATATCAAAACCAACCATCACATCTGATTTTTGTTTACAAATTCCGCATAAATTGAGTGAGGGCATATATCCAGATAGTTTTAAACTCCAAAATTCGAAATATAGGGCAATTTCAGCCAATCGATTGGGATACTTCTCAGCGTTATCCAAGCATGATCTCATCATTCTGTAAAACCGATCATCAGTTTCCCATTCAGGAACCAATTCGAGCAGGACTCTTGCAAAGTAAGAAAAGAAAGGAAAATTTTCTGGAGAGCTGATTATATGAAAATAGGACTTACTCAACTCAATTTGATTGAAGGAAACTAACTCTTTATCCTGCTTTTTAAAGAAGCTAACGTTGACTTCTGAAAATAGCTCCAAAGCCCCTGAAAAACGACTTTTTAATCTACGTGCTCCTTTCGCTATTCCTCTTATAACTCCGTGATCGAGTGTGAGTAAACAAGCGATTTTGTCCGTCTCACCTAATGAAAAAGCATCCAATACTAATCCTTTAGTTTCATACATTTTTTGCCGAGCTGCTTTAGAAAAGTAAGTAAAATATCCATGCTAGAGCTATGCTAATCAATATGAATCTCAGGAATGTCTTTACCCCATGAGTCACGCGAGCTTTCAGATCTCCATCGTAAAAGACTGCGAAGACCACGGAAAGGAAAAACGAACAAATCAAGAGATAAATGAAATGTATCATTGCTTCTTCCCTCTTGCGATATCAATGCAATCCAACACAGCAAGATAATTAAGTAGTCCAGCGATTTCAATCAGCCTGCCACCATACTCGTATGTTATACGAGCTGCAGCTTCATTATGACCATCAGCATAAAACATAGATATAAAAGTCATCAACCCACTACCAAATTTGGCAAAGATATTCAGGGCGTACAGAAGAAAGCTATCTTTACTAAGTCCGCCAGATGGATAATCCAATCCTCCACTAAGAGCGCCTATTATAAACATAAGCCACAAAGATACGGCAATTATGATTCCTCTTACCTTTTTACCCTCAACAAAATGCCCTGCTCCTGGAAAAAACCAGGCTATGAAACCAGAAAACCAGTACCTTTCCATAAATGTTTACTCTCTTTCTTAATAAATAAGATATTTACTGCGTATATCCGAGAAATTTTGCTCATCTTCTCTCCACCAAGCCTCTATCTCAGTTATCTCCGCCCCACTTTCTATCATCCTTCTTAGTCTGTCAGTCCCTGCTATAACATCGAATGGATTTCTATCGAAAACGTATTCGTAAGGTGGATTACGCCATTTGAAATCTTCTGGATAAAGCTCACGAATGGTTTTCAAAAGTGCTATCCCTGTAATTACAGGTTTGAATCGGTTCCTATCGACTACATGCAGAAAGACGCCACCACAACTCTGGTTGGCGTGCTTTTGGAAAGTAGGAATGAACGAGATTGGGCGAAATATGACTCCAGGTAAGTTCATAGCGTTCATTTTATCCGCTAACCTACTAGCATCTATGTAAGGTGCCCCTATTATCTCGAATGGCCTAGTAGTTCCTCTACCTTCTGACACTTGTGTGCCCTCAAAAAAAACTGTGCCCGGGAAAACTGTGGCTGTATCAACTGTCGGCATGTTTGGGGATGGCATTACCCAAGGTGCTTCAAACTCATCATAAAAACGCTTTCTATCCCAACCTTCCATTTTTACTACATATAAATCACATCCAATGCCAAACTCCTCATTGAAAAGAGTAGCTAGCTCGCCTACAGTCAGGCCATGTCTCATCGGGATTGGATACATACCAACGAAGGACTCGAATCCTCTTTCTAGTAAATTGCCCTCTATTGCATCACCGATGGGATTCGGGCGATCTAACACTATAAAGTTCTTTCCGAATCTCCGACAGGCAATCATAGCATTCGCCATCGTATAGATAAAAGTATAAACTCTACAACCAACATCCTGTAAATCAAAAACCACTGTGTCTACGCATTCAAGCATGTCAGCGGTTGGCTCCCTAGTCTCGCTGTATAACGAAAACACTGGAATTCCCTTGTAGTTGGCGTGTGGGCTCTCAACCATATTATCTTGAACGTCGCTGTAAAATCCGTGTTGAGGGCTGAAAATGGCTTGTAAATTTATATCCTCAGTCATTCGAAACAAATCAACGCTATATCGATACAGGTTATCCACAGAAGCTTGGTTGCATATTAATCCGACTCTTTTGCCTTTTAGGATGTTCTTTTCTTCATTCAAAATTCGCTCTAAACCTAGTCTTACTCGCCTTTTCATATGCCAAACATTCATTGATAAATTTACGAAAAATTTCACGGGAAAAAGTATCTGTACGCCAAGATAACTCCGGATGCCACTGAACACCTAGTATAAAATGATCTTTAACTTCTCCCTGAATCGCTTCGATTACTCCGTCTTTTGCCCACGCAACAGTCTTTAGCCCCTCTCCTACATCACGCACCGCTTGATGATGATGAGAGTTGACTCTGATTTTATTGCCTTCTAAATTGCTTGCTGAAGCAATCTCAGATAGAACTCCATCGTTGCTTATCGAAATGCTATGAGATAGCCAATCTGCAGGAATTCCCTGCTCATGCTTTATTGCTTCGGGAATTTGAGACTCTATGTCCTGAAAAAGTGTACCACCATGCCAGACATTGATGATTTGCATTCCATAACAGATACCTAAAACTGGCATCTTTCTCTTATACACTTCCTCAAGAATTAAAAAATCAACTTCCTCTTTTTCAGGCAAAACTTTTCTTAATTTTGGATGAGGCTCCTCGCCGAACCTATGGGGATTTACATCAGTATCACTTCCTGGAATCAAAATACCGTGTAGACGATCTAAACACTCAGCAATGTATCTTTTTTCTGGAATTAAACAAACATGAAGTGGTGTTGCTCCTAACGCAAATAAAGCCTCAGAGTAGTCACGACCAAGATAAAAGCGCCTGGTTTCTAACTCCAGACGCATTGATATACCAACCGCAGGCATATCTCTTATATTCGAATAAAAAGCTTTGCCTGTCAATTTGTTTATCAGTATTTCAAATCTTATTATTAATTCTTTGTATGCATTCTACAACAGTAATCCTAGTTAAACGAGATGGAAAAACTGTGATGGCTGGTGACGGACAAGTCACGCTCGGTGAGACAATCATAAAAAAGAATGCACGCAAAGTTCGTAAAATCTACAATGGAAGCGTGCTAGCAGGTTTTGCGGGCGCAACTGCCGACGCATTCTCATTACTTACAAGACTGGAAGGCAAATTAGAGGAAGCTCAGGGTAACCTGGAAAGGGCTGTGGTTGAACTCAGCAAGGATTGGAGAACTGACAGAGTTCTCAGACATCTAGAAGCACTTTTGATTGCTGCAGATAAGAGTAATGCCTTCCTCATTTCTGGAAAAGGCGATGTGATATCTAGTGATGAGGGAGTGCTGGCAATAGGCTCTGGTAGTATGTTTGCTTTGGCAGCAGCTAGAGCCCTACTCAAACATACATCAATGTCAGCTAGGGAAATCGCAGAGGAAGCAATGAAAATAGCCTCCGATATCTGCATTTACACTAATTCTGAAATAATTCTGGAGGAGCTTCAGTAATACTATGTCTTCAATCTCTCAAATACGAAAGCTCGACGAATTAACTCCTAGACAAATAGTAGAAGAGCTAGATAAATACATAGTTGGACAAGCCAAAGCTAAAAAGGCCGTTGCGATAGCCCTCAGAAACAGAATTCGCAGGCAAAAGTTACCTCGTGAAATTGCCCAAGAGATACTGCCAAAAAATATCTTAATGATTGGCCCAACAGGCGTCGGCAAAACCGAGATAGCTAGACGCCTCGCTAAGTTATCTGATTCCCCTTTCATAAAGGTAGAAGCTTCAAAATTTACAGAGGTGGGCTATGTTGGTAGAGATGTAGAGAGTATGATCAGAGAGTTGACTGAAGTAGCTGTGGAAATGACAAAACAAGCTGCGTATGAGGAAGTTAGAGAAAAAGCTGAGGTAAATGTCGAAGAAAAGATACTCGACCTATTACTCCCGCACAAATTCGATGACCCAGAGAAAACCTCTAAGACTAGAGAGAAACTAAGAGCGCAATTAAGACGAGGAGAATTAGAGGAAAGAATAATAGAGATAGAGATACAAGATCGCTCCACTCCCGTAATCGATGTTGTCGGCATTGGCGGACAAGGTATTGAGGAGATGGGCTTTAGTTTTAACGATATATTAGGTAATCTCTTCCCTAAAAAAACTAAAAGACGAAAGCTTAGAATCGCTGAAGCCCGAGAATACCTAATCCGAGAGGAGCAAGCTAATCTAGTAGACATGGATACAATCATCAGAACTGCTATCGAAAAAACTCAAAACTCTGGCATCATCTTTTTAGATGAAATAGATAAAATAGCCGGACGAGAAACTCACGGCCCTGATGTCTCCAGAGAAGGTGTTCAAAGGGATTTGCTACCCATTGTCGAGGGCACTAACGTGAATACACGCTACGGAATGGTTAATACAGAGCACATCCTCTTCATTGCAGCCGGAGCTTTTCATGTTTCTAAACCAACTGATCTAATACCAGAATTACAGGGTAGATTTCCGATTAGAGTTGAGCTGGATCCATTAACTAAAGATGACTTTAAGCGAATTCTTACCGAGCCTAAGAATTCGCTTATTAAGCAGTATCAAGCGCTTTTAAGCACCGAGGGCATATCCCTCACCTTCACCGAAGATGCGATAGATGCGATTGCAGAGATTACTGTTTTACTAAATCAAAACACTGAAAACATAGGAGCTAGAAGACTTCACACAATAATGGAGAAATTACTAGAAGACATAAGTTTTGAAGGTGCAGAACTTGCAGTTAAAGAGCAAATCATAGATAAACAGTTTGTCGAACAAAAGCTTGAAATGATAGTAAGCAATAATAGATTAAGCAGTTATATATTATGATTAATAAATCGCTTATCGTCCGCTTAAGTTTTATGCACACACAATTTAAGCTAAAACAACATTGTTTAATTAAAGCATGCTTAGCACTTATAGCTCTTATGTTGCTTAATTCATCTTGTGGTAAACGCGTCCCACCTCAACCACCCATACGCCAACCACTTCTATCTTTATCAGGCTTTCAGAAAGGTAATAAAATTTTCTTAAACTGGCAATCCCCCAAAAATGCAGTAAAAGTCAACATTTATCGTCTGATAGAGCCTCTTAATTCCCCAGATCGAATAGATGAGCAAGATTTCACAGATAGAAGCGTTTTAATAGCAAGCATCGAAGCAAAATTTCAAAGCTATCAGGATGTTTTAAGATTTTCCGATCAATCAGTCAGAATTTACTACGCAGTAAGATTTGTCAATTCTTCCGGTCAGCAGGGAGCTATATCTAGGGTGTTTTCCATCGAACCATCCGGAAAAGTGCCTATTGCTCCTACATTACTCTCAGCTCAGGTATTCCAGGAAAGGATATCAATCAAATGGTTACAACCCGAAAAAAATATTGACGACTCAAAACCAGCAAATCTCGTAGGATATAACCTTTACAGAATAGAAAAAGATTCCCAAAGACTCTTAAATCGAAATCCAATAAAACAGGAAACCTTCGATGATACATTTTTTGAATTTGAAAAAGCATACAGATATTTCGTCAGAGCGGTAACGGTCAATAAAAACGGGGATTTAGTAGAAAGTGATGATTCAAATTTAATAGAGATAGTTCCGAAAGATACATTTCCCCCCAAGCCTCCAGAGGGAGTGACCATCGCAGCTTCGCCAAACAGCATATCGATATTTTTTGCGGCTAACAGGGAGAGTGATGTAATTGGATATTTGATATTTCGATCACAAGACCAAACCTTGCCACTTGATAAATGGGAAAAGATCACCCCTGAGCCTGTTAGGACAAATACTTTCCAAGACAAGAATGTAAAATCTGGTTTTACTTACTTTTACTTCGTAAAGGCAGTGGATAAATTCGGTAATATCAGCGAGCCTTCTGAAATAGTAAGTGAAATGGTACCCTAATCCTATGAAAATATGTAAGTTCATTTACGCAGATCGAGTATTTTACGGTAGGTTAACGGATGATTCAGAAATACTGCCTCTAGAAGGTAAATTCCTAGAGTACGAGAGTTTACAACAAATCGTGAAGGTCTCAGAGGTAAGAATATTACCACCCGTGATGCCATCAAAAATAGTATGCGTTGGGCGGAACTACGTAGATCACGCTAGAGAACTCGGCAACGACGTACCAACAGAGCCTTTGTTATTCCTAAAGGCTCCATCCGCGATCATAACTAACAACGATCAGATCGTGTTACCTCCACAATCCTCTCAGGTAGAACATGAAGGCGAGCTAGCCATAGTAATCGGTCGTAAGTGCAAGAACCTATCAGCTTCGGACAATGCACTGGACTATGTCTTAGGATACATCTGTTTAAATGATGTTACAGCGCGTGATTTACAAAGGCGAGATGTACAATTTACTAGAGCTAAATCTTTCGATACATTCTGCCCAATAAGCCACTTTATCGAAACTGAGCTCGACACCTCAGATTTGAGCATAAAAACCTTCGTCAATGGTGAGCTAAGACAAAACGGAAGGACTTCGCAGATGATATTTTCTGTTGATTTTCTCATAAGATACATATCACACTGTATGACCTTACTACCTTTCGACATAATCGCGACCGGCACACCGGCTGGCGTAGGACCATTGAGAGATGGGGACATTTGTGAAGTTACAATCGAAGGTATCGGAACTTTAAAAAATCCTGTAAAATCTTATGAGAAAAAATACTAAGAAAGGAAGTTGATCATATGAAATTTTTCATAGATACAGCGAATCTAGATGAAATACGACAAGCCAAGGAAATGGGGCTAATAGATGGAGT
>CAZALE010000003.1:102759-122193 GCA_964486055.1 uncultured Blastocatellaceae bacterium
GACGACGTAAGTCATGATGGCATGCAATTGATACGCGATATAGTTCAAATCTACAGAAACTATCAATTCCCTACTCAAGTTTTGGCAGCCTCAATACGGCATCCAATGCATGTTGTCCAATCTGCCCTTGCAGGAGCTCATGTAGCAACTATTCCATTTAAGGTAATTCAGCAATTGGTCAAGCATCCGCTGACTGATAAAGGATTGGAAGCTTTTCTGAAAGATTGGGAAAAGTGGCAGTCAAATGCCAAAGAGCTTGAGGTCATAGCCGGACATCCCGAGAAATCGTCTTAGTCAAAGTTAACTTCGATGCTCAGCAATAGATAAAAAGCTGAGCATTTTGTTTTACATTCTTGCCTTTTCAAATTAAACAAAACTTTCATGAGCCTATGAGATAATCTTTTGACTCCTCACATATTTAACCACGTTTTAGAGCCGGTTATGGATTGAGATTCTCAGATAAAATAAAAACGCGCATTGCTCAAATTGGAAAACGTAAGATAAATTTTGCCCCAGTATCCGTGTTAAGGAATTCTATGCTGCCCTTGTGCTCCGTCATGATCTCATGAGCTATTGTGAGCCCTAAGCCTAAGCCTCGCTGCTTGGTTGAGAAAAATGGTTCGAATATCTTTTTGGCAATCTCTGTCGGAATGCCACCTCCGGTGTCCTCTACCTCTATTATCACATGTCCAGCTTCAGTAAAAGTGTTAAATTTGAGATTGCCGCCCTCAGGCATTGCTTGTAGAGAGTTTACGGCTAAATTCAGCAAGACTTGCTTTACTCGATTGGGATCAGCGTCTATCGATGGTAAATCTGAGTTGAAATCATAACTTAGTTGCACTCTTTGTAGTTCAGCCTGCTCCTTGATCAAAGTAATCACCTCAAATATCAGCTGATCAATCCGGATCTTTTGTTTATTTAGATTCTTGGAGCGCGAGAAATCAAAAAAGCTTTGCACAATATTATCTAATCTTTCTATTTCTCGCTTTGCTATCCTTGCAAACTCCATTCGTTCCTCTGAGACGTCAGCCTCTAGAATCTCTATCGCCCCTTTGATTGAGCTCAGAGGATTTCGAATCTCATGAACCACAGTTGAAGCCATTTCAGCTAATGACGTTATTCGCTCTGCTTTTATGAGTTGGTCAGTGGCCTCACGTAATTCGGAGTAAGCTCGTTGTAGCGCAAGGTTTATTTTTTCCGCACGATCTTTTTCACTCCTAAGCCTGTCTCCTAATAAACCTGTAACGAATCCAAAAACAAAAAAAACCGCAATTTCGACGTATTGATCGAGAATAAAGCTAGAGTCTGCCTGCCTCCACTGGAAAAATATGTGAGGGAAGTAAGTAAATCCTGCAAAGATAGCTGATAAAATACCGCCTCGCCATCCAAACTTAAATGCCGCAAAACCTATGGGGATATAGTAGAGCCTCTCATAAATCTGATGCAAAAGTAGTTTATCAGTCGGGGTCAGAAAGTGTAAGAGCGCTATTAGTATGATAGAGAGGGTGATTAGTATTACCCATTCGCGATTACTCATCTGTTCAATCCGCCTTATCCAACCCAAATTTTCTCATTCTATAGATCAAAGCACTTCGGGTGATTCCTAAATAGCGTGCGGTTTTTGATTGATTCCAATCATTCATTTGTAGAGCTCTACGTATTATTTCTCTCTCTATTTCCTCTAGCTGAATGCCGTTTGATGGAAGATCTATTCTAACATTGTACAAATCACTTTTAGGTTTTAATATATGCTCTGGAACATCGGTGATTTTTAAGGTCTCTCCGTCAGATAAAACCACCATCCTCTCAATCAAATTCTCCAGTTCTCTTACATTTCCAGGAAAATCGTATTTGATAAGAGCCTCAATTACTTCCTTGCTCATCTTGAGATTCTTAAATCCATGTCTCTGCTTTGCTCTTTTAAAGAAATGATTGATCAAAAGTGGAATATCCTCTTTTCTGGAGCGCAATGGTGGTAGATTAATCGGGATAACTGCTAATCTGAAGTACAAATCTTCACGAAATGTTCCCTCCTGCACCATCTTTTTTAAACTCTGATTTGTGGCTGCAATTATTCTAACATCTACTTTTCTGGGCAATATTTCTCCTATTCTAACTACCTCTTGTTCTTGAAGTACTCTCAATAGCTTCGGCTGTAAGGATAGAGGCATCTGACTTATTTCATCCAAGAAGATAGTCCCGCCATCTGCTGCCTCAAACTTTCCCTTTGAGTCCTGCGTTGCTCCAGTAAAGCTACCACGTTTATAACCGAACAACTCAGATTCAATCAGAGTCTCAGGTATCGCTGCGCAGTTAATTGCAATAAATGGTTTATCTTTTCTTCTGCTCAGTAAATGTATTGTCTTGGCTATCAATTCCTTCCCCGTGCCACTCTCACCTTCGATTAAAACCGTAACATCTGATCGAGCGACTCTCTTTACTATCTCCATCACAGCTCTCATTTGTGATGATTCAGCTATTATTTCTCCATAGCTTTCGTGAACTAACTCATGTAAGCGCCTGTTTTCTAATCTTGTATGAAAAAAACTCAAAGCTCGCTCAATAGTTAAGAGTATCTCATCTTTATTGAAAGGCTTCCTTATGTAATCGAAAGCACCCATTTTCATTGCCGTGATGGCAGTTTCAACTTCCCCGTATGCTGTTATCACAACTATCGGTACATCTTCATCTGCCTCTCTTATTTTTTCAATCAGCTGCAGACCAGAAAGCCTCGGCATTCTTAAATCTGCTATCACACAATCGAATGGCTTTTCCGAAAAGATTTCTAGAGCAGTTTGCCCGTCCTCTGCAGATGTGACCTCATAGCCCGCCTCTTTGAGTTGAAACTCCAGGACTCTGCGCAAACTATCATCATCATCTGCTATCAGAACGTTTATTTTTTCCATTGTCCTCATTACTGACTAATGCTTATTAGCGCTCATCGACTTTAATTTCTGTGTATTACTAATCTCGATACTATTTTCAGGAGAGCGATGCATCTCTAGATATTTCTTAGCGAGCTCATTCAAATTCTCTATATCTTCAGCTATCTGAGCAGTTAACTTTTCAGCCGTCTCATCTAGCATGACCGCGCTTCTCGCTCGCAAATTCCTTATGGCGCCCAATATCCTCAAGCTTGATAAATCTAAGTTCCTTTGAAACTCAATTAAATTATGCTCCAATTCTCTGAATTGTCTTTCTCTATTGTTCAATTTCCATAGAAATATCCCAAAAGAGATTGCTAGAGCCATGTAGAAGATACGAAATAGAGCGGTAGTCGGATGAGGCATGAAAATTTCGCTCATAACATCTCTGGTTCCGGTAACCCCGAGTTCTAAGTGCATTAGAGCATCGATTATCCACATTGCCAGACCCAGAACAAATCCGAACCAAATTTCTCTATAAACCCTAATGTACTTCATAAGTAGATTGCATCATTCTGTGATGATCTTATTTTCTCTGTCTGCAATGACTTGTTCAGCAACCTTGCGTCCGAATTTGTAAAAGACAGCAGGTGTGACTATCTGATCTAAAAGCGTTGCGGTCAAAATTCCACCAATCACTACTACAGCCAATGGATGTAATATTTCTTTCCCTGGTGCATCAGCGGCTATTGCAAATGGAATCAAAGATAAGCATGCAGTCATGGCTGTCATCATAACCGGAACCAGTCTTTCTAAGCTTCCTCTGATGATCATTTTTTCGCTGAATTCTTCACCTTCCTCACGCATTAGGTAAAGATAATGAGCAATCATCATTATACCGTTACGCGAGGTGATTCCAGCAAGAGAGACGAAGCCGACTAAAGTGGCGATTGAGAAAACTCCTCCAGACAGGTGTAAAGCCCAAATTGCGCCTATCAGCGCCAGAGGAACATTTATCATTACTTGCAACGCAGCCTGCCAATGTCCCAATCCTTTTACTAAAAGGGCAAATATTGCAAAAAGCGATATGATCGAAAGTAATGACAAGATACGAGTTGCTTTTTGTTGCGCCTCAAATTGCCCTCCAAATTCCAAGAAGTATCCTTCGGGTAGTCTAACTCCCGCAGCTATTTTTTGCTGAATCTCCTGCACTACAGAGCCTAAATCTCGACCTGATGTGTTCGCTGAGATGACTATTCTTCGTTGCCCATTCTCCCGCAAGATCTGGTTAGGTCCGGGTAACGTTTCTATTTTCGCCACTGTCGAGATAGGTATCTGACTACCTGTCGGGGTATGAATTAAAATGTCTTTAAGATTTTCTGGTCGAGATCTGAATCTCTCATCAAATCGCAAAACAATATCAGTCCTACGATTTCCATCTATCACCTCTGAGACTTTTAATCCGTTGAGCCCAGTTTCTAGGGTTTTTACAATTTCACCGGGAGTCAAACCATAACTCGCTGCTTGCACTCGATCGACTATGAATCGAATTTGGGGAATCAAAACCTGTTTCTCAACCTGAATATCAGTAGCTCCCTCGACGGTCATTAGTATATTCTTGATTTCCTCAGCCTTTGTTCTCAAAACCGAAAGATCGCTACCGAATAGCTTTATCGCTATTTGAGCTCTCACACCCGACTGCATGTGATCTAAGCGATGAGATATCGGCTGACCAATATTCACTGAAACTCCGGGTATCACGGCTAATGCTTTTCTTATATCGCCCAGAATCTCCTCTCGACTACGCTCTGATTTTTTTAAATCAACATCGATTTCAGTGTAATGTACTCCTTCAGCGTGCTCGTCTAACTCAGCTCTTCCTGTTCTTCTTCCGGTCGATATAACCTCAGGCACCTGTAAAATAAGCTTCTCGGCTATTCTACCAATTCGGTCACTCTCTGATAGAGAAATACCAGGATTTGCCAAAATGTTTACTGTAACCGTTCCCTCATTAAACTCAGGCAGAAACGAACTACCCAAGAATGGTAGAGTTGAAACTGTAGCTATAAAGAGTATTACACTGCCAGTAATTACTTTATAAGGATTTCGCAGTGTCCAATGAAGCATCCTCTCGTCTATTTTTTTTAGCCAAACTACTAAGAAACTTTCTTGTTTAATTTCTTCAACGTCAACCGATGTATTTCTTTTTTTCTGGAAGTATTTTGGTAGTAAGTAAGAAGCTAGAACCGGAGTTACCGTAAGGCTTACTATTAGTGAGGCTCCTAGAGCGATTATGTAGGCAAACCCGAGAGGCAGTAACAATCTGCCCTCTATCCCTTGCAACATGAATAACGGTAAAAAAACTAAAATGACTATGAAAGTTGCGTAAATAATAGAGGAGCGCACTTCAAGTGAGGCCTCATATATCACCCTCATGGGATTCTTGGGATTATCAGACGCATAATTTTCTCGTAAGCGACGAAAGATATTCTCAATATCCACGATTGCGTCATCGACTAATTCTCCGATTGCTATAGCTAATCCACCCAAGGTCATCGTATTAATTGTTGCACCCAATACTTTAAGAACTAAAAATGTAATAGCGAAGGAAAGCGGTATAGCCATCAAGGTTATGAAGGTTGTGCGGAAATTCAGAAGAAATAAAAATAATACGATAGCAACTATGATTGCACCATCCCTCAAAGCTTCAATTACGTTTGATATCGAAGCTTGTATGAAATTTGCTTGACGAAACAATCTCGTATTGATTTCTATATCTTCTGGAAGTGTAGTTTTAAGTTCCTGTATTGTCTGATCTATTTTCTTTGTTAACTGAATAGTATCGGCTCCTGGCTGCTTCTGCACACTTATGACGACAGCAGGGCTACCATTTGCACCTGCCTCTCCTCTTTTTACTCTCGCACCGATCTTAACCTCAGCAACATCTCCTATTAAGATAGGTTTACCGCTTCTGTAAGTTACGATTGTTTGCTTTAACTCGTCAATGTTATGAACAGAGGCCATGTTACGCACTAAGTATTCTTGGCTTTTCGAGTCAATAAAGCCACCTGTTGTATTAAGATTTGCATTTTCAAGAGCTTTGCTGAGATCATCAATGCTCAAATTGTATTGTCTTAATTTTTCGGGTGAAACGAGGACTTGATACTGTCTAACCTCACCACCAATAGGTATCGCCTGAGAAATTCCAGCTATATTTAGCAATCTAGGTCGTATTGTCCAATCGGCAAGGGCTCTTAACTCTCCTGGCGACGTTTGTCCAGTTTTTGATGAGACAGAAATTAACATTATCTCGCCCATTATCGATGATATGGGCGCTAGAAATGATTGAGCAAATGAGGGCAGTTGTCCTCTGACCTCCGATAGCTTCTCTGCTACTAGTTGGCGATTTCTATAAACATCAGTTCCCCAATCAAACTCAACGTAGACTATTGAAAGACCTATACCACTTTGTGATCTCACACGAACAACACCAGGCAATCCATTCATTGCGGTCTCTATCGGAAATGAAACCTGTGTTTCCACTTCCTCAGGAGCTAAACCCCCAGCCTCTGTCATTATCGTTACCGTCTGCCTTTCCAAGTCAGGGAAAACATCTACAGGAAGTTGAACAGCTACGTAAGTCCCCCATACCATCAGCAGAGCAGCTATTGAAACCACCAGGAATCTATTCTCAAGCGAAAACCTAATGAGATTGCTTAGCATAATTAAATTAATTCATGAGATTTTTCATGTAAAAGCCAATCCAGGATTCACTACTGATTAACCGCAACTTGTGCCTCAGTTAACCTTTAAAACAAATGGAACTGTTACGACCTTACCTTCTCGCTTAAACTCAGCCCAGAGTTTATATATGCCAGCTTTTGGAAATCGAAGATGTGCGTATACCATGGCTTTTGTTTTCTTATTGCCTGCTCCGTGATGATGTGAATGCTCGTTATCTCCTGGATGTTCATCATGATCAGTCCGTTTCATGCCAGAATCATCCTCTGACATAGGATGCACATGTACAAAATCTCTCAAATCCTCACTAATTACAACAAAATGCGCTAGCTCGCCCAAATATTTCTCTAAATTCGTCACGGGTTTACCAGTCTTTGAATCTAAAACATCGAAACCTAAGGTAAGTTCTTTATTTGCAATAAGTTCTTCTCTATCAACCTTCAGTATTACTTTAATATTTTCCACCTCTTTCTCTAACTTTTCATCCGGTACTAGCTTTTCAATCTTACGCTCAGGGCCTTTTACATTCAGTGTTTTTTGATCGATGACTTGAGAACCTCCTTCAGGGGTGAAATCAGCGAAGATTCTATAGCTACCGCCATAAGGAAAGATATGAGACACCTCTAGTTTTCCATCAGAGTCTTGCTGAGGGTGAATATGATAGAATTCCTGTAGATCCTCAGATACGACCAATAAATGCATCTTCTTCTCATGCACTATTTGTAAATTTTTGACTAGCTCACCTTTTGAATTTCTTATGAAAAAAGTTAACTGTACGGGTTCACCTGCCTTAGGCTCAGCGGGATTAGTTACAAGATCAACCTGAAAGCTGGTTGATGTTTTATCGCTAGTGTAGCTATTGCTAGAAATTGATGAGTTTACTGATTTCGCAACGTTTTCGTTTGATACTGATTTATTGGCATTATCACATGCTGCAAAAAACGCCATCACCGAAAAAGTCAACAAGATTTTTTTCATATCATTTCTCCTTAGTAAGTTAAAATATTTAAAGTTCTGCTTGAATTGATCGCAATTGATACAATCCTTCAACTGCAACCCTTTCTTCTTCTTGCAAACCTGCTTTTACTTCGAAATAATCTGTCCCTTCCTCGCCTAGAGATATAAGACGTCTTTCGAAAATTTCTCCTCCATGAAAGACAAATACGTAAGATTTTCCTTGTTCCGTCACGACTGCCGATTTTGGTACGGTCAAAACCTTGCGCGGCTTGTCTGTGTCGATTAACACATCAACGTACATGCCATCACGTAACTGATTTAAAGGATTCATAACCTCAAAGAAAACTGGTATGGTTCTAGCAGAAGCATCAATGCTTTGACCAATAAAAACTATCTTTGCTCTCCCTTTTAGACTGCCGTTAAACGCACTAAAATCAGCTCCGCTTGCTTCTCGTACAGTAGGTAAATCATTTTCAAATACCTTAGCCTCCACTAAAACTGTTGAGATATTTACGACAGATAGGATTTCTTTTCCTGACTCCACTATCACTCCATTTGTCATATTGACATTGTCTATTATTCCAGTGATTGGGCAGATTAAAGGCACTCTTAGGCTCGGTGTCTGCAAATTCTTAAAGGCAGATTGCCCTTTCTGAAATTGCTCTATCTGAGTATTGAGGGTCTCTAATTGTTTTTCAGACGCCTCTACATCTTTCTGAGCAAGAACAAAAGAGAGTTTGGCCTCCTCAAGTCTCTTTACCGGAATAGCTCCAATTTCAACTAGGCTTTCGGAGCGTTTTAATTCCCTACTTACCTGTTCTAGTCTAGCCTTGGCTTGTTGAAGCCTTAAGCTTTGCTCTGCTGCTTGAGCCCTTAACTCTAGAATTTTGCTTTGAAATTCTATTTTTCTGACATTGAGATCCAATGTTTGAGACTGCAAGCCTAACTGGCTATTTGCATCCAAAACTTGCTCCACATAACCAAGTACCTCTCCTTTTCTAACAGCCATCCCTAAAGCAGCTTTTTCTCCTAAGAGAAGTTTTCCACTTATGGAAGACTTGATACTTGCTTTTGCATCAGGCTTCACCCTAACAATGCCTGCTGTCTTTAACTTGTTGGTTACATTGTTAATCGAGACGGGTTGAGTTCTTATGCCAAGTAATATCTGTGACTCCTTCGAGATGTTAAACATCTGAGCGGTCATGCCGCTTTCAAGCATGTCAGCTGAAATTTCTGGAGTAACTCTTACTTCCCTCATTGGAATGAAATAAGCCAAAGCCAGGCAGTTTAGAACAGAAACAGATAGAGACACTAACATCGCGATAGGTAGCCTCTGATTCCGCTTCACCAACCAAAATGCCACTAAGCTCAAGAAAATAGTAAACGTAAGTCCAAGCTGGAAAGGTTTTTGAATGGGATTAGCTATTACTTTGATCGGGAATTCAAAATCAAACTGGCGGTTATCCTCAGTAATAACTCTTATTTTCAAAATAAAATCCCCCGCTGATTCGAACGTGAGTGAGAATTTATAGTCCCCATCGCTTATGTGAGCTGCTTGCTTTTTATCGCTCTCATTCATCATAGCAATTACAGATGCGTTGCTTATTGGAAGTGTTCCACCTTCTCCAAATCCTCCTTCAACTTTCTCTAGAATGCGCACTAAGAAGTTGGCACTTTCACCAGCTCGAGGATCAGACGGTGAATACCACAAAGTTATGACAAAGTGCCCTGTAGAAGTTTGTAAATCACGATTAAAAGACGCTACAGTTGATGTGTTTTCAAAAGCGCTACCTTTGAGTACTTGCTCATTGTCATGTTGATGTCCTTCATGGGCAATGACCGAGAGATAAGCTATAGATAACATTGCTAAAATCAAGTAAATTCTTTTCATAAACAAACACGACATAGGACTAATCTCAATTCTTCTAGTGACTATGTGGCTTACCGTAGAGAGCTTGCATGATCAAAACATCTGATCGAATGGCTTTAGTTATTTGTTCTGCCTCTTGTTCGTTTAACCCCCCGACTTTCTTAATGTCGGCTCCCAACTTAATTGGATCGTCATGCGTTTTGCCGATAAACTGGTTTAAGAAATCTTTAGGCACTTGAGTACTTAAAAGTCTACTTATGGTTGGCATTCCATTCTTACTCTCATAAATAACTGCTATTTCCTTATCAGCAATCTTAAGTAATGTTGCAGCTCCTATTTGCTTTCTAGTTCCATTTTCAGAAGAAAAAGCAAAATACACCTCGTGCTCTGGGCTAAAGGTAGGTTCTGCTTGTTTGAGGATCTCATCAGTTAACTTTCTCTTTTGCAGGTTTATGCTTGCATTTTCAGGAAAAGCTGATTTTATAAGCTGAGGAATTTCAGATGAGCCACGAATGCTATCATCTGACATCACAGAGCGCTCGTTGGCCGGTTTTACTTGATTAACATCTGCAACTGACTGTCTCTGATTGCAAGCATTTATTAAAAAAACCGATAATGCAAAAAGAAGTGCCAATTTAATTGTGTTCACCATTTAGCTTCCTCCTTAATTTTGTTTTTGCTTTGTTGTATCACCGAAAACTTTCTCATCGTACGGTATTAGTGAATCGACCGAAAAAGCATTTGCAGGGATGTTAGTGCCAATCGCTGACTCAAGCTCAACAATCGATGCATAATATTCTCTTAGTGAATCGTTATATTCAGTGACAAACTCTAAAAGCTTTCTTTGCTCCGCAATGACCTCAAAAACGGAGAATTCGCCAAAGTTGTAAGCTGACTTGATCGACTGCAAATTAGCTTCTGACCTCGGAATTATCTGTGACCCATATAAAACCAGCCGTTCAGCAGCGGCTCTATACTTTCGATATGCAATCGTAACCTCTTGCTTTATCAGTGACTCCAAATATTCCCTGTTATAACGAGATTGAATCATCTCACTTGTAGCAGAGATAATCTCAGCTTGATTTCGATTAAATATGGGTATTTCGATTGAGACTCCAAACTTTAATTCTTTATCCTTGTCTAATCCGACTCCATTGATATTTGCTGGTAAATCTAATATTTGTTTTTTTGTTGAGAACAGCAGTGAGCCGGTAACATTTGGAATTGCATTAGCTTTAGCCAATCCAATTTTCTTACCCGCTATCTCTTCCTGAAGCCTCAGGGTCTTTAGATCAGCTCTCTCTTTCAAAGCTATGTCTATTAAATCTGTCAGACTTAGATCCAACCTTGGTGGTCTCTGCGATTGAGGCTTGATTTTAATCGATTCAGATAAATCGATACCCACCAGATTCTTCAACTGCAGGATTTTTATTTCTAGTTCATTTTTAGTCAGCAAGGCTTGTGATCTAAGCTTATCTGTCTCAACCTTTATTAGGCTGACATCTAAAGGAGCTACATCACCTTGTTTCATTCTAGCCTCTGTCAGAAGAATGATTTGCTCATTGGCTTGGATGAGTTTTTCTAGAGTATCTAACTGACGTGTTTTAGCCAAAGCTTCTACATAAGCCATACGAACCTCTGCAGCGATTTTCCTTTCCAACGCCGAAATATCAGCTTCAATTTTCGACAGCTCTAAGCTCGCTATTTGAATTCTTTTACGTCTCTTGCCAGCTGTTTCAAAGTTTTGTGAGATTCCCACTGAAAAATCTTTTTCCGGCTCACCTCCTAAAAATCTCGGACTTGCATACTCAATATCTAGTGTTGGATTAGGAAAAAGTCGTGCTTGGAGAATTTTTGCCTTGGCTATTTCTAAATTTTGTTTTAGTGCCATAAGGTCTAATCTATGTTTTTTTGCTAACTCTACTAGTTGCTCCACGGTCAGCCCATCGTTTGAAACATAAGATTCGGAGCTAAGCTTTTGCTTATCTTGGGATAGACCAAGCAATATAGAACAGAGAAACAGTAAACTTAATGAAAGACTTTGGAGTATTCTTAGTTTATTCATCTACTCTATGTCATCCTCTCCCGCATGGGGCTCAGTAGGATTTTGCTTGGAAAAATATTTAGAAAAATATACCGTAAGTCCAAAGGTCAAAAGTGCGAAGCCAGCGAATGCGATCCACCCGTACGAATTATTACTCTCAAGATTTTGAGTTTTAGCTGATGAAACTTTGAGATCAGAGAAGGTTACGGTTTCTTTCAGGTTTGCCCCATCTAATTTAATCAAAAGATTGTAACTGCCTTCCTCTAATCCTGGGAAATCTAATTTATAAATTCCCGTAGAGTTGTTTTTTTCAACGTTAACGTTGATGGTCTTGCCACTGGACGATACCAAATCAGCAGCGATGTTAATACTGACCGGTTCATTGCTCTCATATCTCGTTACGAACAAGTTCCCAATGGCAACTTTGAATGGCTCTAGAATCGGATGTTTCAATGTTATCTCAAAATCCTTGACCCTCTTAATTCGGACTATGGAAGTCTGTTGGCTCGATACCCCTGTGAATTTAGTTGTTTTAGTATCATCATGCTTTTCATCCCCATGTCCTAGGGCTTGAAAGTTCAACAGTATACAGATTAAAATGAGCTTCAAGAACCTTGCCTTGTTCATACTTTAGATTCACCTATCGGAGTAGCCTTAAAAGTCGCTAGAGCAAAATGTGTACCAAATCATTTACTGGCGATTTAGTCGTATTTCGAGGAGACAAAAGCCGAATTTAGTGTTTGCATTCAGCCTAAAGGTGTTTGATAACAAACACCTGTCAGTAGCTTGTTTTTTGTTAGAAACAAAATTTATAATCTGAGTAACACCTATGAAGGTCCTGATAGCTACAGATGGTGGCAAGCATAGCGAGATGGCTATAGAGGCGGTCAAAATGCTGAATGTAGCTGAGCTCACTGAAATTAGAATTATCTCGGTTGTTGATATGAGTGTTCCTCTAGCGATAGATGTTTATGCCGGTTACTTACCATCTACCGCGGAGATAGAAAAAGCTGCAAAGGAAAATGCAGAAAGCATAGTGAAAGCAGCTTCAGAGAAAGTTGCAGAAATACTCAAAGGTACTGACGTTGAAATCACTAATGAAGTGTTAACAGGATCTCCTGAAAGTTGCATAGTTGAAACTGCCGAGCGGATGAAGGCAGATTTGATCATTGTTGGTTCCCATAGTTATAATCGCTGGGAAAGGCTTCTGCTCGGATCGGTATCTGATTCAGTAATTCATCATGCTCCCTGCTCGGTATTAGTAGTTAAAGGGTACAAATGAAGATGTTGCCGTTTAGAGAAACTGGTGCTGGCCATCCTGTAGTTCTCTTACATGCTTTTCCACTCGATAGCGAAATGTGGTTACCTCAAATGAAACTTGGTAACAGCAGATTTCGTTTTATCTGTCCTGATCTACCAGGCTTCGGAAAAAATAAGCAGTCAGAGAATATAACATCAATTGAGCAGATGGCTCATGAAGTCCTCGATTTATTAAATCAGCTACGTATAGATAAGGCTGTTATTGGTGGCTTATCAATGGGCGGATATGTTACTTTCAATTTATACCGTCTTGCACCAGAGAGATTTTCAGCTATTTTGCTGTTTGACACATCTCCTCTCCCAGATAATGATGAAAGGCGTAAAATGCGATTTGAATTAATAGATGAAATCAGCCGAAGAGGAACTGCAGTTCTGATTGAAAAAATGTTGCCAAATTTGATTTCAGAATACACGAAGTTAAACAACCCGCCATTAGTTGAATGGCTAAAGAATAAGTTTGCTGCAGCAAACTCTAAAGATGTAATCGTAGCTTTAAAAGCCATGGCTAATCGAGGTGATCATTTTTATTTATTGAGAGAAATTGATACACCCGCTCTGCTTCTCTTTGGCGAATTTGATAAAGTGACAAATCTGGAGATTGCCGAAAAAATGCACTCAGAAATCCCAAATTCTAAGCTTTTCACAATACCTGACGCCGGCCACTACTCAAATCTAGAAAATCCACACGCGTTTAATCACCATCTTTTAAGTTTTCTAGAGGAAATTTTGTGAAGATAATTACAGTAAACTCACGCAAATTCAAAAACGACAAGAGTAAAACCTGGACTGCAAGGCTTTTGACAGAAACAGACGGTTTCAGAGTTTTGTTGGGAGAATTTAACACGGAGATAACCCATCCCCATCTTGGCGTTATCAGACGCGGTACTCTGTCTTATGAGTTTTTTTGGCAAGATAGATGGTACAGTATTTTTAGGTTTCACGAGCCTGATGGAAGCCTCAGAAATTTTTATTGCAATGTTAACACTCCTCCACAATTTGCTGAGAATTCGATAACATATGTGGATTTAGATATAGACATCGTTGTGTGGGGAGATTTTAGCTATGAAATTTTGGATATGGAGGAATTCGAAAAAAATCTACCCAATTACTCACAGGAGATAATATTCGAGTCTAAGCGTAGCCTTAGTGAGTTAGAGGACATGATAAAATCGCGCAAATTTCCATTCAATCATACAAATTTCCATGCAATCATATAGGTTAAATTTGTAACTAAGACTTAAATAGCTAAACTATCTTCTTATGAAAGCACAACCTATTGATTCAAAGTTTGATCTGTTAAGAGAGAAAAATCGCCTTGCTGAGGAAAGCGGAGGAAAAGAGAGAGTAGAGAAACAGCGGGCAGCTGGGAAATGGACGGCCCGAGAAAGAATTGAGTTTCTGCTCGACGACGGCACCTTTGAGGAATTTGATAAATTTGTGGTGCATCGTACGAGCGATTTTGGTTTAGACAAGCAGAAGTTTCTGGGAGATGGAGTGATAACTGGTCATGGACTAATTGATGGGAGACCTGTGTTCGTTTTTGCACAGGATTTTACGGTTTTTGGTGGCTCTCTTTCTGAAACGCACGCTAAAAAGATCGTTAAGATAATGGATTTAGCAATGAAGGTCGGAGCCCCAGTAATTGGCCTTAACGACTCTGGTGGAGCCAGAATTCAAGAGGGAGTTTTATCATTGGGTGGATATGCGGATATATTTCTCAGAAACACTTTAGCAAGTGGTGTAATACCTCAAATTTCCTGTATCATGGGACCGTGTGCTGGAGGAGCAGTTTACTCTCCTGCAATTACTGACTTCAACATAATGGTAAAAAACACATCTTACATGTTTATAACTGGTCCTGATGTAATAAAAACTGTTACTCATGAGGAAGTTACAAAAGAGGCACTTGGCGGAGCAATAACTCACAATACGAAATCCGGTGTAGCCCATTTTGCCGCAGAGTCAGACGAACATGCATTAAAAATAGTCAGAGAGTTGCTATCTTTTATTCCATCAAACAACATGGAAAATCCTCCATTCATCTCCACAAATGATCCACCTTATAGAACCGACGATCGACTGAACCAGATAGTCCCAGATGATCCAACTCAACCTTACGACATAAAGGATATTATTTTATCAGTCGTAGATGATCATTATTTCTTTGAGATTCAAGAACATTTTGCTCCCAATATAGTAATCGGATTTGCGAGGCTTGGCGGATATTCAGTCGGTATAGTCGCTAACCAACCAGCATTCCTAGCTGGGGTTTTAGACATAGACGCTTCGGTTAAAGCTGCGAGGTTCGTGCGCTTCTGTGATTGTTTCAATATACCACTTATAACCTTCGAGGATGTTCCAGGCTTTTTACCTGGTGTTAATCAAGAGCATTTTGGGATTATAAGACATGGTGCGAAACTACTCTACGCATATGCAGAAGCGACAGTCCCGAAAATAACCGTCATCACTCGTAAAGCTTATGGTGGTGCATATTGTGTCATGGCGTCGAAACACATAAGGACCGATGTAAACTTTGCTTATCCTACAGCTGAGATAGCTGTTATGGGTGCAGAAGGCGCGGTAAATCTGCTATACAAAAAAGAAATAGCTGAAGCCAATGACCCTGAGGAGAAAAGGAAAAGTCTGATAAAGTTGTTTAATGAAAAGTTCGCAAATCCTTATGTGGCAGCTGAACATGGGTTTATAGATGAGGTGATTGAACCATCCCAAACTCGCCCCAAATTAATAAAAGCATTGAATTTAACAAGGAATAAAAGAGACGTCAATCCACCAAAGAAACACGGTAACATTCCTCTATAGGAACAGCTGAGAATCGCCTGCAAAAATCAAAACTTAGTAATGCATGAAAAGAAAAGACTTGACAGCGTCAAGTCTTTTCTTTATTTGTCATAAAATTGGTGCCCAGGACTGGACTCGAACCAGCACGGATTGCTCCACACGCCCCTCAAACGTGCGCGTCTACCAATTCCGCCACCTGGGCTAAATCTTGAAGTCTATTTACCTTCTTCTTTTGGCTGTTCCGCATTGCCATTAGTTTGTTCTTTCTTTGCCTGATTATTATCCGTTTTACTTTCCTCAGCATTCTTTTCTTTGTTCTTATCTTCCTGTTGATTTACTGTTTGCTCAGCCGTTTGTAAAACAGATATTTCACCGGTTATCGATGGAACGGATATAAGCAAAGCAGATAGAAAGAATACAACTGCTGCTACAATCGTAATTTTTGCAAGGATAGTCGTGGCTCCGCGTGGACCGAAAGCTGTGCTTGAGATGTTACTCGTGAATAAAGCCCCTGCATCCAGTTTGCCAGGCTGTAAAAGCACGGATATGACTAAAACTATGCAAGACAGAAAAAAAATCGCGTACAGAAAATAAAGCATCATTATTTTTATTTTTAACAAAAACCTGCTTAATCATCAACTCTGGTAGGAAATTATCTTAAAAAAATCCTCTGGATTTAAACTTGCGCCTCCGACCAGAGCTCCGTCAATATCGGTTTGCGTCATCAAATCTGATATATTTTCTGGCTTTACTGAGCCACCGTAAAGTATTCTGACATTCTCAGAAATTTCGGTACCATGGGTTTTGGTCAGCGAATCTCGTATGAATCGGTGCATTTGCTGTGCTTGTTCAGGTGTAGCGGTTCTGCCAGTTCCTATAGCCCAAACTGGCTCGTATGCTATCAAAACATTTTTCATGTCATCTCTCGTTAATCCGTCTAATCCGGCAGTCAACTGTCCAGCTACGATCTCAAAGTGTTTTTTGTTCTCTCGCTCCGATAATGTCTCCCCTACACATAATATGACGTTAAGACCAGCAAGTAACGCAGCTCTCACCTTTTTATTCACGATTTCATCCGTTTCATGGTAATATTGTCGCCTCTCAGAATGCCCAATTATTACGTATTTTACACCAATATCTTTTAACATATCGGCTGCTACTTCTCCTGTATGCGCTGAATGTTTAGTCTCAGTAGAGCAATTTTGAGCAGCAACTGCGATATTGGATCCCTCTAGTCTGTCGATGATTGGTTTAAGATGAACAAAAACTGGTGCTATAGCTATGTCGCAATGAGTGACTCCAACAACTAGCTCTCTCAATCTCACCGCAGTGTCAAGAGCATCTGCCAATAGTTTGTGCATTTTCCAATTTCCAGCAATCAGAGGCCTTCGCATAATTGACTCCACCTGAATTCAGTTAAGTAAGTATTTTGCCAAAGGCGGGTCGATAACTGCAAAGTAGAAAAACTAATTAATGACTCGAGATGGAATTTTTGAGGATGTATCGATATTAGGCGATTAGGGAGATAAAAAGGGCTGTCGCAGCATCGTTGAGACAGCCCGAAGATATGACCTATCGTAAATCAGCGGTTGCATAAAGATTGATGAAATGAGAGTCATTTAAGTTTTCTTACGGAGTCAAATATTTCACGAAAATATAAATGTTTTGTCATATCCAGTTCAAGCTAAACGACTAAACTCAGAAGTGTATGTCAAAGGATTATTCAAGTATTCTGATTCTCGGACTTTTGATAACAGGAAACTTGCTGATTTTATGCTTCCTGGAAAATAAGAACTCATTAAAGCTGATCATCGGCCTTGCAACGTTATTCTTGCTGTATGCGCTTATATCTCTAACTAAAAGGATTCTAAAGAGAGTTGTGCGGCTACCTCTGATTTCTTTTTCGTATCTAAACCATGGATGCGAATTAGCTTCGAACGAGAGCTCAAACCAGATATTATCTCGATATTTCTACTCGAAACATTAAATTGTTCAGCTAAATATCTAATTAGTTCTCGATTAGCTTTTCCATCATTGGCTGGGGCTTTAATTTTTACTCTGAGCCCATGTGCATCATTCACAATCTCATTATTCTTAGCGTTTGGAATTACCTTGACAGTGAACTTGATCTCTTCCATCACCAGCTTTTCCATGATAGATTATCTCAAAAAAATAGTGGCTACGGTAGCTTGAATAAACCAGAGTATAAAGAGAACAATCATCGGTGATATGTCAAGAATTCCCAAAGGTGGAATCATTCTCCTAAATGGCTCGAGTATTGGATCAGTAAGGCGCACCAAAAAGCGCATTAAGGGATTCGTCCAATCCATGAACCAAGAGAATATGACGCGCATTACTATCAACAAAGCATACACTCCTAAGAAACCGTAGAGTATAAAACCAAATAGGCGAACAAAATCTCCATTTATTAGACTTAAGGACACCCCATCAGCAGTAAAAAGACAGTTGTACAGAATTTGCAAGAAGAAATATCCGAAGATGCAAAAGGCAAAAATTGTTATCAGAGGAGCTAATCTAGTGTCTAAGCCTAGTCTTGATAAAAAGAAGGCCGATGGTTCTACGATCCGATCTGTTCTTTTTTTGATTAAATACTCGATCCTTCCGACGAAACCGAAAGGATTGGGATCAGCGTAATTAAAAATCAATCTGAGAATCATTAAAAAAGCAACAACCATGACTATGCTAGCCACTATTGCTTGGAAAATCGGGTAAACACGAAGCAGCATAGTTACATTTTCCTTTTAGTAAGCTAAAGAGTCAAAAGATTCTTTCACCAAAAATCGCAGTGCCGATGCGTAAATGAGTGGCGCCCTCCTCTATAGCTACCGAGAAATCATGACTCATTCCCATCGAGAGATATCCATTTGGTAAGAGCTCGTCTCTGATGAAGCGAAGCTTCCTGAAAAATGGTCTTACCTTTTCTACATCATCGAAAAACGGTGGCAGGGTCATGAATCCTATTAACTGTAACCTCGCACAGGATCTCAAAAAATCAATTAACATAGGCAAATCCTTTTCCGATACACCTGACTTAGTCTTTTCACCAGATAAATTTACCTGCACAAATACTGGTAAACTTTGTCTATTCTCATCAAAGCAGATTCTCTCTAAGACAGTAGCTATTTTTATAGAGTCGACGCTATGTATTACATCAAACAATCGAACTGCCTTTCTAGCTTTGTTAGATTGCAAATGTCCTATGAGATGCCATTCAACATTGTGGCCAAGCAGCTCTATTTTTCTCTCTGCCTCCTGAACCCGATTTTCTCCAAAAACTTTTATCCCTAAATTGATCGCCTCTTTTAGCATCTCAACAGGCTGACTTTTGCTCACTGCTACCAAGGTCAGTTCCTTCAAATCTCTTCCTGACTTTTTACAAGCCATCTCAATCTCTTGTTGCACTTTTAAAAATCTTTCTCTTAATGAAGCCATAAATTACAAGTGTAGAAACAAATCGTAAAAAATTGAAAATTCGAAGGAAAACATGCTATTATTACAATCGTGCGGACGTGGCGGAATTGGTAGACGCGCAGGTCTCAGAAGCCTGTGGGCATTAGCCCTTGGAAGTTCGACTCTTCTCGTCCGCACCACCTTTAAATAAAAACAAAACCTCCCTCTATATGCACTCACCCTAAGCTTAATTACAAAAGTATAAATTTAATGTCTAAAACAAGAGGCACTCAGCGTAAAAACAACAAACTACATTATTTTTACGAAAAATAAATACGACTCCAAATTCAACTGATCAAAGCAATGCTTACTCTCTTTCTGCCCTCTTCTATGAAGCTTAACCCTTTTAAATAAATCTGAAACCAGTA
>CAZALE010000003.1:122293-245449 GCA_964486055.1 uncultured Blastocatellaceae bacterium
TCTCTTTCTCTTTTCAAGTCATGTCGAGCTGAAAATAAAAAGGGATGGAATTTAACCATCCCTCACGATCAGAGCTGAAACTCTACTTATTAATAAAAATCAAACGTCGTAATACATTGCAAACTCGAATGGATGTGGCCGGAGGCGCATTTGATTTACTTCTTTTTCTCGCTTATAAGAAATCCAACGCTCGATTATTTGGGTAGTGAACACCCCACCTTTTAACAGAAAATCATGGTCATTTTCCAGTGCCTTCAATGATTCATCAAGACTCCCTGGCAAAGAGGGAACATTGGCTAATTCTTCGGGTGGTAGATCGTAGATATCCTTATCTAAAGGATCTCCAGGGTCAATTCGATTTTGTATTCCGTCTATTCCGGCCATCAACATGGCTGAAAAGGCTAGATAAGGATTACATGAAGGATCAGGAGGGCGAAATTCTAAGCGTTTCGCCTTTGGAGATGCAGAGAACATTGGAATTCTAATGGCGGCAGAGCGATTGCGGGCAGAATAAGCTAAATTTACTGGCGCTTCAAAACCAGGAACAAGGCGCTTATAACTATTCGTAGTGGGTGCAGCAAAGGCAACTATAGCCGGAGCATGTTTTAACAATCCACCGATGTAAAACCTGGCTATCTCCGATAAACCAGCATATCCATCTCCTGCGAACAATGGCTGACCATCCTTCCAAAGAGATTGATGGCAATGCATTCCTGACCCATTATCACCAAAAATTGGCTTAGGCATAAAAGTGGCCGTCTTACCAAATCTCGCCGCTGTATTTTTAACTACGTATTTAAAAATCATCAGATTGTCTGCGGTATGTAAGAGATTGGAATATCTGAAGTCAATCTCACATTGTCCTGCGGTAGCGACTTCGTGATGATGGCATTCAACCTTGATACCAACCTCCTCTAACGTCAAGGAAATAGCACTGCGTAAGTCAACTAAAGTGTCTAATGGCGGAGTCGGCACGTAACCTTCTTTACCTCGTATATGATAACCAGTATTTGGGATACCATCATCCAAACTAGAACGACCAGAATTCCAATGCCCCTCTTCGGAATTTACCATGTAACCAGACGCATTTTGTTCATTATGATAAAACACCTCATCAAAAACGAAGAACTCCGCCTCTGGCCCAAAGTAAGCAGTATCGGCAACACCTGTGAACCTTAAATAGTTCTCAGCTCTAAGAGCGACGCTACGTGGATCAAGGCCATAACCCTCTTTTGTAATCGGATCAACCACATTCGCAAACAAACACAGCGTAGGCTCCTCGATAAACGGATCAATCCAAAAACGCGATGGATCAGGAATAAGCAACATATCTGATTCATTGATGGCTGCCCAGCCACGAAGACTCGAAGCATCAAAACCGAATCCATCTTCAAACGAGTCTTCTGTTAATTGCTCAATTGGAAAAGTTAGGTGATGCCAGGCACCTAAAAAATCTGTAAATCTAACCGAAACAAACTTTACTCCATGCTCGTTTGCATAGTTCAAGACATTCTTTACGTGATTCATCGTATTCTCCCTTCTGTGAATTTTAGGAGATGAGGAAGGACAAAAGCGCAGACGATTTAATTTTATACTGCCAATACGAAAAGTCAAACGACGACTAAAAATATTTGCGAGTCAGATGAAATGGCACTAACGTTCGGAAATTTCTATGTTGCTATCAGCCCCAGACGCAACGGTTAAGCCGTTATTATTTAAAAGATAAACCTTATTAAATTGTTGGCTTTTACCCAAGGCAAGTAACTTCTCCACTAGCTTTCTTTTCTCATCTTCGCTGAGCTGAGTCCACTTATCTGTAACTACGCCAACAAAAAGTTCATTATTTACCTTGCCTATTTTTATGTATTCTTTAAACTCAGTATTCTCCAAGCTTATTGTCTGAGCAGCTGCTCTTTTCACGTCGCTAGAGAAAAATTCAACATAACTATACAGAGCAATTCCCAGAAAAACGATGAGCGCTAAAAGTGAAATTAACCATTTATGCTCTATCTTTGATGAAAATTCAACTATTGCGACCCTGGCTTTACTAGTGTTCACAGGTTTGCTAACTTTTTTGGCTTTTTTACTATCCGATTTAATCTGCAGCTCTAGGTCTGTTTCTTTACTATCAATTATTTCTTTACTGTCAATTCCTTCAGTATCCGAATCAAACAAATCGGAGGAGTTCACGTTATGCACTACTGCCTCTAGAAATGCTTGTTCTTCTAGCACTGGATACTTTGTGCTCACATCAGTTGTGTCCTGTAAGCCCCTCTTTTTAAGCAGTAAATCAGTATAGATATTTCCAACGAGCACATTGCATTCAATAGCGGCTGCCAACACGGATGGTTCCAAGAAACTTTCACCGAGCTGTCGTTTAAATCTGATAATTTCTTCATGAAGTTCGCTGCTGATCAATGAGTCTAGATCCCTGGCATTTTGAGCAGTGTTTACAAATTCCCTAAATTTTTCAACAGCAACTTTTAATTTTCTTTGCTCTTCCTCTGAGAAATTTGGCACATTTGGGAAACTTTCGTAGTATTCTTCTAGTTTTAGCTTTATTTCGTTCGGGGGGTGAGATAGCTGACGTTTACCTTTTTTCACCTTAAAGCTAAATAGCATTGTCATGAGAACATCAAGCTTTACTCGAGTGGCTTCAGAAAACGGTAATTCCAGATAGAATCTTATTAGAGAAAGAATAGCTTGCGTATTTAGTGGAGGTTTTGATTGCTCGCAATATAGCATTAAATCGACACCGGTTATTCCTTTATCTCTCTGAGTTAGAACAACACACCAACGCGCTATTTCTTCATTAACTATTCTTTCTTCTTGTATTAGCTGCTCAGCACCATTTTTAATATCCTTCGAGTCAATCAGTTTTTTCACTCTTTTTTTCAAGGCAGCTATGTCAAACTTTTGTGGATAATGTGAGCCTTTTTTCTTCTCTATGCTGGAGAAAATATAGTCTACGATCTGCAGTGAATTCATTTCATTTTCTATCTCAACGTATGCAGAAATCATAATGTCCTTGGTGTGTTTGTTCTCTAATTGATATATCTCTGGCTCAGGTTAATTCCAGTCTTAATAGATTTAAGGTAAAACCTCAGTTATTTGTCCTGTATGATCTCCAGATATTGCATATGGAAGATCGATTGACCCAGGCTTAGACGCAACGATTGTGAATCCTTGACGCAGTTGAGCATCAGTCGGATTAGCAGGAACCATATTGAAAACAAAGCTACCCCTGTAAAGAGTGTTTCCAGAGATGTCTCCTCCTAATCCTCCACCTTGATCAGTATTAAGCTCATCCAGACGCCCAAATCGGCCTTTCTGAGAATAGAATGTAAATTCAGCAGAGATTATAGTTCTCATCGTGGCGTAGGCGTTGGCATTCTCGGCTGCTGCCTTAGCCTTACGAAGATAAGGGAATACTATAACCGCTAATATCCCTATTATCGTGATAACGATCAAAAGTTCTACCAATGAAAAACCTTTCTGTTTCATAACCCCCTCCCTTTCAAAATGACATTTTTTGACACATTAAAATTGACAAAATCAGTAAATCCCTTTCCGGAAACTTAAATAAATATAGGGATTTTTCAAACACTAAATGCAATCTTCTTGTAATTTTTCAAACTCCAACTACCCTAGTTTGCAAGCCATGTGCCATAGGCTAAGATCTTCGCATTGCATGATTGATAAAGAAAATAATCAAATAAAGAAAATAACTGTTGATGTAGATTTCATTTTTTGCTAAATTTTTGCTATTCATATAGTTTTGCAAGCTAGTGAGTCCTTATTTGGAGTATTGGAAACTTGACAGCTATCATCGAGCAGACTAAAGAGAAGTACGGCATAGAAAACTGGGGCGCTGGGTATTTCAGCATAAACCGCAAAGGCCATCTAGTGGTGCATCCCTCTGAGAGCGATCCTTATGGAGCAGATCTAAAGGAAATCATCGACGATTTAAAGAAAAGAGGCATTCATCCTCCAATTCTCCTACGCTTTCCTCAGCTAATAGTCTCTCAAATTCGCAGATTACAGAGGGCTTTTAAGAACTCAATAAAGGAATATGAGTATGAGGGCCGCCATCTTTGTGTTTACCCAATGAAAGTAAACCAGAATCGTGCCGTAGTTGAAGAGTATTTGAGAGAGGGATCTAAGTATGACTTCGGACTCGAAGCTGGTTCAAAAGCAGAGTTGTACGCGGCCTTAGCAATGGAGCAATCAGACGAATCTCTACTGGTTCTCAATGGTTTTAAAGACGAAGAATTTATTCAGCTAGCTTTTACAGGTGCACGAGCCGGAAAAAAGGTGGTTATAGTTATCGAAAAACTTAGTGAGCTAGAAACCACACTAAAGCTTGCAAATGAATTAAAGAGAAAAAATCCGACTGCCTCTCTACCCATGCTTGGCATAAGAGTAAAGCTGTATTCAAAGGGATCTGGCAAATGGGAAAAATCCGGTGGAGAAGCAGCTAAATTTGGACTCACGACTACTGAGATCTTAGAAGTTATAAAGCGGTTATCAGACGCAGGTAGAACTGACATGCTTCGTCTTCTGCATTTTCATATCGGATCTCAACTAACCGATATTAAGCGGATAAAATCTGCCATGCGTGAAGCTGCCAGAGTCTATGCGAAAATACGCCAGATGGGGCTACCGATAGAGTATCTAGATGTAGGCGGGGGAATGGCTGTAGATTACGATGGCTCGAAAACCTCTTTTGAATCTTCAGCAAACTATAATGCCCAGGAATTCGCAAATGACGTGATTTATCTGATTAAAAATATCTGTGATGACGAAAATGTTCCTCATCCAACCATAATTCAGGAATCTGGTCGTTACATGACTGCCTATCATGCAATGCTTATTGTCAATGTGCAAGATGAAATAGAAACTGTCGTCGAAGACTTTGCTTCGCCAGTTGTTGTCACAGAGGATGATCCAGAGGTCGTAAAAGAACTGTATGACCTTAGAGAAGGCATTAACGCGAAAAACTATCAAGAGTACTATCATGATGCGCTTGAAAATCGTGAAGAATTATTCACAATGTTTAATCTTGGCCTGATCTCATTAGAAGATCGAGGCAAGGGGGAAGTTTTATTTTGGGATATTTGCGAGCGAGCTGATTACTTTGCTCAGAAGAAGAAATATGTTTCAGAGGAATTTGAGGAACTGAGGCGACTTTTATGCGCGAAATACCTCGCTAATTTCTCTGTATTTAGATCAGTTCCGGATAACTGGGCTCTAGAGCAACTATTTCCGATAGTTCCCATTCACAAACTTAATAAAAGGCCGACTGAGTATGCGACTCTATGCGATATAACTTGCGACTCTGATGGAATAATCGAAAAATTCGTTGATCTACATGATGTCAAAAGAGTTTTGGAGTTGCATGAGCTTGAAAAAGGTGAACCATACTACCTCGGTATAATGTTAATCGGGGCCTATCAAGAAGTAATGGGTAACAATCATAATCTATTCGGATTTCCTCATGAGGCTCATATTCATATAGATGAAGAAGGCTATATAATCAAGAAACTGCTTCATGGTTCAACTCTAAGTGAGATGTTAGTTCAAGCGAAATATGACGTACCAAGTTTACAGGAAGCTTTTCGCCGAAATGTAGAAAGAAGAGTCAAAGATGGCGAACTATCCCAAAAAGAAGCTAATGAAATCATAGAGCTGTACGAGAAAAAAGCAAATTCTTATACTTATCTTTTACCAAACTGCCAAGTTGGAAAACTATGATACAACGTAAAACAAAACAAGCTAAATACTTAACGATTCCGATTCATCCAATCCCAATCGATCGAGATAGGTCGATAGCAGGCTTACTGGAAAAAATGGAAAGCGCAGGCTTTGGCGCTAAGCAGCTTGCCGAAGCTCATCGAATTTGGCTGGACATGCTTGATGATAACACAACTATCTACCTGTGTGCTTCAGGCAACCTGGTTCCATCAGGTATGCGACGTTTGCTAGCATACGTAATAAAAAATCGCTTTGTAGACGTCTTGATTGTCTCTGGAAAGGTTCTGTTTCATGACATTCATGAGACATTAGGACGCAATCATTACCAAGCTCATCCTGCAATGCCTGATGAAGAGCTAGAGATGGCGGAAATCTACCGTGTCGGTAATGTACTTGCAAATCAAGAGGAATATAGAGAGGCGGATGAGTGGATAGGTAGTGTTATCAATCAACTCGATTTAACGCGCGCTTATTCCATTAGAGAGTTTCTCCACATCCTCGGGAGAGAACTAGCCGAAATAGCAAATGAAGACGGAATCTTAACGTCTGCCTTTAAATCTCGTGTGCCGGTTTTCTGTCCTGACTTGCCTGGAAGTGAGCTTGCTATAGGAATAGCACGAGAGCGTTTTGAGAAAAAGAATCAAATCTACTTCGATATAGCGCAAGACTCCATAGAATTGATGATGATTGCTCAGAGGTCCAGGAACTCTGGTCTTATCACACTTGGTAATGTAAATAGCCAGGAGATGCTGGCCATTGCAGATTTATCTTCCTACTTGAACGGAATAAACGTTCGTGGCCACAAATACGCGATTTCTATAGTGACTGATGGTATACCATTAGATGTCAGAACACCATCCATCAGCGGACATTACAAGCAAATTTTTGGCAAATTGGTAAAAGGAGCCCTAACAGCTTACGTTCCATGTGATCCTTCGATAGCTTTGCCAATGATAATCACCGCAATGTCTCAAACTGCAGCTAAATATATGAAAGGGCGTAAAAGACCATCATTTACTTTTACTGGAAAAGAACTGACAATAGATGTCCCATAACCTATGACAGAATCTGCTTATCTACCGATGATTTTCGGAGGGATCGACGACGAGCGCTATTCTAATTTTGACTCTGCTCGTGTCTTGATATGGCCTGTTTCTTATGAAGGAACTGTATCTTATGGAAAAGGCACCGGAGATGGGGCAATGGCCATAATTGATGCCTCACGCAACATGGAACTGTACGAAGAGGAAACCGAAGCAGAGGTTTATAAGATTGGTATACATACCTTACAAGTATTTAAGTCGCACCCAACTCCAGATCTAATGATGTCAGCCTTGTATGAACGAGCAAAAGAGCTACTCAAAACCGATAAATTCATCTGCACGTTAGGCGGCGAGCACTCGATCAGTGCTCCAATTATAAAAGCTCATGCAGAAAAATATCACAACATGAGTGTTTTACAAATTGATGCTCACGCAGATTTAAGAGATACGTATGATGGCACTCCTCACTCACATGCCTCTATAATGGCAAGAGTGGTTAAAGATATGAAACTTCCTGCCGTACAAGTAGGAATTCGCTCGATATCGGCTGAGGAAGCTAAAAGTCTCAATGAATTTCCCAACACGAAAATATTCTGGGCAAAAGATATAGTGGGCAAAACCGATTGGATCAATGATGCCATAAATCACCTAACTGAAAACGTATACTTGACCATTGATATTGACGGTCTTGATCCAAGCCTAGTTCCTACAACTGGAACTCCAGAACCAGGCGGGCTGGGATGGTACGAAACTCTGCACCTGATAAAGACTTTAGCAGAAAATCGCCGAGTTGTTGGTATGGACTTAGTCGAATTTTCAAAGACCGATTTTTCAGATGCTCCTGCCTTCTTGTGTGCGAAGCTTGTCTATAAATCACTCGCCTACATTTTTTATGCCGAGACACCAAAAATCCTCAGAAATTAAAAAATGCTTGGTCCTAGGGCGTAAGCATCATATTTGTTATCCGAAGTTTCTAATGTCTTATGTCGTTCGGATAAAATAACTCTCGGAAATTTCTATGGGAGATTAAAAGTATGAAGATTTTGAGAGTAGTTACTTTTGTTCTCATAACAACGTTTCTATTACAAGGATGTAAAACCGAAACACCGGCTACAAATCAAGTTCAAGCTCAGCAGCCACCACCGCCTGTTTTAGCAGATGGTACTAGAACTACTTATGCTGACATTGTTGAAAGAGCAGCTCCTGCTGTTGTGAATGTCAGTACAGAGCAAAAAGTATCATCGCGAGCTGAATTTCCATTTGATGACCTCTTCAGAGACTTTGGGTTCCCAGGTCAACCACCCAGGCCAAGAGTCCAAAGGGGCATAGGCTCTGGCGTGATCGTTAGTGCCGATGGCTACATACTTACAAACAATCACGTGATAGAAGGAGCAGAAAAAATTACTGTCGAACTAACCGACAAAAAGACATTTCAGGCAAAAGTCATCGGAACAGACTCGCTAAGCGACCTGGCCGTTCTAAAAATTGACGCGGAAAATTTACCATTTCTGACCTTAGGAGATTCTGACAAAGTCAGAGTTGGAGACATAGTTCTCGCCATCGGCAATCCACTCGGCATTGGTCAAACGGTTACCGCTGGCATCATAAGCGCGAAAGGAAGAAGGACTGGGCTTTCAGATGGAGGATTTGAAAATTTCTTACAAACTGATGCTCCAATAAATAGAGGTAATTCCGGCGGAGCTTTAATTAATCTAAATGGTGAATTGATCGGGATTAACTCGCAAATTCTCTCGCCATCAGGCGGAAACATAGGCATAGGTTTCGCCATACCTTCGAACATGGCACGCTCAGTGATGGAACAACTTATAAAGAATGGAAAGGTTAGGCGTGGACAACTAGGTGTTATAATCCAGCCGATTAACGAAGCCATAAAAGAACAATTCGGATTGAAGGACACGAAAGGCGCCCTCGTAAGCCAAGTAAGACCAGGTAGCGCTGCAGAACGTGCTGGTATAAAGCGTGACGATGTGATTGTAGCTTTCAATGGAGAGAGAATCGAGGACACAAACGCTCTCCGTAACAGAGTCGCTGAAACTGCTCCGGGAACAGAAGTCACACTAACCATCGTTCGCGATGGAAAAGAGATACAGATAAAAGCTGTCTTAGACGAATTACAACCAGATAATCTACAGGGAAGAGGTTTTGGTAATCAATCTCCGCAGTCGAAATCAGACAAGAGTGGAAGACTCGGACTGGAGCTGCAGCCATTAACTCCGGATGCAGCACGTAGTTTACAAATTCCAGCGGATGTCAAGGGTATGTTAGTAACGAAAGTTGATCCTGAAGGCCCAGCTGCTGATGCAGGAATTCGGCGTGGAGATGTTATAATTTCCATCAACCGACAACCTGTTCAGACTTTTCAGGACGTGACTACTGCAATAGAGAAAAGCAGCAATCGCCCATTAGTTCTCCTTGTAGCTAGAGGTGATCAAACTTTCTATGTAACTATACAGCCAGAGTAGGAAAAACCTTGGAACAAATCAAAATGGAGGCCCATGCGCGCCTCCATTTTTTATCATTTTTTATTTACTCATTATTGGCTGGCAGAAGAGAACCTCTTGGATCTGAAGCAAAGGCAAGTCCCTCTTCAATCGAGCGTATGAGCCCATGAAATAGAATCTCACTTCCACGCAAGACCAATATAACATCTCCTGGAGTATAACGAGCTTCATCTATAGGAAATTTAATAGCTATTGCTCGTCCGTTCTCCTCCGATACCGTCTGATACTTAAAATTCTCTATATCAAAACTCAACGTTTTGCAAAATGATACTTCCATAATATTTTCCTCGTTTCTTGATTCTACACTTTCGATTTATCAAAAGCCAAACTTTAAACTTATAGAATCTATCGAGCACCCGGAACAAAATCTAAAGTTATAGGATCGTGGTCAGATAAGGCATTCCCATTTTTGTCTCTCAACTCATGTATCGTTTTAGGTTTGTCAACTACACAAATGTTTCTTCCGGCAAACCAATCGAGTCTGGCAGAGATCTTACCGCCAACTTTACCAGCAGCCCAAAATATAAACGGAAAACACCAAGCTGGCACCCAATCACGCAAATTTGTATTTTTTTCAACACTCTTAATATTGTAGTGCAACGTGCCAACTCCGTACTCATTAAGTTCTTTGTAAGCGTAGCCTCTTTGCTCTAATTCCCGGAAGAGATTTCTCTCAAAGTAGCGATCAGGATACGGAAAGTGATTCATAGCGACGTTTCTTATCCCCATAAAAATTCTTCTCCAGTAACCGAGGATTGCTCTGAATGCGCTCTGAGAATTAAAGGTAGTCGTGTTCCAATCTCCGCCTATAATCGTCGGAATTGGTTGCAGCTTCTCTAAATGATTCAGTATTATTTTCATCTGTAATTGCCTATGTTTTCGAGAGCAATGAGCATCCAGGTGTGTTGTTACGGCTCTAAATCTACCAATCGGATGATCTATATCAGCAATCAAAGCTCTCAGAGAACCTAATCTCTTCTCTTCTCCTTTCATCTTGTCTTTTCCATTAGGCAGAGAAATCGCGTGAACATTTCGCATCGGATACCTGGAAAATAAAGCTAAGCCATGTATTGATTCTTTATTTTCTCCATCAACAAACTTTTCTACTCCACTTCCCTTTTGCAAAGCTATGTAGACGGGCGCAAATGCGTAATTCATTCTGAGCTGGCTAGCCAACTCCCTAGCTACAAACCGATTCTTGCTGCGGGCCATTCCATAATCTAGCTCTGTCAAAAGCAATAAATCTCTATTTTTTAGATCAGGATGCTGCATAAAAGCTTCAATGATTGCATCCAGGGCGATACCTCTTTCAATATTCCAGGCTAAAGCTCGAACGCGGTCAACTGCATTACTTGCTAAAATTGAATCTGCAAAGTTCTCCTGTACGATGGCATTTAAAATTCTATCAACAGTTGGCTTTATCTTCTTGTAAACCTCACTCTTCTCAAGCTCCTTCGTAGAGTTAAATTTCAATAATTCCGGAAAATATTTATTCAAATCGTGTTTTAATATTGATGGTGATCTATCAGCAAGACTCTCTCTTACAAGCATAAAGTTTATATTTTACGTAACCTAACTACTGTTTCAATGTGATGTGTTTGAGGAAACATATCAATTGCTTTTACTGAGGTAATTTTATATTTAGCAGATAAACGTCTCAAATCTCTTGCTAAAGTCGCCGGATCGCATGAAACGTAACAGATCTCGAATGGCGCTAGCTTCAATAAACTCTCCAATACTTCTTTTTCTACACCTGTTCGTGGAGGATCGATCAAAATGAAATCAAAAAATTGTTGATTTTGCTTAAGAAAATCTCTCACCTTTTGAGAATGGAATTTAATGTTCTCTAACCCAGCGGCCTTCGCACTTTTCATAGCAAGTAGTATTGATTCGCGAGCTTGCTCAACTGCTAGTACAGTTTTAAAATTCTTGGCCAATGGTAAAGTAAAAAATCCGACACCACAATACAAATCCAAACAAGTCGTGCCAGAAGCTCCCTCTATTGCGAGCTCTATTAGCTTTTCTAACAGAAATCTATTAGCCTGAAAAAACGATCTTGCATTCAAAAAATAGATGTTATCGCCTACCTTTACTTGAATATCTCTCGGTTCATCTTTGAATACGTCAGAGGCCACCGAAACATCGGTCTCATTGCTCACGACTTCAACATGTCCTTTGTCGTTAGAAAACTTCTCACTTTCCAGTCTACCTCTCATTTCGATAAGAAACTTTTGTAAATTTGGTGAAAGGATAGGACAGAGTTCTATGTCCACTATCTCATTTGAATCTCTCCTAAAGTATCCAGCTTTAGACTCTGCTAAGCTAAAATGCCAATGAGCTCTTAAGCGGTAGCCGAACATCTCATCTGAATGAATTATCGGTATTTTATCTGGAGGATCAATTTTGCCTATTCTACGAAGACAATCTTTTATTATCTCTACCTTTACCTCAAGTTGTGTTTCATAATTAAGGTGTTGGAAATCGCAACCACCACATTCACCAAAATATTTACAAACAGGTGCTATCCTGTATGGTGATGGTTTTATGATCTCTACTATCTCAGCTTTACAAAAATTCTCGTGGATTTTGTACGGTTTGACCTTGAGCCGGTCTCCTGGAGATGCCAGAGGGACAAGCACAACCTTGCCGGCATAATGTCCCAGTCCGTAGCCACCGGTGACGATCCGTTCAATCTCTAATTCAAAAAGACTATACACCTCTATCGGCTTCAACTTCGATGACACCTACAATTGCATAAGATAGTTCAGTCTATATTCAGCACTCCGATCAGCTCGATTAATTATTTATTGCGTCAATTATAGCTCGAACAGACCTAACTTGGGAATTTTATATTCTTCACGCAGAAGCTTTAGCAACAAAAGCTGTTGATTCCGCTTGAAAACCACAGATGAAACTTTCGATTTGTTTTTTTTCATTTGCTCCTCTGCCTTACGACGACATTTTATCAAAATGTCACAGTCTGCGGCTTTCAATAATGCACTATCCATCGATTTATCTAACTTTTCAAGATATTTTTCTAAAATATCTATTCTTTGATGTTTTATAATAGCCTGGATCTCAATCTTTATATCGTCACGATCTTCCTTTTTTAACTCTTCTAGATCAATAGATTTTCTATCTTTCTTTGGCTTCTCGCTGCTATGTGAGTTCTCTGCGCTCGATGAGGCATCATCAGTTGTTCTAAAAAGCACTAGAGACTCGATCTCATTTGCATTATTCACCGATTCATTCGAGATTACACTTAGAACAATATCCTCAGCATCTGAACTCTCTTCCTCCTCGATTCGAGCATTTGATCCTTCAACCGGACTGTTACTGCTGAGATAACCAGCTTGTAAAGCTTCATTATAATCCTTTAACTCCTCAAGCATATAGATTTCTCGCCTTAACGTTATCAGACGCAACAGCATATCTTCAGCTCTTTTTTTTAATATTGCGTTAGATAAGTCTTGGATACATTGCTGCAGGCTTGTAATCTTCTGATCTAAGTGATTGATGAGAAGGGTTTTGGTAAATATTTCAGTGTTTTCATCATTTTGTTGCTTTGGATTTATCGATCGCCAGCTCTTAAATTTGCGTTCGACTTGATCTTTAAAATATCGTAGAGAATTTATCTTTCTTCTGCGCTTAATATCTACATTAGAAAAGGCCTCTTTGATTGAATCGACGATTATGTGCAAGGGTATTCCTCTAGCAAACCAAGATTCTACCAGTATCCAATCTAACGGACTTAGAGGAATAGAGTTTCTGCGACATTTCTGAAAGGTTTCCTCTATTTTGGAGAAGTACTCAGAGTAGTCCACGAAAAGCATTATAATAAAAAAACAGCCGCTGTGTTTATAGCGGCCGATGAGATTATTGAGGAAGATTTAAAGCTAGCTTGTAGAACGAATTTCATCGACAGATTCAGCAAAGACTCTTCGCCCATTTAAGGCATCGTCTATTATTTCGCGAACTGCAGAAGCATCAGGATTGACATCCATCCGAGCACAAGCTCGAAGATGTCTGATGATGCCCTCAGTTGCGATTTCCAATGCCTCACCCGTCAGCTTAGCAAAGCGACGAGCTTGAATATGATCGATTTGATATATTCTTTCCTGCAAAGTCATTTGCTTTGTGGCTGCCACTTTTCCCTCTTATCTCCTTCCTGTTTTTGTTTTTAAAGAGCTTCAAATAAACTAGAGTAAACCTTCACTTGCGTGAAGGCGGTATAAAAGCTTATTTATCGCTACGAATTTCGATTGTAACAAGAAATTTAGATTTTGTCACTACTTTTTTTAACCTAATTGTAATTTTTTTAGCTTACACAAGATATTTCCTTAGGTTGGAAGTTGCTTCTAGCAAAACGTAAGATATTTATTATGGAAAGACGAAAATCTAGAGCAGTAAAAGTCAGAAACATTCAGATCGGAGCAGGAGCACCTATAGTTGTTCAGTCAATGACGAAAACAGACACGACCGATGTTGAAGGTACCATTAAGCAAATCGAAGAATTAGTTGCTGCGGGCTGCGAGATTATAAGAATCGCGGTTCCTGATAAGGACGCGGCTATAGCATTGAGGGAGATTAGAAAAAGAACTGATGCTCCATTAGTCGCAGACATTCATTTTCATTATAAGTTGGCTCTGATGGCGCTGGAGGCAGGTGTCGATAAACTAAGAATAAATCCCGGAAATATAGGTTCTATTGAGAGAGTTAAAGAGGTAGTTAGGGCAGCTGAAAGTCAGCGGGTTCCGATTCGTATTGGAGTTAATGGAGGTTCATTAGAGAAAGATCTATTACAAAAATATGGCTCAGCTACGCCAGAGGCAATGGTTGAGTCGGCTTTGCGTCATGTCAGAATACTGGAAGATCTAGGTTTTTCCGATATAGTTATATCCCTGAAGGCCTCAGATGTTCATAGAACTGTCGCAGCATACCGCTTGATAGCCTCCAAAGTTGATTATCCATTGCATTTAGGGATAACTGAGGCTGGCACACCATTCAGTGGAACAATAAAATCTGCAATAGGGCTAGGCATACTCTTGCACGAGGGCATTGGGGATACCATAAGGGTCAGCTTAGCGGCAGAGCCAGTTGAAGAAGTACGCGTTGCATGGGAAATTTTGAGAAGTCTCGAATTGAGAAGGCGGGGTGTTACAGTAGTCGCCTGTCCAACATGTGGCAGACTTGATACGGACAACTTCGTTGAAATAGTTACAGAAATTGAAAGGAGATTAGCTCACGTCGAAGAACCATTACATCTCTCGATAATGGGATGCGCAGTCAATGGTCCTGGCGAGGCTCATGAATCTCAATTAGGTGTAACCTTCGGTAGACAAGTGGGAATGATCTTTAAAAATGGAGTGCCAATGCGAAAAGTAGCTGCCTCTGAAATAGTAGATGAGTTCGTAAAAGAAGTAGAGCTCTTGAGAAAAGAGCTCCAAGAAATCAAGGAAAAAGATAATAGAAAGGATAAAAAGGAAGATTTCTAAGAATTCCAAAAGACAAGCTGATTAACAAGTATCCTACCAGTAAATAAAACTCCTTATTCCCGAAGTCCAAAATGAGACTCTCACCGCGAATTATGGTTCGCAGAAGTTTTACGTAAACATAAACGAGAAAAGTAACGTAGATTGGCAACAAAGCGTTGTAATGAATTGCTTCCAGAAGATTCCCATTCAATAACGAATGAAACGCTCGGGTCAAACCACAACCAGGACAAGCAAAACCAGTCAGTTGATAAAACCAACATTTCGGAAAAAACGAATGTCGCTGAGGATCAAAGTAGGCGACTATGAATAATAAAAGCGTCATAATGAAGAATGAGGCTGTTGCGAATAAACGCTCAGTTACGGATGCTTTCACAAACATGTCAGTTTCCATAGACTAATACTGTTCTCATCTTGATAAAAAGGGCATCAAGTGAGACTCTCTTATTCAAGTTAAGCTGCATGGTTTCACGCAAGTTTTCAATATAACTAATCCATAAAGATGCAGTGCTCTGATCAATTGAGTCTACTACTCTCTCTAACCTCTCTCTCATGTCCTTATTGACGATCTCATTCGAGAATTCAAGCTTTAGGAGGCATATGTCTCTCACTAGATCTTCTAGTATCTTCAGAAAATCCTCAAGTTGTTCAGCCATTTCTTCAGAGATCTGCAACAACCTGTTCATATCATCAGAGATGATGCATTTTATTACCTCAAATGCTGCTTCTCTTTCGTTTACAAGCTGCTGTAGGTCAGAGGTCATGGCTAACCCCAAACTACCGCGCGAGTACTCAGATAACATCTTAGCAGTCTGATAAGGTAGTTTCCTATGAAATACCAAAAAATTCGCCATTTCTTCCGTTGGGATCGGCTCAAAATTCAAAACATAACATCTCGATAAGATGGTGGGTAATATAGTGTTTGGACGTGAGGAGATCAGAATCAAGCATGAGGTATGTGGTGGCTCTTCCAGTATTTTGAGGAGTGCATTGGCTGCAGAGACATTCATTTTATCCGCGTCGTCTATTATGAAAATTCTCATTTGAGCCTCGAATGGCTTCATGTTCGCTTGCTCCTCTAAGTCTCTAATCGCCTCGACGAAGATGTTTCTGCTGTATGGCAGAACGAAGCCTAAATCCGAATGCCCACTAAAAATCACTCCCTTAAAAGTCTCCCTGTCGTTCGAGATCTCTGGAAGGTTAACCCTTTTACATGAAGAACACTGTAAACAGGAATTCTCTTCGATACGATTTTGACAAAATAGCGTCCTTGCGAACTCAATTGCGAAACTTTTTTTGCCAATACCTTCGTCACCAGCAAACAGCATTGCAGATGGGATATTGTTCTGCTTAACAAAATACCCAAGCAGCTTTTTTATCCGCTGATTACCTACAAGGTTCTCAAAGCTCATAGAATTTACTCACCGTTTAACTTGTACTTTGTTTATCCAGGAGTCGTAGAACCAGATGTAAGACATGAGAGTGTATAGCTTCGATAGAATCAAGCGCTGAAACAACTCTGACTCTCGTCGGCTCATTCGCAGCGATTTCAAGATAAGCAGCTCTAACCCGATCATAAAACTCTATGTCTTCAAAGTCCATCCGATTCTCACCTTGTTTTCTTTTCAGGGCCTCTTGAACCGGTAAATCCAAGAAAATAGTCAAGTCAGGCTTCAATCCACTGGTAGTTATCTCTATCAAGTAACTTACAATCTGCTTAGGTAGTTGCCGTCCGGCGCATTGATAAGCGATTGTAGAATCATAAAAACGATCTGAAAGTATAACTTTATTGCTTTCCAAGGCTGGTTTTATCAATACTTCAACGTGTTGAGCACGATCTGCGGAGAAAAGAAGAAGCTCAGCTAGGGATGAAACTTCCTCTGCAGTCTCTAAAAGAACTCTCCTGAGATTTTTACCTAACGAAGTCCCACCCGGCTCTTGAGTCTCTATGCAATCTATTCCTCTTCGTCTTAATTCCGATGCTAGAAGCTTTATCTGAGTAGATTTTCCACTACCGTCAATGCCTTCAAAGGTTATCAACTTGCCTTTCATCTTTTTTCCTTAAAGGACTAAAACTCTGATCACTTAAATTATCTGAATAAACTGCACATGATGAGTTATCGTGGTTCCTTAAACAGGGACTCATCGATTTTTGGGTTTACTTCAATAGACGATACTGCAATTATAACTTTTAGCTGTGGAAGTTCCGTGGTTATTCTATAAGGAAGTTTCACACCAGCTACCTCTCTCATGTCATCTATGTAAGTTACGGACTTTAATTTGCCTTCAGGTATGATCAGTACACTCTCTGTCTTTATCAAAAAACCAGTCTGCACATCAAAATAAAAGAGCTCAGTCTCTGCTTCTTCCGCCAGTTTCCCTGCAACCACATAAGCATCTCTGTCTCCAACTTTCTCGATTCCCCTTACTTGAAGGTTCTTGTATAGCTTATCCAGCTCTATGCTCTTATATAAAAAGGATTCGATGGCAGTTTGGATTAACTCTCCTCCCTTTTTCTCCCTTTTTCCTTTGATTGGATCGACAACCCAAGCACGCTGACCATCGAAAACTTCGATCAATTCTCCAAATCCTTCCAATTTTATCCGGGTAAATGATTTATTCGGCGCTAATGAGAATTTTTCATATTCCCCTTTTATTCCAACAGGTGACATTTCAATTTTACCCTTTAATATCAAGCTTTTCACACGTCTATTAGCCTCACGCCCACCAATGGCATTCACATATTTTTCAAGCACCTGAGCAACAGTTGGCAAAGAATTTCTTACCACTACTTTTCTCTCTTGTTGTGCAAATGTTAAGACTCTTAAAGAACACGATAGTAACAACACAATCATTAATCTTCTCGATACTTTGTGCATCATTTCCCTCTGCCTCCTGAGTTACTCTTTTGATCATTAATTCTCATCTCTGATTATATTTTGAATAGCTATCTCTAGAGGCAAATCTTTACCGTCAAGTAGATCTTGACGTCTCTGAAAAACCTCTAAATCAGGCTTGACTCCCCTGCCTTCAACAAGTGTTCCCTTTGGGGATGTGTAATCCATTATTGCATATTGAAACAGAGCTCCAGTCGGTAAAGTCTCGAATATGGATGGTAAAGCCATCCCTGCAGTTGTTTCACCGATCAGGACAGCCCTGCCATTTTCCTGTAGGCCAATAGCAAATATCTCACTAGTAGAAGCTGTGCCATAATCCATCAGTATTATAACTTTCCCTGAGTAAGGATTTGACTGAGGATTGACAACCAAATTTAGGTCTAGCTCTCTGCCTCGCATCCTACCAAGTGACACAGGCTCTTTCACTAGCATCCCAGCAACGCCAGCAGCCATACCGCTTATTCCACCAGGGTTTCCCCTTATGTCAAAAATTATCCCCTTAGCATTAGCAAAGCTCTGAATTGCAGCTCTTATTTTCGATATTTGAGGTATTGCCCAAACGTTGAATCTAATGTAACCTATGTCATCTCCAATTTTATGAGCCTCAAATATTATTGGCTGAGGCGGAAAATACCCTAGAGGTTCACTCATCTGCCAGTTAGCCTGATATCTCTCAACTTCTACCTTTTGAAGTTCATTTCTGGAGTTTATCACCTCTAAAGAGAGTTTCGTTTTTGGTTCTCCCTCGATCAATGTTGTTATTACTTTTTCCTTGTAAAGTAATCGAATTCTATCAGTGGCTCTAATACTGGAAAAATAAGACTCAACACGTTCCAGAACACTTCTCGTGGATAGGTCATTTATCTTTTCGACGATGAATCCCGGTTTCAGACCTGCTCTGTCAGCAGTTGAATTCTTTTCCACTCGCCATATGACAGGTTTGTTTTCAATTATCTTGATCTCTACCCCGATAATTCCAGTCTTCGCTCTTAATTCAAAATCAGCAGGCTTTAAGTCATAAACACCGACATGAGAAACCTTTAGCTCTTCGAGCATCTGGTTTAGTATCTTATGAAACTCTGCTCTATTCTGAGCTTTAAGTGCCTTCGGCTCATATATCTCGCGAATCTTTCTCCAATCAGCCCCTCCAAAATTCTTGTCATAATGCTTTGCGTTTATTGTGCTCCATACCTTCTCGAATGACTGGCGCCTTAACTCTTCTTCAGATGGCTGAGCCAAAGTCTGAGAGGGTTTATTATCTGAGGACTGACCTAGGACCAAATTTATAAAAAAAGAAATCAAAATTATCGGAAGCAACCTCATACAATGTTAAGTCTCTCAAAATCGAACTTGCGAATCAATTTTTACAATCTCTCAAACTTTGAGCTCAAAGCTACTTATAGATAGAATTTAAGCTTACATTAAAAAATTTTGAAAGATAGGTGGAAAGAAGCAATGCGAGTTTATGATAGTGTTTTGGACTTGATAGGAAATACTCCTCTGGTCAGGATCAATAAACTCACCAAACAATTTGGAATAAAGGCCCAGGTGTTTGCAAAAATGGAGTCGCTCAATCCTGGCTACTCTGTTAAAGATCGCATAGGCATCTCGATGATAGAAGATGCAGAAAGGAAGGGCATCTTAAAACCTGGCGGAACTATCATTGAGGCTACATCAGGAAATACTGGCATTGGGCTGGCTTTAGTTGCTGCTGTAAGGGGTTATAAATGCATTTTTGTAATGACTGATAAAGTTTCAGTTGAAAAACGAAGATATCTCAAGGCACTTGGCGCCGACATAGTCATATGCCCTGCAGCAGCTAAATATGGAGCACCTGACCATTATCTTGAGACAGCTAAGAGAATAGCTCGTGAAACCCCAAATTCTTTTTACCCTGATCAATACAGTCACCCTGCAAATCCTCTGGCTCACTATCGAACCACGGGTCCTGAAATTTGGCGAGATACTGACGGCAAAATAACGCATTTCGTTGCTGGAATAGGAACCGGCGGCACAATTTCTGGAACATCTAGGTATTTAAAAGAGAAAAATCCGAATATTAAAGTCATCGGGGCTGATCCCTATGGTTCAATATTTAAAATTTATAAAGAAACTGGGCAAGTTCCAGAAGCTACACCGTACCTGGTAGAAGGCATCGGGCAGAACATGCCAGTTGAAAACGTTGATTTAAAAATGATCGATGAAATAATCAATATAACAGACAGAGAATCTTTCGAAATGTCACGTTTACTCAGTCGGCAGGAAGGTATTTTTTGTGGTGGCTCAACCGGAACGAATTTTGCGGCTGTAGTTAAAATCGCAAAAAACCTGGATGAAGATGCGGTAATCGTATTTATCGTATGCGACACCGGAGAGCATTACTTAACTAAACATCACTCTGATGAATGGATGAAAGAAAAACTCTTGTTAGAACCTCAAAGAATCACTGCAGAACTTATTGTGGAGACCAAATCCAATGGAGCGCCGCGAGAACTAATATACGTAACACCTGATGAGACAATTGCTGAAGCATTGAAAAAGATGAGCCAAAACGGAATTACTCAATTACCTGTACTAGAAGATGGAATTTCTGTCGGCAGTCTTCGCGAGAGCCAGGTTTATGCAAAACTTCTAGAAAACCACGATCTCTTAAATGCGAAGGTGGCTGAAATAATGGACAAAAGCTTCCCAATAGTACAATCAGACGCGAGCGCTGAGGAAATAAAATCAAAATTACGAGAGTCGCCTGCCGTCTTAGTCGAAGAGTTCAAAAGAATTATCGGCATAATTACACGTGCTGATATGCTCGACATATGAAAAAGGCAAAAATAAAGTTTCTGAATCAAGAGATTCCAATTGAGGAAACTTTAATCACTCTTGGTCGTGCTACAGATAACAAGATATGTATCAATGAACAAAATGTCTCACGCTATCACGCAGAGATTGAATTTTTTGATGATAGCTTTTGGTTGACCGACTTGAAAAGTAGCAATGGCACTTTTGTTAATGACAAACCAGTAACTTCAACAGTGCAGCTTAAAAATGGCGATAGAATAAGCTTGGGTGGAGTTGAGTTAGAGTTTTACTTAGATGATGAACTTCAGAAAAACCAACAAAGATCCGAGGAGAACGTCAAAGAGCTAGCAGCCGCTTCGCTATCACAGCAAGGCTCGACCGTACCAGCTAATCTTGCAGAATGCAACGAGTCACCTGTAGCAAAATCAAAACCAACGCACTTAATCCTCGGCATTGCCACAATTTCATTAGTTATAATCGGAACTTTTGTGTTCTTATTTTTGCCTAAGGTTAATAAAGGTTGTGATGCTCGGGTTTATATAACGAATCCTGAAAATGGGGAAACTATAACAAATGAAACGGAGGTCAATCTCTCAATCAGCAATGGAAATTGCATTAATCGCGTCATACTAAAGATAGATGACAAATCAATTGCAGAGATCGATACTGATAGCTCATCAGCTAAAATTGACCCAAGGGATTTTCCAGAGCTTGCTGACGGGATGACTCATACTTTGCAGGCCATTATAGAGGATGAAAAAGGAAACTTAATCCCTGCAAGTAGTGTTCTAGTGGTATTTGAGACTGCAGAGCTTCCGACCCCTTCTCCAACTCCAGAAGAAGAACAAACCGCTCAGACTGAAACACAATCTCTCCCACGAAAAAATCAAGTTTCACTGATAGAAGTTCAACAAATGATTCAGGCGCAAATCAGACAATTTTCTAATAGACCGAATTATCGTCTCGATCCCCAATTCATAGAGGAAGTCAAAAAGAAAACCACAGATTACTCTTTAGAAGCGGGTTTTTTTGAGCGAGCACTTCCCTATCAGGATCTAATCAACATTGAGTTTCATAAGGAAAACGGCATCGATGCACCCGTTGGGTTTTTGATCGCCATGAGTAGAAGTAAATTTAGGCTTGAAAAACAGGGTAAACAAGAGGGTTTATGGCAACTATCAGATGAATTTGTCAGAGCTAGTGGTTATAAAAGTGTATGCGAAATCGAATCTCTAAGCGATAAGACGCAATCTTGTGCTGCAAAGACGGCAGCAGCTTACACGAAAGCCTTGCTGATAAAAATTTTCAATGGTGATATAGTTTTCGCAGTAGCTGCCTTTGGTATGACTGAGCAAGAGGCGAGTCTGTGGGCCGCCTCCTTGCCACAAAACAAAGAAAATTTTTGGCAACTTATTAAGAATCCGCAGCAGCGAGAAAACATAGTCAGGTTTTTCGCCGCGTCCATAGTTGCAAACAATCCTGATAAATTCGGATTGAAGCGAGATAAACCCATGTCAATTTTGTACGCAAGCTTAATCCAGTGAGTTTATGAAGCTATTTGCGAGGCATCCTTTATTACCAGATCGAAAGTCCCAGGAGCCACTTTTTTGAAGCGACGATTACGATTGAGGGAAACGGCTATTGAAATCGTAGGATTATTACCCTTAAACTGCATACCTCCTGCGACAAGCAGTCTATAGATTTCATTAACGTGTAATGGACGACCAGCTTCACGCAGTAGCAAGGTGCAAGCTTGAGCTATGGTTCTATCAGCAAACCTGCGATTCATTGGCTCAATTATCGGCGATGAGATACCGGTAGAAAAATTATTTGTTTGTCTGATTTGCGAAATATCTGTCAATCTATGCACTGAATCGTATGTTCGAGAGTCATGCTTATCCCAAGTTTGACTCGATGTTTTATTAGCAGGTTCAGTCTGACGAGAATGCGGAACTTCCTCACTTTCTATTTCATATCTTGTACCCGATGATCTCATTGTCATTAAAAGACTTCTAATTGCTTGTTCAGTTTGAGTAGCACTATCTTCTAAAGCTTGAATTTCTTGTCTTAGTTTCTCGGCCTCAGCTTCTACCTCCCTCAAACGAGCTAAAAGCAAATTCTGAGCATTGCGCGTTTGCCCTAAACTCTGTTCCAAAGTTGCAATCAAACTTTCGTAAATCATAGCTGACTCCCCAATTGGAGTTTTTCTTAGATGGATTTATTTAGCTCTTTCTATCATATAAGAACAAATGGCTTCTAAGGTAGAACGATACTCTGAAACTGGTAAAAGTGCAAGCATTTTTTTAGCTTCTTCAGCGAAATCATATGCTCTTTTTTTAGTTTCCTCAAGAGCACCAGATTTTTCTAATTCATCCAGGATTTTTTCACGAGAAACTTGCTGATAATTCCCATCATACATTACACATTCGAGTAATTCCGCAAAATCTGGCTTTTTCTTCAAGAGAAGGATCAATGGCAGAGTAATTTTTCCTTCCAGCAGGTCAGCTCCAGCTGCTTTTCCCAAAACTTTATCATCTGCCGTAAAATCCAATAAATCATCTGCTAACTGGAAAGCTATTCCGAGATTCATACCATATTCACGCAATGCCCTTTTTACACTCGAATCGGCGCCGGCTAAAATAGCTCCTATTTCACAGCAGGCTGAAAACAAATATGCTGTTTTTCTGCGGAGAATATCGAAATAATCTTCTTCGGTAATGTCAGTTCTTCCAATCATTGTCAGCTGTATAATCTCGCCCTCTGTCATCTTGCGAGTAATTTTCGTCAGAATATCTAAAATTTCGAGATTTCGCTCCTGAAGAGATATCTCAAAAGCAGACATGTAAAGCCAGTCTCCCATTAAAACGGCAGTCTGATTGCCAAAGCTAGCATTTACAGAAGGGCGATTCCGACGAGTTTCAGCGTTGTCGATTATGTCATCGTGAACTAAGGTTGCCGTGTGCAGCATTTCCATGACAGTCGCCATGCGAATGAGGTTATCTTGGATTTTTCTGCCCGCAACGGCATAGTTCGAGATTATGCATAAGGCAGGGCGAACCCTCTTACCACCAGAGGCACGAAGATAATCCCCAAGATAGTCGATAACCTGAATATTCGAGGAAGCTCTTCTCTCAAATTCTGCTTCGACTAGGCCTAGTTCTTCCTGGATTACAGAGAAAAATTTCTGAGCAGGTGCCAAGACATCTTTACGTTTAAAAGTGAACATCCTCTTAAAGATTACCACATTGTCAGAGCAAAATTATCTGTGCCACCTCTCTTCTATCACGAAATCTATCAAAAAGATCTCCAATTGCTGTTATTGGATAGAAGACGAAACGATCCCGCTCAAAAAGCCAGAAATTAGAAAAAAGGTGCTGTGCTATTTCACAGTAATGCTCTACTGAGATTCCCGAGCGCTTTATGCCGTATGGCCAGAATTCACTAACTACGGGTACATTTCTTTCATTGAAAAATTTCTCTGCACCTAGAAAAAAATGGCCTTCATGTCCCTGAATATCAAGCCATATGAGACCCAACCTGTCAGGATTTATTGCTCTGCTTTTCATGAATGAATCGAATTTACAGCTTTCTACGGATATGACTTTTCTTGCTTCCTCTCGCATCTCTCCGGGAAGCGATAAGCTACGCACTCGATTATCACCCGAATTCTCATCAGCAAGCTCCAATTGACATATGCCATCATTTGATGATAATGCACATTGAAAGCATTGAACACGGTCGCGTAATCCGTTTTGCTCTACGTTCTTGATAAGAAACTCAAAGCTTCTTGGAAAAGGTTCGAATGCAATTGCCTCGGAAAATACCTCACTCTTCAGAAGATAAATGCTTATCATTCCTATATTGGCACCAACATCACATACTGTCTCCCCGTGCAAGAGATCATTTTCCTCAAGAAAATCGACCACTTTCTTAATAAAATCAATCTCATAATGCCGATGAATGAACAGCTGCTTGCCTATTAGCCAATCTTTGTTTGAAAAACTCAGTAAACCATTTGCCGTTTCCAGCGTGACCTCATGCTCAGGAAGCATGAATTTAAGCCTCCATAAAAGGCTTCTCGTGTGGTATAGAATTTTATTCATCTGCGAATTTTTTTAGTAGACGTGTCAGATGTAAAGTGGCTCGCCCTTTTTGAAGAAAAAACTGAATAAAATTCTGGGTGGTTCTCTTTGCAAAAGTTTCAAATGGGATATTATGCAAATCTGCGAGAAATCTGGCGGTATGAACGACAAATGCTGGCTCACACCTTCTACCTCGCACGGGAACTGGCGCGAGAAAAGGGCTATCAGTTTCTACTAAGAGCTTATCCAATGGAACCACAGATGCAGCTTCTCTTAATTTTTCAGCCTTCTTAAAGGTCACGTTTCCTGCAAAGCTAATCAAGAAACCATTTTCCAGTAAAACCTTCGCCATGTAAGCGGTTCCACCAAAGCAATGCATAATTCCACCACAAAAATCTTCATTAGATGCAGCTTCAAGTAGTATTTCCAATGTTTCCTCATCCGCCTCGCGGCTGTGCACGATAATGGGTAATCGTAACTGATTCGCTATCTCTATTTGTCTCTTGAACACATCCCTCTGTGTAAGCCTAGGGCTGTGATTGTAGTAAAAATCCAATCCTATTTCTCCCCATGCGATTACCTTTTCGCAGTTACTGGCTAAATCTATCAAGCGTCTCTCGAACTCTGATGAGTAGTCCTTTGCATCGTGTGGATGCACACCGAGCGCAGCGAAAATCGAATCGTTTGACTGCGCAAGAGCAACGGTCTTCTCAAAAGAATTACTTTCGGGACCACCCGTTCCAACATTCAAAAATGCAATGATGCCTTCTGATAGAGCTCTATCAATGACCTCATCTCTATCTGCATCAAAATCAGTTCCATCAATATGACAATGTGAATCTACAAGATACATCCCTGACGTTTACCCGAGGTTAATTGACTGTCTATTTTAACCGAGCTCCGTTCTTCACTTCTTCGATAAACGTAGCTATCGCAGGAATATCGTTCTCATCCAGACTGGCCGCACAAATCATGCCTTGTGACTCCAAACCACGCATCTTTCGTGGTTTCAAATTGGCAACGACTACGACTTTTCTGCCGATTAATTTCTCCGGCTCGTAATATTGGGCCAGACCAGCTAGAATCTGACGAGGACGTTCCTCACCGATATCCACTTCGAAACGTAGAAGCTTATCCGCATTCGGAACTCTCTCAGCTACTTTTATTTCGCCAACCCTCAGGTCAACCTTCAAAAAATCATCTATGCTTATGTATTCTTCGACTGTTTCTTCAGTGTCTTTTTGGCCCTCTTTCTCAGCTGCCTGCTTTTTAGCTATTTCAGGATTTCTAACTTGAATTTTGCTGTTTTCTATCTCACTCATAATCCTGCTTTTGTCAACTCTAGGAAATATTGGCTCAACCTTCTGAATCCTCATTCCTTCTGGGCTCTCACCCCATCGTAATTCTTCTGGATTCACCTTTGATGGATCAATATCAAAACCAATCTGCCTATAAATTTTGCATGTAGCTTCCGGTAATACCGGATAAAGCAACACTGACAACCAACGAATAGTCTCCACAGCACGATACAAAATAGCGTTTAAAGTTTCAGCTTGCTGCGGATTTTTAGCCAGTTCCCATGGCTTTGAGTCAGTTATCATTTTATCGATTCTGGCTATAATTCCCCATGCAGTCTCCAGAGCTTGACTGAATTCAAAATTGTCAAATCTCCTGATGAATTCATTTCTGGCGTATTCAAGAATCGTGACGATTTCTTGTTCATCTGGTGGCACAGAGGCTCTGCGAGCAAATATGTAATTTTTCTCGCTTATTTTGCCATTTGGTATGATACCTTGCCGGTATCTGTCAATCATAGTCAGGGTCCTAGCCACTAAATTACCTAAGCCATTTGCTAAATCAGCGTTTATCCTATCAATCAGGTTCTCATACCCAAAGTTCCCATCTTGACCAAATATCATCTCTCTTAGCAGAAAATATCTTATAGCATCAGTCTGAAAATATTTTTTTAGAAGGTTTAAATCAATGACATTCCCTAATGTTTTACCCATCTTTCTACCCTTCGCATCTAACCACATGCCATGCGCAAAAACTAATTTAGGTAGCTGCAATCCGGCCGCAAGTAGAAATGCCCACCAGTAAACCGTATGAAATCTCAAGATGTCCTTTCCTACGAGATGATGCGCGTGTGGCCAGTATCTATCGAAACCGCGCCTCTCATTATTTCCGTATCCTAATGCCGTAATGTAGTTCGAGAGTGCATCGAGCCAAACATACATTACGTGGTTATCATCCCCAGGCACTGGGACTCCCCAATTAACATTTTTTCGCTCCCTGGAAATTGATAAATCCTGCAAGCCGCGCTCGATGAAAGCTATCACCTCGTTTCGCCTTGCTTCTGGACGAATTTTATCTGGATTTTCCTCGATTATTTTCAACAAAGTCTCAGCATAGTCAGATAGCCGAAAGAAATAACTTTCTTCAGAGACTCTCTCTAATGGCTTTTCGTGAATCAAACACAGAGGCACGGCTGATTCATCACTTGACTTATACTCGTCTTCTGTCTTAAAAGCTGCACATGGCGCACAGAACCATCCTTCATAATGGCCTTTATAAATGTTTGAATTCCCTTTGGGTGTTTTATTTTTGGCAATCTGCTGCCAGAAATACCGAGCGCCATCGTAATGAAAAGGATAAGTTGTCCTCATGAAGATAGAATATCCATTAGGACCTTGATTAATGCCGAAATCAGCGAACGTTTTCTTCAGTTCTTCAGCTATGAAATCAACTTGTTCTTTAGGTGTTTTACCTAACTTCTCTGCAGTTCTTTGTATGTTAATTCCATGCTCATCAGTACCAGTTAGAAAAAAAGTATCAAATCCCCGCTGACGCTTGTGTTTTGCTATCACGTCAGCGACTACAGTTGTGTAAAGATGTCCCAGGTGTGGCAGGCTGTTTGCATAATAAATTGGCGTTGTTACATAAAAAACTTTCATCTCTCAGCAAAAAGTTTAATTATAAACGCAAGAGATGAGATTGTGAACTAGTTAAGAAAGCTTTATGCTAGCTTTGTTCACTAAATTAAACCAAAATGGCGAGAAGAATGCCTAGAGTCATAATTGTTGGAGGAGGATTTGGCGGCCTACGCGCTGCTAAAAGATTATCTAATAAACAACTTGAAGTTATTCTGATAGATAGAAAAAATCATCATACATTTCAGCCTTTGCTTTACCAGGTTGCAACATCAGTTTTATCACCCGGTGAGATAGCTTCACCAATCAGGCGAATTTTGCGTAAAAGCAAAAACATAGAGGTCTTACTTGATGAGGTCGTGGATTTAGACATAAAGAGCCATCAAGTCACATTATCCGATAATTCTCATCTGGACTACGATTATTTAATATTAGCAGCCGGAGCCAGGCATTCTTACTTTGGCAAACAAAAATGGGAGGAAGTTGCCCCAGGCTTAAAAACCATAGAGGACGCCCTAGAAATACGGAAAAGAATTTTATTTGCCTTTGAGTCAGCAGAGAGACAGGCCTTGCTTGGTGAAAACGTAAAACCTGTGAGATTTGCGGTCATCGGAGGAGGTCCAACTGGTGTGGAACTGGCAGGAGCCATAGCTGATATAGCTAGAAAAGCTCTTGTCAATGATTTTAAGATGATAGATACCCGCAATTCTGAGGTAATGCTTTTTGAAGGCTCCTCCAGGATCTTAAATAGCTTTTCCCCTGATCTTTCTGAAAAAGCCAAACAACAACTTGAAGAACTGGGAGTTAAAGTTTTTTTGAATTCATTTGTAGAAGAGATAGAGCCTGGAAAAATAAAACTTGAAGATAAGATCATAGAATGCGATGTTTGCCTATGGGCCACAGGAGTAGAAGCCTCACCTTTAGCAAAAAAGCTCGGAGTCGAATTAGATAAGGCGGGAAGAGTAATCGTAGAAAAAGATCTGAGCATACCGGGTCATAAAAATATTTTTGTTATCGGTGATATGGCTGCTTTTTACACGTCAGACGGAAAACAAGTGCCAGGAGTGGCACCCGCAGCGATACAAATGGCAGATACAGCAGTAGAAAACATTCTAAGAGATTTGTCGAATAAGCCCAGAAAGGAGTTTGTATACATTGATAAAGGTTCCATGGCAACTATCGGCCGTAACAAAGCTATCGTAGAAATTGGCAAAATAAAGCTCTCTGGTTTCATCGCATGGCTCGCATGGTTGTTGGTTCATCTAATCTCACTCATCGGCTTTCGTAATCGTCTAAGAGTTCTGAGCGACTGGATTTGGGCTTATTTCACCAGAGAAAGAAGTGCGATTTTGATTACTGGCGATGCAGAAGAACTACAGAAGCTTAATCTTCAGAGATAATTACCCTCGACCCGAGAGTATCTTTTACCGCTTTTCTGATTTAATCGAGATTGCCCCATCGGTCAAAGATCGTAATAAAATCATCTCTTGCTTGACTGAAAAAATTTAATTTCGTAACTTAATAATTTGAGTGCACCCGTAGCTCAGCTGGATAGAGCGTTTGACTACGAATCAAAAGGTCGCACGTTCGAGTCGTGCCGGGTGCACCATAAAATCTGTTGATCAAAAACCTCGAAAAATCCGCGATAATTTCCTTAAAATCAAAAGCTTTATCAATTGATCATGAGCTCAAATCATTCTTAATCTCTACAATGCTGCCATAATTCCACGACTCTTAGTTTTACTTAGTAAAAGCAAGTTCCATTCTCACGCTCAAATCAAAAATTAGTCAATGAGAGTTCGACTTAATTAGTTAGTCTGCTATCTGTTAAAATAGCCTTTTATGAAAGCGCATTGGATCATTGCGTTCTTCATTTTGGCCATGGCCTGTAAACCCGCTGCCGCTCCTACAAATATTTCATCCCGTCCTTCTTCTGTTAACGGCATCCCAATTGAGACCTTTCCTCCAAATAAACCAGTCGATCAAATGTCATGGGTTATTCTTGATGCTGAAACAAACCAAAATAAAGAGATACAAAAATTAAGAGATTTTAGAGGTAAAGTCGTAATTTTGGATTTTTGGGCAACCTACTGTCCTCCATGTATAGAGGAAATCCCTTACTTAAAGGAACTTCAGAGAAAATATGGACAGGACAAACTTCAGATAATTGGCCTACATGTTGGTGGAAAAGATGATAGGCCAAACGTGCCTGACTTTCATAGAAAACTCAACATTGACTATCCAATTGCAACTCCGGAGGAAGAATTAGTCAGATTTGTATTTGGCCCAAATTCCGAGATTCCACAAACTGCCATCTTCGATAAAGATGGCCGCTTCGTGAAAAAGTTTATCGGATTTGATGAGAGCAAAAAGCAAGAAATAGAAAGAACAATTCAAAGATTAATGAGTGAAAAATGAGAGACATCCCCGTAAGCAATGGCTCTTTTTTAATAAATTTTGACGATAAATATCAGATTCGTGATATTTATTTTCCTCATGTAGGTTGGGAAAATCATACAAAGGGCTATCCTTTTAGATTTGGTGTTTGGACAGATCAAGGATTCTCGTGGATTTCATCTGATGAGTGGACTCGAACGTTGAAATATCTGCCGGACACACTGGTAACCGATGTAAAATTAGAAAACAAAGGATTAAACATCAGAATACAATCAAATGATGCAATAATTCCATATAAAAACATATTCTTACGGCGTTTAGTCATCGAATCTTCAATTTCACTTAGACTTTTTCTACATCATGATTTTCGTATCTTCTCAAGCAAAATTGGAGATTGTGCGTTTTATGATCCAGATACACACTCACTAATTCACTATAAAAGGAATCGTTACTTTTTAATTGGTAGCTCTCCAGGATTTGAAAATTTCGCAATAGGAAGAAAAGCTTTCAGAAACTTAGAGGGAACATGGAGAGACGCTGAGGATGGCAATTTATTGACAACTGCAATAGCTGAAGGATCAGTTGACTCAACCATACAGATTAATTGCAACTCATCAGGTGAGATTTATTATTGGATCTGTGCAGGACATTGTTATAAGGACGTCAAGTATCTAAATGAGTTCCTGATGTCAGAAAAACCCTCGGAACTCTTACAAGAAACAATTCAATATTGGAGAGCCTGGTTAAAAAATTCTTGTTCAGAGTTCGGCGATTTATCTGATGATGCCTGTGAGCTTTACAAAAGATCACTACTCTTGATTCGCACGAATATCGACAATGATGGAGCAATTCTCGCAGCGAATGACTCTGATGTAACCGAAAGAGCTACCGATCACTACAATTATCTATGGACTAGAGACGGAGCTTTGGTTGCATATGCTCTCGACCTTGCTGGTTATCCCTCGCTCAGCAAAAAATTCTTCTCTTTTTGCGCGAAGATAGTGGATGAAAACGGCTATTTTCTTCAAAAATACAATCCAGATGGAACCATAGCTTCTAGCTGGCATCCATATTGGGATCCACAACTTAAAAGGAAGCTCGCGCCAGTTCAAGAGGACGAAACCGCATTGGTTTTATGGGCGCTATGGAAACATTATGAGAAATACTTAGACATTGAGTCACTGAAAGATCTTTATCGCCCTTTAATAATCAAATGCGCTGAGTTTTTATGCGAATTTCAAATTGAGGGTCTAAGTCTTCCAAGAGCGAGCTGGAATCTATGGGAGGATAGATATGGGATACACACCTTCACGATCTCAACCGTTATAGCAGCTCTAAGAGCAGCCTCAAAATTTGCAGGGCTTTTTGGTGAATCAGAGAGGGCCGTAAAATATGAGAAATCAGCTGCTGATCTAAAGAATGGATTAGTGCGAAATTTATATTCAGAATCTAAACAAAGATTTCTCCGATCTCTAGAGACCAGAGACGACAAAAATCTGCAGCCAGATGAGACTCTAGATACATCATTGTTCGGATTATTCCATTTTGATGTGCTGCAAGCTACTGATAAGAGAGTAAGGCAAACAATGCAAGCGATAGAGCAGAACTTGTGGATTAGAACTGAGGCAGGAGGGATAGCCAGATATGAAAATGATGGATACATGCGAGTTTCAGAAGAATTGCCCGGAAATCCATGGATTATCTGTACACTTTGGCTAGCAAACTATCACATAGCAATAGCATCGAGCCCAGACGACCTGAAAAAAGCGAGAAAATTTATTGATTTAGTTACTAATTGGGCTTTGCCCTCCGGAGTGTTATCAGAGCAAATCAATCCTCTGACCGGTAGCCAGATTTCAGTTGCACCTTTGACTTGGTCGCACGCAGAATTCATAACCACCATTACTAACTATGTTAAAAAGAGAGAAAAGCTAGTAGCCACGTTCGGCGAAGAAGTCTTGAGCGGAAAATAGCTCTTCTTTTTTGACCTTGTCTCTGAGCCTTTTATAGCTTCCATCCGGACAGAGCACCCTAGCTTGAGCTGTGTCCTTGAGATAAATCTCTAAGATCTCTTTCAGGATTTGTTTTAATCTATTGTCTTTAACTGGAGTTATCACCTCTACTCTATGATCAAGATTTCGCTTCATCAAATCAGCGCTACCGATGAATAGCTTATTGTTACCTTGATTTTCGAAGTAAAAAATGCGGCTATGCTCGAGAAAGCGGCCTACAATAGAGATCACCCTTATGTTCTCCGATATTCCTTTCAATCCAGGCCGCAACATACAGATTCCTCTGACTATTAGATCAATACTAACGCCTGCCATCGATGCTTCATATAGTTCTCGTATTATATCGACATCTGTTAAATTGTTGACTTTTATTATTATTCTAGCTGGTTTTCCATCTCTTGCATTCTTAGTTTCAGTTCTTATTAAATCTGTCATTTTTTCCCGCATGTTAATTGGTGCAACAAGCAGCTCACGATAATCTGCTTGGTAAGAATATCCTGTCAGAAAATTAAAGAGCGCAGTAACGTCCGCTCCTATTTCATCATCGCTCGTTAGTAAGCCGAGATCCGTGTAAATTTTCGAAGTCGTCGGATTGTAATTACCCGTTGCTATGTGGACATATCGTTTTAAACCATCTTCTTCACGTCTTACTACCAATGCTACTTTTGAGTGAGTTTTCAATCCTCGAATGCCATAGATCACGTGCACTCCTTCGGATTCCAAATGACGTGCCCATTCTATATTGTTCTCTTCATCGAATCTAGCCTTCAGCTCTATGAGCGTGGCTACTTGTTTTTCGTTTTCTATCGCTTTAACTAGTGAGGAGATGATGGGAGAATCCTTGCCCGTACGATATAGACAAATCTTTATTGCCAGAACGTCATCATCTTCGGCTGCTTCGTCTATGAAATCCGTAACAGTCGTATAGGAGGTGAATGGATGATGAAAAAGCAAGTCTTGGGTTTTCAGAATATCGAAGTAGCTTTTGGTTGTTTTTCTGAGAATGTCTGGGATTGAATAAGTTATAGGTTTATCCTTTAAATCAGGCCTATTCAAGTTGTAGAGTTCCATCAAATCTGAAACATTGAGTAATCCATCAATTCTGTAAACATCGCTCTCAGTTAACCCGAATGACCTGGTAAGATAGGAGATCATCTCAGGTGGCATTTTGCTGGAAACCTCTAGGCGAACAGGAAAACTAAAACGCCTTTTATGAAGCTCTCTTTCTACAGTTCTTAGTAGATCGCCGGCTTCATCTTCTCTGATCTCGATGTCTGCATCACGCGTCACGCGAAATAGATGACACTCACTTGTTTCCACATTAGGAAACAACAGAGGAAGATTACCGACAATCAAGTCCTCTAGCAATATGAACCTTTTGCCATCTTCTATCGGAATCAAACGAGTTAAAGTCGACGGTAATTTTATTCGAGCAAATCGGTTTTGATTAAATAAGTGTAAAACGCGATGCGGTAGGGATGATTCTCTGGACGGTTTAACAATAAGACCTATGTTCAAACTAAGATTTGAGATGTATGGAAACGGATGACTCGCATCAACAGCTTGTGGCGTTAAAATTGGAAAGACTTGCTTGAGAAAATACTCATCTACTCGACTTTTCTCATCATCATTCAGGCTTTTATAGTCTTCTAAACTTATACCGTTCTTTTCCAGTAAAGGTAGTATCTCTTCCATTAAACATCTGTTTTGTTCAGATAGCATCGGGAGGAGTTTTTGACGAATCTCCACCAATTGCTCTGCAGGAGTCATACCATCAGGCGAAAGTTCATTTATTCCTTGTAGTACTTGCTCCTTCAAACCAGAGACCCTGATCATGAAAAACTCATCAAGATTGGTCGAGAATATCGATAGAAATTTGAGTCGCTCTAATAAAGGCTTGCTTTTGTCTAAAGCCTCCTCCAACACGCGTCTATTAAACTCTAACCAACTCAATTCACGGTTAAACAGGAAGCGCTTATCATAAGTTATAGAGGCAGGTAACCTACTAGTAGATATTTCGCTTTTTGCTTGACTCATAAATGGTCACATAAATAGTGTAGAACAAACCTTTGTTTTGTGTCCATGAAGTTTGATCAGTAAGTTTTGGCCTTCTAGATTGGTACGGATTAGAGAACGCGTGAGTTGATAGTCTTGAAATGGGCGGTTGGTGAAAATGGCTGTGTACGTGGAAAATTAGTTAGGCCTTTTTTCCGAGAAGGCCTCTTCGCGCAATCGTTGGAATTTTTCCCATTGCTCTGGCGTCAATACTCTCTGGAATTTCTCGGATGCTCTCATTCTTATTTCTCTCATCCTGGGTTCCATATCTTTCCTTAATCCCTGAACCTCTTCGCGTGTCTCAGCAATAATCCGACGCACCTCAATCTTTTGATCCTCGCTCAGATTCAGCTGATTAAAAATACGCTCGTACTTTTCATCCTTCGTAATTCGCTTGTCCGAGGCAAACCATGTGTCATAAATGTTAAATGCTAATCCACCAGCAACAAAGCCTAACAAAAATACTGAGAAAGCTGCTAGTCTAATCTTCCAAGTCAATCTGTCTTTATTTTCCATACTCAACTCTACTTTCCTGACTTCTGTTCATTTTTATAAAGCATCTGCAATACTTGATCGTTTGTGAGCTCGTGATTCAGCTTTTCATTCATTATGATCATTTCCGTCGACACCACATCCACCGACGAAGCGTTATCAGACGCTGATGGCAAGACTAAAGTTATGATTGCGAGAGATAAAACGATAGCGGTCATCATCATCAAAACCGGGGTCACAGCTTCCCAAATTCTCGCTAGACTGAGCTCAAACTTTTCGCGTGATTTATCGCGGATTTTAGCCAAGATCTTTGTATGGAAAAAAGGTGGCGGTTGCACTATCTGATCCTTTTTGTAGCTCAGCAACAATCCTGAAAGCTTTGAGGCCTTAAAGGCCAGCAGGCAATCTTCACACACTTCTATGTGAGATTGAATCTTTTCAATCTCTTCCTCGTTTAACTCGAAGAAAGGTTTTGAATCGAGAATTTCCCTAATATGCTTACTTCCCATAAGTCCTACTTTTTTTTAATAATCTCTCAAGGGCTTTACGCATTCGACGTCTTGCCCTAAAAGCCTGAATTTTAACCTTTGATTCTTTCCAACCGGTCATTTCTGCAACCTCTCGGATCGAATATCCTTCGGCATCGACGAGTATGAGAACCAATCTATCTTCTGCAGACATTTTACCTAAAATCCTATTCACTAGATCAATTGCAATTAAACGATCTTCAGCAGGCTCCTTTGATGATGCGTTTTTGAGTTTTCTTTCAAGCCAATCATATTCCTCATTAGTGTGAGCCGAGAAAGTCGATTCCGTTTCACGTCTCATGCTCCTCAACTCATTTATACAAGTATTTATCGTTATACGTGTTACCCAACCCTCAAATGATCCCTTATGAGCATAACTTTTTAGCTGAGTGAATATCTTTAAAAATACCTCTTGTGCAATTTCTTCTACTACTCCTTGCTGCTGAAAAAATTTTCCTACAAACGAGAAAACCCGTGGACTATATCTTCGGACGATCTCAGCGAAGGCATCCTCATCTCCAGCACAGCTTCTGATCGCCAACTCAGAATCAGATAATTGTTCGTAATCTTTCAACAACGGCTCCCTTACCTGCAGTAGTTTGTTAGCTAAAATAATATCCACGTTTTACCTCTCAAAGTAAAGAGCCAATATTTTTTCACCAAACGCTTTAGACAGTTTTGCCTCGAAAAAGGTTACAACCTCTAAACATTAATGGTTAGTTCATAAGTAGTGTGCTAGTTGATTATGCAAATTAAAACTCTTCAAAATTTTACTTTCTCGAAAATTAAAATTTGCGATAACCGAGTTAAGCTATAATCTTAGGGCTTTTAATTTGTTTAAAAAGATGTTAAATAAGCCAAATTAAGACACGAGTGAAACCTATACTCATTAAAGATTGTCTTAGAATCTACGAACACTCATATGGGAATAATTCATAAAGCTTTGTTGTTTGCGTCTATACTTTCATTTGCTTGCGGTGGCAAGACTCTTTCAGAAGCGCGCGGTGAGAACACGCGAGAAATGACACCTGCAGTCATCAAAATAAATGTAGCAAAAGTCGAATCGAGACAAATACCCGCATACATTCAAGCAACCGGCAGTTTAATCGCTTACGAAACGTCAAATGTAGCTCCAAAGGTTTCAGGTAAGGTGAAAAATATATACGTAGACACAGGGCAATTCGTCACTGCAGGTACGATCCTAGCAAAACTAGACGATAGAGAAGCTGCCTTAAGATATGAAGAGGCTAAAGCAGCGATAAAGCAGGCTGAAGCTGCCGTTCGTCAGGCTGAAGCTAGACTAGGCTTGTCACCAAACTCAAACTTCAATGCTTCTGAAATTCCAGAGGTTCGCCAGGCAAACGCAAATTATGAGCAAACATTAGCAGAATTTCGACAAGCTGAAGCAAATGAAAAAAGATATCGCGAGCTTTTAGAAACAGGCGACGTGGCACAAATAACCTATGAACAATTCAAAACTGCACTGGATACTGCCCGAGCTAGGGTAAATGCAGCTAAGCAGGCATTAGAGGCTGCTGTAAATCAAGCAAAACAAAACCATCAAGCGATAAAATCTGCACAGGCTGCAGTTGAATCAGCCAAAGCACAAGCCGAAACCGCAAGACAAGCTCTAGATGATACGATTATTCGTGCTCCTTTCTCCGGCTTTATAGGGGAAAAACGAGTAGCCGTAGGAGAGTACGTTAACTCTTCAACTCCGATCGTGACACTCGTGCGAGTTAACCCGATTAAACTACAAATATTAGCCTCAGAGTCAAGTGTTCCTTTCATAAGCATAGGTGCGACGATATCGGCTCAAGTCGATGCCTACAAAGATCAAAACTTTAATGGCATCGTGACTGCAATAAAACCGTCCATAGATCCTGGCTCTCGATCCGTTGTAATAGAAGCTCAGATCGAGAACAACGAAAATTTACTCAAACCAGGCATGTTTGCTAACGTAAGGATAAATCTGAAAGCAAGCGAAACCGGATTATTTGTGCCTAAGTCAGCCGTTTATAACGATCGAGTCACACAAAGCTACAGAGTGTTCGTAGTTGAACAGAATATAGTTAGATTGCGAGTCGTTCAACTAGGAAGAGAAGAGAATGAAATGATTCAAATTCTCTCTGGGATAAATCCTGGCGAATTAGTTGCAACTAGCAACTTAGAAAAACTTTATGAGGGAGCCAAGGTAGAGTTTTAACAGAATTCATTTGCACTTTAAACGAGCTCTATTTGGATTTTTAGTATGCAATGGTTAGCAGAGATTTGTGTTCATCGTCCTGTTTTCGCAACTGTAATAATACTTTTTCTGACGGTTGTTGGGGGATTTTCATTTTTTACTCTTGGGGTTGATCGTTTTCCCAAGATCGATCTACCCACGATCACCGTAAGAACGACGAATCCTGGAGCATCGCCTGAGGAGATAGAAACCGAAATAACAGACGTAATCGAATCTGCTGTCAATACTGTACCAGGAATAGATGAATTGCGTTCAACCTCATCGAGAGGCGTGTCAAACGTAACAATAACTTTTAACCTGGAAAAAGATCCAGATCAGGCATTCCAAGAGGTGCAACAAAAAATATCAGCTGTAGTAAACCGCTTACCCCAGAATGCAGATCCTCCAGTGATTCAAAAAAGTGATCCAGATTCCCAGCCGATACTCCAATATTCCATAAGTGCTCCGCGCGACATAGTTGAGCTTACGACTCTCATAGAGAATCTTATTCAGAAAAGAATAGAATCCGCAGATGGAGTTGGAGAAGTTTTTTTCTTTGGAGGTCAGCGTAAGCAGATAAAGATATTGATCAATCCAGAAAAACTCCGTTCTTACAACTTATCTGTGACCGATGTTACAAACGCTGTAAGACAACAAAACCAGGAGTTACCCGGTGGAAACCTGATCGAGGGCGCACGAACATTTGGTCTGCGCACCATGAGTAAACTTAATTCTGCCGATGAGTTCAGTGAAATTGTCATCACCACGAGAAACAGCTTCCCAATCAAAATCAAAGACATAGGCAGAGTAGAGGTCGGAGGCGCTGAGCCTACTACAGCAGCATCACTAAACGGTGTGCAGTCAGTCTCAATAGGAATCCGCAAGCAGCCAGGTTCTAATACAATCGCTGTCATAAATAACGTGAAAGCAAGAATGGCAGAGATAATACCAACTCTGCCAACTGATATGAAAGTTGCTGTCATACGGGATCAGTCCGAGTTCATCCAAAACAGTTTAACCGCTATCGAGGAACATCTGATAATTGGCGGCATCCTAGCATCCATAGTGGTCTTGATCTTTTTACGAAATCTGAGATCAACTATAATTGCTGCACTTGCGATACCAGTTTCCATAATTGCCTCATTTGCCGTGATATCTGCATTTGGCTATTCATTGAATCAAATGACGATGCTTGCCCTAACACTGATGGTTGGGATCGTGATTGATGACGCCATAGTGGTTCTGGAGAATATATATCGATTTGTAGAAGAAAAAGGAATGCACCCTTTTCAAGCCGCCATAGAGGGCACTCGCGAAATAGGATTCGCTGTCCTAGCCACAACGCTCTCTCTTCTAGCAGTCTTTATTCCAGTCGGCTTCATGACAGGTATTGTCGGACGTTTCATGTCTTCATTCGGTCTGACGAGCGCTGCAGCTATTTTAGTATCTCTCATCGTCTCATTTACGCTTACGCCGATGCTAGCCGCTAGATGGATAAAACCTCAAGATCCTGACGAGCAAGCAAATTCTCATGAATCAAAACAATCGCGATTTTACAGATTGATTGACAGCTTTTACACGACTTTGCTTAAGTTTTCATTGAAACATCGTTGGGTAATTGTATTGATCTGTCTTGTTACAATCATCTCCGCTTATCCATTGTACAAGTATGTCGGCATGTCATTTCTCCCGGAGGAGGATGAATCATTATTTCAGGTTAACTTAAAAGCTCCGGAGGGTACTTCCCTGGCTGCCACGCAATCAATTCTTGAAAGAATAGCCAGAGATATAAGAGAGGAAATTCCAGGAGTAGAAAGCACTCTGGTGCTAGCGGGTTTTGGCAGAGGATCAGGTCCTAATAATGGCTTTATAAATGTTCGATTAAAACCCGTCGAGCAGCGAGATTTTTCCCAATCAGAACTAATCCAAAAAACTCGTGCTCTTGTCAGAAAATATCAATCCAAGGAATATCAAATAAGTGTTTCTGCACCCTCTTCGATCGCTGGAAGTCTGGGATTGGGGCGTGGTGGAACAAGCGTAGCGTACTACATAACCGGACCAGACATGGATCAACTCAGAGTTTATGCGCAGAGATTAGTAGAAAAGATGAAACAAGATCCAATCTTCCGGGATCCGGATGCCTCAATTGAGATTGGCTCGCCAGAAATCCGCGTTTTAATCGATAGGCAAAAGGCAGCCGATCTGGGAGTGAGAGCTGCCGACGTGGCACAAGCCTTAAACATATTGTCTGCCGGAGCACGAGTCTCTAGCTTCAGCCAGAATAATGATCTTTACGATGTCGTTGTACGAGCCGATGAGCCCTTCAGAAGAAACAGAGAGAACTTAAAGTTTTTTACAGTCTCGTCCACGATCGGAGCTCCAGTTGAGTTAGAAAAATTGGTTAAGTTACAAGAGGGAGTAGGAGCCTCCTCTATCAATCGTTTGAATCGTCAACGGCAAGTGACCGTATCTGCTGGCCTCCCACCGAATGCCTCAGAAGCTGATGCAATCAAGAAAATTGAGGAATACGTCAAGGAATTAAATCTACCTGCCGGTTATAAGGCGGATGTTGCCGGACAGTCTAAGGAACTACAAAAAGCTTATAACGCTTTTATGCTGGCTTTTCTACTGTCTTTTATCTTCATGTACCTCATTCTCGCTGCGCAATTTGAGTCCTTCATTCATCCAGTAACTATTCTCTTAACATTACCGATAGCAGTTCCGTTTGCGCTTTTATCAACAGCATTGGCTGGGCAAACTCTTAACATTTTCTCTGCTCTTGGAATACTTTTGTTGTTCGGTATCGTCAAGAAAAACGCAATACTGCAAATCGATCACACAAATAGTCTCCGTGAACAAGGAATGAATAGATATGATGCAATAATCCAGGCAAATCGAGATAGACTAAGACCGATACTCATGACAACAATATCTTTGGTAGCCGGCATGATCCCTCTAACTTTGGGTACAGGAGCAGGAGCTGCCACAAATCGTTCAATTGGGATTCTCGTCGTCGGGGGGCAGTCTCTATGTTTGCTACTAACTCTATTAGCAGTGCCGGCATTTTATTCAATATTCGACGATATTCAGAAAGCTCCTTTATGGCAGAAAATTGGAGTTAGATTTGCAAGCATAACCACCAAACTTCGTCCGATTACTGCTATCTTATCTAACGTATTTACGTTATTTTCGAAAAATCGTAAAGGGAAAGAATATGTTGACTGAAAAGAGCAAGTCGATTTTCATTGTACCTTTATTGTTTACACTTTTTACAGCAACTTTGTATTGTCAGGAGAAAATCAACCAAGATGTAAAGGGCAGTATAGAACCCAAGGTAAGACCATTCCCCAATGAACGAATTGGCGTTAACGTGATAAGCCAACTTCAACTAACCCTCGAAGATGCCATTAAAATGGCCCTACAGAATAATAACTCCATCGATTCGTCAAAAATCAACGTTCGCATCGCAGAATTGAATTTACAACTTGCACGATCTGCATATGTTCCAAAAATCTCGGCTGAAAATTATTTCGAAACCAGAACTGTTCCTTCGGCCTCTGCTATTGGAGGAGCTGGAGCAAGTGGAAAATTCAGACAAAGTGATCTTAATGCATCTCTAGTAATAGACGGATTCTCTCCGTTTGCAGGTGGCTCATACCAATTGAACTTTTCAACGGCGAGGACAACTACCACTAATCAAAACGCTCTGCTGAACCCTCAATTCCCAAGCTCGCTTTCATTCACATATAATCAACCGCTGATCAATGGTCTGCGCTTCGATTCCAGACGAAGAAACATAGAAATAGCGAAGAAAAACTTGTCACTGACAGATACACAATTTAGACAGACTGTGATCGACATAATAAGTCAAGTCGAACAATCTTATTGGGAATTAGCCTTTGCACTGAAAAACCTTCAGACTCAAATCGAAGCGGTAAAGCAAGCGCGAACCCAACTAGAGAGTAACGAAAGATTAGTGGCTAAAGGAATTCTCGCCCCAATTCAATTAGTTGAAACTCGAAATCAATTGACAACGATCGAACAAAATGTCTATCTCGCACAAGAGGCTGTCACAAGAGCTGAGAATAGTCTTAAAGCATTAATACTGAAGGACAGGAAGTCAGACATTTGGTTTTACTCTTTGATCCCAATTTCACCCATAGAGGTAAACTTACCTCAAATCTCACTCGAAGAAGCGATCAATCTAGCCTTAAAAAACCGCTTAGAGTTGCAACAAATCCAGATTGATAAAGAGATAAGAGAAATTGACGAGAGATTTTATAAAGAACAAATGAAGCCACAAGTTGATTTAGTGACTTCCTACACTGCAAATGGAATTGCAGGCACAGCTAGAGAAATAGTGAGAACCTCTGGCACAATCAATCCTGAACTTCTAAACAGAGTAAATCAGCTATCGGCCCTTCAAAATCTGCCTCCATTGAATATTCCTCCGACGACTACTAGCATTTCAAGACCGCCAGATGCATTAGCTGGAAATTATCTATCTTCATTAACGGATTTATTCACTTCTCGTTATCCAACCTATCGCATTGGATTGAGGCTCTCAATCCCATTCACTAACTCTGCTGCAGCGGCGGAGCTGGGACGCACACTAGCTGAGAAACAAAAGCTAGAGAATCAAAAACTTCAGACAGAGCAACTGATAGAATCAGAGGTTCGAAATGCATTTCAGACATTGCGATCTGCTGAGGCAAGATTAAAAGCTGCTACGTCATCTCGTCTGACTGCAGAGGAACTATATGAAAGTGAAAAACGCCAGTTCAATGCGGGACTTACAACACTGTATATGCTACTACAGCGGCAAAACGATTTATTCCAAGCAAAAAATAGAGAACTTCAAGCGCAAACCGATCTTAGTAAAGCCATAGCCAATTTCTACCGAACAATTGGTACAACTCTTGAACAAAGAGGGGTCACCATCTCAGCTAACTCAAGTAGTAAATAACGTTATGTATCGCAAAAAACCAAGGATTGCCTTGAGCTGAAATGCAGTTTGCGTAAAAATCCGACCGACTTAATCATTGAAGACAATGGAGTACGCTTTGAAGTAGAGGCATATGCCGAGAGTCTTGCTGCTTTTTTATCTCCTTTGAGTTAAAATCTCATTTTGCTAGGGGAAGATAGAATTGGAAAACACAAAAGGTTTAAGCTCTGTAGAAAAGATTTTCGGGCCCAATGGTGTAATAGCAAAATATCATGAGGCGTACGAGTATCGTCCGTCTCAGATTGAGATGGCTGCTGCGGTAGGCGAAGCTCTTGCACAAAAAAAACACCTGATAGTAGAAGCTGGAACTGGAACTGGTAAAACTCTTGCTTATCTGATACCAGCAATTGCTGCCTCCCTCGCAAAAAATGAAAGAATAATTATTTCTACAGGAACAAAGAATCTGCAAGAGCAATTGATGCAAAAAGACATACCTTTCCTCCAAAAAATCCTGCCAAAAAACTTCAAAGTAGTCTACATGAAAGGCCGATCGAATTATGTCTGTCTGCACAGACTAAAAAAGGTCAAGAATCAAGCCATTCTCGAAAATATAGGAGAGATGGATTATTTCAGTAAAATAAGCAAATGGGCTTACAAATCTGAAACTGGAGACATAGCCGAGTTAGAAATTCCTGAGGGTCTCAGCTTTTGGCGACATATAAATGCCAGACATGAAATTTGCCTTGGTCACAACTGTCCCGATTTCGAGGATTGCTTTATCACCAAAATGCGGAAAGAGGCCGAAAAGGCTAATGTAGTCATTGTAAATCATCATTTATTTTTCGCGAATCTCGCCTCTCAAGATAACAGATACGGCAAAGTTTTGCCAGATTATACAACCGTCATTTTCGATGAAGCACATTTGATCGAAGATGTGGTTACCACTCTCTTCGGGTTACAAGTCTCTAATCACCACCTCGAAGAACTAATCCTAGACTCTTCTTTTTTAGAAATAACGAATGTAGAGCTCAACCGTGATATCACAAAACTCATAACTAGACTCGCAAAATCATCACAAAACTTCTGGGAAAAATTAGGCGATAGCCTGGGAGAAGAAACCAAAATGTCATTGCCTAAGAACATGTTTTTTGATGATGCTAAAAATCCGACGCGTCTAGGACAAGCATACATAGCATTAAGAACTGATCTAGAGACTTTAGAAGACAGATTATCAAATCTCGAGAATCTATCAGGAGATCTCGAAACGTACTTGCATCGTATTAATCAAATCAGAGTTAACTTAGACATCATATGTCTTAGACTTGAAGAGGATAGGGTTTATTGGGCAGAAAAGTTGAATAATAGAAGTATTTTTCTGAACGCTTCTCCCATCGATATCTCGGACCTATTGCGGGAAAAACTCTTAGATACAACTTGCGTAGTACTGACTTCAGCTACACTCTCCTCTGATAATAATTTCGAGTACATAAAACAAAGAATTGGTTTGAATAAATATGAAATCTCTGAACTGCTGATTTCATCTGGGTTCGACTACCAAAAACAAACAATACTCTACCTTCCCACAAACATGCCAGATCCAAAATCAGACGAATATTTGCTAAGCTCTGCTGAGGAAATAGTAAGACTCTTAAAGATTACTCAAGGTAGAGCGTTCGTTCTATGCACTAGTATTCAATCAATGCATGCTCTATACGAACAAGTGAAACATCAGGTCGATTTTCCATGCCTAATACAAGGATCATTGATGAAAAGCTCTCTCTTGGAAAAATTTAAAACTACATCAAACGCTGTCCTATTTGCAGTATCTAGTTTTTGGCAAGGAGTTGACGTTAGAGGAGATCAACTCTCATGCGTCATAATAGATAAGCTCCCATTCGCAGTCCCCACAGATCCACTAGTGGAAGCCCGCACCGAGCTTATCAGAAAAAGAGGAGGTAATCCATTTTATGATTACTTCGTGCCACAAGCCATTATTACCTTAAAACAAGGAATTGGCAGATTAATCCGCAGCAAGACAGACTTTGGCGTCATCGCCATTTTAGATCCAAGAATTAGAACCAAAGCTTACGGCCAAAAATTCTTAGCCTCTTTACCCAACATGAAAATTACTGGTAAATTAGAAGATGTAGAGGAATTTTTCCAACAAACTAAGTTATGCCAGGATTCTACGAGGTAATGATTGAGCGAGAGTTTTCCAGTGCTCATCAACTCAGAGGTTACAAGGGAAAATGCGAAAATCTCCATGGCCACAACTACAAGGTAGAAATCTACGCAAAAGGCCGTGAGCTAAATCATATAGGATTGCTCGTTGATTTTGCAGATCTAAAGAAAGCTGCTGACGAGGTAGTCAAATATTTAGACCACAGAAATCTAAATGAATTACCACCATTTGACGAAGAGTTAAACCCATCTGCTGAGAATATAGCTAGGTTTGTTTTAGAATATGTAGCCTCCAGAGTTGATGATGAAAGAGTTAGAGTCTATAAAGTCAGATGTTATGAAACTCCAACTAGCATAGCGACCTATGAGGTCCCAGTAGAATGAGACCATATCCATAACCGTGTCTTAAATTCACGTACTTAATTTTAGCCTCTTTCACTGATTAAATAATTTCCATGATCTTATGTCCCTCATTAAATCACAGCCGCTTATAAGTAAAGTACCCGCTAGCTTTATTTTTCGTAGTAAAGTTTCTAAATTGTTTTTTGGTTAAAAATATTTTTGTTATAAAATCTGATATCAACATTTACAACTTGCGCGCTTCACTTAGCGTCGTAAGGGTTAGCTTGAAAAATACACGAACGAGGAGAGAGATTATGAAAAAAATTTCACTATTCATTGCGCTCGTCATGTTATCCCTGACGTCCCTAGCGCAGGAACTTCAACTGAGAAAAGTTCCAGTAGGACAAAAGATAAAGATTAGGGGAGTAGTGATAAATCGTGATCAGGATAAGCTAATTGTACGTGACTCCATGGGCATGGATACTTCTGTAGTCATAACCCAAGCAACGAGCATTAAAACGAAGAGCAGCCTATTTAAAAGCGGAGATAAAGTCTCTTTGACGCAAATCGTGCGCGGGCTGAATCTAGAGGTAGAAGGCATCGGTGATGGCCAAAACCTGATCGCCAATAAGATAAGATTCGATAAAGATGATTTAGAGGTAGCCCAAACGGTAGATAGCCGAGTAACTCCAACCGAAGAGCGTCTATCTCAAGTTGAACAAAATGCTCAGAAGTTATCTGGTCAGATTGATGAATTGATGGCCATCTCTAATGCTGCTCGTGGTGGAGCTAAAGCTGCTCAGGAAACTGCTGATGCCGCTGTTGAAGGTGTCAACGCCACAAATGCTAGAATTACCGCATTAGATGATTACATAGTTCAATCTTCAGCTACCATATATTTCAAAGTCAATAGCGCCGTCTTATCCCCTGAGGCAAAAGCTGAGTTAGATAAGATAGCACAGGCTGCCATGACCCTACGAGGCTATATAATCGAAGTTACAGGATTTGCCTCTTCTGATGGAGATCCTCAAAAGAATAAAATCCTTAGTCAGCGCCGCGCTCAAGCCGTGATTGATTATCTAGTGCAAACCCACAATATACCACTAAGGAGAATTGGCCAATCCTATGGATTCGGAGACTTGAAACCTGTAGCTGATAATTCAACGCCGGAAGGCCGTGCCCAAAATAGAAGAGTTGAAGTAAAACTATTAGTCAGCCGAGGGATCAATCAAACTGTAGAAGTCAAGACGACACCTAAAAACCAATAAAAGCACTGTGAAAAAAATTAGATTGTTTCTCATATCGTTTTTCGTATTGATCAAACTGACCTCGGTCATGGCGCAGGATTCCTCTTCACAATCCTCCCAGGACGAGGTCATAAGAATCGAATCTAAGCTGGTTGTAGTCCCTGTCTCAGTTATAGACAAAAACGGAAATCCTCTATCAGGATTAACGAAGGATGATTTCATCCTCAAAGAGGAAAATAAACCACAGCTGATAGATTCGTTGCTGCAAGCTGAGGAAACTCCATTGGAAATAGCAATATTATTTGATGTTTCAGCTACGACTGAACCCATATATAATCTTCAGCGCGAAGCACTCATTCAATTTCTTAATGAGGTAACCCGCGCTGAAGATCATGTAAGTATTTTTCTTATAGGTACTAAACCGGTACTTCTTCAACAACGTACTGACTCGAAAGATGCGATCAAAGCTATCTCGCAAATATATCCATCAAAGCAATACACAGCACTTTACGATACCATAGCCCTAGCTTCAGAGTATCTTGACAAGAACGCTCCTCCTAGAGGTCGGAAAATAATATTAGCCATAACTGATGGTGAAGATACAAATAGCCAACGCATCGCATCAGCGATCCAACAAGGCTATAAACAGCTTGGAAAAAAAATTGATACAATGGATTCAAAGTCTCTTTATGAGCTAACGGTCAAGGTAAGAGACGAAGCAACTAAACAAGAAGAAGCAAGAATACTCAGGATTCTGCAAAACGCTGATATCGTGTTTTACTCCATCAATCTATCTTCAAGTTCATACGAGCTAAATCAAATAAGCCAGAGAGGACAAAAAACCCTACAGAGACTCGCAGAGGAAACTGGCGGAACGGCTTATCTATCAGGATTTTTGCCAACTAACCTCAAAAACTCCTACCAAAATGCGATGAATGAAAGGTTGAATAAGCAAACAATAGCAGAGATATTCCGGCGATTGACAAACGAGCTTCGTAAACAATACGTTTTGCAATATTATTCAGAGGGAAATTTCCCAAAGGGACAATTTGTAAAACTGACAGTTGAGCTTAAAAGAGCGGGTAATTTCCAATTGAAGGTTAGAAAAGGCTATTTTGTCGAGGCTCGTTAGAAATCATTTGATCGATCGGACGAAATGTTTTTCGGTGCACTGCGCAAGGCCCGTAAACTCTCAAGGCTTTCAGGTGTTCCTTGGTTGCATAGCCAACATTCTTAGCAAAACCGTAATTCGGATACATTTTGTCTATCTCCTTCATCAAACGGTCTCTATAAGTTTTTGCTATTATCGAAGCAGCAGCGATAGAGGCTGAGATAGCATCTCCATTAACTAAAGACAACTGAGGGATGTTCAATCCATCGATTTTCAGGGCATCTATCAACAAAAAATCCGGTTTTGGAGTTAGAGCTGCAATGGCACAACGCATTGCTTTTTTAGTCGCCTGTAGAATATTTATCTGATCAATCTCATCAGCCTCAACTTGCGCCACAGCAAATGCAACGGCTGTCTCTTTTATCCTCTGCTCCAACTCTTCTCGGCGTTTGGCTGAGAGTTTTTTTGAATCGTCAAGCCCATCTGGTATTGGCTTCGACAAATCTAAAATGCAAGCTGCGGCTACCACTGCACCGGCCAGGCAACCTCGCCCGACTTCATCCACACCTGCAATGAAGCGAAAACCGACTGACTGAGCTTGTTTCTCGAAATCGAGAGAAACTGGCATTAATGCACGCTCTTAGTTATCATTCGAGGATTGGCTGGGATCGACCGCAGTCTCTACTGCTCTTTCAGCATTTTTATTAACAGCTGCAGCGACTCTAGCCCGAGTATCCAGTTCTCTTATCCTAGCAGCTTTTCCTTTCAGGTTACGCATGTAATAGAGTTTTGCCCTTCTAACACGTCCACGACGAATTACCTCTATGCGGTCAATGATCGTGGCATGCAATGGGAAAATCCTCTCTACACCTACGCCAAAGCTAACTTTCCGTACGGTGAATGTTTCTCTCACACCACCGTGCTTACGAGCTATACAAACTCCTTCAAAAGCTTGTAATCGCTCTTTATTACCTTCTTTTATACGAACATGTACCCGAACCGTATCACCAGGTCTAAAATCCGGTATGTTCTTTTTCAATTGTGATTTTTCAACTATTTCAATCAACTTGTTCATAACAAAACTCCTATCCTGTTTCTACGAGATCTTTTCCCGTTCCTATAAGATCTTTTCTGATCTTTAAGGTTTTTTCTAAAGCTTTTTGCCGACGCCATCTTTCAATTTCGGCATGATTTCCACTCAGAAGAACCTCAGGAACCTTCATCCCACGAAATTCCCTTGGTTGAGTATACTGAGGGTAATCCAAGAGATTATCCGAAAAGGATTCGCGAACAGCAGATGTAGGGCATCCGAGAGCATTTGGCAAAAGTCTCGTGACGACATCCACCAAAACTACTGCTGCTGGCTCGCCACCGGAAAGCACGTAATCACCTATAGAGATTTCATCGGTAGCTAAAAACTCGTTGACTCTCTCATCAACTCCTTCATATCTGCCGCATATTAAAACTATTTGCCTAGCCTGGGTTGATAACTCTCTAGCTAAATTTTGTTTTAAAGTTCTTCCTTGGGGAGAAAGTAATATAACTCTCGTGCCTTCAGGATATTTTTCCCTATCACAAGTTCCAACTATTGCCTCGACAGCATTAAAAATTGGTTCAGGCTTCATTACCATTCCTTCGCCACCGCCAAAGGGACGATCATCAGTTTTCCTGTGTTTATCGGTCGTAAAAGCTCTTAGATCATGAATTAGTACCTCTATCAAGCCAGAGGACTTCGCACGTCGAATTATTCCTACCTCAAAAACTGAGGTGAAAAATTCAGGAAAAATCGTTAAGATGTCTATTTTCAAAGGATCACCCATTTTTATTTAGATTCTATTCTTTTAGAATTCTAATAACCCCTCCGGTACATCTACTCTAATCAATTTTTCCTGAATGTTCACTTCAATACAAATGGAATTTGCAAACGGGATCAGATAATCCTTTTGCAATCCATCTACAACGAGAATCTCTGTTCCACCTGTTCGCATTATGTCGACAACTTTCCCTATCTTCTCTCCATCTACCGTTTCGACTGAACAGCCTATCAACTGCCATTCAAAAAATTCACCCTCGTCTAACTGAACAACTTCAGATTCAGGAACACAAACCTCACAATTAACTATCCTTTTAGCCGATTCAATCGAATCAATTCCCGAAAATTTTAACACAATTCTATCCTTATGAAACCAGGAATGCTCAATTTGAAAAGTTTTAATTTCCCCTTCAGAACTTAGCAAAAAAACTCTTTTAGTTTTATTAAATCTTTCGGGGAAATCAGTTAATACATCGGCTAAAACCTCACCATGAATTCCCCTCACCTTTACAATTTTTGCAATTGCCACTAATTGATCCTTATTTTGTGATATCTCCACGAGCATTTGATTACTGCTGTGCAGATTCTTCTCTGGGCGGATTATTCTTTATCAAGCTAGCCACCGTGTCTGTCGGTTTCGCTCCGACACTTATCCAATAATTGATTCTCTCATGATTTAATTTCACCTCAGGTGGATCCGCCATGGGGTTATAGGTACCTAGATTTTCGATGTATTTTCCATCTCTTTTTGATCTTTTCTCTCTAACCACGATTCGATAAAAAGGCTTTTTCTTTGCACCCATTCTCATCAGACTTATAGATAACATATTGCTTCACCTCTTTTTTTTATGTCTTCTTTTCTTCTTTAATCTTTTGGAGAAAGGAATGTTCTCCTCAGAATCCTCATTACTCAATAAGGCAGCCGGAATACCGCCCATTAAACCACCAAATCCAGTATTCATAGCACGACCAGCGAGACGACCAAGTAATCCACCACGATTTATCTCGCCCATCATTTTCCGCATCTGCTCGTATTGTCGCAACAACTGATTGACTTCAGCGATGGTGGTTCCAGAACCACGGGCTATTCTCGTTTTTCTACTAGCATCGATAATTTTGTAGTTTTCCCTTTCTTGCTTAGTCATTGAGTCTATTATTGCTTCAGTGCGCTTCATATGCGACTCAATTTGCTCTAACTGCTCCTCAGTAAATTTGAAGCCACCGAAGAGTTGCTCAGGTAGTAACTTCATCAATTTTGACATCGAACCGAGCTTTTTAAATTGCCTTAGTTGCTGCCTGAAATCCTCTAAGGTAAATTGATTTTTTTGTATCTTCTCTAGCTGCTTTGCAGCCTCTTGCTCATCAATCTTTGCTTGAACCTCTTCGATGAGAGTTAAAACATCACCCATTCCGAGAATTCTCTGGGCAATTCTATCGGGATAGAAGGGTTCTAGAGCATCATATTTCTCGCCAACTCCGACAAACTTTACTGGCTGACCAGTAACAGCTTTTATTGACAGGGCCGCACCACCTCTTGCATCCCCATCCATCTTGGTCAAGATCACACCTGTTATGCCTACACGGCGATTGAACTCCTCAGCAGAGCGAACAGCATCTTGACCAGTCATCGCATCTGCTACAAACAACACCTCTATAGGTCTCGTTTCAGCTTTTATGCGCTCAAGCTCGATCATTAATTCATCGTCTATGTGAAGTCTACCAGCAGTATCTATCAACAACGTGTCATAACCCAATTCTTGTGAGTGTTTGACTGCTTTGCGGGCTATGTCTAATGGATCATTCAGTTCTCGATTATCGTATATCGCCACTCCAACTGCATTAGCCACTACTTTTAATTGCTCTCGAGCCGCTGGACGATACACGTCTGTGGAAACGACCAAGGGATTTCTGCCTTGATTTTTCTTTAGCCACAAGGCTACTTTTCCGGTAGATGTAGTCTTTCCTGAACCTTGTAAGCCTACTATCATTACTACATTCGGAACTTGTTTTGTGAAAACTATGCGCGAGGAGGTCCCTCCCATCAATTCAACCAGCTCGTCGTATACAATCTTGACTACCTGCTCATGAGGCTTCAATCCATTCCAAATCTGCTGACCTTCTGCCTTTACCCTTACTTTTTCAACAAAATCCTTAGCTACCTTATAATTAACATCAGCTTCTAAAAGCGCCATCCGAATCTCTCGTAGTGCTGCATCCACCTGCTCTGCGGTTAATTCTCTGACGCCACGCAGACTCTTGAGACTATTCTTTAACTTTTCGGACAGCGACTCAAACATATAGTTTAATTAATCAAAAATAGCTGAAATGATAGATGATAAACATCATGTATCGGAAAGTCAAGGCAATTACGGCAGTAATAAAAGGCCGACCTTTCATTCAGAGCATAAGAAGTTTCTGAAAGTGCTGCGAAGACAAAAATCTGAGTCTGTGAGCAATTTTTTGCTAATAATTCTTAAAACTAAGAGCAAGAATGAATCAACGTTTGTCGAATCATCATTTTAATGTAAAGAAAAGTTTCATTTTTATCTATCAGTATACCCATCTTGGGTTGACATTTTAGACCTTCAAGAATTATATTTAGATTGAATCTAAATATAAACACTATCTATTTGGAGGTTAAGAGGATATGGCTGAACTTAAAGGATCAAAGACACATGAAAATCTAAAATATGCATTCGCAGGAGAATCGATGGCCAATCGTCGTTATCTATACTTTGCTAAGATAGCGGACGTCGAGGGCTATCCAGAAATTGCCGGTAACTTCCGTGAAACTGCGGAAGGAGAAACGGGTCATGCCCATGGTCACTTAGACTATCTGAAGGCATGCGGCGATCCTGCTACAGATCTGCCTTTTGGGGACACAATCACTAATCTAAAATCTGCTATTCACGGAGAGACTCATGAATACACAGACATGTATCCCGGAATGGCGAAAACTGCCAGAGAAGAGGGATTCAATGAGATAGCAGATTGGTTCGAAACCCTGGCCAAAGCAGAAAAATCTCACGCCGGAAGATTCCAAAAACTCTTAGAGTCTATTCAATGATCAAAAGTAGAGAGTTCTTCGAAGAACTCTCTACTTCCTTTTCCCACAATTCAACTGCATGCACGGAGTTTTGCATTTTTTCTGAAAACTTTATGGACAAAAACATTAGTTATACTCCGACTGATGGTTTATCATACGACCCAGCAGAACCTAAATACTGGGATAAAGCTGGCTTAAGAAAAGAAATAGAGCGAACCTTTGAGATATGCCATGGCTGCCGCATGTGTTTTAAGTTTTGTGACAGCTTCCCTTCACTCTTCTCATTCATAGACGCCCATGGGGGAGATGTCCGCAAGCTAACTGATAGCGAGATCGAGAAAGTGATGGATGATTGTTTTCAATGTAAACTATGCGAGGTTCAATGCCCATATACCGAAAGAGATAATCATGAGTTCAAGTTAGACTTTCCGAAGCTTGTCCATCGTTATAAAGCCATTAGAGCTCGTGAAAAGGGTATTTCGTTGCGCGATAAAGTGCTTGGCAATCCAGATCGTGCTGGTAAACTGGCTAGAACTCTACCAGTGATCTTAGCGAATACCGTAAATCGCAATAAGCTTCACAGATTGTTCATGGAACAAGTCCTTGGTATTCATCGCGATAAGCTTTTGCCTGATTTTTCGGGAGAGACCTTTGAGAAATGGGCACGAAAAAACGGCAAAATCAAAACCGAAGGTGAGGTAGTTTTGTTCCAAACCTGTTATGTTCAGCATAATGAACCTCAAATCGGTAAAGATTTGGTAGAGGTTTTTGAGAAAAACCACGTAGACATAGCCTGCGTAGAGGGTTTGAAGTGCTGCGGGATGCCGGCTTGGGAACACGGCGATATAAATTCTCTTCAAAAACAGGCTCATGAAAATATTGAAAAACTCTTACCCTTTGTCAGAAAAGGAGCAAAAATTATTGCCATCAACCCTACATGCGCCATGATGCTCAGGCGAGAATATCCGACACTCGTAAAGATTGAGGATAGAGAAAATGCTAAGCAGATAGCTGACGCTACCATGGATCCAAGCGAGTTTTTATGGTCGATTCGTAATGAGCCAAGATTTAATTCGGATTTTAAATCCTCTCCTGGCAATAAAATTGCATACCATGCGCCTTGCCATTTAAGAGCACAGGCAATAGGCTTTAAAGGTCGAGATCTGTTGAGAAAAATTCCTGGTGTCACGATAAGCATGACCATGGAATGCTGCGGACATGATGGTACTTACGCCATGAAAGTAGAGGGTTTCGAAGCATCAAAAAGGATTGGACAAAAGGCTTTCGATTCCATGAGTCAACAAAAAGCTGACTTATGGGCTACGGAATGTCCGCTTGCAGCTCTTCAATTTCAACAACATACGGGCATAAAACCACTTCACCCAATATCCATTCTAGCCAGAGCCTATAGGGAAAATGGCTTTGAAGATCTAAAACAGGGGGATAAGCAATAATGACAGCAAATGCAAATAGAAAAGTAGAGAGAAACGAGATCTTGGATTACGTAACCTATGAAGAAAAACGCCCAGAAATAAGAGCCTCCGCAATGAAGGCTAAACAACTACGTCGCGTGCATCTCGGCGAAAATCTTACATTCTTATTCGAAAATCACGAAACTATCAGATATCAAATACTGGAGATGATAAGAGCAGAGAGAATTGTCAAAGAGGCCGATATTCAACATGAAATTCAAACCTACAATGAACTTTTAGGTAATGAGGGAGAAATAGGCTGTACTCTTTTAGTAGAAGTTGAAGATCCCGTAGAAAGGGAGAAAAAGCTTCGAGAGTGGTATGGATTACCGGAAAAGATTTATATAAAACTAGAGGATGGGACCAAAATTTATGCTAATGTAGATGAAAGACAGAAGGATAAAAACAAAATTTCCTCAGTTCAGTTCTTAAAATTCGCTTGCGGAGGAAAAGTTCCAATAGCAGTTGGTTGTGACTTTGACGGATACAAGGTAGAAACAAACTTAACGCAAGAACAAAGAAAAGCGCTCGAGGAGGACTTAAAAGACCAAAATGTTTAAACGCAGAAGCTACCAAAAGGAAATAATAGATACTGGTGATTACACAAAGCAGGAGTACGAACAAGCTTTGGCTGAACTACGCTTAATAAACCGCTTTTTTCGGCGATGTCAGAGCGCTGAAAAAGTCGCTTCTTAAGGAATTAAACGCAAGAAAATTAGATAGTGTTGCAATTCTGGACGTTGGAGCAGGTTCAGGAGAGCTATTAAGAACTTGTTACAGATTTTGCCATGACAGAGAAATTCCAGCTAATCTTTTTGGCGTCGAATTAAATTTCGAAGCCGCCCGGGCAATAACTAAATATTCAGATAGCTCCATTCATTCAATCTGCGCAAATGCTTTCGTCCTACCATTCGATGACAAAAGCTTCGACTACACAATCTGCTCTTTATTTACGCACCATTTCACGGACGAAGAAGTTATCGAGATACTGAGTGAAATGAAAAGAGTGACTAATAGAAAAATATTCGTCATTGATCTTCATAGGCATCCTGTGGCCTACTATGCTTATAAAACTTTAGGAAGGATAATTTTAAAGAACAGATTAGTTCGTCACGATGGAGCTTTATCAATTCTGCGTTCTTTCAGACCAGCAGAACTAATCGCATTGGCTGAAAAGGCTGGATTACCAAATCCAACTTTGAGCAGATCATTCCCATTCAGACTTATTTTGTCTGCATCAATGAAAGAAATCTGATGGCCTACTTAGCCATTGCGTCTGTGACCTTGATTCTGCCACTTATTATACCTTGTTTAGCCTCTTCAACTTTCCTTATGACCTCATCCGGTATTAGGCCCTTGTTATTTTCATCCATTGCATATGCTACACCATCTTTATCAAGTCCGAATGAATGAATTCCTCCCTGAAATCTCCTCTCCAATACTTCTCTCACAACCTCATAGACAGCATTGTCGACACGTTTAACCATGGAGGTTAGGACAAATCCAGGTTTGACTCCATTTTGGTTCGAGTCAACGCCAATTACATACTTTCTCGCCTCACCATTTTCGTCTCTACCATATTGTTCGACAGCGTCGAACGCTCCCAGTCCTGAATTACCTGCAGCAGTGAAAATAACGTCGGCGCCTTTCTCTATTTGAGATAAGGCTAGCTCTTTTCCCTTACCAGGATTATTCCAAGCGGCATCTGTAACGCCTACATAATTCTCTATCACGCGAATGTTTGGATTTATCGCCCTAGCCCCTTCTTCATAGCCTGTCTTGAAACGATGAATTAGTGGTATGTCCATTCCACCAACAAAGCCAACCACACCAGTTTTTGACTTAGCAGCTGCAATCATCCCAACAAGGTAAGAACCTTCATGTTCCCGGAAAACCAAGGAGGCGACATTTCGCTTAGGAGTTTTTCCGTCATCTTCAAAAATAACGCCGTCAACTATGGCAAAATTTACATTCGGAAAATCTCTAGCCACTTTTTTCATCAAGGGTCCTTGAGCAAAACCAACACCAATAACCAAATCAAAATTTCTTTCTGCAAAAGCCCGCATGGCGGGTTCGATAGAGGTTGGATTTCCTGGTTCTATGTCGTAGAGGCAGATACCTAAATCACGCTCCGCACGCTTAACTCCCTCCCATGCAGCCGCATTAAATGAACGATCATTTTTTCCACCTATATCAAAAACTATCCCAACACGGATGTTACAATCTCTTTTTGCCTCAGTTTCAACACTACATCCGGATAAAAAGCTTACCAGCAAAACTAAAATCAATAGATTCAATGACCTCATCTAAAGATCTCCTGGAGTAGTTAATTTACAAAACCATGGATTAAATGTGGCTTTAGAACCTTTTCACTTTCTATTTTATAAGCAGATTTTACTTTCTGAGAAATGGTTTCAGCTTGGTTCATGTCCCTACAATGAATAATGCAGATCTCCTCACCACGCTTCACCTCATCTCCTATTTTTCTCAAAAACTCGATCCCGACGGCATGATCAATTTCATCATCAGGCTTAGTTCTACCTCCGCCCATCATCACAATAGCCTCGCCAAGTGAGCGTGTATTTATTTCATTAATAAAACCAGATTTTTCAGCATTAACTGGTATCTTAAGAACTCTCTTATCAAGGATTAACTCAGGGTTATCACAGATCGCTGGATTACCACCCTGTAACTTTATGTTTCTCTTAAATCTTTCAAGTGCCGAGCCGTTCTCTAAAGTTTCGATTGAGGCCTTTAGCGCAGCATTCAAATTATTGCACACTCCGGTTAAGACTAGCATTTTTGCAACTAAGCTAATTGAAAGGTCTATAGTATCTCTCATTATCTCGTCAGCTTCGCCGCGCATTATGCGTAGAGTCTCGTAAACTTCCAGACCATTACCCGCAAATCTTCCAAGCGGCTGATTCATATCGCTGATTAAAGCTTCAGTCTTCACATTAAAAGTTTTACCAGTGTCAACCATAGCCTGAGCTAATTCGAATGCTTCATCAAGGCTTTGCATGAAGGCCCCATTGCCAACCTTCACATCTAAAACCAAAGCATCCAGGTCTTCGGCTAGTTTCTTTGACATTATCGAGGCCACGATCAAGGGCAGGGATTCTATAGTAGCGGTTTCATCCCTTAAAGCATATAGTCTTCTATCTGCTGGGACTAAAGTGCTGGTTTGACTGCTTAGCGCGAACCCGCAATCTGCTATTATCTTTTTTATTTGAGTAGCATTTAAGTTCACATTGTATCCAGGAATTGATTCCAATTTATCAAGTGTCCCACCAGTGTGTCCCAATCCCCTTCCGGAAATCATGGGTACAGCTATGCCACAAGCCGACGCCAACGGTGCTATTATCAGAGAAGTTTTGTCACCTACCCCACCAGTTGAGTGTTTATCAGCCTTAGGAACGTCAAGATCAGAAAAATCCAGAACCTCACCCGAAAAAACCATTGCATTCACGAGAGCATCTCGCTCACTTTCACTTAGCCCTCTTATGAACATTGCCATTAATAAAGCTGATATCTGTGCATTTGTCCAACTACCATCACAAACACCATTGATGAATTCTTTAATTTCACCCTCTGAAAGCAAATGACCGTCTCGCTTACGACGAATTAGATCTTGTGGCCTCATCACAAAACTTAGTTAAAAACACTATTGATAAAAAAACAAATTACAGAAAGCGAAAACTTCTAAGAAAAATCTCAAAAAGTATTTACCTTTAAAGCTTTTTTTGAGATAATGAAAATTGCTATGAGGTCGAGAACCATTTTATCGTTAATCGCTTTCATCGCTGCCTTTGCAATTTCTATTGCAATTACACCGATACCAGAAAACTCAGACTCAAAAGATACAAGCCAAATTTCTCAGCAGAAAGACAGAATAAATTCAATAATAAGAGCTGAGATGGAAAAGTCTAGGGAGCTAGAACAAAAACTAACCCTTGCTTATAAATCCAGCGGAGAAGACTTAGATCAATCCCATCTGCTCGCCATAACGGCATACAATGAATACCTAACCTCGATGCGCCAAATTTCAACTAAAGGGTTACCTAGAGACTTCGCCAGAGCATGGGATAAGTACTTGCAACTTCAAGAATCCCGCATGAACAATATCTATTCTTTAATTGACGATGCGGATTTCAATGGCATTAGCTCAGAGCCAACAGATCATCCATCAATTTACTGCAATTTGAAAAACCCGGATGGAGCTCTATTAAAAGCATGGCATGAGGTCTTAAGAAAAGCTGCAAAATATGAAGCTGATGTACCCAGCGAGGCATATACAAAATCACTAATAACATCAAGCAGCACAAAAAGCTTAATGTATCTTGAACACTAAACAATTATCTTAGATCTCATAAGGACATTACAGTGAACTGCGTGCGCCCTACGTACTTTATCACAAACATTTGCGTTACTCTGCAATCGTTTAAATGAATATTTCTGAGCAGAAAACACAAGTGAGGGGCTTTGCATTGTTAGCAGCTTTGTATTATTAGTGGATGAGCAGCTCCCTAAGTGAGAACTCATTCAAAACGCCTAACGGCTATTTCCTTCAGCGCTATATAAAAGAACAATCACATCTACTTTTATAGCTAATCCTGCACCAATAGAATCTAATCCCTCGGACGTCTTAGCCTTAACGGAAATGCAGGACTCATCGATACCTAGGGCTCGTGCCAGATTATTTTTAATTTGAGGAATAAAGGGCTTAAGTTTTGGTTTTTCCAAAGTTATGACCGAATCTACATTAGCAATCTTATAAAGCCTCTCCTTCATTATTTCGATAGCTCTGCTGAGAAAAACCATGCTACTAGCGTCTTTCCAACGAGGATCAGAGTCAGGAAAGTGGGTGCCGATGTCTCCGGCTGCGACAGCTCCCAAAATAGCATCAGTCAAGGCATGAATCAGGGCATCTGCATCTGAATGTCCGATCGCTCCAAATTCAGAAGGAATTTCGATCCCACCTAAAATTAATTTCTTACCTCTTTCTAGCTTATGAATATCTGTCCCAAATCCAATCCTAAACATTTTCACGTAAAATCAATAATTCAGCTAGTTTTAAATCATCAGATGTCGTGATTTTAATATTCCTCTGACTTCCCTCGACTGTAGAAACCTCGAAACCTGCAAGTTCGACTAAATAAGATTCGTCTGTAATACTTTCATCTAATGGAACCATCTCGAATGCTTTCAGAAGAATATCGAATTTAAAAGCTTGTGGCGTCAAAGCCCTTCTCAAAGACCTTCTATCAACAGTCCTCAGTATTTTATCATTCGCTACTTCCTTTATTGTGTCATTTATCGGCGCCACCAAACAAGCAGCTCCTCTTTCTCGAGCAACACTTATTACCTTCGTAATTTCATCCACAGAAACGAAAGGTCGGGCTCCATCGTGCACCACTACTATTTCACTCTGCCAGTCTAACATTTTAAATCCGTTAAATACTGATTCTGCTCTTACCTTGCCTCCAGCTGTGCAGCATATTCGCTTTATCGGCCTATAGTTGATACTGGCTAGAAAGCCCAGGTAATTTTCAGGAAGCACTAGAATAATTCGGTCTATAGAGTCACAAGACTCGAACTTCTCTAGCACGTGTAAGATCACAGGCTTTCCAGCAAGAGGAAAGAATTGTTTCGGTATGTCCGCCCCAAAACGTTTGCCCGTGCCGCCAGCAACGATTATAGCTGAATTCATCCGTTAGCAGACCCTTGGAAAAATTTTCAATCAAATTCGCTTACGTGATGAGACATCTTTTGCTCTCTCATGGCCCGACGGGTAGGCGAAGCTGAATCATGAATGCTGGTCTCAACAGATTCTGAACCGTTATCTTCACTGAGTTTGCCAAATATCATCTTTCCTGCAGTTGTTTGCAAAACGCTTGTCACCACTATATCAGCATTGCGACCTATTATCTTTCTTGCATTATCAACAACAACCATGGTGCCATCTTCTAAATACCCCACACCTTGGTTGTATTCTTTTCCCTCCTTCAAAATAAAAACCTGCATCTTCTCCCCTGGAAGCACAACTGGCTTAAGAGCATTGGCCAGCTCGTTTATGTTTAAAACTTGAACTCCATGAAGTTGAGAAATTTTGTTGAGATTGAAATCATTGGTCACTATGACGGCTTTTAGCTCCTTAGCGAGCTCTATCAATTTTAAATCTACCTCTTTAACTTTGGGAATATCAGCCTCTATTATCTGAACATCGAGTTTCGAATTATTTCGCAAGCGCTGAAGCATGTCTAAGCCTCTTCGACCACGCTGGCGTTTGGAGGAATCAGGGGAATCAGCTACTTGTTGCAGTTCTCTCAGGATGAAATCTGGAACCACCAGAGGGCCACTTAAAAAGCCAGTCTCTGCAACGTCGGCTATGCGTCCATCGATTATCACGGAGGTATCCAGTATCTTGTAATCTGGCTTTACGGTTTTATCAGAAAATAGCCCTCCAAAAACCGATAAATCTAAGTACTCCCCTTTTGCAGCTCCAACAACCAATCCTACGTACCCCATGAAGAAAGCTAGAACTACGGTCAGAAAAGTTTTCATCTCCCCGCTTATAGTCGTGGTTTCCTGCAAGATGACTAAGAGTCCAAGCAAAAAAGCCCCAAAAAGCCCGAGTATTGATCCCACGGCAGCTCCTATGAGGGTTTTTAAACTGGCTTGTCTGACTCTAATCTCAAACAATACGATCAAGAATCCTATTAAAGAGGCTAAAACAGCCGATGCAATTCTTTTCTCCATTGGACTCCAGTGTCCAAAGTATGATGTCCTATCAAGTGGCACTATTAGAAATCCAATTATTGCTAATAAGATAACAAATCCAAACCTCAAAATTAGAGTATCCGACTTCATAGACAAGAGAATTCTATCATAAACTCCTATATTCTTAACACTTTATCTAATAATAAATCACTTTTAAAATATTTACACCGATCACTCAACCCTAAAAACCGTAGGCATCCTAACCCCCACGCCCGTTATCACTGCGCTACCCGTGTCCAATGCGGTCAGAAGCCTTATGATCTCTTCTCCTGCATATTCTAGGAGCGTGGCGAGGGTATCCAGATCGTTTTTATTGAAGGTCCTGAACATCACCTGTGTATTCATCTGAGAAATGACATACTTGCTAACCTGCGCGGGCCTCTGGGTTATAACCACCATACCTAAGTTAAACTTTCTGCCCTCGGATGCTATAGCCCTTGCGGAGACGAGAGCTAAATTATCCTCTCCAGAGGATGCGTCCCCATAGCCTCTCTCAGGCGCAAAGTTGTGAGACTCCTCAAGCACAAGAAGCCTCGGTTTTCCGTCCTTCTTACAAGCCATAAACAACTTTTTCATCAATAGACCTGCAACATACACCCTAGTCTCCGCAGATGAAATTTTCTTCAGATTAATCACCACTATTTTGCTCTTCAAGCCTACCGCATTCTTTATATTTTCAACCGTTTCTTTCTGGCCTTTTATGTAGTGCTCTCCGTAAGCAGTCTTTATGTAATTGACTATGTTACTTTTATTACTTTCATTCATTTCACCAAATTTTAAACCTCTTAACACATCCTCCAATTGCCGCACTTCAGAGATGGCATCGCCTAAGACCGCCTGTCTTATCTCGCTCACATACTTTGAAAGAATGGAGTCATTCTCCTTTGCGTTGTTACTGTTACCGCTCGCTAGATTTGGGTATCCTGCCTCCTTTATCAAACTTACTATGCTTTTTTGGTCGTTCGGCAAAAAGACATCCTCAAAGCACAATTCCCTTACTGCACCTACCCCGAGTCTTTTCGCCAATTCCTCGTAATACTCGCCGTGAGGATCAAAGACGAAAACCTGACGCTCTGCCACCCTTGAAAGGAAAAGCTTCGTAAAATAGCTCTTTCCAGAGCCAGTGGATCCAACGATGATCGTGTGTTTTGTTAAAGCCTGGTCTGCATCCACAAAAACCTCCACACTCTTATTTAAGAGCTTGCCTACTTTTACAGGACAGCGCATTCGCTCGCCCGAGATGTTGGATTTGAGAAGCCTCTCAAGTGCAGTATCACTGGCTTTGTAAACCGCAGACCCTACCTCTATGGGTGCTCTTAAACTTTCTAGGGCTTTTTCCCTTATTACGCAGAGAGCCTTCGCTCTTGCTATGCGAACCGTCTTGCCGTTGCCATTTTTGTAAGCAAAGGATGCTGCCTTTCTCCAATCTTTGTCATTTTTATCGGAAAACACTGTCTTGAAGTCTTGTATGGGGGCAAAGATATCAAAGTTGCTTCCTTTAAAGGGATTTGCGAAAAATCCCATATCGTAGCTTTGGATGTCCAATATGCGAGCCAAAACCCTACCTTCATTAGAGCCAAGCTCCACATAGTCCTCTGAGTAAACATCCTGCTCGAGAAGCGCAATCTCAAACTCCTGAATTCTCGCTGGATTGATCACAAAGCCAATCAAGTCTTCCTTCAGCTCTTCTGAATGATCCTCTTTTATAATCTGCCGGAAGTACTGCTCTAGTCTCCTTACCTCTTCCTCTGGAGACTCGTAATAAACTGCCGCCTCTATGTTGCCCGAAGCCATTTCAGAGAGTCCAGAGTTAGTAAAGTTAGAAGAGCCTACAACAGCACTTCTACCGTCAACCAGTAAAAACTTAGCATGTAGCCTTTTACATATGTATATGCGACCACCAGCGCATCTTATGTTTTTTATAACCTCTTCGTCCGTTATCTGGAGGTCACTAAACTCAGAGGCCCTGAGAATCACCTCGAATCTAAAGCCTTCGGAGCGCTTTTCTTTTAGGATATCCAATATTTCGTCAAAGAGCCCACCTTTTATCCAAGCGGAGGCTACCAAAACACTTTTCTGGGCTTGACTGATCGCTTCCTTCAGCTTTCCATGTATCTCGTCGCTCGTCAGAAACCTCATGCGGATGAATTATATCATATCTTCATGTCTTCCGGGCTTATCTCTTTCCAATAAATTCCGGCTCTGGCCCGTGCTTTTCATGTGAGATAAGTTCCTTTAGGAGCCTCTCTGAAGGTTTTCAGTAGGGCGTTGAAGGCTTCTTTTGTAAGTATGTGCGCCCTATCAAAAACACATATGCCCTTTATGGAGCTGTAGGAGAGTGCATCTCTTAGGGACTTCATATCGTCTATCCCCCTGTTGGATGCTGCGCCATGAGTCTTGCCTTACCAAGTCCCTGAAAAACCTTTTTCTGTATCCTCTCTTCAGGAATTTTATTTAAGATAAAAACTATTTCTGTTATTCTTTTGCTGTGAAAAAGAATCAAACTGTGTACAGATGTCAAACTTGTGGACGGCAGGAAGGTAAATGGAAAGGTCGCTGCCCAGATTGCGGCGGTTTCAATACTTTCATAGAGGAAGTATTACAGGAACTGAAGTCGACGAGCAGAATTTTGGAACTCGGCAGCCAACCCCAAAAATACGTTGAGATAAAATCACAAGAAGAAAAGCGAATAACTACTGGTATTGGAGAGTTTGATCGAATCATTGGTGGTGGAATTGTAAATGGTTCCATAATACTCATAGGAGGTAGCCCCGGCATTGGGAAATCGACACTAATTCTGCAGGTAGCAGAGAGGCTTTCTCAGAATAAATTCAATATTTTATACGTAGCAGGTGAAGAATCAGAGAAACAGATAAAGATGAGAGGAGAAAGATTGGCAATCAAAGCAGAAAACTTATATGTTTTGCCTGAGACGAACCTCGAAAAAATAATTGCGGTAATTGAACAAATAAAACCAGATTATGTGATCGTAGATTCCATACAAACCTTATTCACAAGTAAGTTAGAGTCTTTTCCAGGGTCAATTAGTCAAGTTAGAGAGTCAGCAGCTGCACTGATGATGCTTGCAAAGCAAACTGGTATAACTATATTCCTGATAGGACATATCACGAAAGAAGGTGTAATCGCTGGTCCCAAAGCTCTAGAACATATAGTAGACACGGTTTTATATTTCGAGGGAGATCGTCACCACAATCATAGAGTAATTCGTGCAGTCAAAAATCGTTTTGGTGCCACTGGCGAGATCGGTGTTTTCGACATGACCGAACTTGGTTTGGTAGAAGTAGCAAATCCATCATTCATATTTCTCCAGGAAAGACCGAGCGACGTGCCCGGCTCAGCCGTCACAGTATGCATGGAGGGAACTCGACCACTTCTGATGGAGGTCCAAGCGCTGGTCACAGAAACAAAGTTTGGAACCGGCCGAAGAATGTCACAAGGCTTTGATTACAACCGCCTAACTTTATTGATAGCCATCTTAGAAAAGCGCATCGGGCTGCCATTATTTCGAGAGGACATATTTATAAACATCGCCGGCGGGTTACAAATAGACGAACCATCTGCTGATTTAGCCATCCTCATGGCGGTTACATCCAGTTTCAGAAATACCCCGATTCCCTCAGACCTGGTGATATTCGGAGAAGTAGGACTAGCCGGGGAAATACGAGGAGTTTCAAACTCCGAGACTCGAGTTAAAGAAGCCAAAAAACTAGGATTTAAGCGAGTCATTTTACCAGCTTCTAACTCCTCAGGCATCAAAAAAAATAACGATATCAGGCTCACAGGAGTTAACAGTTTGGAAGAAGCTATTTTGAAAGTTTTTAATGGTTAACTCTTTTACTCTGTCCTCATTGTGCATTGCTCGGAACCTGAGTTGATGCGTTTGATTCAGAATTTGAGATCCCTGTCATGAGGGATTTTTGATTTATGAATTCGCGGCGAGCAATGGCATTTTCGACTATTGCTAACCCTATGGCTAATTCAGTCTCTAAAGTTGTTTTGTTAACTTGCTTAGCTTTATCAAGCTGAGTTTTGGCTTTTTCAAAAGCCTCTTTAGCTTGTAGGTATTTACCTGTTAGAAAATATGCTCTCCCCAAAAGGTAAAAATCCTCAGGCGTCTCAGCCTGCCCACGACTCAATTCTATATATCGATTTGGATCCTTATCGACGTTGCGACGACTATCTTCAAAAGAAACATATTCAATATTAGGAATTTCAACTTTTTCTGTGCTGACTGACGATGGTCGAGGTATGTCTGACGAAGGCAAGTCTGATTGAGGTAGATCTGACTGAAAAATGTTAACCTCTAGCTTTCCGTACCTTAAGAGAGCAAAATGATAAATAACCGCCCCTAGTATCATGCCTAGTGCTACTAAGAGAAGAGCCCAAAAGATCTTAGATAGAATGCTAGTTCTCTCTTGCCTAATTGACTCTGAAATTTGAGCGACTGATTGTTTTTCAATTTTTACAGAACTCGACTTATCTGATAAAGCGGCCTCTTTCCCTGAGGATTCATTACGTTGCTCAAAATCAGTAATCGCTGAAGAAACTTTCAGTTCTTGAGTAGCTAATTCCAACGAGCTATTATCAGCTGACGCACTTCTTACTGAAGATATCGTCTCTTCCTCATCAGCTACCTGTCTCTGAGCAACAACCTTTACTACCACAGCAGTCAGGTTATCCTCAGCACCCCGCCGGTAGCAAATTTGTTTTATTTTATCGCAGACCTGTTTTGGATCGGAGTTTTCTACCAGTATCTCACGTAGTTCATAGTCCTCGATGTGGCGAGTCACCCCATCTGAACAGAGTAGGAATGTTGTGTTCGGTTCTATCATTATTGTTTTTAAATCCATGTCCACATCTCGCTCAGCCCCGATAGCACGACTTATGACATTTCTTGATGGATGATTAGCGGCCTGCGCGAGAGTCATTCTACCGGCTCTTACCTCTTCCTCAACTATAGAGTGGTCTTGAGTCTCCCTGAAAAAATTACCTCTAGGATCCAAACGATATAGACGAGAATCGCCAACATGAGCTATCGTGGCAATATTGTTCTTGACATGGAGAGCAACTATGGTGGTCGCCATGCTAGAAAGCTGCGGCAACTCTTTGGACATTTGATATACTGCAGCATTCGCTTTTTTAATGGCTTCTTTCATTATTTCTTCAGCGTCATCGTGAGATTTTAAATTCACAAACGCTTCTGCCAATATTTCTACGGCCATTTTAGAGGCTACTTCTCCAGCTTGAGCTCCACCGACTCCATCAGCCACAGCAAAAACTCCGTATTCGGGTAAATCTAAATACGAGTCTTCATTTTGGATCCTTCTTTCATTTAGTCCTCTATCAGTTACAGCTCCTGAAATTATTTGATATTCTTCAATCATTTTCTCACTCCTGTTTACTTTAACTTACCTAAATCTGCTTGTAAATCAAGCGAATTACGATGAGAGATGGCCATTAACATTCCGAGCATGGCGAAACTGGTTATCAATGAAAAACCTCCATGACTTACGAATGGCAAAGTTATTCCAGTCATAGGAAGAGCCCTGGTGATACCACCCATGTTGACCAGAGCTTGAAAACCGATAAAAGCAGTCAAACCTGTAGCACAAAGCTTACTGAACATATCACGAGAATTAACAGCTATTTTAATACCTGCACTAACAAAAATTATCAACGCCAAGGTTATCAGTAATCCTCCGAAAAGTCCAAGCTCCTCACCAATGGCAGCATAAATATAATCAGAATCGGCTACTGGAATCAATTCAACATAGCCAAGTCCTAGCCCTCTCCCCGTAGTTCCTCCAAAAAAAATGCCAAACGTTGCGCGGGAGGCTTGTAAGGCATCATCACCAAACCATGCTCTCTCATTTATTTCATCCAGCTTGCTCTTTAACTCTCTTAGATTTCTCTCCTCCTCTTGACGCTCTCGCTGATTCTCATTACTTTCTTCCTTAGCCTCGTCTAGATCTTTGGTTATCTCGTACATGTGCAAAATATCTTCCAAAGCTATTTTCCTCAAGTCTGATCGAATCTGAGATGCACGATTTCGCATGTTGGCATCAATACTCTTGGAATTTTCGATCTTATCTAGCTCTGAGTAAAGCGATTCTGTTTCTGGTCTTCTTTCAATCAGATCACTTCGCTGCTGACGCCAGTAAAACTCGGCTAAGTCGTTTTTCCACCACGGTGTGTCTGGAGGAGGTGGAGTAAATGCATCGAACCAAAGATGAAACCTTTGATGAATCCTGGGCGGAAGAATGTTTTTAATTGGGGCTGAAATGGTAGAAAGTAAAGGAACTTTCTGTTGAATACTTGATGGCAAAGCACTTACAATCAAAATTGCAGCTAATAAAGCCACTGAGCCAGCAAAAACCAATCGCTGTAGCGTGCGTCTTACCGCAACCAAATAAAGTGTTATATAGACCGTGCTAAAAACGAGCATCTGGCCGAAATCTTTTAGAACGAAAAATGGAATAAACGGCAGGATAGCCATGAAAATTAATGGTATGAGGTCCCGAGCTCTTGGAATTCCCCAATAAGTCTTCATCAATCTCTTGTACAATTCGCTCAAAACTGCAGCGAAGCCAAGCAAAAATGGAATTTTTGATGGCTCCCATGGAGTCATGTTTCCCATAAACTTCCCTGATTGAGAGGTAACAGCAGCACCCATAAGAGGAATTAGAGTAACTATCACTACTAGAAATCCGTTATTTTGTAAAGTAAGTTGTATGCCATCTTTGCTCATTAGCAAAAGAGAAGCAATCATTACAAGTATTGCAAAGAGCGGTATCCAAGTTTTGCCCGAGACTAAGACATCCTTTATTGTCTCCGGCGCAGGCTTCGGATTCTCCTTTGATAAATCAGCGGGAGTTGGTGGAGTTGCAGGTAATCCCATCATTTTTTTCTTTTCAGCTGAGTAATTTTCTTGAACATAGCGTTCCTGCAGCGTTCTAATCTTTAGCTGCCGTGCCTCTGCCTTATTTGCTCTCGATATATACTCTGGATCACTGAACAATCTGTATTGCATTGTGAGACCTATGGAAAAAAGCAAGACAGCGGATGTGTAAACCGTCCAATCACCCCGATACTTAAAGATTACAGAGATGATTATTGGTAAAACTAATAGAAGACAAAGGATCGAGAGATTTCTTATTGCAGTAAGTGCTGAGGTCTCGTACCCGCGTATCAAAGCCGAATAATAAATTGCATAATGTGCCGCTGCTGAAAGAAAAACTAAAAGCATTAACATTAAGATGTGTAAAGACGGCCTACTTTTCATGTCACCTATTTACTCATCTCCTTGCTTTATTAGCATCGGATTTGTATCTGTCACCCAGAAGTCCCAGCTCTTTGGCTCTTTGGATAACATTTGCTGCTATTGGCGCTGCTGTTTTAGCACCAAAACCTCCGCCTTCCACGACAACTGCTATTGCGAGTTGAGGATTTTCCAGTGGAGCTACACAGATAAACCAGCTATCAGTTCTCTCCTGCATCATAGGCACTTCGTACTCTATGATTTGTCCGGCCACTTTCCGTTTTCTCTTGACCATTTTCAACTTTCCTTTCTCATCAAAGACGGGAGCTAATTTCTCTGCCGTTCCAGTTTTCCCTCCGACTCTTATTCCCTGTCCGCGGAGAGAGGCAAAAACACGTGTTGCTGTTCCTCCAGCACCTTCAGTTACTAGAGCCATTATATCTCGAATTGTGGCTGCTTGATTTGGTGTCAAAACCTGCGAGTACACCTCAGGCTGACGATCATATTCGATTTTTGGTTTCATCAACTTACCTTGAAGGTTACCAACAGCAGCAGCTATTAAAGCCATCTGAAATGGGGTCATTTGGCCTGCGTATCCTTGCCCCATTCCTTCCAATCCTAAATCATAATCCGATATTGAACTCCCAGTGACTAAAACTGATTGAGCCGGAGCTAAGACACTAGCTACTCTGCTACTACTTGTATTCCATATATCAGGGAAAAACCTTACTTTTAACGCCTCTTCTGGCTTTTCAACCGTAGCTATACCAAAAAGCTGAGCGGTTTCCTTCATTCGCTCTCTTCCGAGCGCTACTGCCATTTGAGCGAAATATTGATTACTCGAAACCTCATAAGCTTGAGCTATATTCAAATCAGTACACCCATATGGCGGTTCACATCCACCATTAGCGTCTAAAATGGGCTTAGAGCCACGAAAAGGAATAAATCCCTCAGGACGACTTGTGAAAATAGCATTCTGCATTCCTGCCCTAAAAGCTGCTATCATAGTAAGGGTTTTAAAAGTTGATCCAGGAACGTAATACTCTCGTGTGGCTCTATTCAAGAGCGGCTTATTGGCTTTGTCATTCTCTAATCTGATTAAATCCTCCTCGTCTTTGATCTCATTCAACGAAAATGAAGGATTAGAGTAAATACTCAAAATATCGCCAGTCTGGGGATTTAAAACCACAATCGCACCCTTTTTGCCCTCGAGCTGTTTAGCAACAAATCTTTGAAGCTCGGCATCGATTGTGAGTCTGACATCTTTATCCTCAGGTTCAGTTGGTTTCTCGCTTTTTACTACCTCAATAGCCTCTGGCATTTTATCGATATCCTGTTTAAATAACGCACGGTCCAACCCTGGCACACCTATCTCCGTACCTAAAAGGTGTGCCATCTCTCTATCGAGCCTATAAGATCTCTTGATCGAGCCATCGGAATCCTTCTTGTAATAAGCAAGCGAGTTTTCTAGTTTTCCGGATCTATCTAATATCCAACCTCTAAGTTGAGAGGCAGAAATTCTTCTGAACCTCAGATCCCGACTGCTAAGCTTTTGGAATTTTTCATTATCGATAACGGCGAATTTAACCCAATAAACATGAAAACTAAATACGGTAATCGCAAGAGCAATGAAAACAAGTTGCCAAATTCTCAGGCTGCGAGCCGTCATTGCTCTATTGGTTTTGCGTATGATTGCCTCAGGTAAACCTTTTTCAAAGGCAAAACTGGGCTTAAATCTTCTGATGAAGATAAAAAGAAATAAGAGAGTTGTTAATATAGCTAATCCCAGCAAGTAGAATAAAGTCAATGTAGCCGGAATTTTCTCCAAAACCTGATTATCTATCAACTGCTCCAAAGAAATTAATCTCCAACTCAGATTAAGAAGCCCCAGCATAATCCTCATTCTCCCCCTTTCATATCGAGCTGATCAGTCATTAGCGTAGTAGATAAACTACCAGAGCTTACACTCGATATATCATGCTGCGGCTCTCGATCTCTATCACGCAGAGTTATTGATAATTCAACAGTTCCGATCCTCAGTTTCGAATCTCTATTTAGTCGATATGCTTTTCCAACGTCTAATCTCTCACCATTTATAAAAGTCCCATTGGTTGATCCCACATCAGAGATTAAAATCTCTCCATCAGCTGTAATTTTCAAACTAGCATGTATTTTGGAAACGCTAGGATTTTCTAATACTACATGATTCTCTTTAGCTCTACCCATACTGATTACGCTTCCTGCTTCCACAGGAATTTCTATAAACCTACCTTCCGGATCATTTGAATATTTTATTAGCAATGAATAAGAAGATTTTGGAGGCTCTTGTTTTTCAGCTGAAACTGCAGAAGCTTCACTCTTATCCAAATCAATTACGAGCTCAGCCTCACCAGAAGCAAATTCACCAAAACTAGCTCTTAATAGCACTCCATCCACAAAATAATCCGACTTTATCTCCAAATTCAATGGAGCATATGTGTGATAAAGGTTATCATTTATGTGATCTATAATCGCAACCAATATTTCACTTCTTAACTTGTCTAAGCTTCCGGCGTCACTGAATTTATCCCATTGAATTCTTATCTTTATTTCATGAGGCACGAACTTAACCGCCCCGTTTTTCCTCACTTCAAAATCCAACATTTTCTTTATCTTATCTATAAGCTCACTCGTGGCTAAGCTGCTAGATGGCTTCCAATTTCGCCCTGTGATCTTGTCAATAAAACTACCTAACTTTATCAACACCCCACCAATTAAATAATCCAGTAGACTTTTACGCTGTAAGATGCTCATATACCAGCTTTTCTGAACTGCTATTTTAACCGAATAACTAACGCATTCAAAGAACTTTAGTTCGCTGTCATGTCTTCATCAAAAATTTTGTTAAAAGTTTTCGGAAAATGTTTGTCATTGTTTGTTTGATTTTTATAGAGCTAATTGATAGAATCTTATTGCCTTTTTGTATGGAGTAAATTGAGAAGGGGAAACTTATGCAACGTGGATTTTCATTAGTAGAACTTCTGATAGTAATAACCATAATTTTTGTACTAATGGGGGTTAGTCTATTTTTACTCACTGGTCATCAAAGGCTTTTAAAACCAGATGAACAAGCCTTGAAAATAGCGGATATTCTTCAAGAGGCTAGGCAGAGGGCATTGACTCAGAGAGAGACAATGAGGGTTGAAATCGACCTAACTGACAACATAGTTAGGTTAATAGATGAAGGAGATCCCACCACTTATGCAGATGATAAGAAAATTAGAGAAGTAGTATTATTCTCACCAACAGAGGTAAGGGTAGATTCTCGTCCACCTGACATCACCCTAAATCCACCAGAGATGATTGCTGCCCCGCCCGCAAACTATGCAATCAGTGTGTATCCACCAAGTGTTACGCACCAAGTCTGCACCCTAAGATTTCAGAGAAACGGAACAGTAGTCAACGCAGGAACAGACCCTATAGGAACTAATGCGTCATTAGTAAGCGCTTCGATATTCATCTGGTCTCCAAAAAGAGACAACCCAAACGCATCTGAAATCGCTAGGGCCATCACGGTAGTAGGTGGCAGTGGGTTCGTTCGCTTGTGGGAATGGGACAGAAATCTATCCTCGATGAACAAATGGAAAGACTCCAGACGATTCAGTTCTGGAGGTTCATAATTCTTCACAGCTAAAAATCAAGCTATCTACTGAAAGACTCAAGGATCTAGGAGGAAGCATGAAGATAAAAAGTGAAAACGGTTTCTCGTACTTGGATGTAATGATAGCTCTGATAATACTAATGGTTGGGGTAATGGCAGCCGCCGGGGCACTTACAGCTAACTTAGTGCGAGCCTACGAGACTGAAAAACAAGTGTTAGCTAAACAATTGGCGCTTTCAGCTATCGAATCTATCTTTGCGGCCAGAGATTTGGGCCGTAGAGTCAATTCGGGGCTCTCAAATTGGCGTGCTGTCGGTAATGTAGGAAATAATCCCGATGAAAATGGAGTTCCACAGGGAATTTTCTTAAATGGCTGGACACCAATTCGTCAGGATCTGGGAGCAGACGGAATAGCAGGGACGGCAGATGATGCATGTCCAGCTCCGGGACCTTGCATAGTAGGTAGTTATACAAACACTAGCCCTATCTTGCAGGATTATGAAAGAAAAATAGTGATCACTGACTTACAAGATCCACAGCGCCCGAGCCCTCCATACGAAATAAGAATGAGAAGAATAGATGTCACAGTTCGTTATCGAGTTAATCAACTGCAAAGGGAACAAACCGTTTCAACCATAATCACTAGATACGACTAAAGAGGGGTGAATCCTATGAAAGCTGAAAGAAACGAGAGCGGATTTTCAATCATTGAAATGATGATAACAATGGCAATATTCCTGGTCGTGATAGGATCAGTTTATGGGTTGTTACAAGTTGGATTTGTAGACCGTAATCGTGCAAGCCGCCAGGCTAACATACTTAAAAACGCTAGAATAGCGCTTCACTTAATCGGAAGAGATGCTTTGAATGCAGGTCTAAGTTATCACAGAACAGGAGGACTCCTCCCGAATAATGCTGTCCCTCGATTACTCAGCCTCCCTTTAGAGGCTGACACTAATAGGGATTTCTTAACCTCCATAATTGCAGGAAATGATATGTTTCCTAACAGTTTAAGACCAACTGTCAGAACAGACACGATATCTTTCGTTTATAGAGATCTATCGTTTAATGGAGGCAATACAATCTCACTTACGGATGCTAGTGTTGTATCTTCTAATGCTATAGATCTAATAACATCTAGCGGCGGGGCTGCAAATGCAAGACCTTTTGATTTATATCTTGTGGAATCTGACTCATCCCAGGTTGTTGTCATGGTTACAGAAGTTCCCGCCTCGAACAGAATAAGGGTTTCTACAGGAGACCCTCTCGGAATCAACCAATCACTGAGCGGCAGCGGCAGTAACGTTAGTTTACTTAGAAAGTGTAATCCACCAACGATAGTTGACAACTGTACAACCTACGTGGCTTCAGCGAAACGAATATTTTGGGTAGCTTACAGGGTATTAAATGATGGAACATTAGTTAGGATCACCTTTGGTAATAACACAGGTGCACCTGCATCAGATCAGATCCAACAAATGCCAATCGCCTATAACGTACAAGATCTTCAAATTCAATATCTAATGGATGATGGACGAGTGCTGGACGATCCCATAGCCGGTCCAGATAGAATAAGGGGCACTACAGACGATACTCCATTAGCTATGAATGATGTCAGACAAATAAATATATCAATCACTGTTCAGTCACCTGAGGTTGATGAACAAACTAAAGCGTTCAAAACAATTACCTTAACAGCTTCATTTAGCACGAGAAACGTCATATACGACGCCGGGTAAAATTCTATTGGAGGTATACAGATTCTATGAGAAACGAAAATGAAAAAGGTTCAGCGCTAATCATAACTTTGCTAATTTTAACTCTTCTAACTGCATTTGTTGCTATCGCAATAACCAGAACTACAAATGAAACTCTCGCAACTTCAAACGATGCAGCCGAGACACGAGCCTTGGCGGCCGCTCAGGCTAGCCTGGAGGTGATGACGTATAATTTTGATAAAACATTTGAACTGAAACTATCTCCAGATCCGGTAGATCTAGATGCTGTTCGGAATACACCGCCCCCTGGATTCAGTGGCTATACTTTTACACAACAAGTCACCCAAACCGGAACATCCAGGGTGGTTGACATGACTGGAGGCATATTTCAAGGATTAAAATCCCTTCGGGATGAATGGCAGCTTGATACGACTGCCACGGAGGCTGCTACCGGTGTTCAGGTAAGTTTGCGTCGTTGGTTCTATAACGATAGAATCCCCATCTTCCAATTCGGTATTTTTTACGATGATGACGTTGAGTTTCACCCGGGCCCTCGATTTGATTTTGGAGGTCGAGTACACAGTAATGGCAATATTTTCGCGATGGCGAGCACTGGACTGTATTTTTCATCTAAAGTAACCGCACACAAGGAAATCATAACAGACATTGCAAGGAATTGGCATCCATCAACTCAATGGGGTAACAATGTATACGTTAAAAATGCCTCTGGAACATACATTCAACTGAGAGCTACCGATGGAAGCGCTTTAAATACAGTTACAAGTGGTCCACCTCTTAATGTATCGAATGAACCAGACTTTCCGCCGGTATACAAAAATTTAAACTGGTCTACGGTAGAGAACACCTTTCAAGGTAACCTACTCGCTAATCAAAGATCATTACGCCTTCCCCTGGCCATAGCAAGCAGAGGAGCACTCGGGTACATCGAGCTCATTAAGCGTGGTAAACAGGTTGGAGATCTTCAAAATTTAGGTGGCAGCATAGTTCCTGTGACATCTGCTACTGCCGATTCATTAGTCACTACAAGAGAAAGATACGCTAATAAGAGGGGTATTCGTATCAGCTTATCAGATAGTAAAGCTAAACTTCCAGGCTGTGCCTCAGGCACAGGCCAGCAACCTGTTTCCACTCCTTGCGGGATAAGACTTGATGGAGCTGCAGACGGACAAGGTTCTGACCCGTCATCCGGACAGGCTAGAGGTTATCAACCAAAACCAATGAGAGATGGATATCAAGCCACTAGAATCAACGGAGAAAGATTTTATATTCCTGGCCGTGAGCTCTGGATAAAAGTAGAGTTGGTAGATATAAATCAGTTAACCGGAAATGTAGAAACTAAAGATGTAACTGAGGATATCTTGAGCTTAGGTGTAACAGAGCGACCAGCCTTTGCGAGTAATATACAAGGCTACGGCAATGCGGACTCAAGGTCAGTAATAAAGCTACAAAGATTCTCAATACCTGGTGTACAAATAATGGCAAATGATACAAACTGCTACACATACTTTAATAGTGGACAAAATCTGGTCGTTGTACGAATATCTACAAACCTAGGTTTGACCTGGACCAATAACGATGTGGGTTGTAATGGTGGGTTCACCGATCATGTGGCACATCGAAAACTTGTAGTGGGACTCGTTCCGACAACTCAATACGAGATAGTACCATTCCCGATAAACATGTTCGACACACGCGAAGGTCTTTACAATGATTCATTATCTAACACCAACTTAAACAACCTGTATCCAAACGGGTCTATTCCCTGGGCCGGGGTTATGAGCATGATTGATATTGATGTTGCAAATCTTAGAAGTTTCCTCTCGGGAAATTTTGATAGTCAGATGCCCACCAATACTCTCTACGCTACCACAGAAGGACACGCATTGAGGGCTACTGATGTACCACAAGCTAATGGTTGGGTCTTATACGTTTCAGACCGTCGAGGAGATTATGACTTTGATGGTCAATACGATATGGAGGATGTTTATGGTCCCAACGATGGCTTGCTACAGCCAGGAGAGGACGTTAATGGAAATGGAACCTTAGATGTAGACTATACCAACGAGGCACCACGATACACAGGAAGCGGAAGCTATACCTCCCCTGACATTGCTGCCCTGTTCGAACACAAATACTATCGTCGGGGAGTCCGACTGATAAATGGACAAGCTCTCCCAGGGATTTATGATGCATCTAATCCTCTCAATACTAAAGGCTTCACAGTCGCCTCAGAAAATGGAGTTTACGTGCTTGGTAATTATAACGCTACTGGAGTTTCATCGACTGGAAACCCAACCCCACCCTCTAATTATCTTCCTCAAAATACTGCCGATCACATCCCGGCTTCAATCGTTGCAGATGCCATAACCATTCTATCTAACAACTGGTCAGATTCGCGCAGTTTCCGGTACCCATTCGATAAGTCTCAACGCTCTGCCTCCAATACTTACGTCCGGTTTGCCATGTTGGCAGGAGATCCAAAAAGCAGTAAAGATGAGACACCAAATCAAGGTGGAGGTGACCCACGATTAGCTGGTGGAGTGCACAACTTTAAGCGATTTCTCGAGAATTGGGGTGGTGCCAGGCTCTGCTACACTGGCTCTCTGATCAACCTCTTTAACTCACAAAATAATAATGCCCCCTTTAAATGCTGCAGCAGAGTTTATAATCCACCAACTAGAGACTGGACTTTTGACACTAGTTTCCTAGATCCAACTAGGTTGCCTCCCGGAACTCCATACATTCAAAGCATAACTCTGACCGGATTTCAGCGGGTCAACTAAAACACCCATATAAAGATGAGCCCTAACTTAGGGGCTCATCTTTATTTAAAACTCATCAATAAACTTACCTTTAGATCAGCAATTCTCGTAAAAACTGAGCGAGGAGCTACCTTGTTTAATTAATCTCCATCGTCGAATCTTTCCGATACTATCTGGTAAGTCTTTTTTGCTCTCATGCTCTACTATCAAGATTCCATCTTCTGTTAAAACCTTCCCAAAAGCTATAGCAGATAGGACTTCTAGATAATTATCTCTATACGGCGGGTCATAAAAAATTAAATTGAAATTCTTCTCAGCTCTCTTGATGTATTCAGCTGCATCTGCGCGTATAACTTCAGTTTTGTCCTCAGGTATCTGCAGAAGATCCAGATTTTCTTCGACTAGCATGCAGGCTTTTCTCGATTTATCTACGAAAGTGGCAAACCCAGCTCCTCTCGACAATGCTTCTATTCCAACAGCTCCTGTACCGGCGCACAGATCCAGAAAAAAAGTTTCATCGTCTATTCTATTAGTCAAGATATTGAATAAAGTTTCGCGCAGCCGATCAGAGGTAGGGCGTATTTTGAGTGAAGGCGCACTTTTGATTATGCGCCTTCGATACTTTCCCGCAATTATTCTCATTGATTAGGCAACTCGCTCGTAAAAAGTCAAGCCTGTATTACCAATCGTCAATACATTTGTCCTCTTCAAAACACCTAATTTTTCTTCAAAGAACATCTCTGTTGGATGCTCTATGACTAAAATTCCTCCCTTTGGGCAAACGGCTGCACCTTTAGCAAAATACAATAGCACCTCTTCATAGTTAGCATCGTATGGAGGATTAAAGTAGACTATATCCCAGTAACGATGGCGTTTTTTCATGCGCTTTAGAAATGGAACGGCTTCAATTTGAAATATTTCCCCATGACCTTCCTTAATTCCACAAATTTCCATATTTTTCCTTATGAAGCTACACATCTTGGCAGACCGCTCAACGAAGGTACACAATAGCGCTCCCCTAGATAAAGCTTCCATGCCCACAGTGCCAGCACCAGCGCATAAATCAAGAAACCGTTTCATTCTAACTCGCCTGCGCAAAGCACGAAATAACTCTTGACGAACTGCAGATGGTGTTATTTGAATTTTAGGTGATGCTGTGCTCTGCAAAAGCTTTCCACGATGTCTTCCACCAGTAATTTGTAGATCACTAGTTATCGGCTCTAGGCGCTTTCTTTTTGCCTTTAAACTTTTCCCTTTACGTTGTTTTAATGGCCTTCTCTTAGCAAATTTTGTCTGTTTTCCCAGGGCTGGCCTTTTGGATTTAAACCTTCCATCTCCACGTAAGGTTTCTCTTCTCTTGCGCCTGTCGGTGAAACGTCCAGCCTTTGCAAATCGCCCTTTATTGCTGTGTCTCAACTGATGTCTTCTTTTTTGTCTTTTCTCAGTTGTCTTACCTCTATTTTTTTCGTAGGAAACCGTAGAAGGTATCTCTTGTTTTTCTCTATTTTCCATATTTTTTCCTCTCTTCTTGCGAGTTTATAGGCGGGAGAACCAACATAATCTTGCCCCCACTAACAATTTTGTACTCACTCAGTGAAGATAAGATCACGAGTTTGATGATAAACGATTTTGTAACAAAAATTCAAGAAAAGCATTTAACCTATGCCTGCTAGCTTAAAACGAGGATTATCTCGGGCCAACTCAATCATTCTCAATACTTCAGGTGATTTTCTATTTTCCGAATCTAAATACATAGCAGCTTCACGTCTAGCCGCCTCCAAAATCTCTATGTCTCTTACCAAATTGGCAACTTTAAAATTTGGTATTCCTGACTGTTTAGTTCCAAGGATATCACCTGGTCCACGCAATTCTAAATCCTTTTCTGCTATTTTAAACCCATCATTAGTCTCTTCCATAATTCCAAGCCTTAGTTTGGCTAGTTCAGTTGTTTTATCAGCTGACATTAAAACACAATAGCTCTGTGAAGCTCCTCTGCCGACACGTCCTCGAAGTTGATGTAGTTGAGAAAGTCCAAATCGCTCAGCATGCTCGATTATCATTAGTGAAGCATTGGGAACATCCACACCAACTTCGATGACGGTTGTTGAAACTAAAATATGTAATTTGCCATCTACGAAATCTTTCATCACGGCTTCTTTATCTACAGACTTCATCTTTCCGTGCAGTAATCCTACGTTGTAATGAGGGAATATCTCATCTTTAAGTTTCCGGTACATTTCCGTTGCTGCTTTCAAATCCATTTTCTCTGATTCTTCTATTAGTGGATAGACAATATAAACCTGCCTACCTGATCTAATCTCTCGATCTATTCCACGATATACGCCATCTCTTTTATCCTCACCTACAACCACAGTTTTCACAGGAGTCCTGCCCGGAGGTAGTTCATCAATTATCGAAACATCCAGATCACCGTAGATGGTCATGGCGAGAGACCGAGGAATGGGAGTAGCTGTCATGAATAAAGTGTCAGTGTTTATTCCTCTTGCTCTAAGTTCCGCTCTTTGCAAGACTCCAAATCTGTGTTGCTCATCGATCACCGCAAGTCCTAAATTGCAAAATTTGACCTCTTCCTGAATTAATGCATGAGTGCCCACGATAAGATCAATTTTACCTTCAGCAATCTCATGCTGAATTCGTCTTTTTTGCGAGGCTTTGAGACTTCCCACGAGAAGTTCTATTTTGTATGGTAATTTATCTTCAATTATCTTTTTAATGTTACGAGCATGTTGTTCAGCCAGTATCTCAGTGGGAGCCATTAAGGCAGCTTGATATCCATTTTCTATAGCGAGCAACATCGCACACAATGCGACAATGGTCTTACCGCTACCAACATCTCCCTGTATAAGCCTATTCATCGGCTTATTTGAGGTCATATCTTTGAAGATTTCCTCAACGACTCTCTTCTGAGCATTGGTTAATTCGAAAGGTATTGCGGAGAATATTTTCCTGCGAATTGATTCATTTATCTGAATAGTCGCTCCCTTTGACTCTTTTTTAACATCAGCTCGCTTAAGTTGTAAAAGGAATGAAATCCAAAAGAGTTCTTCAAATATGAGCCTTAGGTGTGCGCGTGATCTGGCTTTTTCATAAACTGTAAGATCAGAATCCTCTGGCGGGAAATGAATTTCCTTATAAGCCTGTCCAATCGGGATAAGACCTTGCTTGCTAACAAGATCCGCAGGCAATCGCTCTTGAATGTTATCTATATCTAATTTTTGCAGTACGTCGAAAACTATCTCTCGAAGCGCTTTGGTCTGAAAAGGCCCGAGCTTACGGTAAACTGGGACTCTTCTAGCCGTGTGAATCATCGGAAATTGATTGGCATCATCTAAAATCTCTTCCTCCGGCTCATCCTCTTTCTCTAAGCTCTTGAATAACTCAAAGCTGTTCTCAGGATTAGTCGGTAATATTTCTAACTCAGCTGGTTTGTTGATTCTAAGCGAGAAAGTCGCTCTTCTTGCGTCCCATTCCCATTTACCATAAGCTACAAACCTTGTACCTCGCAAGAAACGCGATTGATAATAATTGATTATTTGCTCAGCTCTCTTTCCGGAAATAAACCACCACACTACGACCGGCTTATAAAGACGCTGAAGATCAGAAGCTGAGACCTCGAATATGTAAAGTGGCGGCTGTTTATCTGATCGATATTTTCCTACTCTATAACCCGCAGCGGTCCTTACATACAAGTCAAGCGAGGCTTCCGTACCATCCCTCAAATCTTTTATTTGAATCAGATTTGAGCGATCTTCCCAACGCATAGGAAGATACGATAGCAAGTCCTCGACCGTTGCCTCGCTTGCATCACTCTTCTCAACAAAACTAGCTACGGCGCATGCGAGCTTTAATGCTCTTTTTTTGCTCAATCCAGCTACTCCAAATTCATGAAGCATCATGATAGGAGTATCGATCTGAATTTTCCTATCCTTCACGGGCATTCCTGTAAATTTATCTTTTCATCTCTGGATTAACTCAACGTTTGGGTGGCTTACTTGGACGAATCTCAATCTTGCTGGGTAAGGCTCTATCAGGCATTTGCAATAAGTCAATGACGACCTTGGCGATGTCCGCAGGCTGTAACTGCCATGCGTTATCCAAAGATGGAGTTTCACCAGCGAAATGTGTATTCACCGAGCCAGGACATATGTAGCTAACCTTGATGTTGTCGTGTCTTACTTCTTGCATCAATGCTTCAGAAAAACCGTTTAATCCAAACTTTGAGGCATTATAAGCAGCCATTCGAGGATGTGCATTCTGCCCCGCTAAGCTCGAGATATTGATTATGTAACCACCACCTCGTTTCCTCATCATCGGAATTGCATAATGACAAAAATAAAATACCCCAAAAAGATTCGTCTCCAGCGTCTGACGAAACTCATCTACCGACATCTCCTCAACTGTCTTACCCATTATTCCAATCCCGGCGTTGTTTACTAAAATGTCTAACCCACCAAATGCCTGCTCACATTCAGCCAATGCATTTTTCACATGAGTTTCATTACGAACATCACACACATTCCCTCGTATTTTGCCTACCGGAAGTAGCTCCTCTACGGTCTTCTCCACATGCTCGATATGCCTAGAGCAAATGAACACACAAGCTCCAACTTTTAATAGCTCCTCTGCAATAGCTCTACCAATCCCCTTCGTCCCACCAGTTACAAAAGCGACTTTTTCCTTTATCTCCATAAACCCACCCCTCAAAATAATATAGCTTTTCAATAAAAGTCCTGCCTACTCAAAAAGCAGAGGCAGGACTCGTATTAAGTCAAAACAGCTAAGAGAGCTTTTCCTTGAAAAACTTCAACACTTTCTGCCAAGCATCTTTAGCAGAGGCTTCATCATAAACTTCTGGTCTAGTGTTATTGAAAAATGCATGATCAGCATCGTATTTTAGCGATTCTAACGGCAATTCATAACGGGCAGAGATATCCTCCATCTTTGTAACCTTATCCGGCGTTATCCACTTATCACGCTTTCCTGAAATAAAAAGAGTCGGTATTTTAAGCTTTTTCAGAATCTCTTCGTCAGGAATATCTCCGTAAAATGGCACAGAGGCTTTCAATCCATCTAATTCGCAGGCTGCTCTCAAGGCAAAAGTGCCTCCCATACAAAATCCAGTTATGCCAAAAGCTGAGATAGTATATTTTTCTTTGCTAGAGTTCATAGCATTCTTTATAACGTCTAAGCCATCTTCTATCGCTAATTCGTGCATCAATTTTGAGGCTTCTGCAGGATCGCTAGTTACTTTTCCTCGGAAAAGATCCGGAGCTATAACTATGAAACCCTCTTGAGCGTAACGGTTTGCAACATCCTTTATGTGTTCATTCAAACCCCACCATTCGTGGATTAAAATCAATGCCTTATCAGTCTCAACTTCAGGCAACGCTACGTATGCTGTAGTTGGTCCGTTTGCAGTATTAAACTCCAATGTTTCTGATTTCATTCTGATAATCCTCCCTTTGAAATTTCTGGTTTTATAGAGATTATAAATCGTCTCTGCTAACGCACGAAAAACAAAAATTCAATAGAATGCGTGATTAATTTTGAGGAAAATACTCCAGAACCGCAAAATGACAGCTATTGTAGTTCTTTAGTAACCAAGTTAAGTTGAAAGAAAGGCCGATACTGAGTTTTCGTATTGTTAATAGTTTCATATTGATGTTTTAATCGCTAGGTTGATCACCTTAAAACCTTGATTTAACAATTGTGGAAACATGTTAATCTTTTTATCCATGAGATCTTTATCAATCTTCTTCGAGATACCTCCCAATTGGCACATATTTTATCAGAGTTTTATTCAGTTGATTCGCATCAATCATACGCCAACAATCTATGATCGTAAGAGGATTTTTTGCGACGAAGCTTTCTACTGCCTTTTTTATCTGCGGGTTGCGCAAGGTGATGACAGCTAGGTTTACATGTGCCAAACAACTTTCTACAGAGTGAACGTACTCTACCTGGCTACCAAATATACTCCTGGTGTTTTCTATTGCCAATGGATCATAGGCAAGCACTCTGATATCATGCTTTATCAGCTCACCAATTAATTTGATCGCAGGAGATTCTGTGATAACAGGTGTATTGTTTGTAAACGCAAGGCCGAGTATACCTACTGTTTTATTCGGCACCGTCTCCAATTCGCGCAACACAACATCAACTAAGTGTTGATTCTGGTGTTTATTTATCTTTTCAACTGCGTATATGAGTTCAGCCTGGACACTATATTTTTCAGCTAAAGTCATAAACGCTTTGACATCTCTGGGAAAGCATGTACCACCAAAGGCCAGACCTCCCTGAAAATAATATGGCGAGATCCTTCTATCTACTCCAATTGCCTTAGTAACAGAATCGACATCAGCTCCAGGAACTCTCTCACAAAGATTAGCTATCGAGTTAGCAAAACTTATTTTTACAGTGATGTAGGTATTTAGACATACCTTTGCTAGTTCGGCATTTATTATGGACATCCGTGAAATAACTGGCGTATTCTCGCACATTTGGCGATGAATCGCCTCTACGATTGCTCCAGCCTCTGCCGAAGACTCTCCTATGATTACCAGATCAGGTTGAAGAAAACCTTTTATTACATTTCCTAATGCTACAAAATCTGGATCATAACAAACAGAAAAGCCCTTATTAAGCTCACGACCTGTTATTTTCTCGAGCAAGGGAATAAAAACCTTGTCAGTTGATTCTGGCAGAACCGTGCTGCTTATGACAAAAAGATGATGATCTTTTTTACTCTTACTCAATGCCTCACCGAGAGAAAGCAGGGTGGACTCAATAAATCTATTTGAGAAAGAACCATCAGGAGTACTGGGAGTTGCTACTAGAATGAAAGTAATATCGGTATTATTAATCGCCTCACTGTGATCAAGCGTTGCTTTTAATGTTTTACCGCCATGTTTAAGAAGAAGTTCATCAAGGCCTGGTTCAAACCATGGAGCCTTACCCTGATTTACATGGTTGACAACCTGTTCTTCGATGTCAACACCTATGACCTGAAAGCCTTTTTCAGCAAGACATCCTGCCAAACATAAACCCAATTTTCCTAATCCTACAACTGAAATAGAACTAGTGTTAATGCTACTAATCATATACTGATTTCCTTAGACTAAATCTCTATATGCCCGATCCAACCTGGATGCGGTCTAAAGTCAAAAAATCTATTTGTTCTATCCTTCAAACAGTTCTCAAAATCCTCAGAGTAAGAGAGAATCTCTATGTCATCTATGCTTTTAACCCCGTAACTATTAGCACTTGATAGAATATAAGAAAATTGCTTAAGTTTCATTGGATCAAATCCCATCAGTCGAGTTGCGACGAGATCTACTGCGAGCAAATTCTCACCTCCTATCAGAATCCCTGCTGGCTTTGGATCCGGAACCAAAGGCCCTACGTTTTCACCGCCTATGACACCATCAACAACGGAAAACAATCTGCGCTGTAAGGTATCATGTAATTTTCCGTTTGCATCCGCAAAATGAATGATTTTCATTAAATCCACGCACATTCTCCATGCGCTATCATTACCGTACCAATTTCCGGCATCGAGTAATCGCTTTTCCTCAGGTACATTTAATCCGAGAGGTTTAGCTATCTTCAGATACAGAAAACCGTAGATAAATCTATGAATTAGCTCAAACCATACGGATCTTTTGGCTAAAAAAGTATCGTAACACCAACGTTCGAATTTTATGATTTTTTTCTCTGTAGGTGTCAGTAAACCATCAGGAAATTGGTCTCCCCCCTCCTCAGGTGTGCCGAGAGTATAATGCACAATTAAATTTTTATTTGTGGCGATGCCTACTAATCCCTTCGCATTCAGCGTAACCCCAACTTTCTTGTGGATCTTCATCTTAGGAACTGAGATGAAGACATCAGCTGAGAGTATAGTTTTTGAAATCTCGTATTCCTGTATTTCTCCACTATGATGCTGTATAGTTTCCCATCTATGGTAAACAGCACCGTAGATTTTCTCTTTATTCTGCTTATCATAGAAGGCACTCTCCTGTCCTAAATTAACCATTGCACTACCGAGCGGATCTCCCGGAAGCTTTCTCAAACAAGAGGGCATGTGTAAGCTTTTTGACCAATAGTTACGCAAATCAAATAGCTTAACCTCTATTCCTCGCTTTCTTGCGTAAAAATCTATGACCTCGTCTAGATGGGTAGTTTTTACGAGTTCGTTAAAATTACAGTTATATTGAGGCGCATCTGCGATTATTATCTTTCCAGTTCCTCGGAGAGCTATCCAACAATAATCAGCTATAGCTCTGAGAAGAGAAGGATGTGTGATAATCGAATAAACATCTTTTTTCTCAAAATGTCGGCTCAGCACAAAATTAGGTTTGATGACCACCGTCATGCCCGGCTTTATAATTTCACCAAGCGGATTCCATGCATCAGTACCATAATTTTCTCTGTCATAACCCAACAACAAAAATACTTCCCTCAGCGCTTCGTATACATAGTTCGGTTCATCTGAGACTTCATCAAACGGGTATTCTGGGAACCTAATAGATGGATTATAGGGAGGAATTTTAGGATATTCAGCCTCCTTAGCTTTTCCGACAGCAACTTTAAAGCTCATTCTATATCACCTATGCCTAAATTCAGCTTTTGGATTAAAAATCTGTGTTTACCCCTTTTAGTCAGAGGTATCTCGCTCACCTCTTTCATTACTAATTCAATGTCGTCACCAAATTTTAAGAGCAAACGTTTTTTGATATCCATAAGCCTCTCATCTGTTATTGCATCTTTAGGTATGTAACGGAAAATAACTACTCCCTTTTCCTCTTGGTAAAATTGAAATTGCCTTATAGGATCGAAAGTATCGTCGTGCATATTGATCGCTGTCATGGATATATAGCGTCCATTTCTGGTGACTATGAATTCCTGTAGTCGTCCCTCTATTCTCTCCCATATCTGATAAGGTCTGCCACAAGATTCACACCTCATTCCTTTAAATACAGCTAGATCCTGAGTTCGGTATCTTATGAAAGGTGTATTATAAACTAGAAACGACGTTCCGACTATTTCGCCTATCTGACCTCTTTGAGTTACGACATTCCCGTTTTTATCAATCAGTTCAGCAAATCCATACTGAGGTAAAACATGATATGTGTCTTCATGCTCACAGTAACCAGCTAAAACGGCAAGTTCATAGTGACCGTAATGACTAAATATTCTTGCGCCTTTGAATACTTTCTTGAATAACTCTTTTTGATATGCATATAAATTTTCAGATGCGCATAGTAAGCCCTTGACTACTGGAAAAGGTTTGTTTACTTCCTCTAAATACCTAGCGAAGATGTATAGTGAGGAAGGGTATCCTTTTAAAAACTCAGGTTTATAATCGAAAGCCTTCAGCCGATACTTCTCCATCTGTTCAGGTATGAGATAATATGAGGAACATCTCAATTCATTAAATTCTGGTATAAACTCAATGTGATCAGCTGTATTTATTGGTAAGCCCCTGAAAACCATCTGCCGACACCCTTCTCTCCACCCAATACGATAATACTGGTGTGCTTTCGAGGCTAGCTCTCTAGCAAAAGCCTTTTTATCCCTATAAAAACCAAATGGTATCCCAGTGCTTCCACCCGTGGTAACATATTCCATCTCGTCGGTCGGAAATGTAAAGTCATCCAAATTTTCTTGAATGAGTCTTTTCTCTACGAATGGCAATTTACGAAAATCTTCTATTGTTTTGATGTCGTTTGGATTTATCCCTACGCTATCGTAAAGCTTACGATAGCCAGCTGTGTTTTCATAAGCATGCTTGACTATTTTCTTTATCTCTTCCAATTGATAGTCATGAATTTGTTCCTCTGTCCATTTCTCCGTGGACTTGAGAAAATCCAACCATTCAACATAATAAGGATTTGTAAGATCTTTATGAATCACAACACAAAATTAGAACTCTATCGAAAATTCGTTACCGACCGCCTAATTCTTCGCCTATCGATACCAAAAGGTTATTTTACACCAACAACTGCTATTTTCTTTAAACGCTAATACACTCAAATATCTCTGACAAGTCATTACGCTTTTAAGCTCAGGTAAAAACTAATCTCAACCCTAGAATTAATGCTAGACAACTTTAGATCTGACTTTTGTCAGAATACTGCATGCGATTTTTGTATTTAATGCATTAGTTAAAATGATAAACTAGTTCTCTCGGAACTACGAAGATGAGATTAGTTTGCATATCCGATACTCACAATCATCAGATAGAAATTCCATCGGGCGATATTCTAATTCACGCTGGTGATGCTACCAATATCGGCACAATCGCTGAATTACGTGATTTTTTCATGTGGTTTTCATCTCTACCACATGAGCACAAGATATTCGTTGCAGGTAACCATGACTTACTCTTTGAAAGAGACAAAGTCAGCGCCATGAGCTTAATTGATGATAGAATTATCTACCTTGAAGATGCTTGGGTTGTTATAAACGATACGAAGATATACGGTAGCCCTTGGCAGCCAATCTTTTACAAATGGGCATTTTGTCTACCTCGTGGCGAGACGTTGGCAAATAAATGGAAGTTAATTCCGGACGACGTAGAGATTTTAATAACACACTGCCCACCCCATGGAATCTTAGATAAGGCATCAGATGAACGCGGAATAGTGAACGAAGGCTGCGAAGAACTTAAACGAAGAGTTGAGATCCTCTCTAGGAACAAGCTCAAAGCACATATATTCGGCCATATTCACGAAGCTTATGGAGTTCTGGAAAAGCACGGGGTCAGATTCGTTAATGCCAGTATCTGCGATGAAAACAATCTTCCAACTCGCAAGCCTATAGTGATAGATATATGAACAGCTACTAAAGCACACAACTTTAATTAAACAAATTCCCGATAAGAGTTAATGAAGCCATACCCCAAATAACTTAACACAACTCGATCTGTGCCTTTATAAACTCGACATTAAAGATTGCTTGTCGACATTAATATTCGATCTGAAACGCATGACGACGTTATTGTCTATGGGCTCAAAACTACAACGGATCAAACCTTTATGACGGCGACGAAATGACAATGAGTTAAATTGCCAGTCATCTTACATAAAAAGTGCGGTCGCTAGGTCTTAGAGGTCTTCCAAGCCATAGAGGACGCCTTAATCCGTTCGGACCTGGTCCAGGTCTTGTCAATCCTAACCAATTTTTATAAACTGAGAAGGCTTTTTCGGTGTCTACAAAAATATCACCGTAACGATCCCCTTCATGAGCCTTTTCAATCGTTACCTTCTGATGCCAACAATGCATTCCAGATATTGGATCTGGATGTACTGGGAAAGTTATGTTTTGATGAACACCTCCATCGCTCCAAAAGATTAATGCAGTGTCCGGATCAGAGCTTTCATATGAGCTAACTCCCTCCTCATTAGCCATCCGCCATTTTCCTTTTTCAACTTGCTCTATTTTGACTAAATTAGCTGCCCAGCGATTTCCACCGGGATCCTGTTTTCGACGCCATCTACCCATGTGATGTGAACAGGCAACAACTCCAGGTTTTATTGATTCTGTTACCCAGACTCGATTAACAAAATAACCTATTTCTGTATTGACTCTTACGAGATCACCAGTTCTCAATCCCCACCTCTTTGCATCTTCAACATTTATCCATACGGGATTACGATTAGAAATCTCAGCTAACCACTTCGCGTTACCTGAGCGTGTGTGAATTAGAGTTGGTAGACGAAAAGTTGCAACCAAAACTACCTCATCCTTTGATTTATCTAATTTTTCTGGATGTATATGGCTCTTAATGTAAGTTGGGAAGGCATATTCTCCCCATCCCCAATCTTTGAGAGTCTGAGAGAAGAGTTCTTGCCTCCTCGAGGGAGTTGGAAAACCCTGACGAGCAATTCCATCAACTAAAACTCCTATGATTTTTCCATTCTTTATCACATCTCCTGTTTCCTCGATTATCTCTGCTCCATGTAATTCCGTTTCAGATAATGGCTGCATATGCAACTCATAACAATGTTTTTCCAACTCAAAAGCTCCGTATTTTTTCATGTACTCGTGAGGATCTAACCCTTCTTGCCGTGCTTTCTCCGGTAATCCTTTGATTTCATTTTCAAAAATGTACTGATAATACTCATCTATTGTAATTTTTTCACCTTCTCTGTAAGGAGACATGAAATATTGGCGAATACCCAGTGAACCATCATCAATCCTCCAAGACAACTCAAACCAGAATTCATCCTCTTCCCAGACTTCTCCGGGATTAGCTTCGTATGTAAATTTCACTTCTTTACCCATCTTCTTTAATGCTTCTCGCAGAACTGGCTGACGATAACCAATCCATAACCCAGAGTGAGTCTCGTAAGACACTAAGTCATGCCGCTCAGATGCTAAACCCATCGGTAATACATAATCAGCGAAATATGCGGTCTCATTCCAAGTAGGAGTTAAGGCTACGTGAAGTCCTATTTTTTCTTCGTCTAATAGAACTTCGATCCAGGAAAATCCATCCGGGTATGTCCAAACCGGGTTGAAAACTCGTGTAAAATAAACCTGCAATTTGCCTCGACCTTCTTTCAAAAAATGAGGTAGCAAAAAGCTCATCTCATAGTGTGAGAAAGGATATTCAATCGGGAAATGTAGATCGTTCCAAACATCCTGTGGTGGAGGTGTGCTAAAGCCTTTTGGTTTAAACTTATTCCAGGCACTAGGCAATGTACCACCGAATGTTCCTACACTTCCGGTTAGAACATTCAAAAAATGCAAGCACCTCGATACCATCCAACCACCTAGATTCCCGCTTGCTGCGCTTCTCCAATTATGCGTCGAAAATCTAGTTCCTGCCTGACCTATTTTTATCGCTACCTCTCTTATCAATTCAGCAGAAACACCGCTTTCCTTCTCGGCAAACTCTGGAGTGTAATCAGCATAAAAGCGCTTTAGTTCAGCGATGAAATTATCAAAAGTTATGGTTGCATCAGGATTCATCTCCTTTAAACTTTGTCGCCAATTGACCCAATGAAACAGGAAATTACGATTGTAAAGTCCCTCATCCAAAATTACCTTTGCCATGGCCAAAAGCACTGCTACCTCGCTACCGGGGTGAGTGGGCAACCAATAATCTGCCATCGAAGCAGTGTTAGATAAACGTGGATCCATCACTGCTAATTTTGCTCCATTCATCATCCCTTCAATTATCCGCTGAGCATGAGGGTTGAAATAGTGACCAGACTCAAGATGTGATGAAATCAGCAAGATAAATTGAGCATTAGCATGATCAGGAGAGGGACGATCGTATCCTTGCCAAATCGCATAACCTAAACGTGCGCTCGATGAGCAAACATTAGTATGAGAGTTGTGTCCATCTACTCCCCACGCTTGCAAGATCCGCTCTATGAATCCCTCATGACCAGGTCTTCCAACATGATAAACCACCTCGTTTCGTTTACCTTCCTTGAGAGCCTGCCTTATTCTCGTTGCTATCTCGTCCAACGCCTCGTCCCATGAAACTCTCTCCCACTTACCCTCACCTCGTCTGCCAACTCTACGCATTGGGTACAAAATACGTTCTACATCCTCTATCTGATTCAAAGTCGCTGGCCCCTTGGCACAATTTCTACCCCGACTACCAGGATGATGAGGATTCCCCTCAAATTTCCTTATCTTTAAGGTTTTCTTATCGACATAACTCAACAAACCACAACCTGCCTCGCAATTGAAACATATGGTCGGAACTATCATGTAGTCCCTGATCTCCCTTCTTTGCCCACTTGTAGCCTCATATTCTTGCCAATTCTCCCATTTGTCAGCGGGAGGATGACTAATCAACTCACCCTCTTCAACTACCCTTGGCAAAGACTTTAGCTCTGTATCTGATATATTTGCGATTATACCCAGCCGCTCCGCTATCTTTTCTATAATTGACACTTTCCTGCCTTCCATAACATCACCTAACGCAAACTTTATCCTAAATCTTAACTAAATGCAAAATTTTATGCCTTAATAAGAATATGATTAAGCTTAAAATCTACTTGTAACAAAATTTTATTTACACTTACCGTAAAAGTTGATAAAATCTGCGAAGATACCAAAACAATGGTATGAATTCAAAACTAAGGGGGAGTTTATGAGGCGCGTATACAAATTTTCCATACTTTTTCTCATAGTTCTCTTTGTCTCTCTGCTTTTCTCCAACCACTCTTTTCTGCAGAATGTTCCAAAAACTGATGAGAAAGACCGAGAGATGGCAGAGTATATCAAGAGAGTAACCAATCGCACTTCCGAAGGGCTCGTTCCAGTTGAGACTAGAAATGGTGTAATAGTGGATCTAAATGATCGTTTTCAGAATGTTTTTCTTGCCCGACTAGATGAAAACGATAAGCCAAGAACAGCCTGTATCACTGACATAAACGAAGCTAATAAATTTTTCAGGAGAAATTTAGAGACTGGTGAGCCGATATACGAAAGTCTTAAGGATGACGAAGAATCAATCTATGAACTCTCTGAAAGACATAAGATGTCCCCAGAGGAATTTCTCTTCTACAGAGAAATGGTCGATAAATTTCAAAAAGGCGAATTAGGGCCTGTAAATGCCACCATAAATATCATAAACAACGACGGGCCTAATGAGGGATTCAATGATCCAACACCAGTGTCACCAGAAGGTGGCAATCCTGGTACTACCTTAGGTCAACAAAGGCTCAATGTTTTCAATCAAGCTGCTAGTATTTGGGGGGCATTTTTGGATAGCTCTGTTACCATCCAAGTTCGAGCCAATTTTGACCCTCTGACCTGCACAGCTACGAGCGCAGTTTTAGGTTCAGCAGGCACTATTTACGTAATAAGGGACTTTACCAATGCTCAGTTTGCTAACACATGGTATCACGCAGCTCTTGCGAATAAGCTAGCAGGAACCGATCTATCTACCACTAATCCTGATATATCTGCTACATTTAACAGCTCGCTACATAACAATCCTAGTTGCCTAGGAGGTTGGCGATTTTATTATGGTTACGATAACTCTACTCCACCGAACACTATTAACCTTTTAGTGGTGGTGCTACATGAGCTGGGACATGGACTTGGGTTTTCTAGTTTTGTCAATGGATCCACTGGTCAGTTGTTTTCAGGACGCCCTGATGTTTACACAACTTTTATGTACGATCGCACTGTCAGTAAATACTGGAATAATATGACAGACGCGGAAAGGCAAACTTCTGCCACAAATAATGGCAATGTGCTCTGGGATGGCCCAAACGTGAAAATTGCTTCTAACTTTCTAACTGCTGGAAGAGAAAGCTCCACCGGAAGAGTACAGCTCTACACTCCAACCACCTTCGCGAGCGGCTCTTCAATCTCGCACTGGGATACTGCCGCCACTCCTAATCTTCTTATGGAACCATTCATAAATACTGGATTACCGCTCACTTTAGATTTAACTAGACAACAAACTCGAGACATTGGATGGTATCGAGATACTACCAATGATCTTACCCCAGATACGATCATCAATGTGACTCCAAGTAATGCAATTTTACAAATAGGCAGCACAGCACAGGTCAACTGGACCAATACAGGCGGATTTAATCGTCCCGTGATAGTCGAACTTTCGACTGATGGTGGCAACACTTTTCCTATAGTCTTAGGAACGAATGTAACCAACACAGGTTCCTTTAACTTTACAGTCCCGAATAATCCAACTGCCCAAGGGCGAATACGAGTAAGGGAAGATAACTTTGTAGCTCCTGCTGGTGTCTCATCAAATTTCATAATAACAAACTTCTCAGCCGCCTCGGTTACGGTAGCCGGTAGAGTCCTCAATTCTAATGGTCGCGGAGTACCGTTAGCAGTCGTCAGAATGATTTCTCAAAATGGCACTCTGCGAACCACCGTCACTAATCCCTTCGGATACTACAGATTCAATGACGTGGAGATAGGAAGTTATATCTTCAACGTCAGAAAGAAGGGATTGAACTTCCAGGATAGAACCGTCAATATCATTGAAGACGTTTCCGATTTGAACTTTGTGGCATCGCCGTGATTTCATCGATTTGAAAAGGATGAGTAAAAATTGTATGCTATAGCTTTGCTGACAGAGGTTTGGAAATGCCGGAGTGGCGAAATTGGTATACGCACTAGACTCAAAATCTAGCGGGCTTTCACGGCCCATGTCGGTTCGAGTCCGACCTCCGGCACCATGAGAATTAAAAAGCCCTGATATTTCAGGGCTTTTTAATTTGATCATCATCTTGATCAAAGATTATTTACACTTCGAGTAACCGCAATCCAAACATAAGTCACAACCAGAAGCCATCTGTAAAACTCCCCCGCATTCTGGACAGCTTCTTTTATCTAAAGCCGTTTCTCTCTGCTGCAATGCTACGACGCTCTCCTCTGGCATTGGATGCTTCTTAAAATTTCTAAGAGAATCTGGCAAGCCGTTTAATCTTCGATACGTAATTAGCAAACATTCAGCGACGGCCTGCTCAGGCGAGGTAAGCAATCTCCCATTAAACCATACGGAGTGTGTACCGATTATTCTTTCCAGGATCTCTGCGACTTCTTCCACAGTAAAGCCTCCTCTTAACATTTTTGACGCCAGTAATCCGACGCTTCCGCTAATTGGACCTGTAGCAAACACCTCCAATATCTGTTTACCATCTGTGTTCACCGTCACAAAAAGATTACGTCCGTCGAAAGGAATTCGCCAGGTATAACCCTGCAGTTCCATCGGACGTTCGATTTCTATTTTTCTCGGCCTTTGCTCATTATTTTGCTCAGCTCTAACCTCTATCCTCTCTTGCTTTTTAGAAACTTGATTTAAGACTTGTCCTGTTCTAGATCCATCGCGATAATACGAGACACACTTACAACCAAGCTCATAAGCCAAACGATACAACGCATCTACGGAGGCAATCGTATCATCAGCAGCTCCGTTGCAAGTTTTAGATACAGAATTATCAACATTCCTTTGTGCTGCAGCAAGGATTTTCACATGTTGTTCAGCCGTAATCTTGTGAGCTGAGATGAAATACTCAGGCAATTTATCCTCGTGCTCTACGACATATTCAGCAGCGCGGCGGATTGATTCTTCATCCTGAAAATCTACCTCTAAGCCTAATACCTTAGCTGCTAATGGATGAACGTATACTCTGGTGCCGAGAGAATCCTGGCGTACATAGGCCCATGAAAAATTAGGCTCTATTCCGGATGATGTCTCAGCCACCAGCGAGATTGTCCCGGTTGGTGCAACAGTCGTAACCTCATAATTTCTCGGCGTGAAATGCGTCGTGGCATCTAAGCCAAGCTCTTGAGTGAAAAATTGCTTGTAAAGATCATAGTTAGGCTCAAACTCCGGAAATACTCCTTTTTCTCGTCCGAGAGCGAAACTCTCAAGCCATGCCGTCTGCCTGATAAAGCCCATAACCTCATGCATCACAGCTATAGATTCATCGGATCCATAAATGACACGAAGACGAAGTAGCAGGTCAGCAAATCCCATGATACCTAAACCTATCGGGCGCGTGCGTTTCACAACATCTGTTATTTCTGGCAAAGGAAAATATCCGGCGTCAATGACATTATCCAGGAATCTGACAGACCACTTGACCACTTCTTGCAGCCGATTCCAATCAATTTTTTCTTTCCAATCACCTGTCGCTCTTTCATTGAAGAACTTTGCGACATCAATGGAGCCCAAATTACAAGCATTATTGAAATGTAAAAACTGCTCAGCACATGGATTACATGAAAAAAGTGGTCCCATTGAATTCACTAAGAAATTGTGTCGATTTACAGTATCAATGAAGGCTATTCCCGGCTCAGCATACTTATGAGCAGATGCAACTATTCGATTCCAGACATCTGGAGCATAAATCATTCCAGGTTTAGGAGGTTCTTGTCTAACGCAATTAGATAAATCTGTCTCTAAAAAAGCTTGACGGTCCACAAAGGTTATAGTTTCACCATTTGGGCGTCGAAAAACAGCGTAGTTATCCTCTGTTACTGGGTCAAAAACTGGTTTATCCCAAGGCTTCCCGTTCCACTCGGTCTGAAACCATTCTTTCCTGTCGACTGCTTTGAGAAAATCATCTGTAACGTTAACCGAGATATTAAAATTAGTCAGGCTAGTTTGATCATTTTTTGCGTGTACGAACCGCAAAATGTCAGGGTGGGTAACTCTGAGCATCCCCATGTTGGCACCGCGCCTAACACCACCTTGTTTTACAACTTCCGTCATTGTGTTGACTATGTTCATGAAACTGACTGGACCGGATGCTACACCTCTTGTGGAATTAACCATCGCTCCAGCCGGGCGGATAAACTCATACGTCATCCCTGTACCACCACCACTTTGGTGAATGATTGCGCAGCGTTTAGCATGTTCCATTATTCCTTCTATCGAATCAGGAACCTCCAGAACAAAGCATGCGGACAACTGCCCTCTTGGTTTCCCGGCGTTTACCAGGCAAGGAGTGTTCGGTATGAACTCACGCCTTAACATTATGCCGGTCATCGCTTTATAAAATCTCTGTCGCATATGCTGATCTGCTTCTACCTTCGCAACAGCTCCAACGACACGACGAACTATATCTTCCCAAGTCTCGATCGGCCTGCCCTCCGAGTCCCTTACGCTATATCGTTTAAAAATAACCTTCTTAGCGTTTAACCCAAGTGGACGATATGACTGCTCAAATCCGTTGCCGCCGTGCGCTAATGTTCCGCTTTCTCTTACCAAGGGTTCAAAAGCCATAATTTCGCTCCTTAAAATTTAAATTTTTTTAACCACTCGATACGATATTTCAATTTTCTTACTTTGTCAAGAAAAATAACAACATTTTGGATATTTTAAAAAGCACTCAACAAAATACTGTATAGTTGCGCAGTACAAGCTGGCAAACATTGATGTATGTTTGACTTAGCAAGCTTGAATTCTGAAACTGGAAGTTATGGACAAAGTAATAAGAGGAACAGCTGCAGATGGTACGATCAGGGTAATGTCAGCAATAACCACTGAAACTGTGGCGGAAGCAATAAGAAGACATAACACCGCTCCTACAGCTTCAGCGGCTTTCGGTAGAGTTTTGACAGGCACTATACTTCTAGCTTCAACACTAAAGGACTTCGACAGAATAACGCTGAAAATTGAATGTGACGGTCCCATAGGCAGTATAACTGCCGAAGCTAACCCCGATGGTAAGGTCCGTGGATATGTAAAAAATCCATTGGCTGATCTACCATTGAAAGAAAACGGAAAATTTGACGTAAAGGGCATTATCGGTAGTGGCATGTTATATGTAATCCGGGAGGAAGGTTTTGACATAGGATTGTACAGAGAGCCGTACTATGGCTCGGTTCCAATCGTATCAGGGGAAATAGCAGAAGACATAGCATATTATCTAGCAAAATCTGAGCAGATTCCATCTGCAGTAATTCTAGGTGTCTTACTACATAATCAAGCGCCATATGTTAAGGCATCCGGAGGAGTTATGATTCAGGTAATGCCGGGCGCCGACGAGAAGATAGTCCAAGCTATAGAAGAAAGCATTAAAAAAGCTCCGCAATTGACGACTGCGGTAATACAAGGCGCATCAGTAGAGGACTTGCTAAGGATGGCCTTAGGTGAAGTTAGCTTTGAAATTCTTCAGGAAAAACCAGTCAAATTTGAATGCAATTGCTCTCTGGAAAGAGCGATTAGGGTGGTTTCTGCCTTGAATAAGGACGAAATAGAAAACATGCTCCAGGAAAACAAAGGAGCTCTTATCACCTGTGGTTTCTGCAATGCTGTCTATAAGCTGGAAGAAAAAGATTTGATCAATATCCTCGATTCCATGGGGCAAGAACAATAAACGGAAGCGACAAAATCGGCTTTTATGCTTCATCCGATAGGTACTTAAAATTTGCTGATCACTCCAGAGGCTCAACTTGAGTAATAAAATAGAACTACAGACTCTGATAAACACAAGATTGAATGTGTGATGAGTTTATTTTCGGAGAGGCTCGAATATTTAGTGTTAAGTTGCCGTGTATCAAACTGATCAAGGGATCGATATTTTTACGTGAAAAGAGAGTGCCGCATCTTCTTGAGAAAAAGAGTCAGATATGTATAGCTGCTCTTCTCAATCCGAAGAATACTTCCTTAACAGCACGAATAGTGTTAGCATGAATCTCCACGGTATCTTCAAGTTTTTCCGCATAGCCACCGCTCATTGTAGTTACAATGGGAATTTGATGATCTTTGGCAAACTTTAATACCATTTCATCCCTTCTTCTCAGCCCATCGATCGTGAGTTTCAATCGCCCAAGTTTGTCTTTTTCATAAGGATCAGCTCCAGCGAGATAAAAAACCACGTCAGGATTGTGCATAAAAATTCTAGGTAGGGCTTGTTCTAGAATTTCCAGATATTCATCATCAGTGGTTCCGTCAGCGAGTTCGATATCTAGAGAGGATTTCTCCTTGTGCAAAGGATAGTTTTTAGCGCCATGCATAGAGAACGTGAACACATCTTTGTCATGCTGGAAAATGAAAGCCGTTCCATCTCCTTGATGTACGTCACAATCTATCACCAAAGCTTTTTTTATCAGGTTCTCACGTTGGAGCACCCTGATGGCAACAGCCACGTCGTTAAAAACGCAAAACCCCTCGCCTCTATCCGGATAGGCATGATGTGTCCCGCCAGCTAAATTTGATGAAATTCCATACCTGAGGGCATGCTTACCAGCATTGATTGTGCCAGATGTAGCCAGAAATGAACGCCTTACTAATGACTTTGACCAAGGTAACCCTAACCTTCTTATTTCCTTCTCGGTTAATTTTCCCTCCATGAAACGGGTAACATAATCTAGCGTATGCACTAAACAAAGGTCTTCAATCGCTGCAGGCTGCGGCTCTATGATTTCATCTGATTCTAAAGTGCCCTCGAGAAGTAATTTATCTCTGACCAATTCGAACTTTTTTATTGGAAAAACATGAGTTTCCCCGATGTCTGCGTAGTAGTAAGGAGAGTAAAAAACCTTGTAAATCATTGGTGTTCAATTTTCTCGATCAGTTCTTGAAAACGTTGATCCTGACGCAGTGGATCAAGCATCTTGTCAGCTAAAAACCATGGCTTATTTTCGTTGCCGAGGCGCACAGCCCTTTCTAGCCACTTGAAAGCTTCGTCTATCTCGCCCAGCTGAGCATTCGCAGAAGCCATCCAATAAGCGATGTCATAATCAGATTTTGCTAATGTTCGCACTTTATCCGTGAATTGAGACCGTGCTTCATCATGCTGGCCCTGATTAGCCAGAAAGATGGCATAAAGGGCACGCAGCCCTTCCATCTGTGGGTTCTTCTGTAAAACATCTCGAATCAAGCTTAAGCCATTGTCCTTTTCACCTTGATAGTAGAGAACTGCTCCACGGAATGCTCTGATCAATGGGTGATTTGGTTCAATCGAGGCGCCTTTATCGAGTTCTTGTAACGCCTTATCATATTGACCTCGGTACAAATGGATTCTAGCTTTATTGTAACTAGAGATCACCCGCGCTGCTGGATCAAGTTTTGCCAATTTTTCCCAGCTCTTCAGCGCTTCTTCATACTCGCCGTTAAGTCTATGTAGCGTTCCTTTGACAAAATAAAGTGCTCCTTCATTTGGGAATTGATCAGTTAATAATTTGATTTCAGCTTGGGCTTTCTTCTTCTCGCCCCTTGACAAATAAATCAACACCATCAACACTCTAGCCTCCGCAACATTTGGGTCATACATGAACGCCTTGCTAAAAGCAGCCTCAGCGTAAGTGTAATCCTCTGCACTACCCATTCCTTTAAAGACCCTATTTGCGTAACAGGCGCCTAGACCTGAGTAAGCAAGGGCAAATTCTGGATCTAACTCGATGGCCTTTTTAAAATGGTGTATTGCTTGCTCGCAATCATCATTTGAGAGGCTATGGAATATGAACCTGCCGAATAGATCCCTACCGCGCAAATATTCTTCATAGGCCTTTGGATTCTGTGTCGGAGCTTGTCCAAGCTTCTCTAATTCCTTGGGTGAAAGTTCGAGTTGCAAGCCTTGTAGGATCTGGCGACTTATTGTATCTTGCAAGGCGAATATATCACTGCCTTCACCGTCAATTCGATCGCTCCAGAGAATCTCACCTGAGTCAACATCTAACAACTGAGCGGTAACCCTCATCTTGTTACCAACTCTGATAAAGCCGGCAGATAATACGGCGTCGACATTTAACTCTCGACCAGCATCTCTGGGATCAATTTCTACATTCAGATACCTTGCGATAACCGATGATGGCCGCACAATCAGTGACTTTAATTTGGCAAGCTCGGTGATGACAGCATCAGCCAGCGAAAACTCGTAGAAATTCACCTCTGGATCATTCGCTAAATTCTTGAAGGGTAATATTGCAATGCTTTTTTTCTCAAGTCCAGCCGATGTCATAGATGCTTCATTAATGCTCGGTTGAGTTGATATTGCTGCTGGACTTTTTAACGAAGAAGCATCAGATTGGGCTTTACCCGTTAACCAATCCCACGCTCTTCTGACAAAACTCTGACTTTTAGCGTGTCTGGGAACGATCGTATCACCGAATGACGAGAGCATTTCACCAGTCACTTGGAAATATATGCGCTTTAAGTCGTCCCGCATCTCTGCTATTTTTTGATAACGATCCTTTGGATCTTTAGCTAGAGCTTTATCAATTATTTGTTGAAGTCCTTCGGGTACAGGGTCTGGTCGCATTTCTGATATTGGTTTTGGTGTTCCGTATAAAACCTGATGCCTCACATCAACAACTGTTTTTCCCTGAAACGCCCAAATTCCTGTAAGCATCTCGTAAAGCAAGACTCCTGTGGAAAAGATATCAGCTCGATGATCAGCTCTCTCACCTCTAGCTTGCTCAGGCGCAGCATAAGTTGCAGTTCCATAAGGTATGCCGACTTCTGTAATTTCGGCTCTCTCATTAGACTGCTTGTCGTCATCGTACAAAAGCTTTGCTAGACCGAAATCCAATATCTTAACTCTGCCAGAGGGGGTGACCATTACATTGCCTGCTTTTATATCCCTGTGTATTATGCCTTTAGAATGCGTATAAGCTAAAGCATCACATACCTGTATTGCTATGCTCAAAGCACTTTTCAACTCTAATGGTTTACCTGCAACCAGCTGACGGATGTTTTTCCCCTCAACATACTGCATCGCAATATAGTAGATGCCCTGAAACTCGCCAAATTCATAAATAGTGCAGATATTTGGATGATCGAGCTGAGAGCACAGCTGAGCCTCTCGCTCAAAACGTTTGAAACTAGCTGTCTTAGCAGTTAACTCAGCAGGCAAAATTTTAATAACTACAGTTCTATTGAGTCTGGTGTCTAGAGCTTTATAAACCGTTCCCTGACCGCCCGAACCTATTTTTTCTAAAATCTTGTATTGATAAATGCTGGATCCGATCATCAGTTCATCACGACCTTTCAACTCATCCGTTTCATTATATTCAAATGAAATCAACTCTAAAAATAGTAAAGCAAATTAGTCTAACAGTGAATCGATCTCAAGCAATATAAATCCTCATCTCTGGTTTACTGCTAATTTATCAGCAAGTCTAGTTGGCTCTGGTAATCTGTAACCTTTGTTACACTCGAGAGTTACTCGAATTGCTGTTTGTAGGCTTATCTTGTGACCGATTGAAACATATATCGGTTTAATGCCAACTCTAGTTCTCAATGCAGCTCCGATTATTTCATCTTTATGTCTTAGATAGGTGAAACTTCCCCTTTCATCACAAGGCTCATCGCAATCTCCTATCAACAGCGATTTCGCTACTCCTACTGTCGGCAAGTCTGTAATTAATCCAATATGACAAGCGATTCCAAATCTTCTCGGATGAGCAATTCCCTGTCCATCACACAAAATAATATCAGGTGAGTTTTTGATGCGACTAAGTGCTTCAACTATAGCTGGAGCTTCACGAAATGACAATAGGCCAGGAATGTAAGGAAATTTCACTTTTACACAAGATTTGACACATTCGACTATTTCTAATGATGGCAGACTTATAACAACAACAGCAGCACTACAGATATTCTCGCGCTTATCGTAACTGGCATCAACTCCAGCGATCGACCTAATAGGCTTTTTTAACTTATCTTCAGAAACCACAAGCTTGGAAAGCTCTGATTGAACCTGAATAGCTTCCTTAATTGATAAATCCCATGGATGTATCTGCTGTAGCTTCATTCTAAGAATCTCGGCGATACTTGTGAGTTATCGGACGCCTTCGGCCAATACCTATCGCGTTCCTCGAAATAATTATTGTAGGCGGCAATTGACGTCTTTTAAACTCATTGGCTGGGGATTCTACTTTGTTGAGAATATCGTACACTAATTTCTCATCATGACCACGGGATATTATTTCCCTGGGTGATAACTTATTCTCAAAATACAACTTCAAAATTGGATCCATGAGCTGATAAGGTGGAAGAGAATCTTGATCGAATTGATTAGGTGCCAACTCTGCTGAGGGAGGTTTCTGAATTATCTCATTCGGGATGATCTCCCTTCCGGCAGACTCATTTACGTGTTTAGCTATTTGCCAGACTTCAGTCTTAAGAACATCTCCTAACACCGCTAATCCTCCATTAGTATCACCGTATAGAGTACAATAACCAACGGCTAATTCGCTTTTATTACCCGTTGATAGCAAGAGTCGCCCCTCAGCATTCGAAATCGCCATCAATATTAAGCCTCTTAATCTGGATTGCAAGTTTTCTGCGGTCAGATTTTCTCCGCCTTTAGTGGGTTTACTCAGATGCAGTTGTTTAGATAAAACTTCAAAAGCATCGGTGATCGGTTCAATACGCGCGGGGCAGCCTAGATTTTTAACTAGCCTCTCTGCATCTTGGATGCTTGATTTAGAGCTAAATGGTGACGGCATCATCACGCAAAGTACATTTTCTGCTCCCAAGGCTTCACAAGCTAGTGTAGCAACTAAAGCAGAATCGATACCACCCGAAAGCCCTAGGACAGCTTTCCTGAACCCATTTTTCCATGCATAATCTTTAATGCCCAGGATCAATGCTTTTTTAATGGTTTCGGCTTCATCATCTTCGATTAATCTCTGATCTAGCTTAGCTGAGTCTATCTCGATTGTTTCTATAAATTCCTCGAAGGAAGGCGCTTGCAAGATAACATCTCCATCAGCGTCCGCCACAAGACTCGTACCATCAAAAACAATGCCATCGTTGCCGCCAACTAAGTTGACAAATATTACAGGCTTTCCATGTAATTTAGCTCGATGTGACACCATTTCACATCTAAGTTTTATCTTGCCTTTATTAAATGGTGAGGCGTTTATCGAAACGATTAAATCGGCGCCCTTTTTAATCAGTTCATCAGTTGGATCCTTATCGTAAAGCCTCTCCTTCCAAAAGGTTTTGTCGTTCCAAAAATCCTCACATACTACAACCCCAACTTTTTTACCTTTAATGAGAAATGGGTTCTTTCCGGCTCCAGGCTCGAAGTACCTAGGATCATCAAAAACATCATATTCAGGTAGAAGCTCTTTATCTGCGAATCCGATCAAATTCCCATCACTTAGAATCGCGGCAGTATTAAAAAGCTTTTTGCCTTCGTGTCTCGTATTAGGTCTTATCGTTCCTATGACTGCTGTGATACCTTTTGTTACGGGGATTATTTTTTCAATCGGTTCGAGGGCGTTCTCGATTATATCTTGATCCTGAAACCAATCTTGTGAGGTATATCCGTGAGTGCAAACCTCGGGAAATACTACTAGCTCAGACCCATCAGACTTCGCCTTCTCTATGACCTTAAAGATCTTACATAGATTTCCCTCAATATCGCCATTTGTCGTATTGATTTGTCCAATCGTGACCTTCATGCTTATCTCTCTAACCTCTTAACCATCTCGAGTCGATTACCTTTCTGGCTATAATTTACTTCATCCATGACATTCTTTATGATTAAAACTCCTCTGCCGGTCGGTTTAAGCATATTCTCACTCAAGGTTGGATCTGGCACTGCCTCTACATCAAATCCATCACCTTCGTCCTCAACGACGAATCTAGCTTCTTCTGGAGAAATATCAGCCACGATTCTGAGGATTTTCGTTACATCAAATTTATTACCGTGTTTTACGGCATTTACGAAAGCCTCATCCAAAGCCACGAAAAGATTCGACTTCTCAGTATCAACAATGCCCATTTTTTCAATTCTGCCTATGAGATAATCCAAAATAGCATAGATAGGCGATAAGCAAGTAGGAAGAATGAACTCTATGCGTTCGTGAACCTTTGTGAGGTCTTGCTCTTTATCCACTAATTTTTGTTTCTCCTCCAAAATTGTTTTGAGAATCCCTCTCAACTCTCTTTCATCAAAATTATTTCGATTAAATTTATCTGCGTCTATTCTAAAAAAGCGCACAAAGCTCCTAGCTGCTCCATTTTCTAGGTTTTCCGCAGACGGTATGTCGAGGTCAGTTATTACTATGTCGTAGTCATTGTTGCTTTCAAGAAAAATCCCCTCGGCTGAGCTTTCGGTTTTTTCAACCTTATAACCAGAGTCTTCAAATCTTTTTTTAAGCTCGCTCGCAAGATCGTCGTAGTCGTCAACTATTAAGATTCTTCGCTTCACCGCTTACTTGGTACCTTTCTCTTAACTAAGCTATCATAACGATTTATGCGGAGCTCTAAGAAAATTCTAAATATAAGCAACAAAAAAGTCGAACCTGAGTAATTTCGAAGGAATATTGTTGAGATGAAACCCACTGCTATAGAGGAAGTTTTTAAACATGCCGATCTCTCCAAGTACGGTCTAAAAGAGAGACTATTAATCAAAGCCGCAGATTTTTTGTTTTATCATCTGATAAATTGCATCGGTAGAACCTTAAGATTCGAGATCGAGGGAGAAGAACATTTGAATTCGATAGAGACCTCTGGTAAGTTGCCGATCTACACGTTTTGGCATAATAGAATCTTTGCCTCAACCTATTTTTTTCGTCACAGAAAAATCGTCGTGATGACGTCTCAGAGTTTCGATGGTGAATACATAGCAAGATTCATCCAGCGCTTTGGATATGGAGCCGTGCGAGGAAGCTCTACGAGAGGCGGAGTTTCGGCATTAATTGAAATGGTTAGACTGATGAAGAGAGGCTTTCCGATGGCTTTTACAGTTGATGGGCCAAAAGGTCCTAGATACATTGCAAAAATGGGTCCTTGTCTATTGGCAAAAAAAACAGGCAATCCGATGTTACCTTTTCTGGTAGAAGTAGAAAGCTTCTGGGAAGTGAAAAGTTGGGATTTGCTACAAATTCCGAAGCCATTCAGTGCAGCTAAACTAATCTTTGCAGCTCCAATCTATGTACCAGCCAACGCAGACGAGAACATCTTGGAAGAAAAACGCCTTGAGCTACAGGATTCCCTTGACAAGCTGGTCAAAGCAGGTGAAAAATGGCGAAGAGGCAAGGCTCAGTCATGAGTGAATTGGTTTGGTAAATCACCAGATTAAAGTTTTATGTTCGCATTGTATTCAATACTGATTTCTGTGAGACGACCATCTGTAAACCTGCCCCCAGATCGAGAAATATGATGAAGCTTGTGAGAGGGTGGGCTTTGGTAGTGTCGTGATGCTAGTGCTGCTCTTCTTTCGCTTTAGCTAACTAGATTTACAAACATTTCTCTAATCAGCGAAAACGTTATTTCATGATAAACTATTAAACCGTGAAGGTTAAGATGGAAAATCAGGAAGCGTTACCTCTGGAGCGTAAGATAAAAATGCACGAAGCGCGTGAGGCCATAATCGAACGTCTTGCGCGAGATTTGCCAAAAAACATAGATCTTGAAAGGTTCTTAAACGTAGTAGTCTCAGAGATCGGCAAAATGTTTGAGGTTGACCGCTGCGATCTGATTCAAATCTCCAAAGGAAAGAAAGTCAAGGTAACGCACGAGTGGCGGAAAAATGAAAAAGTCCCTTCATCACAGGGTATCGAGATCGAACTAAAACCCTCACTTGAAAATTCACGCCTCAATTCATCCATATGCATTGATGACGTTTCAGCAGTTAAAGATCCATTCATAAATTTTTTCGCACAAAAGCTCAAAACCAAGTCTTTGCTAATGGCCCCTATTTTTTTAAACAAAGAAGAATCAGGCTTTTTGGGACTACACACTACGTCTCAAATACGTCAGTGGTTCGATGAAGAAATTACTTTTTTAGAGTCGATTGCAAGGCATCTGACGATTGGCTACGAATACACGCGCCTATACGTCGCACAGCAACAAGAGGCTAAACGCACAAATGCCCTCCTGGAAATAGCCAACATAATAAATTCGCACTCCGATTTTGGTGAGGTGGCATCAAAGGTTCTGGAATGTGCAGTCAAATTGGTTAAAGCTAACTACGGCGCTCTTGGCGTTTTGGATAAATCAGAGAGGAAAATCTCCTTGGCCTCTTTTAAATCGGCACCCCTTACAAAACCTACAGCAGTTCTGAAAATGATAGAGAAATACGACAAATCATTAAACATAGAGCATTTTCCAGCTTTAAGCGAATTAATAAAGGAAGGAAAGACACTTCTACTATTTGATAAGGATCTTCCGATGAGCTTAAGAGTGATATTTAACTCACAATTGGCTGGGAAAGCTGCTCTGGTGGCGCCCGTGCGGGTTGCTGGCCAGACTTTCGGACTGCTCGGCTTTGTATGGAGCGAGAAAGTCGAATTCGATAAAGATGAAATAGCCTTCGTCGAAGCCATCGCCGACCAAATAGGTACTGCACTGGAGAGAGATAGACTTTCTGCTGAAGTAATGCGACTTAAATCTGAGCTGCATGAAAAACATCTCTCTCAGATCGTAGGAAGATCACCAGCGATAAGAAACGCCATTGAGTTAGCTCTAAGCGTCGCCACAACAAAAACTACCGTTTTGATTCAAGGAGAGTCAGGAACTGGTAAGGAACTTCTAGCTGACCTAATTCATTACAACTCTGGCAGAGAAGACAAACCTTACATAAAAATCAATTGTGGCGCTATACCAGAGACGCTCATTGAATCCGAACTCTTCGGCCATGAAAAAGGGGCTTTCACTGATGCAAAACTTAGGCGTAAAGGTAAATTCGAAGAAGCTAACGGCGGAACCCTATTTTTAGACGAGATAGCAGAACTCCCATTGTCATCACAAGTTAAACTACTTCGTGTCTTACAAGATGGTGAGTTCACTCGTATCGGAGGCAATGAAACCATAAAAACTGATGTCCGTGTTATAGCTGCAACTAACATGGATCTTGAGCAAGCTGTAGAGAAAGGTAGATTTCGAAGGGATTTATTTTATCGGTTATCAGTGTTTCCTATTAATCTACCCCCTCTGCGTGACCGCCGTGAAGATATCCACCTGCTAGTTTTTCATTTCCTTGAAAAATACAAACAAGAAACTGGAAGATTTGTGGTCGGCATCTCCAAAGAAGCTCTAAGAGCTTTAACCAACTACGATTGGCCTGGAAATGTCAGAGAATTAGAAAATGCAATAGAGAGGGCAGTTATAATAGCAGCAGGGAGAGAGATACAACTAGAGGACTTACCAGAAAATATCAAAAATAAACTGCCAAATGAACCCAAAACCACACAACTTGATGGAAAAATCGACTCATACGACTCACTAAATCTAAACATAAAATTCCCTACAACCATGGAAGAAATAGAGAGAAAAGCGATTGAGAAAGCATTAGAATTGACCGGCGGTGACAAATTAAATGCTTCTAAACTCCTGAAAATCGGTCGTAAAACCCTCTACAGAAAACTAAAGCAATATCAGAGCGACAAATAAATATGCCCCAACTCTGGTTAAATTTTAAGGATGATGAGGGTAACGAAAGAAAGCTCGAGGTAACGACAGCTAAATTTTTTATCGGAAGAGATTCTGCAAATGACCTGCAAATAAGACACTCTAGCATCTCTCGCAAACATCTGCAGATAGAAAGATTCGGCGAGATATTCGTTGTGGCCGATCTGGGATCGAGCAACGGGACATCGATTAATGGCCAACCACTCACTCAACCCTCAGTAATCAAAAATGGTGATGAAATAAATTGCGGAGGGGCTTTCATCATAAAAGTTGAAATAAAAAATGGAAATGAAAAAGACTCTGATCATGACGACGTTAAAGCATCTGACGTACCAGCAAAAAATCTGCATGACGAACAGTCAAGCAATCAGCCTAAGCCAGGTTCAGAGGCCTCTAAAATAGCTGCGTCAGAATCCCATAATGGTCTTTCTTTATTTTTCTGGGCACCGCTGCTTGCCACGCTTGTCTTAGTTTTCGTTGCCGGCTCTCTTCTACTTCTACAACCAAATGAAAAGAACCGAGATCTCTCCAAATTTCCTAACTATTCTGATAGAAATAACGAGGCGTTTGAGAACAATGGCAAAGAGAATTATGATGATTTATCAACTAGTCGCAATAAGCTTGCCGACAAATATCCGCAAAAGAATGAAAATCTCGAATCAAATATGCTCAATCCCTCCTCTCCTCTCAACTCCGATAATGCCTCGCTAAATTCTTCGATAGATTCCGGAGAAAAAATAGAATCTTCTTTAAACAGTGAAAGAGAAAAAATCGAGAAGAATGCAGTGATTTTTGCAAAAAAACTTGCATTACATGAATCAAACTATGTTTTTACAAGGCGACAAGTGGAGGAAATTGAAAGATATGTAAAACAGCTTGCAACATCATCCTCAATAACAAAGTCACTTGGTCAACTGCAAAGAAACAAGATTCGAATCGCCCAGATGGCAGAATCTAAGGGCTTAAAACCTCAATTGCTCGCAATTGCCTCAATAGCGACTCTGGAAACCAGAGGATCTACTGACATCATTTCTAATGCCCAAAGTATTCTACCAATTCTTAATGAACTAAAAATATCACTGGGTAACGAACTTACTGATGATAATCTCCTGATAATTGCCGCATTTGAACAAGGAACTCGCGGAGAGTATAGCTCGATGAGAAACATTATAGAGGCATTGGGCCGAGAACCCGGCGTGGACGCGAGAAAAATCAGAACAGTCTGGTACTTAAGAGAAAGAGGTAAGATATCAGATAGCCAATACAATCTCGTTATGAAATTCTTAGCCATCGGAACAATTGCGCAAAATCCTAGGGATTTTGGTGTCCAAGCAGAGCCACTAGTTTTTTAGTCAGTTCTATTGAACGGAGAAGGTTTAAATGGCTACAAAACAAGAGGAATGGATAACCGGTGAAGTTACCTTATCAATTCAAGGTAAACCACTGAAAATGCAGATGACTGTACCAAAAAAACCCGTAAAACTTGGTAGAATGCTGCCAATTTTTCAGATGATGACAAACTCAGTGGTCGAAATAAGTGAAAAAGGGGTCAAATCCCTAGGCAAAAAAATATCATGTAAAAAGGGCTGTGGAGCGTGTTGTCGCCAACCGGTTCCAATATCAGAAACTGAGGCTATGGCAATTGTAGAATTAGTTGAAAATATGGAAGAGCCGCGTAAGACGGAGATAAAAAGGCGTTTTTCTCAAGCGGTCAAGCATTTTCAGGAAAGAGGCTGGTTGGAAAAACTCGAAAGCTGTAAGAAAAACCCATCGGAATTGCAACATGTAGTGATGGAATACTTTTGGGAAAATATCCCTTGTCCTTTCCTCGAAGATGAATCATGCTCAATTCATTCTAACAGGCCGCTTGCTTGCCGAGAATATATCGTCACATCTCCGGCATCAAATTGTGCAAACCCTTCCGCAGATAATATCGAAAGAGTTGAGATTCTCTTCAAACCCTCAAAAGTACTGATGGCGATCGAGCCCAAAAACTACAACAGATTACCATTTGTCCCGTTAATTTACGCTCTTGAATGGTTTTCAGAAAATCGCCTCTCCGAAAGTCCCGAAAAAAAAGAGCTCAAAAAAACGGGAGAGCAATGGCTAGCAGACTTTTTTAGATATCTGACGAAATCCGAAATACCGCAGGACAGAAAGCAACTTTAATTCTGTCAAATTATAAGCTGAGCAATTTGGAAAAACGCGGAAGAAAGAGGAAATCAGTTTCGCTCGGCGGTGAAACAATGTCGCCAAGCCTGTACTAAGAATTTTCTTGATCTCTAACTAGTGGAAAAGGTATTATCTCAGGCTTTTCATTGCTTACGGAGTCAGCATTCAATTGGCGTGCAGCTACTGAAAGTGCCCGTTGAAAATCCGGCATCATGTCGGCATCTATTCTTATGGTTTTTTGACATTGCCATCCGAGCACTTCCGCCCATGTCAAAAACTTTATTATTACCTGATCAGCCTCGACAGATACCTCTATCTTCTTCTTATCCCCAATCGTCGGCAGAATTCTCTTAGCCTTCTTCATATTTCAAATTTTTCCTTTAAGCTTACGATAAGTATCCGTAAGGCTTTCAGGTATGGTTCTGGTTTGTCCGACTGCTGTCATGAAATTAACATCCCCTACCCAGCGGGGCAAAATATGCATATGAAAATGACCCGATACTCCAGCCCCAGCTGCCTTACCAAAATTCATACCTAGATTTATTCCATCAGGTTTGTAAACCTCTTGAATAGCCCTGTACAATTGCTTTGCCAAATCCATCATCTCATCAGTCGTATTTTTGTTTGCCTCGTGCAAATCAGCGATATGTTCGTACGGTACTATCATCAAATGCCCGCTAGTGTAAGGATAAATATTAAGTATTACGAAATTGAACTGAGCACGATGCAATATGAAGTTCTTCTCGTCTTCTATCCCGCTATTGAGAATATCACAAAAAACACACTCTGATTTTTTTTCAGTATGAGACGAGATATAATCGTAACGCCATGGACTCCACAAAACATCCATTATGACTTGTTTATTAACTCTTTCAATTCTTTGCCTGGTTTGAAATATACTATACGCTTTGCGGGGACCTTTATCTCTTCACCTGTCTTTGGGTTTCTTCCCTTGCGCTCTTTTCTGTATCGAGTGCGAAAACTACCAAAGCCCCGTAACTCCACTTTATCCTCGTTATTTAAAGCCTCTAATATGCTTTCGAAAACTATTTCGACGAGTCTTTCAGCATCATTCTTGTGTAAAGCAACTCTTTTAGCAACATTCGTAACAATATCAGATTTAGTCATAACGCCAAATTACCTAGAAAGATGCGAATTTCAGATTTCAGGATAAGAAACTGAAGATTCTCTTAGCAAGCCTAGGATTTTATCTCTTCAGATTTTGAGTCCTCAGATGTCTCATTAACTTCCGATGTGTTCTCTGATTTAGCATTTTCAGGACTTAACTCCTTGGACTCAGCACTCGAGTTGAGCGAATTTGATTCATCGAGACTTGTAGGGGCATCAAGTTCATCAGCTTCGGCTTTTTGCTTTTCTTCGTCCTTTGCCTCGACTGGTGGCAAAGCTTCAGAATCTGATTGAACCCCTGATTCTGTAGAAGTATTCGAAGGGAGCTCTATGTTATCTACATCTGCAGGAGAATCTCGCTTACTGGCTTCGCTTGAGATATTCGCTTCCTCTTGTTTTTCCAGCTGAAGATCAGTAGATTTTTCTTCTACAGAGTCAACGGAAGCAGATTCATCGGATACTTCTGTTTCAGTTGCAGCTTTCTTGCTTTCAGAGGCTGCACTATCTGAAACAGACTCTGATTTCTCTTCTTTCTTAGTTGGAATTAATTTTTCAGCTCCTTGTCCTAGCTTTAAGTTTATTAATTCTCCTAACGAGGCAATGCCACCTTTAGCTTCTGTGGTTATGAAAACTTTCTTTTCTGGTGCTTGCTTTTCCTCTTCTTCTTTGGAAGCTACAGCTCTATGTGAGAGTCTGATACGTTCAGTTGCATAGTCTATGTGTAATATTCTGAAATCCAACTCATCTCCGATCTTGACAACCTTATCTGGACTATCAACCTTCTCCTCGGCCAATTCAGAGATGTGACACAAACCTTCTAAATCATCGGCAAGCTGCACGAAGACACCAAAATTAGCAAATCTGGTGATTTTACCGCGAACAATATCGCCAGTATGATGTTCTCTGGTGAATAGCTCCCATGCACTTGGCTGCAGTGCCTTTATTGATAATGCTAATCTCTTTTTATCATGGTCAATCCTGATAACTTGAGCCTCTATCTCTTGCTTCTTTTTGAGAACGTCCTTAGGATGCTTTATCTTTTTCCATGAAATTTCTGAAATATGTACTAAACCTTCTATGCCATCATCAACTTCAACAAAAGCCCCGAATTCAGTGAGTTTCCTAACTACAGCCTTAACGACTGAACCGATAGGATATTTATCTTCAACCGCCTCCCATGGATTAGGCAGCAGAGCCTTCATGCTGAGACTTATGCGACGCTCCTTCGGATCTACACTAACTACTTGAACATCAACTTCTTGTCCTATGTTTACTATCTTTTTCGGATGACGTGTCCTTTTCGACCAACTCATCTCAGAAACGTGAACTAGCCCTTCGACCCCTGGTTCGAGTTCTACGAATGCACCATAATCAGTAATGCTAATGACTTTACCCTTTACGACGCTGCCAACTGTATAAGTCTCAGGAACTATGTCCCATGGATCAGGTAATAACTGCTTATATCCGAGGGAAACTTTGTCTTTCTTGCGATTTATCTTGAGAATTTTTACCTGGATTTTATCACCAACTTTAAACAACTTAGAAGGTGATTCTACCTTTTCCCAAGCCATCTCCGTAACGTGAAGTAATCCATCCACACCACCTATATCCACAAAGGCACCGTAGTCCACCAGACTTTTCACAATGCCTTCCACTACATAACCCTCTTTTACTTGGCTGAAAAATTCCTCTCTCTGTTTCTTTACTATTTCTTCAACTATGACTTTGCGGGATACGACGATATTGTTTTTCTTCTGGCTGTAGCGAAGTATCTTTACCTCTAGCTCTTGACCAACAAACTTCTCCAAATTACCAACCGGCTTTACATCAATTTGCGATGCAGGCAAAAAGGCCTCTACACCTTCTAGGTCAACTTTTAGACCACCTTTGACTCGCTCAAGAACTCTACAAGTAACAGTCTCTTTCTTTCTTGAAGCGGATTTAATTTTCTCCCATGCAAGGCGCTGAACAGCTTCAGAATACGACAAGATCGGCGGATTATCACTTGAATCGATATTGCGAATAACAACTTGTATTTCATCGCCTTCTTTAACTTTGTATCCGCCCTCCGGGGTTTTAACTTCGGCTATATCCACAATTCCTTCAGATTTGTGGCCGAAGTCAACCATCATTCCACTTTCCGTAAAACCTACGACTTTACCGGTTACTACATCACCTTTTCTAAAAGTGGACTGATCTTGCTCATACTCACGGAGCATAGCACCAAAATCCACTTCTGATGCATTCTCAACCGATGGATTTTCAACTGCTGATGGTTCTGTAACCGGTGTTTCTTCTTGATTTTGTGCGCCTTTGATTTCGTCTACCAGATTATCCGTCATGAAAAGACTCAACCTAACTCTTTAAAAGATTTTCGAATTTTAATTGATAGTAACGGCTAAAGGCTTTCGTTTTTTGTCGATTTTGAAGCTTCAGCCATTGAAAGTTAAAGATAAAATTTAACTGCACAAAGCATGTAATGTCAAGACAGCTGAAACAAAATCTTAAAATTTAAGTGCTGACAGCTGATTCTCCAGCCATCTTGCAGACTATGGCTGGGATAATTTTGCGAGGCACCTTTATAGCTCCTGCTATGTGTTTTTCATCTGTAAAATGACCTGCTACGTATATTCCAGGCACATTAGTCTCAAAAGTTTCTTCTGAGTAAAATGGGACCAACCCGTATTTCGGATTTCTTGATTGTCGAAGCTTAACCCCTAATTTTATCAGCAAATCTAGATTTGGCTCAGATCCAATTAAAACGAAAACATAGTCATTTTCAAAGCTGCATAAGTTACCATCCTCATCCTCCATCAATACCTCTTTCTCCGTTATTCCCAGCACTCTTTTTAGAAAAAAGACTCTGAGACATCCCCTCTCTATCTCTGCTTCTAGCGGTTGCTTGACCCAGTACTTGATACATCCCTTTTTTGGGTCAGTGTTTTCCCAATCTTCGCGAAAAATCGCTAAGGTAGTCTCAGCACCCTCTTGAGCGAGAAAGAGCGCAGCCTCGCCAGCAGAGTTTCCACCGCCAATCACAATTACTTTCTTCCTCACGAACGGATACGGCTCACGAAACATGTGAAAAACTTTCGGTAAATCCTCTCCGGGAACTCCCAAGCGTTTTGGATACTCCATAGCACCTATGGCGAAAAGAATATTTTTAGCCTTATAATTTGACTTTGTTGTCTTAATAAAAAAATTTGAATCCTCGAGTCTTGTAACATCTATGACCTCTTCTTCAGTTCTTATGTTTAGATCATGTTCCAGGACAAAGCGAATGTAGTAGGACAGAAGTTCTTCACGAGTTGGCTTCTCCCTAACTGGTCGCAGATCTCCCTCGATAAACTCCAGTTCATCAGGAGTCGAGAAAACTGTCAATCCTATCGGATAGTTGTAAATCGTATTAGCTATGAGGCCCTTTTCAAGCACTATATAAGTAAGCCCGGCCTTTTGTGCTTCCCAAGCTGCTGATATTCCGGCTGGTCCGGCACCGATTATTATCAAATCAAACATAAATTTTAAGATGTTTTCTCCAATTTCTTGAGCTCTTCAACGAATAACTCGATCTGTTGTTTCGTAATCTCTAACTCACGTTTAGCCTCCAGGTATCTTTCCCATTCACTTGTGATCGTCAAAGCTTTTGTGACATCCTCATCGATCACCTGAGCCATCAACGCCAATAAGTCGCTCATTGCCTCCTGACTTTTTAGCAAAGACTCAATTATCGTATAGGCCAGCTTCGCATTAGGATAATCTAAGTCTTTACTCATTAATAGCCTCCTGCCTTTTAAGCGTGAAATGTATAAACGGAAGATCTTTTACTTTAGCGCTCTTGTCTTTTACCATCAATAATGTGTCCTCTGCTAAATAATCATAACGAACGTAAGCGAGTGCAATTGTGGCAGCAAAATGCGGGGAGAAGGAATAGCTCGTGATATAACCTGCATTTTTATCATCTTGACTCTTGATCTCTGTCTTAAACTCTAAACCCTCAGGCTCATCTAGAAAGACAAGGCCACGAAGTCGCTTAGCTACGTGCCCTCGAAAATGTATTCTGGCAATTATTTCTTGTCCGATGTAACAGCCTTTATTATAACTTATTAAACCTTCCTCCCCTAATTCCGGCACGACCGTGGACTCGTCCATGTCGACCCCATAAAGTGGCATTCCGGCTTCGATCCTGAGCAGCTGAAACGATTGCTCAGATATCTCAATCGCTGATTTCCGAACTTTTAGGTGCTCTATAAACTTTTCACAATCATCATTCGGAACAAAAAAATCTATTCCTAGATTTGAATCAAAGCTTAAACCCATATCCAAATCTGAACTAAGATTACAAGTATGAAAAAACTCATATTGATCCGTAAGATTTTCTATGAAAAAATCACCAGCTAACGTAAACCGCGAGAGATTTTCAAATAGTCTCTGATAGGAGGATTCATCAGTCTCAATCAAAAATCTATCATCTATGCGCTTTATGCGGACCAGAGCTATCAGGCGACCCTGCGCATTAGCAAATGCGGCCTTCAATGTATCTTTATCATTAGCCATCCGAATGTCATTTGTTATCATTCCATTCAAAAATCTCTCCGCTTCTTTACCCCAGATCGCCATCAAACCACGATTTCTACGAATGAATCCAGCAATTCCTTGATGAATCAACCTGTAATCTTCCATAGATTTTTATTTTGCCTTTCTGAGAAGCTTTTTCAAAACCTGAAAGTCTTTCCGCTGTTGTTCTAAGCTCCTGACACTAATGATAACCTGAGGACTAGGATGATATAATGGGATCAGTTTTCGTCCATTCCAATCTAAAACTTTTCCTACTGCCTCCTTCAGTGTGAAATCATGTTTCTCTAAAAGTTTTAGTGCATGCAATGCAACGCTGCCAAGTGTAACCACTATACTCGGATTTATTAAATCAATCTGCCTCCTCAAAAAACTAGAACAGTTCCTTATTTCCTGTAAATGTGGGCGACGATTGGCGCCACTATGGCTCCTCGGACTACACAGAATTGCATTTGTGATGAAAATCTCATCTCGACTCACTCCTATCGAGTCTAACAAAGCTTGAAAATTCTCACCAGATTTGTCGCCATGAAATGGCTTGCGAGTCCTATCTGCACCAAGCCTGCCAGGTGCCTCTGCAACGAAAAATAATTTCGGACTTAGACTCCCATTTAAGCTGCTCAGTACAGCTTGTCTTTCTATCAATTCCGGACAAGCTTTGCATGCCGCTGCCTCTCGACAAAGCCTTAAAAACTCAACTTTTTTACTCTTCGACATTGCAAAAACCTGAAAAAAAAGTAAAGATAAACTATGAATACATTTTAATAAATATTTTACAGACAAAGTATGGTCACAGAGAATGAAGTTCTGAAAGCGCTGAGTCAAATAATAGATCCAGACTTACGAAAGGACATAGTTTCTTTAGGTTTTGTCAGAGATCTGAAAATTGAAGAAGGCGTAGTTTCGTTTCGTATAGTTCTAACAACTCCCGCATGTCCAGTCAAAGATGAAATGGCTAAACAGGCGGAGCGAGTTGTCGCTGAATTACAGGGAGTTACTAAAGTTAATGTTACGATGGATGCTGAGGTACCTCGCGGACGTGGTGTAGCAAATAATCTTGAACTTCCAAACGTAAGAAACATAATAGCTGTCTCATCTGGTAAGGGTGGTGTTGGCAAATCTACAGTTGCAGTAAACTTAGCCGTATCGCTGGCCTTAGATGGAGCCAAGGTTGGCTTAATGGATGCAGATGTGTACGGACCAAATGTCCCGATAATGCTTGGGGTCAATAGCTATGAGCCACAAATTCTTGATAGAAAATTAGTGCCAACTGAAGCACACGGCATCAAGATGATCTCAATGGCATTGCTGGCTGCTCCTGATCAAGCCATGATCATGCGAGGGCCAATGTTACACGGGGTTGTCAGACAGTTTTTATCTGACGTTGCTTGGGGTGATTTAGACTATTTAATAGTTGATATGCCTCCTGGAACTGGAGATGTGCAATTATCTTTAGCTCAGCTCGTAGCCGTTCAAGGTGCAGTGTTGGTGACAACTCCTCAAACCGTCTCCACCGCCGATGTTAGAAGAGCTCTGAAAATGTTTCAAACCGTCGGAGTGCCGATTCTAGGAATAATTGAAAATATGTCTTACTTTATACCGCCAGACATGCCGGAAAAGCGATATTACATTTTTGGTGAAGGAGGTGGCAAGAGATTAGCTGAAGAATACAAGGTTCCCTTTCTGGGCGAGATTCCATTGGGTATCGAAGTCAGAGAGGCTGGCGACATGGGAATACCGGTCGTAATTTCCTCTCCGGGTTCACCACAAGCCAAATCCTTCAAAAAAGTGGCAGAGGAAGTCGCAAGGCAAGTCTCAATAGAGGCAATGAAGCAAGAACTTGTCATATTAACGAAATCTAAGTAGAATTTGAATTAGATGAAATTTAAAAAGGAGATAAAATGATGTCATCAACTATAACACCGACTATTGAAATCAATTTGACTGAAAAAGCAGCAGAGGAAGTAAGAAAATTCATGGCAAGTGAAGAAGATTTACCTGAGACAGCAGGTTTGCGCGTTAGAGTAGTTCCGGGTGGATGCTCTGGTTTTCAATATAGCTTAAACATAGAGGAAGATGCGCGAACTGGTGACTTTGTACTCGAAAAACATGGAATCCGCATCTTCGTTGACATGTTCTCTGCTCAATATCTAAATGGTGTAACCATAGATTATACATCCAACATGATGGGTTCAGGATTTACCTTTGATAACCCAAATGCCACCGGAGGATGTGGTTGCGGAAGCTCTTTCTCAGCTTAATCAGTTAAGCTCTGAGCATAGCTTTTTCAATTTAATCAAATTAACTGTAACCGAGATAAGAGAATCATCAATGCGGAATTAAAAGTATCTTTAGTAGTTCCTAAATCCATGCATTGCTATTTCGCTTTCTGTTCTCAAAAAAGCAGTTTTAAACAGAAAAGCAGGCTGGCGGCCTGCTTTTCTATTTATTTCCTATTATTCAATCTGGTACTTCAAGAGATCCAGCGATAGATGAGCAGAAGGAGTATTGCTCCTAAAATGGAAAGTATCCACCCGGCGACGTAATTTTCGTTTTTCCATATCAACCTACCGATCATCGTTCCAACAAAAGCACCCGCTATACCGAGTAACGCCGTAATCAACCATCCTACCGGACCAGCTGGTATCGCCTCTGATCCTGGAAGCAGAAACCTCGCGATCACACCTATAATCAGCCCAACTATTAGTTGGCCTATGATATGTCCTATTCCTGACATTTTTTTCCTCCTTATTCGGAATTTTGAAGAGCAGTTTGAAGATACACCAATAGCCAAAAAAATTCAAGTTTTTAGAACCTAGCTTCTATGACACCTTGAGTTTCTTTTCCATAACGAAGGGTAAGATTAGGATATGTTTCATGCTCTACGGGGTATTCATCCGCACCTAATAATGCCTCTACTTCTGAAATAGCAGCAATGGAGCCTTCAATTTCCATGAAAAAACCGAACGGCAGCTCATCGAGCACTATCTCAGCATTTCTGAGTTTCCAGGTTTTACGACGTTTTTCATAAATGATTCGCAGCTTAAAACCAATATTCTCAATTATCTTTTCGGTTGCTATTGGGTCGGATACCACAGTTTCATATTCGATTTGCTGTTTGATCCCTATATTATTTTGAATTCTGCATTTGTAAGTCAGAGAGCTGTCATTGGTCGTTTTTCGCAGCCTCAAGATGGCTCTTTTTTCTGCTAGATAATCATTACTAAAAAGTTTATTTTCTTCGAAATCCTCACCAATGAACTCTGCTTTTAGCTCAAAAAGAGTGGATAGAACTTCACGATACTTCGTCTCATCAAGGCGATATTTCTTTTCAATCTCGAGCCAACTGTTCATAAAGCTGCTCCTATCAGGTCATGGTGGAATAAGGAATCAGCTTTCCCGTATCCATCTGAAAAGCTCTGGAAGGTTGGGGCGTTTACCATACATTAACATACCTATTCGATAAACCCTGGAAGATAACCAGACAATTCCGAAAACTGATGCCAGATTTACTACTATGGAAAGGCCAATTTGCCAAACCGGAGGAATCTCCGCAATTATTCTAAGTGGCATTGCTAAAGGAGCTGAGAATGGCAAAATTGAGATAAGTATAGATACTGTAGAATTGGGATCTCTGATTACAACAAAGCATAAATAAAAACTAATAAGCATCAGCGAGACTGGAACTATAGAAAATTGTCCACCTTCTTGCATGTTAGTTACAGCAGAACCTATAAGGGCAAAGATAGAAGCATATGTAAAAAATCCGATCAAGAAATACCATAGATAAAGGATAACGGCCGCCGCAGACATTTGAGGAATCTGGAAACCCTTAGCCAATAGGTAAGGAAGACTAAAAAGCAAGATTAAAAGCGCCGAAAATAGCCATATCGCTAACTGAGTTAAACAAGCGAGCCCTACGCCTATTAACTTGCCCATCATCAACTCGATTGGTTTTGCCGACGAAAATAAAATCTCAACTATTCTCGTTTCTTTCTCTTCTACAACAGCAGAAAGTATTGTCTGACCGTAAATTGATAAGGTTATGTAAATCAAAAGAGCGATAAAAAACCCAATACCGAAATAACTACCTCCTTGTTTTTCTTCTCCTTCATTGCTTATCTTCTTAACGGAGAAATTCACTTTACTCATCAGACTCATGAACTCATCTTCACTGATATTGGTTTTTGATAACCTCTCGGCTCTTACAGCACGATTCAATGCACCGTTAATCGCGGAATTTAACAAGACGTCCTCTGCACGGCGTGAATACAACTCAAACTTCGCCGAAGTATCCATAAAGTTTCTTGGAATTATTATGTACGCATCAATTTCGCCATTTGAGATCTTAGCTTTCAGCTCTCTTTGGATTTGTTCCTCATCCTTTTCATCGGCGCTGTAATCAACAAAGATAAAGTCTGCTACAGTTAGTTTTTTTTCCTCCCGCTCCTGTGTTGAGTCGCTTAATTCATTTTCCAGGTCATTAAGCCCACGAGAATTTGATTTATTTAGCTCTCTTTCAAGCTTACTCCTTATCTTCCCCGTGGGATCTACTATAACTAGCCTAACTGGCTCAGTCTTTATAGAAAAAACTAAGACAGGCACCAATGAAAACACTATTCCTATGAGGGGTAACAAAAAGGTGCCAATTAAAAAAGACCATTTCAGCACTATCTTTCTATATTCATGTTTTATGACTGCGAAAACTTTCTTACTCACACTTCTCACCCCATTAATTTATCGTTCTAATCGCCGGGATCGGTTATCTTTTCGATGAAAATGTCCTTTAAGCTTGGTTCAACTAATTCAAATTTTAAAACAGTAGCACCGTCATTGATTAATCTTGTGAGCAATTGCTGCGAATCAGCATTCTCTGCTAGAAAAACTCGCTTCTCATCAGAATTTTCTTCTAGTCTTGCCACAAGGCTTTTATCAAGGAGAACCTTTTCTCCTCCTATAGCTCTCAAGGAAACTATGTTTTTTCTAAAACGACTTTTTACATCTCTAAGGGTGCCATTGACGACCGTACGAGATTTGTTAATCAGTAGTATGTCATCACACAATCTTTCAGCTGTTTCCATCAAGTGTGTTGAAAAAATTATGGTTTTATTTTGCGATTTAAGCTCTGATACGATATCGATTAAAAACTCAACATTTATAGGATCTAGTCCGGAAAATGGCTCATCCAAAATCAAGAGTTCTGGATCATGTAAAACTGCTGAGATAAACTGAATCTTCTGTGCCATCCCTTTCGATAAATCACTGCTTTTCTTACTCTTCCATTCGAAAAGTTTCATTCTTTGCAGCCAATAATCTATTCGTTTATCGATCTCCGAGCGAGATACTCCCTTGAGAGCTGCAAAATAGCGAAGTTGGTCAACGATTTTCATCTTCTTGTAAAGTCCTCTCTCCTCAGGTAAATACCCTATCTTATTTTGCACTGATTCGGGCGAGGAGCTACCGAGAACCTCAATTCTTCCCGAATCGGGATGAATTATTCCAACTATCATCCTAATGGTTGTCGTCTTCCCTGCTCCGTTAGGTCCTAAAAAGCCAAAAACTCTACCTGAACGGACCTCAACGTTAAGCGAGTCAACAGCCGTAAACTCACCAAACTTTTTTGTAACATTCTCAGCTCTGATGCTTATATTTTCCATTTTTTGAATATTACTAAAGAGATTGTCTAGCCGAAAGAGGCATTTGCTTTTTTAAACGATTTCGGCAAAACTTTTGTTTCATGGAAATTTTCGCTTATCAAAAGAAAGAGGGCAAGCTTACTAAAGATTATTCCGCAGAGGACATTCCGCGTTTACTTAAAGATCCTGATAATATTGTTTGGGTTGACCTGGAGAAGATAGATGAACGAGCCGAGATTATCCTCACTAGTAACTTTGAATTCGATCCGATACTGGTGCAAGATGCCAAACAGTCCTCCAATCATCCAAAAATACAGGATTTTCCGCGTTATCTTTTTTTCACTGTTCATGGCCTTAAGGAAGAGACGACACCCTATAACTTTGTCACTAAAGAGATAGATGGCTTTCTGGGAGAAAACTTTTTAGTTACTCATCACAATGAAGACTCTAGAAGTATAGAGGAAACTAAACAGTCTATTCTGAAAAATCCCTCGATGCTTCATAAAGGCGTTGATTATTTACTTTATCAAATACTAGATCGGATCATCGATTCATATATTTCCATAACAGATGAATTCAATAAAAAAATCAGTGAAATCGAGGATAGGATTCTAGAGTCTAAACAGATCGATGAAACTATATTAGAGGAAATAATGAGTTTGAAAAGAAGTGTCGCGAGACTTTCAAGAATCGGCTCAAGACAAGAGAGAGTTCTTTATAGACTCTCTCACGGTGAGTTTTCTTTAATTCAAAAAAGTAACATACCGCCTTATCTGGACGTTTATGATCACCTGCTGAGAGTTGTAGCGCTTGCTGAAAGTTATCGTGATCTGGTCAACAGCTTATTTAATCTACACTTTAATGTCATAACAATCAAAACCAATGAGGCTATTAAGATAATGACTATCATCTCGACTATCATGCTTCCCCTATCACTAATAGCTGGGATCTACGGAATGAATTTTGAAAACATGCCTGAGCTAAAGACTCGCTACGGTTACTTTGTAGTTTTAGGGGTCATGGTTCTAATTGCCACTCTTCTTTTAACCTACTTTTGGCGAAAAGGATGGCTTTTTACGATATCAGAGCGTAACAGCATAAAAAATAGAAAGGGCTATACCAGCATAAATCCCGGCCAGAATATCATCAGCACAAACTCCGATACCAAGCGGTAAAAACTGAAGTGAATTAATAGGATATGGTTTCCATATATCAAAAATCCGAAAGAAAATAAAACCAGCAAGCAATGTCTTCCACGAGAAAGTAAAGGGTATGAACAAAAAAGTTATAAGCTGTCCTATTACCTCATCAATAACAGCCTGTTTTGGATCTTTATCCTTAAAAATCCTAACACAAATCCCAGCAGCCCAAATTCCTAATAGCGAAAAGCACAGGAAGATAAGTAAATTAGCAGCATGAAACCATGCTGATATTTCCTCGGGTCTAAAGCCTCTTTGCATCAACTTAACCTTTAGATTTGTCTCTATAAAAGCCACGAGTAGATATATTCCAACTGCCAAAGCCGAGCCTAATGAGCCCGGAATGAATGGGATGTATCCTACGCCACAAGTGCTGAGGACTAAAGCTATGTATCTTTTAGCTCCTCCCTCTATTGAGGGATCTTTTTCTAATTCTGCTTGCTCGATTGAAGATGAAATGTGAATTATCTTATCGTAGTTTGACATAATGGAAGCAAGAATTTAGATTATGCTAAAAAGGATTCATAATTAAAGTTCAGGATGAGGAAAATTCTAAACTACATTGGTGGTGAGTTGAGAGAACCGGCATCAAGAGAGTTTCTGAATAACTATGACCCAGCCACAGCTGAAATTTACTCCTTAGTTCCAGATTCTGAAGAGATAGATGTAATCCAGGCAGTAGAATCAGCTCAGCACGCTTATGCCGAATGGTCGAACCTTCCACCTGAAACTCGCTATGAAAAATTAATAAAAATTGCAGAGTTAATAAATGAAAACCTGGATGTGCTGGCAGAAGCTGAGAGCAAGGATACTGGTAAACCTAAAAGTCTGGCAAAACAACTAGATATTCCCCGAGCAGCATCGAATTTCAGGTTTTACGCTACAGCCATAATGCACTTCGGATCAGAATCTTATGAAACCATTGGACAAGCTATTAATTACACACTTAGACAACCTATAGGGGTTGTCGGATGTATAAGTCCATGGAATCTACCTCTCTATCTGCTTACCTGGAAAATAGCTCCAGCCTTAGCTGCCGGAAATTGCGTCATCGCTAAACCATCAGAGTTAACACCAATGACTGCATTTTTACTATCCGAATTGTGCATTAAAGCCGGATTGCCGCCCGGCGTATTAAATATTGTCCATGGATTAGGCAGCAAGGTAGGAGCAGCAATTGTAAAGCACCCTCAAATTCGCGCTATTTCATTCACTGGAGGCACTCAAACCGGCAAGTGGATTGCGGGCCAAGCTGCACCAATGTTCAAGAAACTTTCCCTGGAACTTGGTGGAAAAAATCCGAGCATAGTCTTCGCAGACTGCGATTATGAAATCGCTCTACAGACAAACGTAAGATCTTCATTTCTAAATCAAGGCGAAATCTGCCTCTGTAGCTCCAGAATCTTCGTCGAAAAAAATATCTACGAAAAGTTTCGAGATGATTTTGTTCAGAAAGTAAAGGAACTAAAGGTTGGTGACCCACTCGATCCAAAAACACAGATCGGAGCAATAGTCTCTAAAACTCACATGGAAAAAATTCTGGGCTACATAGATCTTGCAAAAGAGGAAGGTGGCAGAATTTTAACTGGTGGCAACAGGATGAGGGTCGAGGGCAGATGTGAAAATGGATACTTCATCGAGCCAACCGTTATAGAGGGCCTTAGTTTCGATTGCAGAACTAATCAAGAGGAAATTTTCGGACCAGTGGTAACTCTACAGTCATTCGATGATGAGAATCAGGTTATCCAGTATGCTAATTCTGTGTCTTACGGCTTGGCTGCGATGATATGGACAGAAAATTTATCAAGGGCCCACCGCTTAGCCAGACAGTTAGAAAGTGGCGTGATTTGGATAAACAGTTGGCTGTTAAGAGACCTAAGAACACCTTTCGGAGGCATGAAAAATTCCGGACTTGGAAGAGAAGGAGGATTCGAAGCACTAAGGTTCTTTACGGAAGAAAAGAACGTTTGTGTAAAAATATGACAGATCATGAGCGACAAGATACTTTCTAATAGAGCACCAAAACCAGTAGGCGCCTATCCGCACGCACGCAGGGTCGGAAATCTGTTGTTTTTATCTGGAGTTGGACCGCGTGATAGAGACTCGAATAGCATTCCAGGACTTCAGTTAGATGAAAACGGCAATATAATTTCCTATGATATTGAAGCCCAGTGTCATGCGGTCTTCAAAAACGTCAGATATATCCTCGAAGAAGCTGGCTCTAGCTGGGACAAAATTGTAGACGTAACGGTCTTCTTGATAAATATGAAAAAGGATTTTCCAACCTTTAATCGCATTTATGCCGAGTACTTCAAGGAAAATCAGCCTTGTAGGACAACCGTTGAGGTTGGGGCTTTGCCCACTCCAATAGCAATTGAACTAAAGGTAATCGCAACCGTCGACTAAATTCAATTTTTGAATCACCAAACGACATAAGATTCTATTCTCGGATAAAGCATACTCGAACTCATCCTTGATTATTCATTAATCATATCTACTTAAGTCTCGTTCGAAATAAAATGTCCAGGAGTACAGTTAAACTAAATAGAATTAAGAAGCTGTAGAGTGCAATTTGCTTTACTCTCCATTCGACATTATTTTCTCTAGAAGACATGGATTACCAGATTTGAAATACAAATCACTCTTTGTTAAAGTGAAATTTCCGTTGGGATGTTATTTGCAGAGGCGAATGAAATATGAGTCGGGATGTGGCGCAGCCTGGTAGCGCGTTCGCTTGGGGTGCGAAAGGTCGCGAGTTCAAATCTCGCCATCCCGACCAGTCAAAATCAAACAAGACTCCTAATTCACTACAAGTCCAACAAAACCTTACCACCATCTACGCTACATAACATCTAGCAATCTCACGCAAAGTTTCTTGATCCAAAAAGACATCCCAAATTTGCGTAAGGAAATCCTCCGAAAAATAGGACAAGCGAAAGTTATGTAGCTCTTTTACCTGATCTTGCTCAATAACAAAAGAGGGTATGACACATGGGCAGTCTCATACCTTTCAGCACA
>CAZALE010000003.1:245549-304325 GCA_964486055.1 uncultured Blastocatellaceae bacterium
AACAAAAGAGGGTATGACACATGGGCAGTCTCATACCTTTCAGCACAGGACTTAGAGTGTTGCTAATTCTAATCAATTAAGTTCAATTTAAACATTAGAATTAATCAGCTAATGAAGCCTCTCTTTCGCATGAGCGCCTCTATCTTTGGATCTCTGCCTCTGAATAATCTGTAACCCTCGGCTGGATCTATGGTATTACCGACGGAAAAAACATATTTAACCAATCTCTTTGCTACGTTTTTATCATATGGTCCACCGGCTTCGGTAAATGCTTCGTATGCATCAGCGGTTATGACATCTGACCAGAGATAACTGTAGTAACCAGCAGAGTAACCATCATCGGAAAATATGTGCGCAAATTGTGGCAAGCGATGCCTCATGACTATTTCGCGAGGCATACCTAATTGCTCCAAAGTTTCTTTCTCAAAGCGCTTTGGATCAATCCGATCAGTCTCGCTCGCAGCTAAGTGAATCTTCATATCGACCAGAGCACTGGCCAAGTATTCGACTGTAGCGAACCCCTGATTGAAAGTCGAAGCTCTCTTGATTTTTTGAACCAGGTCTTGCGGTATGGGCTTACCGGTTTTGTAATGAACGGCAAATCTTTGTAAAACTTCAGGTGTGGACAACCAATGCTCAAGTAGTTGTGATGGGAATTCCACATAATCACGAGGAACATTAGTGCCTGACAGAGATGGATAAGTCACATTAGAACAAAGTCCGTGTAAAGCATGGCCAAATTCATGAAAAAGCGTTTTAGCATCATCCCACGAGATTAAAACTGGCTCGCCCGGCTTACCCTTGATGAAATTGGAGTTATTCGAGACGATTGTTGGCACTTCTTTATCTATTCGCTCTTGATCTCTATATGCGTTCATCCACGCGCCAGATCTTTTCCCTTCTCGAGCGTAAGGATCAAAATACCATAGGCCTACATGTTTACCCGTGGTCTTGTTCTTTACCTCCCAGACCCGAACGTCAGGATGATAAACAGGTACATTCACCTGAACAAACTCAAAATCAAACAACTGGCCTGCTACCCAAAACATCGCTTCGCGCAACTTCTCGAGCTGTAAATATGGTTTTATTTCGTTCTCATCTAGATCATATTTAGCTTTACGGACTTTTTCAGCATAGTAGCGATAGTCCCAAGGCTCAATTTTAATGCCAGCACCTTCCTTATCAGCTATAGCCTGCATATCTGCAACTTCTTGACGCACACGAGCGACGGCAGGCTTCCAGACTGCTTCCATCAACTCCAAAGTTCGCTCTGGTGTCTTCGCCATAGTATCTTCAAGATTCCAATGCGCATGACTCTCGTAGCCTAAAAGCTTCGCCCGCTCAGCACGCAACCTTAGTATCTCAGGAATTACTGAGTTGTTATCGTTTTTATCCCCGTTATCACCCCTACTTATGAACATCCGCCATACTTTCTCTCTTAAGTCACGCCTCTCAGAATAGGTAAGAAAAGGCTCCACGGATGATCTAGTATTTAAAATCACCCAGGCATTCTTTAAGCCTTTACGCTCAGCAGCCTGAGCCGCAGCATCTCGGATTGATTGTGGAAGTCCCGCTAAATCCGCTTCGCTCTTCAAAACCACGTATTTTTCATTTTCGTCAGCTAATAAGTTCTGGCTAAATTTAGTGTAGAGCCCGGCCAGTTGCTGATTTATAGCTGAAAGCTTTTGCTTTTGTTCTTTACTTAGTTTAGCTCCGGCATGCACGAAATTCGTGTAATAGAACCAAACCAATCTTTGCTGCTCGGAATCAAGCTTAGATTTCGCGGGCGAATTGTAGACGTTCTCTATGCGCCTAAACAGCGGCTCATTTTGATAAATCTTGTCAAAAAAGGCTGCTATTTTCGGATTCATCTCAGCCTCAATCTTCTGAAACTCTGAGGAGCTCATGTTATTCGACCAAACATTATAAACAGCCCTCACTCTACTTAATTTGGACATCGCTTTTTCCATGGGAATCAGAGTGTTTTCGAATGTTGGGGCTTCAGATTGATTTGCAATTCTGTCTATTTCCATCAAGGCCTCAGCCATTGCAGTTTCTAAAGCCGGTTTGAAATACTCCACTTTGACCTTATCGAACGGTGGAACTCCTCCGTAATCACCCGTCCACTCCGCCAAAAGTGGGTTTACTTCTTTAGAGTTATCTGTCGCCTCTACTGGGCTTTCTGCTGATGTCTTTTTATCTGCGATCATGTTCACCATTAAAAAAATAATCAAGATAGATCTTAGAAAAGTCCTCATCTGTTGTCTTACTCCCTCTTTCTAAGCATATCAATTTTAGTTAAAAATCAAAGTCTATTCAGCATTTTTGCATGTTAACCGAGCTGGCATGGTAGAGCATTATTCCACAAGCAACCGCTACATTTAAGCTCTCTACACCGTTACTCAGGGGAATTTTTATCTTACTATCGACAAGCTGAAGTTCATAATCAGCAAGTCCTTGTCCCTCAGAGCCAAAAATCAACAAAGTCGGGATTTTCCAATCATTTTCCGTGTATAAAATATCTCCTTTAGCATCGGCGCACACTATCTTCAAATTGAACTCTCTAGCCCATTCTATCGCATCAGTAAAGCTGATCCCACTCCAAATCGGTAAATGCAAGCAAGCGCCTGCCGAAGATCTTACGGCCTTGGCAGAGAAAGGATCAGCAGAGCCTTTAGTTAAAACTACTCCACAAGCATCGACAGCCCTGACTATCCTGAGAATAGCACCTAAATTCGAAGGATTCGATATTTTATGCAGCAATACAACAAGCTTCAGTTTAGACTTATTTAGATTGCGTTCTATGACATCTTTCGCTTGATTTACTCGACGACAAAGCAAAACGACCCCCTGAGGCGCGTCAGTGTCAGCTACAGTTTTAAAAAGCTTCTCAGTCAATTCAATTTGCAAGAAACTTTTGCTTTTATCTAAGAGCTCACGTCCTTTAGGCGATGCTGCAAACTCTGGCGTACAAAAAATTGCGTAAATAGAAAGCCCTGATTCCAGCGCTTCTTCACATAACTTTGCTCCCTCGACAAATACGTAATCTCGATTTATTCCTCTTCTAACGGCTCGCAGAAGTTTTATCTTGGGATTTTCTTTGCTTGTGATTTTCAACATCCTGTAGATCTTTTCTTTCTCTGAGTTTATTTTCCAGCGTTTTTATCCATTTTTCAATCCATCTTCTATCAGTCTCGGATAGTTTGCGGTTACCGAAACGTACTTCGTTGTATTTTTCAGTAATCTTTACAACCTCTGGAATCCCTGTCGAGAGAGCAAATTCAAGTGGGGTTTGAGACGAGTCACGCCAGAAGCCATTTTTTTCTAATAACTCAAGCGTTCTATCGTAGAAGTCTACGATGCTTGCATTATACGCTCCAAAAAGTCTGTGCTTGAGTCTTAAAAGTAGATTCAATATGTCAAGTTTCCTTAGAAGCAAACGAAGCCCGAACATAAATATGACTGCAAAGCAAACATAAAGAAGTGACTTCAAAGCCGTTTTTAAACTAGCTCTCAAACCTCTCTGACCGCTTATATTTTCCCACCAATCACTCAGTTGATATCTCAAGAAAAGAATCCAAGAATCGATTTTTCCTTGAGTGCTTCTCAGACTACTCTGAACGTTTGTAAAAAGTGATTTTTGCTCTTGGTTATCATATGCTATGACATACTGAATCCAAATCGCCTCCAGAGCTTCTAGATAGTTATTTACCCTACCGATAATTGCATAGTTAGAAACTCCCTGACTATTTCTGCCAGCTAAGGGAGTCGGATCGAAAGCTATCCATGTGTTTTCTCCCGGAAAATATACCTCAACCCACGCATGAGCATTCCGTTGACGCACTATGTACATTTGCGCCGTCTCGTTGTACTCTCCACTCTGAAAACCTGTTACCACTCGTGTAGCGATCCCTTGAGTTCTCAACATTATCGCCATCGCTGTGGCAAAGTATTCACAATGTCCTTCACGAACATTGAATAGAAAATCTGCTAACGGATCGCTACCACTTACCTTTAAATCCAGCGTGTAACCAAAATTTTCCTGTAAATACCTCTCGATAGCTTGCGCCTTATCATAACGAGTAGAGGCATTAGCCTCTTTAATCACCTTCTCCGCTAGAAATGAGATGCGAGGATCCATGTAGTCAGGTAATTGCAGATAGCGAGAATGTTGTAATGAATATGGGGAGTTATCAGAGCGTAAATCTTCAATTTTGGGCGTAGAGATATCAGAAAAAACCTTGTAAGAAAACCTCTCTGTTCCGGAGCGCGCCACGCTTATTGAGCCTTCTGCATCTTTATTTATCAGCTTAAAAGCTCCTTGAATGGCAACTGGTCGCCATAATGCAAATAAAACCGGAGTATCCAGTGGCTCGAGATAGATCGTCTGAGTTACTAAATCCGTAGCTTCATCTGCTCCATCAACTACGAAAAAGTCTGAATCGGTCTTTACAAAAGGCTCGCTATAGCTTTTGCGTGTTTTATACCAATTGAGTTTATCAAAATAATCCAGCGCTACTCCCCGCCACTTTATATCGATCGGTCTCGAATTATTTTCGATACGTACACGCATGACCACGTCTTCTCTTTGTTGAATACGTGCTATCTGTCCTAACCTTATCGAGTCGGAGAATCCTGTTACAACTCCCTCAGTCAATCCTGCGCCAATTCCAGCACCACCAAAACGCGGAATCATGAAAAATACGGGAATAGCTACGAAAAATATCGTGATTAAGATAAAAGCCGAGATTCTGAATAATTTGAAGGAAAATCCTTTAGGAATTTTTACTTCGGAGGTTGAAGATAAATTCTCAATGCTTCTCTTTATTTCAAATGATATGATGGCACAGATTGTCATCAATAAATAGAGAATAAGTGAGACCGTAAATAAAGGCGTGATACTGAGTCCTGCGGAGAGTAGAATCTCAAAGAAAGATATCATGTATATGAAAAACCAATCTCGATTGGATTTTCTTTGCAGAAGTTTTATGGTGGCTAGCGTCAGTATAAGTTTCGAAAGACTAGCAGCCGCAGCTGTTTCTCTAGTAAAGAAACCTAAATGATATCTCCAATCGAGATAAAAAAGAGGCAAGCATATTAGGATCAGGATCAAAGCCGCTCTTTCAGAAAGTTGCCATCTAGTATCCTCTATGTGCCAAGCTACGATAAATACAATCAGGAAAATAATAGCGAGCAAAGGACTAACTCCGCCTGTCACAAGCAATGACAAAAGCCCAGAAGTAGCCACCCCATAAGAACTGATCTTGAATAGTCGCTCGAAATTCATTCCCTGCCCCTATTCATATTTCCCAAAAATCACCAGCAATTAAAGTGACATTAATTGGAACGCCAGATAGATACTCAGCTGCTCTTTTTTTCATTAAATCTCTGACTAACGCATTAATCGCTTCAACGTCATCTGATCCACATTCAATTATGAACCCGTGCTGAAATACCCCGATGAGTTTAGCCGAGGTATCAGCCAAGTTTTCGTGTAATGCACTTAAAGAGCGCTTTATTAGGTCAGCTATGAGTGATTGAATAGCAAAAACCTGCGCATAGCGTCTGAGTGCTTTTCTCTTATTAGCACCATCAAGTTTAGGTCTGTAAAGCCTACCGGAAAGAGACCGACAAAGTTTCTCATCCTCGACCCTTTGGGTAAGTTTTTCAAGCCATAACTTAACTTTAGGATAGGCTGAGAAGTAAAGGTTCATCAATTTATTAGCATTTTCTTGCGTTGTGCCTGTAATATCAGCCAGAAAAGATGCTCCAGCTCCATATACAATTGCCATGTTCAAGCGTCTAACCAAAGAAATATGATCTGGAGTGATGTTGTTTCCATTAGTCCCAAAAATTTGAGCAGCAATCTCACGATGAGGATTTTCCACATCTTTTAAAGCCTCGATCAGTTTTCCTTCATCTGACAAAAAAGCCAGAGTTCTTAACTCTAAATCTTCATATTTAGCGGTTACTATCTTTTTGCCTTCCGGAGCTACGAAGCAAGCGCGGTAGTCGCTGGGTATTTGTTGCAAATTAGGCTTATTCGACTTTATGTAGCCAGCTGTATTGCCTATCTGACGATAGTCGCAATGTACTCTATTCGTTTTTTGCTTTATCGAAGCCAAAAAGTTCTTACCAAAGTCCGTAAGAGTTTTTTGTAATGATTGATATTCGATCAGAGAGTTAAGCTGTGGAAAATCCGTAGATATCTTTCGCAGCGCCCTCATTTTACCCGAAACGGCCGGTATTTGTATTCCTAATTCACTTAATAAGCCATTTAGCTGAGATTGATCTTCTAGATCAATCTGAATTTTAGTTGAGAATAGGGATTTTTGCGATAGAAGTCTCGCTAATGCAGATTTAAGTTCTTCCTCAACATTTTTTTTACGCTGATGCGTATTCTCTAATTTCTCTTCCCATAGAATCTTATCTACATGCATCCCATTCATCTCCATGACAGAAAGAGGAACTACAGCGTCAAATTCAAGCCCAGCCACTTTCATCATTGCCTCATTCAACAACAGCTCCTCTAACTTCTTACCAAGCCTGTAAGCCATAAGCGCATCAGCTGCAGCATACCTAAGTTGAGATTCGGTGAGCTCAGGATTGCTCCAGTCCGATGATTGCTCACTTTTGTCAACCTCTACCTGAAGAAAATTTAATGATGCCTCCGCTAAACTATGCCTTTTTTCTTGATCCCCAGCCGCCAGTAAAATACTGGCTAACATTGTATCAAAAACACCTGCAACCTCCACTCCAAGATGATGTTTTATCCATTTAACATCAAACTTCGCATTGTGAATAAATTTGATCTTTGTTTTATCGGACAATAAACGGCGCAGAGGGGCTAAAGTTTCATTATCTCCCGGAGCGATCATCTCACTGAACGCATCTAGATCGATAACCACAGTAGTTCTTCCATTACTCATTTGTATTAAGCGCAACCTGCCAAGGTGAGGATCAAAACTAGTCGTCTCAGTATCTAAGCCGATAGCGGGCTCGGAATCAAATATCTCATCACACACTTTTCGCAGTTGCTCTTCAGTCTTGACTAATTGAAAATAAACTTCCATAATCCAAAAATAAATCGAAACCCAAAAAAAACAAAATTGTTTAGGGCCATTGACAGTTTTGTTTTTTTCTACATAATCATAATTTGCAAGCAACGTAGAAAATCTTTGAAAGGAGGTTGAACACTAATGCCTACGGGAATATGTCCTGAATGTGATGAAGAAGTATACATTGATCCGGATCTAGAGCAAGGAGAAGTTATAACGTGTGAACAATGCGGAATTGAATTGGAAATAATAAATACATCACCCGTTGAACTAGGTCTCTACGAAGGTTATATGGATGAAGAACCTGATGAATATGACGACGAATTGATTGATTACGAAAGCTTTGATTATGAAGATGATCGTTACTGAATCGGAAATTTGTATCCTTTACGGCTCTGTTTGATTCTGTAATTTTTTTCTCTAGTCCTTATGATAATTTCCCTAAATTTGCCATCTTGCTTGCTCTCTTCGGAAGGGTAGAGAGCAAGCAAGTATGAACCTGTGATTTCAGCGAATAATGACTTTATCATTGTCTGCAGTTCTTCTTCTGTAGGATAAAATACTTTACCACCAGTTTTCTCAACTAAACCGCTGGCTTCAAGTGGCGTCATCAATGGTTTACTGCTCCTTTGCAACGTTGAATAAGAAGGCAAAATGATCGAATACACAGTGGTTTGAGTCTGATTTGCTCTCTCAATCACAGTCTCTGGAGAAACTATGTCTCCCACGGGGAAACCATCTGTCACGAGTACAACAACCCTACGAGCGAATTTTTTATCTGCATGCGGGAGCTCCTTTTCCAAAACCCTTATGGCGAAATCAGTAGCATCATAAGCATGTGTGGAAAGCCCATCCCTATCCTTTTCCAGTCTGGTGAAAGCTTTCTTAATCCTATCTGCTCGATTCGTTAGTGGTAAAATCAACTTCACCCTCATTCCGAAGCTTATCACTGAAAAATAAGAACGGTAGTTCACCAACTCCTCGGTTAATTTATTAACTACAAACCTGAGTCTTTCTAATTCTTGTTCGGTCATACTACCAGAAACATCGAGAGCAAAGACAATTGCTAGCGGCCTCCCATTTGCGCCACGAGTCACCGGCTCGAAGAAGTCTACTTTTCTTTCAATACCGTTTTCAAAAACCTGAAAATCTTGGGCACTCAACCCCGTCACCGGCTTTCCAGTATCATCGGTCACTGATATCTCAAAATTTATGAGGTCAGTCTCTACACGTATTACTGGATCAGTTTGCGCTTCAGAAATTCCACCACAGAAAGATAGAATTAAAAATAAAGGCAGATATTTACGTTTCCTAGAAAACATTTGCCACTCCTTTAAATTTTCTAATCCAACGTCTCTTATGTCAATCAATCATCGAGATCAATCACTTTGAGTAGAATTGAATCAATTCATTCAATTTGAATTCAGACTCATTGCCACAACTTTCGTAAAAGGTTTGAAAACTAAGCTAAAAAACATTTTTTAATTGGCACAAACTGTGCTAATATTCTAAGAGCTCTTCGTGGTATGAGTAGGGGAGAGGGAGCTATGACGCGAAAACTCTATAGATGCGGGGTTAGGAACCATGAAGAACGAAGAGCGATTTTATTTGATTCTTTTCTCGTCGATACTGTTCTGCGCTGCTATAGTGTTGATCTTTGGAAAGAATGATTTTGTCTCGTTAGACCGTTTTTCCACTATACTTATTACCTGTCTTACATATGTAACGATCGATCATACATCATTCAAGGTCCCTCTAATTCGAGGTAGAGAGGCACCTCGCTTCTGCATCGAAAAAGCACTTTTATTTTGGGTGATAATGTGGGCAGGCATTTCGGGGGCCGCTATGTTGTGCCTTGCAAGATTGACCTATTGCGCAGTAACTTTAAATGTAAACACCTCTAGAAAAACCAATGAAATCACGAACGAAATACTAAAAGCAATTGTTGCTCTTTTAACCGCAGCTTCATTTTCGATCCTATACATCGATCTTAAGAACGTTTTATTTAACAGCGATAAAGAAAATGCTTTGGTCAGTATTTTTGTTATCTCTATTATCAACTACTTGATTACTGATTTATTGCAGAGGCTCACTGAGAGATTTTCTTATGACAATGAAAACTACGCGAGCATTCTTGATAATCTGTTTAATTTTGCCTGCGCAATCCTGATTGTAGAGCTTTTCAGATTTTTAAATCAAAATTTCCTGATTTTCCTTCTGTTTAGCATAATCCTCTCAAAACTAGTGCTACTTGAGAGAAAATACCGCTCGAAATTAAGGAGAAATGAAAGGTCCAAGGAAACGTATTATAAATTGGTGGAGGCGCTCAGCAATGCAGTAGATGCACGTGATCATGAAAACTTCGGACATTTAAAGCGAGTGCAGATCTATGCGCTGGGCTTAGCTGATATCCTAAATTTAAGTCAGTCTGAAAAGGAGGCAATAAAGTTAGGTGCTCTTTTACATGATATCGGCAAATTGAGTGTCCCTGAATATATACTTAAAAAGACGAGTAGACTTACCCCATCAGAAGAGGAAAGAATAAAAAATGCACCTTTAGTCACGGCTTCCATATTGGAGCAAGTTCCATTTGACGTTCCAGTAGTCGAAACCGTAAAGCATATTTATGAAAGATGGGACGGTAAGGGCTATCCAGACGGATTGCAAAGGCAAGATATACCCCTGACATCGAGAATACTAGCAATTGCGAACGCTTATGATGCGATCACTAGCGATCGACCTTTTAGATTAGCTTTCTCACAGGAAAAAGCCAGACAATTTTTGTTATTCAACGCCGGAAGGATGTTTGATCCGCAACTTGTCGATCTATTTTTACGCAATCTCCCGAGTTTTAAAGCCCAAATTGAAAATGAGATGGATAATGTTACTGAGACAAATGGCACTTTAGATAGCACTCTGGACGCACAGCTACAAAAAATTAGTTCGGCTAGTCAGGAAAATTTCGCTTTACATGAGATAGCAAGAATTTCAACTAAGGTTTCTAATTTTAATCTCAATGACACTTTATCATCGATCGCAGATAGGGTTTGGAAATTGATTCCATTCGACACCTGCATTATTTGCCTGATAGATAAGGAAGGATCTGCCACTATTGTCTATGCGACTGGAAAAAATAAAGAAAAATTAGAGGGAAAGAAGATAAAAATCGGAATTGGAGTCACTGGATTCGTCCTGAGAGAAGGTCAAGCGGTTGTAAACGCTGATCCAGCTGAGGATTTCTTACTTTTTGATCTTGATTCTACCGATTACAAAACAATGATGGCCTTTCCCATTATTCCCAAAAATAAGGAAGTACTGGGAACAGTTTCATTTTATTCGACACAAATAGAACTATATGACAAGGATCATGAAAGAATAGCTCGAGCACTGCTAGAGACTATCTCCGAAATAATGGCACAAAGACTCCACTTGATGGAAACTGAAAATAAAGCACTTACAGATCCAATGACAGGACTTCCAAACGCGAGAGCTTTAGAAAAGCACATAGGTATTAAAATCACAGCCGCACAGCAGACTAACTCGGAATTTCATGTTTTAATGCTCGATTTGGATGGTTTCAAAAATGTCAATGATTCTTTCGGTCATAAAGTTGGCGATGCCGTTCTTTGTCAAATATCTCAACTACTGAGGCAACAACTAAGAGAAACTGATTTCTTAGCCAGATACGCGGGTGATGAGTTCATAATCGTGACCGCCGATATCTCACTCGAGGAAGCTAGAATTTTAGCAAAGCGAATAGAAGAGTCTATTTACAAATACAGCTTACCATTAGGTCATGGAAAAGAAGCAAATGTGGGCATAAGCATTGGGATAGCAAGTTTTCCAAGAGATGGAGATTCGATTGACCAACTCATAGTCGCGGCCGATCGAGCCATGTATAGTGTAAAGAAAATGCATAAGCAAACCCAACGATTAATTTTAGAGACTCAGTCTTTCATAGAGGTAGATGAAAGGAGCGTTATAGCATAGTCAAAACCCTCGTTCATTTGTTACTGTATGTGAAAAGCGCCCAACGCAGGGGCGCTTTTCTCTAAGGGGAGAGACCTTAAGTCTCTATGGAGGCCGTCATATAAGTGACGGTATTTTTATTATGCTAACATTTAAGGAATCTGTCAACAATAAAATTCGGGGAGTAACTCCCTAAGCTTTTAGAGCTGTAAACCGTAAAATTTAAGCTATAGTAAACGAGGAGCGGGCGAGTATCTCGTCAATATTTGAGAGCCCATCCAGTGCCCCAAAGGAAAGAGATCTCTCTGCATTAAGCCGTGCGTTACAAAAAGCATCTGCAATAAATGATGGTGAGTACTCGAACAAAGCACAAGCCTGAAGCGCTAATGCGATTTTTTCAGTTAGCCTTCTAGCTCTAAACTCCACATCGTATGCAGCTGATAATTCCATTTTCACATCAGATATCAATCGGTCTAGATGAGAATTTAATCCCCTGAATTTCTCGAATTCTTGAAAAAGAATTTCGATCACGGCTGGCATTTTGCGCATTGATCGCAATAAATCTAGGCATTGGATATTTCCTGCACCTTCCCAAATTGAATTGACAGGTACATCTCTATAGAGCCTCGGCATTATGGACTCCTCGACGTATCCATTGCCTCCTAGAATTTCTAGTGCTTCGCTAACTACATATATTGCACGACGGCACACCCAAAATTTTCCTGTGGCAACAGCAAATCTAGAGAATATCGCTTCATTTTCATTTGACTCAGCCTCATCGAAACTCCTTGCTAATCGAAATGCAAAAGCAGTAGAGGCCTCCGACTCAATTACCAAATCTGCGAGGAGATTTTTCATTAGAGGTTGATCTATCAAAGGTTTACCAAAGGCGGTGCGATACTTACAGTGATGAATAGCCTCTACCACAGCCCGTCGCAGAGTTGCAGCAGAACCAACAACGCAATCAAGTCGGGTATGACGTACCATCTCCATTATATTGGCCACACCACGCCCCTCTTCTCCAATTATCCAACCAAGCGCCCCATGAAACTCTACTTCAGAAGATGCATTAGATCTGTTTCCTAATTTTTCTTTCAATCGCTGAAAATGAATATTGTTTTTTCTACCGTCTGGGGTGAAGCGCGGCAACAAAAAACAACTTAGTCCCTTACTTGTCTGGGCTAAGATTAAAAAAGCATCAGACATAGGAGCCGAGCAAAACCATTTTCTTCCGGTTATCTTGTATAACCCATCTCCATCTAACTTTTCTGCAAAAGTGAGATTAGTTCTTATATCGCTACCACCTTGTGGTTCAGTCATCGCCATACCAAAAGTCGCCGATTGTTTCTCAAAAACTGGTAGGAATCTTGGATCATATTTTTCTGACAGAACTTTTGGTAACCATTCGCCTGCTAATACTGGGTTAATTCTCAGCGTAGGTACACATGCAAAGGTCATGGTCAACGGGCAACTCGTGCCTTCATCAATTTGATGTTTGAGATAAACCAAAACAGCTCGTGCTACAAATCGCCCAGGCTTATCAGTCTTCCAAGTAAGCGAATGAAGTTCGTACTGCATCGAAAGCCTCATTAATTCATGATAGGCAGGATGATATTCAACTAGATCCAAACGATTTCCAAATCTATCATGGGTTTTTAGCACAGGTGCATATTTATTTGCCTGATTGCCTAGTTCTATGACTTCAGACCTCCCCATTATTTCACCAAATTCGACAGCCGTTTCAGTGATCCAATGCGCTTTAGTCTTTTGAGTTATGTCTTGAAGGAGTTTGTCCGATGTGAAAAGATTGTAGTTTTCCAATGCGGGGGATTGATTGGTAACAGTATTGAAATCAAAGCTCATAATGTCTGGTGAAGGGGAGTTGAAAGGATAGATATTAAAGATGGCGGAGCCGACGGGGCTCGAACCCGCGACCTCCAACGTGACAGGCTGGCGTTCTAACCAACTGAACTACGGCTCCGCTTGGTGGGCATAGAAGGACTCGAACCTCCAACTTCTTCCTTGTAAAGGAAGCTGTCTACCAATTGACATATATGCCCACTTAAAATTTCAATGTTGCTACTCTTGCAACCTCAAATTCCCAAGCAAAAACTAAGAATAACGTTTACGCTCTTGTTTGTCAAGATTCGATCCGAGGGTGACAACAAATTAGTTAGCGTAACTGTTTGTAATAACCCTTTCTGTTATCATCGATTCCAGCAAGCTCTCAATTGAATCTACTACGGCATGTACAGGTAAATCCATAATACATTTTGGCTCATCAAATGCGGCACAAAAATAACCATGACATGGCTGACAAGGCAGGTCTATTTTTACGACACGATTTGGTGCATCCGTCCAAGGATGCCAATGGTTGACGTTAGAGGAGCCGAAAATCACGATTGATGGCGTTTTAACGGCTGCTGCAATATGTGCTATCCCGGAATCATTACCGACAAAAATCGAGGACATCTCGGCTAGTGCAGTAATTTCTGGAAGACTTAGATCATCCAGGGTATAGATCTTTTTTCTCGCAAGATTTCGCAAGTGCATCAAAATATTACTCTCGCTTTTTGAGGCTACAGCAACTACCTGAAAGCCCTTATGATACAAAAAATCCGAGATACAGGCGAATTTTTCAATGTTCCAGCGTTTTGTCTCAAGTGACGCTCCCGGATGAATTAAAGCAATTTTATTTCCTATTTTGAATCCCTCGACCCGAGAGAGGCGCGATAAAAGAGATTTTTTAGCTTGCCCTGTTACTACAAGGCGCGTCTTTGGTTTATCAGTTACGTCTATTCCGACAAATCCTAATAGCGCAAGCTGTTGTTCTGCGGAGTGATTTGCGGGTTTGCCCCAAAAGTCAGCTGCAGAGGATAATAAGTGAGTGTATAAAAAATTATATCTAACTTCGCTAAAAGCAATGCGATATTTAGCTCCAGAGGCCCAGACGAAAAATGTAGCTGTGGTGCCACCATGTAGATTGAATGCAACATCATAACTGGCTCTTCTTATGGTCAAGGCAGTGTCAACTTTTGACCTGAGTCCACCACGATCAAGTCTTATTACTGAGTTGATTTCTTCAAATCCATCAAGGACTGGCGCTACCCAATCCTCGAGTAGAACGTCAATGCGGGCATTAGGCAAAGCTTTTCTCAAGGCAATCAGGGATGGAGTTGACAGCACCGTGTCGCCAATCGATCTTAAACGAACGACTAACACCCTTCTTACATTATCCCAATCAATCATCCTCAACTTTTGCTTGCTCGATCAACATAACGGGTATGTCGTCTATTACTGGGTAAACTAAACGACACTCTGGATTGAGACATTTTAAAAATTTCCCATCTGGCTTTAATTCAACGCGTGACTTACACTTCGGACAACGTAAAACCTCTATCAATTCTGGACTAACTGACATAAGCTGCATTCCCTAAATCAAATTTTAACTTCTAAACTCAATGATGCAAAAAATAAAGGACTTAAAAAGAAGGAAAAATCCCGAGAAAAAGTTCTCTCGGGATTTAACGCTTTTACTCTGAAATTACGCTGAATTTGGATCAATAAGAATCTACCACTGACTCTATTTGCGCCTGAATGTATTCTGGAACATTTGAGAAGAAATCATAACCAGTTTGTGCCTCGACATAGTCTACGCTAACGCGATATTGCCTCCAATCTGGGCTTACATTATTGTTGTTTGGAATCCAAACAGCGATTAGACGAGTTGAAGTGTTAACCCTCGCTAAATCATTATCACCTTTAGGTAAAACCATTATCACTTTCCATGTGTAAGCTGGGACAGCCACGTGACCATTGCCTATGTAACCAATTACTCCATCGCCTCCAGCCACTATGTATAACTCATAACCAGAGTTTGCTAGATATCTACTATAACTCTCCAGGTTCTCCCACGTTTCACGGTTGTTTGTAGGCGCCTGTGGGATCATGTTCGTCATCAGGAACGTTGCAGAGTTGTCAGTGACACTCTTGGTTCTATCTCCAGATGGACACATATGACCTCTATCGTAACCCGAGCCTGTATAATCTGATGGCTGAACCCTGTACCAGCCAGATGGCAAACTCGTATCAGCCCTGAAATCATCTTGACGAGGTGTAGAACCAAGCCAACTTGAATCTAGATGCCATGAAACCCAGTTAGGCCTTCCGTAGTCTCTGTTGTAAGAGAGTGCGTATTGAGGTTTTACCATAAGGTAATTACTGGGCTGATTGACGCTCGCAACCGCGCCTGACGGGTTACCCATCGTTAAGTGAACCGATGTAGAGCCGGCCGAATAAGCAGTAATCGAAATATTGTCAAAATTTACACGATTTGCACCGCCAGCGACCTTTCTTATCTCAAATCTTATTGCTGACGGATAGTTGATAGTAAAATTCGTCGTTGTAAGGCTTGTTGAGGTAGTGTTGACGGTAGAACCAAATTTCACCCAGCTGGCTCCATTGTCTGTCGAATACCAAAGTTCCCAACTGCTGTTACCATCGGATCCAAACCTTGCATGCTGAATACTGATTGTTCCAGCACTTGCAACATTGAAGTTCATCCGAAGCTTACCTGATTCACGTACTCTAGCTGCATAACTGCCAGTTTTACGATCACTCGAGGAGCTTCCTATTAACGCATCGTCTAAATACCAGCTTCCAGAGTTTAAATTAACACTAGCCGCCGCATAAGACGTTTTTCCGCCACTTTCAAATCCTTCGTTCAGCAAAGTTGAACTTTGCGCATTAACGCTTGTTTTCGCAGTGATCAGAACGCAGAAGACCACTGCCCAAACAAATCTAAAAACATGCTTTTTCATAGATTTCTCCTGGTTGGTGGATTTTATAAAGCTTAATGATACATGGATTCTTGTTAAGTCATAATTACGAAGTGGTTAATTTCAGGGAAAATCTTGCTACGGCGAGAAAATCGTTTCTTGAATTAGGTCTTGAGCTACGATTTTTTTATTTAATCTCATTGCGCCTTCGAGATTTTGTTTCAGCCCCATCGGCTGAAAGCCATGTAACCTTTATAAGAGAGCCTATTCGTTATAAGAGATAGCGTATTCGGAATGAGAAACTAAGCAGAATCTTAGGATTATCGAGGAGAGAGATTATCGAGGAGAGAGATCATCGACGCCAAGGAGCAAGCAGCTCTGTCCAACTTCTGACCATTTTTTCATACTCCTCCGGACATTTTCTTGCCCGCTCTATTGGCAAATATTTATCGGTGACAAAGCGTGAGTACTTATCAGGATCAGAACCATAAATCAGACAAAGTGAGTTATAGAAACGTTGTTCCTGCAAGAGATGATCATCGGCTAGATTTCTTCTTACCTGATTCTTAGCTTCAATTCTAAAAGCCTCTGCCGCTGATAATACCGATTTAATTCCTTCATCACCAAGTTGATCTAAGCATATGAAGGTTGATAAACGATCAGCAGCATCCTCTTCATTACCCGTAACTGGTAAAGAATAGACATCTATCAAGGCATGCCCTAACTCATGTAAAAAGGCAAAACGCGTAGCCTCAACTGCCTTCTGATAAGCAACAACCTCATCAGTCGTTTCGCTGAAGAAAAGCTTTGTAAAGTGCTCAATCAGATTAAAGCAAATTTTTATCGTCTTAGTTTCTGGGTCATAAGAAGCGTCCGGTGAGCTACAATCTTGAACGCGAATTTTGATGTCTTGGGGAAGAGCTAGTGATCGATTCAACCTATCGGCAGCTTTCTCTAGTACTTTATTAGAGCGAAGCTCAGACTCATACTTTGGATAGAAGTGCGAGTCTACGTATTCAACTATAAAGTCTCCAGTATCTGCTGCACTATCCACCTCAGCATCAAAATTTTTTTCATTTTTTGAAATGGGATTAGTCGGTTCAGGCTCTTTGATATGACGCCTATCGTTACGAAAACTACATCCAATAAGACAAAAAACAAATAGCAAAGTGATTATTTTTAAATAGCTTTTTGTCATGTTCTGAAAAGGGAGGGTTATTAACCCTCCCACGCAGTCCTACGCCTTATTTTGAAATTTTTCGGTTAACCTAATTAATGTCTTTATGGTCACACCAGTCGGTCCTTTTGCCTGGTGGGGTGCTGGTTCATCAGCCCAGGCGGTGCCTGCGATGTCTAAATGTGCCCACTTGGCTTTATCTATGAATTCCTGAATGAAAACCGCGCCGATGATGGTACCAGCTTTTCTGGATGGGCCGATATTCTTGATATCCGCGATATCAGATTTAATCATGTCTGAGTATTCTTTACCGATCGGTAATTGCCAGAATCTCTCGCCGGTTTCTTTTCCGCATTGTATTATCTGATCAACAAATTCCTGATCGTTACCCATGATTCCGGTGTTTATATTGCCAAGGGCAATTATGACCGCACCGGTGAGAGTTGCAATATCTACGATGTGTGTTGCACCTTGTTTTTCTGCATAAGCTACAGCGTCAGCAAGAATCAACCTGCCCTCAGCATCTGTATTTAATATTTCAATGGTTTTTCCGTTCATCGCACGTACGACGTCTGATGGACGTGAGGCTTTTCCACCTGGCATGTTCTCCGTTGCTGCAACTATTCCTAAAACGGGCACACTCGGCTTGAGTAACGCAATCGCACGCATAATGCCTAGCACGGTTCCGCCACCAGTCATGTCATATTTCATCGCTTCCATGCCCTCTGCTGGCTTGAGCGAAATTCCACCGGTATCAAATGTTATGCCTTTGCCGACAAAGGCTAACATTTCACCTTTTTTGGACGTAGATTTTTTCGGCGCATATTTTAGAATTATCATTTTCGGAGGTTGAGCAGAGCCGGCTGCCACACTTAGAAATGACCCCATCCCAAGTTTTCTCATATCATCTTCATCTAATATCTCACATTTCAGGCCGACCTGCTTTGCCATGGCTTGAGCTCTTTTTGCCATCTCCGTTGGAGTTAAGATGTTCGGAGGCTCATTGGCTAAATCACGTGTAAAATTGATCGATTCGCCTATTATTTTCCCACGCTCAAAACCCTCCTCCATTTCTTTCTTTACAGCACCTTCGATTGCAACAGCCACTAACTCAATCTTACTTTCCTTCTCACCATTGGAAGTTTTATACTTATTCAACTCAAACAAGGATGTAATTACTCCCTGAACGGCATTGGCTGAAACATCAAGGGCTAAACTAACATCCAACCGAGGGACAAGAGTAAAGGATCTGATATTTTTATCTTTTAAAAATCTTGTGGCTGTGCCACTAAAGACTGCCACTGAAGGAGGATTAAAGTCTTCCTGGGCACCTACTCCAATCAACAATATCCGACTTGCCTTAAGTTTATCTTTAGGCTTGATTCTTAAAAAGACCGTCTGGGCTTTCTCTCCATTAAATCCTTCAGTCTCGAAAACCGAAGTGATTAATCCATCAGTAAGTTTGTCAAGCTCTTTGAGAAAACCTGCATTAGGCTTTTCATCTTTAAAAACTGCTATCGCTATCGCATCAGTATCCGTCTGATAAAATTTACCAGTTATTGCTTTAGTTTTCATGCAATCTCCCTTTTCTGTAAAAATCAATAGAACATTTGATTATAACTGAAAAATCTGGCGGCAAGTAACTAATGATAGGATTTTAGTTGCTTTTGAACATCTCTTTCGAGGTCTTTTCTCTTTATGGATTCACGCTTATCATAGAGTTTTTTCCCCTTGGCTAGGGCTATTTCGAATTTTATCCGTCCATTTTTTACATAAACTCTAGTTACAACGAGAGTCATGCCTTTCTGCGATATTTCCTTTTCAAGCTTCTTTATTTCACGTTTATGAAGTAATAATTTTCTGTCTCTCAAAGGATCATGATTATGACGATTACCGTGCTGATATGCAGAGATATGCGCGCTTAATAGCCACGCTTCACCATCTCTGATAGTTACGTAACTATCTTTCAACTGAATCTTACCGGCCAGTATGCTCTTGACTTCGGTCCCTTTAAGCTCAATTCCCGCTTCGTATCTAGCTAAAATCGTATATTCATGAAATGCCGCACGATTAACCAAAATGTCTTTTTCCACCATTTATCACTCCGTAGTCAGATCTCCCGGAATCAAACCTTCTCTTTGAGCTTTCTCTGTCTCTAATTTGGTCAAAACATCCAAAAGAAAGTTGGTGTTACTGGAAACTTGGATGACTACTGGGAACTCTTTCTCAGAGGTTAAAAATTCAAATGAACCAACACTAACCTCTATGATATCTTGAATTGCTTTAGTTCCGTTTCGTCCATTTGCCTCGGCATCTACTATTTTTCCCTCGTTAAACGAGATACTTCCCAGCAACATGTTGGATTTTATAACTAAAAGTCCGGTCAACTTTGAATTCTCAATGACCTGAATGGCATCAAAGATGCTGACTAAGGATAAATCACCCGCCAGCGCTACATCGGTTCTAACCTGCGACCTTTCTCGACGCTCGTTGAAAACTGGACGTCGTGCGCGTCTTATCGCTTCTAATCCCGGAGCAACCGAAATACGGGGATCAAGTAATTTCGCCTCCTGTAGCCTATCATAAGCTAAATCGAAATCTTCCTTAGTTATGTATAAAGACACCAAGGCGAGACATTGGCGCGCTGCCTCAGTGAAATTCCTGTTTTTTATACAAATCTCGCGCATTTTTTCGCGTAGAGGAATCGAGCGTGGGCTACGCTCAATCGCATTCTGAAGCAATTCATAGGCTTTCTCAGGCGATTGGTACTTCATCAGGAGATCTGCATCAAGCAGCACAGACTCGATTGAAAGCTCGCCCGTAAATGATATTTTTCCCTTTGAAGAATCAACCATCTTTGGCCTCCAAACCTAAAGCTTTCATACTTCACACCTTATCACATTTTCTTAAAAAAAGACAGAACTTTTTAAACTGTGACAGCTTCATGAAGCATAGTCTCCATTAGCCCACAAACAGAAAAGCTGGATTGAGTAACTAATTAAAAGTCGAACCTGAAACCGAGTCTAATTTGCCGAGGTCGATAAGTTCTAGTTGGAGCGAGGAATGCCTCCCTCGCCCTAGCTATAGTTGCCGGATCTTGACTATTTAACAGATCAAAATTTATGAAATTAGAGCCAAAGCTGAAAACAGTCATGTTAAAAACATTGTCAAGCTCTATTGAGGGTCTAAACCTTATCCTATCGCCAAATTTGAACTGTCGGCTAACATTTAAATCGAATAGATAAAGTCTAGGGCCATCTCCTGCGTTACGAGGTAGATTGCCAGGACTTCCGATCGGTGCTAGCGAAAAACGACTTGCAAGATCTGATGGAAAGGCACTTCCAAATTTGCGCCATTTTATCGTGCTCAGATCACCATCAAAATTAGGCCTGTCGTTATTTATGTCATCAAGATTACGGTCAATCCCGCCTGCTGAAACATTAAAAGGAGCGCTTGATCCGAACCTAAATAACGGAGATATTCTTATTTTCCCAAGCCATCTGGGTAAATCGATAGTCCCAAACACTGATATTCTGTGTCTTCTATCTAAAAGGCTTCTTGACCATTCTCTGGAAAAATCTGCGGGAACGGTAGCCTCTGAAGTATTCACAATACCGTCATCCTTCAGGCTCGAGAGCGTATAAACAAATCTAAATGCCCCCGCAAAACCATATGGAAACTTTTTGTAACGTGTTCTGATCTCCATCACTGCACCCAAATATCTGCTGTTACCGACTGGGATAACCTGCTCTAGTTGAACTGGTCCGATGGCTGAGAAAAACGGACGCAGTGGATTGATAGCAGCAAAGGCTCTGCAGATAGGATTATTGGTCACTGATGTAGTGGAACAATTAGCATTACTGTTTGTAGTTCTAAGGTTGACGACGCAAGTTTGAGTACTGCTAGTACAATTACCACCACCTACAGCACGAAGTCCAGTAGGATCGTTTGGAGAACCAAGCTCAAATAGCGAGATACCGCTGTTAATCCCTAACAGATAATCCGTAAAAGTAATTCTGCCATCACCATCACGATCAGGTGTATTAGCAGGCAGGACTGGAGCGTTGGGATTGTATTCACGCCATAAGTGAACGGTTTTGTTATATGTAAGATTAGTTTCGAAAACGATACCCTTTGCCAATTCTCTTTCAAAACCTAAATTCAATTGATAGCTTTCTGGAATTTTCAAATCTGGAGATAAGCTACGAAAGACACTGACGGGGCGTGCTAATTGCCTGACTGAAAAACTTTGGGTTGAGTTGACAGGAATCTGAGTATCAAGTGTTAGTGGATTAGGAAACTGTGAGCTCAAAAATGAACGAACAACATTCAGATCAACTGTAACTCCTGAAGGTACATTCAGGCTATTTGTATCTAATCTCAATCGATTCTTCCCAGATGTAAAATCATCAACCGTCCGCAAGAGAACTCTGTTGTAGAAAATACCAGCCCCAAATCTTATAACGGTTTTACTTCCCTTGGGAAAAGGATTCCAAGCGATCGCAAATCTTGGCCCAAAATTGTTCTTGTCGTCTAGTACGGTTTCTCTTTCATAACGAAGACCTAATCCGATAGTTATATTAGAGCGCACACGCCAGTCATCTTGAACGAAAATCCCGTAGTAGTTGTTTTTTATCTCAGAGGAGGTATTGTAGTTATGAACATAGCGAGATACAGAGTTTATGTTGAAAAACACAAAGTTACTGAAGGAATAAGTTCCGGTAGCATCGAATCTATCTATGAAAAGTGTTTTTACTCGGTGAATATCAGCTCCGACACGAATCAGATGCTTGCCAGCAACATAGGAGAGCGTATTTTGGAATTGCCAACGATTTTCTTTCCTGTCGTTGGAATTAGAGGTCGAACCAAAAACTTGAGTTTGCGACGACTCACCGGGCGGAGTGAAAGTAACCAAGACCGCTGGGGCTAATTCCCCTGCATTTTGGGCTGATCTGGGCTTAAGAGTAGAGTATTGAAATCTAAACTGATTAGTTATCTTTGAAGAAACTATGTAATTATGGGTGAAGTTAAAGGCTTGTGTATTTCTTATTCTTCCGACGAGTGAATCTGCGATTCGATTAGTTCCGCTGAATTGTCTGAGATCATTCAAACGTCCAAGTTGATAACTAAAAGTAAAATTGTTGGAATCATTAAGATTCCAATCAGTGCGGGCAGAGAGTATATTTTTCTTGAGCGGCGTATCGAATGGGGCTATGTATGGAGCGACTTGTACACTCTGTCCGGCAGCTGTCACTGTAACAGCTCGTTCTGGGTTGGTAGGTGCAGGCAACCTAAACCTGCTGTTTTGATTGTTTAATGGCACCCACGCGTCTATTATCGTATCTTCTTGAATATTCTGATACTCGTAGCTCGTAAAGAAGAACAATTTACGCTTTATGATTGGTCCACCAAGTGTTAGACCAGGATTATGGTCCGTGAATTTAGGTCTTTCAATTCCTCTTCGGTTATTGTTCCAAGTATTGGCGTTTAAATTATCGTCACGGAAGAAGTAAAATATTCTACCTCGATAACTATTACCACCAGCTCTTGTTCTAATGTTGACCCTGCCGCCAGAAGCACGGCCATATTCAGCGGAGAATTGGTTTGTGATGACTTGCACTTCTGCAACGGATTCAATCGATGGTTGAAATCTAAAAGTTGCGGCACGATCATCGTTATTATCGAAACCATCTATAGTTATGTTATTCGAGTAAGCAGCTCCACCCGATAATGCAAAAATGCCGGCTTCTTCTGGAGTTGTCCCAGGCGGAGCAATTCCACGCAATCCCCTATCTTGCGATAGATCCCTGGTTGAGAGCGGCTCCTCCGTCACACCACCTAAAATCAATACCAAATCCAGAGGATTGCGACTGTTATTTGGCAGATCTTCAACTTCCCTCTCTATCAAAGTCCCTCCAACAACAGTACGCGTAGTATCAATCCCTAGGGCTTCCTCTCCACCTGCCTCAATCTTAATTGTCTGCTCAGCAGTAACAGTTGCTGGATTTAGAGTAAAATCCAATCGAACGTTTTGTCCAGAAATTGTGTAAATGTCGGTAAATGTTACTTTCTCAAAGCCCTTCATTTCGGCAGTTACCGAATATGCTCCAGGTTGTAAATCAATAATTTTGTATTCCCCCTCAACATTTGTCACTACTGATCTTGAATTACCCGTAGTTGTGAGAGTAGCCATTATGGTAGCCCCTGGTAAGACCGCCCCATTGGAATCTGTGACTTTCCCTTGAATGGTCACTAAATCTAGACTCTGGGATAATCCAATAACCGAAAAAGCTAAAAGGTTGAAAAATAGTATTCCAAAAAGCCTCATTTTCTCCCTCCTGAATTTTGTTTCAGCCAAAGCCTTTAAAAAATTCTGCCACAACTTCAAATCAATAAACAAGAAAATATTTGAGCAATTCATGACAAATTCCCTAATGTCCGGATTAATTTACAAACTTAATACTCAGCTCATCAATTTAAACGACTTTTAATGTGTAATGAGCGGCGAGCAGTGATCGCAAATCTCAACAGGTTAGTTATTTTTCTGTTCGTGTAATCATGATCAGAGGCGAGTGTTTTTGCTCGCTTGTGGCAAATATGCTATTCCCATCAACTGAGTATGCTACGGCCTCTCCCTGCGCTCTGGGAAGCGAGTCTACGTTTTGAGGTTTTTGCAACCATATATCATCAAAATGATCTGAAATCTCCGGCAATTTTATCTCATAAATACCCAAGTAATCGCACATTACAACCTTTCTTCCATCGAAGGAAACTGAAGCCCCCGTTATCAATCCGCCAGGAATAGATGGTAATTCTATTCGACCGATGAGTTGTAATGTATTGATCGCATCTTTTTTAATATCTTGTGCTCGCAATTTGTAAATCTCAGAGAACTCCGCGAGGTTTTTGGTTAGGACATATAGATCTCCGCTCTGCGGATGAACTACTAAAGCCTCAGCGTCTTTCGACGAATTGGGATATTTAAATTTTATGGATTGAACTGCGTTTGTACTAACTCTCCTCCTACTCTTAGACATGATGGTCTCTGATACTCTAGGCTCTTTGACCTTATAAATCGTGAATATCTGATTAGTCTTTTGATTATTCCCTATGTCTCCGATGTATATGTAACACTCTCCAGGCGCTTCTTCTCTGATGGCTAAGTCCTCCCAATCTCTGTTCTCTGCGTTCAGAACATGCAGTGTAGCTAAATGTTCACCTTTTTTATTGACAGCAAATATGAAAGGTCCGCCACCAGAATCATTGTGAGTCCAAAGAATCTCAGGCTGACAGGGAGAGTTCGCTAAGCCACTACTCTCAGTTATCTCCTGTGATTTTATCTCTCCAACTATTTTTGCAGTCCAATGATCGGTCTTATCTTGCCCTTGAACTAGCTTGTGCCTCGTAGAGACCTCAGAACAACAAAGTAGAGAAATTTGAAAAATTACTATGCAAACTGATGCAAATTGGGTTATATTAATTTTCAATGACATACGCGATCTATTTTATATTTCTTTCACTCGAGAGTCATGAAAGTTGGGTATGAATGGATAGTAGATGCCTTTAATTGTGATTCGCAAATTCTGCGAAATGAATCAATATTAAAAGAGCTATTCTCTCTCATCATTTCAGATCTGAAACTTAACGTCATCGAACAAAGTTGGCACCGTTTTCCCGGAGCTGGAGGTATAACAGGATTGGCACTCTTGAGTGAATCTCACTTAGCATGCCATACCTATCCTGAATATAAAATCGCAACTTTTAATCTTTATTGCTGTAATCAGAGACCTGAATGGGAGTGGGAATTCAATCTTAAGAGATTATTGGGAGCTGAAAAGGTGCGAGTGGTATTCATTCAAAGGGGTGGTATCAAATCATCCTTGCATACCGTAGAGTCAATATGAGCATTTTGATAGCAAATTGTCCATCATGCGGTGGAACTTTGGAGTTTAAAGCAGGTACGACCGTTGTCATTATCTGCCCCTTCTGTCATTCAGCCGTCGCCAGAACCGATAGAGGGCTAAACGATATAGGAAAAGTCGCTGAGATAGTGCAATCAGGTTCGCCCCTACGAATAGGCTTAAGGGGAATTTGGCGAGGAGAAAGATTCGAGTTAACAGGCAGGGTCCAAAATCGCCATGAGCTAGGCGGTGTATGGGATGAATGGTATGTAAGCTTCGCTAACGGATGGTTGGGATGGTTAGCTGAAGCTCAAGGAAAATTCTACTTGACCTTTCATCAAAAGTTATCAGACTCAACTCCTCTGCCAGCTTTTGACGAATTACAACCTGGTCAGACCATCGTGATAGAAGTACAAAACGGTCAAAGGTTCACTTTGACAGTGAATGAAAAAGGTATTGCAGAAGCCATAGCAGCTGAGGGAGAGATACCTTACGCATTTGTACCCAATCAGCGTAGACTTTTCGCAGATCTATCCGGGGTTAATAATGTATTTGCGACCCTAGACTTCGAAACCTCACCACCAATTTTGTTCTTAGGCACTGAGGTTACCTTAAAAGACTTAGGACTCGAGACTCTCAAAGCGGCTGAAAGACCCAAAAAACAAGTTTCAGCGATAAACATAAATTGCCCAAATTGCGGTGGGCCATTATCCCTGCAGGCTCCCGATAAGACGGAACGTGTTGCTTGTCCTTATTGCGACTCACTACTTGATGCAAATGAGGGTAAACTGACTTGGTTGCAGACTTTGAAGCCATCGCCCTATGAAAAAGAGTTTGCGCTTAAAATCGGAATGGAAGCCTCTCTGGGAGAGCTAACCAGCAATGAGAAAATGAAAATCATCGGTGCGATGGTGCGAAGCGTTGAAATAGATGGAGAAAAATATTTTTGGCATGAATATCTTCTTTACAATCCGATGATTGGCTTTCGATGGCTGGTTCATAGCGATGATCACTGGAATTTCGTTGAACCTGTAAATGCTGCGGAAATAAATCAATCAACAACGAGTCGTTCGGTTTTCTTTCGTGGAAAAAGCTTTCAGATTTTTCAAGATGCACTGGCACGAGTCGAATATGTAACAGGTGAATTCTATTGGCGCGTCGAACAAGGTGAGACAGTAAGAGCTGTGGACTATGTAAACCCACCGCTTATTTTATCTTGCGAAATGACCGAAAAGGAAATTAATTGGTCGCTCGGGCATTATTTGACAGTCTCTGAAGTTCAAAAAGCTTTTAGAGTTGATAATCTACCAAAACCGAGCTTATTCCCACCCGCCCCTAACCAACCATTTCCCTATTACTTTTATCTCAAATGGGGTCTTGCCTCACTTTTACTACTGATCATCATATCCATAGTGCTGTCTCTATTCAGCGGCACAGAAAGAGTTGTCTTGTCACAAACAATAACAATAGCTCCTACAAACAATCAAAATCCTCAGCCTCAAATACTCTTTAGCAATCCTTTTGAATTGAATGGAAACCAAAACGTAAAGATCGAGGCTAGTGCACCGCTGCAAAATTCTTGGATTGAACTTAATGTAGATTTAGTAAATACAGCTAGTAATGCGGTTGAGTCTGTGAATATTCCTATATCTTATTATTCGGGTGTAGAAGATGGTGAACAATGGTCTGAGGGAAGTAATGATAATTATGCGCTTCTATCATCTCTTCCAGCTGGTAGTTACACATTGCGAATTCAGGTAACTGGGGATACAGGTCCTAATCCTATCCCATTGCAATTAAGAGTCATACAAAACACTACTACATGTGCCAACTTTTGTTGTGCTTTCATTCTACTGTCTATCGGACCATTGATAACTTTATACATGAAATCTCGGTTTGAAAAATCACGTTGGAGCCAAAGCATGTTTTATTCAGATTAGCTATTCAATAACTTTCAACTATTTCTTATCTTTGCGGCTTTGAGCAGGTACTTTGCTAAATATAAAGGAGGAAATAACAAATGAGGATTTTTTACGTAATTTTCACGCTGACCATTTTGGTGTTATACACAATGGCTACATTGTTTGGTTGGGAGATAGCCAGATCAGGTAAAAGCTCAGGCAAAAGCTCAGGTTTTCGCTTACCATTTATCACAGGATTTCGTGGAGGTAAATAAAAATGTTGAGTCTAGTTGTAAAAATCGATCAGCTTACCGAGGTTATTGTAACTACTGTGGTTTTCGTGATAATTGGCTTGATTTTCTTTGGCCTTTCATTTTTCATTCTAAATAAGCTCACACCATTTTCGATTAGAAAGGAAATAGAGGAAGACCAAAACATGGCATTAGGCTTGGTTATTGGTGCAATGCTCATAGGAATTGCGATCATAATCGCTGCTGCCATAAGTGGATGATGAGATCTAAGCAAATCCCTCTCCTATTTTTGAACGTAGCCATAATAGCTACCTGTGGTTTGATTTACGAATTATTAGCCGCTACTGTCTCTAGCTACGTGCTCGGAGATTCGATAACTCAATTCTCCCTCGTTATTGGAATTTATCTTTCCGCAATGGGATTAGGCTCCTGGCTCTCCGGATTTCTAGAGGATGATCTTGCTAAAAAATTCATCGAGGTGGAACTTGCAGTCGCGATATCCGGAGGTTTCTCAGCTCCAATTCTTTTTTTAGTATTTGCAAATCTGTCATACTTTCATCTAATTTTCTATCCGCTAGTCTTCCTGATAGGCGTTCTGGTTGGCCTTGAGATTCCGCTTCTGATGCGTATCTTAAAAAACGAGTTAGACTTTAAAAAACTTGTCTCTCGAGTGCTGGCCTTAGATTATGTAGGAGCTTTGATTGCCTCACTACTTTTTCCATTGTTTCTTGTACCAAAGATGGGATTGAATCGCACATCTCTGTTTTTTGGTATGATGAATGCTGCAGTAGGACTGTGGGGCACATGGCTCCTTGAACACTCTATAAAACAAAGGGATCTGATCGCATTACGCATCAAGGGGTTTATCGTGGCTCTAGTTTTGCTCATAGGATTCATAAAGGCAGACTCACTGACCACACTGGCTGAAGATGCTTTATACCAGGACACCATAATCCTCGCAAAAAGTTCTCCCTATCAACGGATAGTGGTTACCAGTGGGAGATCCGGCTATGCACTCTACCTTAATGGAAATCTACAGTTTCATTCATTCGATGAGTATCGCTACCATGAGGCACTAGTGCATCCAGCTTTTTTCGCTCATGAGGGTTCGCCGAGAAGAGTTCTGATACTAGGAGGAGGAGATGGATTAGCCTTAAGGGAGGTCTTAAAATATCCATCAGTCGAATCCGTAGTAATGGTAGACCTTGATCCGTATATGACAAATCTTGCCACCAACTTCCCTGCTCTACAATCTTTGAACCAAAATTCGATGCATGATAAAAGATTGCAGGTTTTCAATCAAGATGCTTTCACATGGCTTGCAGATGCTCGAACTGAACCATTCGATCTGGCTATAGTAGATTTTCCGGACCCGAACAACTTTGCTCTAGGAAAACTCTACACTACGCGCTTCTACAAGATGTTAAAATCCAAGCTGAAGCCAGATGCGACTGCCGTTATTCAATGTACTTCACCATTGATGGCTCGAAAATCATACTGGTGCATAATAAAAACACTAGAGGCGAGTGGATTTTACGTAAAACCTTACAATGTTACTGTTCCGACATTTGGAATATGGGGATATGCTCTAATAAAACTCAAACCATTTGATGCACCTACGAAAATAAAAGTCAACGTGCCCCTTAAGTTTATTAATGAAAATACTTTAAAAACCATGTTTGAATTCTCGAGCGATATGCTACCGCCATCTGAGGAAATAGAAGTAAATAGACTGGATAATCAGATTCTCGTTAGATATTACGAGACGGAATGGTCGAAATTCGAATATAGATAAATGAAACTAACTCGTCGTGAGATCCTAAAAAGTTTCTTAGGTTTACCTTTCATTTTAAAAGCCTGCAGATCTGGGCAGGATATTGCGGGATTAACTGGCGAAATTCTTGGCGCTGATGCAAAAGTAGGACATTTGATCAGAGACTACTTAACCCCAGAGGTAACTAGTGAAAATCTTGAAAATAAGGGAGTAGTAATTGTCGGAGGCGGAATTGCTGGTCTTACAGCCGCATGGAAATTCAAAAAAAGTAATTTTCATGATTTTGTTTTACTAGAATTGGAGCCTCGAATTGGTGGAACGGCTCAGAGTGGGCAAAATAGTTTTATTTCATATCCATGGGGTGCACATTATCTACCAGTTCCACTCAAGGAAAATCAACCTCTCATAGATCTACTGGACGAGATGGGATTGACAGAAGGAAGAGATGAACGTGGTGAAGTTTTGATCAAGGAAGAGTATCTATGTCGCTCCCCCGAAGAGAGAATATTCTACAGGGGTAGATGGTATGAAGGTCTATATCCTCACGTAGGTGAAAGCGAAAGAGACAAGCAAGAGTTAGCCGAATTTCAGAGAAAAATAGATTTTTGGGTCAACTGGAGAGATCCCTCTGGTAAGAGAGCTTTTACATTGCCTGTGGCAAACTGCTCGGATGACGCAGAGACCTCATCTCTGGACAAGATCTCTTTCAGCGAATGGCTCAGACTTCAAGGATTTTCATCCGAGCGACTCCTCTGGTATTGCAATTATGCATGTCGTGACGATTATGGACTGACAATCGATGAGACATCAGCTTGGGCTGGATTATTTTATTTCTGCTCCAGAGTGCGCAAAAGCGGTGACGAATCACAACCTTTTATAACCTTTCCAGAGGGTAATGGGTATTTCGTGAATTATTTTTATTCGAAAGTAAAAGAGCACGTGCGATTGAAAAGCGCAGTTGTAGAGATAGTAACTAATGAGAATGATGTAACTGTTGTCTATCTTGACGTTGTTGAACAAAAATATAGAGCCATAAAAGCTAGAATGGCGATATTTGCCGCTCCGATGTTTACTGCACGATTTTTAATTAGAGATTTTAAGGAAAATCCACCAGATTACCTAAAAGAGTTCGAGCACAATTGTTGGTTTGTTGCAAATCTGACTTTAAAGGATCGGCCAAAATCCAGATTCACACAGGATTTTCCGTTATCATGGGATAATGTTATTTACGATAGCCCATCATTAGGCTATGTTTGTGCTACTCATCAAAAATGCATAGACTACGGGCCGACGGTTTTTACTTATTATTACCCCATGGGAAACAGCAAAGAATCACGAATAAAGCTATTTTCGCTCGGCTGGGAAGAACTAGTTGACATTATCCTAATGGATTTATCAAGGGCGCACGAAGACATCTATTCTCTTGTTGAAAGAATTGACATAATGCGATGGGGACACGCAATGATATCTCCACGACCAGCCTTCGTAAGATCTCAATCTTTAAGAAAAGCCCAGAAGCCCTATCGCAATATTTTCTTTGCTAATACTGATCTTAGCGGAGTAGCACTTTTTGAGGAGGCGTTTTTTCACGGTAACAGAGCAGCAGATGAAATTTTGAGGATCATCCGTCATCAAAATCTGTAGGAATACTAGCAAGTCAAAGGATCATATGAATCGAATTACACAAAGTCCAACAAGCCTGATAAGTAGAGAAAAGTTAAATCATGAGTGCTGAGATAACTGCAAAAATGAACATCGGAAGAGACACTGAGAGCAAAAGCTTTTGGCTCTTTTCTGCCCCGATAGACTTAATGATTTTTTCAGGTAGTGCTCTTTTGTCATTCGTGCTTTTAGCGATTGGTTGGCAGATGGGATTTCTTTACTCAGAAACTCCAGATTGGGCTTGGATCTCAGCTGTACTATTAGTTGATGTCGCTCATGTCTGGGCAACCTCTTTTCGAGTCTATTTTGACTTCGAGGAATTTAAACGCAGATTGCCACTTTACTTAGGAGTTCCGATTGCCGGCTATATCCTATGTGTAGCCTTATACTCGGAAGGAGAGTTAGTATTTTGGCGAACGCTCGCTGCGCTTGCTGTATTTCATTTCATTCGTCAACAGTATGGCTGGGTCATGTTGTATCGCCGCAAGCTCAAAGAAAGTAACAAACTCTCATATTACATAGACGCTACTACAATTTATCTGTCGACTATCTACCCTCTCGCATTTTGGATGTGTAATCTGCCGAGAAATTTCCAATGGTTTGTGCAAAATGATTTCCTCCCGCTACCAAATTGGCTTGATGATTTATTATTCCCGCTATATGTAATTTCCCTGATGGCTTACTTTTGCAAATCGATTTATTTGTACATAAAAAAAGGATTTCTAAATCCCGGCAAAGACATAGTGGTAGTGACCACAGCAGCATGCTGGTATGTTGGCATCGTTGCCCTTAACTCCGACTTTGCCTTTACGGTAACAAACGTTCTAATTCACGGCATCCCTTATTTTGCGATAGTATATCTCTATGCACAATCGCGAAAGTCGCAGACGAATGGACTCTATCGCAGGCTTTCATCAAACTGGATTGTCTTCCTGGCAACGCTCTGGCTTCTTGCTTATCTTGAGGAATTACTCTGGCATCGCAGCATATGGCATGAGCGAGAGTGGCTTTTCGGGAGCTACTGGGATTTTGACGAATGGAAAACTTATTTGGTTCCTCTCTTGGCTTTACCACAGCTGTCTCATTATATTCTCGATGGATTCATATGGCGAAAAAAGGATAACCCAAATCTTCAGCTACCGTAAGCGTCTTCTAGTTCTTGTCCTATCTTGCTTATCAATCCTACAACTATCTTGCTCATCTCGAGACGATCGTTTCTTCACACTTTTAGATGAAACGGATGATGCGGCAAAGCTCGTCCAAGAGGCAAATGAAGATTTGAAGCAAATAAGGAGGATGTACAAGGAAAATGAGGGCAAGATCGAGCAACTAAAGCAAGCAATGAAGGATAATCGAATAGATGAAGTCAAGAAAATCGCTGATGATTTGGTTTATCTGATCAATGACGGGATGGCACTTGGAGAAAACGCATTGAAGAAAATAAACAGAGCTAGTGAGATGAACATTAATAAGACTTACAAGGATTACCTTCAGCTCAAAAGAGAAAGCCTTCAAAAGCAACTAGAAGCATTTGAATATAGGCGACAAGCCGCCGTATTACTGAGAGATAGCTTCGGCACCAAAGATAAATTTGAAATTGAAAAGGCAAAATCAGATTTCAAACAAAAAGAGGAAAACTTTCGCCAAGAAATGGAAATAGCGCGCCAACTTAGCGCTGAAGCCAATCAACTAGCGAAAGAAGCAATCCAGAATCAGTCAATAAAGCAGTGATTCGAGGAGATCATCTCAGAAAGTGCCTCTAACTAGATCCTCAAAATCATCTATTGATGGTAATTCTGAGAGATCCTTCAAGCCAAACTGAATCAGAAATTCCTTTGATGTCCCATAAGTCATGGGCTTTCCAACCGTATCTTTTCTTCCCTTTGCCACAATCAATTTCTTTTCGAGTAACGTTTTTATGGCTGATGCTGATTGCACGCCTCGTATCTCTAAAATCTCTGCGACGGTGACTGGTTGTTTGTATGCGATGACTGCCAGCGTCTCCAGCGCTGCAACTGAGAGCTTTGCAGAGGGCTTTGTCTTAAGAAATGCGCGAATGTATTCATGATACTCTGGCCTAGTAGTTATCTCCCATCCGCCAGCTATCTGTCTAATTTGCAATCCGCTTCCTCTCTCCCGATACTCATCTGCCAGCTTTTCAATCGCAGCGCTCACTACTTGCGGGCTTTCTCCGGTAATTTGTGAAATCGTCTGAGCAGAAATTGGTTCATCGGCAACAAAAATTAGTGCCTCGCATATGCTCTTTAGCTCATCTATGCCTCTTGAAACCTCTGATTCACCAGAATTTCGTAAATCTTGATTCATCTGCATGGCCTTATTTAAGAGTCACATTCTTTACAAAATCCCAATCACCACTGGCATTTATTTTGACATTTGCGACTCTATTACTTGCAACGACCATATTTGCTGGATACCAAAGTGGAAAGAGAGGTAAGTCACGAGCAACTATTTGTTGAGCTTTCCCATAAAGCTCCTTTGCTCTCTCTTTGTCGGAGGATTCGATTGCTTCAGTTATTATCCTATCAAATTCTGGATTAGCGTATCTGCTCCTGTTTCGACCGCCGTTTGGGTTTTTATCTGGTGACTCGGCTGAATGAAATAAATCTCTCAAGAAAATAGGATCTTGATTGCCACCTACCCATATCGAGGTATTCATCTGAAACTTTCCAAGCCTAAGATAATCCAGCAAAGTGCTGGATTCAAGAGGTTCAATTTCGACATTTATTCCGACTTCCTTTAGATTTTGCTGAATCACTTGAGCATACTGGCTAACGGCCGCGCTCCCGGACACTATCGAGAGTTTTATTACCTCTCCCTTATAGTCTGCTTCTTTTAGTAGCTGACGGGCTCTTTCGGGATCATAAGAGTATCTAATGTCAGCGTTATAAGCCCATGATTCCTCAGGTAAAATCGAATGAGCTACCTTTGCCTGTCCGCTCAGTAACTCCAGGACTATCTTTTGCCTGTCTATCGCATAAGCTATGGCCTGCCGGATTCTTAGATTATTCACAACCGGCGCTTTTAAATTAAATCCTATGTACCGCACATTCGATCCATCAGACTGAATGACCTGTAAATTCGGATTATTCTTAAGTGAATTGAAGGTATCTGCAGAAAAATTAGTTGGATTAGGAGCCAAATCAACCCGTCCTGCTTGAAGCTCAGCTTGTAGAGCATTTGCGTCTGTTATAGTTCTAACATTTAGACGTTTAATTTGCGGAGCCCCCTCCCAATAATCTTGATTCGCTTCAAGCTCTACTAAATTATTCACCGCATCAAAGCTCAGGAACTTAAATGGACCTGTTCCTATAGGATTATTTTTCTGTTGATCTATAGTATTCTCTGGGATTATTGGAATCGTAACCAGATTCGATAATAGCTGATTTATTAACGATGGTTTAGCCAGCTTTATCGTCAATGTATTTTCATCAGGAGTTTCTATTGACACGATATGAGGAACGCTTTTACCGTCAACTTTGTCAAAAAAGCTACCAGCTTTGTATCCACCCGACTCTAGCAGCTTTTCCAGAGTGTATTTGGCATCTTTCGATGTCAGTCTCTGGCCATTATGAAATTTAACATTGTCGTGTAAGATAAACGTAACGCTGACCCGATCATCGGCAACTTTGATCTCCTTTGCAAGCTCGCCGACATATTCAAACCGCTCATTTTTGCGAACAAGAGAATTATGGATTAGTGTCCTTATTCTATCAGCCGCAGTATCAGGTACAGACGTTGTCAAGGTATCGAGACTGGAAAACTTGTCTGATAAAGCTATGGTCACAACTTCATTGCTGCGCGACCGGCAAGAAAAACAAATAAAGCAGCAAAATAAAAAAAGAAAAACCCACTTCTTCAATTTCTTTATCCTCCGTAACTGTAGTTTAACTTAGCATTAAGTCTGGCTATTTCGTCAGAGAGCTCTAATAAACGTTTTTTATCAAATTCTAATGGCGGTCTCAAAAGCGATTTTATTTTTGCTATTCTCCTTAGTGATTGATTGAGTCTTTCTTGAGAAATTTCTCCAGAACGAATAGCTGATAGTAACGCATTATATGCCTTGAACACTGAATCAACGTTAGAACAAATCAGTATCATATCCTCTCCAGCATCAAAGGCCATCTTGGCTGCATCTTCTATCGAATAATGTTTAGTTATAGCTCCCATCTCCAGATCATCTGTTAAAACCAAATTCTCATATCCCAGCTCCTCGCGCAGAAGCTCAGTGACTATGTTTTTATTTATAGAGGCTGGTAAAATTTTGCCGCCGATTACCTCTTCGATCAAGTCAATCTTAGGATACCCACCGTGTCCTACCATAACTGCCTTGACTCGATCCTCCTCATCACGCCTGAAAAGAAATAGTTCTATGTAGGGAGCTAAATCTTTCTCTATCAACTCATCATGAGAAAGTGGTATCAGTGGCACTTCGTCATGGGAATCGATCTCGCCAGCACCTAAACCAGGAAAGTGTTTTAGGCAGCCAAGTATTCCCTCTCTTTGCAAGCCTCTGAGATAAACCATCGTGTATCCCAAAACCTCACCAGGCGATCTGCCGAAAGAGCGAGAATATAGTCCATTCGATAGCTTTTCCCTTTCCTCACTTAAAATCTCCATAACAGGTGCAAAGTTCATGTTGAGTCCTAAAATACGCAGGATTTCGCCGGTCAATTTGCCAAGCAATCGGGCAGCTGCTAAATCTCCGTTTTGCCTGATAGCTCTTGCTGATGGCATCGGGGTAATAACCCGTCTCAAACGATCAACAAGTCCACCCTCCTGATCTATGCTGATTATTGGCTCTACCCGAAGATTCTCCCTGATCTGCTCATTAAGTCCTCGTGTCTGCTCTAAAGTCTTGATATTTCTGGCAAAGAGGCAAACTCCTCCAGGTGATACCTCATTCAGTAACTCCCTTGTCTGTGAATCAATCTCTGGACCAGGTAATCCTACAAGCAATATCTGCCCGACTTTTTTTTCTAATGGAAGTGAAAATATTTCCCTGAACATTGTCCGAAAACACTTATTACAAGGCAATCTTTGAATTATTTGACAAAATGAAAGCTTTTTCAAGGATTATAAAACAGAAATCTTAAAGCAGATTTTTCGTATTAACAAAGAATGGTCTGACAACGATTTCTTAGATTTCCTGAATTAGCAGTCCAGATGTAGCGAATTTAGAAAGGCGGACGTTTCACAGGATTTCTAATTATCTGTCCAGGGTTTTCTTTTTCATATTTTATTGAGGCATCATCTTTGCCGCTTTGAGATTGAGTAACCTGACGACTTTTGGGATTAGGTGAGTTTTGGGTTGGATAAGACCTTGAGTTGTAATCTACAGACTGCCCTACGACATAACTATCTTTTGCCCTAACTACAGCATTTTGAAGATTGACTCTAACAGTTATTCGTTTCCGCTGCCCTATCTGCCCAGGATTTTCAGGATAGTAACCTAATGTATATTGTCGTCTTAGCTCTTCTGCAACGTTTCCGAAAGCTCTTTCCAAATTATCACTTGCTTCGAAATACCTACCACTCGATCTCGAAGTCAGTTCTTGTAAATAGCGGCGGCCTCTAGCATAGTCTTCACGACTGGCACCAGCGGGAATCGATGTTCCACCAGAGGGAGTTGTACCACCTAGAATTATGGAAATTAAGACATCCCATCTGCCTCCTCTCGATCCAGGATAACTAGGAGAATTGCTGCCTGCCATATCATGGTAAGTGTCGTACCTAACCGCATAAATCAAGGCATCTGATTCTTCAGCTTCGCGTAAGGTGTCATTAAAGCCAGCTTTTTTGGATGTTGTATCAACTCCATCCGTGAGCAAGACTATAGCTTTTCTACCTTCAATACGCCGACTCTCGTCTAATGCGTACTTAACAGCTTCATAAAGACTAGTGCCGTCTCCAAAGCTAGATTTTTTAATTGCTCTTTGCAATTCCCAACGATCACTGGTGAAATTACTCAACACCCTCACTTTACTATCGAATGCTACTACTTTTACTTTATCATCCGGTCTAAGATAATTCGTGAAAGCTATCGCTGCGTCGTGAATCTGGTCGATCTTATAACGAGTAGAAGGACTTACATCGATCAACAAAATTACAGAGAATGGCTGCTCAACACTGGCGAAATATTCAATTTTTTGAGGTGTCCCATCTTCAAAAATCTGAAAATCCTCCTTGCGCAAACCGCTAATGAATCTTCCATACCTATCAAAAACTGTAACTGGAATCATAACTAGACTAGTCTCTATTCTGATTACCTCGTCATCCTCACCAGCACTAGGATTATCACTGGTCGAGTGTTGCCCCGAATCAGTCTTGTTAACTTGTGACTCCTTTGGCGTCTGAGTTTCGCCTCGTAAAATCGGTGGTTTGCGGGTTTCTGGTGTTGGCGCGGGATTCGTCTGAGCAAAAAGGTTCATGCACAAAAACAACCAAGCAAGCAAACATGTTAGTCTCTTCATTTTTACCTACTCCTTAGCTGAATTTGATATTACCAGCACAATATTAGATGCCAAAGGATTTATCATCTAGACTTGAAACTGCCAGTTTCAAAAATTCTTTTCTGATCGGATTTATGTTGGGAAATGGAGGTTTTTTCATATGCGTTCGATTCGTGTATAGAATAAAAACTCTGCGTTTCTCGGGATCAATCCAAAGACTTGTGCCGGTAAATCCCAGATGACCAAAGCTAAAGTCTGGCAGAACCTGGTGTGCAACCGAATCAATGGTTCCCGCAAGTTGAAAAGCGAGTGAGCGATGCTCATTCAAGCCTCTTGTGAAATTACATCGAAAAAGATTGCATATTTCAGGCTCTAAGAGCGTAGACTCTTCAATCAGAAATTGCTGTGCGAGCTTGTAACTCTCCTCGACAGTAGAAAAAATACCAGCATGTCCAGAAACTCCACCCATGAACCAACAGTTACCATCATGCACCTCTCCCCAAATCACATTTTTACGGAAAAATTTTTCTTTTTTCTCACTGATGACATAACCCCTGTTCAGGCAAGTCTCGAGCTCGTAAAGATTACCTTCTTCATTTGCCGAAATTTCTTCGAGTAGATTGGCCGGAGGATTGAAAAAAGTTCTTCTTAAACCAAGTGGCAACGCTACTTCCCTCTGAAATACCTCAGCCAGAGAGACACCGTATATTCTCTCGATCAAACCCTGAAGAATAATAAAGTTCAAATCGCTGTAGATCACCTTGGATCCATGCGAGGCCTCATTCTTTTGTGCGATGATCGCTCTCAATATCTCTGCTGGTGAATCAACTAACAGATATAACGGAAGCCATGAAGCTAGTCCCGACGTGTGCGTCAATAGGTCGACAATGCGGACTTGGCTTTTATCTGTTCTCTGAAATTCATGAATGTACCTAGACACTCTGTCCTCTAAGTTTATCTCACCACGCTGCTGTAATATCGCACAAATAAGTCCAGTTACTAATGGTTTGGTAAGACTTGCCAAATCATAGATCGTCTCTATTTTTGCTCTTATTTTTTTTGGCTTTATAACGGCCTCACCAACTGCCCCCTTGAATTCCACACGGCCTTTTTCCGCTACCAAGTAAACAGCCGAGGGAAAATAACCTTCTTTAATTTTTGCGGATAAGAAACTGGAGATTATTGCATTCTCGGTCATCCAATTAAAAATCTAGGAAGATTCGTAATTTAAACGTTTAGCCTTGTTCTATGAAGTTCTATCTTCTCCAAAACCTGTAGAGCAAGATAGAGAGCTCTCTTACCATCATGAGCTGTTATCGGCGGTGGTTCATCATTTATTATGCAATTTACGAATGCCTCTATTTCGGCTCGTAAAGGTTCAAAATCTTTGACTTCTAGCCGATTAATCAAAATTTCAGATGAATCAGCAGCCGCCAAACTAGTAAGAGAGGCGAATCGTGTAGCATAGTCCAAAACCACATAAGAATAAGGCTGATAAAACCGAGTTTTTCTTATTTTTTCATTACCAATTCTCGAAGCTGTTATGTTGGCCACTGCTCCATTTTCAAACTCGATTCTCGCATTAGCTGCATCTACTTTGTCGCTTAATACAGGAATGCCAACAGCATGAATCGCTGAGGCTTTCACGCTCTCTCCAACCATCCATTGAACAGCATCAAGATCGTGAATCATTACATCCAACACTACATCCACATCTAAACTGCGGTGGGGAAAAGGAGAAATTCGATGAATCTCAAAATACAAAGGATTTGATATGAACGGACGTAGTGCAACCATTGCGGGATTGTATCTTTCCAGATGTCCAACCATCAATTTAGCCCCGCTTTTGACGGAAGCTTCAATCATCTCATCAGCTTCTGCCAAGCTTTTAGCAATAGGTTTTTCAACTAAAACATGAATTCCTGCGTTCAATAATCCACAAACGATCTGACAGTGAGTCTCAGTAGGGGTTACTACAGAAACTGCGTCAACTAATCCAATCATCTCTTGCCAATTCGTAAAAGCCATGCAGCCAAATTTATCAGCAATAGCTTCGGCTTTTTCAGCTACGATATCACACACAGCGATCAAATCGGCTTTTCCATCCTTAGCAATCTCTGCATAATTTCTGGCATGATGCTGACCTAGTGAACCTACACCTACAACACCAGTTCTCAATTTTTTCGGCTTTAAACTCATAATGCTAAAATACAATTTTCTTGCACCAATGATCAAAAACACAAAGATTTATGCTGTTTTACATGAGTTAAGAGGCTCGAGCGCAGGTTTGATCCTATCTTGGCTCATAATAATCTCAATTTATTTTCTGGGGCTAAATTTGCCATTGATAGGTCCAGATGAACCTCGCTACTCGCAGGTAGCTCGTGAAATGCTTCAACGCTCTGATTTCATAACGCCGACGCTCGGCGGAGTTCCATGGCTCGAAAAACCTGCTTTGCTTTACTGGATACAGATTTTTTTCTACTCAATATTCGGCGTTTCAGAATTTTCTGCCAGATTAGGATCAGCAATCTTCGGGATAGGAACAATCCTAACCATATGGCTTTTGATGCAAGCCTCCACCAAAGATAAGAACCTCTCCGAATTAGCTGCATTCATCTTAGCTACCTCCATAGGATTAATAACTTTCTCGCATGCCGCTAGTTTCGACATAATATTAACATTTCCGATAACGGCTGCCTTAAGCTCATTTTTCCTGGGATTTCTATATTTGGAAAACTCCAAATATCGAAAAGCTCTCGCGTTATTTTTTTGCTTCTATTTCTTCATTGGAATAGCTCTTCTAGCCAAAGGATTGGTCGGCATAATTCTTCCATTTTTTGCTGTACTCGTCTTTCAGCTGTTGCTTTACATTCTATCGAAAAAGTTGCCTCATAGACTTTTCTTGCTAACATTACCAGTGGGCTTATTAATCAGCGGATTGGTCGCATGCACATGGTATCTACCAATGTACCAACTTCATGGATTTAAATTTATAGATGAGTTCATAATCCAGCATCATTTCGCACGTTACACCTCAAACAAGTATCTTCATCCTCAACCATTTTGGTTTTTCTGGATAGTACTTCCGGTGATGACTCTGCCCTGGACGCCTTACTTTTTGATTGCCATTTGGAAGTTGATCAAAAATCTACGGCGTGAGATTGCCATAGACAACAATGCCAATGCTACTGAAGCAAAATTAATTACATTTGCGATTGCCTGGATTCTATCGCCATTACTCTTCTTTAGTCTCTCAGGATCGAAATTGCCAGGGTACATACTGCCTTCGCTGCCTGCAACCGCTATCTTAATAGCAATTTACCTTAATCGAAACAAACCGAATATAATCGAGCGCCTCAAACACTCAGCACTTGTGGAAGTTCTTCTGATCGTCGTCGTGTTTATCTCATTCGCGGATACCTTAATTGGACACGAGACTCTTAAGCCTTTGATTGAAAAATCTGATCAGATGGGATATCAAAATGCAAAAATACTAAATCTGCATACGATATCTCACAATCTCGAATTTTACGCTGCTGGAAGATTGGTGCGCCTCACCGATGGCAAGCAAAGATATTTTTACGGTCCAGCTGAGATCGTAGAATTCATGAAATTAAACAATGAACACGTAGTATTAGTAGTTGTTCCACCTCGCTACGAAACCGATATAACAGAGAATTCCCTCATTCAAGCTGAAAAAATCGGTGATAATGGAGAATTAATTTTGTTTGCAGTGAGGTTAAAAGATTACTGACCGATACCGCGCGACCCTTGTCCGTCATTGAATAATTCATTTGGTTCAAAACATGAAATTAGTTAAGCTGTTTAGAGATATGAAAAGCAGGATAACAAAAGCATTCGACGATTTAAGGGCCCATCAAAAACACGGGTTTATTCCCTTTATAACTGCTGGTGATCCAGATTTAGAAAAATCACTGGAGCTAATGCTGATGTTATCCGAAGAAGGGGCAACAGTCATAGAGTTAGGCATTCCATTTTCTGACCCAATGGCTGATGGCACAGTGATTCAAAAAGCATCTGACCGAGCATTGAAGAATAACTTTGGAATCCCGGAGATTTTAGAGATAGTCGGCCGGTTTCGCAGCCAGTCTCAAACACCTCTTATTTTATTCAGTTACTTTAATCCTCTTTTACAATACGGCTTAGAAAGACTATGCAAGGATGCCGAGCAGGCAGGCGCCGATGGTTTTTTGGTTACAGACTTAATTCCCGAGGAAGCGGACGAATTTTTAAGCTTAGCACGTTCTGCAGGGCTTGATATGATCTTCTTAGCTGCACCAACTTCCTCCGATGAGAGATTAAAAGCGATCGCCGAGAAGGCTTCGGGTTTTATCTATGCAGTTTCGCGCACTGGCGTGACAGGGCAACAAAAAACTCTGAATGAATCAGCACAAATTCTAGTCTCTAGGATAAGAAACATTACAAACTTACCTGTCGCCGTCGGATTTGGGATCTCGACGCCAGCTCAAATTCGAGAGGTATGGAAATATGCCGAAGCTGCAGTTGTCGGTTCAGCCATCGTCAATGAAGTTGAAAAACATCTCTCGAATGGTAATTTAGTTGAAGAAGTCAGAAAATTCGTCAGACTTTTGATACCTTCGGAGGTAACATGATAGAAAAAGGAGATGTAGTGATCGCTATATTACAGAATCCACGTGAGAAAATTCTCGGCGTTTTGCAGGAGATAAATTCTGCCGGCGTTTTTGTGCGCGGAGTTGATCTTACTTACTTTGACGATTGGGCAACTGCAATCAAGAAAGGTGAGGAATATTTGCCAATGCAAGATTATTTCCTGCCGATGTGGCGGCTAGAAAAACTATTAAGAGATGAAAGTTCGGCAGCTACCGATTCACTCTCAGAGATCTTCAAATCTAAAACAGGCTTCGATATAAAGGATTTTTAGCCAAAAGTTCCCGTACGATAACTCCATGAAGATCAAATTTGATGGTCCGATTTTACAGCTCAAAAAGAATCCTGAGTCTTACGGCTAAATGTTGGCCCACGCAAAAGCATAATCAAATCTTTTCATCTAAATTCCTCCGATAAGCTCTCCATCTGAGACAGGAAATCTGCCTCAAGACCTAGTCGGCGTAACCAAATCATCTGTTCATATGCGAGTTTCGGCAGGTAAATTACGTCGTTGACTGCATATTGAATTATTTGTTCGGTCCAAACTCCATTCCAATCTCTTGTGAAAATCTGTCTCTGTGATTTATCAAGCCATACACCGAAATAACGATAAAGTGTCTCAGCCAAGCTGACGGATTGATCCGCACCTTTAGTTATCAATTTTTCAGCTATCATCGTGCAATGAAGATTTACTACTCGAAATCCAAATCTATGCAAAAACGCAAGATCGAACCTTGCATTATGAAAAATTTTTTTTATCTTTGGGCTTGCAAACAAATCACGCAAGTTATATGCGTTCTCATCAAAAGGAAAAATCGCTGTAAATTCTCCATCCGATAATTGAATGCACCAGATCTTGCCTACCTTTGGCGAAAGATGTGACGTCTCTATGTCACAACCGATAGCCTCCCGAGAAATCAGTCTTTTGCAAGCCTGAACAACCTCTTGCGGATTTCTCACCAATAGCGTTTCCACAGAATGTCATTATACCAATCTATACCGCACTTGTGATTTCGCAGAGCTTAAGTTTCCAAATTACGGCTGATTTTGTATGATTGCATCTTGTTGATAAAAACTAGAGAGATGCACCGAAATATGCACTACCATCTAATCGGGATTTGTGGAACGGCAATGGCAAGTCTTGCGGGAATGTTGAAAGCTCGCGGTCACACGGTCACGGGCTCAGATCAAAATGCTTATCCTCCAATGTCTACTCAGCTCGAAAAACTAGGGATCAAGATATTGGAAGGCTATAAGCCAGAGAATCTGAATGTAAAAGCCGATTGCATAATCGTAGGGAATGCAATCTCTCGAGGAAACCCTGAATTGGAGGAAGTTCTAAATAGAAAACTTCTATATCGTTCACAAGCCGAAATAGTCAAAGAAGAATTCATAAGAGGTAAAAAATGCCTTGTAGTTGCTGGGACGCATGGTAAAACGACTACTACTAGCCTGGCTACCTGGGTTTGCGAAGTTGGAGGGCTTAATCCGTCATTTTTGATAGGTGGAGTCGCGCAAAACTTTGATTCGAGTTTCCGCGTTGCTGAAAGTGATTACTTCATAATTGAAGGTGATGAATATGATACAGCTTATTTCGATAAGAAACCCAAATTCATGCATTACCTGCCTGAAGTGGCGATAATAAATAACATAGAGTTTGACCACGCCGATATTTACAGAGATTTGGAAGAGATTAAGTATCAATTTTCTCGGCTGATGAATTTAGTGCCCGGCAACGGGAAATTGATCTGTTGCACGGATTCAAAGGCAGTTGTTGAGGTTCTTGAGCAAATGCAAGGAAAACTCTTTACTACAGTCGAAACTTTCGGAATCAATGGTGCCGCTGATTGGAAAGCCTGTAATATAAAATTCACTGATAATCAAACGAGTTTCCAAGTCTTTAAACACGGAACTTTTTTTGGCGAATTTCGCAGCAATCTCGTCGGTGAATTCAATGTAAGAAACTGCCTAGCTGTCATTGTTGCTGCAAATTTCTGGGGAATAACGAACGAGAAAATACAAATGGCTCTCGATACTTTCTTATCAGTAAAGCGAAGAATGGAAATACGTGGAATCGAGCGCGGTATTACAGTCATAGATGATTTTGCACATCATCCCACAGCAGTCGAAGAGACTCTGAAAGCCTTAAGAATGAGATTCCCTAGTAATCGATTGATAGCAATATTTGAGCCTAGAAGCTGGTCATCCCGCCTCGCAATTTTTCAGGAACCATACTCGAAGGCTTTTGCCTATGCGGATTATGTAATAATCGCCGGAGTATACAACATTTCAAAAGCAAGTGAGTTAGGAAAAACCCTCGATGTAGATGAATTGGTATCAAACATAAGACTTCAAGGTAAACCAGCTTACTCCTATCCAGACGCAGATACTATAATACAGAAAATTCTGCCTGAGCTAAGAGAGGGAGATATTGTTGCAATTATGTCCAATGGGGGTTTTGGTAACATTCATGAAAAACTTTTAAATGCTCTGCGCCATGCAGCATCAAACTGATATCGATACTTATCAATCTCTATTCAGGCTAGATAGTTCGTTCGACAACAGACGTGAGATTTAAACATTATGTGCGGAATTGCAGGTTTTATATCGGATAAAGACGAAAGCTTCGAGGAAAAAAGCAAAAAACTGCACGCTATGTGCGAGATAATGCGGCATCGAGGACCTGATGAAAACGGAACATTGATCAGAGACAAAGTCGCATTGGGCATGCAGAGGCTCGCAATAATCGATCTTAAAGGTGGAAGCCAACCAATTTTCAATGAAGATAATAGCCTAGCAATAATATTTAACGGCGAAATCTACAACTACCGTGAACTCAAGACAGAACTGGAAAAACGAAACCATAAGTTTAAGACTAATTCTGACACTGAGACTATACTTCATGCTTACGAAGAGTTTGGAATCGATTGTGTCAAGCATTTGCGTGGAATGTTTGCTTTTGCAATTTACGATTTTAGTCAGCAGAGCCTTTTCTTAGCGCGTGACCGAGTGGGAAAAAAGCCTCTCTTCTACACACTCACCCCCGAGGGGAAATTTGTTTTCGCTTCAGAGCTCAAATCTTTATTACAGCACGATGAGGTCAGAAGAGAGATAGATCCGATAGCGTTAGATTCTTACCTTACGTTCAGTTATGTCCCAGAGGAATTCTGCATATTCAAAAATGTAAAGAAGCTCCCACCAGGTAGCCTTTTAATTTACCGAAATGGTGTCGTCCACACCAGTTCTTACTGGGATTTTAACTACGATGAAAATTATCAGATAAGAGACGAAAAAGAATATGTAGAGCTGCTTCGTTGTAAAATAAAGGACGCTGTAAAAGTGAGATTGATATCTGAAGTTCCCCTGGGCGCTTTTCTAAGTGGTGGAATCGATTCATCTACAATTGTTGCGGCAATGTCATCTCTACTCGATAGACCTGTAAAAACCTTCTCTATAGGCTTTAACGAAGATACTTTCAACGAGCTAAAATTTGCACGAATCACGGCTGAAAGATTTCAAACCGAACATCACGAATTCATAGTCACTCCTGATCTTGTAAAAATAGCTGATAAGTTAGTTTGGCATTTTGATGAGCCCTTTGCCGACTCATCTGCTCTTCCAACTTATATGGTCTCCAAAATGGCGAGGGAGCACGTAACAGTTGTGTTATCAGGAGATGGCGGTGACGAATTATTCGCCGGATATACTCGCTATCCAGGTATCCTGCAGAAATTTAAAATTGCTAGGAATCTACCAAGCCAACTGAAAAAGACTCTGAGATTCGTAAGCGAAAAACTACCGCATTCAGCTATCGGCAAGTACTATCTTTATAATTTCTCCCTCGATCTGATCCAAGCCTATGTAGATAGCGTTTCTTATTTCAACACGCCGAGAAAATTATCCTTGTATTCTGGTGACTTCATCGAAACTTTGGGTAATGATTTTGGCAGACCTGAGCAGCTCTACGCCAACATAGCTAGTAAAGTAAACTCAAAAAATCCCTTAGACAAGCTACTTTATCTCGACAGCAAGACTTATCTGCCGTCAGACATTCTCGTAAAAGTCGATCGCATGAGCATGGCAACTTCTTTAGAGGCTAGAGCTCCCCTATTAGATCAAGAGCTCATAGAGTTTGTTCAGAAAATTCCTCCGGAGTTTAAACTTAAAGACGGCCAGACTAAATACATACTAAAAGAGGCAATGCGTGGCATATTGCCTGACGAAATCCTATTTCGCAACAAACAAGGCTTCGGCATGCCAATAAATCAATGGATTAACATGCAGCTGAGAGACCAAATTCACGAAGTTTTAACCGACAGAAAAACACTTGAACGTGGATACTTTAACGCGCAATACATAAACACTCTACTCAAAGAGCATGAAGCGAATCGAAGAGATCATTCTAACGCTTTATGGATCTTGTGGATGTTAGAATTATGGCACCGGCAGTTCGTAGATACTAAACCATTAACTGCGCAATTTGCCTACCAAGATTAATCAATATAAGCCGATAATGATAAGCTTCAGGAGCTAAACTCGGGCAAAAGCGAATAAAAAAGCTGGTTAATGCTAGCAGTTTCGGTAAGAGTTTTAGTAAGTAGCTAAGCCACAGTTAATGTTCAGACTCTGGCCAGTTATTGCCAGTCCGGCGTCTGAACATAAGAACAAAACGGTTTCTGCGATCTCATCCAATGTTTCAAAACGCTTCATTAGAGTGCGCGCTTTTGTTGCCAATATCGATTCTGTTGGTGGTACATTGAAAGCTTTTGATAGCTTTTCATTGAATAATCTGCCAATCTCGGTTTCAGGTTGAAAGCCAGGAATAATAGCGTTAACGGTAACGTTAAATCTACCAAGCTCAGCTGCTAGTGTTCTGGTTAATGCCAAAACTCCAGCTTTTGCGCTTGCATCGGCAGAAGCAAATGGTAGAGGATTTTTGGCGGATAGTCCGCCGATATTTATGATTCTGCCGCTACCAACTTGTTTAAGATATGGAATCACTGCTTTGCACATCAGAAAAACGGATCTAAGATTTACTTTGATGACCTCATCCCAGATCTCCACAGGCATCTCTTCTACAGAATAGCCGACGCCGACGGTCGCAGCATTATTCACTAACACATCTATTCGACCAAAAGCTTCCTTCGCAGCCGTAACTATACTTTGAATATCCTCATCGATTGAAACATCCGCACAAACGGCTATGCAGTTGGAGTTTATTTTCTTAATCTCTTGCTCTGCCGCCCGCAATCTATCCTCTTTTCTGCCATTTATCACGCAAGCGTAGCCTGCTGAGGCTAATTTCTTAGCTATTGCAAAACCGATACCTGCGGAGCTACCTGTGATGATTGCAGTTTTCATTTCTCTACTAAAGACTCTTGCTTAGTTTCACTGGGTAAATCTAAAGAAGCTTCAGTTTTAGATTGATCCCCATCACGTAGAACGGTCGATGCCTGATAAGACTCACTCTGAAAGGCCGCATTCAAAACTTCATCTATTCTTTCGACCAACACGAATTCAAGGCTTTTCCTGACGTCGTCTGGTACCTCGTCAAGATCGGCTTCATTTCTCTTTGGCAGTATTATTCGTTTGATGCCAGCCCGGTGAGCTGCTAGGACTTTTTCTTTTATGCCGCCTACTGGAAACACAAAGCCAGACAGAGTTATCTCTCCCGTCATCGCTGTATCGCTCCTGACTCGCTTACCGGTGTATAAGGAGGCAAGAGCAGCGGCCATTGTAACTCCTGCGCTAGGACCGTCTTTAGGTATCGCACCAGCTGGCACATGAAGATGAACACCGTTCTGCTTGATTATCTCAGGATCGATACCAAATTCCCTCGCATGTGACCACAGATAACTTCTAGCAGCCTGAGCGGATTCTTTCATGACTTCACCAAGATGACCAGTCAATGTCAAACCAGTCCCGCCCGGTAGGAGCGTGGCCTCGACGAAAAGTATCTCGCCACCCATTTCTGTCCAAGCCATCCCTGTGGCAACTCCTACGGGTAATTCTTTTCTAGCCTCTTCTGGATAAAAACGTGGAGAGCCCAGTAATTCCCTTACCTTTTCGACATCAATTATTTGTTTTTCAGCTTCCCCTTGGGCTACTTTCAGTGCGACCTTACGAGCTATTGACGCTATCTCCCTTTCTAGCTGTCTTACGCCAGCTTCCCGCGTATAAGAAGATATGATCAGCCGTAGGGCATCATCAGTTATCTCGATTTGCTCTGTTGATAATCCATTTTCTCTAATTTGCCTTGGAATCAAATATTTCTTTGCAATGTTGAGTTTTTCAGCATCAGAGTAACCACTAAGATGTATTATCTCCATTCTATCCCTCAATGGCATCGGTATTGGCGCTAATTGATTTGCAGTAGCTATGAAAAAAACTTTGGATAAATCAAAAGGCAAATTAATATAATTGTCCCTGAAAGAATAATTTTGAGCTGGATCCAAAATCTCCAATAGGGCAGAGGCTGGGTCACCTCTGAAATCCATTCCGAGTTTGTCAACTTCATCTAACATTAAAACCGGATTGTTATAACCACATCGGCGAAGGGCTTGTATTATTCTACCCGGCATGGCTCCTACATAAGTTCTTCTGTGCCCTCGTAGCTCTGCTTCATCTCTCATCCCACCCAGAGATATTCTCTCGAATTTTCTACCTAAGGCTCTGGCTATCGACATCCCTAAGGAAGTCTTACCGACACCTGGAGGGCCAACAAAGCAAAGTATTGGACTTTTTGAATCTGGTCTTAACTTCACAACCGCTAAAAATTCAAGGATTCTCTCCTTAACATCCTCTAGTCCATAATGATCTTCGTCTAAAATGCGTCTTGCTTCTTCCAAATCTAGCTTATCTTCTGTGGATTTATTCCATGGTAATTCCAGCAAGTACTCCAAGTAAGTTCTTATCACATGATAATCAGGAGAAACATGAGGTAACCGCTCCATTCGTCGCAATTCTCTTTCAGCCTCTACTCGTACCTCCTCCGGCAAATTTGCCGACTCAAGCCTCTCACGTAATTGTTTTATTTCTGCTTTCTCCCCGCTCTCATCATCTTCACCTAATTCCTTTTGAATCGCTTTTAGCTGTTGGCGCAAAAAGTACTCTCTTTGCGCCTTGTCTATTTCGCTCTGAGCCTCTGAAGCAATCTTTGAACGAATTTGCAATATCTCAACTTCTCTAGCGATAGCTCCATGAGCTACCATCAGTAAATCATCTACTGTTTCAGCCTCTAGCATTCTTTGTTCGCGCTCTACTCCAAGATCTAAAACAGTGGCTAAGAAGTAGGCAAGTTGAACCTGATCGGGCGCATTTATCACTGCCATTCGCACCTCCGGTGGAACGTTTGGTAACATTGCCAAGGCTTTCTGAATCAGACTTTGAATGTTTCTCTTTAAGGCTTCTACTTCCTCAGGATCACGCACGTAAGGTTCTGGTAGCACTTCAACGATTCCTTTAAGAAAAGGCTCTTCCTGAATCCACTCAACTATGCGCACTCGATCTATGCCTTGCACTATCAACTGCATTGTTTCATCCGTGCGCACCATGCGTTTTATGTTTATCAGCGTTCCAACTTCATATAAGTCTGAGGGATTCGCATCGCGCCCGCTTGAATCTGCATTTTTTACGGTGACGCCTACGAGCAATTTTTCTTCAGTAGCTAGTGCGTGCTCAACTGCCGCCAATGATCGTCTGCGCCCGACAGTCAGAGGTACGACAGTTCCGGGAAATAAGGTTGTCTTTTGCAATGGTAATATCGCCACTTCAAGGCGCTTGCCAGCTGGTGTCTTCTCAGTTGGCTCATCCTTCATTTCACCCATTATGAAACCCGCTGCAGTTACTTCTTGAGAAGAAATCTCTTCAACTGGATTTTCACCATTCTGTCCAAAAAAACTCTCAATCATACAACCCTCTTTTTCAGGTAAATGTACAAAAGGCCATCGGCATACTTGTGTTCAACATTGCTGGTATCGATCTTTTCTGGAAATGACAAGGTTTTTTCAAAACGACTGTAGATAATTTCCATTTGTCTATAGGTAATGCCTGCTTTACAAGTCCGATCTCTTCTAATTCCACTGATATGAAGTACATTTTCGTGTATCTCAAATTTAATGTCTTCAATAGACACGCCTGCTAGTTCTACCTTGACAATCCAGCCATCGGGAACTTCATAGACATCTGCTGCTGGATACCAGAGCTTGTGAGACGGACGAGTTTCCTTCGGCAAACGAAACATTGAATAGAATATGTTTTCTTTTTCGATCATCTTAAAATTATTGAAACTACTCCGCTGAAATCTGCTCAACTAATTTTTCTTCCAGAAACTTTTCCCACTGGAAATCTCCTCAAGCATCTCAGCCACTTCTAGTTCGTCTTCATTTTCCAAAGCAATATCAGCCATCGAAATCATGCCCACCAAGTTACCAGCAGAATCTACTACGGGCAATCTTCTTACTTGATTTTCACCCATGGTCTTTATTGCATCAAAAACGAATTCATCCTCCTGAACTACGATAACCGGTTTACTCATCACCTCTGCTACCTGTGTCTTTAGATCGAGCCCTTGTGCTAAAGCCCTAATTACTATATCCCTATCTGTTATTATTCCGAGAACCCTCTTATCCTGAGTTACGGGAAGAGCACCTATGTCATTATCTCTCATCAAACTGGCCGCCACCTGAATCGAGTCCTCTGCTCCTATGGTTACCACGCTCTTGCTCATTATATCCCTACACCTGCGCCTCTCATGCTTTCTCATCATTCTGAAACTCCCTCGCTCTAAATGCCTATTTTCTTTCAAAACAACAGATTAAACAAGTCAGATCCCAGAGAATTTTATTTGCTTCAGCAACTACAGATTTTCTAAACTTTATCTTTATGGGTAAATGCAAGAATAACCCTAGAAAACCTAAAAGAGCACAGAAACTGCTGACAATTGCTAAAAAAGATGCAATCCCTGTCGGACGTGGGGCTACAGTTCAATTAAATGACGGTAGTGAAGTGGCTATCTTCAATGTGGATGGAAATTTTTATGCGATCGAAAACTTTTGCCCTCATAAAGGCATGCCATTGGCTGATTCCTATCTTCACGACACGATAGTCGAATGCAATTGGCACGGATGGCTATTTGACTTACGCTCAGGCAGATGCCTGACCAAACCTAAATGCTCCTTGGAAACCTACGAAGTTATAATTGAAAACGATTGGATAAAAATTCTGATTTGAAAACTAGTAGAGACTCGGACTGCCCTTTGGTCTGGTGTTCCAGCGCTTGTGAATCCAAAGCCATTGATCAGGGTAAGAACGCGCGTATTCCTCTATTTTTTCAGTTATCTTTTGGGTCAAATCGATAATTGCCTCTTCAGGGCTATGTGCAACATTAGACCGAACCTCAGGCTCAATGTAAACCACATACTTACGCTTGGCCTCATCCCATATCACGAAGGCTGGTAACAAAGCCGCATTAGTTTTCAATGCTAATTTTGCCGGAGCCGTCGTGGTGCAAGCTGGAATCCCAAAAAAATCTACAAACACCCCCTCCTTCTCTTGAACGTTTAAATCAACTAAAATTCCTAATATGTCCCCATCTTGCAAGACTCGGAACATCTTTCGTGCTGACTGTTTCTTATCAAGCGTCACGGCACCAAAACGAGTTCGGCATTTATCAACATACCCCTCGATCAGAGGATTATCAATTCTTCTAACTACTATGTTTATTGAATAACCAAACAAACTTGGTAGAAAACTGCAGATCTCCCATCCGCCGAAATGCCCGGTGAAAAACAAAATACCTCGCCCATTAAGACGAGCATGATAAAAATGCTCTTTACCAATTATCTCGATCCATTTTGAAGCCTCGTCCAGGGTTATCTTGCTCAAGTGTGATACCAATCCTAATTGCCTTCCTAAGGACTTGAATACACCTTTGACTATCTTTTCTTTCTCTGATTGCCTTACTTCAGGAAGAGCAACTTCTAGGTTGCGAAAGGCAGTTTTCCTTAACCTAGGAAAAATGTAGTAACAAAGCTCACCGAGAAACTCACCGATTCTGAATGATATTGAAAGCGGGAAAATGCTGATTAATCCCAGAACTACTCTAAAAACAAAATACTCTAAATAGCTTCTGACTTTACCATGCTTGCTTGCCATTAAAATTCTTAAGTTTTTGCTATTTCGATTCGTCTATAAAGCGTATCTCGCTCTACGGCTTCAAACCCAGCGTTTTCAATCAACTTTATCAGCTCCTGCTTACTCATTCTCACCTGGCCATTCTCGACCGAATAACTCTGTGTCAACTCGCTGCCTTCAGTGATAGTCCCGTCTAAATCGTTTGCACCGAAATGCAAAGCCACCTGAGCCAGATTCTTACCTAACATGACCCAGTAGGCTTTTATGTGCTCAAAATTATCAAGCATAAGTCGAGAAACGGCTATTGTTTTCAAACTATCTACTCCGTCAGGTCCCGGCAGATGAGATAACGCTGTCCCTGGCGGATAAAAAGCCAAAGGTATGAAGCACTGAAAGCCACCTGTCTCATCTTGCTGATTGCGGAGTCTTATCAAGTGATCTACACGATCCTCTATGCTCTCTAAATGCCCATAGAGCATCGTCGCATTAGTCTTTATACCCGCTCTATGGCATTTCCCGGCAAGCTCCAACCATCTTTCTGCACTGCACTTGTGATTGCAGATACGCGAGCGAGTCGGTTCAGCAAATATCTCTGCGCCACCACCAGGACATGAGTCAACCCCGGCTTGCTTCAGCCTTTCTATAAGCTCTTCATCAGATATCTTGTAAAATCGAGCCATGAAGTCAAGCTCAACCATCGTCAGAGCCTTTAAATGCAGATCTGGAAACTCCCTTTTAATCGACGAGAAAAGATCTATGTAATAGGAAAATGGCAGCTTTGTATTTAGCCCGCCAACGATATGTAGCTCTGTAGCTCCCTCAGCTACAGCCTTTCTTGCAATTTCTAAACCTTCCTCTATCGTGTGCGTGTAGGCATCAGGCTGACGCGCTCGCCGATAAAAACCGCAAAATTTACAATCTGCAACGCATATATTAGTGTAGTTAAAGTGTCGATTTACATTAAAATATGTAGCCAATCCGTGCTTTTTACGTCGTACATAGTCTGCTAATTTTCCGAGGGCATTCAAATCTTGAGTCTTGAAAAGCGCTACACCATCATCGAAAGTGAGCCTTTCAGCCCTCTCAATCTTCTCGGCTATCTTGTTCAAATTCTCATCAAAAGATAACTTCATAACATAACCATTAAAAACTAAATTTTAGCAAGAAAAACAGCGCCGCCGAAAGTTATGAGTAAAATGACACTGACAAACGCATTAGTCGTGAAGAAAGCTGCATTCATTCGGCTTAGATCATCCGGTTTTACGAGCATATGTTGATAAATCAATAAGAAAGCTACTGAAACTACACCTAACAAGGCTAACCATCCTAAATTGGTAACTGCATACAACAAAATCAGAGCTACAAAAGATTGCAAATGGAATAATCTGGCTATCCACAACGCTCCTCTAACACCAAAACGCGCTGGAATCGAATATAAACCACGCTTCCTATCGAATTCAAAATCTTGACAGGCATACATCACATCAAATCCAGCAGTCCACATCATCACCACCAAAGACAGCAATAAAGGCACTTCAGAATCAATCGTTCCCCTGACAGCTATCCATGAAGCCGTAGGACTTATGGCCAAAGCCCAGCCAAGGAAGAGATGAGAAAAAACCGTGAACCGCTTCATGTAAGAATAACCAAGTACACTAGCTAAAGCCAGAGGTGACAACATGAAAGTTAAATCATTCAGCTCATAAGCAGCTACCTCAAATAAAATTACAGAGAAAAAGAGAAAAAACCATGCAAATCTCAGGCTTAGCTTACCACTAGGAAGTTCGCGATTAGCAGTTCTGGGGTTCTCTGCATCAAATGGCAAGTCTACGATCCGATTAAAAGTCATTGCCGCCGACCTAGCGCCGAACATTGCCATAGTTATCCAAAATATCTGCCATAAAGTCGGCATCCCGTTCGCAGCTAATATTGCACCTAAAAATGCAAAAGGAAGAGCAAATAACGTGTGCTCAAACTTTATCATCCTTAAAGTAGTGAGAAGCTTTCTGAGCATACGCCTCTGTAGAAACATCAAGCAATAAAAATGCCACAGATCTAAACTTACTAGATTTACGAAACTCTAATACTCAACAAAACTTAACTTTTCAAGTACTAATCAGCAAAAATCGCAATTTTTAGAAACGCATTCACGCTGACAGCTACTCCCAACCCACGTTTCCCCTTCTCTGAATTTTCGCCTTTTACCTCTTGATTTTTTTCGTTCATTATTCTGCAAACTGCAAATATGACTTGCAAGTTGCCTCTTATAATTAAAAAATGCAAAGGCGGAATTAACTTTCTTGTAGAAACCATCTCTAAAATACAGAGCCACGGGGAAGTAGTTTCGTAAACAATATAAGCTCAATCTATCTCGATAATAAGCCAAAAAAACTAGATTTCAGATAACCAAGAACTCAGAAGGATTAGAAGACGTCGCTTGCTCGATCTCTGTGCTTATTCCCCATTGTTGCGAAACAATCGGAATGTTGGTAGTCGGTGGCGGATTTGGATTAGAAATGGTGTACTGAGTTGAAGGACGAATGAAATAAGCTCCATTTCGCCAAACTGCTAGATCTGCTTTATTGTCAGAATCGTAATATCCAGGGGTTATAAAATCAGAAGTTTTACTGTAACCAATGTTTTCAGCATTAGCTCCCGATGAAGGCGTTCCATTAGCTCTTGTCCTCCAAAAACGTGCATCATTTGGACTAGTTCCTTTAGGGTTCACAATAGCAAAGGATGTTCTTCCTGTACCATAAAAGTCAAAGCAAGTCTTGCTGGTAACACCAGCAGCGTCAATTGTCAAAGTAGCCCCATTACAGTTCCTGTGTCATCAAAGGGTCCAGATTGATCAATACAACGCGTAGTCTGACAATACTTTTACTGATTTACCCGATTAAGTTAGATTTCGCTTTACTTGACGAGTTAAGTTATCATCATGCCCGTCGATTGTCTCTTATTTTGCAAGCTATAGACAAACCACCTAACCAAGTAATTCGGTGTTATTCACAGTAACAAATTTAAAGTAAATATTCAGAGTAAAGGATTAAAAATTTTTCGCTTGACAAAAGTAAGCAGACCTAACTAAAATTATAACAGTAAAAACCATGGAGGTGAGTACGATATGCGAGGATACGACTATGGAAAGGTTGCAAAATCACCTGTGAGTTTAGAAGATTTCGAGCTTTTGAAAAAAACTGTTTTATTTACCGAGGAAGATGAAAAATATCTTCGCCTTGCAGGTGAGGTGTTAAAAGATCAAGTTCAAGAGGTACTTGATGTTTGGTATGGCTTCGTTGGCAGTCATCCGCATCTGGTTCTTTACTTTGGGAAAAATGGTCAGCCGAATGCTGAATATCTATCAGCCGTAAGGGAGAGATTTGGCCAATGGATCATGGATCTTTGTAATCGGCCGTACGATCAGGATTGGCTAAATTATCAACACGAGATAGCCTTAAGACATCATTCAACGAAGAAAAACAAAATTGATTCAGTAGATGCTGAACCAATTGTTCACTTCCGCTACATGGTTGCATTTATTTATCCTATAACAGTGTCCATCAAAAGCTTTCTTGAGAAAAAAGGACATGATACTGAAACTGTGCAAAAGATGCATGATGCTTGGTTCAAAGCAGTCGTTTTAACAGTGGTTTTGTGGTCATATCCTTATATCAGGGAAGGCGAATTTTAATAAGTATTCGAATTGGAGGAGCAGCATTTTTTTGTTAGAATTTTACCATGGAAGATAAAAGCTCCTTCTTAAATTCTGAAACTCAACAAGCCGAGATCGAACACAAAATCCTTATAGCATTTGAGAAAATCTATCAAATTCTTCGATCCCTTTTTTGGAAAAAGGCGAAGAAAGTTAAGTTGACGCCTCTTCAAATGCAAATTCTCATCTTTTTAGGAAATCATGATCTTAAAAAATCAGGAGTAGCCAATCTTGCAAAGGAATTTAATCTTTCAAAACCAACTGTAAGTGAGGCTGTCATTTCCCTGACCAATAAGGGGCTTATAGAAAAGGTTAAGGGCGACTCCGATAATCGTCGTCACTTCTTCAAGCTAACCGAAGATGGTAGAAGCATAGTCGAAGATGATATAGAGTTTTTCTCCTCTCCTCTCAAAGAAGTTATTAGAGAGATTGGCAAAAATGAAAAACGTATGCTCTGGCAGATCCTGGCCAAAATGATTTATGCATCTAATCGAAAAGGTTTAATATCAACACAAAGGATGTGCTTCAATTGTAAATTTTATGAGCGTCGAAGAGGTAAAGGCTTTTGTCATCTGCTTAACAAGCCTCTCAACCCTGAAAGCATCAGAATAGATTGCCCAGAATTTGTAGAGTCTTAGATATATTCGATCAAAATCCAACCAAAACTTTCTCTGCAAGAGCTTTTGAATCTTAAAGTGTTACGCGAAAGTACTCGCCTATGAACTTAATAGCTTCACAAAAGTTTTCTCTAAACCTGATCTGAATACGCAACCACTAGCAACCGTGATCATAGAATCAACTACAATAGGACGAGTTGATTCTCTTGGTAATATCAACGCTACAACGACCTTTACTATTAGAGAAGATGTGAGTATGCTGCGATTGCAGCTGGTAGGCGCTGGGTGCACTTTTGTATAGTGGTCAGGTTCAGAGCGAATATGAATTTATCCAAGAACTCAAAAGCTACGGGATTATCGAAGATAAGGTTATGCCAGATGAGACCCGAGGCTTCTATTCCATTTACTCAATAACGAGATCAGGTTGCTTCGATTTACGGTTACCTTAACCTTTCAATAGAAAATGGAGAGATCCGAAACAGACAGCTACCAAAAGTAGTGAGCCATCAAAAAATCTTTCTCCACAAGGCGTTTTCACCTTTAAGACGAAAGATTACGAAAAAAACCTTTCTTACTTTAAAAAAGCAATCGAGAAAAACCCACGCTACGCTGATGCATACTTTTATATCGGGTATTGTAACTACGAACTCAAACGCTACAATGAGGTAATAACTGAATTCAAAGAGTCGATACGCATAGAGCCTGATTACGGTGAGCCCTACTTTGGTCTTGGTTTAACTTATTTACTCCTTGGGGACAATGCTTCCGCGATCCAATAAAACGAGATTCTTTAAGATTTGGATGAAAATTTAGCTGATATCTTGTTCAATCCGATTCACACCCATAGAAAGATTAGGATGATAACCATGATAATCATTAGTAACATATGGAGAAAAGGTTTTGCTATCTTTCTGTAAATCGCCTTTTTCCAGCTCCTGTGTGACTTCAAAATCATTTATTAGTAAAATCTCCGCTGTCCTTTCTATCCTTTATCCTATCTACGAAGTGAATGCACTGGAGTAACGTCCAACTCAACACACCAGCGTTACCTCAATCATCTAAAATCATCCTAACGCAATGCTGGTCCCATCATCCGTCCACACACCGAACAGTTGCATCTTATGATAATAAATCGCTTGCTTGTCTTTAGCAGTATCGACAGGAATTCTACCGGAATTTCGGGCGGCCACCATTGCCGCTGTGTGCTTCCAAACGGGTGAAACACAATATAAGGCTGGTCCGACCCGAGTCCGAGCCCCGGCCAGCTTGCAGTAGACCATCCGCGCCGCATCCGCATCTACGTATAAACGTGGCAGCCGATCGGCAATGTTTGCCCCGAGTACGCGGAGCGAATTAAGCCGCTCCTTTGGCCTCTATCCGCAGGGACTGCCGACGGTTGTCACGATCTCTCAGATACCCGCATTCGAATGATTCACAGTCTAAACTTGTGATTAGCCGGGTCAGCATCATCAATGAGAACTCATGGAGATGCTCATCAGATTCCCAATGCCCATTTGGAGTGGTCAGCACCATTGCTCCGCCCGAGGCGACGAATTCAAATGCTTTGCGGATCACTTCCTTTGGCTTACGAAGATGTTCGATTACCTCTGACACCACGACCCATTCGAATTTCTCGTCCGGTTGAAAGTTTTCGACCAATCCCTGCTCGGTCCTGACATTTGGAAGCCCTAGTCTTTCTACTTCATCGAGTGAAGGGCGGGAAATATCAAATGCAGTGATGCTTTCCACCTTTGGCGAAAGCAACCGCGTCATCCCGTCATTTCCACAACCTATCTCCAAAAGATTCTTGCCTGATATAACCGATAAAACCCTCTCCGCCCTCGGATGCTCATAATGCTCCGGATCGTCGAGGAACTCGCAATTTGTTATTCGTCGATTATAGAAATCAACAATAGATTCTTCAGAATCCGAATCTAGACTCAGATTCGAAACCGGGAGACCAAGCCCCCAGCGTATAGACCGAAATACATCCGATAATAACTTCATTATCTCTTCATCGTTGAAGCACCACTCTTCGAAAAATACTGGACCTCAAAAGCATTCCTAGATTTTTATTCAATTCAGCGGATGCACTTCCCCCGCCAACTCTTACTACTGCTGCCGGCGAGCACAATACCTCTAATTGCTCAGGCTTACCGACCAAAAAACTATCAACCGCGTGCTTCGCGCCAAGACAGGTCGGCGAGTTGTAATCGTCGAAAATAATGAATCCACCCTTTGTCATTCGAGGGTAAACAAACTCAACCGCCTCCAAAACACTTTCATATAGGTCACAGTCAATATGCGCAACGCTAAACCGCAAATCATCATTTCGCGCTATGGTGTCTAAAGTATCACAGAAATAACCTTTAATTATTCTGATATTCTTCCGATATTATTTAATCCATCGACGACCCGCTGGTAACTAGTTTCAGCAAAGTCTCCCTTTGAATGATAGTTATCGTGCTCCGATACATCGGGTAATCCTTCAAAAGAATCCAGGACGTAAAGCATCTTCCTTGAGTCCAAATACTGCCGTATGATGGCAGCACTGCCACCGCGAAAGCACCCAAATTCAATACAATCTCCGGACAGGCGGTTCGTTGCTTTAACCGCAGCTGCCAAATACGCAAGGCGTCGGTAATCCAACAGTGTCTCAAGTCCGTTTCTCTGCGCTCTTTTCAACCTCGGCCTCAAAAACGGCATACTTCCAAAAAGA
>CAZALE010000004.1:0-77447 GCA_964486055.1 uncultured Blastocatellaceae bacterium
GGAGGCTTAAACTCAGGTGATAGAAATGTCATATCTGGAAATGACACCAACGGAATAGCAATAATTGCAGACTTCGGCTTCACAGCGTCAAACAATATCGTGATCGGAAATTACATAGGTGTGACTGCCAGCGGAAATACCGCTCTTCGAAATAACGGAAGCGGTGTAGTTATCCAAGCCTCTAGTAATCAAGTGGGCGGTTCGAGTATTGGAGCTAGAAACGTAATCTCTGGTAATGGGACGAATGGTGTTTCTATCTCCACCAGCCTTGCCTTCGGAAATGCAGTACAGGGCAACTTCATTGGAGTGGGAGCAGACGGATCGACAGCTCTAGGCAACACAAACAATGGCATTCAAATCTCTGATAATGCCGCCGACAACTTAATTGGTAATACCAGCACAACTGCTGGCGGATGCAGTAATGGCTGTAATGTGATAGCCAATAACGGTGCTGTAAATTCTACAACAACAGCTGGGGCCGGCATCTACATTGATCCAACAGCTTTACGAGGTAATCAAGTCAGGGGTAATTCGATATTCAACAATGGAGGACTTGGAATAGATCTAGGAACACCAGGTTCCCTTGCTAACGATAATTGTGATCCTGACACAGGACCAAATAACTTACAGAATAAACCTACTATTAATGTTGCTACTCCATCTTTAATTACTGGCTCCTTAAATAGCATAGCGAATACAACTTTCGTGATAGAGTTTTTCGCTAACCTTACTACAGATGCGCTCAATAGTGAGGCTAGAACTTTCATAGGATCGATCCAAACTACCACCAATAGCTCATGCATCGCTAATTTTTCTTTTGCACCTAACACAGGGCTTTTGACAACGGGACAATACGTAACTGCGACCGCAACTCTCGCCAATGCCCCATTTGACACCTCTGAAATCTCCGACCCAGTTATAGTAACCGCACCGACAGCTTCAACTGCACCACTTGGTGGCAGAATCCTCAGCACTCAAGGTAGACCATTGACCAGAATCCTAGTCTACTTGATTAACCTAGATACGGGTGAGAGAGAAATGGTCTTCTCTGATAGAAAAGGCTTCTATTTATTTCCAGACGTTGAAACCGGTAAAAGCTATGTCATCAGACCTGAGGCTGACGGATATTCATTTGATCCCTATGAAATACTCGTGAATCATTTAGAGGCCCGTGAAGATCTAAACTTTACAGTTGTCCGGTTTAGAAAGAGGCCATAGAAATATGCACTTACGTCTCGTGAAACGATCTTTAATGGGCAGGAAAGTGAGTTGAATACCATTGCAAACAGTTCAATCACCATACGCAGATAACATTTCCTCACTTCTCTCCTCTCCGAGTACAAAGCAGGAGGCCAATTCCTCCTGCTTAAATCTTTTGAATGCTTATTAATCACTGCTCTTTAACACCTCAGTGACAACTACGCCGATTTTTACTAATGAATCATGAGCTTGGATGAGGTTTAACGCCGCACGAGGATTAAGATCTCATCCAGTTTTGGAGGGATCTTAAAATCTGAACGGACTTGAATAACCCGTAATCCAAACCTTTCTTTCATTGATTTCGACGAGTAGATAGGCAAATGATCATGCTGTGTAGTCTAAATTTTTAGCCATTTCAGCTTTACAAAGAGAGCGTCGTTCTGAAAATAGCAAGAGAACTACATAAAAGGGTTACGTAAGCATTGTGTTCCATTAAGTGTTTTTGGAAACCGCTTGAAAATAACCCAATCACGGTTTGAGGCGATAAAGCATACGTGGGAATGGGATAGTTTCCCTTACATGCTCGATTCCGCAGATCCAAGCCACACATCTTTCGATTCCCATGCCAAAACCTGCATGAGGAACGCTACCATAACGTCTCAAATCCAAATACCACTCAAAAGCCTCACGCGGCAGATTATGTTCTTCGATTTGCTTTTCTAAAAATAGCAAGTCAAAAGCTCTCTCACCACCACCGATGATTTCACCATAACCTTCTGGAGCTAATAAATCTGCTCCTAACGCTAGCTCGGGTCTTTCTCTGTCTCTCTCAAAATAAAACGCCTTGATAGAGGCTGGAAAATGGTGCACGAAAACCGGGAGCTGAAAACTTTCAGATATAAATGTTTCGTCTGGAGCTCCAAAGTCATCACCCCATTCAAATTTTTTATCAAGCTTGCCATCTTCGTAAGCTTTTTGAAGCATCTTCACTGCTTCATCATAATGGATACGCGGAAATGGCTTTTTGATAATCTCCAGTTTACTGATATCCCGTTCTAGCGTTTTCAAATCATCGATTCTTTCGGTCAACACTCTTTGGATCACGTAGCACACCATATCCTCAGCCAGATTCATCACATCCTCTAGATTTGCATAGGCAATCTCCGGCTCTACCATCCAAAATTCTGTTAGATGTCTTCGAGTCTTTGACCTTTCGGCACGAAATACTGGGCCGAAACAATATGTCCTTCCAAACGCAGCGGCTGTGGCTTCATTATAAAGCTGACCACTTTGAGTCAGGTATGCTTTTTCATCATCGAAGTAGTTCACCTCAAAGAGAGTAGTAGTGCCCTCGCAAGCATTTGGAGTAAAGATGGGGGCATCAGCCAATATGAAACCTTGATCATCGAGAAAGTCTCGGACAGCTTTAACGACGGTATGTCTAACGCGTAATATTGCATGCTGACGCCTAGATCTTATCCATAAATGGCGATGATCCATTAAAAACTCAGTTCCATGTTCCTTCGGAGTTATCGGATAACCCTCGACGTTTTGAATCACCTCTAATCCAGTCACGTCTAACTCCACGCCTATGGGCGACCTGCTGTCCTCTTTAACTCTTCCACACACAATTATCGATGATTCCTGCCCTAATGATTCAGCCGTTTCAAAAAGCTCTTCGTTATTTGGCTTGAAAACAACGCACTGCACTATTCCAGTACCATCTCTGACTTGCAGAAATAGCAGCTTTCCACTTGAACGCACGTTGTAAAGCCAACCTTTTAAGGTCACTTCTTCCCCTATGTGATTTTTAAGTTCATTCACGTATGTCTGTCTCATAATTCTTAACAAGCCTCTTTGAGATTGACCATTCAAAAATAAAGGTTTACTATCAATGATGATGTATCGTCAAACTAAATTCTCAGAAATTTTATACAAGATTCGCGAGCAAATCTCACAAGAAGCAGGATTCGACGCAGTCAAGCTCGCGAAAATGCTTATTGAAGAACCTCAATCCTCTTTCGTACATAAAACAAACACTACCAAACACCCCACGGAAAATGCAAAAACTAAGAATAAAAATGAAGATCTTGATGTAATTTACGACGAACTAGTGTAGCTTTAAATCTAGAGGGAATTAGAAATGGGCAAATGCGTCATGACAATAAAAAAATGGGACTTCTGCTGATAACTAATTCCGATGAGAAAGCAAGATCTTTAATTCATGAAATTTCTCAAATCCTCATCCCTCCTTTTCACGTATCTAAAAATCTGTCAGAGGTTGAAGAAGCTCTAAATGAGAAAAATTGGGATTTAATTGTTTGGGATTATAAATCGTATCCGTATCCCTTTATAATCGACAAGATTTTTTCGTTATCTCTTACTACTCCCGTCGTATTAATCTGGGATAATCCTGAAGATATTCAGTCCGACCTCCTAAAATCTGACCACTTAAAGCATGTAACTTTAGCAAACTTTGAAACACTATCAAGCGTGATTGAAGAGAAACTACATGAGCAAAGGATTCGAGAAACTCGAGAGCCTATAGCCTCTGAACTCAAGAAAAAAGAAGAGGTCTTAAGCATGGCTCTCAGCGTAGCCAAAATGTGTCTCTGGGAGTGGGATTTGCAAAGTGATCAAGTTTATCTATCGCCTGAATGCATAGAGGTATTAGGAACTGAAAAAATCTCAGGGGATCATAGATATTATTTAGAGCTTGTAATCGCAGAAGACGTCGAGGAGGTCGATAGGAAAAAGAGGGAGGCAATAGCCCAAAAACGCCCGATTTATCTAGAAGTCCCATTCAAAAGTCCTCTGAAAGGACCTATATGGCTCGCTATCTACGGACGCGCTATCTATGATGATAAGGGAGTTCCACTAAAGGTCATAGGGGTTGTTCAAGACATTACAGCGCACAAGAATATTCAGCAAAAACTACAGCAGAGAGAATCACATCTAAAACTCATAACAGATAGCATACCCGTAATGGTGGTGCATTTGGATAAAAATCTGATTTGTCGTTTTGCTAATAAAGCCTTTTGTGATGTTTACTCCGTGAATCATCAAGAGGTAACCGGTAAACCATTGCATGAGTTAATTGGCTCAGAAAAATTCAATAAAATCCTAGACGGAATCAAAAAAGCCCTGGCTGGTGAATATTTTTCATGTGATGATCAATTAGAGGACACTAAAGGCAGAAAACTTTACTTAACAATGGAATGCACGCCAGATTTAGACGAATCTGGACAAGTCTCCGGCTGCTTTCTATTCTTGACTGATAACACCAAAAAACAATTAGCAATAGAGAATCTTAGAGAAAGTGAGGAAAGATTTCATTCGCTAGTAAAAGCTACAAATCAAATTGTATGGGTAGGAACGCTTAAAAATTCACCCAGTCTCAGAATATTATTTGATTCTAGTCAAAAACATAGAAACATCCTGGAAAGATTTCACCCTGATGATTACCAAAAAGCTATTCAGGATCTAAAGCAAAACGCCGACAGAAAAACGAGCTATACTGCCGAATATCGGATCTTTCATCCAGAGGATGGTACTTATCACGTTTACTCCTCAAATGCTTATCCAATAATCAAAGATGAACGAATACATGAGTTCATCGGCACAATGAACGATATTACAGAAAAGCGGCGAATAGAGAGTGAAATCCTCTTCCAAGCCAATCTACTGAACATGGTAAATCAGGCTATCATTGCCACCGACATAAAAGGAAGGATAAACTACTGGAATAAGTCTGCAGAAAAACTTTTTGGCTATAAAGCTGCTGAGGCAATGGGAAAACACATTTTTGATCTTTTGGTCGACAAAGCAGATACTCAGGATGCTATGCAAATTGTCGCCGGAGTTGTCAGAGGCTTACCATGGTCGGGCGAGTTTGAAATGAAAAAACGAGATGGTAGTAAATTCATTACGACTTGTAGTCTTTCACTTGTCGCAGATGAAAAAGGAAAAAAGCTAATCATCGGAATGATTCAAGACATAACGGAAAAGAAGGAAGCTGAAAGAAGATTGCAGGAAAACATGGAGCAGCTTAGACAAGCTCAAAAACTCGAATCAATTGGAAGATTAGCAGGCGGAATAGCTCATGACTTCAATAACATGCTGACAGCCATAAGAGGATATAACGAGCTGGCACTGCGCCAATTAGGTAATGAACAAAGCATGTTGCGAAAATGCCTAGAGGAAATAAGCAAGGCTGCTGAGCGCTCATCTTCATTAATCCAGCAACTCCTCGCATTCAGTCGTCGACAAATAATGAAAACTGAGGTCCTAGATATAAATCTGAGCATTAAGGAATCCGTATCTTTAATTCAAAGGCTCGTAGGCGAGGACATCGTAATAGTACTTTCGTTGATGTCAAGACACAGGCTCGTTAAAGCTGATGCAGGTCAACTTTCACAGGTACTAACAAATCTAGCTGTTAACTCAAAGGATGCGATGCCTGAGGGCGGGACAATAATCATTCAAACAGAAGATGTGTATCCTGATGATAACGTCTTAAATTATTATCCGGATGCAAAAAAGGTTGGATATGTAAAAATCTCCTTCATTGATACTGGACATGGAATGAGCGAAGAAACATTATCACATATATTCGAACCTTTCTTCACCACTAAGCCCATAGGAAAAGGTACAGGGTTAGGTCTATCTACTGTCTACGGAATAGTAAAACAACTAGATGGATTCATCTTATGCAAAAGCAAAATAGGAGAAGGCACCACTTTTGAAATATTCCTACCAATGACACAAGAAAAGGTCGAAATTCGAGATAAGAAAGCAGAAAACATCAAAACTGAAAATCTGTCAGGTACCATTTTGCTAGTTGAAGATGAGCACATGGTGAGAGAGGTTACCAAACAACTTCTCGAATCATGCGGATATCGGGTATTTGAGGCAAGAAATGCCAAAGAGGCTCTTTCCATCTGCGAAACGATAAAAGAAGCCATAGATTTACTTCTGACAGATATTGTGATGCCCAGAATGAATGGTTACGAATTAGCATTTAGAATTCGAGAGAAATTCCCAAATCTACCAGTGATCTTTGTATCAGGATACATGGATCAAAAAGAGCATATGAAGAAAATTCAAGATGAAAATACGTTTTTCATCCAAAAACCTTTTCTTCACGAATCACTGACAAATACAATAGCTAACATACTCAAAAGAATCCACAAACAAAAAGCTAACATCTAAGACTATAAAATTCTGCAGAAATCTCATATTCTTGAACTTATGCTTAGGGTAGGACTGATCATAGTTTACTTTTGTCTTCTAATTCAGATCTTGTCAGCCCAAAATATATTCGAGGGCTATAGAATCATTCTCGATGCGCCTGAAACTCAGAAGCAAACAGCTTGTGCCATTCGTTACGTATCACCTTCAACCGAAATAAAAATCATAGATTTAAATAAATCCACACCAACAAAGATAAAGCCTTGTCCGGGAAGTCAGACCGAATTGATTCAAACAAGCTCAGGAATTACGATGCGTGCTACATCATCTCAGGGAAAATGGTGCTTCGAAGGTGAAGATAAAGTCTATAGACTGGCTTTTAAAGGAGATGAACTCAGCGGGAATAAAGAAATCCTGTACAACTGGATAGCTAACAAACCTGAGTCTGGCATTTACAACATACGTGACTTTGGGGCGAAAGGTGATGGCTTAACCGATGATACTTTGGCAATTAGGAGCGCTCTTGCTTTCATTACTACACGAAATGGAGGTATATTGCAGTTTCCTGAAGGTGATTACATAGTCACCTCTCCGATCGTTTTACCATCAGGTATCACAATTCAGGGGGTTGGCAGCCTCGCCACCGGATCACCAACCAATAACATCGTCCAAAAAGCGGTAAGCCGAATCAGATTAAAAACTACAAACTCCGCAGTATTTCGTATAGGTGAATGCACTGAGCGTGTCGCTATTCGGGATATAGAACTTTATGCTGAAACCAATGAAAAGACCATTGGAATCGAGGCAGTCGGTGCGTACAATTCAAGCCAGGATTTTTTCTTCGAGCGTGTAACTTTTAATAACTTTTATCGTGGGATTTACGTAAGAGGATTGCCACAAACTAATCAAGCCTGGCAATTCGACTACGTCAAAGTCAAAAATTGCAGGTTCATATACAATACGGATGCCGGTATTTATAGCTTCACTAGAAACATTGGATGGAAAATCGAAGGATGTGTGTTTATAAATCCCAAGCGCAGCGAAACGCAGAAAGCAGATTCAATGACTTTCTGGTACGCTGGGTTCGTCTTCATCCAAGATACTTTCGGTGGAGGATTTCCCAATGCAAAAGGTGGCGCATTTATCAATGTAGTTGATAGCGGTAATATAACAGTCATCGGCTCACAAACGGAGTCAATGACATATTCATTAATATACAATGAGCCACGCCTACCATATCACGGAGACTACTCTTATCCAATTACCTTCATTAACAACGTATTCGGAGATCCAATAGAGTTCAGAGGTAGAAGAACATTCGTGTCCATTGGTAATCTCTATTCTGCCAACACCTTCATCGCAGGACCTGAAGTTAGAGTTTATTCGACCGGTGATAGATTTTGTTACGATGGCAATATTCTCGGATGTATGGGTGGAAATAAAATCGGGTTTGATAAAGCCACTGTAGTAATGATGACTGCACAACTTGATGACGGTAGTGTCAAGGGACATCCAACCTTCTTCGGAACTGATGTGCAATTCGGCTCAAGTATCCAATTACCAAGCTTCAAACAAGAGGAATTACCTAAGAACAAACCTAATGGCTCGCTTGTCTATTGTGCCAACTGCCAAAGAAATTCAACGCCCTGCAGAGCTGATGGCACGGGCGCTCCAGCAATGATGATATCTGGGCAATGGAGCTGCTTCTAATTAACCAAATAAGCGATAAGTTAAAAAATTTAAGCCTTCTTATATCCTCAAATGAGATCTATTTGGTCAGTTGATTCAACGTGGAGTGCTGAATTTGACTTAGCCAAACACAACGCACTCGAGTTCAAGGGTAAGTCGGTAAGAATTTTGGTTTACGTCTAGCTTTTGTAATTTGCTCAAAAGCATATGCTATCTCTATTAAAGTTGGTTCACTAAAAGCTGGTCCAAAAAATGATATGCCAATCGGCAGTTCTTTGATAAAACCAGCCGGGACGGTTATGTTTGGATACCCAGCTACTGCAGGTATGGAAGAGCTTGCAACATAGTTGCTCGGGCTATCACCATTTATAAGATCAATTAACCAAACTGGTGCATTGGATGGTGCTACTATTGCATCAATCTTATGCTGCTGCACTACGGCATTGATGCCTCTGTCCTGAGTCATTATTTTACATTGCAAAAGAGCAAGATTATAAGCCCGATCTTCAAGGCTGCCTTTGGCCTCGGCTTTCAGGAAAATATCCTGTCCGAAATAAGGCATCTCTTTATCCTTATTTTCCTCATTGAATTTGATTAAGTCTGCAAGTGTTTTGTAGCTTCCACCTCTTTTGCTCAAGTATTTATTAATATCATGCTTAAATTCATAAAGGAGGACTTCAAATTCTGCATCTGAGAACTTTCCGAAGCCCGGGAAAGTCACATCTATCAGCTCCGCACCGTTTGCCTTAAGTATCTGAAGTTGTTCTTCCATCAACTTATCTAATAGTTCATTTCTACCGAAGTATTGCCTCGCCACGCCGAGCCTTTTACCTTTAAGTCCATCCTTTTTCAAGAATTTCGTGTAGTCTTGTGGCTTTGCTAAGGAAGTATAATTATCATTTGCATCGGGCCCTGCAAGAAAAGTAAGTAAGATAGCTGTATCAGCAACGCTTCTGGTCATCGGGCCAGCTGTATCTTGGCTATGCGCGATAGGTACAATGCCGCTTCTTGAGATTAAACCTATAGTTGGTTTTAATCCTACAATTCCGTTAACCGATGAGGGACAAACTATAGAGCCATCTGTTTCAGTGCCTATAGCAACCGCACAAAGATTAGCTGAGACACTCACCGCAGAGCCTGAGCTGGAACCGCATGGATTTCTATCTAGAATATAAGGATTGCGAGTTTGACCACCACGCGCTGACCAACCGCTCGATGAATTATCTGATCTGAAATTAGCCCACTCTGACAGATTGGTTTTACCTAGTATTATGGCTCCAGCCTGGCGTAGCTTTTGAACTAAGAAAGCATCTTGTTTTGGCGTTGAGGCTTCTAGAAGTGCTAGACTACCTGCAGTAGTCTTCATTTTATCCGCCGTGTCTATGTTATCCTTAAGCAATACGGGAATACCATGAAGTGCAGATCTAACTCTTCCGCTTCGTCTTTCTTCATCGAGCTGTTCTGCTATTTGCAACGCATCAGGATTTACTTCCACAACAGATTTTAGTTTTGTATCTATTTCCCTTATCCGGCTGATGTATGCCTTAGTTATTTCCACAGCCGAAAGCTTACCCGAAGCCATTGCATTTTGTAACGATGCAATAGTAGCTTCCTCTAATTCAAAATCATCTGAGGGCTCGATGTTTGAACTCATAAATAAACTCATACCTCCAAACATTGAAAAAGCAATGAATTCTCTGCGCTTCATTTTTTCTCTCCTGCTAGATTTTTAAGAGCCTCTAAATTTTGTTTAGCACTTTCTAAATTCGGATTAATCTGAATGGCCTTCTCTAGTTGCTGTTTTGCTTCTTCAATTTTACCTTTAGAAGCTAAAATCAATCCACGGATATTGTAAGCTTCTGCATAGGTTGGCGATTTTTCAATAATAAATGAGATTTGTTTATCCGCTTCGTCGAGTTGACCGCTTGCAAAAAGCATAATCGCATAATTTAGTCGTATTTCAATATTGTCGGGAAAAGAGCCTACCAGTCTTCCGTATAATCTGACCGCTTTTTCATTTTCTTTATTCTTGAAATAAGCTAAGCCGACGTCACTATAAGCTCTTAAGAGGATATGAAAATCAATCTTATTTTGATCTTGTTTCATCAGCTCGACGAATTTCGTTAATTTTTCTTCTGCTTCATCGCTCCTACCGAGAATAAAAAGTGCATTTGCTAGATTCAAGTAATTGACAGCATCACGTGGATTTAGCTCGAGAGCCATGCTTAAATAGTTCAGAGCTTCCTCTGGACGATTTTGTTTCACATTTATTAAACCAAGTAAGCTATATGTTTTATCAAAATAACGATTCCATACTATGGATTTGAGGCAGTATTGAGTGGCCTCTTCCAATTCGTTTTTGAAGAAAAGCGTATGACATAGATTGTGCGCTATTAAAAAACTCTCTCCAACTACAGTGATAGAGTGGCGATAAAGCGCTTCACTATCTCTCCAATATGAAACCTGACGAAAACAAAGAACACTCAATACAAGACACGCAACAAACCCAGCTGCTACAACGATTTTTTGTAAATGAAATTTTTCAGCCAATTCACCAAGTCCGCAAACAAGCATGATGAATAAACCAAAATACGGGATATACGTGTAACGATCTGCCATCGACTGTGCGCCGACTTGAATCAAGCCTATGACTGGCACAAGCGTTCCTAAGAACCAAAGCCAGCCAACTATTAGATACTTTCGGTTCCTCGCCTGCCATAAACAAAAGGAACTTACAGTAATCAGAAACAGAAGCGCTCCAATAACCTTCCATGGGCTTATGACATTATCGTATCCATACTGCAAGCCTAGATTGACAGGGTAAAACATCATGAAGACGTATTTTACATAGGCTATAACGGCATTAAAGATACGTGTAGTTAACGGCAGCGCCTCGAACGCTTGAACTGCACCGGCAGAGCTCTGAGCTAGAAATGTGATGTAGCTTGAAATTCCAGTTAGAACGAAAAGAGGAAGCTTCTCAATCACTAATTTGGGCAAATCCTGGAGCGTTCTCAATCTTTCCAGGGGCCAGTAATCGCACAGTAAAAGGACAAACGGTAATGTGACCAGCATCGGCTTAGCCATCAATCCTAAGGCAAATAATAGAACGACTAATGCATAGTGCGCATAAACTCTAGTTTTGGCTTGGGAGTAATTGAGGTATGCTAGCATCGTGAGAAGCCAAAACATCGTTGAAAGCACGTCTTTTCTCTCTGAGATCCAAGCCACGGACTCAACATGAGTAGGATGTATTGCGAAAAGCAAGGAAACAAAAAAGGCTTTCCAATAATCACCCAATAGCCTCCGGAATAGCATGAAAGCAAGAAAGGAATTAAGCAAATGAAATATTACGTTCGTGGCATGATGTGCTCCGGCGTTACTTCCAAAGAGTGAAACATCTAGTTGGTGTGAAATCCAAGTAAGCGGATGCCAATTCGCTGCATGGAAAGCTGTAAAAGCCCAGTAGATTGCCTCGAGCGTCAAGCCACTCAGAACTTTAGGGTTCTCATAAACATAAAGATTGTCATCCGTATTTATGAATTCAAAACTTACTACTTGTCCGTATATTGTTAGACAAAAGCAAGCAATCGTTAGGAAAGCGAAAATTTCTGCATTTTCCTTCAAAAAATCTTTATTCAACATCGTTTCGACTCTTTAACTTCGACGTTATCGCTACTTATTTCCTTGTAATACGTTGGCAATAAGCGCTGACCACGACGCCTGAAGATCCTGAACTTAAATATTTGCATCCTCTGCAATCTAAACTTTATTGAAGTCAGGACTACTCCCAAACCGTACTTAATACTTCGACGGAAGTTGATCGACGAGGCTTCAGCGAAGTAACGAGTAGGACAACTCAACTCGCCAACTCTATATCCGAAAAATATAGCCTGACAAATCATTTCATTATCAAACAAGAAATCGTCAGAATTCTCTTCAAGTGGTAAAGTTTCAATCACATCACGACGAAAAGCTCTAAAACCGGTGTGGTATTCAGAAAGCTTATGCCCTACAAGAATGTTCTGAAATAGTGTAAGAACACGATTCGCAACATATTTGTATAGTGGCATTCCACCTTTTAAGGCCGTACCTCCTAGAATCCTGGATCCCAAGACTACATCATACTCTCCATATGCAATCATCCCGGCCATTGGTGCAATCAATTTAGGTGAATATTGATAGTCTGGATGAATCATTACAATGATATCAGCACCACGCTTTAACGCCTCACGATAGCATGTTTTTTGGTTCCTACCATAACCGAAATTCTGCTCATGCTCAAAGGTTGTCAAGTTCAACTCTCTTGCCAGTTTGACTGTTTTATCCGAGCTTTTGTCATCGACAAGCAAAATTTCATCAACTATATCGCGTGGGATTTCAGCTACGGTCCGCTCCAGCGTCTTCTCAGCGTTATAGGCAGGCATTACAACGATTATTTTTTGCCCATTGAGCATAAAGGCACTTAAGTTAGTAGCCACCCGTCGTAAAATACCGGCTTACAATTCTTCAGGTCTTATTTTTTAAATTTCTTCAGGCTACCCTCACCGCTGATTTTACGTTCGTTTATTCTTGCTATTCTCTCAGCTTGTTCAAAAACTCTCAGAAAGTTTTCACCAAGCACTTTTCTAATTTCTTTTTCGGTATAACCTCTGCGTAGCATTTCATAGGTGACCAAAACTAAATCCTCAGCTCCATTCATACCCGCAGGCAGTAGCGGTACGCCATCGAAATCCGAACCGAGACCTACGTAGTCTATCCCGATCACTTTTTTGATATGGTCAATATGATCTACTATTCGCTTGTAAGAAGGAATCGGAATTGGATTTTCTGCTAAGAGCCTACGTTCGGCTTCCTGCAACTCCGTCGGATTATCCTTATATTTCTGTCTTAAAGCCTCTAATTGCGGCTTTAATCTTTCGCTCCTTTCTCTGTCAGCTTTCGTATATTCATCATCGAGGAATGCCGGATAAAAGTTGATCATCACGATACCTCCATTTTTTGCTATGCGGCGTAGCACATCATCCGGCACATTTCTTGTGTGATTTGCGACGCCACGAGCAGAGGAATGTGACGCTATGACCGGAGCCGTAGCGATATCCAAGACATCATTCATTACTTTGTCCGAAACGTGGGAAATATCGACCAACATCCCCAGTCTGTTCATTTCCCTGACAACCTCTTTTCCGAAATCTGAAAGACCATTATTCCTTGGCTCGTCGCGATGCGCATCGGCCCAGTCATGAGTCACGTTATGGGTCAATGTCATGTATCTTACGCCGAGCCTATAGAACATCCTCAAGGCTGAGAGTGAATTTTCTATGGCATATCCACCTTCGATACCCATTAAAGCACAAATTTTTCCCTGGCGCTTAGCTCTTCTGATATCTTCAGCTGTGAAACACATCGTCAAAACATTTGGGTGTTTTTCAGCCTCACGATAAACGGCATCTATAAGCTCCATCGCTCGGCGCATTGCTCCGCCGGTTTTGTAATAACTTCCTGAAACGTATATGGAGAAAAATTCTCCTGTGATACCTGAAAGTTTCAGACGATTTAAATCCGTGTGAAAGGGAGTGCCATCTTGATGAAACTTTCCGCGTGTGTCGGTGCTGAGATCTAAGTCTTCATCCGCCATAGGAGTTGTTATGTCATTGTGCCCATCGACTATAATGGCACTCCTGTGAATTTTCAGCGCCCGACTCCATAGCTTTGGATCAGCATCCGCTGGCATTGTCTGAGCAAATCCTTGAAATGATAGAAAAAGCAATAAAAATACCCTCACCAGGAAACGCTTGTTTCCTTCTTTTATTTTTCCAGCTCGCATTTCACCCCCCAAATTAACCTGTATTTATCTTCGCGTGAAATCTACGTTTTAGCTAATTGCTTTCATTGATTTGCGTTTCGTAATATTTTATCTACTTACCACCAATTATCAATTTTGCTATGGTTTGCAACTGCATATTGCTAGTTCCCTCATAAATTGCCCCAATTTTTGAATCTCGCCAGTATTTTTCTACGGGATAATCTTTCGTATAGCCGTAACCTCCAAAAAGCTCTATTGCCATTGAGGAAACCTTCTCTGCAACTCGAGACGCATAAAGTTTCGCCATTGCTGCTTCTTTTACAAATGGCCTACCAGCATCTTTCAATCTAGCAGCATTGTATACCAACAATCTTGCAGCTTCGATTTGAAGGGCCATCTCTGCTAATTGGAATTGAACAGCCTGAAACTTGTTTATCGTTTGCCCAAACTGCTCTCTTTCTGCAGTATATTTGAGTGCAGCTTCGTAAGCTCCCTGAGCAATTCCTATCATTTGAGCGCCTATACCTATTCTTCCCTCATTTAAGGTTTCGATGGAAACCTTATATCCCTTACCTACTTCACCTAGTACATTTTCTTTAGGAACTTTGCATCCATCCAATATTAATTCGGTCGTAGAGCTAGCGCGAATACCGAGCTTATCTTCTTTTTTGCCAACAGAAAAGCCTTCGAAACTTTTTTCAACTATGAAAGCAGTAATGCCTCTATAACCCAACTCTGGATTAATGTTGGCAAAGAGTATAAAGATTTCTGCTTCATTGCCATTAGTTATCCAAAGTTTACGTCCGGTTAATTCATAGTGATCACCTTTATCTATAGCTTTAGTTTTGAGTGCGAAAGCGTCAGAGCCGCTACTTGCCTCGGATAAGGCATATGCTCCAACTTTTTCCTTTACCATCTGAGGTAGATATTTCCTCTTTTGTTGTTCATTTCCCCAGCGAAGCAGTGCGTTTAAGACCAGTGTGTTGTGTACGTCAACAAAAACACTTGCCGAAGCATCAACGCGTGCCAATTCCTCAATCGCTAAAATCGCATTGAAAAACGTGGAACCAGCTCCGCCGTATTCCTCGGGAACCTCTATTGACATCAGTCCGAGCTCGAAACATTGCTTAATGAATTCTGGATCTAACTTTCCCTCGTGTTCCATTTTTTCAACACGTGGCCTGACTTCACCCTCTGCAAACTCTCTTACTGAAGCCTTAAACAGCGATTCTTCTTCACTTAACATCGTCAATGCTGGATGAATACTATCTTTTTCTAATGCTTTTGCTTCCATATATTCCTCTCTTTGTCTGCTTGTAAATTAGTCCTGTTAAAATCATCATAAAAGTAATGGACTCAAAGTTCAAAGACAAAGTGGAATCAAACCCACAAAGTAAACATAAAATATTACGTATTTCCGGATTTCTTCTAACCCTTTTCGGCTTCTCTCTATTTATTTACTTTGTCTGGTCGGTAGGCGTGCATGAGATAGTCGAAGGCATCAGCAAGATAGGAATTGAAGGTTTCATTTTTATTTTATTAATCTATTTTCTTCGCATTTTAACGCGCGCTTTTTGTTGGAAGCTATGTGTCTTTGAGCCTTATAAGTTAAATTTACGTGATACTGTACCAGCCGTAATCATAGGTGAAGCGATGAGCAGCATGATACCTTTAGGTATTCTAGTCAGTGGAACCTCAAAGGCACTTGCAGTAAGACATCGTGTGCCGTTGATAATTGGATTGTCTAGCGTTGCAACTGAAAACCTATTCTACTCATTTGTTACTAGCCTATTTCTAGCTTGCGGTGCGATGATCTTTCTGAAAAGCTTTGATTTAAGTGAGAACTTTACTGTCACACTCGACGCATTAATCCTTCTAATCGTTATTGTAATGATCTTGCTTGTCTTAATGGTTATAAGACAGTGGAGATTTCTAAGTGGTCTCTGCGAATGGCTCTACAGAAAAAACATCTTACGACGGTATATGGAAAACGGTAGATTGCATGCGAGATTATTTGAAAATTTAATATATGGATATTACAGACAGTACCCACGCTTCTTCATTCCCATATTACTATTACAAGCTCTCTTTCACCTGCTGGGCGTACTAGAGGTTTTATTTATTTTATCTAAGCTTGGTCAGGGAGTATCTTTTTATACAGCTTTTCTATTGGAATCTGTCAGCCGGTTAATTACAGTCATATTCAAGCTAGTACCATTTCTGATAGGCATTGACGAAGCCGGAGCTCAATTTGTAACCGAGGCCCTGTCTTTAGGTGCAAGTTTAGGCGTTACTGTGGCTATTATTCGCAAAGGAAGAATACTCTTCTGGGCAATGATAGGCGTCATACTCATAGCGAAACGAGGATTAACGTTAAAGGAAATAATAGCTCAGTCAGAAAAGTTACAAACTATAACTGGCAAAGGCTAAGAACGTCGAACACCTGTCAAGAAATCACCGCGAATTCCCTCGTCAATATCAACAAAATTTAATCAAAGTGCCTACTCGTCTGAACCTGGCTAAAATCTAGTTACTGTATGTTTTGTGAGAAGCAGAGACGCTTTTTCAAATCGGATCATTTTCTTCGGAATTGTAGTTTTCAAATCCGTAACCGTACACATAATTGCTAATTTATAGTTTGCTACTTTCCGTGACTTACTGAGAGATTGAAAACTTCAATAACTAATTGCCGTGACTGACTAACAAAAATCTGCAAAAACCGATTCTATCAACTCCTGAAAGCTGTAAAACAAAATGCTATTTTTGTAATTTTGTTTTTCGGGGGTGTATAAGAGTTTGCGTTATTCGAATGAATCAAGTTTTGGAATTAAAAAGGGACGGCCGAAGCCGTCCCTTTTTTCATGTTCAATTGGCTTTAGAACACGACTCTGGCGCCTAAAACTATTCGGCGATTTCCACCATTAGTGCCCCATTGATCTAAGAAATTCGGAGCTGAAATTCGTCCTTCTGGGATACCGAAGTTACGATTATTAAAGACATTGAACATATCAGCCCGAATTTGGAACCTAACTCTTTCACCGATTTGAGTGTTTTTGATTATTCCGAAGAGGACCTCTTGAATGCTATCAGCTCTGAGTATGTTTCGACCAGCGTTCCCAACACGTTGTCCTGGGAAGAGAGTTGTAAATAGGGTTCTACCCCCAGAGCGCAATATATCTGGGATACTCATCTGGGAAAGATTCAACGTCGTGTTTACGTTCGGGCGAATCGAATTTCCGACCAAGCTATCAATACCGCTGACAGTGCCAGCAGGATCAGTGCCGAGTAGTACGGTAAATGGAGCACCACTTTGAAATGTGAAGAATGAATTTATCTGCCATCCGCCGAGCAGTTTGCCGACTAAGTCCTTCTGTTGCTTGAAGAATGGAAATTCATAAACGAAGTTACCAGTGAAACGATGTGGCCTATCGTAGCTTGAACGTGCTCTATCAGCTCTCCAATTAAACGGATCTTGAGGAATTGCCACCTCAGCACCTGATGGATTGAATATTTCTGATGCCGTATCAATAAAGGTGCTGTATGTGTAATGAAATCCAGCGCTAAAGCCTCGGCTTAATCGCTTATCTAAGCTTACCTGTAAAGCGTCGTAAGTCGAGCTCGCTGAGTTAGTACGCAATCGGATCACACCTCTGGTAGGATCAACTCTAGGAGCTAAAACGGGCGGCGAGGTTAATGTATTGCAGGTGCCTGACCCTGAAGTAGCAGTTGGGCTATATGGACACGGCATTCGAGGATTGCCGTCCACAGTTTGGAACAGCTTTAGTCCTCTAGTTCTTATGTATCCGACTCTCAGAATCAGATTCTTGGAGAGCTCCCTCTGAACTTCGAGAGAAACTTGATCAGTGTATGGAGCTTGGAAGTCTTCAGATACTACAGTTCTCGTCAGTAGATTTGGATTAGTCACATTTGGCGTGGTAGTAGCACGAAGAGTTTGAAACGCATTCACTAAAGGTAAGTTCTGTGCTGCGACGAATGGGAACGAACTGAAGATGTTCAAGTTTATATTTATGAAATTAGCATCAAAGGCTCTAGCGTAACCACCTTTGATAACTAACTTATCTCCTCCAGTCAACAATCCGATCAAACCTTTATCGCTAGTTCTTGGATTCCAGTTAAATCCAATTCTAGGAGCAAAATTGTCTTTGTCAGTCTTTGGTGAGGGATTTAAGCGAAATGCCGGATCATTGCCATTAGCGGCTAAAATTCTCTGATTCAGATCTTTCAGGTAGCTGAAGGAATCTCCTGGGTATTCATATCTTAATCCTAGCGTTAATGTGAAGTTAGGCGTTATCCTCCATTCATCCTGAGCAAAGGCATAAAATTCATACCAACGATAAAACCCTATGCTATCTCCGCCTCTCAGAGGCAAGTTGATGGTAGACGTTTGTGCCACGTCATTTATGAAATTCTGTAAAGTAGTATACACCAATCTTCCTCTGATGGTGGGGAAGAAAAAGCTTTTTACATCAAGTCTACGCAAATCAACACCAAACTTCATCACGTGTTTTCCAGTGATGTAAGAGAGATTATTCGTGATCTGATACGTATCGTTTATCCTAAATTGAGGCAGATTGACTGCTAGTCCTATGGCTGTTCTGTTTGCAGCAGCATTGAAACCAGTCATTCCTAAATCTGCAATTTCAATTGATGGAATAGTTTCTGAGCGAGGATCTTCCGCGCTGGTGTTAGAGTCATATCTAGTCCATGCTAACCGAAATTCGTTAGTTATGCGGCTTGATAAGACGCTATTCCACACTATCGTTGCTGCTTGGGTTTTAGTCCTATTTTTAGTGGTAAGACCTGGAGGAGTAACCTGTCCAGTGCCAGAGGTTTTTTGCCAATCAAAACGATACCTGCCATAGATTAAATTCTTATCGTTGTAGCGATGATCAATCCTTACTGAGCCCTGATGATCCTTAAAATTGAATAAGGATGAACCAGTCAAATCTCCAAGCGGTATCGTAAAGCTTTGAGAGCCCACAGTGACAGTTCTAGATTGCCCATTTGGTGTCCCTGCTGGAACAAAATCTAAAAGTGCTTGAACCCATGGCCTACGCACTCCATCCACTGCACCATTAGCTATTTGTTGCAAAATCGCTCTACCTGCATCCGTAGGAGCACCACGCAGCGTAAATCCTGAACCCAATGCTTGGTCCTTCCACTGCTGCAAATCGACAAAGAAAAATGTCTTATCTCGTCCAATCCAAAGATAGGGTTTGTTTCCATCCCCAAACCAAGGAGCGATCAGCGGCCCACCTAATGTAAAGCCCAACTGACGCTCTTTTCGATATGGGGCTATCTTTCGATCCTCTGTAGTTGCATTAGGATTGCAAAAACCTGCTCTTTTATCCAAGTTGCTGCAGGCATTTAGATGTTCGTTATTGAAAAAGAAGAAAGCAGTTCCTCGAAATTCATTAGTTCCTGATTTGCCAACGAAATTAACAACAGAACCCGAATTGCGACCATATTCTGCCAAGAATTGGTTAGTTATGATTCTAACCTCTTGAATAGCATCGGGATTATTCAATGAGATTTGGCCGCCAGCTACCGATGGATCGTTTATGTCTTGTCCATCTAGCATGAAATTATTCGAGCGTACACGCCCACCATTCGAAGAAAAGCTTATCCCATTTGCAAAGCCAAGCTGCCCACTTCCTAATTGACTCACGCCAGCTACAGATAACAAAACACTGTAAACACTTCTATTGGGAGCAATTGGCAGCTCTGATAATCTTCTTTCATCAAACCGAGTGCTTACCTCTGGTGTGCTCGTGTTAAGCAAGGATGCATTTTCAACGACATTAACAGTCTCTTGCACCTCCCTTGGCTTTAATATCACGTTAACAACCGCATTCTGATTAACTAACAATACAATCCCTTTTTGAATGTATTTTGAAAAATTCTGAGCCTCAACCGTTAATTCATATTCTCCGATCGGTATGTTGACGAAGTTATAACGTCCCCCCTCATCCGTAACCAAGCTTCTGGTAAAACCAGTCTGAACGTTCTTTATTGCAACGTTTGCACCTGGAATTACAGCTTCTTTTTCATCAGTTACAATCCCTGAAAGAGAGGCTGTGGTGCTTTGCCCTAATAGGTATCCAGAACCCGTCAGGACCAAAAAAACGACCAACATTAAATTTCTGATTTTCATAGGTTCCCTCCTAATAATTTGGTAGTGCTTTGAGTCAATTCTTAAGCAAATATTATGCCAAGGTTCGACTTTCCTTTGTAGCTCAGTATCTATCGCATCAAAGTAATAGATACAAGCTCTTACATTAAGCTAAACATTCCAAAAAAATGGAAACAGCATCCAGAAAATTGTAATTAAGGATCATTGATTATGGTTATGCATTTACTGCGGGTCGATCATATTAAACAGATGGAATTGGCGAACGAATAACCAGCTCCCCGGAGATTAACTAAAATTTTTAGTTGGAAGCTTTTAGGTTATCTTTTACTTTTTGCCATCAAAGTGATTCAATAGAAATATGATTCCAGCGATGCGGATACGCATCCGGGCGGATTTTGGAGGGTGTTCCGTCTTGACAAAATGACACGAAGAAAATTTCGCCATAGCGAACGAGGATTTCCAACCTCCGAACGTTCTTTGCAGGAATATTTATTCAGCCAATCTTCACTGCAAATTTCGCGGAGCGACTTATTACGAATGATCCGTGGTGGTGAAGACACCTACCTAGAACTTAAGATAAAACTATCTAACTCAGAAAAGGTTGCTCAAGAAATTGTAGCTATAGCCAACACGGCGGGTGGATTCATGATATTTGGAGTGACTGACAACTTGCGCATTGAGGGAGTAGACTATCCCGAGGAAGTAATAAATGAATTGGTTAGAATATGCCGAGAGGAGATAATTCCACCTTTAGTTCCACTTCTTGATACAGTCTCATTCGATAATGGAAAGAGAGTAGTAGTTCTAGAGATTCAAGGAAAGCGAAAACCTTATAGAACAAAAGAAGGGCGTTTTTTTCTCAGAATTGGAGCCGAAAAAAGAGAGGCTACACGCGAGGAATTATCCAGTTTCTTGGAGGAAATCTTGCCTCAAGGATATGAAAATCTACCAGTTCTAGGAGCTACTAAGGATGACATAGACGACGCATTATTGTGGAGTTTCGCTCGTGCTTTCGGAGATGTATCGGATAATCAGCTAAGTTATGATACAGAAGATTTTTTAAAAAGAGATTTGTTGTTAGCCACAGGTAGTGGCGAGGATTTTACACCGACTGTAGCAGCAATTCTCTTATTCGGAAAAAATGAGCGTGTAGCTGAGTTGATACCTCGCTCTACAGTAACAGTTACTCGCTACGCCGGCATATCGACTAATTCACCTATAGTTGAGAAAAAAGATCTTCAAGGCAATCTCACATCTCTTTTCGATTCTGCCATAACCTTTATAAGGAAATACTGTGATTTATTAATCGAAAAACCTAAAATCCGCTCTACAAACGATCCAGTGCCAGCAAGGCAAAACTATTCTGAGGCAGTCATCCGAGAAGCTGTAGCAAATGCCTTGATACACAGGGATTTAGCTCTCAAGGATGCTAAAACACGGATTTGCATATTCGATGATTCGATTGAGATCATAAACCCTCGACGGCACAATGGATTTATTCCATTTGCATCAAAGGCAATTTGCTATGGCATAACTCAAAGATTAAATCCACAGATTGCTGCCATATTTACCAGCCCTGCATACGATATTAAGTTGGGAAGCAAAGGATTCCCTTCCATGATACGCGAAGCACAACTTTTCTCCGGGAAAAAACCAGAGATTTCATTGACTAATGATGAATTCAGATTGAAAATATACGGTATTTAGATCAAAGTTGCAGGATCGATCTCTATATTAATCGAGCGCAGGTCGCAACGTAATTCTTGGGCTCTTGCTATCGCTAACTCCATCACTTGATGAAGATCTCTACGGCTTTTTGATTTCACCAAAATTTGCAAACGGTATTTCCCCTTGAGACGAGCTATCGGTGCAAGGGATATATCCATCACTTTAACGTGTTTTTGTTTATTCGCTTCATCGAGACATTGTTTAAAATCGAGGGCTGTTTTAAAGGCACGTTTGTAATCACGATGCTGAATTAACACACAAGCCAAGGCAGAAAATGGTGGATATGAAAGCTTCTTACGAAATTCTGATTCTTTCTGATAAAACTTTTCATAGTTCTGCTCAGAGGCAAACTTGATTGAGTAATGTTCTGGATGAAACGTTTGTATGATTACTAAACCTTTTCTTTCCCCTCTTCCTGCCCGACCTGCAACTTGTGTTAATAGTTGGAATGCCTTCTCGCTCGCCCGAAAATCTGGTAGGGCCAAGATATTATCAACCGAAATTACCCCAACCAAAGTAACTCTTGGAAAATCATGTCCTTTCGAAACCATCTGTGTCCCGACTAACATGTCGATCTTACCATCAGCAAAATCTCTTAAAATCCGCTCTAAGGTCTCTCGTTTCTGCACTGCATCCCGATCGAGACGTTCGATTCGTAAATCAGAAAAGTATCTTCTCAAAAGTTCCTCTACTTTTTCGGTTCCCTCACCGATGAAATTTAACTTTTCACTTCTACAGAGTGGACATGCTGAAGGCTTTGGAATTTGAAAGTTACAATAATGACAGCTTAGGCTGTTGTTCCTCTTATGGTAAGTAAGCGTTATATCACAATTCTTACAACGAATGGCTTCCCCACAACGCAAACATAATACGAATTGAGAAAATCCTCGTCTGTTGATTAAGATTATGGATTGCTCTCGTCTAGCTGCGTTCTCCTTTATAGCAGAAATTAAACGCTGTGAGATTACAACCTTTCCCTCTCGCTCAAAAACTCTACGCATGTCTATTACTTCTACATCAGGCAATGAACGATTTTGAACACGTTCTGGCAAACGTAGATAAGTGTACTTGCCAGCTTTAGCATTATGAAAGCTCTCTAAAGACGGTGTAGCAGAGCCTAAGATGACAACTGCATTCGCTATCTTCCCTCTCACGATTGCTAAATCTCTTGCATTGTAGGGCGGTAAATCTTGCTGTCTATATGAACTATCATGTTCCTCGTCCACAATTATTAAACCTAATCTCTCAAGTGGTGCAAAGATGGCTGATCTAGTGCCTATGACAATTTTAGCCTTCCCAGCTCTTATTCTCTGCCACTCATCAAACCTCTCTCTAGCGGTCAAAGATGAATGTAAAATAGCTACCTCAGGACCAAATGTAGCTAGCAAATACTCAGACAATCTGGGTGTAAGAGCAATCTCTGGCACAAGCACTAAACTAGTTCTATTGAGTTTAAGAGCTTCTTCAATCGCGGCTACATAAACTGCAGTCTTTCCGCTGCCCGTAACACCGTGCAAAAGGAATGTCCTGTAAGCTTCGCGTTCCAAAGCAGTCTTTATTTCGTTGAAAGCGCAAACTTGAGCTTCAGTAAGTGCGATGTCTTGAATTGATTTAAATCTTTCCTCCCCGAAAGGATCTCTAAGAATCTCTCGAGCTACTATTTCTAAAAATCCTTTTTTCTCAAGTGCCTTGATCACGCTAGCGCTGACACCTGTTTGCTCCATTAAATCGGCATAACTCAATTCCCCGAAGTTAAGTAATGTAGAGATAACCCTCTGCTGAGCTGCTGTCAATTTAACACTTTCGTCATAGAGCTTGGTTAATCTTACAAACTTTTTAGTTCTAGCCTTAGCAAAGGATCTTGGGACATTAGTTAAGATCTCAATCCAACTATTCTTCTGGAATTCTGCTATTAGTTTATTTATTTTTCTCTGATTGAATTCCGAATATAACTGCTCGAGGTATATCTTTTTTTCTTCTAATAAAGTTCTCAAGACTTTCGTTTCAGGATTTTCATCAGGTTTTTTTTTCAGAAACTGCCTGATTTCCTCTATTGACTGATCATTCAAAACAATTATCCTCTCAACCTTAGAGTTTAGGCCTGCTGGCAAGGAAGCTTTCAATAATTCTCCCCATGAGGTTAGATAATAATCAGCAGCCCACTTAGTTAATTTCAAAATTTCCTCATTTACGAGAGGTTCGTTATCTAATATTTCGATTACATCTTTTATGGAATCTACGGAGACATCGCAAATATCCTCAATACGATCATGATAAGCGACTATGTAACCAACAAGTCTTCTTGTCCCAAATGGCACCAATACTCTAAGCCCCGTCGTTAATGCGGATTGAAACTCAGCCGGTAACCTGTAAATGAAGGTTCCTCTTATCGGAACTGGTAAGGCAACATCGATATAAAGAGGCGGTTTATTTTGAATCTCACTCATGAAAAGAATAATTGTATTTGCACTAAGAAAAAAAATCATCATTCAAATCAACAAAAAATTTCTGTACAGCTTGAAAGCATTCGGCACGTTTGTTATCTTTTTCGGCGAAGATGAGAGACTGGATAGCTTTGAACATGACGCCTGGCGTAGGACCTCGGGTCGCTACACGATTGCTTGAGCGATTCGGATCTATTGAAAATGTCTTTCTTGCGAGACGATCCGAGTTGGAAGCTTTACGCTTAAAACCTGAAACGATTGAAAGCATATTAAAAAGGGAATTTCATAGCAAAGCAGAGGAGGAAATCCAAAAAGTCAAGGAACTCGGCGGAGACATTTTAATACTCGATGATGGAAGCTATCCAATGTTGCTCAGAGAAATAATTGACCCTCCGATAGTCTTGTATGTTAGAGGGAACTGGCGAGAATGTTTCGAACTCCCCTGCATAGCAATCATAGGATCACGCCGATGCTCTACATATGGAGAGACCGCTTGTTCAATGCTTTCCCGAGATCTAGCAGAGCGTGGAATCTGTATAGTTTCAGGTCTTGCAAGAGGTATCGACTCAGTCGCCCACAAGGCTGCTATAAAAGCAAAAGGTAAAACGATCGCCGTGCTGGGAACAGGAATCGATGAGGTCTATCCGAAAGAGAATAGAAAACTCGTCGAGCAGATTTTGGAATCTGGTGGTGCGCTTGTTTCACAATTTCCACTAGAAACACCCCCGTTAAAAGATAATTTTCCTTACAGAAATCGCATAATTTCCGGCTTGTCGCTCGGCGTGCTTATAGTAGAAGCTTCCGAGAGAAGCGGTTCATTGATTACGGCTCGCCATGCAATGGAACAGGACAGAGAAATATTTGCAGTGCCTGGTAACATAACTTCACGAAACTCTATCGGTACAAACTATTTGATAAAAACTGGTGCTAAATTAGTTCAGCAATGGCAGGATGTAGTATCGGAGCTCCCGAATGAAATCCGCTCTGTGATATTACCAACAAAAAGCGAAAAGAAAGAAGAAAAGCAAAGCCAGCTAATGCCTGCAGATTTGAATCAAATGGAGCGATCTATATACAAGATTCTCTCGCCGGATGAGCCAGTGCATTTTGACGAAATAATAGACATAGTTCAAATCTCGGTCGCTGAACTCTCTACAGCTCTACTTTCGCTCGAGGTAAAAGGATTGATTCGCAGTTATCCAGGTAATTTCTATGCTAAGGCTTGCTAATTTTCTGAACTCATATCAGCTTGTTACTTTCTTTGCGTCGCCACAACTCAGATGAACAATCTTAACTCGCAAAAAAACAAAACCATCTAGAGTCAAATAAAACACGATTAAGTCACTTATCCCATTGCAGCTGATAATGACACAGAGGCAACCTAATAAATTTGATAGGCAACAGCTTATTTAAGATGTATTTTTCAAATATTGCTCACGGAAAGATTGACAGCAGGCAAGTTTAGATGTTAGAAGTCAAATTGTCACATTTAAGCAAATGGCAAAAAATTTAGTAATAGTAGAATCACCTGCAAAGGCTAAGACAATCAATAAATATCTTGGTAAGGACTATAAGGTATTGGCTTCAATAGGTCACATAAAGGATCTACCGCCTAACGAGTTAGGTGTAGATACAGAGAATGGTTTTGAACCTAAATACCAAATCATACCGGATGAAAAAAAACCAAATAATGCAAAAATAGTAAAAGAGCTAAAACGCGAAGCCAAAACCTCAGAGGCTGTGTATCTCGCAGCAGACCCAGATCGTGAAGGAGAAGCTATTTGCCAACACCTTAAGGAAGAAATAATAAAGAATAAATCAACAAAAAGCTCCAAGCCAGTCTACAGAGTAAGATTTAACGAAATAACTGAAAAGGCTATAAAAGAAGCATTCAGTAATCCCAGACAGATTGACGAAAATTTGGTCAACGCTCAAAAAGCCCGTCGTGTGCTAGATAGACTTGTCGGATACATGGTATCGCCTTTTCTCTGGAAGACGATCGGCGGCAGACTCTCGGCAGGGCGAGTACAAACGGTTGCATTAAGATTAATAGTAGAGCGGGAAAGAGAAATTCAAGCTTTTGTACCAACTGAATATTGGACCATAGCAGCCGACTTAAGAGCTAAATTTTCTCCTGATTTTGTCGCAAAACTTCATAAAATCGACGATAAAACAATTAAAACTGGTGAATTTAATAAGCCTATCAAAAGCTCTGAAGTTCACATTAAAACAGAGCAGGATGCTCAAAAAATTGTCGATGAGGCTAGGTCTCAAGAGTTTGTTGTTAGCAAAGTCACACGCAAAGAACGCAAACGCAATCCTTCTCCACCTTTTATAACCTCAAAACTTCAGCAAGAAGCTGCAAAACAATTTGGGTTTTCAGCAAGTAAGACGATGAAAATCGCCCAGCGACTCTACGAAGGCATAGAACTAGGCGAGGAAGGGCCTGTGGGTTTAATAACCTACATGCGTACGGATTCAACCAGAGTCTCGGATGAAGCATTAAAAGAAGTAAGAGAATTCATTAGTCAAATATACGGGGAAAATTATCTCCCATCGAAACCTAATACATACAAAACTAAAATCACTGCTCAAGATGCGCATGAGGCTATTCGTCCAACTTCCGTTAATCGAACACCAGAATCAGTAAAAAACTTCCTGACTGAGGAAGAGCTAAAATTATACACGCTTATATGGAAGCGTTTCATGGCATCTCAGATGTCATCTGCGGTCTTCGATCAAACTACTATTGAAATAAAAGCTGGCAGGTTTATGTTTCGGGCTATCGGCTCAGTTCAAAAATTTGACGGCTTTTTAAAAGTTTATCAAGAGACTAAAGATGAAGATGCCCCTGAAGAAGAAGAAAAGCCTCTGCCTGAGGTAAAGGAGGGTGAAAAATTAGAGTTGAAGGATATAATTCCTGAACAGCATTTTACTGAACCACCTCCAAGATATACAGAGGCAAGCCTCGTCAAAACTCTGGAAGAAAAAGGAATTGGTCGCCCATCAACCTATGCAACCATAATCTCTACCATCCAAGAAAGAGATTATGTAGAAAAACGCGATGGAAGATTCTATCCAACCCCTTTGGGAGTAGCTGTAAACGACCTATTAATTACTTCATTCGATGAAATATTCAATGAAACCTACACGGCTAAATTAGAAAGCGAACTCGACAAAATTGAAGAAGGTAAACTTGATTGGAGAGAAGCACTTCAACGCTTTTATCAAAAATTCTCTGTAGACCTGGAAAAAGCTAAAGAGCAGGTAAAGAAAAACAAAGAAGTATCAATACCAACCAATGAAAAGTGTGAAAAATGTGGGTCTGAAATGGTGATTAAGTTTGGTCGATTCGGCCAGTTTCTTGCTTGTTCGAATTATCCAGAATGTAAAAATACAAGGGAACTCATCAAAACTTCAGACTCAGATTCCGCAGAGAAAGCAGATGTCCCACCATGTGAAGTCTGTGGCAAAAAGATGGTTCTGAAAAAAGGCCGTTACGGGATGTTCTACGGCTGTATTGATTATCCTAAATGTCAAAATACTCGCAAAGTAACTGAGGCACGAATATCAACTCCAATCGATGAAACTTGCCCTAAATGTAACTCCAAATTAGTCATCCGATGGGGTCGCTACGGCGAATTTATAAGTTGCGCGGATTATCCAAAGTGTAACTACATCAAAAAAGAAACAACTGGCGTAAAATGCCCTGAATGTAAAAACGGTGAGATATTGATAAGAAAATCAAAAAGAGGCAGGATCTTTTATTCTTGTTCTAATTACCCAGAATGCAAGACTTTATTCTGGGATAAACCGGTTGATATGCAGTGTCCAGCTTGTGGCGCACCAAATTTGTTTGAGAAAAAAACTAAAAAGGAGGGCTTAAACCTTGTCTGCGAAAAATGCGGTTACAAGGAAACTGCAGAGGTTAGCAACTCGTGATATTGCTCGTGATATCGATGAAAACTTGGATTTTATAATGGCATTTTTAGAAAATCCACTTCATGTCGGTGCGATTTCACCATCATCGCCCCATCTTGCTAATGCAATGACAAAAGATTTAAATCCAAACGAGCAAAATACAGTACTCGAAATAGGCGTAGGCACTGGCGCTATAACAAAATTCATCAAGAGAAAATTACCTAACCCTCGTTGCTATCTAGGCATAGAGCTTAATCAAAAGTTTGTCGAAATCCTACGCAAGAAATTTCCCGATCTTTTAATTACTGCTGGTGACGCTAGATATGCGACAAAAATAGCCCAAGAAGCAAATTTGGGTAGAGTTGGATACATAATTTCAAGTCTTCCATTTACATCACTACCAAAAAATTTGTCTGAAGAAATACTTAATGAGATGGATAAATTTATGAGGGGAGGCTGCATCTTCCGTACTTTCCAATACGCCCACTGCTATTACCTAAATTCCGCTATGTGGTTTCGAAAATATATGAACGCACGTTATGGTAAATGCGAAAAAAGTAACCTGATTCTCAAAAATATGCCGCCTGCATATACTTTGACCTGGAGAAGCCGAGTTTAAGTTGCTAAAACCAGCTCGCAATTTCGCTTTATAATATACTCAAATTAAAAACATTCACACGATCAGGCCATCTTCAATACATTTAATCTCGTTAATCACATTCGCCTTAAAAAGCTTTTTATCGTGGCTAAAAATAACAGTTTTTATGTCGTAACTCCCGCTTTCTTCGTTTTTCATCTACAGACTCTTTTCAGAAGATGACGACGCAAGTGATCGATTAAGGCATATACATAAACTTCTATCATGATTTTTACGGAGTTTTTCTAGATTCATTCACCTCTGATTCACTTTTTAATCACCAGAGTTGATAAATGAAAGAGTCACTCAAAACGAAGTTCAATAAACCGTCCGTATACATAAAGCACAGGTTCAAATAAAACTCTTCGAAAATTTATGCATAGAAAGCAAAGTTTTCTGATGGAATGATTACAATTCATAAGACCATTAATCGCAGTTTCGAATAGATCCATGAGACTAGGATAAACGTTCCAAAGCTGCAGCAAGTTGATTAAGGTTTTTCTTGCTTGATTCGAGCAAACGATAGTAAAATCATTTGGTAAACAAAAGGCTGTGAAAGAGTGCCCAAGTTGCAAAAAATGTTATCCGGACGAAATTAACCATTGCCAGTTAGATGGAGCGTCTACATATTATTCCATTCCGGGGGAACCTCTTCTAGAAGGGAAATACAAGTTAGAGAAGCGACTAGGCCAGGGTGGCATGGGAGTTGTTTATCTGGCTCGTCATGTTTATCTTAAAACATTGCATGCAATAAAGGTAATTCTGCCAGACTTAGTAGGAAATGATCCTCAGCTAGTAACCAGATTCCATCAGGAAGCTAGAGCTGCTGCAGCTATCCGCCATCAAAATGTGATTAGCGTGACTGATTTTGGTGTCGTCAATAGGAAAATGCCTTTCTTAGTCATGGAATACGTTGAAGGTGAATCCCTACATGAGCTACTGTCAAGAGAAAAAAGAATCTCTGCAGACAAAGCTGTAGAGTTGATGTGTGGTATCTGTGCGGGCGTTGCCGCTGCACACCGACTCGGCATAGTGCATCGAGATTTGAAGCCACTTAACATAATGATTTGTAAAGACGCCCCAAGCTTGCCAGAGGCAGTTAAGATATTGGATTTTGGGCTAGCAAAAATAAAATCCGGAGAGTTGCTCGGCTCTTTCATACAAGCTCAAACCACTGGTTTAATGGGATCTCCATATTATATGGCTCCAGAACAATGGGCTGATGAAGAACCTAATCCACAATCTGACGTTTACTCCTTGGGAATCATTCTGTATCAGATGATTGCCGGGGATGTTCCGTTCAAAGGCAATTCGATTCCAGCAATAATGAAAAAGCACCTATCCGATCCGCCCCCACCATTTGCTTCAAAGGGCATATCTGCTCCAACCGCTTTAGAGAAAGCCATCTTTCATGCTTTAGAAAAAGATCGTCAAAAGCGCACGCAATCCGTCGAAGAGTTTTTAAACGAGATAAAAAGGGCTGTTGGCTATCAGAGTTTTGCTCCTGCCACTACAGCTACACTACAGCCAACATCTCTATACTTACTGTCGAATTCTCCAGGGGCACAGGTGTTCGTAGATAATGTGCCAGTCGGACAAACTAAGCTGGACGGGAGTCTATTCATAGAAGGTGTTCAAAGTGGTAGCCATAAAATACGTGTAGTGCACAAGGATTTCCAAGATTGGGAAGAAGTCGTGGTTTGTGACGGTAATCCAAAACAACTTGTAGCAAGTCTAACAGAGATAGAATCTAAACCAATAGAGAAACCTTCATTACCGTTACACATGGTTCCGTCAGCTCCGCCAAACACCGAAGCTGAAAAGCCTGCAACAATATCTGCAGAAAAAGTTATCCAAAAAAGTGCAGGAATCTCACCCGAGACAAAGAAACCATTCTCAAAATCCTTAATTCTATCAATTGCTGGAATTTTGCTGTTATTATCACTGATTGTGGTAGTAGGAGTATTATTGTATAGACTAACTACTCAAAATGAAAATAAAGAAATAGCAACCACTGCAGAAAAGGTCGCTCCAGAGCCAGAAAAACAGGCTTTTAAACCCGAGATGATCAAGATTCCCGGTGGGACATTCAAGATGGGGAGAAACGATGGAAATATAAGAGAAAAACCGGAGTTTTTGGTGACGGTAAGGGATTTTTATCTTGAGAAAACAGAAGTAACAAATGCGGAGTATGAACAGTTTGTCAAGGACACAGGACATCCAGCCCCTCCACATTGGGTAGGAGGACGTCTTTTGGATAGTGAGAAAATGATGCCTGTTGTGTTCGTGGATATGAATGACATCCAAGAATTTGTAAAATGGCGCTCAAAACGTGACGGCGTTCAGTATAGACTACCTACTGAGGAAGAATGGGAATATGCAGCTAGAAACGGAGCGGATGACAATCTTTATCCTTGGGGAGATAAGTGGGAAAACGATAAAGCTGCAGTTGAAGTTTATAAATTGATGCCAGTAGGCTCTTTCCCAAAAGGTGCCAATAAGTGGGGAGTACTCGATCTGATAGGCAACGTGTGGGAGTGGACAAGCTCTAAAATAAAGCCTTATCCAGGAGCTAATATAGTGTTCGATAAACCTAATAACTTCGTCATTCGTGGTGGATCTTTTAATAGTAAGTCTACAGGTGATAAGGCAATAACATCCACAACAAGAGGTGATGTAGAGCCGACTCGAAAAGATGGATTATTAGGATTTCGTCTCGCTCATGACTAGTTATGTCGAAAATCTTCAAAATATCTCTTGTCTGCCTATCTCTATCATTAATGAGTCTCTATGCTCAAGATTTGGGTAATCTCGGAAGCAGCAGTGATATCTTCACAAAAAAAGAATCTAGAAGAATTAAAGAGCCTAAAAAGCAGAGTAATACTGAGCAAAATTCAAAAAAATCCATTTCAAATAGGGCTAACATTGCTTCAAAACAATCTAAGTCTCAGACAAAATCAACTCCTAAAAAATCATCCCTGAAAACCTCCTCACGGCAAATATCCTCCCCTAATGAAAGCAGCCTGAACACCGTTAAGGCTAATACTACCTCAACAAATAAATCCACTTTCTCTCAAAGTTCACTTCCGGAACCGATAGTAATCACTACTGGCGGATATGAGAAATTAATCGAACAAGCAAATAAGGCTAGAGATGACAGAAATTATTCGCTTGCTGAGGAATTATATCGTCGTGCCACTCAGATTAGACCAAGTGATGCGAGAGCGTTTTATGGGCTCGGTAATGTCTTTACTGATCAACAAAGATGGGAACAGGCTGAAATCTTCTACAGAAAGGCAATTGAACTCGACCCCCAAAATTTAGAGGCTCATATAGCTTTGAGCTTCATCCTAACCCAACCTGTTAATGGACTAAACCTATCTGAAAGATATATTGAGGCAGAAAAACTTGCTAGACGAGCTATAGAAATTTCACCTAACAGCTCTTTTGCCTATGATCTTTTAGGTCTAGCTCTGGAACTACGTGGAATAATTAATCTAGAAACCGAATCTGCTTATAGGAAAGCCATCGAGCTCGATCCAAATTTTGCACTGCCATATGCGCATCTTGCGCGATTTTTATATCGGAAAGGTGAAAAGGATGAAGCTAAAAAAATGTATGCTAAAGCCCTCCAAATTGTCTCAGATACCCCAACGATGATTCTAATAGCCGAGGTTTTGCAATCACAGCAAAAATATCAAGAATCAGAGCAATTACTAAGACTAGTTCTAAAAACCGATCCACAAAATCCTTTTGCATTGTTTCTGTTAGGTCGGGCTCTTACGGTCAGAAACCAATTCGACGAGGCCGAAAATCTCTTAACGCAAAGTATTAATTCGAATCCAAATAATTTCTCTGCATATCTGCAACTTGCAATTGTATACACAAAAAAGAGGGATTATGCTTTAGCAGAGGAAATGCTGCAAAAAGCCTCGAATATAGCTCTAGCTAATGAAAAGAGACGATTAGCGATCGAGTTTGAATCCTTAGGTGATAAGCTGCTAGAAGAGGGACGTAAGCAGGATGCAATAAGACTTTACTCGAGAGCATTAGAGATTTTACCGAATGAAAGAAGATTCTCAGAGAAAATAGAGAAGGCAAAAATCTTATGAGAGCGTTTTCTGGGGACGTCACGAAATTTCTCTGTCCAAAGTGCAAGCAATACTACGATGCAAGTCAAAGGTTTTGTCCTAAGGACGGCACTCGCCTTCTCCCAGGGATCACTCATAATGAAGATAAGGCTCAAAATATATTCACCAAAGCTTTAGCACGCCAATCGGTCACTAAAGAAATAAAAGGGGAGCACACTGAAGAACAAGGAAAAAAGGAAATATGGAAGGCACAAGAAATAAACGAAGATGCAGATTCCATACTTGAAATTGATATTGAAACGCCGGAACAACCTGCTAAAAAGCAGCCAGCTAAAATTGTTAATCCATTGAAAATTCCGTCAGGAACCGCCGAGCCAGGGGACCGAAGCATTAAACCATTGGGGCGAGAACCATTCACTGCACAAAAACCAAGAATTTTAATTGGAAAAACATTGAAGGGACGTTATCAGATAACAAATTTCATCAAACAAAATCAGAAGAATTTTGTTTATCTGGCAGACGATTTAATCACGAAACCGCCAAGGAAAGTATTGGTTTACATTTTCTTAGAGAATAATTTATCGGATAAGATTCTGGCTGATGAGAGAATATCGCTGTCTCACATAGAACATCCACATATTGCCTCAATGATAGATTCAGGGAGCTTGCAGGAAGGGAATTTATTTATTGTGGTTGAAAGGCCACAAGGGGAAACTCTCGAGGCAAGGATAAATCAAAGAGGGCATATAGAACTATCACAAATAGCCAAGATAGTACGACAGATCGCTGAGGCACTGAACGAGGCGCACAGAAATAGGATATTACATCGAAACTTGACCCCGAGAAACATCTTCTTGACAGTCAATGAAAAGAGCGCTGAGCAAGTAAAAGTAGCTGAATTCGCGGTGTCTGAAGGAGATGATCTAAGCTACCTATCTCCTGAGCAAATTGAAGGTAAAGCAGCTACTTCGGCTAGCGACATCTTCTCCTTAGGCGTCATTACTTATCAGCTTCTTACCAAAAGGCTTCCATTTCAAGCAGAATCAAAAAAGCAAATTCTGGAACTTCAGAAAGCTGGATTAAAAATAATGCCGTCTCAATTGAGGGTTGATGTTCCATCGTCAATCGATAACATCATTCAGAAGGCTTTAGCATATGAGCCATCCAATAGATTTTCATTCGCTCGAGAGTTCGGTGATTTATTTTATAATGCGCTAGTCCAAGCCGAGAGTGAATCCGAGACTAAAACATCAGTAAGCCCGACAAAATCAAGTCAAATAACGAGCAGTTCCCTCAAGCCATCATCTAACCCGTTATTAAACCAAAAAATTGAAATCTTAGATAAAGCAAAGAGTGCAAGACTCGATGAAAGCTCTCGCCTGAGGCTTCTCTTGCCTTTACTCTCATTGATCACCTTTCTAAGTATCGCAGCCATATCACTTTACTTGCTCATTTTTAATAGGCCAATCACTAAATCCCAGAATTCTGTAGTAATCGAAAACAAAGCACCGGAAAATGATACGATGATAGACAAACAACAACCTCATTCGAATTCATCTTTGTATTTTCGTAACCTTCCAGAAAGTCTTACGGAGGAGCTCGCAAAAAACTACAGGGATTTTTCGTTCTTTTACCCAAATGACTGGAGAATTTACCCAAACAAAAGTTTATTCGTAGATGTAGCAAAGAAAAATAAGGATGGAATTCCCATAGAACAATTTTTGGTTACTTTCTACCGTAGCAGAGGTAATCTGCAAGACGATCGACCCAGCATCGAAAAACTATTGAACGAAAGTAATGAAAAATTAGCTAAACAACTACCCAATTATCGCTTTATTTCTCAAAAGGAAGTTGAGTTCGCAGGAATGAAAGCTTATCAAATGAATTTTGAAGCAACTCAGGCAGAAAAAGACTTAAAAATCTTTGGTAAAAGAATATTTCTACCCTCAAGAACCGAGAATTCACCCGGACTCGTAATAACCATGATTGCTACTTCACTTGCCGCGGACATAAAGTCAGCAGAAGATGTGGGCTTAAAAGGAGAGATGAAAACGATAGTTCAAACATTCAAAATCGAAGACTAATTCAAATCTTTCTTGCAACCACTATTATGGAAACCCCCACCGGAATATCAGCAAATTTCAACCAGAATCTCTCCGCTCCAAATAATTTGCCAAATATACCGTTGAGTGTTGAGATATTTATGTTATTCTCCGAGTTGGGTTTTATTTTGAAAATTCGCATTAAAATCCTGCCGAGAAAAATAGGCAGTAGAAAAGTTATGTTAGCGTAAGTAGCACGCTCGATCTGAAAGCCAGCCATCTGCACTCTTTCAACTATTTGTGACCGTGTGTAGCGAATACGATGATTGGAGACTTCATCTTGAACTCCCCAAAGCCACATGAAAGCAGGTACGAAAATTAACATTCGACCACCCGCTTTCAAAACTCTGTGCATCTCTCGCAATCCCCTTATATCATCATCCAAATGCTCTATAACATCTAACGCAGTAACAATATCAAAACTCTCATCAGAAAAAGGAAGCTCTTCTGCTAATCCAAAACGAACCTTTAAACCTTTTTCTCTACAAAATCTGATAGCCTGCTCTGAGACGTCAACACCCTCAGCATTGCCAAACTTCGATAACATTTGCAGATTTGCACCCGTACCACATCCAACATCTAAAATCTTCAGATCTTTTGAACTGAATTCTTCAGCCATCTCAGACAGAATTGATTCTAAAATCGATCGTCTCCCTACAAACCACCAATGAGTATTCTCGACACGATTTAGTATCTCATAAGTGTGTCTCTGCATTTGTTTAGGTAATGTGTCGTTCATATCAAAGTATTGATTCATCAAGGAGTAATGTCACTTAAAATTTCCCAAAACCACACCAGGAGTTCTCATTATGCCAGGTAATTTGAACATCCTTAGCCTTTGCGGCCTCCCACCATTGCTCAAATTCATCTTTACTTATGTAAAAAGCAACGGGAGCAGTTAGATGGTCGAAAACTATATTGTGCTGCTCCTTCCATCCAAACTCGCTCAGGTGCAACATATAATCGCTGTAAAAGAATTTTTTGCCAGGAAATAGCTTACTTAACGGTTTATATATCATCTTTGAGGTAAGATAGACAGCTAAAGTTGGGATTTTCGAGAGGTGAAATAAAAGCTCAGGGCGCATCTTAGAGGTGAATCTCTCTCTGATTGGGTTGACATATTTTACTATCCATTCATTGTTTTCAGCTCCATAGACCCAGACAGAAATAGCACCACCCTCTTTAACTCTTGATACCATGCAAAGAAAAGCCTTTTTAGGTGATGGTGTATGATGCAAAACTCCTACGCTAAATGCATAGTCAAAGGCTTTCTTAAGCGGTAGACGAAAGATATCTCCCTGCACTATATGTGCGTTTGGAAGATTTCGTACTTTTTCAAAAGCAGACTCCACAGCCGAACTCAAATCCACTCCTACTACCTCTTTTGCTCCCCATTTAGCCGCTAAGACCGTATGCCTACCTTTACCACATCCACACTCCAAGATTAATTTATTATGGAAAAAGCTTGGTTCGACAGGCTTGAGCCAGCCAAGAAACTGGGACTCGTATTTTTCATCACTTTGATTAAAATGAGTCCATTGCCAACCAAAATTTCTAGCTGTCTCTACTTTTGCCTCTTCTAATTTCGACAAATCTGCGAAGCGTGGTATGCCGCCCTCAACCTTGTATTCTCTCAGACACTTCTTACATGATAAAACTGCTTCCATTATCTCTGAGCCTTCATATCGGCTGGCGTAAGGCATCAATATCTCTCCACCACACGTCGGGCAGGCTAGTAAATCCAAAAGTCTTTCCTTCATCTCTCTATTTTTTCGAGTATCTGACGAAATCTCTCGAACTCTACGACTGGAAATGGCTGCCGCCAATTGAATTCAAATTCATCTGTGTCTTTGTCCTGATATAATTGTTCAAAAGTTCTATAAAACGCTTTGCATAAATCTATAGGATCACCACGAAAATGATAAACCAATTCTCTCTTTCCACGTTCTCTATTAGAGGTTGGATATTGGTAAATTTCCATTAAAACATCATCAGCAACAGTGAATTCAAAGTCAAATTCTTCAGGATTTCGATTCCAACGTAGGAGGAAACTTCCGCGTTTGCCTTCAATTATGTCAATTAGTATCTTCAACAGATCTGCAAGGGCAGTTTTATAAGGGACGCAGGCAGTCGTTGTATGGAATTCTCTCTCTGAATCCTTGAAACCAATTGACATCCAACCGCATTGTGGAGAATTGAAACTTATCTCAAGTTGAGACATAATCTCGAAATTAAATATGCTACAATTTTCTACTCATTCAAACAAACTATGAAACAATATAACGATCTTCTCACTTATATTTTAGAGCATGGCAAAAAGCAAGATGACCGCACCGGCGTTGGTACCATTTCGATCTTCGGCTATCAAACAAGATTTGATCTTCGAGAGGGATTTCCGATAGTAACAACAAAACGCGTGCCCTTTAGATGGGTTGCAGAAGAACTTTTCTGGTTCCTGAGCGGCTCTACAGATGAAGGCATTCTTGCAAGTAAGGGCATTGACATATGGGCAGAATGGGCTGATGAAGCTCATACATCTGTATTCGGAAGAAAACCAGGAGATCTGGGACCAGTATATGGATATCAATGGCGTAGCTTCGGAGGAGATTACCCAGAGCGGAATGGCTTTGATCAAATAAAAGCTTTGATCGAGGAGATTCAACAAAATCCTGATTCCAGAAGACTAATCGTCTCAGCATGGCATCCAAAGCAGGCTAGAGAGGTTACTCTTCCACCTTGTCATACATTATTTCAATTCAAAGTCGAATCCAGAAAAATTCTACATTGCCAACTCTACCAAAGAAGCGCCGATGCATTTTTAGGAGTCCCCTTCAACATCTCTGCATACTCTCTGCTGACACATTTAGTCGCACATGTTTGCGATTTGGAGGTCGGTGAATTCATACATACCTTCGGTGATTTGCACATCTATCTTAATCACATAGAGCAAGTAAAAACTGTAATCAGCCGAAAACCTTTTCCGCTACCTAAATTAGAAATAGTCAATGCAGAAAATTTAAAAGGCTTCGAAGGATTACTCCAATTAAAATACGAGAATCTAAAACTCGTAGGCTATAAATCTCACGATAAAGTTTCTGCACCAGTTGCAGTTTAGAGTTGACTGGAGTTTGAATGCTAAAAGAGCCCCTTGGTCTAAAAAGTAAAAATGTGACTAGCAACTACTGTCCCGTGACTATTCTAAGATCATGAAAATCTCGAACTTTCAATTTTGTAAGGCTTTTATCACACGAGAATAGGGAAACGGTCAGAATATCAGTAAAGTTTTACAGTGAGGGAATCAGTCTAAAAAAGGTCTAGGCCTTTAAAACAGCTCTATTCGTGATTTACATACTGTAGTGTCCGGCGAATCCTTTCGTCTATCTGACTCTTCGTAATTTCTCTCTTATTTGCTCAGCTTGTCTTTCACTCATCGCCAAATTTAAAGCCTTCTGCCAAAATGATCTCGCCGCATCATATTTTCCTTGCTTGTTTAGTATATCACCCATATGGTCGTATATCTCCGTCGAATCAGCTCCCCTTCTGATCGCTCTACGAATATATTTTTCCGCTTCATTGTAGTTACCAAGTTTAAAATATGCCCATCCTAGACTATCCAAGTACGAGGGATTCGTTGGATCACTTCTCACAGCTTTTTTAATCATTTCAAAAGCTTTATCCAGCTGTTTGTTCTGCTCAACTAAGAAATATCCGAGGTTATTCAAGACTAGTGGATTATCAGGTGATTGTTGCAATACATCACTTAAAATTTTTTCTGCCTCAGCAAAGTTCCCTGCTTGGTAATATGCATTAGAAAGTAAAATCTTCGCTATTAGCTTCTGCTCAGGAGTTTGCGCTATTTTCTGAAACTCTGTCACCATCATGATAGCAGAGCTAGGTTGATCGGCCTGTGTGTAAAGTTCAGCAGCGCTTATAATGTATCTAAAATCCTCCGGGACCATGGGTTTTCCCTTTTGTTTCATTAAGCTTTTAATGAGATTTATGCCCTCCTCTAACCGCTGATTACGAGCCAGGATTTGAGCTTCCTGTAACACCAAGCTTTCGTCATTCGGAAAGCGACTGCGCAGGGACTTTACGACCTGAAGTGCTTCCTGTTTTTTCCCAGTTTCAACAAGGATAGAAATTATTTGTTTATCAGGAAACGAATTGGATGAACCTAAAACAAGTCTAGCCCTTTCTATAACAACCTTGGCTTCCGTATAACGACCAAACACTTTATAAGCCGAAATAATATAGCTAAATATTCTTTCAGCCAGATATACGTCATTTTCAGTCGTGGCTTGAGAATTATAAAGATTATTAATCTTTAATGCCTCTTCATAAGCCTCAATAGCCTCATTCAAATTTTCAGCTTCGAGATGTGATTCACCAAGCTTTAGATAATAAGGTGTTAGCTGCTTTTTATCTTTTTCGCTTGCCTCAAGCTTTGCAATGATTGTTCTCAATCGATTGACCGCATCCGATGCTCTACCGACAAATAGCTGAACGCCAATTAATGCTTCAACGACAGGATAGTTGGATGGATTAGCCATGGCAGCCTGCTCCAAGGCGTTTATCGCTTTAGCAGCTACAGTTGGCTCCGCCATCATAATAGCATCCCGCAAAGCATCCAATACATCACCGTTTTCAGGCTGATCAGCAGCAATTGGACTCAAAATTTCAATGGCCTCTTCTACTCTACCGCTTTTTACGAGTGCTCTACCTAATCTCACGGCAGCAGTTTCAGGGGATATGTCAGCCCAGCTTCCAAAAACCATTCTGTAAAATCTGATATCGACGGGCGTAGCAGAGGAAAGCCATTTTCTTAATGCCTCTATTTTCTCCTCTTGTCTCCCTTCTTTTTCATAAAATTCGCTCAAAAACGCCCATCCTTCCGCATTTCTTGGATCAAGACGAGTTACCTCCTTCCATTCTTGAATAGCCTTCTGAGCAAACTCCGAATTATATTTATTTCCGTTAATCCCACTTTTTAGACTATAAATTCCAGCCAAAATTCTATGAGCTCCAAAATTATTAGGATTAACCCTAACTGCTGTGCTAGCCATAGCTAAAGCTTCTTCTAAACTTACCGGCTGGGAATAAATTGCAAGCTCAGCAAGAGCTGTATAAGCTTCTGATAGGGTCGGATCTAACTCAATTGCTTTTTGAAAGGCTTGCTTAGCAAGCTTTGCATAGTTTGCGAAGTTTAAACGACTTCGTTGTCGAATCATTTGCCAATAGTATCTCTGCCCTTCCAATAGCTTTGCGTAGGCTTGCTCTCGCCTCTCGCGAGTTATTTGCGAAGAGATATTAGCACTCAGGTCAGTACTGACTGTTTGAGAGGTAGATTCTGTTTGCCCTTTTATATTCAAAGCCAAGGACATAATCAAAATACATATTGTCGAAAAAGCGATTCTCATTTTCAGATTTCCTCAAGAATTTATTGTTTTTTGTAAATTGAGCAAAATATTTTGCCAAGAGGTTTTACGCGGAAATATGACAGCAAAGAGCAATAAAGAGATGATTGTGGAGCGTAAGAGACCAAACTTATCTCCGCTCATGAATGCAATCAAGAAACCTATAAAGGCCACAGCCCATGCCATTAAACTCAAGACCAGCGTGTTCGAATACAAAGTCCTTGCTACCGTCACTATATCTTTTCTAATTGCGATGTCTTTTAATCTTTTCCACGAAAACAATGATCTTCTCAGAATTATGACAGCCATGGAGATCAAAAAAAGTAATGCCCACCAGAAAACTTTAATTTCAGTTGGTAGATCAATCTCAGCCAGGTTTGCAAACCACAGCACCGCAAAAAAGAGAAAAACAAACGATAATTCACCAAATAATATGGCTATTATCCTGAGATAAAATTTATCGAGTTCCTCCATAAACTCATTGCTTTTTATCTGGGCTAACTCGCACCACAGTCGTCAGAGCCTGTGGAATCTGCGAGGCAGTCAAATCGCCTTGATTTTCAATGATTTGATCTATTAATTCAAATTTGGATTTATCAAATTTATCTGTCATCAAAACTCCATCTTTATTGATCGTCAATGGATATATGCCGAGGAATTGGTTCTTCAAATTCTCAAAGAAGGACTCTTTTTTTGGTGGCATTACACTTAAACGTGATGGATCAGGATCAGGAATACTTGCTCCCATCAACTGAAGTTGTTCTTTTGCTTTATCTATAAACTCACTGTTTGGATATTCCCTAACTAATCTTTGAAAATACTTAATCGCTTCATCCGCCTCTTCTTCAATCTGATATGTAACACCGAGTTTGTAGAGTACTTCATCCATGTATGCAAATCTTGGGTATTTGTCGAGTATCTCCCTATAACGAGACTGAGCACCCTTTAATCCGCCCTTACCTTGCTTAACAGATAGATTGTAGTAATAATTCGCTACCCCTAAGCTATGCAATCCAAGGTTATTTTGAACTTCCTCTAGTCTCTTATCCACTTCTGCCTTCAAAGGTGAATCGGAGCATTGTTGATAGAAAGCTTTAAGCCGTTGCTCAGCCTTTTTTGCACGGGTTATGTCTCTATCTGGCAGCCCGATTTGACGCATTTCAGACTCAGCTATTTTTAACAATACGCGACATGCAAGCGGATGCGTCGGAAAGAATGTTAGCCATTCCTGATAAGCAGCCGCGGCTTGAATTAAAGCACTTGTAGTACCTTCAAGATAAAAAGAATCAGCGATTGCGAGCTTGGCCATTGGCAAATAAGGCGAATCTGGATAGGTCGTTATAATTGTTTGAAAAAGCAGTCTTCCAACCTCATAGTTATTTTTTCTGACTTCACGGGTAGCCGCAATAAAAATCTCTCTATCTCTTCCTGGGGAAACAGTCCCTAATAGCTCTTCGTATTCGTCTCGTTCTTTTCCTATTGGGATTAGGCCGAGCAGTTTTTTAGTTTTTTTCTTGACTTCACGCGGCTTACCAACCTTTGATACTGGTATTGATCTTTCCTTTGCTATCTCCTTGAGGGCCGCATCCACACGCGTGTTCAAGTCTGCTACAGCACTTTCAAGTTGCTCAATGTCTTTCATCTCATATTTCTCAGAACGATCAACCTTGCCACGAAGATTATTGACCTCGCTTAGAACGGAAGAAACTTCCCTCTCTAAAGACTTGACACGTCCAAGCGGAGTATCGAGCTCTGACTTTTTGTCACTCTTCGACTTTTGTTCTTTCTCGTCTTCCTTGAGAGATGCAGCCATGCTATTTAGCGATCTTTTCATCGCTTCAAGTTTATCTGAAAGCACATTTAATCTCTGCGATGGCGTGCCTTCACGCTGTGCGAACGAATTAGATATCAATAAAGCTATCAATAACGCTAAGAATCCTATTTTTGTTCTTAACATAGACATAACTCAACCAAATTCAATCTAAGACTGATCAAATAAAAAGCTTAAACCCAGACTGAAGAAGCATCAAGTAAATCTTTGACTGCTTGAGTTGGATTTTCATTTTCGAAAACAGCTGATCCGGCAACGATTATCTCAGCACCTGCCTGAACCACTTGTGATATATTTTTCGAATCTATTCCACCATCAATCTCGATACGAGTTTTAAGCCCTTTTTCCTGTATCATTTGTCTTAACCGACGCAGCTTATCCAAGGATGTAGATATAAAGCGTTGTCCACCAAAGCCGGGATTGACTGACATTAAAAGCACAAAGTCTGCGAATGAGATAGCTTCATCCAAAACAGATAATGAAGTTGCTGGATTTATTGCAATACCTGCTTCTGCACCAGCTTGACGGATTGCAGAAAGTGTACGGTGTAAATGCACATCCGCTTCGACGTGAACCGACACCATGTCAGCTCCGGCCTTCACAAACTCCACGGCGTAGCGACTTGGCTCAACTATCATCAGATGACAATCTATCTTCAACCTGGTTTTCTTCCTAACTGATTTTAAGACCGGTAAACCAATAGTAATGTTTGGGACGAAACACCCATCCATCACATCAAAATGCAATATTTCTGCTCCACCTTCCTCAACTGCTCTTATTTGATCTTCTAACCTCGTAAAATCTGCTGAAAGAATTGATGGAGCTATCTGTACCATTTTCGTTTGTTGCTTACACCTTTCTATCAGTTGCTTTTAAGGAATAATGCGCCGAGTGCGAATGTCGCCCGGCCCGTTCATAGATGGACTCTTAGCTGGTGTGGGCGTGGCTTTCGGCTTTGAATCATTATTTTTATTGCTTTTGTCGTCGACTTTATCTTCTGTATTCTTGTTAGCCCCCGTACTCTTGTTAACCTCAACGTTTGTATTACCCGTGTTTGCGTTTTTATTCTTAATTACATCACGTGTTCTCTCGGGTCTTTTTACATTCGTATTACGATTCTTCTTGGTTTCGTCTTCAATATCAGGGAAGATATCCTCTTCTTCACTTTTTTTGATAGAAGCAGGGGCTTCTGTGCTCTCGGGGTTCGGTTGCGCCACCACTACCAAAATCGTCTGTCCTGTTTTCACGATCTCACCAGGACGTGGAGCTTGTTCTAAGATTGTGTTTGGCTTTTCTTGACTGTATCTGTATGAACGACGCTTTATTTTTAATCCGAGAGCTTGCAACTCTTTCTCGCTTTCATTAAAATCCTTGCCAACTATCTCTGGAACTTTGATCTCCTCACCTCTTAGCGAGAAGTAAATTGCTCCAACCATGCCGGCAAGAAAGGCCATTGCTAATAGTATAACAGCTACCAGCTTAGTGAAAATTGATAGGCTTTTCCGCGCAATTCCCATTCTAGGCTTAAGTCTATCACTCCTGAGAGAATTGATAAAGTGAAAGTCACAAAGATTCTAGGCTCTGCAAGATAACTCGCAAACCTTCAGCAACATTATTTTTAATGTGAATGTGTAAGGCTCTACGATTTTTTTGTATCAAGACTCGAAAGTCACCGGCTGCCTGTGCAGCTTTTACAACACCGAAACTGTATTTTTGATTTGGAATTGATAGATCTACCTTGTCATCCGAAGTGATTTGTAAAAAGACCCCTGTATTCGGTCCGCCCTTGTAGGCTTGACCTGTAGAATGAAGAAACCTCGGGCCAAATCCCAAACATGTAGCACATAATTCTCTTTGTAATACACGATCTCTGATTCGCTGCAAAAGACCTTCGTTCTCCTCATTCATCTCCAAGTAAGCCAGTATTGCAAAGTAATCTCCTTTTTGAATATGAGAGACATGCGCATGCAAGAATTTTTCAACGCTTTTCTCTTCACCAACAAATCTATCTAATGATGCTTTGTAATTATCACCGGTATTAAGGCTTAACTCTGGCGTTTCAAAAAAATAATCCTCTACCGGCATTGCTCCCTTATCCTCATAATCTCGCATCAAATTTCTAGTCGCTATCTTTGCTGATTCAACATCAGGTTGATCGAATGGATTCACATTCATTATTGCTCCGGCAACTGCAGTGGCAAACTCCCATCTGAAAAATTCCTGTCCAAGGTGCATCTCATCTTTCACCTCAATTCGTAAGAACGGATGCCCGAAGGCGGAAAAACTCTCTGATTCGAGCGAATTAGAGCCTTTTAGCTTTATGTGCACAAATACTCGATCATCATCGTAATCAGAAAAATCTGAAAGCACTGACTCTTTGTCGACCGGAATTATGGCTTTTCCATTCTTGCCAGTGCTCTCTGCTATTAGTTGCTCTAGCCATGCTCCAAAACTGGCGATTTCTGGCGAACAAAAGATGGTAAGCTTGTCTTTTTTATTTTTCCAGCAAACTCCGAGAATTATTCCTAACAAAGTCCCCGGATTTTCGGCTGGGTCTAAGGCTTTGCAAGCATTTTGCATCAAAAGAGAAGTTTGTAAAAACTCTTCAATCGAGATTTGCATCGCACTTGCTGGTGCAATGCCGAACGTCGATAAAGCTGAAAATCTCCCCCCTACCTGAGGATCACCTAAAAAAATATCCAAAAATCCATCTGTCTTGGCAGTATTGTGCAATCTTGAACCTGGATCTGTTATGGCAACAAATTGCTTGCCAGCCTTTTCTCTTCCAACTCTTCCGCATATTTTCTCAAAAAAATATTGTTTTAAGCAGTTGGGTTCTAAAGTGGTTCCCGATTTGGACGCAACGATAAAAAGCGTATCATCCAGGTTTATTTTCTTCTCTAAAGAGTAAATCTGAGCCGGAACCGTCGAATCAAGGACAAAAAACTTTCTTCGCTGAAAAGTTTTAGCTAATACCTCAGGACAAAGCGACGAACCGCCCATGCCTAATAATACAATTGACTCGAAGTTCTTTGTCCTCGATGAAAATTCCCTGTATCTGCTTAAATTTGCTATCTCACGCTCACCTACATCCAACCAGCCTAACCACTTCTCCTCATCGCTTCCAGTCCATAACGTCGCGTCCTTTTTCCAGAGGCGGTTTATCTTGTCTTGCGAACGCCAGACTTGTATCTCTCTTATTACCTCATTTTCAATATCTACCGGTAGAAAATACTCAAAGGAATTCAGCATATATGATTTCTCAAACTCTATTTTTGGATAGGTTACCATACAAATTAAAAGTCAGAAAAACCCATTTATCGAGCTAGTAGCAGGCTAGTATAATCAGTTACATGATAACAAGAAAGCAGAGAGAGATATTCGATTTCATCTGCGATTACATCCATAGAAGGGGTTATCGGCCATCCTATCAACAAATAGCCCGATACTTCGGCTTTCGTTCCAAAGCCACAGTAGCAAAACACATAGCAGCTCTTGAGAAAATAGGACTTTTGTCCCGCACGAGAAAAAACGGAACTTTTACTCTAGAAGTCCTCTCTACTCCAGATATTGCTTTGCATTCCCTTCAGAAAATCAAGTGTTCCTTCGATAACAACTACTCGAATAGTCAACAGGAGCTATTCGTTTCAGACTGGATATTTGATGCTTACATGGATGACTGCTTTGTTTATCTAATGCCGGATGATTCTATGATAGACGAACATATATTGGCCGGAGACCTCCTCTTAATAGAAAAACCACATTTACCGCCGTCAGAAGGCTCTATAGTCTTGGTCAGCTTTGATGACCATAAGCTACTTAGAAAAATATTTTTTACCGAGAAAAACATAAAACTAGTGCCTGCCAATAAAAATTTTCAACCAATCATAACCTCCGATGAGGCAATTTCACTAGAGGGATACATGAGAGGATTAATAAGACCACGCTTAAAAGACTAAAAGCCAGAATCAGAACTTTTACTGACTTGCTTAAACTCTAAGTTGAGACTTAATCTATACCTTCAGAGAAAATTCAAGAATTCAGGTGGAAAGTTTATGGAATCTGTAAATCCGAGCTCTAGTTACTCAATGACATTGCGCTTGAAACTTGTAAGACATCCAGGCAAATTGGGCGAGGTTACTACGGCAATAGGACAAGCCGGAGCAGATATAGACGCAATAGATATAGTTTCTGCCGGAAAGGACTTTCTGATTCGAGATATTACGGTCAATGGTATTTCAGAAGCACATCATAAGGAAATAATTAAAGCAGTGAGCAACATCGATGGCGTCGAGATAATAAATGTCTCAGATCTCACATTCCTTTTGCACCTAGGTGGTAAGATTGAAGTTAACTCAAAAAAGCCAATAAAAACCAGAGCAGATCTTTCCATGGCATATACTCCAGGCGTAGCGAGGATCTGTGAGGCGATTCATAAAGATAAGGAAAAAGTTTATAACTTAACTATTAAGAAAAATACCGTAGCAGTTGTGTCTGACGGCACTGCAGTATTAGGTTTAGGTGATATTGGCCCTGAGGCAGCAATGCCTGTGATGGAAGGCAAATGTCAATTATTCAAGGAATTTGGCGGAGTGGATGCGTTTCCAATATGCCTCAATACCAAGGACCCCGACGAAATCGTCAAAACAATTAGGAATATTTCAGTAGCTTTTGGTGGCATAAATCTCGAGGATATCTCTGCCCCAAGGTGTTTTGAGATCGAGGATCGTCTGAAAGAGGAGCTAGATATACCAGTATTTCATGACGACCAACATGGAACCGCTGTCGTTGTGCTTGCAGCCCTGATAAATGCACTGAAGATAGTCAATAAAAAGATGCAAGATTTGAAAATAGTAGTAAGCGGCACTGGTGCGGCCGGTGTAGCATGCACAAAGATAATAATGCAAGCTGGGGCAAAAAATATAATTGGTTGCGATCAGTCTGGTGCCATTTATGAAGGACGCCGTGAAAACATGAATTGGGTCAAAGAGTGGTATGCTCGCAATACCAATCCTAACAGGGAAAAAGGTAGTATTCATGAGGTGATTGAAGGAGCTGATGTTTTCTTAGGTTTGAGTGTACCTCATCTGATTACAAAGGACGATCTGAAAAAAATGGCAAAAGATCCGATAGTATTTGCAATGGCAAATCCGATACCGGAAATAATGCCAGAAGAGGCTGCAGGTATCGCAGCAGTAATGGCAACAGGACGAAGCGATTATCCAAACCAGATAAACAATGTGCTTTGCTTCCCGGGAATTTTTCGAGGGGCTCTCGATTGCAGAGCTTCCCAAATCAATGAAGAAATGAAGCTTGCCGCCGCCACGGCTATCGCAAATATAATAAGCGATGACGAATTAAATCCAGATTACATAGTTCCATCGGTCTTCGATAAAAGAGTTGTCAAAGCAGTTACAAAGGAAGTGGTAAAAGCTGCATATAAAACTGGAGTGGCACGACGCGAAAGACTTGAAAAAGAAGATTTCAATAGATGAATTGAATAATTATGGGAGTTTGACTTGGTTTAAATAATACGACTAGCGTTATAATAATAAAAAACCTTCAAGGGAGAGTTAAGAAATGGGACTCAACACAGTTTATAAGGCTAGAACTTGGAACTTAAGCGACCTAAAAGGGATTTCCAACAAAACTCTGGAGATTCACTTCAAGCTTTATGAGGGCTATGTAACTAATACAAATCTATTGAACGAGAAAATCGCTGAGCTAATTAAAGACGGCAATCTTGACCCAACTAAGACCGCAGCGTTTAGCGAATTAAAGCGCCGTTTCGGCTTCGAGTATAACGGCATGGTTTTGCATGAATATTATTTCGATAATCTAATGAAAGATGGAAGCGGCGACCCATCTAAAGATTCTGCATTTTATAAGGCGGCCGAAAAGAGCTTCGGTAGTTACGAAACCTGGAAAGCCGATTTTATAAACGTCGGGAAAATGAGAGGCGTAGGTTGGGCAATATGCTATCAAGACCCGTTGACTGGGGCACTCTCTAACCATTGGATAAATCTGCATGAAACCGGAAATGTCGCCGGGTATAAACCAATACTGGTTATGGATGTCTGGGAACACGCTTTTATTTTAGATTACACCCCAGCAGAACGACCTAAATACATAGAAGCTTTCTTCTCAAATGTAAATTGGGACACAGTAAACTCTAGAATAACCACAACTGAGACCGTAACGGCTTAGGTCAGAATTCTCATGACAGCAAGGAGAAATAATCTTAGCTCCTTGCTGTCATTTTAGAAACGAATGACTAATTATCGAAAGAAGTGTGCTAAGAATTCGATTTATTAGCATTCGTGCCCATGCAAGAATAACCATGCAAGAATAAATCGAATTTAAGCTAAGAGAATTTATTAAGAAACTCTCTTGCTATCTTCATATCTTCCCAAACTTCTTTTTTCTTCGAAGCGTCGCGAAGCAAATAGGCAGGATTAAATGTTGGAAGTATTTTTATCCCATTGAAATCATAAAATCTCCCTCGCAGAGTACTGATCTTATCCTTCGAATTTATGAACACCTTTGTCGGCGTATTTCCAAGAGTAACTATCAACTTTGGATTTATGACAGCTATTTCCCTGAAGAGATAAGGACTAAAAAAACTCAGTAGATCTGCTGAGATCTCATCGGCGCTGCTGACGAATTTGACAACGTTCGTTAGGTACACTCTCTGTCGATCAAGCTGAATTGCTGCTAATATCTTATCCAGTAGTTGACCAACAGGGCCTTGAAATGGCTTGCCTGTCTCTACATCTGGCAGTCCGGGCGATTCACCTACAAAAACCACTTTCGAAAAGGGATTTCCATCCCCGAAAATGAACGTTTTTCCGGGGAACTTAAGGCTAGCCTCCTTAAAAATCTCCTGATATATCTGGTCTAGAGTGTCTCTAGACTGTAAATTCTGATCAGAAAATAGTGATCCTTGAGTCATTTGAGACTTTCTAAATAATCACGAACTTTTTTCATGTCTTCCCAAACTTCACGCTTCTTTGATGGATCCCGTAACAAATAGGCCGGATGAAACGTCGGCATTACTTTAATACCAAAGAAATCTTGAAACTGACCTCTTATTTTAGTTATTGGTGATTTGGTACTCAGTAAATACTGACACGCTGTATTACCTAAAACCACTATACAGAGTGGACGAACCACAAATATCTCTCTAATTAGAAATTCCCTACAAATCTTTGCCTCTTCAGGATTTGGTTGTCGATTCCCTGGGGGCCGACATCGGTTTATATTCCCGATAAAAACCTCTTCTCTTTTGAGTCCCATGGCTTCTATTATCTTAGTAAGCAGCTGACCAGCACGACCAACGAATGGCTCACCAAGTCTATCTTCATCAGCTCCCGGTGCCTCTCCAACAAACATTAACCTGGCGTTGGTATTTCCAACGCTATGCACGATTTGAGTTCTACCTTGATGAAGTGGACAGCGCTTGCAATCACCAATATCCGAGCGTATTTTATCTATGCTGTCGGCCTCTGAATAAAACCCAACATTGCTAAACAAAGACACAGCTGGTTTCGCATGCCCTGACAGATTTTTTATTTCACTATCAATTTCAGATGCTCCCTCTGAATTTTCAGAATTGCCTTGTTTACTCGATTTTTCCATCTGCTCCGTTGCAAAAATACCTGATTCTTTCAAGGTGTTATTTAGATTTGAGGGTCTCAATTGTTCTAATAATTCTGAAATAATGACTTCTCTCTTATCGGAACTTAAGTTAGCTTTAGAGTCTATTAGTGAATCAATCCGCAATCGAAAGTCAGGTTTAGGTGCTTCGGATAGCCTTAGCCCATCAAACCATAAATCCTGGATACCAAGAGATTGGGCATATAAAATATTTTTTCGTAAATCCTGTATGAGTTGTCGCAGTTGCTCTCTCATCTCGAGTTTCTAATCTTCAAAATTTCATTCAGTATTAAATCAGCCATCATATCCTTGGACATGAAGGGGATATCAACCTTTTCACCGTTGCGCTTAACGATGAATCCCTTATTGTTATCCGCTCCAAATCCGCATCCAGGTGTGGAAACATCATTTGCTACAATCATGTCTAACTCTTTCTGCCTCATCTTTGCCATCGCGTAAGACTCTAGGTTCTCTGTTTCTGCCGCAAAACCTACAACTATCAGTCCTTCATGTCTGCGTTGGGAAACCTCTTTTAAAATGTCAGGGGTTTTCTCTAGCTCCAATATGAGCTTTTCTGAATCTTTCTTTATCTTTGAATTTGCTCTTCTAGTAGGGCGATAGTCCGCTACCGCAGCTGCTCCGATAAATACCGTTGCATTTTCGAGTTCTTGCATCACCGCTTCATGCATCTGTTCGGCTGAAACCACGTTTATAACTTTAATATCCTCAGGCTTCTCACAGCTGACACTACCAGCGATCACCGTAACTTGAGCGCCCCTATTTTTAGCAGCTTTAGCAATTGCAAAGCCCATTTTGCCGGAGGAATAATTAGATAAATATCTAACGGGATCTATTTCCTCGCGTGTTCCGCCAGTAGTTATCAGAAGGTGTTCCTTACTAAAATCGGAGTTTACCGGCTCTTTCTGTGACCTGAATCTCAAAAAAGATAAAACTTGGTCTACAATATTTTCTACATCCTCCAATTTACCAGTTCCGAGGGTCTTGCAGGCCAGCTCACCTTCTATTGGTTCAATAAATATAACTCCATCTTCTCTTAGCTTTTGAATGTTTCTCTGGGTGGCAGGGTGATTCCACATGGCCGTATTCATTGCAGGTGCTACTATCACCGGTGCAGTCGAAGCAAGATAAGTAGAGGTTAAGAAATCATCTGCAATTCCATTAGCAAACTTGGCCAAAATGTTAGCCGTCGCTGGAACAATCAAGAGAAGATCTATAGTCTGGGAAAAATTAACGTGTGCTATCGGATCTGGATTATCAGCCGCATAATCATCCACTAACACGTATTCGTTAGTTAACGCCCTGAAGGTTAGAGGATTTATGAAATTCGTCGCCTCTTTAGTCATCGCAACTTTAAGCTGGCAGCCTGATTTTTGCAAAAGCCTCAGAACCTCTACGGCTTTATAAGCTGCAATCCCTCCGCAAACCCCTAAGCCAATTTTCCACCGTTTTTCATTCATCCCGAAGTCAAAAAATAACATAAATTCTGTAAGATTGAAATCTAGTCTAGCGGCTTCTCATTTGGATTGACTAGCATTTTCCTCTAGCATATTAACAGAAATTTATGAAGCAGCTATCATTATTCGATTCCGAGCAAATTGAAAGTGAAAAGATAGCATTATATGCACTAGGAGATTTTCAGGCTCGTGGATTGAAATTAGCTGAAAGAGAGCTACCCTTAGATCGGCTTCTTGGAGCATTTCGAAGAGCATCCGAAAGATTCAATTGCCGAGAGTTATCTGACCAGGAAATTGTCGAAACACTCAAAAAGCTAGGAGCAAATGTTAAGCAAGTACCATCTTTTTTCGCCAAGCATCCATTTCGGATCACTATCCCGATAGACCTAGCCGAAAGCGCAATAGAATTTTTCAAAAGTCAACAAAGAATAGAAGATGACAAATCAACTTGAGAGAGCCTATAAATACTGTGAAACAGTTACAAAAAAACATGCAAAGAGTTTTTACTTTGCATCGAGATTTCTTCCTAAAAATAAAAGAAAACCAATATATGCATTATACGCTTTTTGTAGACACGTAGATGATCAGATAGATAAAACCGAAATAGCAGATGAATTCCAGGCTATCGAAGAAGTAAACAAATGGAAAGTAAACCTGGAAAAGGTTTACCAGTATGATAAATTATCGGAGAATCTCAGCGTCACTGCTAACCATACCAATCACAAAAGCCTCGCACACCTAGATGAACAAATCAGTAGAGAGCTAGTTTTATTAGCTTGGGGAGATGTATTGAAGCATTATAAGATTCCTCTTCATCTTCCATTGGAGTTAATAAAAGGAGTTCTAATGGACACTTACATTAAGCGTTACGAGTCTTTCAACAATCTATACATCTACTGCTACCGTGTAGCCTCGACTGTCGGGTTAATGAGTTCCGAAATTTTTGGCTACAAAGATAAATCTGCCCTGGTGTATGCGGAAGCAATGGGTATAGCAATGCAAATTACAAACATATTGCGCGACATAGCCGAAGATGCCAAAATGCAGAGAATCTACATTCCACAGGATGAACTTAAAACTTTTGGCATCAGCGAGGAACAAATTTTTAACCATGAAATTAGCGAAAATTTTATGGAATTGATGAAATTCCAAATTCAACGAGCCCGCCAATTTTATGAGAAAGCGGAGCGCGGTATCCTACTGCTAGAGCCTGATACACGCTTCACAGTACTTATTGCATCGAGACTTTACGCTAAAATCTTAGATTGCATAGAGGCACAAAATTACGACGTCTTCAGCAAAAGAGCCCACACGACCTTGATTCAAAAAATTTTCAGCTTACCCAGACTTTGGCTTGAAACAAAAAAGATGAAGTTCGATCCAACAGACTTTGAAAAATCTCCAAACTTGCGTTAAATTGCTTCTAGCGCCAAGGAGCGATAAAATTATGAGAAAAATAGCCGCTCTGCTGATTGTTTTCACATTATCATCAATCTTGATATATTCACAAAAGCAACCTGGAGGCAAGGAAATCAAACAAATTCAATCACCACAAAATCCACGAATTGGCTTTGTTATTCATGGGGGCGCTGGAGTGATCTCCAGAGGGTCGATGACTCCAGAAAAAGAGGCAGCATATCGAAAAAAATTAGAAGAGGCTTTAATGGCAGGTTATAAAGCTCTTCAAGAAGGCAAAACTGCTATAGATGCTGTCGAAATCGCCATTAAAATTTTGGAAGATTCTCCACTTTTCAATGCAGGAAAAGGAGCTGTTTTTACAGCAGACGGCAAAATAGAGCTTGACGCATCGATAATGGATGGGAAAACCTTAAAAGCCGGTGCTGTAGCTGCAATTCATACGGTCAAAAATCCAATCTCGCTCGCCAGAGCTGTAATGGAGAAATCACCGCATGTAATGCTAATCGGTGAAGGAGCTGAAAAATTCGCTTCTCAGCAAGGGCTTGAAATAGTGGACCCGAAATATTTCTGGACACAGGAGCGCTGGGACCAATATCAAAGAATCAGAAAAGAGCGTGAGATGAAAGAGAAAAATCTCCAGCCGAATAAAACCTCAATGGTAGACCAAACAAATAATAAGTTCGGTACTGTCGGTGCGGTCGCACTTGATAAATATGGAAATCTCGCAGCTGGTACATCTACTGGTGGCATGGCTTATAAAATGTATGGACGTGTAGGAGATACCCCAATAATCGGTGCCGGTACTTATGCCAATAACGATACTTGTGCGGTTTCCGCCACTGGTTGGGGAGAATATTTCATTCGATTAAGCGTGGCTAAAGACATCTCAGCCCTGATGGAATACAGAGCTTTACCCATACAAGAAGCAGCCGATCTCGTAATCCAAAAGAAATTAAAAAATCTCGGTGGTGACGGCGGAGTTATCGCAATCGATAAATTCGGAAATATCGGTATATCCTTTAATTCGGAAGGAATGTACAGGGCTTACATAAATTCTGAGGGTAAACCGGTGGTAATGATCTATAAAGACGAATGATTTGATAACCCGACAATAATTCAGTAAATTATTTTTTGACACTCAAAGGAGTGAATAGTGGCAAAAGTTAACTTTGCCCATACGAATGGACATCGAAAAAGCGGAAAGGTGCAGGAGTGGCTTAACTGGCAGCACTGGAAATGCTGTGTACCCCAAAAGGGTACCGTGGGTTCGAATCCCACCCTTTCCGCCATTTTTTTCATCGTTTAACGAATAAGAAGATTCTACTCTGAATAACCCCAGCAAACACGCTCAAGATAGCTCATTCAATGACAATCGGCGCGTTGATACGTGCTGAGTATTTCTCCTGCTAGAAACCAGCGAATTCTGAGAAAAACATAAAATCCTCAAGATTTGTGCGTCATCAAAAATACTTCTTAACTTATCTCAACCACGAACTGACTTTAGTTAAACTTCAGTCATCCAAAGATGCTTTAAGTTTTAAATTTCATGGGATAAAATTATTCGATAAAATATTTATTGATACCTTGAAAAGGAAAAATATCGATGAGCGATAGAATCAAAAACGATAGGATTAACGTCAGCGAATATATAGCAGAACATTTTGGAGCCAATGCGAGTTACGTCGAGTCGTTGCTTACTCGCTATAAATCTGATCCCAATCTTGTAGATGAGACATGGCGTGAATTTTTCTCAGACCTCCTACAAAAAGCATCACCGTTAGAAAATGGACAAGAAAACACTAAAATCGCCGAGCCGGAGACAGCTAACCTACAAAAACCCTTAGAGAGACAAACAGTATCGATAGCCCTTGGAGCTGATGTAGAAGTAAAACCAATAACAGGTGCAGCGAAAAAAATTGTCGAAAACATGGAACAAAGCCTAACCGTGCCCACTGCAACAAGTTTTCGTACAATTCCAGTAAAGCTGCTCGAGGAAAATCGCCGCATAATCAATGAACATCTTCAAAATCAGGGGAGGGGCAAAGTGTCTTTTACACATATAATCGCCTACGCGATAGTAAGGGCTCTAAGGCATTATCCTCAGATGAATGCTGGCTACGCAGTTATAAATGGCTCCCCCTCGAGACTTGAGCATGAAAACGTTAATTTAGGCATCGCCGTTGATGTAGAGCGAAAAGATGGATCGAGAAACCTCCTAGTGCCGAATATAAAAGGTGCGGATAAAATGAATTTTGCCCAGTTTTTCGAGGCTTATAACCGACAAGTTGAGAGAGCTAGGAAAGGTCAACTCGAGATAGAAGATTTTCAAGGCACAACCATTACTTTAACAAATCCCGGCACTATTGGCACTGTAGCTTCAAATCCACGCTTGATGGCTGGTCAAAGTGTCATAATCGCCACAGGGGCAATCGAGTACCCAGCAGAGTATCAGGCAATGACTTCAGCCGCACTTTCACAATTAGGCATAAGTAAGGTAATGACCATCACATCAACATATGACCACAGAATAATTCAGGGAGCCGAAAGCGGCTTATTCCTAGCTAAGATTCATGAGCTTCTCATAGGTAAGGAGAACTTCTATGAGGAAATCTTCCTTGACTTGGAAATCAAATTCCCCCCATTTCATTGGTCAGAAGATTACAATCCATCGCTTTTTGGAGCCGATCGTGTTCGCGAACAGATTGAAAAACAAGCCAATGTTTTGCAATTGATAAATGCTTATAGAACACGTGGACATTTGCTAGCCGATATCGATCCGCTAAACATGACCTCTCATCATGCATCCGAACTTGAATTAGAAAACTTCGGCTTGACCATTTGGGATTTAGATAGAGAGTTCATAACTGGCGGCCTACACGGAGAAAAAACAGCTACTCTCAGACGCATACTTGAAATACTAAGAAAAGCTTACTGTGGAAAAGTTGGCATCGAATATAGGCATATTCAGAGTAAGGAAGAAAAAGAGTGGATACGCAGACAAATTCGTGAGCACTTTGTTGACACACAACCATTGCCAACTGAGAAGAAAAAACAAATATTGCATAAACTCGTAGAGGCCGAACAATTCGAGCAATTTTTGCACCGAAAATATATTGGACAGAAACGTTTTTCGGTTGAAGGTTGTGAAACTATCATTCCGATGCTAGATCAACTCGTAGAATTAGCGGCTGAGCAGGGAGTACAAGAGATATTTATGGGAATGGCGCATCGTGGCAGGCTCAATGTTCTCTGTAATATCGTTAACGAAGACATGATGGAAAGAATCCTGACGATGTTTGAAGGAACTGCACATCCTTACTTCCCTGCCGACGAAGGCGACGTTAAATATCATCAAGGCGCAGTAGGAAAGAGAATTACACAGACAGGAAAAGAGATAACAATAAGATTAGCTAGTAATCCATCTCACCTCGAATTCGTAAACCCTGTGGTAGAGGGAATGGCACGAGCCAGACAAGATGAAATTCGTAATGGCCAAGGAAAGTCTCGAGCTGAAGCTGTAGATCGCGTATTACCGGTTTTAATGCATGGTGATGCAGCATTCGCTGGACAGGGAATAGTAATGGAGACCCTGCAGCTGGCCAACTTGAAAGGTTATACCACTGGCGGGACAATTCATATCGTTATAAATAACCAAATAGGATTTACCACCTCACCAGAATCTGGACGCAGTTCTATCTACTCGACGGACGCTGCTCAAATGACTCAGATGCCAATATTTCACATAAATGCTGACGACCCAGAGGCCGCTTATCGCGTTATCCAGATTGCATTAGCATACCGCCAAGAATTCAATAAAGATGTTACCCTTGACTTAGTCGGATTCCGTCGGCTTGGACACAATGAAGGAGACGAACCAACTTATACTCAACCCTTAATGTATGCCAAAGTAAAATCTCATCCCGGCGTTCAACATCTCTACGCCCAACAATTGATTCGTGAAGGTGTAATCACTCAAGACGAAGTCAATCAAATGATAGAAAACGTCATCAACAAATACGAGAATCGATTGAAGAAAGTCAAACAAATTTTAGAGCAGAAGCCCGTAAAGACAGAAATCAAACCACCCGTCCAGGAAGAAGATGGTTCATATGTACTAGAAACCCCAATAACAAGAGATGTCCTCGAAACCGTAGGTAAAAAAATCTCAATTGTTCCAGAAGGATTCAATGTAAATCCAAAAATGGTTGGCCAACTAGCTAGACGTGCAAAGATGGTAGCCGGAGAAGTCCCTATGGACTGGGGATTTGCTGAAGCTATTGCCATAGGTTCGTTAGTCCTCGAAGGCTACGGTGTTAGGTTGAGCGGCCAAGACTCTGGACGAGGAACCTTCAGCCAACGCCATGCTTCCATGTATGACATTCAAACAGGTAAAAGATGGTCACCTTTGACGGAGTTAAGATCTGAAAAAAATCCAGCTGCACGTTTCTACGTTTTCGATAGCCCTCTCTCTGAAGCTGGTGTCCTCGGTTTTGAATATGGTTACTCGGTGATCGCAGAAAGAAGTCTGGTGATGTGGGAAGCACAATTCGGAGACTTCTCCAATGGGGCTCAGGTTATAATAGACCAGTACATATCGTCCTCTGAAGATAAGTGGGGACAACGCTGTAGACTCACAATGTTATTACCTCATGGCTACGAGGGTCAGGGACCCGAGCACAGTTCAGCTAGATTAGAAAGATATCTTCAACTCTGCGCAGAAAATAACATGCAAGTTTGTAATCCTACAACGCCAGCTCAATACTTCCACCTACTACGCCGACAAATGAAACAAAGCATCATACGCCCGCTGATAGTAATGACTCCAAAAAGTCTCCTACGATTACCAGCCTCAACCTCAAAAATCGAAGAAATCTTAAATGGAGGCTTTCAACCCATATTAGACGATGCACGAATATCTAATAAATCCGAAGTTAAGCGAATTATCTTGTGCTCTGGAAAGGTTTTTTATGATTTAGATGCCGCTCGCAACACGGCATCCGATCAGTCAATAGCAATCATTCGTCTCGAACAGTTCTATCCTTTCCCAAAAACCTCACTCAGACAACTCATTAATTCGTATCCAAACGCAGTCGAGTTAGCTTGGGTACAAGAAGAACCAAAAAACATGGGCGGCTGGACATTTGTCAAAGAAAGATTGGAAGAAATACTTCCAGAAGGCCTAGAACTCAGGTATATCGGACGCCCAGCCTCTGCCTCGCCAGCAACCGGCAGTTACGCAGTGCATGAACTTGAACAAAAGAAATTGGTTTCAGAAGCTTTATCGCTTGAAGCTATAGAAAGCCTGCAAGCAAAAGTAGATTGAAACGCAAGCTTACAAATTGCATTCAATCATAGAACTAAAAACCGTAGAATTTAAGCCGACGATATGAAAAAAATCTTAGCGCTCTTAGTTTTAATCACGGGAGTTGCATGTCAGGTTAAGGAAAATCTGTCGCCTACAAACTTAGCCTATGCCTCCGAACAAATCAATGAAAAAAAACCACAAACTCTGATTACTATTGCCGCCGTCGGTGATATAATGCTCGGGTCTCCTTTTCCGAATGAATCGCGGATGCCACCCAATGACGGAGCCGACCTTCTCAAACCAGCACAGCCTATTCTGCAATCAGCCGACATAGCTTTTGGTAACTTAGAAGGTCCACTAGCGGATGGAGGTGTCTCCAGTAAATGTGGGACACGCAGAGTCAGATGCTTCGCTTTCCGCATGCCGACACGTTATGCTAGATACCTGAAGGAAGCTGGATTCGACGTCTTAAGTCTTGCTAATAATCATGCCGGAGATTTTGGTGACCAAGGTAGAGCCTCTACCCGCCAGACTCTAGATCAGCTAGGGATAAAACATGCTGGTAGCGACGCCTCTCAATTTGCATCAACAATTCTCGAAGTCAAAGGAAAAAAAATAGGATTTATCGCGTTCGCACATAATAACGTTTCACTAAACGTGAATGACCTAAAAACTGCTAGCCTCGCTGTAGCTAATCTGAAAAAATCAGTCGATATTTTAGTTGTTTCATTTCATGGAGGTGCTGAAGGAGCTGATCGTCAGCGAGTGCCTAAACAAACTGAGATATTTTTAGGTGAAGCCCGCGGTAATCTACCGTTATTTGCTAGAACCGTCATAGATTCCGGTGCAGATTTAGTTTTAGGGCACGGGCCACATGTCCTGCGTGGTATGGAAATCTACAAGAAGCGTTTAATCGCATATTCATTGGGCAACTTTCTTACTTACGGCTGGTTTAAACTCGAGGGTCCAACCGCGGAGACGATGATACTAGAGGTTACCATTAATGAAAAAGGAGAGTTTGTAAAGGGAAAGATTCATTCATTTCGACTTGAAGGAAGAGGCATACTGAAAGTTGACGAATCAAAATCAGCCATCAAAACTATTCGCTACCTTTCTGACCTGGATTTCAAGGATTCAGCCCTTAGAATTTCTGACGACGGAACAATTTTACCCTAATTGGCTGCCTTGCGCCTTTGGCTTATAATATCCAAGAGTTGAGACAATACCTCTTCCAGATCCATTTCACTTGTGTCTATTACAAAAGCATTTTCGGGGATTTGCAGCGGAGAATCTAGACGAGAGGTATCACGTAAGTCTCTATCCTGGATTTCAGCTAAGGTTTCTTCATAGCTCGTCTGAGCACCTTTTTTGAGATTTTCCTCGTATCTTCTTCTAGCTCTAGCTTCTGGTTTAGCAGTGAGAAAAAATTTGAAGTCTGCATCAGGAAACACAACAGTTCCAATATCTCTTCCATCTAAAACACAGCCGTTTCTTGATTCCATCCCAATTTGTCTCTGCAGCTCAACTAAAATCCTTCTCACCTCGGGAATCGTAGAGACAATGGATGCCATTTTGCTAACCGATTCGTCTCTTATCTGTTCTGATACGTCCTCCCCATCTAGAAAGATCCTCAACTCGTCCCCCAAATCTTTAAATTCAATCGATAAATTCTTTGCTAGATTAATTATCGTTTTAGTATCTGCGGGGTCAATATTTGCTCTTAACACTGCTAAGCCAACAGCACGATACATCGCTCCCGTATCTAAATAAGTCAGACCTAATTTCTTGGCCAAAATTTTACCTATCGTTGATTTACCTGCACCTGAAGGGCCATCAATAGCTATTATCATTTTTTAAAGAATTTCCTCCATGACTTTTAACGTCGTTTCGATGTCTTCCCGAGAGACATCATAATGAGTTACCATCCTTATAAAACTGCCAAAGGCAATGGCGAGAATTCCGCGATTTTTCAGGGTCTCACAAATTTCAAAAGCTGTTTTTCCAGTCTCAGACACGTCGAATATGACTATGTTTGTTTTAACTCGTTCTGGATTAATCTTAACACCCTTGATATTCGCGATGCCCTCGGCAAGCCGCCTCGCATTTTGATGATCGATGTAGAGTTTCTCTGGAGATTCCTCGAGCGCAACTAAACCAGCCGCAGCTAAGATGCCAACCTGTCTCATACCACCACCGAGACGCTTTCTCCAAATTCGCGCTTCTTCTATGAAGTCGCGTTTACCGAGCAGAATTGAACCAGCCGGTGCCCCTAAACCCTTAGATAAGCAAAATTGCACTGAATCAACAGATCTTGTTAACGCAGCGACTGTCTCACCTAATGCCACTGCCGCATTGAATATTCTGGCCCCATCTAGATGGACTGGGATCCCTAAATCGTGAGCCTTCTTACAGATTTCATCTGTTTCATCTGCACTCATTAAGCTTCCACCTCCAAAATTATGAGTGTTTTCGAGGCATATCAAACGCGTAGGACATGCGTAATAAGGTTGATTAACATGAATAGCTGAGGCTATCTCCTCCCATTTCAAAATCCTACCTTCATCTCTGGCTACAACAGCTCGCAACAGAACACCCGACACAACACTCGATGTCGCCATTTCATAATTCAAAATATGGCTTTTTTCTTCTACAACTACCTCATCCCCGGGACGTGTATGAAGTTTTATAGCTATTTGATTCCCCATGGAACCAGTAGGAACAAAAATTGCTGCTTCCTTACTGAAAAGTTCCGCGGCTCGTTCTTGTAGCTTATTTACGGTTGGATCTTCACCAAAAACATCATCTCCAACCTCTGCCTCGGCTATTGCTTTTCTCATCGCAGGCGTGGGTTTCGTAACTGTATCACTTCTTAAGTCTATCAACGATAAATAACCTCCAGCATTCTATCTCGAACTCTCACATAATCCTTGTAGTTGCCGCTTTCTATAATTCGTAGATTCTGAGTATCGCCATTATATTCATAGATCCATACATCAAGCTCAGAATCTCCAATATGAGCTGTCGTGCAGCGCCTTAAAAAAAGACTATTACCCGGCTCTTTCAAATCAAAACCTTCGTAAGCATCTATAATTTCAAGACATGAGTGATCTTTTATGAAGAAAATCTCTCCGATTATCCTAGAGTCACCGGTTAGAACCGCAGCTGGAAAATAAATGCAATCGTATAGCGTGCCGAAAACGTATCCGATAGCAACAAATTCTAAATGCCTAGCGGCCTCCGATAGAAAGCTTAAATTGAAATCGCGCATTAAAGTCCCATAGAAAAAAATGTGGCTTATTTGAGGAAAACTCGGGTTTAGCATTTGCTATCTTGGTAAAATTATAGCATACTTTAAAAATCTTGCTCTCAGAAGCCGCGGTTGGTTTCAGGGATGAAAAATAAGCGACGAGTTTCATCGCCGAGAGAAAAGCGTAAACGTTTGAGAAGCTGTCTATTAGACGGGAGAAAGGCGTCGCAAAGCTTTTTAAGCTTTCCTTCCCTCCTTTGCTTCAGTTATTTTTTTAGGAAAGTTAGAGTAAGTATGAAACTGTATGTAGGTAATTTATCTTTTCGCGTAACAAGTGATGATTTGTTTGAACATTTTTCTCAAGTAGGAACGGTTGAATCAGCAAACGTGGTCCATGACAGAGAGACCGGAAGATCCCGAGGATTTGGCTTTGTAGAAATGCCATCTGAAGAAGAAGCAAAATCTGCTATAGCAAAATTCAATGGCCAAGAATACGATGGTCGTCAAATGGTTGTTAGTGAGGCTCGTCCTCGCTCTGAAGGCTTTAATAACAGAGGTCGCAACAATCAAAGATATAGATGGTAAATAAATAATAGCCTGTGCATAAACCGCACAGGCTATTTACTATGTCTGCCCTGAATCAATTTAAGTTCAAGCTTAGCGATTATATTTTTGTCTAAAAGAGCTACATCTCCCCTCACTATACAGAATGATTAAGGTAGCTCGTTATAAATCATCAAGAGAGCATTTAGCTAGAGAAAATTAAACCTCACCACGTTCTTTTTCTATCTCTGTTTCTAATTCAACCACCAATTTTCTGATGGTTGGTTGATCCAAAGGCTCGATTAATCTTAGCGCTTCGTCAAGAACTCTCAGTTGGTATTGTTTCCAACCGGGTTTACCTGCTACATTTCCAAATTCACCCTCATAGTATGCTGCTCTCGGAGGACGCACTTTTTCAGTTACTTCACGATCTACAGATATGGTCATCGTAGGTATGCCACTTTGCTCAATTTTTCGCGCAACGATCCCGACGGTTTGATGACACAATTTTGAGGCGGGTATCAATAGTGCGGCTTGAACATTATAACGGTGCAATCTTTCGGTGATTTTCGGAGCCAAATCCTCAGCTACTAATCTGGCATTAGGGATAAATCCACAAAAACTCCACCAGACCTCATTCAATCTGCCAATTACTGCATTTGCCTCATATTCAATAAGTCGATCAATCGGGATCTGGGCGTTTCTGTCTCTTTTGACGTACTGAGGATCGTAACCACGTGCGGCATATGCTAAGTACTCAGCCTCTACCTCGCGCGGTATCTCACGAAAGCTCACGTCCCCATCCTTCGAAGTCAAATCAAATGGCTTTGTACCATCAATATAAGCTCCAGCAGAGGAAATCAACGCTAAATTCAGCATCGGTAATGCCCTACGCGCTGGAGTAAATGGGGCATATCGATTTTCAACGAATGGATATCCTTTTAAATCTTCGTTGAAATTCCACCTGGAAAAACGCGCCGACCATGAGTCAATATTCTCAATTAATTCTTCTCCGAATTCCAGCCTCTCTTCGATAGGTTCTTCCTTAAGACCTAATACCTCTCTTATGATATTTAACATAGTTCATTCATTAACCCTATGAGATCTTTTTATCACTAAAAAGTAAGCTATGAAAGCAGCAATCATCGCTACTGATAATAAACTTACCGAGTAACCATGTAATTCCATGTATGCCCTTCGCAATGGATCATCCTCTGCTAGTTCAGAAATAGGTTTCCCTGATTGCTGGCTCAAGGCTCGCATCCCAGTAACTATGACAAATTGTCCTAGTCCGCAGGCTAAAACCAGAATAGCCAGTAAAATTCTCTCAACCCAGATAATCCAACTTCTCTCAGCAGATAGAAAGGATAGTACTATTAAAGCAAGACCAATTATTAATCCTGAGTAGTTTATTACCTCTAAAGTTTTATTAACAACAGCTCCTGCCATTTCACCAGAGGGCAAAACTGAAAATGCAATTTGCGCAACAGCAAGGCTAAAAAAAATCGCAGCCCCTAACCACAGGGATAATGATAACCCCTTGATACTTTCTCGCCAGAACTCCTTCATAAAACCCGATTCTGTCATAAAATGAGGCTTTTAATCAAATCTCGAAGCTAAACTATTCAAAGACTTGCTTTTCTTTTTAAGCTTGGTGCATAATCTTTGTGCGAAATGTTCTAATATACCTCAAAACCCGCCTGATATGGATAAAGTAAACAAGTTTTTATCTTCAGTAATTTTACCGATTGTGCTAACCCTGATTTCATTACTTGTATTTGAGCTGATTTTAAAACTCATAGATAGGTGGTCTCAGCAACTTTTTACAAGCTTATTTGATCTTCATTGGTGGGAGTTAACTGCCTTATTGTTGCTCAGTGTTGCCTCTTGGTTCTTTACGCAAAGAATAGGGGCAAGAAAGTTTTTACCTTTCACTGCATTTCTCGCTCTTATATGGCTTGCGTTGAGTCTTATTGGTAAGAATATATACAATGTGGATTTTCATTTTTCACAGGTTATATTATCTCTTTTTGTCCCTGCCATAGCTGTGCATTTTAAACAACTCAGGGAGATTGATAATGACTTTACGGAAAACCTGCAAAAGCTATCCTCATTTAGTTATCTTTTTGAAGCTAAAACCGCAGAGCAAAGAATCGAAAGCACTCTAAAGTTACTTAAAGCAATGCTACCACTATCAGAGGCCATAATATTCTACCTTTTTAATGGCGAGCTAAAACAGGTGGGTAGAATGAGAAGTGGTGTCAAATCGCTCGAAGATACTTCAACTGCCAGACAAACTGCATGGCAAGAGCGTATCAAACTCTGCGAGGAATCGATACTTTCTGGAGAGACTAAAGCCATAACTGATGAGGAAAACAAAAGGGCTCGCATAGCAGTTCCATTGGTTACTGATTCAGAACAAGTAGGAGCGCTATATGTTGAAATAAACTCAGATTTTCAGAAGGAAGATCAACACTTATTGGAAGCTATAAGTGAGCAATTGGCCAGGAATTTTCAAAGAAAAGAGATAAGAAAAAAAGGTTTACCCAATAAAGCCTGGTGGAGTTTCTTATCAACCGAGCTCGCAGAGAATCGAAGGGATTTATTGAAATTGATTAAAAACAATATAAAAGAGCAAGCTCTCAGCGTTGCAGCGACCTCATACTTGAAAGAAGCGTTTGCCGTTGCTTACCTCGATGGAACCATAGCCTATTTAAATCGCCAAATGAGGCATCTTGCAAATTTGAAGAATGAAAATTTGGCTGATATAGACTTATTTGGCTTGCTCGATCACTTTAAAACCGAAGTCTTTAATGAGCCACGCCTCGCCCTGAGAAAAATTCTACAAACAGGGGAGACTTACGAAAATGAGCTGTTTTTTGAGTCAACAGGCAAAACTCTTAAAATTCAAATAACGCTTGTAGAAGTAGCCTCAAACGATGCTCTACATGAAACAGGGCTATCAACTAAACCAGCCTGTTTTTTGGTAGTAATAAATGACATAACTGCAATAAAGGAAAATGAAAAGCTCAGAAGCGACATGGTCAACCTGATGTCGCATGAGATAAGAACCCCACTCACAAGTATTCAGGGCTTTGCCGAGATATTAATGCTGGATGATACAATTTCTGCTGAAAATAAAGAGTATATATCCACTATCTTCAATGAATCTCAAAGACTCTCCAGAATGCTAAACACGTTTCTCTCGATAGCCAGACTTGAGCAATCTGACAAGCAAGAGTTTCAAAAAATACCAGTCAAGCTCGACAATGTTGTTAGCGAAGTCGTTCAAGAAATGCAAGAAAAAGCGAAACGCAAAAGAATACGCCTTGTAGAAAAATCAGATGCTAACTTGCCCCCAATAGCAGCAGATAAAGGATTAGTAGCCAAGGCAATTTCTCATTTGATTGATAACGCTATCAAGTATAGCCCTGAGCGCACATCTGTCATTATAAGTACAGTGTTAGAACCAGAATACGTGCGGGTAACAGTCGAAGATAGAGGATATGGAATTCCTAAAGAAGAACAAGAAAAAATATGGCAAAAGTTCTATCGAATAGCTCGCGAGGGACATGATAAAGAAGAGGAATCAACCGGGCTGGGATTAGCTTTAGTAAAGGAAATCGTTGAAAGACATGGTGGATTAGTGGATGTAGAATCAGAAGTAGGCTTTGGATCAAAGTTTAGTATCAGATTACCGCGCCTATAGGTTGGATCAGTGTTTATGTCTGATCGAACTTATTGTAGAACTTTAGAGTGTTCAGTGCAAAAACCCCAACCTTAAATCTATTCACCTACACACCCTGATGACTAGTTGATCTAGTAAAATCCACCGTGATTTTTGAAAAGCTAAATTCGCAAACTATCCAATCACCAAACAAGATTGAAAAATCAAAACCATTCATTCTTAAGACCAAATCACTAAATTCACAGCGCTGTTATAAATTTTCTAAAATCTTTAGAACTTCCTCAGTGTTACTCAAATCCTTTAGTGTCGCATCAGGACCACATTCTAATAGTTCATCGAATCCATGGATTCTACCAGTAGCTACCGCAAGCACCTTTGCTCCGAAAGTCCTCGCAGTTTTAATATCATTCGGGGTATCACCAATTATCACGAACTGCTGGGGGAGGAAATCAAAGTTGTATTTTTCTCTAAACAAACTAGCTGATTGAAAAGCCAAAGCAGTACGGTCACATGAAATCTCCCCAAAAACATTTGGGGCATCAGCAAAGTAACGCCAAAGCCCAACAGAGGTTAATTTTATCTCTGCAGCGACTGATAAATTACCTGTCAGAAGTGCATTAACAAACACGCCGCGCTTTGTCGAGGTTTGCTCTAAAATCTCCCTTACTCCAGGTAAGACACTATAACTATCTTCACTGTTACCCAGAGCCCTGAGCATCTCCTCACGAAAAACTTCCAAAAGTTCTTTTTTTCTTTCTAATATTGCCTCAGGAGTAATGTTTAAGGACTTAAGCGATTCATACATGATTTGCGTGTCAGTCATCCCCGATGGCATTACTTTGTGCAGATCACCGACTGAACCAAAAATACGCTTCATAGTCGGCTCGAAATACTGTTTATACCCTCCACGAACGGTTGAGAGAATAAGAGTGCCATCGATATCCCAAAGTAGGATTTTTAACTTAGATAGGTAAACTCTCTGTTGTTCAAAATCATTATCTCCACAAAACATATCCATAAGCCCAAGTTGAAATCTACTGAAGCTGCTCCGATCCAGAAAGAGTCGTATTCAATGATAATTAGACCTGATTAATTAAGCTTGCTGAAGGACAGGCAGTTTACCGACTTCAGGCTCCGAATGGTCAAAAATAGCGTCCAATTCTTTTTTCACAGATCCGTGTCCAGGTGGAATACGTTTTATGAGTGGTTCGAAGTTTTTGAAGTCATAAAGTTTTGTGTCTAAGAGATGCGAGGAGGTCACGTTGGATAAGGCAGTCATTATAGAAGAACGAACAAATGGAATCTCTTTTTCTAAATCGTTTATCAACTGCTTCATCCTGGCTCTTTTCAAATTAGGCTGCGAGCCGCATAAATTGCAGGGGATAATTGGAAATTCGCGTTGCTTCGCATATTCTGCAATCTCTGACTCTAAGCAATAGGCTAAAGGGCGAATCACGGTGTTTCTACCATCATCAGAACGAAGAACAGGTGGCATAGCTTTTAATTGACCAATGTAAAAAACATTCAGCAGAAAGGTGGAGATTATGTCATCAGCGTGATGGCCGAGTGCGATCTTTGTACAACCTTCCCTAATAGCAGTCGAGTAAAGAATTCCTCTGCGCAATCGCGAACATAAAGAGCAATAAGTTTTTCCTTCAGGAATATGTGCTCTGACTACTGAATAGGTATCCTCTTCGATTATTCGGTAATCGACACCAATGCTCTGCAGATAATTTGGCAAAACCTCTGCAGGAAATCCAGGCTGCTTCTGATCCAAGTTGACTGCTAGGATGTCAAACTTAACAGGAGAGTGGCGGCGAAGCTCCATCAAAAGATCCAACATCGTGTAGCTATCCTTACCACCAGAAAGGCAAACCATTACCCTGTCACCCTCTTCGATCATCGAAAAATCTCTGATTGCCCTACCAACCTTACCCAAAAGCTTCGCCTTTAGTTTCTTATTGACTGCCATAATCTGCGAAGTAAAAAGTTACCATAAAAACTGGAAAATTCATAGTTAGGTTGTTAGAATAACGAACTGCAACGACTGGAGGAGAAGTCTAATAATTTTGGAGGAGAAATCTAATGATAAAGATTGGACGAAGTACAAGTAAAATAGAAGAATCTGTCGTAAAAACACAAACAACCGAAGAAAAATCACCAATTGCAAATTCGGCCTCGATCGCAATGGATAACATAACATTGGAGATTAAAGAAGGCAGATTGAGTAATTATGTAGGAAATGGCAGCACACTCACTGGCGAAACAACCTTTAAAGCCATGATGAGAGTTGACGGTTATCTAAAAGGCAAAATTCATTCAGATGAAGGAACATTAGTCGTAGGAGTAGATGGAAAGGTTGAAGCTAACATCTCCGTCGGCTCGGCCATAATAAATGGTAAGGTCAACGGAGATATAGTAGCCTCAAAGAAAGTCGAATTAGGAAAAACAGCACATGTTGTCGGTAATATCCAAACACCAAGATTAAAAATAGATGATGGAGCAGTATTTGAAGGAAATTGCACCATGCTAAAATCTAAGGAAGTACAAAAATCCACAGATCTCTCAAGTGTTCACACTGTTAACAAAGAACAAAATCCGAGAAATTAAACGAAGTTTGTGACCAGAAATACACAGGACCTTGTTTAAAGCTGAGCTATTAGCCAATGAACGTTGCGTTTTTCTGAAAAATTATCTCAGCTGCTCCGGCCACCAATTTACGTGGATTGTTACTTGATAATCACAAAACCTTGTATAGAGGCATCTTCTCAGCCATAATTTTAGATTAATGTCAGGTGTTGAACTAGACGAATCGTTCGTAAGCTATCGTGTTACTGCCGAAGAATTAGATAAACTGCTAGCAAAGGGATGGAGACATTTTGGTATTTATTTTTTTCGTTATGCCAAGGCCTTCAGTGATGGAAATGTTTACAATGTGATACCGCTCAGAATAAGACTTGAAAAATTCTCACTTTCAAAAAGTTTAAGGAGAATTATCAAGCGAAACAAGGATTTAAACCACACAATTTCTCCGGCAGTGATTGATAATAAAAAGATAAATCTCTTCGAGATTCACAAAAGTCGATTCAAACGTGATCAACCAAAATCAATTTATACTTTCATAAACCAGCCTCCGACTTTTCCATATCCTGTAATGGAACTCTCTATTTTTAAGGATGAAGAACTAATCGCGGTTTCGTTTTTTGAAATGGCAAAAGAAAGTTTATCTAGCATATACGCGATGTTTAATCCGAGAGAATCATCACGTAGCTTGGGCATATACACGATGCTACTCGAAATCGATCTTGCAATTAGCTCTAATAAAAAGTACTACTACCAAGGGTATGCATACAAGGAATCATCATTCTACGATTACAAAAAACGTTTTCGTGGTACTGAAATGTTTGATTGGACCACTCAAAAATGGCAAGAATTTCATCAAGATCCTTGATAATCATTTATCTCATCTTGCAATAAACAGAAACTATCCATATGCACTTTGAAAATGGATCAGAATGCAGAGAAAATGAAGAATTTGATAAGTGCGATAAAGATGCATTCTTCTAATCTTAATGCTTCAGTTACTTAAAAGATAAACTTTCTGTAGTTTATACGGATGGAGAAATAAAGTGGTAACATTGAGAGCCTTTAGAGCATTGAGACCTGTACCAGAAAAAGCAGCACGTGTAGCTGCAGTCCCATACGATATCATATGCGAAGCTGAAGCACGTTCTGTCATTGCCAGAAATCCCCTCAGCTTCCTCAGAATATCGCTTTCAGAAGCTGAATTCACAGAAAATGCAGATTATTCAAACGATCAGGTTTTCAGTAAAGCCGTCGAAAATCTTCACCAATTTATTAAAAACGGGATTTTTATACAAGATGCCGAACCTTCAATTTATGTCTATCGGCTTTCGAGTAACACAAGAAAGCAAACTGGAATAGTAGCCTGCTGCTCAATAGACGAATACGAAACAGGATTGATAAAGCCACACGAAACTACAAGGCCCGATAAAGTTGAAAATCGAAAAGCCCAGATGCTGGCATTAAAAGCTCACACGGGGCTTATTTTTCTGGCATTTCGTAGTAATGAAAAAGTAAAGAATTTAATAAGCAAAGTCACAAACCAAACACCAATATACGATTTCTCATGCGAGGATTCCATTAGACAGACGATTTGGCGTGTAAATGAGCCAGATAAAATTATCAGAGCTTTTTCCGACGTCCAAACACTTTACATAGCTGATGGCCATCATAGGCTTGAAAGCGCGGCCAAGGTTAGGGAAATAATGCGCCGACAGAATCCAACTCATACGGGAGAGGAAGAATATAACTACGTCATGGCTGGAATTTTCCCATCCGATGAATTACAGATCTTGCCTTACAATCGAATTATCAAAGATTTGAACGGATTAACCAAGGACGAATTCTTAAAAAAACTCACGGAGAATTTCATAATTCGAGAAACAAAAGAAAAGAAGCCTTCAAAGAGCGGAGATTTCTGTATGTACCTAGGAGACGGCAAATGGCTTAAGTTGAGGTATAAGAAAAATAATGCTCCGGTTGATGACAGGATAGAAAATCTCGATGTCAGTATTCTGCATAGATTCATACTCTCTCCGATATTAGGCATACAGAATCAAAGAACTGACGCACGTATAGAGTTTGTAGGTGGTATATTTGGACCAGAAGAATTGGAAAAATACGTCGATACAGGGCATGCTAAAGTAGCTTTTTCGCTTTTTCCAATATCCATAGACGAGCTTTTTGAAATAGCCGACAGCGGTAAAACACTACCGCCTAAATCTACCTGGTTTGAACCAAAATTGAAAGATGGACTTTTGATACATCTTTTCGGAGATAAATTATGAAAGCGACGCTTATTACGGGAGCCTCGAGTGGTATAGGTGAAGCATTCGCCAGAAGACTTGCACGAGAAAAACATAATCTGGTTTTGGTCGCAAGATCAAAAGAAAGACTTGAACAAATCGCTGAGGAACTAATCTCTAAGCATCAAATCATAGCAGAGGTGATAGCTTTAGACCTTTCTGAGCCTGGGTCCGACAAAGTACTTTTTGAGACAACCGAAAGTAAAGGATTTCAAGTAAACTGGTTGATAAATAATGCAGGATTTGGTTCGATGGGTTATTTTTCTGAATTGAACCTAGAGAAAGAGCTACAAATGATTAGGCTAAATATAGAAGCCTTGGTAGCCCTAACGCATCATTATCTACGCAAGATGCGAGAAATGAGAGAAGGTGTGATAATTAATGTATCCTCAGCCGCGAGCTTTCAACCCGTCCCGTTCATGGCAACATATGCAGCAACTAAGGCATTTGTCACTTCGTTTACTGCAGCAATAGCTGAGGAAAATCGACCGTTTGGAATAGTAATACAAGCTCTATGCCCCGGTGCTACTCAGACAAATTTCTTCGAGAGAGCCAATATGAATAGGGTAATAGGCATAAAAGGCATGCAAACCCCTGAACAAGTTGTAGAAACTTCATTAAAAGCAGTGCGCAGGAAAAAAGTCGTGCCAGTATCTGGCTTCACTAATTACATTAGCTCAATAGTGGGCTCTATAACCCCTGAGTGGATTGTTACTCGCGCAATCTCGAGTGTCTTAAGATCAAGAATCGAAAAAAATGAGCGTCAGTAGGGTGTTTAACTTCAGTGCCGGTCCGGCGATGCTTCCCACAGAGGTCTTAGAGAAAGCTCGCCAGGAATTATTATCTCTCGATGATTCAGGTATGTCAGTGATGGAAATAAGCCATCGCTCTAAAAAGTTTTTTGAGATACTCGAAAGAACTAAACAATCAATCAAAGACTTACTCAATATCCCGCCCGATTACAAAATTCTTTTTTTTCCTGGTGGAGCGAGCCTACAATTTGCTCTGATACCACTCAATTTCCTGCACCATAAGGCTGATTTCATTGTGACTGGTTATTGGAGTCAAAAAGCTTTCAAAGAGGCCTCAAAACTTGGTGTTAGCAACCTTATATACACTTCGGAAGCATTAAATTTTTCTGCGATTCCCCATCAGCAAGAACTACGATTTTCAGAGAATGCAGATTATGTTCATTACTGCTCTAATGAAACTATTCATGGGGTTGAGTTTGATTATGATCTGACTGCTGGTGATCTGCCGATAGTCTGCGATGCCTCGTCAAACATAATGTCGAAATCAATAGACATAACTAAATACTCTTTAATATATGCAGGTGCACAAAAAAATCTAGGACCTTCTGGCATAACTCTGGTCATTGTACGTGAAGACTTCTTACAAAGGGCAAGAAAGGATTTACCTACAATTCTCAGCTATTTAAGTTTCGCAAACGAAAATTCGATGCCTAATACACCCAACACATGGGGAATATACATGATTGGGCTAGTCTGTGAATGGATAAAACAAAAGGGTGGCATAGCCGCAATTGAAAAACTTAATCAAAAAAAGGCACAGTTAGTTTATGATGAGATAGACAATAGTGATGGATTTTACAGAGGGAGAGCAATGCCGCAGTTTCGGTCCAGAATGAACATTACATTTAATCTGAAGACAGAATCATTAGAAAATAAATTTTGCGAGGAGGCAGAGAGAAAAGGGTTAATGAACTTACGAGGGCATCGATCTACTGGCGGCATTAGAGCCTCTATTTATAATGCATTTCCACTAGATGGTGTGATCAAGCTCAAAGAATTTATGAGAGAGTTCAGAGAGATGAATTCATAAACCAGCAGCTTGTAACAAAGCTTGCCGCATTTCACCAGCGGTTTTCCAACGTTTTCTTGGATCCTTAGAGAGTGCCTTTTCAACTACCTCAGCAACCGAAGGTGGCACAGTTCGATCTCTGATAATGACGGGAACAATCGGTTTATCGAAAATGGCTTTAACGATCTCAGCGATACCAGCCGTTAGGCTAACATCTAAAGCATGTGTTCCGGTCAATAGAACGTAGGCCGTCATCCCTGCAGCATATATATCGGTAGGAGGACGCACCTCTTTGAAATTTCTTATCTGCTCAGGAGGCATATAAACTATCGTTCCAGCTACATCACCAACCATCGTAACCCCGCTCATACCGGTCTGCTTAAAACTTTTCGCAAGCCCAAAATCAGTCAACTTTGCAACATACTTTGGATATTCACCGGAAACCAAAATATTCTGTTCTTTTATATCACGATGAACGTAACCAAGGCGATGCGCATAGTCCAATGCTGATAGGATTTGCTCCATTATCAATACCACCTCTTTATAATTCAATCGCCCTCCACGTTGCTTTGCTAATTTACCAGCATCTATACCGTTAACAAACTCAGAGACTAAATAAATGACTCCGTTATGAACACGATGCTCTATGTATGCCACTATGTTTGGATGCCTGAGCGCTGAAACTACCTCTATCTCGCGCATGAATCTTTTCAGCGATTGCTCACTTACTGCAACTTCCGGTAAGAGAGTCTTTATTGCAACAGGTCTACCATTAGCCACCGAGGTAGCCAGAATAACACTACCCATGCCTCCTTGCCCAAGAACTTTGATCATTTGATAACCAGGCAGCGTCTCTGGATTATTCTTCAGCTTGATCCTGCACATTTCACAAATATAAGAGAGCTTTGCATCCGGACTTGAAGCCTCTGCCTGTACAGAGCAACCACAATTCAGACAATTGACTTTTACCACTGATGGCAGAGAACTCATTGTTTCACCTGTTTCCAGCGAGCTCTCAACTGAAACTTCTACCTCTAAAACCGTTTTGCCGCCCTGAATCTTATCTCCATTTTTAAGATGTGCGGTCTCAACCTTTACGCCATTTACATAAGTTCCATTTGTAGAGCCTAAATCCCTGAGAAACACCTGAGGTGGTGAAATCTCCAGTAGACAGTGATGACGAGAAAAATATTTATCCTCAGGCAAACATAAGTGAGCACTCTCGGCTCTACCTATTAAAAATGTATCCGGTTGATCAAATGTAAATGTGCGCCCTTTATGTGGTCCCTCGATTACTTTTAAAGTAACTCTCATTTACTTTCTTTTTATCTCTAAATTTGAAAAAGCTATAGGATTGTCTTCACTGGCATATAGTCCGACAATTCCACTTCTAATCCCAACCTCGTCTTTATACTCATCTAAAAACACACCATTGACGTAAAAACTCATTTTTCCTGCATTATCCAATACTTGCAAAATGTTTTCCTCTGTTCCAGGTTTAATCGCTTCAGAGTGCTGCCAACCTTTTACCTCTTGCTCTTCTCCCTTGAATTGTCTAGTGATTCTGTACATCTGTGTGGCACTGTCAATTAAGAAACTATAACCTCCTTGAAGAGGATCCCTCTGATCAGCATGAATTACAAGCCCGAAACCATAGGTGACGGTTTGACCAGTTATATTTCTAGCCCTCACGGTTACTAGCGCATTATCAGTTCTGAAATTATTATTCGGAGTCGCCAGAATACAGAAATAAAGAGGCTGTGTTTTTAAAATCAATTCACCATTTGAATAAGAAGCTACTATCTCTTTTGTAGGTGAACGCCAACTAGATAAATCGTCATTTAAAACCTTTGTATATTTAGTATTTAAATCCGATCCTCTCGATGACGAATGTTCAATCACCTTAGAATTATTGCTACCCATCTCGGTATTATTACCTATCGCAGCCAACATCATCAGACAAGCAACGCCTCCACCACCACATAGCAAAACCAAAACCAACAAGATTATCAAAATCCACATCCACGAATTAGACTTAACAGGTACATTGATATTAGCCGGATTTTGAGCAAGAGTAGGGCTTGGCACTCTTGTAAAAGTGGGATCTTTACTTTCCTCAGGCATCGTAATTCTAATGCCAGAGGGAGTTTCCAGACCCATGGCTTCAATTAATCTTTGGCCGTCGTCCAAACAGAATGACATTTCATCGGAATATTGCTTACCACATGATGGACAAGTTTTCATACTTCTACCTAGCACCAAAGATGCTATCGATTATAGAGCAAGAACAGACTCATTGTCATGTTCTTGCTCTTTTCGATCAATAATTTTATTTATTACACGATAGCTCCGCAACGTCCGCAAAACTTAGCACTTAATGGATTTATCATCCCACAGGATACACAGAGTTTTTTAATTTCACTATTCGGCCGGGAAACTGCACTTTTAGGGTCTGCACCAACAGGTGTTGATTGTGTTTTATGGATTATGGGAGTACCACACTTGCCACAAAATTTCGCATTTGACGGTAGAAGACTAGCACAACGCGGGCAATTAATCTGCTCACTAGTCTGCTGAGACACGGAAACGACCGTGAACTCTGACTTACCGCATTTACCACAAAACTTTACTCCCTCGGCAAATCTCGCCCCACAATTTTTGCAAGCAACTATTCCTGGCAAAATGCTAGACTTTGCGCCACTGCCCGAAGCAGCAGATGTTAAACCAGATGATTTAAATTGAGCTTGAATAACCTGCTCTGCTGTATCTCCACGTATCTCTATAAGACGTTCATCATCTTTTTCACCAGCTTTCGAAATCCTTAAAATATGCTGACCGATTGGAAGGTTATTGATTATGAGTCGCCCAGAGCTCCCAACCATTCCCTTGCGTTCATCGTCGACATACACCTCCGATCCCTGAGGCGCTAAAATCACTAACCTTGTTTTACCTTGATTAGCTTGCTCATCTATTTCACCTGCAACTTCCTCTAATGCACTTATCCATTCTCTGATGCTTTTAGGACGTTGATTTACATCCCTACTTAAAGCCCACATTATGACTTGCTCAACATCTGGAGGAATATCAGATCTGATAGAGGACAATGAAGGAGGATCTAGTGACGCCTTCTGAACCAAAATGGTCGTTAAATTACCAGAAAATGGAGTTTTACCTCCTAACATTAAATAGGCGATAGTTCCAATTGCATATATATCTGCCCTAACATCTATTGGACCTTGAGACATATCTATTTGTTCAGGAGCCATAAATTCAGGAGTTCCAACAATGCCTCTAGATTTCGGACCTGAATCTAACTCAATACCGCTTCTCTCCTCACTTATAATTTTAGCTAAACCAAAATCACCGATCTTTACGTATCCATCTCCAACTCCGTCTCGACTCTTTAACAAGAATATGTTTCCAGGTTTTAAGTCCCTGTGTAATATCCCTCTCGAATGAGCAGCCTCTACGCCTTCAGCTATTTGCTTGAGCAAATTAAGAGCGCGTTTTATTGTTAATGTACCCTCTCGCCTTAACAATCTATGAAGTGTTTCCCCCTCGACATACTCCATGACAAGATAGAAAAGACCATCCTGTGTTTCTCCATAATCTGTTACTGCTACTACATTCGGATGATTTATGCTTGCCGCAGCCTTTGCCTCTCTTTCAAACCTTGCTATGGCCTCACCTTCTTGGAGATCGCTAGAGGACAGAAGTTCCTGACGAACGGTCTTCACAGCCACCTTGCGTGTTCCGAGTCTTTTATCGATCGCCAAATACACCTGACCCATAGCACCGCTACCTAGGCGTTTTTTCAGTTCGTATCTATTGGCTATCAGTGTTCCACCAGGCAGCGTTAGACGAGTCTCTCCCCCATCTTCTGGACAGAAAGTTATATCATCAGGAAAGCAAAGATCACATTTGCGGCACTCTCTCATCTTTCTAATCTATTTTCTCTCTGTTACACGACTTTACCAAGTCATAAGACTATCAAAATAGAAATAACTTTGACCGAATCCATGAAAGAGTATAAACAAAGGCATTTGCAAGCACTGGAGTCAAGTTGTTATAATTCAAATCGGGTCGTTAGCTCAGTTGGTAGAGCAGGTGACTCTTAATCACCGGGCCGCAGGTTCGAGTCCTGCACGACCCATCTTCAACAATTTAATCTCAACAACAAAGATAGCCAAATATTTTAAATTTGCATTGAGTAATAACTCTTCTAAATGAGAATCTCCAGGAATTAAATCATTGCAATTCTTAGCATTCAAACAATGTGCAATGATGTCTTTTGACTTGCCTCTCTTTACTTTTTTACGCATAATTTTAAAGAAAAATGCAGCATAAACTCTCTGACTGGTTTTTATACTTTTTTATTTTCTTTTTGGGCGCAATAATTGGCAGTTTTTTGAATGTAGTTATACACAGGATTCCCCGGCGAGAATCTATAGTTTTCCCAAACTCAAGGTGTCCACATTGTAAAAACCCAGTAAAACCTTACGATAATATACCAATAATCAGCTGGCTAGTTTTAAAAGGAAGGTGTAGAAGCTGTAAAAATCCAATATCAACTCGATATATAATTGTCGAATCTGTTACTGCATCCTTGTTTCTTGTAGCTTTTCTAAAGCTGGGGTTAAGTCCTTTTTTGTTACCTGCTCTTGTATTGATCTGTGCCACTATAGCTCTTATTTTTATTGATGCTGAGCACATGATACTACCAAATGTGATCACTTATCCAATGATAATTGTCGCCTTAATCTCACGAATCTTCTTCGCCCTGTTTTTCAGTGATAATTTCTTCTCTGATTTAAAATACTTTCCTGCTGAGCAAATGTCCCATTATCCTGTATGGCTATCAAGCCTTTTATCAGGTGTATTTGGCTCGCTCGTCGGAGGAGGTTTTTTGTGGATTACTGGTCAGCTCTGGGAAAAACTTAGAAAAATAGAGGCGATGGGAATGGGTGATGTAAAAATGATGGCAGGAGTTGGCGCCTTTCTTGGGTGGCGTCTTACTTTACTTACGATTTTTATTGGAGCATTTACTGGTGCTTTAGCCGGCATAGGAATCGCATGGAGAAAAGGAAGCCTTCAAACTCAAATTCCCTTTGGCGTATTTCTCGGAATTGGAACCATAATCTCACTCTTATTTGGGGAGGAATTGATTAGACTTTATCTAGATTTATTCATGCCTTGA
>CAZALE010000004.1:77547-104843 GCA_964486055.1 uncultured Blastocatellaceae bacterium
GATTTATTCATGCCTTGAGAGCCTATTAACACATTCTCTCGAACAATAAAAATTTCCCATTCCCATGGATAGCGCTCGTGAGCTAGCAACCCATTTTTTGCATGTAGCACAACAAACAAGATCATCAGAGTCTCTACGCTCGAGTGAGGAAGATAAAAGCCTTAGTAACTTTATTAAGAATGTTATTTCTTTCCTATACCTCAGAGCTATGAGAGAGAACAATAAAATTAATAACAAAAAGATGAACAAGAACTTAAGCATTATTGTGCCTGATTCTCTAATTCCGTAATTACTGGGTTCTGTGAATTTATTTTCTTTAATTTATCTAAATACTCTGAGGCCGTTTCTTTATCACCTTTCGCTATTAGTGCTCTCACCATATTTTCTAAACTTCTTTCATGATTTGGCTGTGCGGCGAGTGCTTTTTTCAGTTCTTCTATGGCTTTATCATAATCAGCAGGATCAGCCAATAGATAGGTCAATGCAACGCTACTTTGTATATCAGCGTCTTTAGGCCTTATCTGTAAAGCTTTCTGATAGAACTGTCTTGCCCTTTCATATCTAGAATTATCTTTGGTTATTTGTGCCAAATCTAAGTTAACATCTCCTAGCGCTACTTGCGTCTCAAAATCTAGAGGATTTAGATTTGCCGCCCGTTCTAGTAATCTTAACACATCTGGTAAGTACTGTGGATTTTGTTCTATCACAGAGTAACGATACAGAGCTATTCCTAAACCTTTCTGAAAGCTAAAGTCATCTGGTCTTTTATCTGCCTGGTCTATCTTGCTACGAATTTCCTCATCACTTAATGACGAAGATTGCCGCTCAGATTTTAAGCGTGCGTTCTCACGACGCAGCTCTTCAAGTTCCTTCTTATTCAGAGCATTAGCCAACAAGAATCCACCAATAAAGCTGACTACCACGGCTAGAACCGAAAGAATTGGTAGAATTCTGCTCACTCTTAGAGTTTATCAAAGAAACACTTGCATTATAAGGGTGGTTTAAAAAAATGTTGGTGGGGGTTCTAATTCCTTTTAGAAAAGACAAAGACTCAGATCTCTGAGTCTTTGTCTAAAGATCGAATCAGATAGCTCCATTGCCGTCTTTTTCTGGTGGTATGAAAGGCAAGTCTTCTGCTCTTCTACGTGGTAGTGGGTCTGTGGCCCGACGTCTTGGAGGGCTATTCGGCCGCCTCCGATCGATGCTACCCGGAGGTAGCCCCTTACCATGGACAGCCTCGGTCAAGATTCTGGTAATTTCCTGCGAAAGCGTCCTATGCTCCATCGCAGCGCGACGTCGTAGTGATTCTTTTAATTCCACTGGAACGTAAGCACCAATGAACACTCCTTTGCGATTAACCATTTTCCTTTTAAACTCCCTTTGCTTGAATTTATTGAAAAGAGGCAAGTCTGTAAGCCGAATTCTGTACCGTCTTGCTGAGAAGACGGTGGCAATCATTCATCTAGGCGATTCGTTACCGAATCGCTCAAGCGACCTACCCGAAAGCGTCTCCCGACCTAAGGCCGGGATTCGAGCGGACCACTCTCAAAACGCTTTCCTATTTGGTCTTGCACCGCGAGGAGTTTGCCTAGCCGCACCTGTCACCAGATGCGCTGGTGCGCTCTTACCGCACCGTTTCACCCATCACCCGCACTCTCCAAAATACTTAGGAGAGCCGCTGGCTGGTCTGTTCTCTGTTGCACTTGTCGTCATCGGTTTTCAAATACCGATGCCCGGGCGTTACCCGGCTCGCTGTCCTGTGGTGTTCGGACTTTCCTCTCCTGAGAACCTTCTTCAGATTCTCAGCAGCGATTGCCCGACTTGCCCCTTTTCAATCTGTCAACAATCTATCAAGATTATTAAACAATTCGAGTTTCCGTTTTTTTCAATTAATTTTTCAAAAATTTTTTAGAATTGCTCCATTTTTTAAATCCTCAAAAATTATTTTCAACTTCGATTATATCACCCTCATTTAGGGCAGGATCTGGTTTTTTACCGTCCAAAATTGCCTTAAAGTCATATTCAGTTGATTCTAGTAATCCTTCAGCGTTGCGGCGCCTTATTATTATTTTCTTATTCGAGCTCTTTTTCAAACCTCCGCTGGCTGTTATAGCTTGGCTAAGGGTCATTCCCTCATGAAACTCTTTCTGCCCAACAGTCATAACCCCGCCACTTATGTAATAAAATCGCGATTTAGCTCTGCTGTTGTCAATCTCTGGTTTCTTCTCATCGCTTATATGAATTACATCTCCTGGATAGATCAGAGTCTCAAGCTCATCCAAGCCAACTTCGATACGTTCTCCATTACGAAGTATAATTGCCCTTTTTGCTGTTGCTAAAGGAGTGGCCTCAGATAAAACCACATATAAGGGAACTGCCTCTCGCCTTAAAATTTTAATTCCCTGATGTTCAACCAATCCCAACACGGTAATTTTATGACTTTGATACTCTTTGACCTTAACAAAAACTCGTGGGTTTTCATAGAACTTGAGTTTCTCTGCAATTGCAATCTCGATCTCCTCGATCGTTAATCCTTCAACTTTAATTGGATCCATTCCTACTAATGGATATTCTATATACCCTTCTTCTGAAACCTTTAGAGAGGAATTGGTTGAGACGTTATCAATTTGTATCTCTAACACATCTCCAGGCGCAACTTTATAAATCTCGGTCGGGGCAACGTTGCTGCTTATCCTTTTCTTAACGACTTCCAAAGTCTTTTTAAACGCTGTAATCGAGCTATCGTTCGTACGTTTAGTATCACTTCGATCCTCAGATACTAATCTCGGATTCGGCGAGAAAGGTAGATTTTTAGTATCTTGACCTAAAACGCTTATTATCGGAAAACTAGCTAAAAAGACAATTAAAATCTTCATAAAACTTCCATTTTCACAAAAATGCGAAATTGAGCCCATCTTCCGGAAAACACACTGGAAAAATGTCTTTTATCTATAACTGGACTAAAAATTAACTACTTTCGAAGAAAAGTTTCTGACGGGAATAGATGCACCCATTTTTGGGAGAACTCTTGGCGGGTGATTTCTTCGGCTTCATCAGCACTTTTGGCGGCTAATACTTTCTTAGCCACATTAACTGCTTCTTCGTAAGCAATGTTGGCTAAAGCAAGTCTTACACGCAATATGGCGTTGACATTCATGCTTAAGTTAACCGCTCCTAAACCTACCAAGATGGGTGCGTATACTGGAGAACCTGCCATTTCCCCACATATTATCACCGGCACTTCACGTTCCTCCGCCTTTCTCAGAACACTTTCTATAGCCCGAATGACCGCAGGATGAAGAGTCCTAAACCAATCTGACACTAACTCACTATCCCGATCAACAGCCAATAGATATTGCACTAAATCATTTGTACCAAGATTTACAAAATCGACCTCATCCAAAATCTCTTCTATCATGAAGATAGCTGAGGGGACTTCTATCATTACACCTATCAGCGGTAACCCTATCTTAACTCCTTGCTTTATAAGCTTATCTCTCTCCTGCAAAATTATTTCCTTTGCGCGTGAGATTTCAGAAACATCGGATATCATCGGTAGAACTATATCGACCTTTCTTCCAAAGGAGGCCCTCAAAAGCGCACGGATCTGACTTCTGAAAACGTTCTCATAAGTTAGACTCAATCTGATAGCTCGTAATCCAAGCGCAGGATTCTTTTCGTAAAGTTTCTCCCCGAATCCATCTAGGTTCAAATCGAAAGTCCTGATTTTTATGCCATCATCACCAACTATATCAGCGAGTTTTCTATATGCTTTGTATTGATCAATCTCAGTGGGAAATCCTTCATTTTTTCCGAAGAGAAATTCTGAGCGATATAAACCCACGCCACGAGCGCCATATTTTTTGGCTTTTGCATATGATTCAGGAAAATCTAAGTTGGCCATTATGTTTATGTGTCTACCATCCAGAGTTTTTAAATCTGGATCCAGAATTATTTCTTTTTTCACTTTTATCTCAACGGCATTTTCTTGCTTCTCACGAAATTTCTGTAATGTCTCCAAGGAAGGAGAAAGTATGACTTGCCCACTATATCCGTCAACAATTGCCTCCTCACCGCCAGAAACATATCTAAGAAAATTCTTCAACCCTGTAACGGCCGGTATACCAAGTTCACGAGCGATTATAAAGGCATGAGACGTCCATCCCCCACTTTCAGAAACAATGGCTTTTAATTTATCTTTTGCTAGTTCGACGACAATCGAAGGTTTTAGTTCGTCAGTTACCAGAATGATTTCAGAAATCGATTCAATTAACGAAACTCTCTTACTCAAAATGGAAATCAATCGTTCTGCCACATCGTCTATGTCGACATACCTTTCTCGCAACACCTCGTTTTTAAATTCCTTATACAGGGAAATGTAACTGTTGGCTACCTCACGTACAGCCCATTCAGCGTTGACTTGTTCGGAGTATATCAAATCTTCTATCTTGGATAAGAAGCCTTTATCTTGCAGTATCAGCAACTGAGCCTCAAAAATACCAGTTTGAGCTTTCGCTGGCTCTTGTTCTGCTAGCTTTTTTAATTGTCGTTTAGCAAGTCTTACAGCAGCACGAAATCTTCTCAATTCCTTGTTGATTTGATTATCGGAGAGCTTAACCCTATAAAAATGTCTTCTTCTATTGTAAAGACGAACTACCCTACCTATACCCACACCGCGAGAGACAGCTTTTCCCTCAAAACAAATCTCCCCGTGTGCTACTCGCGACATTGAATTGCCCATCATCAAATGTCTATGCTGAAACCTCTACTCTCTCCCTGACCTGGAAAGAATGGTTTCAGGAGCCCAGCAAAGGCTTCCAAATTTCTAGTTTGAATTAGAATTTCTCCAGGACCGGTAAATTCAGCTACTAATCCTTCGCCACTTAAGAAGCTACGAAACAGACCTCTGGCAGCTTTACGAAGTGTATAAGGAATATGAGACTCCCAAGCGATCAAATGTCCTGTATCAACCACATATTTTTCACCTGGAAGCAATACTTTTTTGTGAACAGAGCCAAAGGAAGAGAGCAATAGAAGCCCCGTCCCCGAGACCTCCAAAAGAAACAATCCTTCCCCTGCTAACCATGACTTTATTCCACCAAATTTAGTGTCGACCTGCAGAGTTATATCACCCGCTAAATAAGAACTAGATTGGACAAGAAATCTCTGATTTTGCATCTCAATTCCTAGAATATCTCCCGGAGTACCAGGTGCTAAGGTGACTTCCCCAGTGGCACCGTGTGCGGTAAATGTAGAAATAAATGCTGACTCGCCTCCTACTACGCGTTTTAGCGCTCCAAGTAAGCCCCCTTTCATTTGAGATTGCAATTCGACGTTAGCAGACATTGAAACCATGGCTCCAGATTCAGCACATATCGATTGCTCTGGCTCCAATCTTATTAGCGCGAGAGCGAAAGCACCTGGATAAAGTACCTCCCATGTATAACCTCTGCCAACTCCGTGACCATCTTCATCAAACCTGAAACTGCCTTGGCTTTTAGAGCCTTGAGCCTCTTCTCTGCTGTAAGGCATTCCTTGAGTAGAACCTGCTTGTTGCGGTTGCGACGAGGGAACCGAGGGTTGCTGAGCTAATGAATGCACCTCAAATCCACATGCACCACAAAATCTCGTATTTGGAAGTATCTCGTTTTGACAACGCGGGCATCTCATAACTTCTCCTTTTTGAAAGATTCTAGCAAAAACAATATTGCTTACAAAAGGATTGTTTGTAAGTAAAAGCCTGGTGAAAACATTTAGATTCGAACTCGAAAGGGCGAAAATTTTGTTCTTTTCACTTTATGAATTCAGCTATCCGGTGAACCGTGATCCGGTTTTATTCCGTGAGTATCTAAGCTATATTTTTCACTCTATGAAAACGAAAACTGACAGACCTTTGCTTTTTTATTGAATTTTCACTGTTTCACCAAACGGTCGAAACTTGAATGATGAGCTTTGGCGTAAAGTCGATTTCAAGTATCAATAAAGCATTTGCAAGATAATCAAAGCTCCTTGAGGATTTTATTTAGTTTCACCTCGTCTATTCAGACTTTTGCTAATACTTCCCTCTGCATCTCAATCAACTCGCCCGTTCCTTTACGAGCTAATTCGATCATCTGACTCATTTGGTCAAGAGTGAAAGGAGTATGTTCGGCTGTACCTTGAATCTCTACAAAGTCACCCTTACCCGTGCAAACAATGTTCATGTCCACCTCAGCTACGGAATCTTCGTCATAGCATAGATCAAGAAGAACATTATTTTGGACTATCCCGACGCTAACGGCTGCAACTTCGGAAATTATGGGGTTCTCCTTTATGACACCACTTTTAAGGAGTTTCTGGCAAGCAATTGCCATGGCAACAAATCCTCCAGTGATTGAGGCACAACGAGTTCCCCCATCTGCCATCAACACATCACAATCAATCATTATCTGTCTTTCGCCTAGTTTTGAGAAATCAACGACAGCTCTTAAACTACGCCCAATTAACCTTTGTATCTCTTGAGTTCTCCCAGAAACTCTCTGAATCTCACGCTGAGTCCGTGTTTGGGTAGCGCGGGGAAGCATCGCATACTCAGCTGTTACCCAGCCAGTGCCAGTTCCTCTTAAAAAAGCAGGAACTTTATCCTCTACTGTAGCAGTACAGATTACTTTTGTCTTTCCCATCTCTATTAAAACTGAGCCTTCTGCATAAGGTAACACATTAGGTGTTATCTTTGTTTTTCTCAATTCATCAAATGCTCTTTTATCTGCTCTCACGTACTTCATCTCCAGTGAAAAGAACCTTTACTTTTTAAAGCATCAATTCCAGAAACTTCTACCTCTTCTAATTTTATAGGTGGACTTCCCAAAAACCTCTCAGCCACTTTAGCAAATCTCCGTGCGGCATCGGTTACATAGAAATGATCCAAATCATCGCACAACTGCCTCTCACCAAATATTCTGTTAGGATTTTGTAGCTCCTGTTGCTTAAGAATTTCTCTCACTTCCTCGGCGCAAGCTCTCCCCGAATCCACTAGAGTAACTGCATCACCGATGACCTTACGTATGGCAGTCTCTAAAATTGGATAGTGCGTACATCCTAAAACGAGGACATCTGGAGCAAATTCAACAATTGTCTTTAGATATTTTTTGGCTATTGATACGGTTTCCTCTTCTTCAGCCCATCCCTCCTCAGCAAGCGGAACAAACAACGGACATGCAACCTGTATGATTTCAATATCATTTGATATACGCCTTATGGCCTTTATGTAAGCTTCGCTTTGAACTGTTGCTTCAGTGGCTATGACTGCAATCTTCGGCTTTGATTTACCATTTACGATAGAGACCGCTTTCCGCGCGCTAGGACCTATTACGCCAACTACCGTAAGTCCAATGGCTTCTCTGATTCTTGGTAGGGCTAAGGCTGAAGCAGTATTACATGCAACTACCAAAAGTTTAATTCCGTGCGAAGCCAAAAACATCGCATTTTCTACTGCATACCTCTCGACTGTAGCAAGCGATTTAGTCCCGTATGGAACTCGTGCCGTATCTCCTAAATATATGAAATGTTCGTTAGGTAAATATTCATGGAGGGCTTTGTAGACCGTAAGTCCACCAACGCCACTATCGAAAATTCCAATCGGGAGGGTTTTCAAAGATTCTTTCGAGTTTGATTCTTGACTCATTCTTTAAACTCAAATTTTTGGTGGAGGCGGTGGGAATCGAACCCACATCCAGAAGTCGTGACCAGAGGATCCTACACGCTTAGTCAGTTTGAAAATTCTCGTTCGTGAAGACACCAAACTGACAAAGCTCTTCACGAACCAGCCTGTTTAGATTCGTTCCTGCATCTCAGGCGGCGATGCAGAAACTAGCCTGATATTCGTCACGCCTCTTTATCAGCCTCAGGCGAGCCGATAAAGAGACGGCTGCTAATTATTAAGCAGCGAGAGCCAATTCTTGGTTGGCATTTGTATTTCTTTCGGTTTTTTACGGGTCACCGAAAGCAAACCCGACGTGCATCCTGCTGACCTACAAACTCCTGTCGAAGCCTTTCGCCCCCAGAAAGCAATTTTATTTTACAACATGATTTTAAGCTTCTTCAAGCAATTTGGTATTTTCAGTAATCTTGACAAAAAAATTCGCTTCGCTTATTCTTGAAACTGCAAGGGGAGTAGATAGCCCGAGAATAAATTTAGGGTTCGGTGATGTCGTCAACACAATTGCTGAATGGCAATTCGGCTCACCGAAGAAAGTATCGAGACCTTGCGTTAGAAGTGTTACGCTTTTAACGCAAGGTCTTTTAATTTTGGAAGCTTTGGGAGGTAACCGATATGTTGAATAGAGTAAAGACAGCAGCTCTGCTTGGATTCATGACAGCTCTATTTCTATTTTTCGGAAATCTCGTTGGTGGCTATGCGGGGTTAGTGATCGCTTTAATCATGGCGGTACTTTTTAATTTCGGAACCTACTGGTTTTCAGACAAAATAATCCTTCGCATGTACAATGCTCAGGAGATAACCAGAGAAGAGGCTCCGCAGCTCTATGAAATGGTGGAAAATCTCGCACAAAAGGCAGAAATCCCGATGCCAAGAGTCTATCTAATCCCTGAGGATACTCCTAATGCCTTTGCCACCGGTAGAAATCCCAAGAATTCAGCAGTTGCCGTTACCAATGGCATTCTTCAACTATTAGATAAGGATGAAATCTATGCTGTTCTCGCTCATGAGATAGGACACATAAAAAACAGAGATACTTTGATAATGACTGTGGCAGGTGCCCTTGCTGGAGCCATAAGCTTTCTAGCCGATATGTTATTTTGGAATTCGCTTTTCGGTAGATCTTCTGATGATGAGGAATCCTCAAATCCAATCTTAGGATTTATAGGCATTTTAATAGCTCCATTCGTTGCAATGCTAATTCAGCTTTCCATTTCTCGATCCAGAGAGTTTATCGCAGATGAAACAGGGGCAAGACTCAGCGGCAAGCCTCTTTCATTGGCATCAGCATTAAGAAAAATCGAGATGTGGTCAAGTAGGATTCCGATGCAGACTGGTAATCAAGCAACTTCTCATCTTTTCATCGTTAACCCTTTTTCTGCCAGCAATCTTAGTGCTTTGTTCAGCACACATCCATCAACTTCGGAAAGAATTAAAAGACTTGAGGCAATGAGGTTATAAATTTATGGATTTATTGTTTCCTTTCACTGATTATTGGTGGTTTTACGCAACTTTTACGATATTCGTTTTGCTAATGCTAGCGCTGGACTTAGGGGTTTTTCACCGAACAGCCCACGAAGTCTCCTTCAAAGAGGCAACCGCATGGAGTGTGGTCTGGATTGCTCTAGCATTGGTTTTCAACGTTATCCTTTACTACTATTCACTTGGTAAGTTCGGTGCTGATGTCGCGAAAGAGGTCTCACTAGAATTTTTGACAGGCTATATCGTCGAAAAATCCCTCTCAGTTGATAATATATTCGTTTTCGTCGTCGTCTTTGCATACTTTGCTATTCCACCAAAGTACCAACATAGGGTTCTCTTCTACGGTATTATCGGAGCCCTGATTTTCCGTGCTTTATTCATCGCAGCAGGTTCTTGGTTAATGCAATTTAAACTAGTAGTTTACTTTTTCGGTGCAATTCTGATCATAACAGGCGTGAAAATGCTTCTATCACTTGAAAAGGAGGTTGAACCGGAAAAAAATCCGATAATAAAGCTATTTAAGCGTTTTGTTCCCGTCACCGCCACTCTCGAGGGACAAAACTTTTTTATCAAGAGGGATGGTAAAGTATTTGCAACGCCGCTTTTCATAGCGCTTCTCTTTTTAGAAATGACTGACATAATTTTTGCGATTGATAGCGTACCAGCCATCTTTGCTCTTACTAAAGAACCGATGATAGTTTATACCTCAAACATCTTCGCCATTCTGGGTCTTAGAGCTATGTATTTCATGCTCGCCGGCGCAATAAACAAATTTCACCTACTAAAGTATGGGCTAGCCGTAGTTCTTATCTTTGTCGGACTGAAAATGGTTTGGCTAAATGAAGCTTTTGGTGGTAAATTTCCGATAAGTTGGTCGCTGGGTTTCATTCTTACAATTATTTCACTTTCAGTGTTCGCATCTTTGTTATTCCCTGCCAAGGAAACCACCGACACTGAAAAAGCGTGATTAGTAAAATAAAAGGCACACCATCGCGCCTATTATTCTTTGAATGTTGTATCAAGTAGAAGCCTATTTTAGGTTTCTACTTGATACAATGGATGTCGGCCGTTTCTTAAATGAATTGGGTGTGATTAAAGGCGGATTTCCCCGAAGCTTTGTCTTAACTTAACCGTTCTACGTAATATATCAAGTTTTTTTCTCTCTCTAGAATCAGCGGCAAACGCTTCGAGCTTTTCTATGATGCTTTCGATCAGAGGAATCGCGAGATTCCCTGTTTGAGAGAATATCTGACTAAAGTAACCAAGCCTCAACTCCCCATCAAGATAATGAAAATTTCTAATCTCATCATCTTCTACCTTCAAAACTTCCGCTCCTATATTAATCACTCTCTTTGGCAATCTATGAAAAAAAGCATTCGCCTCTTTATAACCGATCAATAACAGCTTGATCAAAATGGCATTTTCATTGATTTGATCTGGAGCAAGGATTTCTCGAGTAGAGCTTGAGGCGAATCTTGGGCCTAGCATTAAATATCTAGGACTGTAAAGAATCGTATCGTAAGTTATTCCAAAAATCTCCGAGTTTCCGACGGGGATTTTCACGAAGAAACCAAAACCAAAATCCTCAGGTGATGGTGCATTTTCGATTTCTATCTCCTCTAAAACTCTAGCAAGATAAACTAAATGTGATTCTGATCCTATCACGTTGGCAATTATCATATTTAAAGCTTAGAAATTTCTGGGATCAAATACAACAACCACCATAGAAAGATTTGAATCAATAAAACACAAAGGCTTAGCAAAATGGATAATAACGAAAGTTTTTTTCCGCCTATTTGCGGTTGCAATGAATAATTAATGACGGCATAACTTCCAGCCACTAATGCAAAAGGGACAAACAAAATGCCGAGATAAGGAACTAGGGAATAGACCAAACAGGCAAATGCAGTTTCTGAAGCAGGATTTCTATTTATCTCAAATAAATTCTCGTTGATTTCCGAATCTGGAATTAATGACTTACCGTGCAGATTATAAGAAGAGCGAATCAAATCAAGCGGATGATATTCCTCTTGCAGATCCTTACCACAGACCTCACATTTGCACTTCTTTGAGCTTTGTTGAGCTCCACATGCAGCACATCGCCACTTCATAGTCTAAAAACTCAAAACTAAAAATCCCTAAAAGTTTCCTTCGTCTTCACCTTTCTTGAATAACTGAGCTTAAAGTTCTTTTTTGACATCAACTTCTGAAGGATATGAATAAAAGGCTCTCTTTGTTGTCTACCTATGAAAGCCATCTGATCAGCGCAGCAGAGAGGATAAGGATAACCTTGCCGACTAACTATGCATTCAGCAAGAACCACATCCAGAACCTCCTTCAATTTGCCAGCTCTAAAAACCCAGGATGGTATATCGAGCCTTGCCGGAAGAAAATCTGATACAGTTTTCAAGTAAACAAATCCTATGGGAGAAGGTGTTTTATCTCCAAAAAAAGACTTTAAGTCTTTTCTATTCGAGTAGAAAAAGATAGTTCTATCGCCCCATTTTTGCAGAATATTTAGGTTCTCCAGGATCAGAAGATCATCCATCTCGATAAATGAAGATGTGCGATCTACTTTTTCCTCTGTGGAATTTGGAGTCGGATTGCTGAGAACCTTAAATAGAGAGAGAAGGTCGTAAGCATGACTTCTATCTATGTAGCCAACCACAGGAACTTTTGTTTTCTCAGACAAATTAATTACTTCCCTTACTTGCTCAGCTATATCGCTCTGAATTTCGCGCCTAGCTAATGAGACAACAAAAGCCCCATCGAAAAACGCCACAGGCATCCTTTTACTGCTCGCTTCCCAATTTTTTTGTGATTCTAAAAAATCCTTTAATTTTTTTATCTCGAGGAAAAATCGCTTTTGCCCCACGTAAGTCTCTGGAGGCATTTCTTTGATTTCGCGTCCTAATATTTCATCCGGCATGATCAAATGAAGTTCGCTGCGCTTTTCATATCTTGCATTCAAAAGATGAGGATTTTCAAACCAGCCTATCTGAACGATCGCTATCGGAATATTCAGTTCTTTGCCAAAAAAATCTTGGCCTCCGTCGACGGCAAAAGTAGTTCTGTCCATTAAAATACCTTTTGCCCAATTGTCCGCCTCTTCAAAATTACTCCATCCACGCTCAAACGATACGCACAACCCTTTATGCCAGTCAAATTCGTCAGATAAGCCAACCTCACATTTTTGATTGGATTCGATCAGTCTCTGCAACTCAATGAAAGACTGACTTAAAAGTTTTTTCAGCGCTGCACTGTAACGAGATCTTGTCTCTTCACTCTTTTCGATGTAGCTATCGAGACTCTCCATCAACCTCGGCTTTATTTCTTCTATAAATGAATCAGAATCCCGCATGTTTTACTTAACTCGCTTTGTTTTTCTGCTCAAAAAGTCCATTAATACGAACTGAGTCAGATTATTTGGATTAGCAAAATAAGCCTTGCCATAGGTCATGGCAGTCATCTTCTTGACAAACTCAACTAAGTACCAATCACTTGCAAGCATAAAGGTATTTATCATGATGCCTGCTTTACGACAAGCTTGTATTTGCCTGAACGTTTCGGCCATCACAAAAGGATCATTACCCATTGAGTTCTTATACAAAAACCTTTTCCCAGGTGCTACTCTCGAATATCTTCGATAGTTAAAGTAAGCTGCATTGTCCTTGTCTATAAATGCAGCTGTCGGCTTTCCATCTGTTATCATGACAATTTGTTTCATTTGTTTACGTTGAGAGTTTAGAATTTGTCTGGCTAATCGTAATCCCTCAGCCGTATTTGTGTGATATGGCCCGACCTTGACAGTAGCGAGCTTGGCAAGCGGTAACTCCTCTGCAAAATCGTGAAAAAGAACTATTTTTAATGAATCACCTGGATACTGGGTGCGAATCAGATGAGAAAGCGCTAGCGCTACTTTTTTCGCGGGAGTAAAGCGATCTTCACCATAAAGAATCATCGAGTGCGAGCAATCCAATAGAACTACAGTAGCACATGATGAATAATACTCCTGTTGACGAACATATAGGTCCTCGTATTCAATATCCATCGGAAACCTCAGCCCGTTTCGCTTTATGGATGAGAGTAAAGTTGAGTTTATATCAAGATTTATCGTATCACCGAATTCATAATGCTTTGGACTAAAGGTAGCCTCCACACCCGTATCTAGAAAAGATGTCTCATGCCTTCCGACTGAGGATTTACCTAGAGAGCCAAGCAACTTCTGTAGAGTTTTATAGCCCAAAAAATCCAATCCTTTTTCCGTAAGTTGAAATTTAATGTTTCTAGGAAGCGGTTCTCCAATTCTGCCTTCGGATGCTTCTGCTGTTTCTCTCTGCTTTATGCTCTTAGTTTCGATCTCTTGCAGGCTCAGATAGCCTTCTTCAACTAACCTCTCTATCAGAGAATTTATTAATTCTTCGAGCAAGGAGCCTTTAAATTTTCCATTATTTTCAGCTAACATTTGCTCTATGTCGTATTGAGTCAGAATCCCTTGCTCCAATAATGCCTGTAAAATAGCCTTTCTCAAGGCATCCAAGGAAGAATCATTTTCAAAATTCAATAACCACGGATCCATGTATCCAGAATCTAGAAAAAAATCACTAAGAGCCTGCATCAATTCATTCAAATTTATCGCTGAAACATCAAAGCCAATAAATTTAGAATATCGAATAAACTTCATAACCTAGCTCCATCAGTTATAACCTTCTACGTCACTGAAATCTTCGTAGATCATCCCTCTTCTATCCCGCTTGGCTTTGGTTATAGCCTCATAGCCACCTTCCTCATTGCGAGATATCTTGTTCTGCGCATATAGCCCTTCAAGCGCAAATTCACAGGCAGAGACCAATCTTTGCTTATCCTCATGAGCTATATCTAATGGCAAGCAAACTGTATCTATCAACTGAGGGATTTGACTTAGTAGATTCAAGCACTCATCGGTCGAAGCCATCTCATTTAAAAGAATTTTATTTCCCTCATCAAACCAATGAACTACAGGTGAAAAATCTATACCTAGAAAAAAGCCCTCGAAAATCACATTGCAAGCTCTCTTTATCAAATCTTTTGATAATTTCACAGCTCCTATCAATTCACCTTCATATTCAAGTTCGAGCTTACCGGTCATTGAGGGCAAGGCAGCATAAATGTCGGCTATTCTTGGCACTATCCTAGTCTCATTTGTTAAAAGAGCTCGTCTTTCCGCATTAGAGACCACAGTCTCTAAAACCGTTATGGGAAGTCGCTGTGAAACTCCGGAGCGCTTATCAACTCTCTGATCATCGCGTGCCTCAAATGCTATTTGTTCAGCTAATTCGTATATGAACTCAGGTATTTCGACCTGCAAACTATCTCGATTTATCCATGCTTCCTGTTTAGTGATTTCAATGCCTATTTGTAATGTTTTCGGATAATGCGTGTGAATTTCAGCTCCAATCCTATCTTTTAAGGGGGTTATTATTTTTCCGCGAGCAGTGTAATCTTCAGGATTTGCAGAAAACACTAACATCACATCCAAAGGGAGACGAACCGGATAACCTTTTATTTGTACATCACCCTCCTGCATTATATTAAAAAGTCCGACCTGTATTTTACCGGCTAAATCAGGTAATTCGTTAATTGCGAATATTCCTCGATTTGCTCTTGGCAAAAGACCAAAATGCATCGTTAATTCATCACTTAGTGTGTGCCCGCCTTTCGCAGCTTTTATTGGATCTATGTCTCCTATAATATCAGCAATCGTGACATCGGGCGTGGCTAGCTTCTCGACAAATCTCCTGTCTCGACTAATCCACTCGATCTTAGTCTCATCACCATGAAGCTCGATTTGTCTCTTAGCATATGCTGAAACCGGATTAAACGGATCATCATTTATCTCAGAACCAGCAACTATTGGTATTTCCTCATCGAGTAATTCGGCTAGTTGTCTTATTATGCGACTTTTGGCTTGCCCACGAGTCCCTAAGAATATCATATTGTGCTTTGCAAGAATAGCATTGATAATCTGCGGTATCACTGTCTCTTCGTAGCCTATTATCCCTGGAAAAAGTTTCTCACCCGAGCGCAGCTTTTTAATTAAATTAGCCCGCATCTCATCCTTCACTGTGCGAGTCGTATAACCGCTCGCTTTTAACTCACCTAGCGTTTGAGCCTTTCTCATAAAGTTATTTTATCAACCGAAAAGATGAAAAAACAGAAATTTTATGTGAAAATTTCTGAAATGATGCAAGTTGATTTTGAAAAGTATCCAGATCGATTAGTACCGACAATAGTTCAAGATGCAGAAACCGGGAGAGTGCTAATGCTGGGCTTTATGAATGAGGAAGCACTTGAAATCACAAGAAGAACCGGCAAAGCTACGTTTTATTCCAGATCAAGGCAGAAAATATGGACCAAGGGCGAGACTAGCGGTAACTTTCTATCTGTAAGAGAAATTTTGATAGACTGCGACGCTGATACTATTCTATTAAAGGTCGAACCAAAGGGTAAAGTCTGTCATACAGGTGCTGATACATGCTTTAAAGAAGAAAACTTTAAGTCTTCAAAAGCTTTTCTCCAGGAATTAGAGAACATAATTGAATCTAGAAAAAAGTCTTCACCAGAAAAATCATACACTGCAAAACTGTTTTCAAAAGGCATAAACAAAATAGCTCAAAAACTAGGTGAGGAAGCAATAGAGTTAATTATAGAATCAAAAAACGATGATCCTGAACTTTTCAAAGCAGAAGCCGCAGATCTACTTTATCATTTCCTGGTTCTCCTCTCAGCAAAAAATACGAGGCTTTCCGATGTGCTGCAGGTTTTAGAGAATCGAAGTAGAAACCCTCGTAAAGCATCAGATGAGAACTCGAACTAAACATGCTTAAAATAAAAATTTAAAAGTTCAGCTCCTCTTCTATCCATGCGGTAACACTCGCTATGGATCACTCTCATTTCTATAGCCTTGGCTCAACAATAGCAGACCGAAAGCGAATACTCATCTTTCATAAGATAAAAAGCTAATTTCGGCTTGTCAATCGCTACACTCTAGTACAAAAAACAATAACTTTCTCTAATTATCGAAAAAATGGTAAAATTTCATTTTGGCTGAGATTATATGAACGAAACTTACGGAGCAGAAGCGATAAAGGTCTTGGACGGGCGCGAAGCAGTCAGAACTCGTCCCGGCATGTATATCGGCGATAGTGGGGAAAATGGCCTTCATCAACTTGTTTATGAAGTAGTAGATAACTCTGTTGATGAAGCAATGGCAGGTTATTGCGATACGATAGAGGTGATAATTCATATCGATAACTCAGTAACCGTAATTGATAACGGCCGTGGCATCCCTACAGATATTCATCCAGAAGAAGGCATATCTGCAGCAGAAGTTGTGATGACTAAGCTGCATGCAGGAGGCAAGTTCGATTCAAATTCTTATAAGGCATCCGGAGGCCTGCATGGAGTCGGCGTCTCATGCGTTAATTTCCTATCAGAGTGGCTAAAACTCGAAATCTGGAGAGATGGAAAAACTCATGAACAGGAATACAGACAAGGTATACCTCTTGGACCGTTACGAATCACCGGTAAAACCAATAAAAGAGGCACCAAGATAACTTTTAAACCCGACACTTCAGTACTTACTACCGATAACTTCAGTTTCGAACGCCTATCAGAGAGGTTTAGACAAAAAGCATTTTTAAATAAAGGACTGAAGATAACAATAAAGGACGAACGTACCGAACCAGAAAAATTTCATGAATTTTATTATCGCGAGGGGATAGTTGAATTCATACGCCATTTAAACCAGAACAAAAATCCACTCCATGAACCAATTTACTTCTACGGAGAATTGGAAAATCTGACAATAGAAGTAGCTTTACAATACAACGAAGGCTACGATGAAAAGGTTTTTGCATTTGCTAATACTGTGTATAACCCTGATGGAGGTACTCATCTGGCTGGGTTTCGCAGCAGCCTAACGAGAACCATAAACAATTACGCTCAAAGCACAGGTGCGTTAAAACAAGCGAAAATCACGCTCACAGGTGACGATGTCCGCGAGGGTCTGGTCGCTGTAATCTCAGTAAAATTACCACAACCACAATTCGAATCTCAAACAAAAGTAAAACTTACCTCTGATATTAAAGGCCAAGTGGAATCGTTTTTAAATGAAAAACTTTCCGAATATTTTGAACAAAATCCCAATGTCGTAAAGAAAATAATTACTAAGGTTGTTGATGCTGCACGTGCGCGTGAGGCAGCTAGAAAAGCACGAGAGATAGTACGCAAAAGCGCCTTGAGCGGCGCTGGACTTCCAGGAAAATTGGCTGATTGTCAAGAAAAAGCCCCTGAACGATCAGAGCTGTTCTTGGTGGAGGGTGATTCAGCCGGAGGAAGTGCGAAGCAAGCTAGAGATCGCCGTAATCAGGCTGTCTTACCTCTGAAGGGTAAAATACTGAATGTCGAAAAAGCTAGATACGATAAGATGTTAAGTCACGGTGAAATAAAAGCCCTCATTACGGCTCTCGGAACAGGTATAGGCAAAGATGAATTTGATATCAGCAAACTCCGCTATCACAAGATAATTTGCATGACCGATGCAGACGTAGATGGTGCTCACATAAAGACCCTTCTACTTACATTTTTTTACCGCCAAATGCCTGAGCTAATCGAACATGGTTACATATATATTGCCCAACCGCCTCTTTACAAGGTGAAAAAAGGTAAAAAGGAAGAATACATAAAGGACGAAAAGGAAATGTTTGAATATCTGATGAGGCAAGCTTCCGGAGAGGTAAAAGTCGAAACAGCTTTAGGCCCTGTAAGTGGCCAAGCGCTTAGAAAAGCTCTCTCCGAAACTGTGGATCTCAAAAACTACATGGAACGATTCACCAGAAGACTTTTAGGTGATTCAAAGCTTGCTCAAACAATAGTAAAAGCATTTGCTGGAAAAAATGGCGTCCTCGAAAAACATAAAGCAAAGATAAAAGAAGTTTTTGATAAGGAAGAGTTGATGGCCGAAGTTGAAAAAGTTGTCTCCCAAGCTGGTTATAAGACTGATTTGACTGTTGATGAAGAACATGGGCTCAGTGAAATAGAAATCTTAACTGACACGGGTAGAGTTATCTTTGATTGGGAAAAAGCAAGCTATGTTGAATTTCAAAAGGCAATAGAGCTTGAAACATCTTTAGAGAAAAGCCTGCCAGCTCCATACATCCTTTCTGAAAATGGCAAAAAAGAAGTAATAAATGAAAGAGAACTGCTACTAGAAAAAATTCTTGAAATAGCGAAGCGAGATCTGATAATTCAACGCTACAAAGGTTTAGGTGAAATGAATCCAGAGCAACTCTGGGAAACTACTATGAACCCTGAGAAAAGAGTGCTGCTTCAGGTAAGGATCGAAGATGCCATTGAGACCGATGAACTCTTCACGGTGCTTATGGGGGACGCAGTTGAACCACGCAGGAAATTCATTGAAGAAAACGCTCTAGAGGTCAAAAATCTAGATGTTTAAAAGCAAGGAGTGAAAAATGCCAACGACGACGGAGGTAAGACCGCTAGAAACATATCTACTGATGGATGATGCTGAAATAGCAGAGCGAATCGAATCAGCACATCGTGCTCTGGGACCAAAAGTGCTGATCTTAGGACATCATTACCAAAGAGACGATGTCATATGTCATGCAGATCTGACCGGTGATTCTTATCAGCTTTCAGTAATGGCCTCACGAAGCGACGCTGAATTCATAGTCTTTTGTGGCGTGCATTTTATGGCCGAGTCCGCTGATATCTTGGCTAAAGATTTCCAGAGAGTGATATTGCCAGATCTAGGAGCCGGTTGCTCAATGGCGGATATGGCAACACTAGAGCAAGTCGAAGATGCTTGGCAACAACTTCAAGAAATCGGCGTTTTAAATCAAAAAGTAGCTCCTATAACATATATGAACTCCTCAGCTGCGATAAAGGCGTTTTGCGGACGTAACGGAGGTGCGGTTTGTACTTCATCGAACGCAGCTAAACTCTTCGGTGAGTATTTAAAAACCTATGAGAAAATCTTTTTCTTACCAGACCAACACTTGGGGCGAAATACTGGGGCTAAATTCGGCATTCCTCTGGATAGAATGGTTGTTTGGAATCCTCATGAAGAGCTAGGTGGCAATAGCCCAGAAGAATTATTAAGCGCTAAAGTAATCTTGTGGAAAGGGCATTGCTCCGTTCACGGCAGATTCAAACCATGGCATGTTGATTTAATACGTCAACAAATACCAGACATAAAAGTCCTGGTTCATCCTGAATGCATCTATGAGGTAGTGCAGAAAAGCGACTTGAATGGCTCTACATCGTTCATTATTAAAACAATCGAGGGCGCTCCTGCAGGCTCTAAATGGGCAATTGGTACGGAAGTAAACTTAGTGAATCGTCTGGCTAAGAGATTCCCAGATAAAGAAATTCATCTTCTTGCACCAGATTTATGCATGTGCGCAACCATGTATCGCATCGCCCCACAGAATCTCGCCTGGGCGCTAGATAATTTACTTGAGGGAGTAGTTGTAAATGAGATAGTTGTCGATGAAGCCACCAAACATTATGCAAATATAGCGCTCGATAGAATGATTCAGATAACAGAAAGTAACTAAAAATGGCTGATCTGAGAAAACGCTTGCCTGATAACGTTCCCGGAAAGTTTTACGTAGATTCCAGCTGCATCGATTGCGACGTATGCCGTGATACGGCACCGGCCAACTTCAAGCGTAACCACGAAAATGGATATTCCTACGTTTACAAGCAACCCGAAAATGAACAAGAGCTAGCCCTCTGCGAAGAGGCCATGAATGCTTGTCCCGTAGAGGCCATAGGAGATAATGGCGAAGCATCGCTAACTGCCACTAGAAACACTTGACCTACAAATCAGAAAGATGCACACTATAATTGCCTTTGTTTATCAATCAAAAACAAAAGCAAAGTCTAAAAACGCTGAGGAGGGTGCAGGTCTTAGCACACAAATCGTTCTTAAAGGAGCAATAGGATGGCTGAAAATGGAAACATATCATGGCAATTTGGAGATAGGGGGCGCATAGCAATTTTCATAGATGGCAACAATTTGTTCCACGCCGCAAGATTTCACAACATAGACATTGATTACAACAAACTTCTAAGAGTACTTTTAGGTAACGGTAGATTGCTTAGGGCATTTTTTTACACAGGAGTCGATGCTAATGCTGAACGACAGCAAGGTTTCTTACTGTGGATGAGAAGAAATGGATTTAGAGTAGTCCAGAAAGAGCTACGAACTTTCTATGATGGCACCCGAAAAGCAAACCTAGATGTCGAAATAGCCGTTGACATGCTGAGTCTGGCTGGAAAATATGATACTGCTGTTTTGGTCTCAGGAGATGAGGATTTTGTTTATGCTATAAATGCGGTGGCTTATAAAGGTTGTAGAGTAGAAGTCGCCGGCTTTCGATCAAACACATCACCTAAATTAATAGATGTTGCGGATTATTTCATTGATCTCGGAGAAATAGCAGACTTGGTCAGGAAAGATAGCTCTAGTGAGAAAAATGGAGTTCCATCACATGTCTTACCAGACTTCTCGACAAGAGAAGAAATCTATGAACATAAACTAACCCAAAACATCATTAGAACTTCTGATTAAAATTCCAAAAATATGGATTATCGCTAATTCTACTGGAATTTTACTTGACGATAAGAGCTGACTTCTGATAATCTTGCGGACGAGGATGCTCTATAATGAACCAAATCATCTCCTGCCCTGGTTGTAAAAGAAGATTGTTGCCGACGCTTTCGATTTGCCCAAGCTGTGGCATTATGATAAATGACTCAGTTCGCGAAGAGCTTTATTCCAAAATCATTCCAATACCAAAGAAAAATACGGACCCTCCCGCCTCTGTTAACCCTCCTAAAATTGCAACTCCAAACTCACCGGATGTCAAGAAAGATAGCAAAATAGATACAACTAAGATAAATAGCAAATCTACAGATCCTACTTTGATCGAATTCAACAATCAAAATTCGCAGCTTGCAGATTGGCAAATCAGACTGAAAATGAAAGTTCAAGAAAGGCTGAATAGAAATCAACCCGCAAGCAAGCTTGAATCAAGCTTTAACAGAGGTCCCGATTATTCAAATTCAGAAGTTAATAGAAACGAATTATTACTGAGAGCGTTGCAACGTATAGAAAAGTCAAAGGCGGTATTTCATGAAGTTACTGAAACAACGCAAGAGGTAACTAAAACCACCAAAGAGCATCCATCACACACAAAGAAAGCCGACCCCAGCGTGCCGACAACTTCACTACAGATTGAATCCGATAGACAACCCATAGAGAAGTTTAAGACGAACAAACTTCCAAAAATCTCCGAAGTTGTAGGCAAAGTTGGGCATGTGGAATTAGAACTAGATGAATCGACTACAAATTCTAACAAATTCACGAAGCAGAAAATGAACGATGATATCTCCGCTGACGTCATCGACAATCCTCAATTGAGAGAGGTGGCAGAATATTGGGACTATGCACCTTTACATCAGCGCTTTATTGCTTCATTTGTTGACTTTTGCATAAGCCTCGTGCTAAGCCTAATCCTTCTGCTACCCTTCATGCTAACCAGTACGAATCAGCTTTTTAATGAGTGGATGATTGCTATTGCTATGACGACATTAATCGTAATGTTCATTTATCTGACCACAGCTTTAACATTCTTTGGCAAAACCATTGGTATGCGATTTTTCTCTCTTGAAGTAGTAGATATAGACGACAATGATTATCCAACTCTGCACCAAGCACTCACAAACACTACCATTTACCTCATCTCACTTCTGATTCTCGGACTAGGATTCCTCCCAGCTTTCTTTAATGAGGAAAGACGCATGCTTCACGATCTAATGTCTGGAACAATAGTCATCAAGGAAGTTCGATAGAGATAGTTTTTCAATGTTTTTATTTAAGCACGCAAAATAGCCCGTGCAGGGGCACCATCGCCTGTCTGACTTACTATCTTCATTGGCAAACATATTAGCTCATAATCCCCTGCAGGAACGGCACGTAAATCAAGCCCTTCCAAAATGATTACCTCCTTACTGAGAAGTATTATGTGAGTTGAAAAATCCTCAGAGCCAAATTTCTCAACAGATAGATAATCTATACCAACAAGTTTTATCTGATTCTCGACTAACATCTGAGCGGCTTCGGGAGTGATATATGTAAAATCAGATCTAAAACCAGAACGCGTATCATTCCAGAACGATGAATTTCTAGTCTTAAACAAAACTCTTTGAATTCCATTTATGTTATTCAAATGCTCAGTGGTAATGGCATTCACACTTTCATCTATTTCGACAACTCTACAAGGTCCAATTAATTTCTCCATCTCCAATTCATGTACTTTGCGGGCACCTTCAATAAAGTGACTTGGAGCATCTACATGAGTTGCAGTGTGTACCCCCATACAAATTTGGGTTACGTTAGCCGGATCTCCTTTAGCTATCGAAGAACAAACAGTAATACTCACCGATGGATCTCCCTCATAAATTGGAGTTTTATCAAACAAGGGAAATGTTATATCGTAAATCATCTCTTCGACTCCAATGGAAAACAGCCACCTTAAAATGTCCAGCTACTATATCGGCTTTAACGTCAATAAGAAGCTCATTTCCAACCTTCATCGAGTTGCAGTTATCGGCAAGATCACATAGCTGAAAATTCGCTAGAAACCATCACGAAAGAGGATAGAGTTGAAAAATGGTCTTGTCATCGATCTGAAAAAGCCTCTGAAGAAGGGCTCATCAGCTATTAAAATGATATTTCCTCGTCCTCTTTTTTCGGCAATCATATAAGCCGTACCTCTTAAGAGTTCCTCAGTATTACTCTCCCACACAAAACCAGCAATGGTAAGTGGATTTTTAGAATCGCTATCAAAGACGATTACATTTGTTCCCTCTTTAGATAAGCGGAAAAAGTATCCACTTGAAAGCAAAACAGGCAAGTATTGATCATCCAAACCATAGGTTAAATAAGTAGTTTGATTTACAGTCCCTCTCATGATTGCTCCGGGAACTGCTTCCGGGGTTTTATTCATCGAAGCTGAAGGCGATACTATCGGCGGGAGAGTTGCTGGCTGCCAATCCTTTTTGTCTATTTTATCTTCAGTGATCGACTGAGGCTGGCCTGACTCGAGAGGTTTCTGTAGATCCCTTACTGAGAGCTTCTCCTTTTTGCCCTCGCTAGTTTTCTTGACCTCGATTTGCGGCTTTCTCATATCGGTCTGCGATGATTGAGGCTTTTCATCGGACTTGATCTCTATCTTTTCCTCCTTCTTTCCTTTGGTCTCTTCCTTCTCCTCCTCGACCCCGACCAAAACGGAAGATGAAAAACCTACATCTTTCAAAGTTGCGAACACAGCTGAGCCTCGCATAGTTATTAAAGTGCCACCTTGCTCAATCCACTCTCTAAGAACATCTAAGCCTGCTTTGCCTAGCATGGATAGATATCTTTCCGCTGAACCATCAGGCATTATAAGCACATTGTAGTTTTTTAACGCACCTGAGCGAATAGCAGAAAAACTCAACGCGGTAAAGTCGATTTTGTACTTGTCAAATGTCCACCAGATTGAGCCGAACGAGGTTTGATCTACGCCTTCGTCAGCTAGCATAGCTATTTTTGGTTTTTCTAAGCTTATCAAAGTTTCACTACCGATACCTGTATCGCCTTGATTAAAAAAGCCGGTGTTAATTGCAGTCACATTGACCCCTAGTTCTCTGGCTATTCTACCCACCGCTTCATGAACTCGCTCAGGATTTCTAGTTACTCTGACAACGAAGGTTCCCGGTTTCCAGGTTTTTCCACCTGCATTCATGATTCTCGTAGCGACCGCAACTCTGAAGTCTTCTTTTAATAATCTCAACGCCATTATTGCAGCGACATCAGTATCATATGGAAATACATATGCCATTTGGGCGCGTCCAGTTACAGATCCTTTCCTAGCGTTTGCAAGATATTCGTCAGTTAAAGCTTCTTTCTCAACAGGCGCCAGATCCTCAGTCCAATAGGCATCAAGGCCAAAAGCAAGCGGTAGGCTCCATGCAGTTATGTCATAAAAACCATATTCTTCTTTTGGCTCTTTCTTACCTCGCCTCTGATTTCGCTTAAATCGAGCTATCTGATCCTCGACAAACTCTCGATTCTGAGGAGTCTCGATTTCCAACAAAGCTTTAATTAAGCGTTTCTGAGGCTGGCTTAAATCAATTAAGTAAGAACCTTCAGGAAAATTGACAGATTCAGCCGGAGAGTTTTTCTGTCGATAACTATGCGCAAGATTAGAGGTGAATGGTTTCTTCGCCACTGAGATTTCTATTTTCATTCTCTTCAGAGTTTCCATCAGCTCGGCTGCCTTAATCCTGTCTTTGTTTGGGAGTATGACTATGCGTTTCATTTTCTCCTGCTGGGCTTCCTGCATTGCTGTTTTTCGAAATTCGTAAAAGTCTTTTAATCTCTCTAAACGAACCTTAGCTGCAGTCTCCAGCGTAGTCATCGAAGCTACAAAATGCTTCGCAATTGCCGAGCGAAGTGTTACGATAGATCCATCATCACGAGTCCATCTTAACCCCTTAAAGCCTCCGCCGTCAGTTTCATATGTCATACCAGTAGCGCCATTCAGAGAAGGAAACGAATCCCAATAGCCCGGATAAAATAAATCAAAAACATCACGAATATAGTAATCCCACTTTTGAGCATCAAAGCTATCGGCGTTTGCCTTACCGAAAACTTCCATCCACTTATTAGTCATAGGTTGTGGCAAATTAGGATTTATCGGTAGCGAGGCTGGTGGAAAGAAATATTGTGAAGGTTGCCCGTGATGATCCGCTACGATTTGAGGGTTCCATTCGAAAAAGGCTTTTTGCATAAGTTGAGTTTCTACTTGGGTAGCAGCTATATTGTCGCGATTTAAATCAAAACGGTAATGATTATAACGCCCAAAAATACTCCATGGCTCGCGATGCTCAAACGCATTCCTATCTGCATTTCCCATAGCTACTGAGTTATACCAAGTAACGAATCGCTCATGCCCATCTGGATTCTCACAAGGTATGATCAAAATAACGTTATTTTTCAATATCTCAAGGGTCGTTGGCTCTTCAGATGCAGCTAATTGATAAACAACCTGCATCATTGCCTCAAATGAAGCTGACTCATTACCATGAATCGTATATGCTAACCAAACGATCAACGGATTGGTTTTTATGATTGCTTCGGCTTCCTGCGGTGTGGTTTTTCTCGGATCAGCCAATTTAGCGTTATTCGCCTTAATCTCATCGAGGCGGGCTAGGTTTTCTGGTGCCGAAATAGCTATCAGATACATCATTCTATGCTCATTCGTAACTCCCAACTCAAATATTCGCACCCTATCTGATGCCGCCCTTGCAATCGCATTAACGACCGCTTCCATCTGCGCATAAGTTGTATGAAATCGCCCCACATCGTACCTCAGAAGATCTTGAGGTCGAGGCACAGAGCCTCTGTAAGGACCACGAGTGTAAAAATCAAATTCAGGAATCTCCGGAGATTCAAAGTTCTGAGCTGCTAATTGAATGCAAAAAATCAAAGTGCAGGCAAAAGCAAAAATTTTTTTCATCTTCGATTCGACTTTTGTAATTTAATGGAAAGAGCTTCAAAAAAATTTTACAATTTCAGCATGAAAACTAAAATCAGAAGAAGCGAATTTCAGAGCGAAAAATGTCCGAGATGTGGGCTTCATAATTTAAAAACCTGGGATGATTTAAATGATCAAGATAGGATCGTGGCTCGCAGCTTTTACTCAAGCCTTTCAGAGGAAATTCTAGAACAATATTTATTCTGCACCTTCTGTTGGTTCAAAGAGCCAATCTCTGAACGCCTAAATAAAGCTTAAGTTTATTTATGACTCACACCTGTCCCTATCTCAAGCGAGGTATGATGGGCATCAGGAAGAAAATAGAAAAGAATTGCCAAAATGGCATATACAGATAATAATTGCCAACCTTCGATCCAGTTACTTTCACCATCAGAGCAAATTTGTTCCACTATCAAGATAGACGCTAAGACTGCAACTACTTCGGGTATGGTAAATTCAAGATTCATTGGTCTACCGAAGAGGTAAGATACAAATACGAGGATTGGAGCGACAAAAAGTGCTATTTGTAAAGATGACCCAAGGGCGATACTCAAACTTAGATCCATTTTATTTCTAGCAGCCATCAGAATGGCTGATGAATGTTCAGCCGCATTACCTATAATCGCCACAACTATGACACCCACGAAAACCTCTGTAAATCCTAGGCTTTCTCGTGCTTTTTCAATTGCCCCGACTAAGAATTCAGAGACAATAGCTACGAACGTCGTTGAGATAAGAAGAGTTAAAACGGAACGAGTTAAGGACCAGTGTTCTCCCGATTCTTCCTCCTCGTGTCCGACATCAGACGCAGCTCCTTGAATAGCCTTCCCAACGAATAAATCTCTGTGCGTATAAAGCGAGAAATATAAAGTGCCTATGTAAGTTACAAACAAAACTATCGCAATCGCCAAGCTCAAACTTTGCTCTTTTTCCGGCGTCCATCCACCCAAATGCACTGGCGTTTCTGCAGCAACTATGTGAAAAACACTAGGAATCAAAAGCGCAATAGAAGCAAGCGTTAAGGCTGTCGATGCACTACTCGCAGCTGTCCTCTCAAATTCCTGCTTTTTAAATTTGATTCCTCCGACAAAGAGCGACAAACCCAAAACTAATAGCATATTCCCGATGATTGAGCCAGTTATTGACGCCTTGACGACTCCTTCTAATCCTTTCCATAATGCAAACAATGCTATTATCAATTCTGCAGCGTTACCGAAGGTTGCGTTTAGTAAACCGCCTATACCTTGCCCAAGTCTTTCAGCCAGATGCTCAGTCGCCTTACCCATCAATCCTGCTAACGGAATTATAGCTATGCATGAGAAAATGAAGAGAGCCGTAGGATTATCAAGCGACGGGATAAAACGAAATGCAAATGCCATTGGGACAAAAATCAATAACCAGTTTATAGAAGGCTTCAAATATTTCATATCTTCAGCAATTTAACATAGAGAAAAATAACATTTCAAATT
>CAZALE010000004.1:104943-143039 GCA_964486055.1 uncultured Blastocatellaceae bacterium
GAAAATCCAGCAGCCATGTTAAAAACCGTAATTCTGGCTTGACGGCGAACATTTGCTAAGCGCCCAAAACTCCATGTCACTAGGTAATCGATCTCATTGACCGAGGCAAGAGCAACATGAAAGGCGTCTATCAAGTGTCTACGATGAAAGATGCCTCGTGAAATGTAACCCTCAGCTAATATCGCTGCTTCCTCAGAAATATCTATATTTTTCATTGGCTCTATTATTTTAAGATATGCGCTTCTATATGGCTCTGACATCATTTGAATCTCACGTCTGACAAGAGTGGATACAAATGCCTCATACTCAGATAGCTCACGCTCTAGCCAACGTATCGTTAAGTCCCTACGAAAAGGCTCACTATTATCAAGGTACGCACCAATAACCGAAGTTTCTAGATAAACCGAAATTTTCATAATTCAGTGCTTTGCCGAAGTATTAGAGTCGATAGGTTCAAGATATATTTTTGATGTGGCGAAATCAAAGCTCAATCTGTAATACTTCAAAAAATTCCCTCCTAAAATTCCAGCCTGATAAAAGCCAGCAGTTTCGTTTATCATGTCTAAATCCAAAACTATCGCTTTGATGTTTTCACGACTTTGGTTAGCGAAGCTGACACGAGGCAGAATATAGGATGGTACACTATCAGTAATTCCTGCAGCGCCAATCACTCTTAACTTTTCCTGAGATGCATACTGTCTGATTGGTTCCATTCCTGCTAACTCATCTGAAATTACTGAGATACTCGCACCTGTATCAATTATGAAATTCATTGGGACCTCAATCCCTTCAATCTGTACTTCTCCACTCAGGTAACCGCTTTGAGTCAATCGCAGATTGAAAGAATTAGGATTTTGACTATCTGATTGCTGTTCATCATAACTTACTAAAGAGAATTGAAGCGAACCATAGTCAATTGTCGTGAAGAATTTCGATATCATCGCCAAGCCAATGTAGCCATCGATATCCTCTTGCTGAGCATGAAACCTTCTTATATAAACTGGCACATTCTCTATTTTTATCTGGCCTATTGTCACAGATGGCAAAAAACCATAAACGATCTCAAATTTACCCTCACCACCGATTCCTCTTGCCTTTCCACCTCTGGCAATCGCCTTGATGTTTAACCTCTCAGCCGTTTGTTCACTTATAACGGAAATGCCAGATCCGGTATCCAAAACAAAATTTAATGGCTCCTTGTTCTTCCCGATGAACACCTGTATCACAGGCCGTTCTCGAAGTATCTTTATCGGGACAACAGTTTTTTTCTTACCACTTATAACATACAGTTTACTTTTATCACCGATATACCTGAGGAAATTCATCAAGCCTTTGATGCGCTCGCGGCGGTCAAGATCAGCCGGAGGGGCCATCTCGAGAAATTGCCTATAATAATCTGCAGCTTCTTTATACTTTTCTGCTCTCGCAGATACCTGAGCTAGATAAAAGACATAATCAGGCTCATCCGGTTCAAGAAATACGGCATTTTTCAATTTCTGAATACTTTCCTGTAAACGATTCTCATAGAAATCTAAAAGTCCTAACCCTGCCCATGCTAAATCTTCTTTTTTATTCAAAACTAAGGCGTTAATTAAACATGCGTTAGCTTCTCTGAAATTTCCAGCACCTAGCAAAATATTTCCTAAAACTGCAAATGCATATGTGTTTTTCGGCTCAGATTTAGCTACGGGAAAAGCTATATCATATGCTTCAACAAACCGTTTTTGTTTCATTAAAACGAACGCGAGTTTTAGTTTTAGTTGAGAATCTTGGGGCTTTTTCTCCAATAAGACTCTGAACAGCTTCTCCGCTTCTTCATAATAACCTTTTCGTTTAAGTTTTTCGGCTTGCTTGTTTATTTTCGAGAGATCTTCTTGGGTATCATCCGCCAATGTTGGCAGATTTAAGATTAGTAGAATGATCGTCACTTTCATGAGATGAAAGAAAAACGATTTTTTCGATGCGATCACGAATCTTAGCAAGCCGGCTCGGAGCATTTTCTACCTCCTTGTTCGAAGTCAACTATTTATTTCAAAACCTCACCTGTTTTTATAGACCACAAGACTAAGTCCATTTCATCCATATCGATACCCAAGCCTTCAGAAAAGTCACGCAAAATTTCCTCTAGTTTTAGATATTTCGCGCGACTATTTGGCAAAGACGGTTCCTTTATCAATCCCAACTCTACCATTGATCTAACTACATGCTTATCAAGAATGGCATAACCCTTAAAGCCAATGTTTCTCAAAAAGTGGCTCGCCTCTTTGTAGCCAAGCCCTTTGATGCCTCTTTCTTGAGCGAGCCAATCGCGTCTTTCCATCGGATCAAAAAACTCATTGAGCTTTTCTCGGATTCGCATCTGAAAGTGTTTTTTCAAAAACTCTCGCGTAGACACAACATATTTTGCGCGAGCTCTTGGATAACGATGCTTACCGAGTAACGCTTTTTCAATTTCTTCTTGGGTACCATCCATCAATAATGGGCGTACAGAATCTATCGACTTGAGCCCCATTTTTGCAGAACAACCGCCGGTAAAAAAGCAGAAAACCATTTCTTCCCAGAGTCTTTCATCAGATGCATTTAACCAAATGTCCTCGAATTCCTTTAATCTCGATCTAATTTCTGCTTTTCTCTGGGCGTGTGTTCGTAGTATTTTTTCAATCGTTACAGGTTCATTAAACCGTCTCACTGCTCATAGTGTAATGTCCTATAAAAACTATTGTCAATGATTTTTTTCAATCCATTAACCGAACTTAAAGCAAAAATTCTTTGCAAAAGAGAAATACTAACTGACTGTTTGAGAGAGCAGTAAGTTTTTAGAACTTATGAGGTCAACTCTAAGAGTAAAATTTCTAATTGAAGGCGAGGGGTTGATTTAGAGGTTTTTATTGCCAAATCCGCCTCAGCAATTCTGATTAAGCAATCAGCAAGACGCTTAGCATCAGAGCGCCGAGCAATTCGGAAATATTCTTCTTGCCGATGATAAGGTATTTTTGCTAAGCGAGCGATCTGCGCTCTATCCATATCCTTCTTTATCATCTCCTTTATTAAAAAGATTCTGCGGAAACTTGAGGCTATTAATCCTAAAAGCAAGGTTGGCTCTACGCCTTCATCCAAAAGTTTTCTGAGGGTTTCCATGGCTTTTACACGGTTTCTTTCAAGTAAATAATCAGCTAAGACAAAATTTTCCGGGACAAAACGATCTGGAACCAATCTCTTTATCAATTCAGTGCTGACAGTCTGTCTCTCAGTTTCTGGATCAGAAATAATAGACTCTGTCAAAACAGCAGTCGCTAGTTTTTCGCACTCTAAATTCAGCTCTTGAAGCGAATTACCTACCAATCGTATCAGTAACTCTATTGCCGAATCCTCCGCCACTACTTGCATCGATTCAAATTTTTTCTTTATCCAAGCTACTAGTTCTGTGCCATGAAGCTTTTTAAACTCCACGACGCTTGCCTTCTCTAGAAACAATTTAGCTAACTTTCTTCTTCTATCGAATTCTTCGGCTACAAAAATCAAAACACTTGTTTGAGAAGGCCTCTCCAGATATTCTTTTATCAATTGCTCATCGCGCTCTTTAAGGGTATCCTTGGACGAAATAGCTGCGATTCTTACATTACGAATTTCAACAACGTGTTTCTGCCCAAACGGTAGTCTTCGCGCAGCCACCAGAATATCCTCAATTTTTGTTTCCGAAGCATCAAATACACTACGATCAAACTCCGAAAATCCATCACCCGACACTTTCTTGGTTATCGTTTCTACTGCCAGATCCCTTAGAAAAGCCTCTTCACCAAACAGTAAATAAACAGGCATTATCTGACCGGCTCTTAACTGTTTTCTCAAAGCCTCTCTATCAAGTATCATTGCCCTTTCTCCCCACGAACTCCTAAACCATTTATGATAGAGGAGACCAATGTCTCAGCAAATGATCTCGCAATACGTTCAACCGCAGGATCCTCTTCGTTAAAAAATGAACGTGGATCTTCAGAAAATTCGAAGGAGTCTCGGAAAATCAAATTCTGATTGTCATAAAGGACCTTGTTTTCCTTAGTATCGATAACACTAACTGCAATGGTAATCGTAACTTCATATACTCTTGCTCTACCTTGAGCATCCAACAAAACACCGGTGAAATTAAAATCTCTTATTGTGCCCTCTATGACCGCATCAGCTCCCTCTCGTGCGCCCTGCACTCTCAATCCTCTACCACGACGAAGCAGCTCACGGACTACTGCCTCTGTAAATCTGGATTCAATGCGATATCTTGCGCCCGTTGGTTCAAAACGAAATGCAGGCACAGCTACGGTTTTAATATGCTTTGGTAAGCTTGACTTGGTTACCGGTTCATAACATTCGGTGAAACCTAGAACCATCCAGAACATCGATAAATAAACTACAACTCTCAATAGTTTCATATATGCTCCTTTATTGCCTCGATCACTTTAATCACGTCAACTGCCGGTTTCACATCGTGAACACGAACGATTTTCGCACCTTTCCAAACTGCTATGACAACTGTAGCCAGCGTCCCATAAAGCCTATGAGAAACATCCACATCTCCTAATACCTTTCCGATAAAGGATTTTCTGGAGGAGCCTATTAGCATCGGGAAGTCACCGAACTCAGCTACTAAAAGCTCTAGCTTTGCTAACAATTGCAGATTTTGATCAGAGGTTTTACTGAATCCAAGTCCTACATCAATGACTATCTGCTCCTTTTTTACCCCATGCTCAAAGGCTAGATCTATGCTTTGCCTTAAGCCAGTTGAAACTTCAAGAATTATGTCATCCACAGGCTCTTGGTTATGCATAGATTCAAAAGAGCCTCTTGAATGCATCAACACTAATCCAGATTCGTACTTGGCAGCTATGTCACCTATGATTGGATCGAATCTTAGCCCAGAGATGTCATTTATGATTTCTGCTCCAGCATTCAAGGCTTCCTCTGCTACTTTGGCTTTTGTAGTGTCAACGGAAATAGCCACGTCAAACCTTTTGGTTATTTCTTTAATTACTGGCACTATGCGCTTTAATTCTTCCTCGAGGGTCACTCGCTTAGAGCCTGGACGCGTCGACTCGCCGCCAACATCGATAATCGAAGCTCCTTCTGCTATCATTTTTTCACACTGTTTCAGAGCCTCATCTGTGGATACGAACCTACCACCATCAGAGAAACTGTCCGGAGTGACATTCAAAATACCCATTACGACAGGCTTATCAAGCAGAATTTGTCTTTTGGAGGTTCTGAAGATCATATTCTGAGCCCTAAAAATCACAACTCACCGTTTAGGATTTTTAAATACACATCACAATCAACATTTCCACCACTAACCACTAACCCTATCTTTTTTTCTCTGAAAAATTCTGGTTCGAGAAGCACGGCACCCAGAGATAAAGCACCCGTCGGCTCTACTTTTAAATTGACGAGATGAAAATAAAGCCGAACCGCTTCGCTAATCAGCATCTCTGGAACTTCAAATATTCTCTTAACTTCAGATTTTATAATTTCCCAGTTGAGTTTACCTAGACTTTGTGTTCTTGCTCCATCGGCAATAGTGTTTGGCTCTTTTTCATTCGCTATTAGTCTTCCCTCTTTCAGACTTCTAGCCGCATCATTCGCTAAAGCTGGTTCTGCTCCAATTATTTCCGCCTTGCTACTCATTTTTCTAAGTCCTGTGGCGATGCCGGAGATTAATCCGCCTCCACCTACCGGCGAAATAACGATATCCAAATCTACAGCAGAAATTTCTTCTCCAAGGCTCGAATTTCCCTCTATAACAAAAACATCGTCGTAAGCTGACGCCACATAAGCCTCAGGCATTTGCTTGGCCAGCTCTCTGACTCTGTCATTACGAGATACCTTGCTCGTATCTATTAAGTCAACCACAGCTCCATAAGATTTTACTGCTTCGATTTTTGTCTTAGCAGAAGTTTCAGGCATAACAACTATGCAGCTTTTACCGACGATTTGACACGCTCTGGCTAGAGCTTGGCCAAAATTACCGGAAGAAGCTGTTAATATCATCTGATTTGGTACATTGATAGCGAGATTATAAGCCGCTCTGAACTTAAAACTCCCTGTATGTTGAAAAGTCTCCGATATAATTACTACTTCCAATCCTAAATAGTTGCGTAGCTTTTCTGGATAGATAAAAGTAGTAGGTCTGATAGCTTCACGAATTTGACTCATCTTTTTTGATTTCCCTCCAGTCAGTATCAATCCAAACCTGTTCTAATGAAGGTGAGTCAAATGAATTCAAGACAAATCCTCGAACATAAGGTTTAACCAATGCAAAGGAAATCGGAAAGTGAATAGGAATTGCTGGCAAGATTTCGAAGGCTTCCTGCTCATTCTTTATGAGGCGTTTGTTGGGCCAGTCAGTTTCAATCTTATCTTGAGTCTTTTCGCCAATGTTATTTTGTGGTTTTTTCTCCGGCGCGTCCTCCGTACTCATATTGCTCAATGATATATGGTCTTGAAACATGAGCATCATGTTTGCGACTTCATCTTTTGTCGGAAAAACAACTCCGCGCCTTACTAAATCGAATTCTCCCCTTGAAAATGCGTTCTCAATTTCAGCAGCATCCTTTGCGACGATTTCGGTTTTGATTCCCAAGTTTTTCTGCCACATCTTAGCTATAGCCTTCGCTATTCTTCTCTGTGCATCGTTACGATTTATGAGTAGTCTTACGATCGGAAAATTTTCCGTATCACTGAATCCCGCTTCTTTCAGAAGCGTTTTTGCTCTTTCGATATCCTCTGACAACTGCAATTTACCGAATGGTGAAAATGAATATGCTGGAACTGCAGTTCCACCAAGCTCATCCTCGGTTATAGAACGCCTATTGATTGCGATGGCTAAAGCCTCTCGGACTCTTCTATCATCAAATGGGGGTTTAGAGAGATTAAATTGATAAAAGTTAACGGCCGCATGTGTGGTCTTAAAGAAGTCAGCATAAGATTCAAGAAGTTTTAGAAGAGTAGGCGATAGTTCTACATTCGTCAAAACATCGAATTCCCCCTCCTCATACCTTTTTAATCCCTCATCCTCACTTTGAACAGGAATTATTTTCACTCTGTCTAACCTAACTTTAGCCTTGTCCCAGTACTTTTCGTTTTTATCCAGTGTTATTCCATCCAGTCCTACGGAAGTTATGCGAAAGGCACCATTAGTAGTAACCGCTGAGTTTAGCTCATCTCTTTCAAACTCAATACCACCATCATAAACTGGGTAAAAAACAGGATTAGATACTAGAAGAGGAAACTGAGGATCTGGAGTAACTAAATTCACCTCAAGAGTGAAATCATCCAAAGCCTTAAGTCCGATAGATCTCGATTTATCGCCATTGTTTAATCTCATGTCACCACTAGCTCTTTTAGTCTGTAATCTATCCTCTTCAGATTTACTAATGTCTGACAGTTTTCCGGCTGATTTCACAGCTTCAGAACCATCAGCTTCTGATTTTGGCGATAAACCAATACCGTGCTTTGATGGACTTTGTGAACTGCCTTCCTGCGTACCTATAGACTCTCCCTCCAATCCCACAATATTCTTTAAGAGTTTTCGATTTGGTGATTTCTCCTTCAAAGAAAAAACTCGTTGCCATGAGCGAATAAAATCTTGTGCCACGACTCTCTCACCATTAGTCCAGACTGCATCTTTTCGCAAATAAAACGTCCAGGTTTTATAGTCCTCAGAAGATGCCCACTTTACGGCCACTGCTGGTATTGGTTCTAGAGTTTGTGGATTAACATCGGTAAGCCCTTTAAAAATTGCTCTTACAATATCCGTCTCTGGAGGACTACTGGCTTTAGCTGGATCGAATGATTTTGCTGGCTTGCCATTGCTCCATCGAAATTCCTGTCTTGTCGGCGGAAGGTTCTTTGAAGAAAAAATCCTTGTTTTTTCTAGCTCACAGTTACCGGAGAAGATAAATATCAACACAATTATGTGTTGTAAGTTGAGCATCTTTACTAAAACCTTCTCTATTAGCCGATGCATCTCTGTAGCTCCCTAAATACCTTGATCACTTGTTCTCTAGTTTTATCAAAGCCTTCAGTGGTATCAATCAGAAAATCTGCATATTTTTTCTTCTGATCTTGCGGCATCTGTGCTTTGATTCTTTTAAGAGCCTCTTGTTCACTTAAATTATTGCGATTCATCAATCTCTTTAGCTGCTCTTTATCATCGCACCATACAACGATTAATTTATCAAAACGCTTGTATCCACCTGATTCTATCATCAACGCTGCATCAACTATCGCAATCCCGTTTGGGTTCTTTTTCTCACACTTTTCAAGCCACTTATCTTGTTCCTCGATTACTAATGGATGAACTATTGAATTAAGTAACAATCGTTTTTGCTCATCGGCAAATACTATCTCCGCCAGCTTCGATCTATCAATGCTACAATCTTCTCTTAAAATATCTTTTCCAAAATGCTGAATAATCAATTGCCAACCTTTTGTATGAGGCTTTACAACCTCACGCGCCACCATGTCAGCATCTAAAACAAATGCCCCTAGTTCTCTGAAAACCTCGCAAACATAAGATTTTCCAACAGCTATTGATCCAGTTAAACCAACTCTTAACATTTTAAAAAATTATAACATTCGTCCCATGTAAATTTCGACGATTTGCCGTGCTATGATTTTCTATATGCTTGCAGACATAGGCATTATAGGTCTCGGCGTCATCGGTGGGTCTTTTATCTTGAATCTCTCAGAGCAAGGTTTCCTCTGTGCGGGTTACGACGAGGATAAGTCTAAGTATGACTATTTGGCGCATGAGAATAATTCAAACCTACAGCTGGCTGAAACACTTGAAAGTCTTCTCAATCAAATTAAAAAACCACGAAAAATATTTTTGTTCGTTCCATCGGATACTGTAGATGACGTAATTGAGTCGCTTAAGCCACTTCTAAGTAAGAATGATATACTGATTGACTCTGGAAACTCTCATTTCTTAGAAACAGAAAGGCGCATCTCTGAACTAGCAAAAGATGGAGTAAATTTCGTAGGAATAGGCATCTCTGGAGGCATCCAAGGAGCAAGAAAAGGTGCTAGCTTAATGTTCGGCGGTGACGCGCAAACCTACGAAATTTTAAAACCATTTCTTGAGGCAGCCTCCGCAAAAGTTAACGGAGAGAGCTGCCAAGCAAGAGTTGGGAATGGTGCTGCAGGACACTTCGTCAAAATGGCACATAATGGAATCGAGTATGGATTAATGCAATCAATCGCTGAAATCTACGCAATTTTAAAAAATAACTTCAATCTCACGAATTTAGAAATAGCAGATATATTCCAAGATTGGAATAACGGGGCACTAAACTCCTATCTGATAGAGATATCATCAAAGGTTTTGAAAAGACGAGAGAATTCGACTGAGTTGATAGAATTGATATCTGATGTAGCTGAGCAAAAGGGAACAGGTAAATGGATGGTACAAACAGCCTTGCAATTTGGCACTCCCATACCCAGTATCGAAGCTGCAGTGTGTATGCGCTTTATTTCTTCCTCAGAAAAGACCAGAAAAATTTTAGTCAACGCCATTCCGCAGCAAAAAAATAATGATCTCAACGCATACTCGCTGAGCCTTGAGGACATGGAAAAAGCATTGCTCGCTGCTTTTCTAATATCGTATGCAGAGGGATTTGAATTGATTTCTAAAGGATCTGAGTATTACGAGTGTGACTTACAAAAAATTGCTGCTACGTGGCGAGGTGGTTGCATCATCCGTTCGCAAATTGTTGAATATATCTACGAAGCCTTTCAAAGAAAATCGGATCTTGAGAATCTACTGGCTGATCCAGAAATAGCTTCACTGATGATGGAGAGCTTGCCGTCACTAAAGAAAGTGTGCGTAGCGGCAATAGCAAGAGATATTCCTGTTATGGCCCTTAGCGCTGCGCTAAACTGTATGAATGCATACAGAGCGAGTCGTTTACCGACTAATCTGATACAAGCACAAAGAGACTTTTTCGGTAGACATGGCTACAGAAGAATTGATAAACCTGGTATTTTCAGCAACATGGACTGGTCCTAACTAAACGTATGTTCCATTTAAGACTACTTTTTAAGTAGCGGTTTCAAATATCGATAGATATTCTCAGCCATGATCTTCGTACCTTCTGCATTTGGGTGTATCCCATCTGCTTGGTTTAACTCTTTTCTTAATGCAACTCCCTCTAAAATGAACGGCATATAAGCAACTCCATACTCATCAGCTAATTCAGGATAAAGTCGATTGAAGTCCCGTTGGTATTCTGGTCCCATGATAGGCGGAGCCAGCATACCACAAAGCAAAACCTTAATCCCCTTCGCCTTCGCTTTTTTTATTATTTCAGCTAGGTTGCTTTTAACCTGTGATGGTGGCACTCCACGCAAAAGATCATTACCACCTAATGCTAGTATCAAAATCTCCACCGACTCCTGATCCAACGACCAATCAATCCTCTCAAGGCCTCCTTGTGTCGTATCCCCCGACACTCCTGCATTTATTACCTCGTATTCATAACCATCAGCATCAAGTTTTTGCTGCAATAAGTAAGGATAAGATTCGCGTTCGCTAAGTCCGAACCCAGCTGTTAAGCTGTCACCAAAAGCAATGATTTTCGGTTTATCTTTGCGTGTCGCCGTTGCGTTTAGTGGTTTGTTTCTTTTGTCTTTCGGCGACTCCTGCATCTTACCGATACAGCTAAAGCTAAGCATTAAGGATACCAAGATAAAAGCGACCCTAATCATACCTTTATTGTGATGCAGCGATAGATTGTTTTGTTCAATGGCCTTTTTTCAGTAAGATTAATTTAAGAATGATTGAGCTTAAAAATGTCACCAAAGAAGTTCGCTCTGGAAACAGTTATTTAAGAATATTAGACGATATAAATCTTGAAATTCCAAGCGGCGAATTTGTTGCGATAACTGGAGCATCAGGCAGCGGTAAATCTACATTGCTGGGATTAATTGCTGGTCTGGATAGCCCTACTAAAGGGCAAATAAAGATAGATGGATTGGATATAACAAGAATGAATGAAGACGAATTAGCGCGTCTACGAGCAGAAAAAATTGGAATAATATTTCAATCGTTTCATTTAATCCCATCCCTGACGGCTTTTGAAAACATCCTGATCCCGATGGAAATAAATAGTGTCAAGAATGCGAAAGAGAGGGCTGAAAAATTGTTAGCAGATGTTGGACTTACAGATCGAGCACATCATTATCCATCTGAATTATCAGGAGGTGAGCAGCAAAGGGTTTGTATAGCTAGGGCATTTGCAAATCATCCAAAAATTCTCCTGGCTGATGAGCCAACAGGAAATCTCGATTCGAATAACGGAAAACATGTTTTTGATTTAATGATGCAATTACACAAAGAAAATAAAACCACATTGATTTTAGTAACCCACGAACAGGAACTAGCCGAAGCCGCCTCAAGGAAAATTCGACTCAAAGACGGAAAAATCATCGAAGACTCTAAAATTGCGGAGCTCTCGTTCAGATGAAATTCATATTAAACTTGACTCTACGTGAACTGAGATCAACGTGGCGCCGACTCCTATTCTTCTTTCTGTGTATATCAATTGGCGTCGGCTCTGTAGTTGGTTTGCGTTCATTAATTCAAAATCTCAACAAGGCAGTTTCAGGTGATGCAAGAGAACTTCTAACGGCTGATTTTGAAATTAGTTCCACAAATGTCTTTAGCCCGAGCGAGCTTCTAATAATCGATTCAATAATTTCGAAGACTCCAATCATCGAAGCCCGAACCGAAACAATAACCACTACAGCAATGGCCCGCACCAACACAGGCTTTCAACTCATAGAGCTGAAGGGTATTCAAGAAAACTTCCCGCTAGTAGGGCGCTTTGTGTTATCAGGTGGTGATCCTTTCAACTATGAACTTCTAAAAAATCATGGTGCCGTTGTGCACTCTTCTCTACTAGAAAAGCTTAACTTAAAGTTAGGAGATTCAGTTTTTATTGGAACTGTAGAGTTTCAAATACGTGGTACTTTCTATGAGGAGCCAGGAGGTTCGGGAGGATTTCGATTAGGACCACGAGTTTTTATCGAAAAGCGCTCTTTTGACGAAGCAGGATTAGCATCTGCCAGAGCTCGCCGACGAATACTATTCAGAGCATCTGAGGATCCAACACCTCTCGTTCAAGAATTGCGCAGGGCTTTAAAGGGAACAATTTTAAATGTTACTTCTTACAAAGAAAGTCAGGAGAATATAGATAACCAATTTCAACGTCTGGAGGATTATCTCTCATTAACCGGCTTACTAATACTTGTATTGGGTGGGATAGGAATATGGAATGTAGCACGAGCCTTCGTTGAACAAAAAAGGAAAACTATTGCAGTGCTAAAATGTTTAGGTGCAAAGAATCGCCTGATTCTATCGACCTATGTATTGCAGATTTTGACTTTAGGTCTCATTGGATGCGGCTTTGGCATCTTGCTTGCCCAAGTTGCACTTTTAATCGCTAAGATTCATTTCGCTACAATTCTACCTGAGCGCCTATCTGCTGCACTTCAAAGCTCAGCAATACTTCACGGATTGATGCTGGGTCTAAGCATTTCACTTATTTTCTCAATTCTACCATTACTTCAGATCCGTAATATTCATCCAAACCTGCTACTTAGGGATGAAAACTCAGCTCTGGTCGGGAAATTAGACAAAGTTAGATTATCGTTTGCAAGCTCTTTAATCATTTTGCTGTCTCTAATTGCCATATGGCAGGCAGGCTCAGTAGTCGTTGGTATTGTATTTTTAGTCGGATTAATAGCTACAACCTTAATCCTGTATCTGGCAGCAACGATCCTGACAACATCGATAAGAAAAACTAAAAATCTCGTGAGCTTTGCTGTATCTCAAGCAATCAACTCTCTTTATCGTCCTGGCAATCAGACGCGAATAATCATAATGGCAGTTGGATTGGGGATTTTCATTATTCTATCTGTTCAATCGCTAGAGGCTAATCTTTTGCGTGAATTCAATTTATTCAGAAATTCTAGCTTGCCATCCGTATTTCTCATAGACATTCAAAGATCACAAATTGATGAGGTCAGGAAAATAGTAGACGAGATAACTGAGGAGCCGCAGCTTCCGATACCTACAGTTCGAGCAAGAATCGTGTTGGTTAATGGTGAGCCCATTGATTTTCAGAATCCTGAAATTCGTCAGCAACAAGGGCAGATAGGCAGAGAATTTGCGGTTACATATAGAGACCGATTAGACGAGAATGAGAGCATAATTGAAGGTGAGTGGTGGCAGGGATCATCAGGAACTCAGCCAGAGGTATCCGTTGAGGAACAGATGAGTAGAAGACTTAAGGTAGAAGTCGGCGACACCATAACTTTTGATATCCTCGGAAGAAAAATAGAAGCAATAGTTAAAAACATCCGAAAGATAAACCTTCGCAACACCCGAACCGCATTCGTATTTGTTTTTCGCCCTGGCGTGCTTGAAAAAGCCCCTCAAACATTCATATTGCCAGTAAATAAGCAATTATCTGCAGATAAACGTGAATTATTACAAAGGAGAGTCCTTACGAAATTCCCAAATGTTCAGGTGTTTGACACAGCTGACATTTTACAGAGCGTCCGAAAACTCATAGATAATTTTACACTCGCAATTTCATTCGTTGGAGGCTTTGTAATTCTGACTGGAATTTTGATTTTGATTGGTTCAATAACTCTTACAAGGTCGCAGAGAATCTATGAAAACGCTATATTGAAAACACTCGGAGCCGATAGATCAACTCTTGCGAAAATTTTAGTCACTGAATACGCAATTCTCGGCACGCTTGCTGGTATACTCGGAGCGCTGCTGTCAATAATCCTTTCATACGTTGTAACCACAAAGTTATTCAAAATCGATTGGGAGGCTGATCTAACGATCGTTTTGGTTGGGATTTTCGCAACTATTTTCATCGTCATTCTCTGTGGCTTCATAACCTGTTTCGAGCTTATCTTTAAGAAACCATTAGCCGTTTTGCGAACTCAATGAAAACATGCATTTGACGATTATTAAGTTCAAGTTTATTATAAAAATTCGTATCGAAGATGGGATTTTCGACCATAGCAATACACGCAGGAAATGAACCAGATCCTACAACAGGCGCGGTAAGTGTACCGATCTATCAAACGTCTACCTACGCTCAGGAGGGTTTGGGCAAGCACAAGGGTTTTGAATATGCTCGCACGCAGAATCCTACTCGTCTTGCCCTCGAAAAAAATATCGCAGCATTAGAAGGCGCCCGTTTCGGCTTTGCCTTCGCTTCAGGAATGTCTGCCATAGACGCAGTTTTAAAATTAGTCAGGTCAGGTGATCACGTGATTTTAAGTGATAACACCTATGGAGGCACATTCAGACTATTCAACCGCGTGCTCTCAAACTATAAAGTAGAGTTCGATCTAGTCGACACAACTGAAATCGCAAACGTAAAAAAAGCCTTTAAGGCAAATACGAAAATGGTTTTTGTTGAAACTCCTACGAATCCAATAATGGCAATAACTGATCTGAAAGCGATTTCGGATATTGCGCATTACCATGGGGCTAAAGTAGTCTGCGACAATACGTTTATGTCTCCGTATCTTCAACGTCCGATGGAGTTTGGTGTCGATATTGTTGTTCATTCCACTACTAAATATTTGAATGGTCATTCCGACTCTGTCGGAGGTTTTGTAGCCCTAAACGACGAAGCAGATGCCGAATGGATACGATTCATCCAGAATAGCGTGGGTGCGATTTTATCTCCATTCGATAGTTTCCTAGTGTTAAGAGGAACTAAAACTTTAGCCCTTAGAATGGAAAGACATGACCTCAATGGAAGAGCCGTGGCCAACTTCCTTTCTGAACACCCAAAAGTAAAAAAAGTTTACTACCCAGGTTTGAAATCACACCCTCAACACGAGCTAGCTAAACGTCAACAGAAAGGATTCGGAGGAATGATTTCGTTTGAAACAGGCTCTTTGGAAAATGCGAAAATAGTTTTAGAGAATGTAAAGCTGTGCACCTTGGCAGAATCCCTGGGTGGTGTTGAGACTCTCATGTGTCACCCAGCAACTATGACTCATGCTTCTGTTCCAAAGGAAAAAAGAGAAGCCCTTGGAATCACCGATGGTTTGATCAGAATCTCTGTAGGTATCGAAGATGTCGAAGATATAATCGAAGATTTGGACAAAGCTCTTGCAAAGTTGTAAACTATGCCAAGCTGAGGATTATTGTTGCAAATATGTTGTTTGTTGAAGTTCATGCAACATCCCACATAGGGCGAGTAAGAAAAGGGAATGAGGATAACTATCTCCTCCTGGATGCAGACAAATCAATCTTTCGGGTTGCGTCTGAAAACTCTAATGAAATCAAAATACACTCTGAGAAATTCGAGATAGGCGAAGGTGGCCTAGTTTTGGCAGTTTCTGATGGAATGGGCGGGGCTCTAGCCGGTGAGGTTGCTAGTAAAATGACAGTGGAAACCATCGGCAAGCATCTATTAGAATCCAAGAAAATACAAGGAGTTTCATTAATAGAGCGCCTCTATGAAGCTACTCTCTACGCAAATCATGTTATTCACACTGAGCAAAGAACTAAGTCAGAATACAGTGGGATGGGAGCGACGCTTACAGGTGTTAGTATTACATCTGACGCAGTTGATATAGTGCAAATTGGAGACAGTAGAGCATATTTGATCAGAAACGCCCAGATTTATCAACTCACTAAAGATCAGTCCTTAGTCCAACAACTGGTAGATGCAAAACAAATAAAACCTGAGGAAGCAGAAACTCACATAATGAAAAACGTCATATTACAAGCACTTGGCGCTCAAAGCGAGGTTTACCCAGTTGTCGTAAGATTATACCCGCAAAGAGGTGATATTTTACTACTCTGCAGCGATGGACTATCAAACAAACTGCGTGCTAATGACCTTCTAAGAGTCATCCTGGACAATCTCGACGATCTAAAAAATGCCTGCTTTACATTGGTACAAGAAGCCAATGAAAGAGGCGGCGAGGACAACATAACTGCCGTACTAGCCAGATTAACTGGAAGTGACATTCCAGAACCTACTGAAGAAGAAATAAAATTGGAACGACTGGAATTCGAATCCATCCATGATACCTCTGAAGAAAATACAGGTGAGCTAGCCTAATCGAGAAAAAACATAAATTATCACCAATTTTACCCTGAGCAGCTATCCTGTTCGAGCCATGAGCTGTCTTATTGCGGGTAAGTAAGATGAACAATCAATCTCTTCATGTATTTGAAAACCGGTCGCCTAGTTTTTAAAAATCATTGCATTGCACAGTGGTTAGCGAAAATCTTCATTAAAATCAAGTGAAACCCAGAGAGGATAAAATCATCTAGTTACTAGCGAAAAGACACAAAGTGCCCTACGTCATCCACTTTAACCAGTAATTTGGATTAGTCTTTCCAATTTATTATGCGCCTTACCACTATCTATGCTTTGTTCAGCCAGCCTAGCAGCATGCGAAAGATTTTTTGCGAGTCCGCCGACAAAAAGAGCGGCAGCAGCATTTATGACTACCAAATCCCTAGCCTCATCCCTTCTCTTTCCTTTCAAGATATCCAGCACTATCTCAGCACTTTTTGTCGGTGAATCCACTCTTAAATGTTCAATTTGACATTTTCTCAAACCAAAATCTTCAGGAGATATTCTGAAAAACTCAACCTCTCCCTTTTCAACCTGAGCTACTAATGTATCGGCAGAAAGCGTTATCTCATCGAGTCCATCTTCACCATGCACGACCCATGCTTTTTGAATTCCGAGTAAAGCAAGAGCCTTAGCCATCGGCTCAACCAAGGCTGGATGCCAAACGCCTATTATTTGGCGAGGAGCACCAGCAGGATTTGATAATGGTCCTAACAGATTAAGGCTTGTTCGAACTCCAAGACTTCTCCTTATATCGCCAACGCGAAGTAAAGCAGGATGGAATTTAGGTGCAAACATGAAACAAATTCCTGCACCTTCCAGGCAAGCCTCTTCTTTCTCTGGATCTGCAGCTATGTTAACTCCGAGAGCTTCTAAAACATCAGCACTACCGGTCCTGCTCGTAACAGCTCTATTCCCATGTTTTGCAACCGGCAATCCTGCACCTGCTATCACAAAAGCGGCGGCAGTAGAAACATTAAATGTTTTCATTTTTCCAGAACCGGTGCCAGCCGTATCTATGAAATTCTTATGTGTGGTTCTGATTCGTACGGCTTGCCTTCGCATAGCTTTAGACATTCCAGCTAATTCCTCAGGGGTTTCACCTTTTATCACCAGCGCCACTAAAGCAGCGGCGATCTGAGCTGGATTCGCACTCTCGTCAGTCAGAGCCAGAAAAAACCGCTCTGCCTCATCAAAAGATAGATTTTCCCCACGTATCAGGCGCACAAGAAAAGGATGTAAAGGAGTATCTGCCTTACTAGAAGATGGCTGCATCGGTGCAGAGATTAATAAATCCTTGCTTCTCATCATTAAAGACTCAAAAAATTTTGAAGAAGCTTTTTACCCTCGGTAGTTAAAACTGATTCAGGATGAAACTGAACTCCTTCGACCCTATAGTTTCTATGCCTTAATGCCATGATTAAACCATCTGGAGTAGTGGCGGAAATCTCGAGCGATTCTGGTAATGTATCCCTATCTACAATTAAAGAATGATATCTTGCAGCCTTGAAACGATAGGTCAAACCCTGAAAAATTGTTTTTCCATCATGGCATATTTCAGCATACTTTCCATGTACTGGAAATGGAGCCCTAATTACACGTCCACCAAAAAACTGTCCTATGGCTTGATGACCGAGGCAAACTCCCAAAATCGGAATCTTGCTGTAAAATTTCTCTATTACAGCTAGTGAAATACCTGCGTCATCAGGAGTACCTGGCCCCGGCGAAATAACTATCCTATCGGGCTTTATCTCATTTTCTATCTCATCGAGGGTTACTTCGTCATTGCGCTTAACTACCATCTCAGCCCCAAGCTCCCCTAAATACTGAACCAAATTATATGTGAATGAATCGTAATTATCGATAACTAGCAACATAAGTACCATTAAAATTATTTTCGATTGACTAGATCCGATACAAAATATCAGCAAATACTTTCTCAGAACTACCAAAAAGACAAATCAAAAACTGTGAAAGTCAAACTAAACTGAGATGATCCGCTGAAATTAAAGATATCAAAAATCACACATTAATCACTCTACGCTAAATCTACTGCTGATTCTACTGAAACTGTTGTTCGGCGATTTCTATTGCTTTCAACAGTGCTTTTGCTTTATTTATCGTCTCTTCATATTCTTTTTCAGGGACGGAATCAGCTACAATTCCAGCGCCAGTTTGAACAAAAGCCTGGCGATTTTTTAACTGCACGGTTCGGATTGCAATACAGGTATCCAGATTACCAGCATAATCGATATATCCAACCGTTCCGGCATAAATTCCTCTCGGCTCAGGCTCTAACTCTCTTATTATTTTCATGGCACTGATTTTAGGAGCGCCACTAACAGTACCAGCGGGAAAACAAGCTTTTAAAGCATCAAAACGATCGAATTCATCTCTTAATGTAGCCCTGAGACTAGTAACTAAATGTTGAACATGACTATACTTTTCTATTTTCATGAGCTCTTCAACCTCAACAGAGCCGTATTCTGCTACTTTTCCTAGGTCATTTCTTCCAAGATCTACCAACATTATGTGTTCAGCTATCTCTTTTTCATCAGATCGCAAGTCTTCTCCCAAAATCCAATCTTCTATATCATCCTTTCCTCTTCTACGAGTACCAGCTATGGGCCGATATTCGATATTCTTGCCTCTGACTCTTAGCAACATTTCGGGCGAAGCTCCAATCAGGATTTCCTTGCCGGTTTTTACGAAAAACATATAAGGAGATGGATTCAGAACCCTTAATGCTCGATAAATATTGATGGGCGAAGCAGCAGTTTGGCGTTTTAATTTTTGTGACAAAACCACTTGATAAGCATCACCAGCTAAGATGTGTTCCTTGATCTTCTCAACAGCCTCTAGAAATGCCTTTTTGGTGAAAGTAGAAGTCACATTCTTTGACTTTATTTCTTGTCCCTGTAGATTGACAGGAATCGGCACAGGTTCTTTTAAAAGTTTCTCTATTCTTTCAGTTTCGGCAATAGCTATTTCATATAACTCTCTCAGAAATGCCTCACTTCCTTCTGCTTCCTCAGTAAAAACGCTAGAAACTATCTTTATTTGCTGACGAAGATGGTCAAAAACAACAACATTCCTGAAGAACATCCATACAGCATCAGGTTCTGGAAAATCATCACCTGAATCAAGAACAGGCTCAAAAAGCCTTATTGCATCATAACTGAAAAATCCGATGGCGCCAGCACATAACGGCGGCAAATCGGCCCTAGGTGCAATTTTTCTATCAGAGAAATGCTCTCGCAAGTAATCCAATATAAAAACCTTATTGAGTGTAGAGACTTCTCCGAATTTTTCTATCTCTAGCTGCCTGCCTTTGGCTCTTACGGTCATATATGGATCAGCAGCTAAGAATGAATACCGAGCTATGCGCTCCCCGCCCTCTATCGACTCAAATAAGAATGATTTTTCGGATATGCTACAAACCCTGAGAAATGTACTGACAGGAGTATGCAAATCAGCAAGCACACTGCGCACAACCGGTACAATGTTGCCTTTTTCAGATTCTCTTAAAAACTCCTCAAAACTGCTCGGAGAAATTTCAAACATCATCAAAAACCTCGATCCAAGAGTTTAAAAAAATGAAGTTCCCGTGAGCCAATGACCACCGTCGACAACCAGCGTGACACCGTTAATGTAACTAGCAGCATCGGAGCACAGAAACAAAGCGGCGTATTCTATATCAGAAATTTTACCAAAACGTCTGAGCGGAATTCTCTTCCTTAAGCTTTCTTTTATCGGTTCTGGGACAAGTCGCCTCATGCCCTCAGTATTTTCTATCGGTCCAGGCGCTATGCCATTTACCCTTATGCCATAAGGGCCCCATTCCACTGATAGATTTCTTGTTATGGCGTCTACCCCAGCCTTTGCAGCAGAAACATGAATCTGCATAGGAGTAGCTAGATAATGTAAAGTAGCTGATATGTTCAGAATCTGGCCTTTGCTCTTTTTCAATTCTTCAAATGCGGCCCGACAAACGTTGAAAGTGCCTTTCGTGTCTATATCTACAACAGTTCCAAAACCATTTGATGATAACTCCTCGGCCTTGCATAAAAAGTTTCCTGCTGCTCCATTAACAACAATATCAATCTTCCCAAAGTGCTTTACGGTTTCTGCTATAGCATTTTCAACTGAAGCGTAGTCTCTTACGTCAGAAATTACAGCGAAGCATTCCCCACCTTTAGACTCTATCAGCTCTTTCATTGGAGATAGGCTCTCCATCTTTCTGGAAGTTATAGCTACCTTCGCTCCATGCTCAGCAAAGGCTCTCGTTATCCCACCAGTGATACCAGTTCCTCCACCAGTCAAAAAGGCAACTTTTCCCCTTAAAATATCCTTCGCAAAAACATTTCCAATCATGATGAAAGCATCTTAACATGAGTTAAACAAATAGAACAAACCACCCATGCTTATTGAAAATGATCAAGAAGTCAACACATAATGAAACAATGAGTGTCTCATGCAGGAAGATCGCCATCCTGAGCGCTTCAATACTTGTTATCGCTGTAATCATATGGTATCTCGGTAGCCCTAAAAAATACGAGCCGCTGAAACTCTTACCTGCAGACGCGATTGCATACGTCGAAATAAAAAATCTAAAAGAGCTTAAAAACATTATCGCAAATAATACACCTGATGACCTACCGGCTCTCGATGTAAGCATAGCTATAATGGGATTTGAACTTTTACCTAGCGATAACATTGAAAATGAAACATTATTAAATCTTAAACCCTACTTCGTCGCCGTGAGCCAAACGGGTTATTCAGAGCGAATAAATGCTGATTTAATCAAAAAATACATTCATCCCTTTATCGAAAAATCCATAACTGAGCCTATTTACATTCAAGAGTCTACTGAAGGTGATGCTAAGTGGTTGACATGGAAATCGGAAAATGAAGAGAAGTTTTTCGTTGTATTATCGAAAGATTTGATTTATGCAAGCAATGACAAAAACGCAGTCATGAAAACCCTATCAGTAAAAAATGGGAATAGCGAAAATTTGTCTATTAAAATCCCCAAAGAGATTCATAAGGAAGCTGAGGATGCAATCATCTTTGGTTACGCAGATAAAAAATTCGTCTCTCTAATAGCAAACATTCTAGGTGGTTTAATCGGCGTTTTAATCTCAGATGAACCGACTGCCCAAAGAATAATGGCTCAAATTACATCCTTAACGCTTAGTAAATCGATTAACAATGTGAAATGGAAAATGATAAAAAGAGCAGAAAATCTCGAGGATGTATTTATCTTGGGGCTGGACGAGGATGTTTCCGTTCTCTTGAAAGCTAGTTGGCTACCGAGAGAAACAAGAGATAATGAGCTATTGAGGTTTATTCCTAAACACGCCACAAGTTTCAGCATTTATGCTTTTCAAAATCCAACAAAGGCATGGATGGCCATATCCGATAATATTACCAGAAAAACACATCTTGATAAGAGCGAAATCAGCCGGGTAAAGGAGCTCATGGATCTATTCTTTGCACCTTATGGAATCTCAGATCCACAAAGATTTCTAAACTCAGTGAACTCAGATATCCTAGTAATCAGGTTTCCCGAAGATGAAAGCGTTATCATCACCAAGGTCAAAAATCTTAACGAAATAAAAGCTGCAATTTTGAATGTGAGCTTTTCCTCCTATCCGATAGAAAGAGAATCAATGAAAATATGGAGGTCAAAGGATGGAACTCTTTCAGCCGCCTTTAACGGAGACATTTTTCTATTAGGTAATACCGAAAGGCTCTCAGAATGCTTGCAGTACAGTGAATCTTTTCAAGGCATCGACAACCAAACCTCTCCAATAATAACTTACACAAAAGATGAGGGAGTCGATCATAAACTTGATAAAATGCTTTATGGCACAGATCAAACCTTCATAACATCATCAATCAGAAAAACTCAGCTACAAGTAATTGATGAAGGCTTAGAGTATAGAATGATATCAAACCACGGTTTTATAGGCCTTTTAGTTACTGAGCATCTTTCGCCCTAAAATTTTTTACTAAGTGTTTTTAGATCGATAGTTCATATCTTTGGATGTTTTGTAATCAAAACATTTTCCTGCCATTAAATCCTGGCCCATTCAGATCTTAAATCCTTTTAATTCATTGAAACCTTAAAATTAATCTAAGTAGGTTCAGTTAATTTACAAGTAGATCGTTCGAAGCGCGGAAAAATCAATAACAGCAGGTGACTTTATTTCTTCCTTAGAAATGCCATGAAAAACCCATTCATGTTGTCCCTATGAGGAAAAGTGCGAAAAAATCCTTCATCAGTGCGAAATCGCTCTAAATCAGGAATTGAGGCTATTGAAAATTCAGATCTTTCGTTGAGGAATTTATGAACTACATCTTCATTTTCCTCTCGCTCTAACGAACATGTTGAGTAAAGCAATCTTCCACCTTTTTTGAGTACTCTAGCAGCTTCTCGTAGCATAGCAGATTGTTTTCTTGATAATCCCTGAAAATCTTCCTCTTGTAAAAAATATCTAATCTCTGGATTGCTACGAATTGTGCCAGTACCAGAGCAAGGAGCATCTAATAGGATTACATCGAAAGTCTCATCAGCAAATGGTAGGCAGTTTTGGGCATCGTAAGCTACCAGATGATAATTTTTCACTCCAAGCCTTTCACAATTATCTCTTACGGTTCTCAATCTCTTCAGAAAAAAGTCCCCGCCTACAAATAATCCGTTAAAGCCCTCAGGTGCCAAATAATTGATAAGAGTGAATTTACTGCCGGGAGCACAACAAACATCAAGAAAACTCTCATTTTTTGAGAGTTTCAAAGCTTCGGCTATTCTTTGTGAGGCGAGTTCCTGAAAATATATCTCTCCCTTGTCAGCAAGCTCCAACAGTTCTTTTACGGTAAACTCACTAGCTCGTGATTTAGTATCATCAGAAGTTTTTGCAGTAAAGCGAAATTCCAAAGGTGCTGTTGTATTATTTGCATTAGCCAACTCTATTGTTTGCTCAAATCCAAATTGTTTAATCCATCTCTCGATCAAAAATCTGGGATGAGAAGTTTCTATGGACACTCTGTCCAACTCATCATTATACTTGGATGGAAAATCATTTCTTGGATCGAACCTCCTTAAAACCGAGTTAACTAACCCTTTGGCTTTTCTTTTTCCAGTCCATGCAGCCATTTCAACTGCCTCATTAACGACAGCATATCTCGGTATTTTATTCAAAAAAGCCAACTGGTAGATGCCAAGTCTTAAAATTATCTTAACCTCTAAATCCAGGGGTTTCTTGAAAGTCAATTTTTCAATTATCTTATCCAATAGCAACTTTCTTCTTAAAACTCCGAGACAAAGCTCATGACAAAGTGCTCTATCTAACCTAGACAACTCTTTTTCAGCCCTCGCTAAAAGTATCGAGGAATAACTTTTATTCTTCTCTATTCGCTCTAAAACCTTAAAGGCCTGCAATCTAGCAGGCGATATTCTCCGCCGGTTTGTTCCCTCAGAATCGCCCACGAGAAATTTCCTTTTTAATCGATCAACGGTTATAACGTGAACCCTTCACCGAGATAAAGCTTTCTGACTGTCGAATCCTCTACTAGTTCTTTTGGCTTACCAGCGCGGAGAATCTTCCCTTCTGACATTATGTAAGCTCTATCGGTTATGCTTAATGTTTCTCTAACATTATGATCAGTTATCAAAATACCAATCTTGCGTTTTTTCAAATAGAGAATTATTTCCCGGATTTCCCCTATTGCAATCGGATCAATCCCTGCAAAGGGTTCGTCGAAAAGTATAAACTTAGGATCGGTGGCAAGACATCTAGCAATTTCCACACGCCGTCTCTCTCCACCAGAAAGTAGATCACTCCTTGTTCGGCGAACGTGCTCAATACCAAATTCCTTTAACAACTTCTCTAGTCTCTCTCGTCTCTGCTCTTTTGTCATTTTTCTGGTTTCCAGGACGGCGAGTATATTGTCTTCAGCAGTCATCTTACGGAATATCGAGGATTCTTGCGGTAGATAGCCAAGTCCTAATCTTGCCCTCAAATACATGGGCATCTGAGTTATGTCTTGGCCATCTAAAAAAATCTTTCCGTAATCTGGTGTCTCTAGACCCATTATCATGTAAAATGTAGTGGTTTTACCTGCGCCATTAGCCCCTAAAAGCCCTACAATCTCTCCCCTATGCACATTAAGGCTTACATTGTTAACAACTATACGCTTACCGTAGCTCTTTCTTAGCTCGATGGCTACTAAACCACTGCTCTTACCATTCTCTTGGCTTTCTATTATCTGCGTCAACATCATTTCCTTAGATGATTCAGAACAAGGGTTTTTCTCAATTTTTTATTCTGTAGATGGACCTAGTTCGTCCAGGAGAAGACTGAGTCTTTTCCTTTCCTTCACCAATAAAACGATTCTCCCTCATGTATAAGGTCATCTGCGCTCCCTGCAATTCTCCTTGTTCGGCGTCTTCAACCTTTGCTGGTGAGCCACGCAAGATTATTACCTCGCTTGCGGCGACGTACTCTGCATATTCTCCAGTCCCTCTACGATTCGGCTGACTTATTTTAACATTCCCCGATACTATTGCTTTTATCAGCTCATTCTGCCTATTGAGAAAAATCTCTGCAGAGTCAGAATTTATCCGATCAGCCCCTTGTTTTATATCAACATTTCCTTCGTATCTAATTACTCTCGTCTCGTCTAGGTAACTGAATCTATCGGACGCTACAGAAACTGGCTGATCAACTTCTTTGCCGTTAACGACTTTTTGCTTAACTTTATATAGCAATGTCTGAACCCTACCCTCAGCGTTCATTTTTCTTTCCTTAGCGAATAAGATGATTCTATCCGCGCGAATATAATTTTCTTCCTGCCATGCCCGCACGTTGCCAGAATAAATTCCAATCTCATTTCTGTGGTCAAACTCAGCCATCTCAGCTGTTATATAAACCGGGGCCGAGCTATCAGAAAATGGCAATGTCCCATCAGACTGCGATTGATTATAGTAAGTAGAAGAAACCTTCTGTCTTAAAAATGACTTATCGTTACGTGTGTCCCAATCTATTTCAATTGCTTTTGCTCTCATCTTCGAATCCCAGATTGTCGGCTCACCACCACGCAAGCGCACTACACCATCCGTTTCAGTAAAAATTATCTGATTTGCCATCGCATTTTTGTCATCCTCTGAGTACCTAGCTCTTCCGCTTGCGTTATACTTCGCTAGGCTCTGATTTTCCTTTTCAAATTCAACGCTGAAAGTTTCAGCGAGCAAAATTCGTTTCCCTTTACCAAGCGAAAACGGCTCTTGTACGGCTTTGGCGTTTTTAGAGATCAAACAAAGCTTGAGATTATTCCCTTCATAAAAATCACACTCTAGTCGGTCTGAGGTTAAAATAGTTTTATAATTATCTGCTGACTTTCGAATTGGATCTATTTGGAGCACGACATTTCCGATAGCCTCAGCTCTTGATAGGTCTCGTCCATTAGGCTGTAAAAATGTTATTATTTTGTCGGCTGAAATTGTTCTATCAGAAGCATCAGGTCTATCTGAAATTCCTTTTAAAAAAATTGTAGTCCTTCCCTCCGTCTGCACTCTCTCTATGACATCTCGTCCGAAAGAAAGTTTAATAGCGCCTGGCGTTGATAAATTCGCTTTAGAGTAATTAACATTTGCGTCTGTTGGGATTAACGTGACGCTGGCATCTCCAAGTGCCTCAGCAGCCTTAATTTTTCGATCCTCTTTGTAGTAAACGTTCATTCTGTTAGCGGAGGCTTCAATGTTTCTATCTGAATTGATCTGCTTGAGATCTGCATTACCAATGCAGAAGGCCTTTTGAAGATTGCCGTCCGGGAAAAAATCTGCCTCGATCTTATCAGCATCAAGATGCACTTGTTCTTGATCTCTAAACTGCCTTATCTTTGCGGAACCCTCAAGTATGAGTCTTTGAGACTCCTTATCATATGTGATTAAATCCGCACTCGAAAAGATGGGATTCTGCCCTTGTTCTGAAGTTTCTACTTTTGCCTCATTCTGAAGTCGAATTTTTCTTAAGCCACTTTTCAAATCCACTTGGATATTCTGCGCTGTGGCCTTGAGATTACGAACTTCTGATTTATCGGCACGTTGGAAGATCTCAGCATCGTTTGACATCTCGATTCTTGTGATTTCCTTTTCATCGAAAAAGCATGTTAATTTTTGAGAGCGTAATTCTGCAGTTTGAGGTAAGTTAAGTTCTGCAAAAACATTCTCCTGAAAGGTTATTTTTTTCTCATCTCTTTCAAATTTCACATAGTTCGATTTGATATAACCTTTATGACCATCACTGTTCTCAAAATCTATCTCTACGCTCTGAAAAAGTTCGACATAACCAGCAGCAATAAAAACACGCGCCTTTTCAGCTCTTCCCTTGAACAAATCATTGAAAAACTGGGTATGCCCCTCACTCTCAGCAATCTCTGAAGCTTTATCATAGCTGATTTTTTCAGCCTGTACGGACAAATCATCTCTGGTCTGTATCTTTACTTCACCGAAGAAAAAAATCTTGAAATTATTTACATCAGTTGGCAGATAAACTGCGTAGTTAGCAGATAAAACGTCTTTTTTATCAGCTTCGCTGTAAACCTCTAAATAAACATTCTCAAGCTCTTGATGATTGTCAGTAAAGGTTGTCACCTTGGAAGCTTTGATTAGATATTTTTTTACGTCATTCTCCACCTCTAATCTCTCGTAGTTCAAGGCTACAGCAACTACATCTTTTGAAAGATTCGTAGGCAAACCTTCCATGACGAACTTTGGTTTTCCTCTCGATTGATAAAAGTTATACCCAAGTGCTAAGAGGCAAATGACAAGCACAACTGAGGCAAAAACTCGCAAATAAAACGGGAAATAGAGATGAATTTTTAATCTCGATTTGTCCATGAGCTTTACAAAGCCTTTCGATGAAAAATCAGAATCATAGGTTCAATGCTTAATCATGGGGATCTTAATACCATTTTGTCTAGCGAACTCAATTGCTTCTTCATAGCCAGCATCGGCGTGGCGAGCTACACCGATTCCCGGATCTGTTGTAAGCACACGCTCAATTCTCCTTGCCGCAGCCTCAGTGCCATCAGCTACTATGACCTGACCTGCATGTAAAGAATATCCTATCCCAACACCTCCACCATGATGCACTGAAACCCAAGTGGCTCCATTGACTGCATTAATCAAGGCATTTAGATAAACCCAGTCGGCTATGGCATCCGAGCCATCCTTCATTCCTTCTGTTTCACGATTAGGAGATGCAACAGATCCGCTATCGAGGTGATCTCTTCCAATCACTATCGGGGCTTTTAACTCTCCAGAGGCTACCATTTCATTCAGCTTCAGACCCGCTTTAGCCCTCTCACCATAACCCAACCAACATATTCTAGCTGGTAAACCTTGAAATTGAACTTTTTCTTGAGCCATTGTAAGCCAACGGGCAAGATGATCATCATCTGGAAATAACTCCATCATCGCTCTATCAGTCTTATAGATGTCTTCCTTATCTCCACTTAAGGCTACCCACCGAAAAGGACCTTTTCCTACGCAAAACAAAGGTCTTATATAAGCCGGAACAAAACCTGGGTAGCTAAATGCTTCTTTGACACCATTGTCAAACGCCCTCTGGCGGAGATTGTTCCCGTAATCAAAGACTACAGCACCAAGCCTCTTGAATTCCAAAATTGCCTCCACATGGCGCGATATTGAATCCATTACACGCCTCTTATATTCCTCTTGGTCTCTTTCTCTGAGACTCTCGGCTTCTTGGATTGAAAGCCCTTCTGGTATGTATCCGTAAAGTATATCGTGGGCGGATGTCTGGTCTGTTACTACATCAGGTACTATGCCTCTTTTTAAAATTTCCCAGTGTACTTGAGCAGCATTCCCTAGTAATGCAACTGATAACGGCTCACGCTTTTTGATAGACTCATTGACCATTTTCAATGCATCATCTAAATTATCCACCGCAATGTCCACTTGCTTTAATCGCAATCGTCTTTCGATGCGCCACGGATTCACCTCAACTATCAATCCAACGCCACCATTGAATGTTATTGCTTGAGGTTGTGCTCCACCCATCTCACCTAAACCAGCAGTAAGGACAAACTTCCCCTCCAAATTTCCCCATCCGTTTTGTCTAGCAAGTGAGCCGAAAGTTTCATAAGTACCCTGTAATATCCCTTGAGTCCCGATGTAAATCCAACTTCCAGCAGTCATCTGACCGTACATTATTAAGCCTTCACGTTCCCATCTATCAAAATTTTCTTGCGTGGCCCAAGCTGGGACTATGTTTGAATTCGCAAGCAGAACGCGCGGTGCATCCTCATGAGTGCGAAACACTGCTACAGGCTTACCTGATTGAACAAGCAATGTTTCATCTACATTCAGATTTATAAGACTCTGCAAAATGGCGTCAAAACATTCCCAGTTCCTGGCCGCCTTTCCGCGACCTCCATAAACTATAAGATTCTCCGGATCAAACGCCACCTCAGGATCGAGATTGTTTTGTATCATCCGATACGCCGCTTCGATCAACCAGTTTTTACAAGTCAACTTAGTTCCCCTCGGAGCTCTTATTAACCTTCTCATAAGTTTTAATCATAACACCTTGAAGCTTATAACACATGCCTTCCAAACGAGCTTCCTTAGTCTTACTAAACATTAATGAGTCAACGCTCAAAATTTCAGCAAAAGATCTGCGCAATCCTATTCGACATGCTTCAAACCTTCACTGATAAATGATTATAATTTTTTGATTACTATGAAGTTTCCATTTGAGCTTCGTAAAGATAAAGATTTTGATGTAGTTGGCTTCGGCACAAACGCTGTCGATTTCTTAATTGTTGTTCCTGAATATCCGAGATTTAACTCAAAGGTCGAGCTTGAGCATTATTTTCAGATGGCTGGAGGGGAAATCGCTTCAACCTTAACGGGTTTAAGTCGGCTAGGAGCGAAGACAGCCTATGTCGGTAGATTTGGCGATGACAACGCAGGCCATTTCGGAATTAAGACCTTGATTAGTGAGGGCATCAACATAGACTTTGCAGAGCAAATAAAGGGCGCGCAAACCCAGATAGCATTCATAATAATCGACTCTCGAAGCGGTGAAAGAACTGTCATCTGGAAAAGAGATAAAAAACTTTCTTACTTGCCCGAGGATGTACCACTGAAGATAGCCGAAAGATGCAGTATTCTGCATGCTACTCCACACGATACACTGGCCTGTATCACAATGGCCAAACATGCAAAACAGCACGGGGCGATCGTATCTATTGATATAGATAAACCATTCGAGCATATCGAAGAATTGTTGCAACTAGTCGATGTATTCATCTGCGCAGAAGAATTTGCTGAAAAATTCTTAGGTATTACCGACAGGCAGATTGCTCTCAAAGAAATACACATGCGTTATGGCTGCAAAATTACAGGGATGACGCTCGGAAGAGAAGGTTCACTAATTCTTTGCGAAGATAGTTTCTTCAGAACACACGGATTCAACGTACCAGGAGGTTGTAAGGATACAACTGGTGCTGGAGACGCATTCAGAGTAGGCTTTCTTTATGGAATCTTGAGCGGAGAAAATATCGAAACTGCTTGCAAAATGGCAAATGCTGTCGCAGCTTTGAAATGCCGTGAAATCGGAGCTAGAACCGCATTGCCAACGAAAGAAGAACTTTTCGCTTTTCTCAATAAAAACTCAAACCTTGACGTCGATTAACGATAAAAAATTTAGCTCATTTCTGATTTAGAAAAACTCTAACGTATAATTTCTAGGTAAGATGCTTGCGAAATAAGTCTCTTGAGGTAATCTTCTTGGGTCTACAAAAAACTTTAATGTTACATTTAAATCATTAAAAGCTTAGAGATCAGCAATAAAGCCAAGAATGTTGCCCCATTTGATTTAGCAAGCAAAAGCAAAAAACTAGAAAGGATGAAGTAAGATGAATTTCCCAGGTGGTTTCGATCTAAACGCGATGATGAAGCAAGCTCAGAAGCTTCAAGAGGAAATGGCACAAAAGATGAAGAGCACCGTAGTTGAAGCTAGCGCAGGAGGCGGTGCGATCAATGCAAAAATGAGAGGCGATTTTGAGCTTTTAGAACTAAACATCTCTCCGGACTTGCTAAAAGAAGGCGATGTGGAAATGCTACAAGATCTCATCGTGGCTGCAGTAAACGAGGCCCGACGAAAGGTAGAGGAAAAATTAAAAAGCCATATCGGTGGCATGCTTCCACCAGGATTAGGCTTCTAAAAATGCTAGAGTACTCCGAACCAATAGAAAAGTTAATCGATGAATTTAAACGTCTGCCGGGTATAGGTCCGAAGAATGCTCAACGTTTGGCTTTTTTCATACTTCGGCGTCCAAAGGAGGACGTAGAAAGATTTGCAAAAAGTCTCCTGGAAGTAAAAGAAAAAATCGTTTTATGCTCGACTTGCAATAACTTGACCGACACAGATCCATGTCTTTACTGCAGTTCACCGAACAGAGATCGCTCATTGATTTGTATAGTTGAGGAACCTTACAATCTCGTTGCCATCGAGAAAACTCGCTCATATAAAGGCCTCTATCACATATTGCATGGAGCGCTGTCTCCAATAAGAGGGATTGGACCAGATGATCTTCGATTGGCAAATCTATTTCCACGTCTCAAACCAGAGAATAATCAAAACGTGAAAGTCAGAGAAATAATAATAGCTACCAACCCCACCACTGAAGGAGAAGCCACAGCTCATTACATCGCAAAATTAATAAAACCTCTTGGCATTCGCACGACTCGGATCGCCATGGGAATGCCAGTAGGAAGTGATCTGGAGTTCGTTGATGAGGTAACGATGGATAAAGCCTTATCCAATCGACATGAAATATAATTAATACCGGACCTTCTCAACTTCAGCCACGTCGGAGATATTTTCAGCTCTCTTCCACTCTTCTTCAGTGTCATAAAAATTGACATCAAAAGTAAGAAGTGTTCTAACGGGAATTCCATCAAATTCACTGGGAGCATCTTCGAATTTAACTATCGTGCCGATTGCTATAACTTCTGTTTTCAATTCTTTCAAGCAGTCCATGGTCTCACGAATAGCTTTACCTGTACGCAAAATATCATCAACTATTATAGCTGGATAGATGTCTCCCTCTTTTATGTACTGCCTAAATTGACGCTTTCCGTCCTCAATCTCAGTCCAGTATATTTGCTCAGCGTTTAGCGCCTCGCGCACGGCAAACGCGACAATAATCCCTCCGGGGCTCGGACTTATTATAGAAACTTTAGGAAGACGACTTGAAACCTGCTTGTCCATGCGAAACAATCGACTTAACCCGACGGCAAGAAACCTTGCATTGTCGTAGTACCTGAACGCCAATGGCATCTGAAAATAATGGGAAGCATGTTTTCCAGATGGATAAACAAAATGACCTTTTCTGTAAGCACCAGTTTTCTGCAAAATATCCATTACTACTTCTGGAGATGGTACTAGGTTTACAGCCATAAATTTTTTCTCCTTTATTAGTCTGTCAAAAACTCAATAATAAAGATCATAAAACAACAAGACAAGTTGCGATTAATTGAAAGACAAAGCCTGAAGAATCAGATCCTTTTGAACAGGACTCATAGCATCTGGGATTTCAGTGATTGAGAACCATTTAGCTCTAACTATTTCTATACTGTTACTCTCAGGTATTCCATCTGCTTCCGCTCTGAACATTATTTCAATGTGCTTTCGCCTTGTTCTTACGCTAAGAAGTCTCTCGTTGTAAATCATCAGTCCTGTTTCCTCCAAGATTTCTCTTCTTAGAGCAACCTCAGGTTGTTCATTAGAAGAAATAAAACCTCCAGGTAGTGCCCATCCACTCTTACTTGCTCGTAACCAATGATCTAACAACAAAACCTCACCCTTTCTATTAAAAACTACTCCGATCACAGCAACCGTAAACTTAGGCTGTGTAACTCTGACAAGCGCGATCCGTAATCTCCAGGGTAATGATTTCCAAATTTTTTTAATCGTTTTTTTCAACATGTAAACCTTCCGTTCGTTATTTCTTAACTGCATTTTAACAAACATTTTGAATTTAGATTTTCAAAAAATCTTGCCCTCGATGAGTTCAAACGATTATAATTCAAAAAGGGTTAGCCATTTGATTTCTTTGAAAAACCTTAAAACAAGAAAAACTTCTGAGAAACATGTAGATCGCCCTTCCATACTCAGGAGCGTAAAATCTTAAAACCCTGCGCCACTTAAATGTGGAAAACATTCTAATTACAAGGAGTCGCAAATGAAAGGTTCATTTTTAATACTACTTCTTCTAGCCACGACGATAATCTTCGGTCAAGACATAAATAATGATCTTGCAAAGTCTTTCAGAAAATTCCAGATACAGAAAATCAGTAAAGATGAGCGTTCATTCTTTGCTAATTCCGGCTATTTCATCCTAAACACTGCTGAAGCAAGCCTGACAGCACAAATATATCCTAGAGATCTAAAGTCTGTATCATACAGAGCTGAATCCGTAACGAATCAAGGAATTAAGGCAATCGCTGCACCTTCAATCAACACATACAGTGGCAAGATTGAAAATCAGCAAAATTCCCAGGTTCGGTTAACGATAGATGATGATAAAATCGAAGGATATTTTCTTACCGATCAAGGAGAGACTTTTTTTATTGAGCCAGCCTCACATTATTCTCAGATTGCCGAGAAAGATGATTTTGTGATTTATCGCAAGGAAGACATTCTAAACCCACAGCTTTTAAATTGCCTTGCTGATAAATTAGATCGAAAACGAAGGGAATTTGCACCTTTTGAAAGTCTTACCAGTCCAGAAACCTTCATCTCATTTCGTGTTATTGAAATCGCAACTGATGCAGATTTTGAATACGTAAATGCTCTCGGCGGTGCATTGCAAGCCAATAGTGAAATTCTCTCGATAATGAACATGGTAGAAGGCGTTTATCAAAGGGAGCTAGGGCTTACTTTCAAAGTTGTTTTTCAAAATGCTTGGACCACTCAGGATCCATACGATGGCTCTAGCATTAGTAATCTTCTTCAGTCTTTCGCCAACTATTGGAATACTAATCGAGCTTCTATCGCAAGAGACGTAGTGCATCTTTGGAGTAACAAACAAAGTGCCGTAGGTGCAGGCATAGCTTATCTTGGCGTAGTATGCAGGTCGCCATCTTTTTCCTATGGATTAAGTGGAAGAGTCAACTTTGTTCCCGCTAAATTCATTCTATCAGCGCACGAGATAGGTCATAACTTGAATGCAACGCATCTGGAGACAGCAGATGGATGTGCTAATACGATAATGAACGCAGTGCTAACACAAAACACCCAGTTCACCTTCTGTCAAGGATCCAGAAATCAGATTAAAGGTTACGTTTCAACCAACAATCAATGTCTAAGCTATCAACTTTTAGATTTCGACTTTGACGGCGATGGCAGATCGGATTATACAGTTTTCAGACCATCGAACGGTGTTTGGTTTATTTTCAATAGTAGTAGTAACACGCTGAGCGCTACGCAATTTGGAATCAGTAGCGACAAAATTGCACCTGCCGATTATGATGGTGATGGAAAGACTGATATAGCAGTATTTCGCGATGGTTCATGGTTTCGGCTAAAATCTTCTAACTCAACATTTGATGTTGTAAATTTTGGGACTAATGGTGATGTACCTGTCCCAGCAGATTACGATGGTGATCATCTGGCTGATATTGCTGTATTTCGTCCATCTAGTGGATCATGGTTCAGATTAAATAGTAGCAATGGGGCTTTCGTTGCTGTGCAATTTGGAAGCGCAGGTGACATACCATTACCAGCCGATTATGATGGGGACGGAATAGCAGACCTGAATGTATGGCGCCCGTCTACTGGCTTTTGGTATAGACTCAACAGCAGCAACAATAGTCTTACTGCCGTGCAATTTGGTAATCAGTCTTTTGGTGATAAACCATTAATTGGGGATTTCGACTCAGATGCAAAAGCTGATATAGCTGTCTGGAGATCTTCAAATGGTTCATGGTATGTTCTGATGAGTGCTAATAACTCTCTTTACTCAACAGCATTTGGGCTTTCTGGAGACATACCAGCCCCAGCAGATTTTACGGGAGATGGAAGAACAGATATCTGCGTGTTTAGAAATGGCACATGGCATGTCTTAGATATCACTAACAATGCCTACTCAGCTTTTCAATTTGGATCAAGCGGGGATCGTCCGGCCCAATCTTTCTATCTTCCCTAAATCGTAAAATCAAAACTCATCAGCAACCAAGATGATATGCGATTCTCCCAGAAGAGAATCGCTTTTTACCATTTCCTTGCCACACAATCTCTCCATTAACTTGTCATTTAACCTCAGAGTCTTCATAATTAAGCTTTATGACTCAAGAAGAGAGAAATCCCCTTAATTTAATACTCGAAGACTTTAAACTTCATCTCGTTTCATCAGGAGAATTCACAAGAAGAGAAAGTATTGAACTTGCCGAGCAATCTACTCTGCGGTTTGCTGAGGAACTAGGAGATCATCAGTCCGAAAAGCTGGATGAATTAGAGGTTGAGCAATTGCCGCCACTACCAATGAAAAATAGAGCTCAACTTCAAATACAATCTCCCTACCGTGCTAGATTCTATTGGTCATTACGGTCAAATCCATTTGAAATATTAAAGAAGATTTTAGGCGATGAAGCAGTTAAGTATAAATTGGTTGCTAAACTCATAAACCAAACAGAAAACCGTGAATTTCTTTTCCCCATTGAAATCGCGGGTTCTACCTGGTTCGATGTTGAAGCCGACTCTATGTATCGTGTTGAAATTGGGCTGTTTGCGCCAAATAAACCATTCATAAGGCTTTTATTTTCTAATACAGTCCAAACTCCTCGCAGCAAACCATCGCCATTTGTGGATTGGTCTCCAGAATTCCTGGTTTCTGATGAAGAGTTCGTAGAAATCCTAGACGCTACTGGATTTAAGCACGATGCAACAGAGTTAGCACTAGCCGCTGATGACCCCGAAGACACAGCAATTAAAAATACGTTTTTCAGCTTATTCGGTCATCACTCGTTCCCATTTAAAATCTCTGAGTTACGTTACGCCTTATTTGCATTGGCATCTGGTCTGAGTTTGGAGGATTTACGAGGGCATATATCAGCCACGCTCTTCGATTTTTTACAAAGATTGATTACCGAGCACGAAGTCTCATCTGAGAAAATCAGAAGTAAGCTCTCAGAAAATTTCATAATCTCCGATGAGTCAGACGAATATAATGAACCAGATGAGGCCATTTATAGAACCTTCGGTGCTAGCTTGATTGAATTTCACAGAAAAAGACCTTTTAGAAAACATCCAAAGCTTTCGCCGATAAGCTCTTTGAGAAGATAAATAGCCTCAGATAACTTTTAATATCCGACTGGCTATGTTAATCTTTTCAACTGCTCTTGTTTATGCCCGTCGGATATTTCTCTTTGATTCTACATGCTCATCTTCCTTTCGTTCGCCATCCTGAATATCCAGAGTTCCTGGAGGAGGACTGGCTTTATGAGGCAATAACTGAGGTTTATCTACCTTTGATCTTCATCTTTCAGAATCTTTACGAAGCAGGTGCATCTCCCAGATTGGCAATGAACATTTCACCTCCTCTATGTGAGATGTTAGCTGACCCCTTACTACAACAAAGATACACTCGCCACCTAGAAAATCTCTATGAACTCTCCCAAAAAGAGTTATCCCGTGTAAGTAAAGAGGCTCCTCAATTTTTACCAGCTGTTCAGATGTACTGCGAGATACTCAGTGTGTCAATGGATTTGTGGAACAACGTCTATGCAAGAAACTTAATAAGCGCATTTCGACAACTGCAAGAGGAAGGAGTGCTAGAGATAATCACATGTGGCGCTACGCATGGCTTTTTACCGCTAATGTCAACCATCGAATCCAAGCGCGCACAGATTCAAGTTGCTGTTCAGAATTATAAAAAGCACTTTGGAAGAAGTCCCAGAGGTATTTGGCTGCCCGAGTGCGCTTATGAAGAAGGTTTGGAGAATTTGCTTAAAGAGGCGGGGATAGAATATTTTGTGAGTGATACTCATGCGATTCTGTATGGGACTCCGCGACCTCGTTTCGGTGTGCATGCTCCTGTTCGTTGCCCTAATGGAGTTGCAACATTTGCAAGAGATGTAGAAACTTCTCAGCAGGTATGGAGTGCCGAAGTGGGTTATCCCGGAGATCCTGTGTACAGGGAATTTTACAGAGATATAGGATGGGAATTACCGATAGAGTACTTGAAACCACATCTACATAGCGATGGTAATCGTCGTCATTTAGGTCTGAAATATTACCGAATAACGGGTCGAATAGAGCAGAAACAACCTTACGTTCCCTCTTGGGCGCGTGAGAAAGCTGCACAACATGCCACTCATTTTTTAGGTGAAAGAATAAGACAATGCTACCAGTTACGCGAAGTCTATAATGGCCACATCCCGCTGATTGTTTCACCCTATGACGCTGAACTCTACGGACATTGGTGGTTCGAAGGTCCACAGTTTCTCGATTTCTTCTTCAGAAAATTGCACTATGACCAAAAGGAAATCGTAGCCATAACACCTGGAGATTACTTAGACGCTGGTATTCCACTCCAACTGCAACAGCCGTCAGCTTCCAGTTGGGGAGAGCGTGGCTACTACAAGGTTTGGCTGAATGAACGCACTGATTGGATGTATCCATATCAACATGATGCAGAAAGAAAAATGTCCGAGCTAGCAAACATTTTCAAAAATCCAACTGATATGCAAGGAAGGATACTAAATCAAATGGCACGTGAATTATTACTAGCACAATCGAGTGATTGGGCTTTCCAGATATATCAGGGGACGACGGTCGAGTACGCAACTAGGCGATTTCGATCACATATTCATAGGTTCAATCTTCTTGCAAAACAACTCGAAAGTGAAAAGGTAAATGAAAAACTGATAGCTGAGATAGAATCTCGAGACAATATATTTCCAGAAATTGACTACAGAATTTATGCTAGCTACTAGTTTCACGCAGAAATTAAATTAAGTTGAAATGCATCCAGAATAATTGTCAAGGCGTCTATTTGGTTTATGAACATCACCAAATTGATCTTTGCTCTGCTACTTATCTTAGGACTTACTAAAGTTTCATCAGCCCAAAACCTAGTTAAGGTCAATCTGACCCAGCAGGAGATAAACCAAATAATTAAAGCTTTCACTGAAAAAGAGAGGGAATTTCGCGAGGCATTAAAAAATTACGTTTTCAATAGAAGCGTGACGATTCAAACTATAGGACTCGGAGGAAATGTAACAGGTACATATCGTCGGGATTCATTAATGACCTTTACCGATGATGGTAAACGCTTCGAAAAAGTTTTATATGCTCCTATTTCAACTTTAAAAGACATAAGTGTAACACCAGAAGACCTGGAGGACTTAGGCGGTGTAAATCCATTTGCATTGGAGCCGGACGTCATAAATCTTTATGATTTCACATTATTAGGAAAGGAGCGAATTGATGAGCTAGATCTTTACGTGTTTGACGTAAAACCAAAGGTAATTCCTGATCCTAAAAAATCCAAGCAGCGCCTTTTTATCGGGAGAATTTGGGTCGATGATAAAGACTTACAAATTGTCAAATCAAAAGGCAAGGGAATACCTGAAACAAAGGACAATAAATTTCCAGTAGTCGAAACATGGAGAGAAAACATAGATGGTAAATATTGGTTTCCCACCTTTATCTCATCCGACGACGAATTAGTTTTTGATAATGGCCTCACGGTTAAAATTCGCATGCGCGTCAGATATTACAACTATAAACGAACTCGAACTGATGTTAGAATTTTGGATGACGAAGAGCAGGAAAAACCCCAACCGACTAATAAGCAAAAACCTGATAAACCTTAGAAAAC